>CALWOX010000012.1 GCA_944383265.1 uncultured Lachnospiraceae bacterium | reverse complement strand
TGTAGTGCTGGCGGTCTATCTCTTGTTTTCGGTTGCTTGCTTCCTTACCGTACATGAGCATTCGCGCCGGGGTTGTCATTGCCGTATCCTTCAAGCAGATTGATAACGCCCCAGATACCAAGTCCGGCTCCCAGTGCGATAACAAGGGTCTGTAAAACTTCGATTGCGCTGTTGAAAAATTCCATAGAGTTCTCCTTTCCTGCCGCGTCTGCGGCTGCCCGAAAAAAGGGCATAAAAAACGGCGGTCAGTTTTGGTAACTGCCGCGGTCATAAGTCCCTGCGCCGCCTAAATGTCTGCGGTGCAGCGGTATTCAGTTGTAAATGTGAGGGGAACATGGATTTTTCCAGTGGGTGCGCGTATCATGTAGCCAATCTTTATGTAGTCGGTTGCTGTAATTCCTCCTTCCTCTGTGTCCGTTCTCTGTAATAGCGGTCATAGTTTTCCAGAAAACGCCGCTTGATTTCTTCCTCTTTTTGTGCCTGTTCAAGCGCATAGTCAATCAGCCGCCGTATCGCTTCTTCAAGCCTGCGCTTTGCTACTTTCTTTCTAATACGTCTATTCATTTCCTGTGTCCTCCTGCAAATCTGCTTCGTTGATTTCGTAACAGTCGAATGGCTCGTCCGGCTTCACGATTGCGGGGCGGCGTTTCATGTACCGTTCCACATCAAAGGTATTTTTCTTGTCGTAGTCGGCAAGGTATTTATAATTTGGGTGCTTTGTAATGTCGTACTTATCCGAAAAGAACGGGCGCACACCCCGTAGCTGCAAGATACATTTCCCGCCGTCCATGACGGCGATTTCGTCCTGTGTCATAAGCTCCTTGCCTAACTTCTGGTAGTTCAGCCCGTGGGACTGCTCCCGTCCTCTGGTTTCGGAAGTGTTGAAGCTGTCAATGGTTTCTTTCCCCAAAAGCTCCGACATTTCTTTCAGCGTGGTTTTCTCCTTGCCGCCAAGGAAAAGGGTGGTGTCGCAGTTGCCGACTATGGTATCGGCGTTGTCCTTATAGATTGCCTTTAGCTGCGACTGGCTCTGCAAGATGATACAAGCGGAAATTTCCCTACTCCTTATGGTAGCGATTAACTTCTCAAACTTCGGTATCTGTCCGATATTGGCAAACTCGTCCAGTAAGCAGCGCACATGGACGGGCAGCCGCCCGCCGTACACGTCGTCGGCTTTATCACACAACAGGTTGAAAAGCTGCGTGTAAAGGATAGATACGATAAAGTTAAAGGTGTCGTCCGTGTCGCTGATGATAACAAACAGTGCCGTCTTGCGGTCGCCCAGGGTGTCAAGCTCCATTTCGTCGGTTTCCAGAAGTTCCCGCAGTTCCCGTATGTCAAAGGGGGCAAGCCGCGCCCCGCAGCTTATGAGGATTGAGGAACGTGTCTTGCCCGCGCTTAACAGGAATTTCTTGTACTGCCGGACGGCAAAATGTTCCGGGTCTTTTTCTTCCAGACGTTCAAACATGAGGTCAACCGGGGACTGAAATTCCGGGTCGTCCTCGCGGGCTTCCGACGCATTTATCATTTCAAGCAGCGTCGTAAAGTTCTTCTCGTCCTCCGGGGCTTCATACCAGATATAGCCGATAAGGGCGCAGTAAAAGAGCCGTTCGGACTTTACCCAGAAATCCTCCCCGGATTTTTCCCCGTCGCCTTTGGTATTGGCGATTATGGTATTTACCAGTTTCAGAATATCCTTTTCGTTGCGGATATAGGCGAACGGGTTATAGTGCATACTTTTCTTGAAGTTTATCGTATTCAGTACCTTTATCCGGTATCCGCTGCGCTGCAAGAGCTTCCCGCACTCTACAAGGACAGTCCCTTTCGGGTCAGTCACGATATAGCTCACGGGGATAGCATTTTCCCCGTTTTTGGAGCCGCCTGCGGAGCATTGCATAAGGTTCGGCTTTACGAAAAACCTTGTCTTACCGGAACCGGAGCCACCGATTACAAGGACGTTTTTATTCCTTGCGTACTTTGGCTGCTTCGGGCGGCTGTTCATGGTAAGCCGTTCCGTCTGGGTCAGAATGATGTTGTTCTGGAATACCGGGTCGATATAAGGCTTTATGTCCTCGGCTGTCCCCCAACGGGCAGAGCCGTATTCCATGCCTTTCCGGTACTTCTTCGCGTTCTTGCCTTTGAAATAGACAATCAGCCGGATAAGCACCGCCCCCGCTATACCGATAAGCAAGTCCATAGGGTGTAAGCTCGGCGCGGCGTCCCCAAAGGCTGCGGAAAATCCCGTCCCAAGGGAAAGCAGCTTTTCCGACAGGTCAGCCCCCGGCGACAGCCTAAATGCCTGCGCTGCCTTGTCAAAGAGCCAGACAAAGAGCAGATAGGGGATATTCGGGATAATCAGCTTTTTCAAGTCTATGTTGTTCAACGGTCAATCCCCCTTTCCTTGTTCTTGACTTTCTCTCGGTTCGCATTAAGCTGCTTCGCCTTATCCCGAAAAACGGCTAACGCCTTTCGGATAGAGGGCTTCTGTTCCTGTGAGAGCTTCTTTGCGGAAAACTCCTTAAAGGCTGCGGTCAGTGCGTCAGCGTCCCGCGCCTTAAAGAAAACAAGGTACCGGGGCGGGCTTTCCGTCGCGTCCTTTTTCAGCGCAAAGTCAATCCCGTATTTCTTCGCGGTACTTTCAAAGGCTTTGATATTGTCCTTCGTGATTTCGATATTGGAAACGCCTGCGTTCTGCTTCATAAGCTGCTTTAGGGTCTGCCTGCCGTGGGGCATTTGCCGCTTGTTTACCTGCTTCTTTACCTGTGAGAGAAAGAATTTCATGGATTTTTGCAGCACTTCCGCAGACAGTTTTCCGGTCTTGATTGACAGGGCAATCACTTTTTCGTTGACTTCCTCCTGCAATTATCGTCCTCCTTTCGCTTCCGGGCAGAAAGAAAGGGCAGCCCTTTCCCGGTTGCCCTGTGTCTGCCGCTTTCCTTAAATCCGCACTCTAAGCCCGTTCAAGTCCTCGGCGCGTACGCCTACCAGATACCAGTTCTGTCCGTACTCCATACGGGTCGGCTTCCATTTTCCCCTTACGAATACTTCCAGACAGTCGCCACAATGCAAGCCCCCGTAGTAGTCGGAAAGGTCAAAGCGAATGTCGTAACGGTCAGTCAGCTCGTCAAATACCAATGCTCCGGTTCTCTGTGCCATAAAAAATCCTCCTTGTGTTGTTTTACAGGCTTTCGCCCTCATTGCATGAATAATAGTCCGGGTCGCCAAACTGGGGCTTTCGCGGAGCCAGTGCGCCGCTTGCCATGTCGTGGGCGACAAGGGAAGTGTAGTAATTGCCGATAGTGGACGGCGCGTTGAACAGTGCCGCCCGTAGGTACTGCTTGATATTGCGGATTTTCGTGGTGTTCTCCCGCATACAGTCAAGGACGAACCGGATATGTTCACTTTCCAGTTTCATAAACTTTGACTTTACAAGCTCTGCCGGGTAGTCGTCCCCGGCGATACGGATTGTCCTGCGCCTTGTGCAGACCGTTTCAAGGATAAGGTCAACGATTTCATCTATCCGGTCATGGTCGTAGGGCATATTTTGTTTGAGAATGTCATAGCAGATGTTGTCTTTTACGATTTCCTCATATACCCGGTATGCGTCGTCCGGTTCCTTTCGTTTCCGTTCCGGCGGCGCAGCCGCTTGTCCCTCTAAGGGAGAGGGGGCAGGGGAAAGGATAGGAATGGAATGGGTATTTTGTGTATCAGTATTTGATTTTTCTTTTTTTGATAGATTAGTTCTTTGTACTTCTTTATTTAATTGCATTGGATTTTCCTGCGTAGGTTTTTCCAACGTAGGGTTTTCCTGCGTTGGATTTTCCAATGTTGGATTTTCCAACGTAGGTAAATCCGGTTTAGGCGGTAGCTGTGGCTGCTCGTAAATCACATAGTCGGCACCCCGCAGGCGTCCTTTTGCGTCGCGTTCCCTTGAACGGACGATATACCCGGCGCGTTCCAGTTCACGCACCGCTTCCCGGATAGCGTCGATTTTCTCCCGGTTGATATGGGACAGCCCCGCAAGGGTATAGTCCCAATCTTCGGGAAGTGAGAGCATTTGCGACAACAAGCCCTTTGCTTTCAAGGTCAGCTCCTTGTTGCGTAAGTGGTGGTTACTCATTACGGTATATCCCGTGTTGCGTTCCACTCTGAAAACTGCCATAGCTTATCAGCTCCTTTGCTGTGGATTTGTTACGCAGCAGAACGCGGATTTGAGGGGAAAAGGTATCATTCCCCTGCTTTCCCGGTTTCGCACTCTGGAAGCCGCATAAATCAAAGATTTTCCTGCCCCTACTGCGTAACATGAGGGCATAAAAAAAGCGGCGTTCCTGTTCTTCCGGGTTGGAAGTGGGAAACGCCGCCTTTGCGGTTCATTGTTCAATTTTAAAATAATAAATAATCTTAGCCTTAACACATGTATAAACTGAATTTGTGCGTTGGACTCTGATTTGTACCTACTGTTTTACACCCATTTTTACACCCAAATGGCATGAAACTATATGGTTTTATGTGCTTCTTTATGAAGTTGCGATTTCAAGAAATGCAGCAATCATGCGGGTTTGCGGACTTTTATAGAGATACATGAAATTATGAAAATCGGTCAATATATTACGATTCCTAATTTCATATCTTTTACCTGTTTTGAAAGCCGATGCAGCATGGCTTTCAGCCTTTCTCTATATTCTGCTTGCGGGATAGTCCGCATAAAAAACAGTCCTATACAACTACAGAGTATAGCACAATGGGGATGTTTTCTCAATCAATATAGGGATTTCGGATATCTGTCCCGAAAGTTGTTGCATTTGCACTTAAATTCGCAATAGATAAGTGATGATATTTCTTAAAAAATGACCGTATGCTGCAAAATAACACACGGTCATACCTGATACTTTTCGTTTCTTATATGATTTTATTTTATATAAGGCATCCCCTTCGTCCTTCTGCCCATATAAACAAGCACCACCAAGGAAAATACCGCAAGCACTGCCGACAGAGCCTGCGAAACAGCTATGGCTGTCCCGGGGATCAGCAGCTGATCCGTCCTTAATCCTTCTATGAAGAATCTTCCTATTCCGTAGAGGAGAAGATAAAGAACAGCTACCTGTCCGTTCCACTTCTTTTTGTGAGACGCAAACCATATGAGGAAAAGGAGTGCGCAGAGGTTCCACGACGACTCATAAAGGAAGGTCGGGTGAACCTGGATGTAGTTTATCTCGCCGTCATTTATCATATGGGCCGCCACGTCCTCAGATATCATTGAAGGATTTACAAGAGACTCCTTTATGCGCATCGCAAACAGATTGTCGGTATAGCCCCCAAAGGCCTCGCAATTAAAGAAATTACCCCATCTTCCGAGTATCTGTCCCGTGATGAGTCCGAGGACTCCTGTGTCTGCAAGTGACAGGAATGAAAGCTTTTTTACTCGGGTATATACAAAAGCCGTGATGAAGGCGGCTATAATGCCACCATAGATTGCAAGTCCGCCGTTTCGTATATTTATTATCTCTGCAGGATGAGCACTGTAATAATCCCATTCAAAGGCCACATAGTAGATTCGGGCTCCGATCACTGAAATAATTATTGCATACAGTGCAAAGTCTATATATGTATCAGGGTCCTGCCCGCGTCTTTTTGCATCAGCACAAGCGATGCATATGCCGAGCAGCATACCTATCCCTATGATTATTCCGTAAAATGCTATCCTATAGCCGAATACGGTGATATGGTTCGGCAAGTTTTCTATAACTATCCCGAGATGCGGGAAAATAAGGTCAGCTCCATTATAGGTCATTTTTTCTCCTTCCGGCTTTCTTCATTAATATATACAGCAATATATACAGCTTAGTATAATATAAGACCCAAAGAGCCGTCCGTCAACCCGCTCAACCGGTTAAATGCAGCACTCTGATTAAACACAACCCTTTTGAAGCATGATATTGGCATATAGCGCCGATTCACCCGATGCGATAATTAAATATGCTTTTCGGGTTTCCTCCATAAACTCAGGCTTAGGCATGTCTGCAAGAAGCTCTGTACCCTTCCTTTCATGCTTTTCTATAATATCCCTGTATTTCTTCCATATCTCAGGCTCCTCGCCGCCTCCCGGAACTTGCATAAGCCATGCGGCCTTATCCACAAAATCATCCAAAGGGAAAACTGTAAGCACCGCTTCAAGTATCTCCGGTATGCCATGTCCGTCGCATCTTATGACTATAGCATCCTTTCCCTTGCTTTCTGCGGGAAAATTCCCGTCGGCAATCACCAGTCTGTCGCCATGTCCCATTTCTGATAAAGCTTTCAAAAGCTCAGGGCTTAATAATTTAGGAATTCCTTTAAGCATATTTATTACCTCCCGTGAAATATTTTAAACAGATCACATAAAACTGTATATAACTAACGGTATGAAAAGTATAACTGTTACCAGGGTCTCTACAGATAATGCTGTGGACACATAAGCTCCGTCCTTTCCCACATCAGCAAAAAGAGGTATTATAAACGGTGCGGGAAGGCTGTACATAAGAGCAAGAGCCATGAAGAGGTTCTTGTCCCAGGCAGTAATTGTAAAAAGTATTGAACCGACTGCCGCAAGAAGCAATGCCATTATTCCGATTCTGAGAACCGCTGTTTTTATGACAGGAGACATTATCTCCTTTGAAAAATGAAGGTCAAAGCCCACTATCAAAAGGATCAGGGCTGATGTGGGAGCGGTTATAAAGCTTATAAGCTCTGTTACTATACCTGAAAACTCGGAAGAAAGGACTACTCCTCCTATGCCGGTCGCTCCCAATACTATTCCCAAAAGCATACCTATGCATGCCTTGTTTGTAACAACATCCTTTGCCACATCCTTTATTCCTGTCTTTTTGCCATCGGCAAGCTTCAAAAAAGTCAGATACAGTGTATAAGCAAAAACCGTCTGACCGATATCCACTATTGCGAATATTGACGTGTTCTCATCACCTGCAAGCAATGAAAAAAGGGCGTATCCCAGCATTCCGCCCTCCGCACTTGTAAGCAGAAATGGCAGGAACCTGTCGTAGGGCCTGAGGAATCGCTTTGATACAAAGCCTATAAAAAGAGCCAAGGCAAATCCCGCATATACACAAATGAAAACCAAGAGCATCCTAAGGTTGTACTCCGCAGTAAAAAACGCATTGAACAGGACTACAGGAAGCGTGATATCTCCTATTACAGTCCTTATCCCTTCAATTCCTGTCTTTGTGATTATCTGTTTTTTACCTGCGTAGCTTCCTATTAATATCATTGCAAGAACAGGAAGCACCATTTTTATTACATTTAATACTAAACTCATACTGTCCCCATAAAAACAAACGGAGAGAAAGACAAGATCCTTCTCCCCGATGTCATCATATTAATTCATTATAATTATTTATTGATTGCATCCTGAAAGAATTCATATGCTTCTTTATCAGTATAGCCCTCATGAACTATCTTTCTGATAGCCGCGCTCATTTCTACCGCATGAGTGGACTGGAAAATATTTCTTCCCATATCGAGTCCCTTTGCACCGCCCTTTATTGAATTATAAGCAAGTGTAAGAGCCTCTTCCTCAGGAAGCTTCTTTCCGCCGGCAACTACAATAGGCACAGGACAAGCCGCAACCACTTCCTCAAAGTCCTCGCAATAATAGGTCTTAATAATATTTGCGCCAAGCTCCGCAAGTATACGTGTCGCAAGCTTAAAGAATCTGGGAGTCCTTTCCATCTGCTTTCCTACAGCCACAACGCCCATTACAGGGATGGAATATCTCTGTCCGAGATTTACCGCCTTGGAAAGATTTTCAAGGCTTGAAAGCTGTCCGTCCGCACCTATAAAGGTCTGGATCGCAAGACAATCGGCATTCATCCTTATAGCATCCTCGATGTCCACAGCAAGGACCTCATGTGAAAGATCCTCGTTAAGCATTGATGATCCCGAGGTTGCTCTCAAGGCTATACCCTTTCCGTTAGCAGGATCCACACAGGTCCTTAAGGCTCCTCTGGTGCCCATAAGTACATCTATATTGGGCAGAAGCTTGGGAATTACAAGATCAAGTCTCTCAAGCCCTGCGGTCGATCCCATGAAATAGCCATGGTCAAACGCAAACATTACTGTATTGCCGCTCTTCTTGTTAAAAATGTTGCTCAGATGTTTTTTCATACCCCAGTCGAGGTTATTTGCACCCTTTACATAAAAGGGCTCATTATTTGCAAAAGGAACATCTACGTGATAGTCTTTTGCTATTTTTACGCCTTCAAGATCTGCCATAGTTTCATTCTCCTTTTTTGTAAAATATTTTATGCTGCAAATGTCCGAGCAGGCTGTGACACCCGCTCGGGCTTTATTATAAAATTAGAAATCGTAATCGTTAACGTTCTCTTTTGTAAATGTAAGTCTCTCGGGAAGAAGAACAACTCCGTTGTTAACGTCAGCTGTGGTATCTCCCTCAACAAGAGCGTCATTAGGCATAACCTCAACAACACCGATAGAAGGGATGTCGATAGTGTCGCCTACATGAACCTCATTGCCTGCTGCAAGGTAAGCTGCAAGGTAGCAACCCATAGCACCCTGTACTCCGCAGTCCCAAAGTCCCCACTCTTCAAGGACGTCAGCCTCTGCATAGTCCTTCATTGACATGGGTGATGCAAAACCTGTGATAGTTACATCGTCCTTTGTAAGGCCCTTGTTCTGAGCAGCCTTTGCCTGTCCGGGAAGAGCTGTTGAGTCATTGCAGATTATAAGGTCAATGTCAGGATGAGCCTCAAGGATAGCTGCACCTGTTGTTACAGCCTTCTCAGCATCCTGCTCTGAATAGTAGTTGTCAGGAGCAACGTTTTCCCAGTTGGGATAGTTCTCTGCAATATAAGCCTCACCTGCTACCTGCCAAGAGTTCTGGTCCGCAACTGTAGCCTGTGAATAATGCCAGCAGTACTTGATAGGATCGGCAGCGGGATCAAGGCCTCTCTTTGTAAGAGCGTCAACACCCATATCCACGAGCATCTTTCCAAGTATATCAGGTGTTCCCTGAGAAACCATAAGTGTTCTGCAGCTGCTGGTTACGTCTGAATCCCAAGTAGATACGAGCACACCCGCCTCAGCAGCCTCTGTAAGTGCCGAATCAAGTCCGGTAGCGTCTACTGAAGAAATGCAGATAGCATCCGCACCTGAAGCTACAGCATTATTGATCACCTGTACCTGATCTGCAACTGCTGCTGTAGAGCTTCCCTGGTAATCAACTGTGATTCCCCACTCCTCAGCATACTTCTGAGCGCCGTTATTAGCTGACTCGAAGAATGCATTTCCTGTAACCTTGGGAATAAAAGCTACAGTCATGCCTTCAACTGACTTTACGTCTGCAGCTCCTTCCGCCTCTGCTTCAGTCTCCTCTTCTGCTGCCGCTTCAGTCTCCGTTGCCTCTGTAGCAGCTTCAGTCTCAGCTGCAGCCTCAGTCTCATTAGAAGAGCTTGAGCATGCCGCTAATGAAAGCACCATTGATGCTGCGAGAACTGCTGCCATGATTTTTCTTTTCATAATGCTTTCCTCCTTCTGTTTTAAATTTTTCATTATGAAATATTCAGCTTCAGCTTACTTCTTCCTTCCATGAAGCTTAGCTGTCACTTTCGGATTAGAAAATACAGACCTTCCGATAACCACCACAAGCAAGAGAAGGCCTACAGGGATATCCAAATACTGCTGTGATACGTCAAAGCAGAGCGGAAGCCCGAATTTCAAAACACCGATCACAACTGCCGCAAGTGCTGTTCCTACCACAGAGCCCTTTCCTCCTGTGGAAAGAGTACCGCCCAAAACCACAGCCGTGATTATAGGCAGAGTAAATGTGGTTCCGAGATCAGATTTTGCCGTGCCTAAATATGCGGTAAGTATTATTCCTGCAATAGAAGCACTTATTGCCGACAGAACATATGTGCTCATGGTTATCAGCCTTGTATTTATACCTGAATACTCAGCCGCATTTCTGTTTACGCCGACAAGAAATATCTTTCTTCCGTATTTTGTCTTATGAAGAAGTATGTAGGCTATTATTGCAAGTATTATGAATATGACCACCTGGCTCGGTAAAAAGTCAAAAAATTTATATTTTGATATCTGTGTGAAGGCCTCGGGAAATCCGTTAATGCCCTTATAACTCTCTGTAGCAGAAAGATTTGAAACCAAGAGAGCTATTCCTGTGTATAAGAAGCTTCCTCCCAAAGTAACCACCATCGGCTGAACATCGCAATAGGCTACAAAAAATCCCGAAAGTGCTCCGCAAAGCGCAGCAACTAATACAGCAAGGGCAACCGCAATCCAAATATTAAGGCCTGCATCCTGCCACGAAACTCCGACCACTATTGACGAGAGCCCTACTATTGAACCTGCCTGAATATCTATACCCCCTGTAATCATTACAAAAGTAACAAACAGGGAGATTATACATATTGATATAATGTCATTTATACTTCCGAAAAGTACTCTCGGCATCAAAAACTTCGGATTCTTGGTTGCAAATACCACTACTTCCAAGAGTAAGATCAAAAGCAACACAAACGCCCAGCTTTTAAAGAGTTTTTTGATCCCTGTAAGAAAAGATTTCTCCATTATCGAGCCTCTCCTTTCTCAATCGTTTTTGTCCTGTTATTTTTTGAACCGTTAGTCCTTGCCGAAAGGATCTCATGCCTGTTCTTAATGACGGCACGATTCTGAGCAACTGTTGTCACTACCACAATAACTATAAGCATTATTCCTGTAATAGTATTGTCGTAGTCTGATGAAAAGCCCAAAAATACCAGTATTCTGCTTATGGAAGACATTATTATCGCACCTATAGCCGCACCCACAAGGCTTCCCTGCCCTCCTGTAAGGGCAATTCCTCCAAGCACGCAGGCCGCAATAGCCTTCATCTCATAGTTAAGTCCCGCTGTAGGAGTTATAAATCCGATACGCGAGGTATAGACCATTCCCGCAGCCGCGGCAAAAACTCCGCACAGCACATAAGCCGCAACCTTAGTGGGTACCACAGGTATTCCTACCAGAGTAGCGCCTGAGATATTATCTCCGACCGCTGTAAAATATTTTCCGTGTCTTGTCTTTGTTGTGATGTAGGTTGCCGCAAGTACAATAACTATAGTGGCTGCGTAAAACCATGTCAGGTTGCCCACAAGCATGATATTCGCCGCTCTTGTATAATCGGCAGGAAGATTCTCGACCCATGCGCCGCCTGTATAGACATATATCATTCCTCTTACGATACCATTTACACCAAGAGTAAAAATAAGTGACGGTATTTTAAGTACTGATACTCCCAGTCCGTTTACAAGGCCTATGACCGCTCCCACCAAAAGCGCCGCTGCTACAGCAACAGCATAATTGCCTCCGTCTCTGAGTATAGTAGCTCCGACAGCAGCCGACATTCCCAGTATGGCACCTATTGATACATCGATCTCACCTGTCAATATAACAAATGCTATTCCTACTGCAAGAAGTGTAAATACTACAGAATCGTTAAAACAGTTCAGTATACTTGTAGGCTGCCAGAAGCTCGGATTTACAAGCCCCACAATAAAAAACAATAATATAAGGAACAATAAGCTGCCCATAGCTCTGGCTTTTAATATCTTTTTTATGTGCTGCATGCTTAGTCCTCCTTTTGAGCAATTCCAAAGGATGCATTCATAAGTGAGGTCTGACTTATCTCCGCTTTATCAAGCTGTCCTCTCTTATGCCCCTGGAACATTACTATGGCTCTGTCCGACAGCTCAACTATCTCTTCCATGTCGGAAGATATGAGCATTATGGCCAGCCCTTTTCTCTTAAGCTCATGTATTATCGAATAAACATCTCCTCTTGCCGCAGCATCGATTCCTCTGGTCGGCTCATCCAAAATAACAAGCTTGGGATTCGTTGAGAGAGCTCTGCCTATTACTATCTTCTGCTGATTTCCACCGGAAAGGCTTCCCGCTTCTTGATCCTGACCTGTGACCTTCGTTCTGAAATCATCGATATATTTTCCGGCGACCTCCCTTTCCTTTGCACTGTCAAGAATAACCTTTCCCATTTCCTTCGAGTTAAGAAGCGCTGACGTTGTATTTGCTGCGACAGAGCTTAAGCCGAATAAGCCGTTAAGCCTTCTGTCCTCAGGCACATAATTGATACCCGCCTTTATCACTTCCGCAGTGCTCAGTCCTGTTATATCCTGTCCGTCAAGTATAGCCTTTCCCGAAAGTACCTTGTCTCTTCCGAATATAGTAGTGGCAAGCTCTGTCCTTCCCGCTCCCACAAGTCCTGCAACTCCAAGTATCTCTCCCGGATAGACCTCAAGACTTATGTCCTCAAAACCGTATCCCGAAAAATTCTTAAGTTCAAATACAGGTTTCGTATTTTTGTAGTCAACAGGTATGTCTTCTCTGTCCTTTTCCTCTATCTCATCCATATTGGGAGGCAGAAGTCCCTTTACGAGCATTTCTCTTGTGAAGTCTTTTATACTTCCGCTCAGGGTGATCATGCCGTCACGCATTATGGCCACGCTGCTTGATATCTCAAAAACCTCAGCCAAACGATGGGTGATATAAATTATTCCTATTCCCTTGTTCTTAAGATCATTGACTATCCTGAACAGAGACTCCACCTCGTCAAAGGTCAAAGCGGATGTGGGCTCATCAAGGATAAGTACCTTGGACTCTCTCAAAAGGCCTCGCAGTATCTCGACCAGCTGCTGCTCCGCAATTGAAAGGCTGAGCGCCTTACCTGTAAGGTCCAAATGCCAGCCTATGTCATCCATGATCTTTACAAGTCTTGTGTGAAGCTCCGCAGGCTTCTCCTTAAAACCTATTATTATATTTTCCTCAACACTCATGTTAGGAAAAAGCATAGGTTCCTGAGGGACCATATATATACCCTTGGCAAGTGATACAGCAGGCTTAAAATTCGTAACCGGTTCACCGCATATACGAAGCTCGCCCTCATCTGGCTGGTATATACCCATAATTATCTTCATCAGTGTAGATTTGCCGGCACCGTTTCCACCTATAAGAGAAAGGACCTCGCCTTTTCCCACATCAAGATCGATTCCTTTAAGGACGGTATTCAGACCGAAGCTCTTTTTTATATTTCGGACCGAAAGCAGACTGTCAGTATTTTTCGCATTATTTCCGCCCATCATTTCCTCCTGTTTTTGATATTTTTGTTTGAGTTTAAAACATTTATATTTGTCTATGAGTATAGGGAATAGATGAGAGTTTGTCAAGTTTTTTCACAATCAAAGCAAATAGTTTTTGCTGTTTTGTTGTGAATTTTAATAATTTTTTTATTAATTATTCTTGATTTTAATGTCATTTTTGATATACTTATTAAGTCTTGACAATTATTTCTCTTTATATTGACACTGTTACATGGCTGTGCTATATTTTGAATAAATCGTAACATTTTATTTTTATTCAAACATTTGTTTATTCAGATATGAGGTAAACGCCACTATGGAAATGAATTTTGAAGAGGAATTATTGATAAAGGCCGCTTGGTACTATTATATAGAAGAAATGACTCAGCAAAATATAGCTGAAAAGCTGGGAATATCCCGCATGAAGGTTATTAAACTTCTTGAAACCGCAAAAAGTACAGGCGTCATACAATTTAAGATCTCACAGGAGAAGAGCCGCAGGCTTCGCATTGAAAAGAAGCTTGTAGAGACTTGGGGGCTCAAGGATGCGTTCGTCATTCCTACGCCTGATGATTCGGCTGTATTCAACGAATCTCTCGCAAAGGCTGCGGCAATGTATATTGCCGACAGGATGACTGAAAATACATTTATAAATATGGGATACGGTGATACTCCTTCAAGGGTACTTAACCATTTGGCGACAATTACCGATCACCCCGTTTCTATAGTATCCTTGACAGGCGGCGTAAGCTATTATCTCCCTAATACAGTTTCAAGCGTATTTAAAGCAAAGCTCTATCTCTATCCCGCCCCTCTGATGCTCTCATCAAAGGAATTATGCAAAGCGATCTCGGAAGAGCCCGGGATCAAAGAGATAAAGAGAATGGTAAAGCTTGCCTCCATATCCATTATCGGAATAGGCGCCATGAATGATGATGCCACTATCATTTCAAACGGGATCCTTACCAAAAACGATTTCACTTATCTTTCTCTCAGAGGCGCTGTAGGTGATATAATGACTCATTTTATTGATAAGGACGGAAATCCTGTCCGCACAGACATTGATGAGAGACTGATAAGCACATCCCTTGACACCCTCAAGGAGCTTAACAATGTTATCGGTATCGCAGGAGGCAAACACAAAACAGATGTCATTTCCGCTGCTTTAAAAGGGCGGTATTTGGATATATTAATTACTGACGAAGAAACAGCCAATTCTTTAATAGGAGGTTAAGTATGTCGAAGTATCTTATGGCAGTTGATGCCGGAACAGGAAGTGTACGTGCAGTCCTTTTTGACCTTGACGGGAATCAAATAGAGTGTGCACAGCACGAATGGGAGCATGCCGAGGATCCTCGTTATCCCGGAAGCATGGATTTTAACTGGGAATATAATCGCAGTCTTACGGTAGAATGCATACGCAAGGCTATTGAAAACTCGAAAATCGATCCTTCCGATATAGCAGCTGTATCTACAACATGCATGAGAGAGGGAATCGTACTTTACGACAAGGAAGGCAAAGAGATATGGGCATGTGCAAATGTTGATGCGCGTTCTGATGATGAGGTCGTACAGCTTGTCAGAGATTTTCCGGGATTGGAGAAAGAGTTATATTTGGAATCAGGCCAATCCTACGCTCTCGATGCTCTGCCCAGACTGCTTTGGGTCAAGAATAAGTTACCGGAGCTCTATGAGCGTATAGATAAGATAGGAATGTTCAATGATTGGCTCATCTATATGATGACAGGAAAACTTGCGGTTGAGCCCTCCAACGGTTCAACAACAGGCCTCATGGATCTGAAAACCAGAGCCTTTGATCCCTCCATAGCTGAAAAATGCGGACTGCGTTCCGATATTTTCCCCGATGTAAAGGAGCCCGGAACCGTCATCGGAACCGTAACACCTGCTTTTTCAAAAGAATCGGGACTTGCCGAAGGGACCCCTGTTGTAGTAGGCGGCGGTGATGCTCAGCTCGGTTGTATAGGCGTCGGAGTTGTAAACTCCAATCAGGCCGCTATATTCGGCGGAAGCTTTTGGCAGTATGAATACAATACAGACGAGGCAAAAACAGATGATAAATGCCGAGTAAGGGTAAACTGCCACGCTGTCAAGGACATATGGCAATATGAAGCTCTTGCCTTCAAGCCCGGACTTGTTATGAGATGGTACAGAGACGGCTTTTGCCAGCTTGAGAAAGCCGAGTCCGAGAAAACAGGCAGAGACGTCTATGATCTTATGAATGAAAAGGCGCAAGATATCCCTGCCGGCTGCTACGGTATGATGTGCACATTTTCCGATGTAATGAATTTTATCAATTGGAAGCATGCATCACCCACATTTACCAATTTTGAGCTTGACCCCGGCAAGTTCTCCAGATACACATTTTATCGTGCTATCCTTGAGAATACCGCTCTCATTACAAAGGGACATGTTGATCTCGTAAGAGAAGCTACAGGAAATATGCCTTCCGAAGTCATATTTGCAGGCGGAGCTTCAAAAAGCGATCTCTGGTCTCAAATACTTGCCGATGTACTGGGAATACCTGTAAAGGTTCCGAAAGTCAAAGAGGCAACCGCTTTGGGAGCCGCTATAATCGCAGGGTATGGCGTAGGAATTTACAGTGACATTTCAGAGGCAGCGGAAAAACTCGTAAAAATAGATAAGACATTTACGCCCTCTGCCGAAAACCATAAGGTATACTTAAAAATGTATGAGGCATGGAGAAGGTTTTATAAAGAAAACTTGAAAATAGCCGATGCAGGTCTTACAAAGCACATGTGGGCAGCGCCCGGATTATAAATTTTGGAGGAAATTCAAACATGTATGTACTTAACGAGAAAGACAAAGATTACCGCTTCGTTGACAGGCAAAGCGGACCCAAATATTTAATGAAGGGGCCCAGAATGAATTATGCTATAGTCCGTTTTAATCCCGGTGAGGATTTTAAGGCGCACTATCATAATGTAATGGAAGAAAATTTCTATATTCTTGAAGGAAAGATAGACATTATTGTGGACGGAAAAGTGAACTCGCTTAAGGAAGGTGATTTCATTCACATTGAGCCGGGCGAGATCCACTACTGCAAAAACAGTTATGGTGAGCCCGTAAAAATGGTCTCAACTCTTGCGCCTTTCCAAGAGTCCGACAAGGTTGAAGTAGACAATTATACTTATTAATTTTAAAAAGCTGTTACTGAAGCGGATATAAAATCCATCCGCCAAAGCAACAGCTTTTTTATGCTTTTTTATTCTATCACGCTTTCTTTATATCCTCGCCGCGACTCTCGGCGTACTTCTCAAGAGCCTTCTTCTGCTCCCTTGTGAGAGTTGTGGGGACCTCGACCACAAGTGTAACATAGTGGTCTCCTCTTACTCCTTTTTGGCTTACGGAAGGTACGCCCTTTCCCCTAAGCCTTACCTTGGTGTCAGTAGGTGTTCCGGGCTTTACCTCGTACTCAACCATGCCGTCCACAGTCTTTATCCTTATTGGGCCTCCAAGGGCCATCTTTGCAAAGGATACGGGAACTGTAGAGAAGATGCTGGTTCCCTGACGTTTGAATATGGGATGAGGTGATACTGTTACCTCGACCATAAGGTCTCCTCTGGGACCGCCGTTTACTCCGGGCTCTCCTGCTCCCGAAAGCCTTACAGCCTGTCCGTTGTCGATTCCCGCAGGGATAGTTATCTTAAATCTCTTCTTGGTCTGGATATATCCTGTTCCGTAGCACTTGGGACACTTTTCCTTTATTACCTGTCCTGTACCGCCACAGTCGGGGCAGGTGGTGACATTTTGAACCTGTCCGAAGAAGGGGCTTGTGGTTGTCCTTGTTATCTTTCCTCTTCCCTTACATCTGTCACAGGTAACAGGTGATGTTCCCTTCTTTGCGCCGGAGCCTCCGCACTCGGGACATTCATCCTTATATCCGAGTTCTATTTCCTTCTCGCAGCCTGATATAGCCTCCTCGAAGGTTATGCGCATGTTTATGCGGACTGTAGCACCCTTCTGAGGCATCTTACGTCCTCCGCTGTAGCCGCCTCCGCCAAAGCCGCCGAAGCCTGAATAACCGCCTCCGCCAAAGCCGAACAGATCCGAGAATATATCCGTAAAGTCCATACCGCCGAAGTCAAAGCCGCCGAAGCCCGAGGCCTGACCTGCCGCAGAGTTCGCATCAAAGGCCGCATGTCCGTAACGGTCATAAGCCTCCCTTTTCTTGGGGTCCGAGAGAACAGCATAGGCTTCTCCCGCCTCCTTGAATTTCTCCTCGGCCTCCTTATTTCCCGGGTTGGCATCCGGATGATATTTCTTCGCAAGAGCCCTGTATGCTTTCTTTATAGTAGCGTCATCGGCGTTTTTGTCAACGCCCAAGACCTCATAATAATCTCTCTTTTGTGCCATATGCTTATCTCTCACTCTCTTTACAGACCATAAGCGGGGTCTTTGTCCCCGCCTTGGCCTTCTTATATTTTACTGTAGTATTTTATACCTCTTTGTAGTCTCCGTCTACTACATTATCATCATTATGCGCCGCACCTCCCGCATTCATATCGGGTCCTGCCTGAGCTCCCGCATTTGAAGCGTTCTGCGAAGATGCCTGAGCCTGCTCATACATCTTTGTGAACACAGCCTGAGAAGAGCTCATAAGCTTCTCCTTAAGGGACTTGATGTTGTTTAACTGGTCCTCTGTCATGCTTCCGTCAGCAGGTGTATTCTTAAGAGCCTCCTTCAATGCGTCAACATCAGCCTGAACATTTGCTCTGTCGGAATCGGAAACCTTATCTCCTACCTCCTTCAAAGCCTTCTCTGTCTGGAATACCATTGAGTCAGCCTCGTTTCTCGCGTCGATTCCCTCTTTCTTCTTCTTGTCCTCGGCCTCGAACTGCTGAGCCTCACGAACAGCCTTATCAATGTCCTCCTTTGACATATTGGAGCCTGAGGTTATAGTGATATGCTGCTCTTTTCCTGTTCCGAGATCCTTTGCGGATACATTTACGATACCGTTTGCATCGATATCAAATGTAACCTCGATCTGAGGGATTCCTCTGGGTGCGGGAGCGATTCCGTCGAGTCTGAACTGTCCGAGAGTCTTGTTGTCTCTTGCGAACTCACGCTCACCCTGTACTACATGTATATCAACGGCTGTCTGATTGTCGGCAGCTGTGGAGAATACCTGTGAAGCCTTTGTAGGTATGGTTGTATTTCTCTTTATAAGAGGTGTGGCAACTCCTCCGAGAGTCTCGATGCTAAGTGTAAGAGGTGTCACATCAAGAAGAAGTACATCGCCCGCACCTGCATCGCCCGCAAGCTTTCCGCCCTGGATAGCAGCTCCGATAGCTACGCACTCATCAGGGTTAAGAGACTTTGAAGGCTCCTTTCCTGTAAGCTTCTTTACTTCATCCTGAGCACAGATCATACGTGTAGATCCGCCTACAAGGAGTACCTTTCCGAGATCCGCATTTGTAAGTCCGGCATCCTTCATGGCGTTCCTTACAGGGATATCAGTCCTTGCTGTAAGATCTGATGTGAGCTCATCAAACTTTGCTCTTGTAAGGTTCATATCAAGATGCTTGGGTCCCTCTGCTGTAGCTGTTATGAAGGGAAGGTTGATGTTTGTTGTGGTAGCTGATGAAAGCTCCTTCTTTGCCTTCTCTGCAGCCTCTTTAAGTCTCTGGAGAGCCATCTTATCCTTTGAAAGGTCAACGCCCTCGGCATTCTTGAACTCTGATACGAGCCAGTCGATAACCTTGTTGTCGTAGTCATCTCCGCCAAGGTGTGTATCTCCGTTTGTGGACATAACCTCTATAACGCCGTCTCCGATATCTATTATAGATACATCGAAGGTACCGCCTCCAAGGTCATATACCATTACCTTCTGCTCTTTCTCATCCTCAAGTCCGTATGCAAGGGCAGCAGCTGTGGGCTCGTTTATAATACGCTTTACATCAAGGCCTGCGATCCTTCCGGCATCCTTTGTCGCCTGACGCTGAGCATCGTTGAAGTAAGCGGGAACTGTGATGACAGCCTCTGTTACCTTCTCTCCGAGGTAGCTCTCGGCATCTGCCTTAAGCTTCTGAAGTATCATGGCTGATATCTCCTGAGGAGTGTAATCCTTGCCGTCTATAGTTACCTTGTAATCAGACCCCATATGTCTCTTTATTGAAGAAATTGTTCTGTCGGGATTGGTGATGGCCTGACGCTTTGCGGGGTCTCCCACAAGCCTCTCGCCTGTCTTTGTGAATGCTACGACTGAAGGTGTTGTTCTCTGTCCCTCGGCATTGGGGATAACGGTGGGCTTTCCGCCTTCCATTACCGCAACGCAGCTGTTTGTTGTACCCAAATCGATTCCAATTATCTTACTCATAGCTTTTTCCTCCTATATCGAAAAAAATGATTGTTTCCTTGAAATAATTATTATTGTTAAATCTCTGTGTTTGCGTTTCTAATTCGCAACCTTTACCATGCTGTAGCGAAGGACCTTGTCCTTGTACATATAGCCCTTTTGGAATTCCTCCACGACCTCGCTCTCGCCCTTTTCCTCGTCATCCACATGCATCACAGCATTGTGAAGATTGGCGTCAAAGGGTTTTCCGACAGCATCGATCGGTTCCACCCCGAAGCCCTTTAAAAGCTCCGCAAACTGTCTGTATATCTTTTCCATGCCGTCCACGAAGGAATCCGATTTCTTGTCCTCAGGGACTGTGGAGAGAGCTCTCTCAAAATTGTCCACTACAGGAAGTATCTTTTCAAGAACTGTGCGCTCGCCCTCGGAGTACATTCCCGCCTTCTCGGCGTCCGTCCTCTTTCTGAAGTTTTCAAACTCCGCCATAAGCCTCTTCCACTTATCGGTGAGCTCATCTATCTTCTCATCCTTGGGATCCTTCTTCACAGGCTTTTCAGACTCTCCCGAGTTTTCTTTATCCTCGCTCTTATCCGCCGCATCCGGCTTGTTGCAGGTATCTTCGCAGGAGCACTCGGAGCCGCATTCTTTACCGGTTCCTGCATCAGCATTACATGAAGTGCCGTCACAGGATTTCGCCTTGGCGTCCGTCTCCTCTTCATTTGTATTTTTTATATCTTTTAAATCCTTATCTTCCATCTTGCCTATCCCTTCCCTTCCTTATTATCGGAGTCCTTGCCGAAAGTCTTGTCAAGCTGCTCCATAAGGTTTTTCATGGTTCCGAGAACCTTTTCATAATCCATTCGCTTGGGGCCTATAACACCTATGACGCCTCTCAGTCCGTCTCCCAGCTCGTAGTTTGCCGTAACAAGAGAGCAGTCCTTCATATTCTGTATGGGGCCCTCGCCGCCTATATAGACCTGAAGATTATTGTGTCCTCCATCTGCCGCCTCGTCGCTTGTGACCTCGGAGACAAGCTTCTTTAATGCATCCTTCTCCTCAAATGCGGATATAAGTGCCGCCGCTTTCTTGGTATCTGTAAGCTCAGGATATTTCAAAATATTGGTGGCGCCCGAGGTATAGATATCTCTTGTCTCCTCACCTGCAGCCATCATATCTATCATCGCGTCAATGACAGTCTCAACAGTTTGTCGGTGTCTTCCTGCCTGATTTACAGCCTCCTTTACCACAGTTCCTGTAATATCATTCAAGCTCAGCCCTGAGAAATGATTATTAATGACTATGGTGAGATTAAGCACCGTCTCCATATCAAGGTCCTCATCAATAGTAAGGATCTCGTTCTTTATGATATTTCCCTCAAGCACAAGTATTAAAAGGAGCTTTTTCTCTCCCGGCTGTGACAGCTGAACATACTTGATCTTATTCTCGGAGAGAGCAGGCGCGCTTATAAGCGCCGCATAGTTAGTGTCAAGAGCGAGATGCTTTACAAGATTTTTAAGAAGCATCTCCAGCTTGTCCACCTTCTTTACCATGAGCTCAGTGACCTCATTTACCCTGTCATCGCTCTCCTTCATTATGCTGTCCACATAAAACCTGTAGCCCTTGTCCGAGGGTATCCTTCCCGCAGAAGTATGGGGCTGTATTATATAACCCATCTCCTCCAGGTCGCTCATCTCATTCCTGATGGTAGCCGAGCTCAGATTAAGCTCGGAATACTTTGAGATCGTCCTCGATCCTACCGGCTCTCCGGTCTCGAGATAATTCTTTATAATGGTTTTTAATATTATGATCTTTCTTGCATCCAATTCCATAATATCAGGCCTCTTATCCTGTTAGCACTCTAATCATAGGACTGCTAACATCTTGCTTTATAATATAATAGTCATACCTAAATGTCAATAGCTGTGAGTAATTTATATTATGAAATATTTATAAAGTAACGATGAAAACTTTGGAGAAAACAAAAGCGGGAGAAGCCTTTCCTCTCCCGCGATTTTAATGTCTATTCCCCGACTTCAGCAAGCCTGTTTTCTATCTCCTCCTGCCATTTTTCCTTATCCATAGCGCCAACTACAGGATCGCCTACTATCTTTCCCTCGGAATCAACAAAATAAGTCGAAGGGACATACTGTGTGGCTCCTGAGCCTAATATATATATTCCGAACTCTCCCTCGGGTATGAGATGGGTATAGGCTGCTCCCGTTTGGTCAACTATTTCCACGGCCTTTGCCACCATCTCATCGTCCGCAACTATCTCGTTGTCGGAGCTTAATGTTACCACGTCAAGAGGGATTCCCACTATCTTGACCTTTCCATCCTCGGAAAGCTCTGCCGACAGCTCCCCCAGATCAGGCATCTCATTTATGCAGGGCCCGCAGAAGGTTCCCCAGAAATTTATCATTGTAATCTCCGCATCGGAAAAAATGTCCTGCGTGACCTCATTTCCTTCAAGGTCTTTGACGTTGAAGCTGCTGAATGCATACTCAAGGATGTCCTCGGGCGTTGCGCTTATGCTTCCTCTGTCGGATCCCTCATCCGATACGTCGGACCCTGCTGCAGAATCATCGGTATCCTTATCTGATGAGCTGTCGTCCGGGTATGCCTCGTCAGAAGCAACAGTCCCCTTAGGCTCCGATGCATCCGCTGTCTCATTCCCCGCCGAGCATGCGACGAGAGTCGCCATAAAAAGCATTGCGGCAGCGGATATACCTGCCCTTTTTAAAATGCTTCCCGATATCATTTTCCTTTTATCTCTCATCTCCTGTTTTCCTTTCAATAATTCCTTGATTTCACTTCAGTATTTTCATCCGACAAAAGAAACTCGCTCATTATGAGATTGCTTATGTCCATTCCCCTGTCCGTAAGCCTGTATCTGTAGCCGTCCTTTTCCATAAGCTTAAGGTCTGTAAATTTCTTGAGCTTGTCTCCGTAAACAGACTCAAGCTGCACCTTGAACCTGACAAGAAAATCCGTAGAGGATATGCCCCTTGTCATACGAAGTCCCAGGAACATGAATTCCTCCATCTCCTCTTCTCTTGAAAGCTCTTTTTTCTCGCTGTAAAGCTCCTTTTCTATATCCTTCCTGAAAAAGTCAAGCTCAAGATACTTCTGCAGGTCTCTTGTATCGGAAAACCTCTTCTCATCAAAAAAGGAAGCGGCCCCCAGTCCCATTCCCAGATATTCCTTCTCCGTCCAATAGCCTATGTTATGCCTGCACTCATATGAGGGCTTTGCCCAGTTGCTTATCTCATAGCGCTCATATCCGGTCTGCTTTAAATAGCTCCTTGTAAACTCGTCTATTTCCTCATCCGTATCCTCATCAGGAAGTTCCAACAGACCGCATTCGTTCATTCTGAAAAAGGGCGTTCCCGGCTCAACGATAAGGTTGTACACCGAAATATGCTCAGGCTTTAACATCACTATATTTTTCAGAGTCTTTTTCCATGTGGCTCCTGTCTGCCCGGGTATGCAGTTTATGAGATCCACATTTATATTTGAAAAACCCTCCATCCTTGCACACTGATAGCATTTCAAAAACTCCTCAAAGCTGTGTATCCTGCCGAGCCTTTTCAGTTCCTCATTGTTTGCGGACTGCAGCCCGATACTCAGCCTGTTTATCCCCGCCTTCCTGTAGGCGGCAAATTTATGTCTCATGGCAGAGCCCGGATTGCATTCTATGCTTATCTCCGCGTCCTCCTCCACATCGTAATTTTCCATAATATTTTTCATTATGGAGACTATCAGCTCCGGCTCGAGCAAAGACGGCGTCCCGCCTCCTATATATATGCTGGTTATCCTTCTGTCCGCGCATATTTCAGAGTAATATTTTATTTCCTCGTTCAGTCTTCTTACATATGCGTTATGTACTGTGGGAAGAGTCCTGAAGGACAAAAAATCACAGTAATTGCACTTTTTCGCGCAGAAGGGTATGTGTATATATAACTCAAGACCTGTTTTCATAATACGGTAAACTCCCAATAACCTTTAGAACACTCGTAAATATTATACTTATGAAAGCAGACTTATTCAAGATTGGATTTTAAAAGGAGCCGAAGGAGATAAGCGCCTCTCCCCGGCTCCTGAAATTTTATTTTGCTTTTGTATTTTCTGTACTTTTTTGTTTTTATCTTTATTTCGGCTGCCGACTACTCCTCAACCGGAACAGCTATCCACACGTCCGCGTACTGCCAGCCAGGATCCGTCACTGAAAGGGCGTCAGCATGGTTGTCAAAATATATGTCTATATGGTTTCCGTTTACTCCGCTGCCCTTGTCCTCAACGTCATATATTCCGTCAAAATTATGTACCGTCGGTCCGGATGTTCCCTCAAGCACGACCTTGGTGCCTATGGGAAGAAGCGAAAGGTCTGCGGCTATAGTATGCTTTACTGTAGGCACCGTCCCTGAATAGGTACTCTTTCCTCCTCCGCAGGCATCACATCCGCAATAGCCTGTAAGCTTGAAATTTCCTATGAGCTCCTCCTTTTTGTATGCGGCTCCGTCAATGTAGAAGATCCCGTCGTCACCGGCAGTATCCTCGGAGGATCCCTCCTCGCTCTCATCTTCAGCCACAACTCCGGGGCCTCCATGGACTCCGTATACATACTTTTTACCTGAATCCTCGTCCTCAGCATCCTCTGGCTCGGCAGGCTCATCGCTTACTATATAATCGCCGTCGGTTACAGCGGCATCAGCAACAACGCCTCTCGCCTCACTGTCCTGCTCCGCACCGTAGGCCTTATCTCCAAAGCCGAGAAGAAGGATGCATACTACAGCAGGCAATATCCAAAGGACAAGCCTTTTATAAGTAACATTCATAAAATCTTCTTTTCCTTTCATAAGGTTACAATCATTCTCAAGCTATTGTAGTATAAAGTACCGACGGCCTCAAAACAAGTTTTTTAAATAAAAGGTAAGAACATGTAAGAAATATGTAATATTATTCAAACACCGATCTCACAGCCTCCCATATGCGGATAAATACATTTGCTATCCTTGCAAATATACCTGTTTTTTCCTCGGGCCTTTCCGCATCCTTGAGCTCATGATCGTCATCTTCCGCGCTTATTTCATCGCTTCTTATTATTATCTGTATGCTCTCGGGATTCCTGTTTTTATCAGAGGTAAATGAAACGGGCTTTGCCTCAGGATCAATATTAAGGAAGGTATTCTCCTCCTCGAATTTGTCAAGTTCATTGTCAAGCGTACCCTTCATAAGCTCTCCGCTTTCCCGTATACCTGATACGCTGTCAAAAAGCCCCATGCTCTTGTCTGTCAGAGCTATAGCGGAGCTTATACCGGTCTTAAGGCTTTCATCCACGTCGCCCGAAGCGTCTCTAAGCGTGCTCTGTATCAGAGAAAGCATGGATGCCGCCGAACCGAGGCTTCCCTGTGTGCTACCTAAAAGCCTCTCCACCGCACTTAAGGAGCCCTGCATATCATCATAATACATGCCTACTATGGCATCAAAGTTCCTGACATCATTTGTCAGGTTAATGAGCTCTCTTGAAACCATCTTGGCTCCTCCTGCGGTCCTTCCCACACCATAGAGAAGATCATCCGCCGAATCCGCCACCGCCGATGAGGCTGAGGCTATTTCAGTCAGTGTATCACGCTGTGCCGCTATGCTTCCCAGTACAGCCTTGGTCTCATTCAGGTTTTTCATGAGCTCCGCAATATTCTCAAGGCCTATACCCCTCTCGGATACCTCCTCATACAGGGCCTTTTCAAGCTTTTTGAACCTTTTTATGTCCTTTGAACTGAGGTCATCATCCTCATAATCACCTTCTATATAATCGTAGAAGAGGCTTTCATCAATATCATTATCCTCGCAAAATTCGCTGACCATATCCGAGAGATCATACTCATCTATGAGGGCGGACGTGTCCGCTTCCGAAAGGGCCTCCAATGCTCCTCCCTCTCCCATAGCCTCTTCCACCGCCGAGATAAGGTCAGCAAGCTCGTCCTGAAGTCTTTCGTCCTCCTCCTTAAAATCCTCTATGTAGGGCTTCAGCTTATCCATTCCGTAGCGCAGATCATCCGAGCCGTCCTGTATCCTGTTGAGTCCCCAAAACATGTTGTTTAAGGGCTTTTGCATGCTTGTGAGTGTAATTACTACAGCATCCAGGTTTTCGTCAAGTTTTTCCAAGGCCTCCTTGCCGGTACCGACATAGGGCACAAGCTCTCCTGTGGCATCCGCAAGATTTTTTAATGCTGCTGCAGTGGCATCTCCCGAATCAAGTATGGCGTCCTTATTGCCGGATATCTTTGCTCTGGCGCTCTCCATATATTCGAGGCTTTCCCTCAGCCTTGAGGTCTCCGTCCTCATGGACTCTATCACGGAAAGCATATCGTCAAAGCTTTCATACATAGCATCACCGCTGTCACGCCATGTATCCTTCAGCTCCTTTATATCCTTGATATTGTCAAAGCTGTCCATCCTTGCGGGCACGATGAGAAATATCACTCCTATGCTCTCAAAGTCATTGCAGCCGAGCCTTACCACGAAATCCTTCTCCTCTCCGGGAAGGGCCGAAAACATTACTCCTGTTATATCTCCGACAGTCTGAGTCTGAGAGCCCGGAGCATCCACCGAATAGACTTTTTCATCATCAATTGGAATAAGGCAGGAAAGGAGCATGTTGTTTCTCATGTATTCCGAACAGCTTTCGTTCGGCGATACATGTATGTCAGTCTCTATAAGTCCGTTCGCCCCCGCAAGCTCCTCAGCCTTTACAGGGAGGCCGTTAAGCTTATAGCTTATACCAAAGTTCCAGGGAAGCTCGGTCTCGTCCTCTGAAAGCTTTCCCTCATAATAAAACCGGCTTCCGTCACCCTTAAGCGGAAAGCTTACTCCCTCATCAGTAAGCTTTATCTCCTCATCATTGGACATATTTGTGACATCTGTATAGCTTCCGTAATCCACATATTCCATGTCCGCAGTAGAGCTCACGCCCTTTACCACATTCACCTTGCTTACTCTGCCATAATAGTCAAGGTTCACATAAAGGGTCTCATCGCATAACGCCACATCAGGCTCTGCAGAGCTTTCAGCACCATAGGATACAACGGCCCAGTCCCCGTAAAGTGGATATGATATCAAAGAAAAAAGAAAGCTTACTATGAGGGCCCGCGCTGTCTTTCTTCTTATTATATTTTTAAGCATCCTTACATTCATTGCCCTTTTTTCTCCTTTCCCGTTCTGACCTTCTCCGTTTTCTCCGCTCCCTTAAGGTGGCCATAAACTCTCTCACCCTTTTGTACTCATTTTTCTCCAAAAGCGGATCTATAAACACAAGAAGAGGAGGCAGCATACCCAAAACCAAAAGCACACTCATCCATGCTCCCCTTCCTATGAGATGTCCGAGGCTCCCTATTGCCGATATGGATGATACAAAATAGAGAATATATCCGCATATGGTAAGTATTGAACCGGAAGTAAGTATCGCAGGTATACTCTTTTTCAGAGTGTATATGGCTGCTTCTCTTTTATTAAGCCCGAGCTTTTTTCTCGCATCGCTGTAATTTGAGGTGGTAAGTATGGAATAGTCCACTGTTGCTCCGAGCTGTATGCAGCTCACTATGATATAGCCTATATAATTGACCTCCTCGCCCATAAGGTAGGGCACAGCCATGTTCGTCCATATGGCAAGCTCTATCGGTATCATCACGACAACAGGAGTAGCAAGGGACTCAAAGCTCAGCATTACAACCACGAAAACTCCTATAAGCGACAGAACATTTACAAGGTCATAGTCTTCCACGATGGTGTTTTTTATGTCCATAGTGGAAGGCGTGCCTCCCACAAGATAGGAATCCTCAGGATAATATTTTCTTATTACAGATTCTATCTCATCCGCGGCGTCAAAGGCGGTGGGGCTCTCCTCCTTTGTCCTTGTATACATGAGTAGCCTTGCATAATCTTCCGTGTGCATAAGCCCCGTCACACTCTCGGGAAGGAAGTCCTCAGGTATCCCCTCGGGAAGCTCGTCCGTGAGGGAGGTCACCGATTTCATATAAGGCAGGTCCTTAAGCTCTTTTGAGAGCTCCTTTTCCGTGACATTTGAGGTATTGGGTATTATGGCAAGCATCATATTGCTTCTTCCGAATTTCTCGCTTATCTTAAGGTCATCCTCGTAAACCTTGGTTCCCTCTCCCGCTCCCACAGAGGCATTTCCGAAAAGGAAGCTGTTCATTCCCTGAGCCGTATAGAGCGGTATGGCTGTTATTGCCGCTGCTATAAGTATGGGGACTCTGAGTTTATATATTCCTCTCGAAAGCTTATCAAAGCTCGGCATAAAGGAGGCGTGCTCGCTCTTTTCAAGCCATGAGGACATCCTTATGATGAGTGCCGGCATCAAAAAAAGCACTGTGGCAAGGCTGAATATTATGCCCTTTGTAAGAGACAGTCCCAGGTCAAAGCCTATGGAAAATCTCATAAAGGTAAGAACTATAAAGCCGACTATAGTCGTCATAGAGCTGGCTATTATGGATTTGAAGGCCTCGTCTACAGCAGCGGTCAGCGCCTCCCTCATTTCCATGCCTTTTGCTTTATAGCCGGTATAGGCATGCAGCAAAAATATGGAATAATCCATGGATACCGCCAGCTGCAGCACCGCCACCACATTGTCCGTCAGGAAGGATACCTCTCCCAAAAGGAGGTTCGTTCCCTTATTCAGGACTATGGCAACTCCCATTACTGTAAGAAACAACACAGGCTCCGCCCATGCTGTCGTGGATATCGTAAGTATTATGTAGATCATGATAACGGCTATTACCATTATCATGTTAAGCTCCCTTGCCACATTTTCCTCAAGAGACTTGTTCTGGACAGCCATCCCCACCATGTGGCCCTTTTCGCCTATGAGCTCCGATATCTCATCAATGGCGTCTGCTGTACTTTTATCAGTGTCTCCGTCCACAAAGGTAATGTCCATTACGGCGGAACCGTCTCTGTAGTAATCCTTTATCTCATCATAATCTATAAAATCCGAGGACTGAAAGATATCTGTGGAGCTGTCGCACCAGAGCACCATGTCAACTCCGTCAATGTCCGCAATGGCATCCTTTATGCGTTTTGCCTCATAGAGGCTGACATCGTCCACCATGACTCTCGCCGTTCCCGGATATCCGAACTCCTCCTCCATGAGATTCAGACCCTCCTTTGAGGGGACATTATCAGGGAGATATTCTGTAAGGTCATAATTTACCTTCACCATAGGCATCATAATAAGCGATATTATACAGAGAACAAAAAAGAGCTTCTCTATTTTCGCCGCATGGCTTATGATAAAGGAGGGAAGATTAAAGCTTTTCTTTTCCATATGTCGATCATCCTGTCCTGTAAGTTTGGGGTCGCAGTGTCAACTAATGCAATGTGTGTATGTTAATTGACATTTGTCTATTTATATGCTAATGTTGATTATACAGGCGGATGTTGCTAATATCAATATACAGTTTCGCAAAGGAATTCTATAAATGTACTCTTTTTCGATTTCTGTTAATTATTTTATGAAAGGATAAAAAAACATGCAAAGAACCGACACAAAAAAAGATCTTTCAGCTGAAAAGACCCCAAAGAAGAGTGTTGACAGAAGGGTCAGAAAAACCAAGGATTCCTTAAGGCACTGCCTTGCGGAGCTGCTGAAGAAAAAAAAGATTCAGGAGATAACCGTAAAAGAGCTCACCGAAATGTCCGACATAAACAGAGGGACCTTCTATCTTCATTACAGAGACGTGTTTGATCTTCTTGAACAGATCGAGGCTGAGCTTATGGAGGAATTTAATTCAACCTTGAACAGATTTGATTCGGAGGTGATAAAGGCTCATCCGGCAAAGATCTTTGACGAGGTATTCTCCCTTATAAAAAAGAATTCGGATATAGTGGAGATACTCCTCGGAGAAAACGGAGACATAGCTTTTATGAACAGTCTCATGGCTGTATTGAGGGACAAATGCTTAAGCGATTTCATGGAGGATTTCAGAAGGAATGACAATGAGCACTTCGACATCTACTACAGCTACATCATAAACGGCTGCCTCGGCATAGTGCGATACTGGATAGAAAACGGCCTTAAAGAGAGTCCTTATGAGCTTTCACTCATTACAGAACAGATCGTAAATGACGGAGTGAGAGGATTTGTGAATAAGCAGTAAATAATAATTATACTAAAGCAAAAGAGCTTCTTTTCGAAATGTCCTTGTCGTTTCAAAGATATTTCTGAAGAAGCTCTTTAGTTTAAAATCCTGTTTCTTGTTCTATTCTTATATATTCCCTATATTACTCTGCCTCAGATTCCTCAGCATCTGTGCTCTCTGTCTCTTCAGCTTCATCGGTCTCCTCTGTCTCAGCTGTATTCTCCTCATCTGCAGCAGCGCTTTCGGTCACGTCATCCTCCGCCTCAACAGCATCTGAAGCTGTGGCATTTGATGAAGTAGCAAGAAGATCCGCATACTCATCCATAAGGCTCTCATAGATGTCCGACTGATTTGATGAGAAATCCGTGGTCAATGTTATGATCACAGGTGAAATGAAGAGCACCGCCATAACTATTATCGCCAAAACGGTATCTCTCTTGTAGGTCTTGTCACCGCCTGAATCCCTGCCCTGTCTCTTGTTCGCATTAAAGCTCATAGATAATCATCCTCTCAAAAAAATATTCTCTAATGAGGCCCGGAAACAGGCCTTTAACCATTAATTTATAAGGCTAAAATGTGAACAAAATATGAACAGAGAATAATTATATAAAATTTTTTAAATATATCTTACCTTTTCAGGATCAAAATATCCTCTCGCCGCGGGCTCCTCATCAGGGACTCCCAAAGCGACTACAGCAAGGGGCACAGACTTTAAATCGAAGGCTTCCTTCAGCGCCTTTACCCTGTCCTCCACAGGATAAAATCCGCACCAGCAGGTCCCGTAGCCGAGCTCAAGAGCCTGCAAAAGGATATTTTCTATAGCGGCTCCGCAGTCCTCGGGCCAAAACTCTGAACAGTTTGCCTCCTTTTGAACCTCGGGAAGCCCACATACGATAATAGCAGCAGACGCTGTCTTGAGCATTCCCGTATAGGGCTGAATCTCCATGATTTTTTCTTTTCCCTCACGGCTCTCCACCACAACGAACTCCCAAGGCCTCGTATTTCTGGCGCTCGGAGCCATCATAGCGGCCTCAAGTATGGTCTCAATATCCTTCCTCGGAATCACTACGCCTTCCTTGTACTTCCTTATGCTTCTTCTCTTTCTTATAGCCTCTGATGTATTCATAGCTTCCTCCTTCTTTAGTATTGACATTTCCTTTAAAAAATATTATTTTGGTAAAAAAATCTTTTTGAACAAATCTGATAAATATTTTTAATCAGTTTATTATCTGAGCTTCAATGATTCAATGATATTCCGTTTTCTTGTATAAAATATGCTTTTAGCTTCTATTTCTATATCTGCATATCACAAATCTGTTCATATTTACACATATAATTATATTTGTTATAATTCTAAGGAGAACTCATCTGAATGAAATCTTATTCTTCTCGTGAAATCATAACCTTATTAAAAAACGATGGTTGGTATGAAGTAAATGTTGTTGGCAGCCATCACCAATTTAAGCATCCCGTAAAACCGGGACGAACAACCGTCAAGCATCCTGATAAAAGCATTCCTCTCAAGACTCTCAGAAGTATTGAAAGGCAATCAGGACTCAAATTCAATTAACAATCTGTTTGGAGGCAAAAATGAAACCTGTTGAACGCTATTTTTACCCCGCAATTTTCTCTTATGAGCCCGGTGAGGAAATATCTGTATTTTTCCCCGATTTGGATGTTGCCACCTCAGGAGAAAACGAGGATGATGCTCTTCTTTCCGCAAGAGAGCTTCTCGGATGTGTCCTGAGCGGACTTGAAGAAGACAAAGAAGAAATACCTTCCCCCACACCCTTGCCTGACATAATCACTTCTGAAAATGAACGAGCTGTTTTAATTGACGTATATATGCCTTCTGTCAGAATGGCACATATAAATCGTTCTGTAAGCAGAACTGTCACCTTACCCGCATGGCTTAATTACGCCGCCTTGGAAAAAAACTTTAACTTTTCACAAATACTTCAAGATGCTTTAAAGCAAAAGCTTGGCCTGCATTAAAATATATCGTGTTTATTTTATCGTCCTTTCCGCAAGTCTCTTGAATGCAGGCAGTGCTCTCTCTATCATCTCATAGGATACGCAATATGCTATCCTCACATATCCGGGGCAGGCAAAGGAGCTTCCGGGAACCAAAAGGATATTTTCCTTCTTTGCCTCCTCGATAAAGGCTTTCTCGTCGCCTCCCGGAGTCTTCATAAATATATAAAAGGCTCCCTCCGGCTTTACGCATTCAAAGCCAAGCTCTGTAAGGCCGTTATACAGAAGCTTTCTGTTTCTGTCATAGGCCTCTACATCAGTCTTTTCATCCACGCAGCGCATAATCACTCTCTGCATAAGGGAGGGCGCATTCACACAGCCAAGAACTCTGTTCGCAATAGTTGCTGCAGCAAACACCTTCTCATGCTCGTCCATCTCATCAGGGATCACGAGATATCCTATACGCTCTCCCGGAAGAGATAAGGATTTGCTGTAGGAATAGCACACCGTTGTATTGTGGTAAAACTTCGTGACATAAGGGACCTCTGCTCCGTCATAAGCAAGCTCCCTGTAGGGCTCGTCAGATATGAGCACAACAGATATTCCAAGCTCCCTTTCCTTTTTAAGGAGTATATCGCCAATTTTCTTAAGTGTATCCGCTGAATATATCACTCCCGTGGGATTATTAGGCGTATTGATAATAACCGCCTTTGTCCTCTTATTTATCTTTTCCTCGAATTCAGAGAGCTTCGGCTGAAAGCTTTCGGTATCAGGAGAAATAATAACGACCTTTCCGTCATAATTATTTATGTAGGCATTGTACTCAAGGAAATAGGGGGCAAATACTATGACCTCATCTCCGGGGTCAAGTATAGTCTTAAGGATCACATTCATTCCGCTTGCGGCTCCCACTGTCATGAGTATGTTGTTCTCATTGAAGGCTGTGTCAAAGCGTCTGTTGAGAGAGTCAGCAACCGCTTTCCTTACATCCTCATATCCCGCATTGCTCATATACCCGTGAAGAAATACGGGATCCTCAGTCTTAACTATGTCGCATATAGCCTCATTTACAGCTTCAGGAGCAGGTACTGAAGGATTTCCGAGACTGAAGTCATAGACATTTTCCTTACCGTACTTTTCCGCAAGCCTCTTCCCCTCCTCAAACATGGTCCTTATGGCTGAATTGTTATTCAATAAAGGCATCATTCTTTCTGATATCATTTTTTCGTATGATGTACTTATAGTCAAGTACATCTCTCCTTTCCCGTTTTTTAGTGAAAAAATCAGGGCACATCAAATCACAAATTCCCTGTACCGTTCCAAAAGCCTTGTCCCCACAGAGCACTTTATGTATATTCCGTCCTTCCTGTACTCCACCGTGTCTATTATAGCCTTTTGTCTGAGTTCGTTTTCCGCTCCTCCCTTTTCATAGGGTATGAGAAATTCGACCTCCATATAATCCTCAAAAAGCTTTGCACTTATCATCTCGGCAAGCTCTCTTATACCCTCTCCGGTCTTTGCAGACATATAAATCCTGTTTCCTCTTGTTACCGGAAGCAGTTCTCCTGCCACTTTGTTGTGCGGAGCTTTGCCATTATTTTCATTGCTCTCATATGACAGCTCTCTCAGAAATTCATCCGTGTCCACGGCCTTGTCAGCCTTATTCATGACATATATGACAGGAATATCAGCGACGCCAAGCTCCTTCAGGGTTTCCTCTGTCACGCGAATCTGCCTGTCCCTGTTTTCATCGGAATAGTCCACCACATTTAATATGAGATCCGCAGTCTTTGCCTCCTCAAGGGTTGAGCGAAAGGCCTTTATGAGTTCATGAGGCAGGTCATGTATAAATCCGACTGTATCCGACAAAAGAAATTTCTTGCCGTTTCCCGGGTCTATGCGCCTCACAGTAGTATCCAGGGTTGCAAAAAGCATGTCCTTTGCTTCCACCTTCTTTGCCTCAAGCTTTTCCGAGTCTCCACCCTTTATCTCATCTCCCGGAAAGGTCTCAAGGAGCTTGTTCATAAGAGTGGATTTTCCCGCATTTGTATATCCCACGAGTGCCACAAGAGGTATTCCCTCCCTCTGACGCCTGCGCCTCTGCGTCTCACGTTCACCGTCTATTGAATCAAGGGCACGTCTCAGCTCGGAAAGTCTCTTTTCAATATGCCTCCTGTCAAGTTCTGTCTGTTTTTCTCCGGAGCCCTTGTTTGACATGGAGCCGCCTGTTCCTCCCTGCCTCGATAGGTTCTTTCTGAGCCCTGAAAGGCGCGGGAGCATGTATTTGAGCTTTGCGGACTCCACCTGCATCTTCGCTTCTCTGCTCCTTGCCCTCTCTCCGAAAATATTAAGGATAAGTCCTGTCTTATCCAGTACCTCGGCGTCGAGCTCCGTGCACAGATTTGAAAGCTGCGCGGGACTTAATGTATTTAAAAATAAGGCGCTGCCGGCATCCACGGATTCCATGAAAAGCTTCAATTCAGAGAGCTTTCCGCTTCCTATATATGTGGAATTCTCAATTCGTGAAAGATTCTGTCTGCTCTCTCCCACCACCTCATAGCCACAGGCCTCAGCGAGCCCTGAAAGCTCCTTCATTGACACTTCAAAATCCGAACTCGCTCCTGAAGCCGCGGTGTTTACTCCGACTGTTACAGCTCTTTTTTCCCTCACTTCTGTATTATCCGTCATCAGACTTCCTTTCATGACAGTATGCCCCATGCTCCATAAATTTATGTTATGAAAATCTTCTTGCATATCTGTCTTTACAAATACAAAAATATTCAACTATATAATAATATCACAATACATCAATTTTTAACTATATTTAAGTAGAGAAAAATCCGGACGAATGATAAAATAACATTAAGTTTAATAACAAAAAAAGGAGGATTCTATGAATTACGTTGAAGTAACGATAAAGGAACAGAAAAACATCGCTCTCATCGCCCATGATGCGAAAAAGCAGGATCTCATAGACTGGTGCCTTAGAAATAAGGATATTTTGTCAAAGCACAACCTCTTCGGCACAGGAACCACCTCGAGAATGATAGCCGATGCCACAGGCTTAAGGATAAAGGCATATAATTCAGGCCCTCTCGGAGGCGACCTTCAGATAGGCTCAAAGATAGTTGACGGAGTTATAAATATGATGATATTTTTGAGCGATCCCCTGACTGCCGCACCTCATGACCCTGATGTAAAGGCCCTCACAAGGATAGCTCAGGTATACGATATCCCCATGGCAAATAACCTTGCCACAGCAGACTTTCTCATAAACTCAACGCTTATGTCAAAGCCGTATACCCATAAACTTGAGGACTTTAACCTGAATGTAAGGGAGAGAGCTGAGAAGCTGAAGGCTGAAGAGAATAAGTAAGAAAAAAGAAAAAGATGGCAGAAGGCCTCTTAGGCAAAAGCCGCTGCGTTCGGATTCGTCCTTTAACTTACCTCATTTTTTCAAAACTCGGGAACTTACGTTCCCTCAGACAATTGAAAAAACTCGAAGTTAATGCGGCCTCATCCTCTCTTCGCAAACGGTTTAATGAGCCTAAGGGGCTTTCTGTCACTTTTTCTTCATACATGGCTGAAAGATATGAACGTATTGTACTGCCGATGAGTACATATTGCTGAGCTGACATGCTCATGTTATATGCGTCAAAAATTTTCTTAAGGAGCATCTCAAATGTGACAGGTGTGCTGCAAAAGTTTAGGATTTTTTCTTTTATGGCTGTAATTGCTCTTATATTTATCTGCGCAAGGTTTTTAATATCAGTCACCACAAGAGCATGTGACGGAACAAATCTTTCAGCATCAACAGTTTGAATATATTCCAAGGTCTTAAGCGTCATATCAGGATCCCAAAGGTAACCTACGCCATATTTTACAAGATATTTTCGAAATATTTTCAGATAATTTTTTTGTAAAAAACTATTTCAATCTCTCACCATTTATAGCATCGCTGACTCCCGATAATGCGAATATCAATGCTATGACAAATATTGACAGCTCGCTTGCAGAGACTCTATCCATAAAATAGTCAACTATGCAAAAGCCTAAGAAGGTAGTAGCAGTATCTGAGATTACATATATTACAGATGCAGCTTTTACAGATAATCTTTTTAAGCTAACCAAGGCAACAGGTATAGCATCAAAAATCGTATTAAGAGGCCATGAAACAAAAGACGATAACACAAAGAACAAGAAAAAATCACCTATGCCCGCATATTCAAATCCCAAAAGTCTCATTAACGGCCTGCAAAAAGCAGCAAATATCATTAAAACCACGATTACCAAAAGCAGTGCCAAGATGACCGTTTTTTTGCTGTACTTGTTTTTCATCTGAAATGATTTAACCTTTCGATATAATCTCTTTTCTTAATCTTATAAAAAAATAAGTAAGTTGCGAAGGGGTTTTGCGATAAAAACGCCTGAGTCCTTTCGACAAAGGCACACATCATATTATACAGAACGTGTTTCAGCAAAAACAGCCGAAGCAAAAAAATATTGCAATCCCTTTTTGGCTCATTAAGCCGTTTACGTAGTGAGGACGAGCCCTATTTAACTTCGAGCTTTTTCAATTGTTTGAGGAAACTACTGTTCCCGAGTTTTGAAAGAGCGAGGTAAGTTAAAGGGCGAGTCTGAACGAAGTGGCTTTTGCCAAAAAGGGATTGCGATTTTTTTTTGCGGATTTATTTTTGCAGAAACACAAAACGTCCCGCAGCGCAAGGCCTACGGGACATCCTGTCTTTAAACATTTTTTATTTTTAGAGGAAATCAGCTTTTTATGCTGTCTTTTTACCTTTATTCATGAGATCCTTTATGTTCTTATAAACCATGAAGAGGATAAGAACTGCGCCAAGGTAACCATTGAGAACGTAGATTACGTTAACAAGGCTTCTGAAGGGAACGAAAAGTCCTACTACGAGACCTACGACACCAAGTACTATTGTAAGGATCTTGAACTGACTTGTACCCTCTTTTGCAAATCTTGCAGCAGGGTTGTAAAGAAGAGGAACCGCTGTGGTATAGATACCACCGAATACTACTATAGCAAATATAGCGGAGAAAGGCTTCCAGATCTTCTCGGCAAGTATAAGGTTAGGGATATCAGCGTTCCAAACATACATTGTTCCGTCAGATGAAGGAGTATTGATGTTTGCAATCTGAGCGAAGGAAATAAGAACTATAGCCACGCATACAGCAACAGCGCCCCAGATGATTCCATGATAGAGATCCTTCTTGCTGTTCTGTGATCCGAGAGCTGCTGTGAAGCTTGCGAACCAGAGAAGAACGAATCCCGCATAGCTTATTCCTGAAACGAGCCAGTTTGCACCGGCGTTCATGATAGTCTCACCCTCTGCAGCGCCTGCATAAGCGCCTGTCTCTATAACCTCAAGGCCTGCTCCGATGTTTCCGCCGTCTCTCACTACTGTGATGAGACCTATAGCGATACAAAGTATAACTATAGCGGGTCCGACAGCACCGATCTTGTCAACGAGTGAATTAAGTCCTCCTACTACAGTGATTATGGCCAATGCTGCAAGGATAAGTCCGCCTGCCCACATAGGAAGTCCATACTGCTGGTTAAGAGTTGAAGCCGAACCTCCGACCATTACCCAGAATGACATGTAGCAGAAAATAGTTGAATAGTAATCAAAGAAAGTTCCGATGTATTTTCCGCAGAAATACTTGTAAACATCATTACCCTTTTCAAATCGCTCGGAAGCTCCGGCGTTTGCAAAGTTTATATTATAATAAAGGAATATTACCAAAAACAGTAAAACGGCAAGTATGCCCTGTGCGCCGTAGGCGGTAAAGTACTGGATTATCTCCTGACCTGTCGCAAAGCCTGAACCGATAGTGAACGCTATAACTGCTCCGGCAAGAATAATGACACGCTTAAGGTTCAGTTTATTGTTGTCAATACCCATATTTTTTCCTCCTGCATTAGGATTAATTTATTGTTAAAAAATCAACAATTTCATTTACAAAAAGGTGCGGTACACGGCACAAGTGTACCGCACCCTATATGTATACGGCATTCAATACGACTGAGTTAGAAGTCGTCCTTCTCGAATACTGTCTGGCCGTCTACAGGTGTCTGAAGAGCCTTGAGCGCTCTCTTAACCATTCTCATTCTGATCTTCTTGGAGTCAGCCTCGCCCTGTGTAGGATCACCGAGGGGATAGGGGATACCTACTCCGGGGATAATACGGTTAGCACCTATAGTAAGTGAAATGGGAACTACAGTAGCCATATGAACTACAGGAATGCCATACTTCTCGATACCCTTAACCATCGTTGCACCGCAACGTGTACAGGTTCCTCAGGTAGATACGAGAATTACGCCGTCTACGTGATCCTCTACTAATTTCTTTCCGATAGCATCACCGAACTTGGCAGCGGAGCCTGTAGCGGTTCCTGTACCTGTTGTGGTGAAGAATGAATCATAAAGCTTTCCGAACTCTCCTGCCTTCTCGAGCTCTCTAAGAACATCAAGAGGCACTACGAGGTTGGGATTTGCAAGGACGAACTGTCTGTCATATCCGCCGTGTACAGTCATGAAGTCCTTAGGATCCATGTGATCCATACCTGCTATTGAGTACTCGCCGAACTTTGTAGCGTTTGAAGACTCAATGTGGTCGGGGTTACCCTGAGGAACGATACCACCTGATGTAACAACAGCGATAGTAGCGTGCTTGATATCCTTGATAGGAGCAGCGGGCTCTACTCTGTCGAACTTGGGCATAGGAAGATCTGTCTCAAAGGGCTCGCCCTTCATCTTCTTGATAAGCATCTCAAGTCCACGCTCTGAACCTCTCTTCTCAGCGAAGTAGTTCACACGGATTCCTCTCTCGTGATATCCCTCGATAGCGGGTCCTAAGATCTCCTCGCCTGTAGCCATCTTCTTGATGAGCTTAGCCATTACGGGGATAACGTTCTTCATATCAGCTGAGGAATTTCCTGCCTTAACGATGATAACATCCTTCTTGAACATATCTGTTCCGGGGTTCTCCTCGTATGCAGCTGTAAGAACGGGTATGCCGAGTCTGTCCTCTACTGCCTTACAGATAGTACCGCAGGCAACTCCGTAACGTCCTGCATTGAATGCGGGTCCTGCTACGAATACGTCGGGCTCATACTTCTTAACCATCTCGATAATTGTATCTGTAGCCTTGTCAAGGTTCTCACCGAAGTAGTTGTCACCGCAGATAACTGTAGCAACGATATCATAATCATCGCCTAAAGCTGCCTTCAAAGCTGCGCCGGGTCCTACAACTCCCTCTCTAACCTCGGGCTGGTAATCAGCCATTTCCTCGCCGCCGATTCCTGCGAAGAACTGGTTTAAATAATGAACAATTTTATACTTTGCCATAGTCTTATCTCCCTTTCCGAAAATTAATAGCCTCTTGCAGCGAGCTTGTTGAAGCCGTTAGCGATAGTTGAAGCTATGATTATCTGGATCTCAGCCTCGAATGAGCCGTCAGGATTTACACAGCCTGCCCATCCGCCGATCTGGGACTCGATATAATCCTGAGTTCCGATTACCTTGTCCATAGCGGGGAACTGAAGAGTCATGTTACCCTGTCCGCAAGATGCAAGAGCTGTTGCCTCCTCACAGGTATCAGCAAGTGACTGTGACTTTCCGTCCTTTCCGGGGAACTCGTCTGTGATAAGAACTACCTTGATTCCCTTCTGCTCTACCTTCTTACAGTTCATCATGAGGTCTGTATCAGGATTTCCGTATCCCTCCTCTGTGATGAGCACTCCGTCAAGTCCCATGTACTCGGCAAGCTTTGCAACCATGTCTGAATGTCTCTCCTTATCAGCAAGGAATACATTCTCGTTTGTAAGGATAACACCCATGAAGTTGATATCCTTTCCATGATGCTTGTAGCAGTCCTCGATAACGGGGTTGTGGAAGTGATGATATGTTGTAACCTTGTCACAAGGAGCAACGCAGTTTCCTGAAACGATAGCTCCGTCCATGATCTCTGTAGGATACATGAATGTGGGAACAAAGTTCTTAGCGTCTACGCCGTAATAATATGTGTCATGAAGAAGTCCCTGAGACTGAAGCATGTGGATGTATCCAACCTTGGGAAGATCAGGATACTCTGCAGCCTGCTCAAATATGGGCTTTGTCTCATAGGTCTCAAGTGTGTCGGGCTCAACATTTCTTCCTGCCTCTCCGAGATATGCGGCAACCTTAAGGCCTGCCATACGTCCTGCCTTCTCGTATACGTGAGTCTCAAGTCCCTCAGCGGGCTCGATAACTACGCAGAGGTTAACTGTCTTTGAGAACGGGCAGTAATCTGCAGCTACACCTGACATGTCGATAACTCCCTCCTGGAAGCCAACGATACGTCCTACGGTAACGACCGTCATTCCGTCAAGAGCGTGTGTACGTCCTGTTCCGACGGGCGGTGTTACCTTTCCGATAACTCCGGGGAAGATCTCTCCTCCTGATACCTTTACTCTGGGCTCGATTACATCCTTAACGGGAGTAATACGAGTAGAATCTCCGGGTCTTGCAATATCAAGCTTGCAGCCGATGAGCTTGTCATCCTCAAGGACAAGCTTCTCCACCTCTTCTTTATTGACATAAAGAACGTGGTCCTTGACCTCAGTTTTGTCGGCGAACTTGATGTCATTGATTTTAATTTTACCTAACTCAAGTTTCATTTTTTCCCCTCCTTACTTGAATTTATAAAAAGCCTTTGAAGTTTTTGTAAACCACATATTAAGGCCCAAATTCTGTAATCGCAACAAAATTAAGAAAATACTTGTATATTTTCTATAAGCAATTTATTAAATAATCGTGATTACTTTATGTATTAATGATAAAATAATCGCGATTATTTTGCAACTATTATTTTGCTTAAATTCGATGTATTTTGTAACTTTTACTCTTTTTGTGAAAAATATACCAATTTATACCCTTAAAACGCACTGAAATATAGTCTGTTTTGTTAAATTTGCTGAGAGCTATTGCATGATAATGAATTATTTTTCTAAGCTTCCTAAAATTTCGCTGAAATAAAAAAATCCTGAAGTTTACAAATCTGTCATGTTTGTAAACTTCAGGATAAAATAATACCAAAATCATTTCTTATATTGTCTTTACATCAGCTCTTTATGACCCAAGGTATCCTTCGCCAGATTTTTTATGACCATGTGGACATCTCTCATAAATGTGGCGACTCTGTCTTCTATCTCGCTCTCCTCTATTCCGTTATCAAGTATCCCCTTGAGATAGCCCTTATAAAGCATGCATACCATACGATTCATAACTATGGCATTATACGGATCTATGACCCCCGCTTCAGCACATTTCTTGCACATCTGGTAGTCTCTCTCGAAAAAGTCCGAGGTCCTAAGCATGTCCGTAAGGTACTTCGCCACAAGGTCGATATGCTCCGGGAATATAGCATAATACTCGTTCAGAGCTCCCACAAGGTTCTTGCTCATTTCGGAGAAGAATACCGTGTTGAAGGCCTGAGGATAGGTAAAAGCCGTTCTCGAATAGCACTCCCATATTCCGATGTGCATATCCCACACGTCCTTCCAGTTCTTCTCAGCCTTGGTAAGAATGTCAATGTAATAATCCAGATACTGAATCTGAGAATAAAAGAAAAGCTCGTCTATGTTTTCAAAATAGCGATAAAGATTGGCGCTCGTGCAGTTAAGCTCATTGGCTATCCTGCGTATGGTGAGCGCCTTCTGTCCCTCGTTTTTTACTATTTCCGTTGCTTTTATAATGTAGTCTTTCCTTGAGAGCTCCTTAAAAAATTTGTCTTTTTTCATCAATTAATTAAGACGAGGAATGATATTATCAATAACCGAAAGATCTATAGTTCTGAAATCCTTGTCCACTCCTTCCGCATATCCTGCCGGCGAAGGGGCGATGTCCTGCCACTGCCTGTAAACTTCAATGCACTTCTCTATAAGCAAAATGTCATTGGTGTTATCCTTTGTCTTCTCATCCTTGGGGTAAACCATCACAGAACGATAAGGCGTCTGATTGGGCTTAAGGCTCGAAGCCTGAGGATGAGTAAGCAAAATGTACTTGTCATACACCATATCCCTGACCTTAATAAGGACATTCTCATAGCCCTCAACGAAAACCACTGTCATCTTGTCCGAGTACTTGTCCCTGACATCGGGGTTGTTGGTCACAAGTACTGTTTTGTCCATATCCCACATAGCTGTTATAACCTTCTTTCATTGCTGTTCAGTTCATTGTATCATCATAGCACCGCTTTTTCAACCTGAAAAGGCAGAAGAAAGGGCGCCGGCCTTTTTTTAATGTGAACCGACGCCCTGAGGCATTTATCATAAAAGCTTATGATTTTATCTTATTCGTCGTGAAGGTCAAAGGCATCATCTACTGCCTGCTCCACAGCCTTTTCAAGTTCAATATATACCTCCCTTGCTCTCTCCCGCTTCTTCTTCCTCGACCCTTCTCCCCTCTTCCAGTATATCCTCTCGCATTCCTTCGAGCAGAATACACTTCTCTTATCCTTGGGGCCCAGAGCCAATACGGGCTTTCCGCAGTTTCGGCATACAAAGAACCTTCCTCCTAATTCCTCCATGCTCCGTTCTCATCCACATTGTATCCGTCGGGAGTTGTCTCGTTCACGTACATGGATCCGTAAGGTCTTGATGCGCTTCCGTTCCATGTCCAGCCACCTGTGCTCTCGTCGTATACCCATGTGGTCTCGGGTGCGTTGGGATTAAAGTAATACCATACTCCGTCTATCTGCTGCCATCCCAGGAGCATCTCGCCCGTCTCGGGACTCAGGTAATACCACCTTCCGTCCTGATCGTCGTAATGCCAGCCTGTAAGCATGGTTCCGAGCATTCCGTCGGAGGTCCTGTGCATCCAGTACCACTTTCCTGTTCTCACATCGAGATACCAGCCGTACTCCATGATTCCGTTCTCGGCAAAGCTGAACCATCCCTCGCGAGGCTGATCGCCTACTGCATAAGGATTGTAAACATATGCCCACTGGTCATAGAGCATGTCTCCGTTATTAAGGAAGAACTTCCACTGGTGCCACTCGGGGTTGGTGACGGGTGTAGCGCCTTCGGGTACGGGTACGGTAAGAGGAACATTGATGTCCTCGGGTGACATATGTACCCAATGTCCGTCCACGCCTGCGGTGTAGCTTGAGCCGCTTGCTCCGGGGCCGGCTCCGGGTGAGGATGTACCGCCGTTGTTGCTGCCGCTGCTCTCCTTCCACATAAGTACGAAGGGGCTGAATGCATGTTCGCCTTCGGTATGGAATCTTATTCCCTGTTCCTCAAGGCTGATTGTGACATTAACGATATCTCCCTTATTGTCCGCATCCTCTATGGCATCGATTATGTCCTGTTCTCCGTTATAGGTTTTGCTTCTGTCAAGTCCGGCAAAGTGGATGAGCTCGAACTCCGTATTCTGATCTGTTCCCTCGGGATAAGGCCAGTATACGTCTGTTCCTGTTTCGCTCTGTACCCATGCGTTTCCGTTTCCGCTGTCCACAAGATCGAAGTACTTGAGCTCTGAATTATAGCCTTCCGCCTCGGCCTGCTCCGTGCTTATTCCGTATGCTTCCTCATAAGCTTTGTTCTGAATATGTACTCTTCTGTTTCCGTCTTCCTTGACATCATCAACAAAGAGCTTTATGTCATTTGCGCTCTCGGCATCAACAACACGATCGGGATCTCCGTTTGTAAGGAAGGTCGTACCTGCGGCTATAACAGCCTCCGCATGCTTTGCTTCGGTATCCCATTCGGTATCTACTGCCGCATGGTCGTTATGGATGTCTCTGTAGACCTCGCTGTCGTCTCCGTTGTCGTTGTTGTTCGCATAGCGGACTGTAAGTTCTCCGTTCTCGACTTCGACTATCCAATGTTTGATGTTTCCGTTACCGTAGTCGGCCGTTACACCGATAGCGGGAAGCTCTCCGCCCACTCCTATCGTGACGATTCTTCCGTCATTATTGGCGCTGTTTCTTATGACTCCGTTGGCTTCATCAATATAATAATTGCTGTTGTACTTAAATGCTTCGTACGCTGTGTCTCTTACGGCAACTACGGTAAGATAAGTACCGTCTTTCGCATCATTCTCGGATGCGCTTGTCTGATAGTTTCCGTTCTCGTCACGATAAACATACATCGCTTTGAGGTAAGTGTTGAGATCGATGTCGCCGTTTCCGTCGTTATCCGAGAATGTCTTTCCGTTTATGGTTACGGATGTTACGGCATCATTTTTGATGGCCCCCGTATCTCCGCTGTAGCTGAGCTCCAGATCGGGGAATCCCGAATTGTCGCCGTCGCTGTTTGTTCCTCCCGAATATACTGTCGTATCAAAAGGCTTGATGGTTATTGATTGCTGACTGCTGTCGGGGGTTCCGTCCTTGTCCGCATCCTTCACGTAGTTTACATTCACACCGACTCCTTCGGGATTATCCAATGTCACGTTGTAGTTGTTTGCGGGGTCGAGCATGTAGTTGACGCCTCCGACACCGTTCACATCGGCGCCGATAACTATGTTACCGGGGATTATCATTCCGGCATCCGCTGCCGCCCGGTTCAAATCAACGACGGTATCGAAGGTTCCCGTTCCGCCTGTAAATGTTTCTTCGGGTAATACTCCCTCGGGTACGGGGGTGTCGGTGTTGTAGGTGTAGTTAATTGTGTAAGCTATATCTGTTCTTGCAGCATAAGTGTAAGTGTATGTCTTTCCGTTCTCGGTGTCTTTGTCTACATTCACGCTTGTCGCCTCGGCACCGATTTCGTTGTCCCAGCT
>CALWOX010000011.1 GCA_944383265.1 uncultured Lachnospiraceae bacterium | reverse complement strand
AGCAGGTCCCAAGGGTTGGGCTGTTCGCCCATTAAAGCGGTACGCGAGCTGGGTTCAGAACGTCGTGAGACAGTTCGGTCCCTATCCGGCGCGGGCGCAGGATATTTGAGAGGAGCCGTCCTCAGTACGAGAGGACCGGGACGGACCGACCTCCGGTGCACCTGTTGGGGATCAACCCCACGGCAGGGTAGCCGAGTCGGGACGGGATAAACGCTGAAGGCATCTAAGCGTGAAGCCCCCCTCAAGATGAGATATCCCATCCTATAAGGAGTAAGACCCCTTGAAGAGTACGAGGTTGATAGGGCGGAGGTGTAAGTGCGGCGACGCATTGAGCTGACCGTTACTAATAGGTCGAGGGCTTATCCGTAAGCTTTACTCAGGTTCATTTTTCTCGGTTTCTGTTTTGAAGGTACAACTTTATGGCCTGGTGGCTCAGCTGGTTAGAGCGCCGCCCTGTCACGGCGGAGGTCGTGGGTTCGAATCCCATCCAGGTCGTTTAAAAACAAGGTTGTTTTTCACATATGCAACCGCATATGTGTTTTTTTAACTAAATATTATGGATGGGTTCCCGAGTGGCCAAAGGGGGCAGACTGTAAATCTGTTGTCGTCGACTTCGGTGGTTCGAATCCACCCCCATCCATCTAAGGGGTCTTAGCTCAGCTGGGAGAGCATCTGCCTTACAAGCAGAGGGTCATAGGTTCGAGCCCTATAGGCCCCATGTAACTATCGCGGGGTGGAGCAGTCTGGAAGCTCGTTGGGCTCATAACCCAAAGGTCGCAGGTTCAAATCCTGCCCCCGCAATTTTTATTTATATAAAAATGTGCCCCGGTAGCTCAGTTGGTAGAGCAAAGGACTGAAAATCCTTGTGTCGCTGGTTCGATTCCTGCCTGGGGCATTTGGGCGTGTAGCTCAGGCGGTAGAGCACTTGACTTTTAATCAAGTTGTCGGGGGTTCGAGTCCCCCCACGCTCATAACTGTAAAATCCTTAATTTAAGCGGTTTTACAGTTTTTTTATTTTTGTAAGTATTAAAAACCAGAAATGCAGTTAAGCTCGTTTTAAGATTTTTTCAAAGTGTGAAGGTGCGTCACGGCAGGCTATAAGGCTTTCAACTATATGAATATAGATTCGGGTAGTAGAAGGGCTTATATGTCCCATAATTACCCTTAAGCCCTCTATATCAAGTTGCTTTGTCATTTCATATTTATCAAGCAGGTAATTAGTAGCAAAGTTATGTCTGAGCATATGAGATGAAAAGGGAAAATTCAACTTATGTTTTATTTTATTAGTCATTATCCTTATAGCATTACCTGTTAAATTACTGCCATCGTCAGATAAAAGCAGGGTATCAGAGATTGAATGAGGGCAAAGGGAAACATATAAATCTATATATTCTATTGTAGGAGCATGTAAAGGGGCATATCTGTATTTGTCACCTTTACCAAAGACTTTTATTCGTTTTCTTACTCTGTCAATATCTGATATTTTTATCCTTGTTAATTCTATTTGTCTTAGTCCTGAATCATACATGAGTATAATACAAAGTTTATTCCTTACTTCAATCCATTTGATAGAAGATTTACAAGTTTCCAATATTTTCAAAAGCTCTTCATCAGTATATATAGGAGATTCGCGAGCAATCATTTTTCTAACGGGAATATCTTTGTAATATATATCTATTCCTTTACGTTCAGCAAGCCATTTACAAAATATTCTTACAGTTCGCATATATGAAGATATAGAACCTTGAGAATACACTCTACCGTTCTTATTAGGCGAATTATGTAAATAGTCATTATATTCAAGAATGAGCTCGATAGATAAATCATCAGTATCAAAACCAGGACCTAAAAATTTGAAAAAAGGCTTTATTTGATAATAGTAATTCTCTATAGAATTGGATTTATTTGCTATTTTTTTATGATATTGAATAAATTCATCAAAGGCAATTATAATATCCATGGATCACCTCAAAAGAACAAGGTTTTCTAAAAAGTCTAAATTTTCAGTAGTTTTAATTCTGCAAAATTTATCGGGATGAATATAATCCCAATCAATAGAAGATGGATCGATATCAGAAATTCGATACAATACATCAGCCTTATGCAAGCCTTGGCTGTGATAATATGTATGCTGACCGTAAGGCAAAGATAGCAATTCCTTAGTAATATACTTGGTTATATATTTACTTACGGCTTCCTTATCTTTTATTTTACTTAAAGAACAAAAACCGAACTTTTTACTATATTGTCTGAAATCAAGATAACCGTTGGAATTTATAAATAAATCTTCTTGTCTGATACCGCCAATTAAACCGTGTAAATGCCATGCGCCGTCTTTATGCATTTCAGGAATAAGCAAATAAATAATCTTTACATGATAATATGAATTATAATTATTAATAGCTTTAGTTAAATCTTTCATAAATTTTTTCAGGTCATGACGATTATATTTTAATTTATCCAATGTAAAAGTAACAAAATATTCAAATTCATTACACATAGCTAATTCATAAACGTTAGACTTGGCACGACAAATATTATTTATAAGTTTTTCCGAATTACTTAAAACATTAATATCATCAGAACTATCATCATCAGAAGGGATTTTTTCATATCCTTTTATTCTGACACAAGGCAACCAAAAACTTTTATACTGATTACCTATCTTTTTTACAATTAATAAAGAGCGTTGTTTGATATGCTCTTCAGGAGTGAGAAATACTGACATAACACTTTAACAAGATAAAAAAGTTTGTTAAAAAAATACGAAACCAGTAAAAAACGATACTTAGTCAAGTATAAGCAAACCGTATGCCAAGTGATGATAACGCCCGACCACTGGCAGGGGCTGAACCCCCGTGCCGAGCGGTGGGCGCTCTGCTGAAGTCGCGGAAGTTGCACTTTCCGCTGACAACAGCAGACACAGGAAGGAACAGCAAGCCACACTATGAGCTGATGAGTAATAAGAGTTTGACATAGTAATTAACCTCCGTAAAAACAAATGAAATTATTATGATTTTATGCTACAATAGAAAAATAAAAAGAAAAAGGATTACACTATCGCGAAAATGTAATATAACTTTATGAAATATATAACACTATTTCGCAATAGTGTCAACTTATATTATATGATTACTTATGATATTTTATGGAAAACGCTAAAAGAAATGGGCAAGAAAAAAACAGACCTATTAGAAATAATGTCGCCTTCTACATTGTCAAAACTTAATAAGAACGGCACAATCACGACAGATACTATAGATAAAATATGCAAATTTCTTGATTGCAAGCCTACGGATATAATAAATTATCAAACAGATAAAGACAGAATAGACAAAATAGTTGATAATATGGATGCTGAAACAAAAAAAGGCGTGTTTGAAAAGCTGAAAAAAAGCTTTATGGCAGGAATGGACTACATGACGGAAATGCCTGATGATGAATTTGAGGAATTCAAAAACAAGAGCTTTAATGATAAAAAAAGAGAAACAATAAAAGAAATGAAAAAAAGAACTTGGGAAATAGCAAACGATGAAGAAATTGAAAAAGATAAATAAAATGCAAGCATAAAGATACAAAAAATACTGCAGATATAGACGGTCAGCCAAATAACATTAATTAATTATAAAAAACACTAATCACTTTTGACAGGGCGGTTAGTGTTTTTTATTTGTAAAAGTATATAATATTTGTCTGCACTCGCAAAAGCGTCTGTAAGGCTAACAGAGCCGTTTTACAAAATAAAAGCATAAAACTTATAAGCTCCGAGCCTGAAATAGCTCCTGAAGGCTCCGAGAGGGGAATACACCGACCGTCAGGCGTTGCATATACGAACAAGAGGGACTAAGAAAGGCTTTGGCCTTCTCAGTCCCTCAGTCCGTATATTATACGCTTTACTCTCTGTCAAGGGCAAGCTTCGTGCTTACGCACCCTTGACAGGCGGTGCAGTCTCGGAGCGCTTTTGATAATATTCCATTAATGCGGTACTTACGATATATGACTTTGCTATACCGTAAACCTCATTATCATGTTTAAGCGTGTTATAGATCACTGTAGGAATAAGTACACAAAGCTTAGACTTATTTTTTTTCATTACCTTTTACCTCCTTTAAATCTGAATAAGCATGCTCATATCTTTTTATGAATCTGAAAACTATTTCTTCTGAAAGATATTCAAGATACCTTTCAAAAACATTTATTAAATCATCTATATATATCCCCTCAAAAGGATAAATATAATCATCACAAGAAAAAAGAGATTTACTGACAGATTCAAGAAAAACATAATCATTTATTAATTGTGAGTCTGAAGCTTGACGTAAAACCCGACGCATAAAATCGGGAGAATCCATCAACTGAGCAGTAATTTGCTCATCGGAAGAGAATAACATAATATACAACCTCCTTAATAATATAACTTTTAATCAAGTTGTCGGGGGTTCGAGTCCCCCCACGCTCAGGTTTTAGGATCTCTAAGTTTAGAGGTCCTTTTCTTTTTTATAAGTATTTTGTTACTTGATACTATATGATATAAATGTTAAACTCATTTAGAACAGATTTTGTTTCATTAAATTATTTTATTTATCTTTTCAATAAAAACATTTAATGAAAGACTAAAATAATTTTTTGTAAAAAAAGAAATTGAATAAATAATAATAGTTTTAAACATATTAATTTTTAAACCTATTAATTTTAGAAATACTAATTGAGAGAATTTTTATGCCTGATAGAAGAAGACGAAAAAAAAATACTAAAAGGAAGTCAGCAGCGGCGGATATTTTACGTTTGATTTATTCCTTACTTTTAATTATTGCGGCAATCTTGGTTGTTTATTTTGTTTATCTGAAGGTTAATAATATGTCGGGGGACAGTTTTTTCATAAATACTTCAGAGCATTCAAATGAGTCAACCGGGATAGATGGTAATGATGGAAATAATTTGAATAATTTTAATTCGAATGGAGAAAGTAATCAGAACTCTTCAGACAGCAGTTTTACAGATTCTCATGGTTCAGGTCTGATATCATCGGAGTCTGAGGGTATTCGTTACATTAAGGATGATGGAAGCTTTGCTGAAAACGAGTGGATCAGCGAAGGTGGTTTTCTTTATTATTTTGATGACAATGGCTCTGCTTATGTTTCCAAGACTTTATCTCTTGATGGTATGGTCTTTGAATTTGACAGTGAAGGGAAAGTTATGAAAATCAATTATGATTATGATTACAGCCCGAATCCTGATGATGTAATTGCTGATTATCCTTCATTAGTTAAAAGTAGAAAATTATGGGCTTTTCTTTCGGATGAGAAAAGTCTCGGTACATTTAACGCTATAATGTATAAGAAAACTACAGAGGCAAGATCATATGTTCTCGGAGGAGATGAAAATCCTCAGTTTTCTTCTATGTACAGTTTACAGACAGATGGAGAGTATATATATTATCTTCCTTTATCGGATAAAGATGATTTGAGTTCTGAAGAGAGAAAGATAAACGGTACGCTGTACAGAATGAAGCCCGGCGCTGAATACAGGGAGATTGTTGCTCAAAATGTTGAAGGATATAAGGTAGTTGACGGTGATATTTTTTATATGACCTCCGGTAAGATATATCACACTTCAAATGCAACAAAGGATGAGACTAAAACAACATATACCTCTGACAGCATTTCAATTGATGATTATATATTTGAAAACAAGGGTGATGCATTGTACTTATATGATAAGTCAGGTGAACCTGTCAGAAGTTTGGATAATTCCAAAAGGGTAGGAAGCTTTACTTATTATCTTTCGGATGATGGGGAAATAACAGGAGTGAGAGAAAAAACTTCTGTTACAACAGGAGGATGGACCTATTATACGGAGACTGACAGCAGTACAGGGAAGCTTGTCAGTAAGATAATGAGAAAAAGCGGTCCGGGAGAAATACAAGAGGTAAGTACAGATTTTCCGGGGCGTACAGGAAATATGTTTTATGATTATTCAAGCGGAAATCTTGTAGCTGAGTATATGGCCGATTCAGACAGCTGCAGTTTGATAATTATCAACATGAATGGAGATGTGGACATTGTAAACTCAACATCAGGTGCTTTGTCATCTGTAAGTCTTCCTGCGGATATGGAGCTTTATGCTCTTATTTCGGGAAGTGCCATTTGCAAGCTGGGAACAGGGGATGATGCCGATTTTGTAAGCTTTGATCTTTCATCCACTACTCCTTTGGCGATTGGAGTGATATCGGAGAATATATTTGTAAGTGAAGACAATTCAGATGATAATGTTACTCAAATACCCTCAGTTACTCTTTCACCTGCAGACTCTCCTACATCGGATAATGAGTCGATCTCTGATCCAAGGGAACCTGTATCTGATAATACTTCAGGTGATGGTATAATTGTAGGCGGAGCTCCGGGAAATTAGATATTTTGGAGATTTATTAAGACTTTTTGAGACAGAAGAAAATGGCAAAATAAAACATCGTATTAAAGCATTTGGAATAAAACAGCAAATTAACAGGGTAAAACAGCAGAATAAATTATGGGCAAAATTTATTGCATAATGGGAAAAAGCGCCTCAGGTAAGGATACGCTTTATAAAAATCTTCTTCAGGAAATTAATTCTCTGGGCACTTATGTAATGTATACCACAAGGCCTATGAGAGCAGGGGAGACAGAAGGAGTAGAGTATCATTTTATAACTGACGAGGAGCTTTCAGGATATGAAAAGGCCGGAAAGGTTATAGAGAAAAGACAATATAATACTATGCGCGGATTATGGACTTATTGCACCATAGATGACGGGCAGATAGATTTGTCTGAAAAAGATTATTTGAGCTTGGAAACACTTGAATCTTATAAAGCACTCAGCAGCTTTTTCGGAAGCGAAAAGCTTGTCCCTATATATCTTGAGCTCGACGATGGGGAGAGACTCCAGAGAGCTCTTGACAGAGAAAGGCTTCAGAAAGTGCCTCATTATGAGGAGATGTGCAGAAGATTCCTTGCCGACAGCGAAGACTTTTCGGAAGAAAAGCTGTTGGAGGCTGGAATATACAAGCGGTTTGACAGCAGTGATGCGGATAAGCTCTTAAGAAAAGTGAAGGAAGAGTTTTTTGAAAATGATTTCATTCAATAATGTAATAGATAATGACCTTATTAAGGAACAACTGAGGAACTCCATAAAAAACGGGGCCGTTTATCATGCCTATATAATAGAGGGTGAAAAGGGAATAGGCAAAATGAATCTTGCCCTTGATTTTTCGGCATATCTGGTAAATGATGAGAAAAAGGTAATGAGCCATAACCACCCGGATGTAATATCTGTAACTCACGAAAAGCCCGATACTATAGGTGTTGATGATGTGAGAAAACAGATAACTGATACGGTGGACATAAGGCCTTATATGTCTGAAAAAAAGATTTATATAGTGGATGAAGCTCAAAAGCTTACACAGCAAGCTCAAAATGCTTTGCTTAAGACACTGGAGGAGCCTCCTGAGTATGTTGTGATAATGCTTTTATGTACAGATGAAAAGGCACTTTTGAGTACTATATCATCAAGATGTGTAAAGCTTAAAATGAAGCCCGCAACTGATGCGGGTATAGCGGAATATCTGAGAAAAAATTTTGAAATAGAAGAGGACGAGCTTAATCTGACAGTCGCTTTTGCATCGGGAAATCCCGGAAAGGCGATTAGGATAGCCGGTTCCGAGGACTTCAGAAAGCTGTATTCCGAGACTATGCATATATGTTCGAATATTAAGAACATGGGAACATACGAGATACTTGCTGCTATACGGAGAATAAGGAAGCTTCCTACAGGTACAGATGATTTTTTTGACCTTCTGCAGCTTTGGTACAGAGACCTTATGATGTATAAGGTCACAAAGGACATAAACACAGTGATATTTAAAGCCGACAGAGTAGCCATAATGGATCTGGCCGCGCTAAGTTCTTATGAGGGTATAGAGAGGATAATGGAAGCGATAGAGAAATGCCGTACAAGACTTAAGGCAAATGTTAGCCCTGAGCTTGCACTTGAGCTTATGCTCCTTACAATGAGAGAAAATTGATTTTTAAGGAGATATTTTAAAGAAAATTTTTCAGAAAGAAATTTTTAAATAAATTTTTCAGACAGATATTTTTGAACATATTTTAAGGAGATTTTAATGGCAAAGGTTATAGATGTAAGATTTCGCAAGGCGGGAAAAATTTATTATTTTGATCCCGGAGAGTATGACATAAACACAGGTGATGCAGTAATAGTTGAGACCGCAAGAGGAGTGGAATTCGGAACGGTTGTAAAGGGAAACCATGATGTCAGGGACGACAAGGTAATACAGCCTTTAAAGCAGGTCATAAGGCCTGCTACAAAGGAGGATGAGGATATAGAAGCGGCAAATAAGGAAAAGGAAGCCGATGCATTTAAGGTCTGCTTTGAAAAAATAAAAAAACATGGTCTTCCTATGAAGCTGATTGATTGTGAGTATACCTTTGACAATAATAAGATACTTTTTTATTTTACTGCGGAGGGAAGGATAGATTTCAGAGATCTGGTAAAAGATCTGGCCTCTGTATTTAAGACAAGGATAGAGCTCAGACAGGTTGGAGTCAGAGACGAAACAAAGATTCTCGGAGGTCTTGGAACTTGCGGAAGGACTCTTTGCTGCCACAGTTACTTAAGTGAGTTTGCGCCTGTATCCATAAAGATGGCAAAGGAGCAAAATCTTTCTCTTAACCCTTCAAAAATATCCGGAGTTTGCGGAAGGCTTATGTGTTGCCTTAAGAATGAGGAAGAAGTTTATGAGGAGCTTAACAGAAAGCTCCCCTCACATGGAGATCACGTCACTACAAAAGACGGATTTAAGGGTGAGGTATCTTCTGTAAGCGTTCTGCAGCAAAAAGTAAAGGTTATTGTAAATCTTGAAAATGACGAGAAGGAAATAAGAGAGTACAAGGCTTCGGAGCTCAGATTCAAGCCTGCAAGGGCCTCGAAAAAATCAGAGGCTGTTGATAAAGAGCTTGAGGAGATGGAAAAACTTGATAAGAGAGAAAAGAAATCAAAGCTTGACGACTAAATGCATTTAAGGAGGCCGGGGTGCAGTCTGACAAGAAAATAATTCCTGAGGAAAGGGTCATCATAAAGGATGACGAGAGGATAGATGACCTTCAGAGGAACGGATATCACATAATTCAAAAAAAATCGGGCTTTTGTTTTGGTATGGATGCTGTCCTTTTATCAGGCTTTGCCAAGGTAAAGCCCGGGGAGAAGGTCATAGATCTCGGAACGGGAACCGGAATAATACCTATACTTCTTGAGGCAAAGACAGAGGGAAGGATTTTTTTCGGTGTTGAGATACAGGATGAGGTTGCGGAAATGGCCGCAAGGAGCGTAAGACTTAATTCCCTTGAGGAAAAGGTTTTAATACTTAAAGGAGATATAAAGGAGCTGGGAAAAAGGGGAAGCAATAATATACTTGAAAGAGTGCTTCCCAAGAAAGGGTCCGAGAATGGGAATGAAGAGGTAAAGGCAGAACCGGGAAGCTTTGATGTTGTGACATCAAATCCGCCTTATATGAACACAGGACACGGATTAAAAAATCCTATGGAGATGAAAAGCATATCAAGGCATGAGGTGCTTTGTTCTCTGGATGATGTCTGCAGAGCCGCAGGAAGGCTCCTTAAAAGCGGAGGAAGATTTTATATGGTACACAGACCTCACAGGCTTTCCGAGATAGTAAGCTCGTTAAAGGCATATAAGCTGGAGCCAAAGCGCATGAAATTTGTACATCCATTTATTGACAGAGATGCAAATATGGTCCTTATAGAGTCGGTAAAGTCAGGCGGTTCTCAGGTCACTGTGGAGAAGCCTGTAATAGTATACGAATCTGAAGGAAAATATACACGCGAGATATATGATATCTACGGATATTAATGTATAAAAAATATAAACGGAATCCAAATATATAAAATATTATGAATATGAAAAGGAGAATATTTTATGAGTATAGCAAAGTATATCGATCATACAATGCTTAAGGCTGACACAAAGAAGGAGACAATAGTAAGATATTGCAAAGAGGCAAAGGAAAACGGATTTGCATCAGTATGTGTAAATTCATGCTTTGTTCCTCTTGTCAAGCAGGAGCTTTCAGGAAGCGATGTCAAGACCTGCTGTGTTGTAGGATTTCCTCTGGGTGCAATGCTTACCGAGGCAAAGGCATACGAGGCGAAGCTCTCTGTTGAGAAGGGCGCTGATGAGGTGGACATGGTAATAAATGTAAGCGCCATGAAGGATAAGGACTATGACTATGTTTTAAATGATATAAAAGCGGTTAAAGAGGCTTGCAACGGAAGAGTGCTCAAGGTAATACTAGAGACCTGCCTTCTCACAAAGGATGAGATAGTAAAGGCATGCGAGCTCAGTGTTGAGGCAGGAGCTGATTTTGTAAAGACTTCAACAGGATTTTCTACAGGTGGAGCTACTGTAGAGGATGTGGCATTAATGAAAAAAACTGTCGGAGACAGAGCTCTTGTAAAGGCCAGCGGCGGAATAAGGACTCCTGAGGAGGCAAAGGCTATGATAGAAGCAGGAGCCGACAGGATAGGAGCAGGCAACGGGGTCATTTTGTTATGATTGAAAGCTCGTTTTTCGGAAAGGGTCCTGACGGCGAGGAGATAAGTATATTTAAACTCACCAACAAAAACGGCCTTTCGGCCGGTGTCACAGATCTCGGCGCTACTTGGCTTAGCATGGAGGCTCCTGACAGAGACGGAAGGATTTCGGATGTGCTTTTGGGGTATGATACCGTGCCTTTGGTATATGAGAATCCCGGATACCTCGGAGCAATCGTAGGAAGAAATGCCAACAGGATAAAGGATGCAAAGTTCAAGCTTAACGGAAAAACCTACAGTCTCTGTGAAAATGACGGAAAAAATAATCTGCATTCAGGACCTGATACACTCAATAAGAGGGTATATTCATACATCATAAAAGATGATAAGGTCATTTTTTCTCTTGAAAGCCCTAAGTCAGATCAGGGATTTCCCGGAGAGCTACATATAGAGGTAGCCTATTCTCTCACTGATGAGAATGAATTCAAGATAGAGTATTTGCTTGAAGCCGGGTCTGAAGACACAGTGGCAAACTTCACCTGTCACCCTTATTTTAATCTTGCAGGACATGACAGCGGATATGCCCTTAAGCAGGAAGTATTCATAGATGCCGACTTTATAACAGAAAATGACAACACCTCTGTGCCTACAGGAAGGCTCTTATCTGTAGACGGAACTCCTTTTGATTTCCGCGAGAGAAAGGTAATAGAAAAAGATATAGATAAGGACGATACCCAGCTTCAATACGGAGGAGGCTACGACCATAATTTCTGTATAAACAAAAGAGAGGGGAAGCATCCTTGCGCGGGGGCATATGATCCCATAAGCGGAAGATATATGGAGATATTTACAGACTGTGATGGGATTCAATTCTACACAGGAAACGGCCTTTCAAAGGATATAATCGGAAAGAACGGAGCTGTATATGACAGGAGATGCGGATACGCCTTTGAAACTCAGTTTTACCCCAACGCGATAAATATACCTGAATTCAGACAGCCTGTTTTAAAGGCAGGGAAAAGCTTCAGGTCAGAGACCTCATATAAATTTTCAGTGATAAAATAATCGGGAGAAGGCTTTGGAAAAGGAAAAAGGAAAGCTTTACATATGTGCAACACCTATAGGGAACCTCGGGGATATCACTCCGAGGGTCCTTGACGTTTTAAGAGAGGCTGATCTCATTGCCGCAGAGGACACGAGAAACTCTATAAAGCTTCTCAATCATTTTGAAATAAAGACTCCTATGACAAGCTATCATGAATTCAACAAGTATGATAAGGCAAAAGAGCTTGTTGCAATGCTTTTGGACGGTAAAAACATAGCTGTGATAACAGATGCGGGAACGCCCTGTATATCCGATCCGGGGGAGGAGCTTGTAAAGGAATGTGTCCTCTCGGGCATAGAGGTGACATCACTTCCCGGAGCCAGCGCCGTGATAACGGCATTAAGCCTAAGCGGGCTTTCAACAAGGAGATTTGTCTTTGAAGGATTTCTTCCCCCTGAAAAGCACAAGAAGGAGAGACTGAAGGTCCTGGAGAGGCTTAAAGATGAGGAAAGGACTATCGTACTCTATGAAGCTCCTCACAGGCTTAAGACTACTCTCACAGAACTCTCAGTGCTTTTGGGAGCGGACAGGAGGATAAGCCTTTGCAGGGAGCTCACAAAAAAGCACGAGGAGATAATAAGGACAACTCTCGGGGAGGCCGTAAGTCTTGAGCCCAGGGGAGAATATGTGCTCTGCATAGAGGGAAGGAGCAGCGAGGAGCTTGAGGCTGAGAGAAGAAGGACATTTATGGACATGGAGCTTTCGGAGCACATGGACATGTATCTGTCTCGTGGGCTGGACAAAAAGGAAGCCATGAAGGCTGTAGCAAAGGACAGAGGCCTGTCAAAAAGGGATATCTATAATGAGCTTAATTCAAAGGACAGGTAAATGATATGAAGATAACTTTTATTGATCACAGCTCTTTTCTTGTGGAGCTTGAAAGAAAATATCTGCTTTTCGACTATTATAAGGGAGAGCTTCCGAAGCTTGACACCGGCAAAGAAATGTATGTATTTTCATCTCACAGCCATTATGACCATTACAGCACAAGGGTCTTAAAGCTTGCTGAAAGCTTCGAAAAAATAAGGTTTATATTCTCGGATGATATAAGGGATGATTTTGACGGAGACCTTTCGGAGCTTTCAGAGGATATGGCGGATAAGGTCTCTGAATGTACTGTTTTTGTCGGAGCCGACGAAAGGTATAAGATATCTGCGGGAAAAGAAGCCACGGAGGTTGAAACCATAAGATCCACAGACCTTGGAGTCGCATTTTTGGTAAAGGCTGAAGGCAATAAGATATTTCATTCGGGAGATTATCAGTGGTGGGACTGGCCCGGTGAGCCTGATGAGGATAATGCCAAGGCAAAGGAGGACTTTTTCAGGGAGCTTAAGAAATTAGAGAAAAGAGAGTTTGACCTTGCCTTTCTTGTTCTTGATCCCAGACAGGAGACCTCGGCTTTTTGGGGGATAGACAGCATACTTTCGAGAGTAAATATAAAGACAGTTTTCCCTATGCACTTTTGGGGTGATTATAAAATCACTGATAAATACAGAGAAAGGCTTGATTCGGGAGCAGTGCCTTACTTCGGACAAAAGCCTGATTTTAAGATCATAAAAAGAGCGGGAGAGAGCTTTATAATATCTGATCATGAGGAGAAGAAAAGTCAATGAGAAAGATATTACTTGTATGCACAGGAGGCACTATAGCATCAAAAAAATCCGAGAACGGACTTGCTCCTGAGCTTTCTGCAAAAGAGCTTTTGTCATATATACCTGATATAATCTCATCAGGAAATATAGGAGTACATTCAGTACAGATATTCAATATTGATTCAACCAATATGACTCCGTCCAACTGGTGTGCTATAGTTGAGACCATAGAAAAATATTATGATGAGTATGACGGATTTGTAGTATGTCACGGCACTGATACTATGGCGTATACATCGGCGGCCTTATCTTATATGATCAGGAATTCCTTAAAGCCTATAGTAATAACCGGCTCTCAGAAGCCTATAGACCTTGATATAACGGACGGAAGAAAAAATCTTACAGACAGCATAATATATGCTGCGGATGAGGAGTCCTCCGGAGTCAGCATAGTTTTTGACGGAAATGTCATAGCCGGAACCAGAGCGAAAAAGATGAGGGCAAAAAGCTACAACGCCTTTTACAGCGTGAATTTTCCTGAGCTTGCGGTAATAAGAGACGGAAGGATAATAAGATATATAAATCCCGAAATTCCAAAAGGGGATGTGAGATTTTATAAGGAGCTTAATGAAAGCGTAATAGTACTTAAGCTCATACCTGGCTTAAGCCCCGATATTTTGGATTATCTCTTTAAGAATTATGACTGCATAGTTATAGAGAGCTTTGGAGTCGGAGGTATCCCCGACAACATGTTTAAGGAATTCTGTGTACAGATGGAAAAGCGTATGTCCGAGGGGAAAATAGTCGTTATGGCCACACAGGTCGTAAACGAGGGCAGCAACATGGAGATATATGAGGTCGGACAGAGAATAAAAAAGGCCTTTAATCTCATCGAAGCCTATGACATGACCCTTGAGGCAACCATAACAAAGCTTATGCTTCTTATGAGGCTCTATAAAAATGATTATGAAAAAATAAGAAGAGCCTTTTATGAGACTGTAAATCATGATATTCTATATAAAGGAGATGAGGAGATATGATAGCATTCAACCATTTTAACTTTAATGTACTTGACATGGAAAAGAGCCTTAAGTTTTATAATGACGCTCTTGGTCTCACAGTAAAAAGTGAGAAGAATGACGAGAAAAACGGGTCCTACAGGATAGTTTATCTCACAGACGGAGTAACGGACTTCAGACTTGAGCTTACATGGCTTAAGGACAGGACCGAGCCTTATGATCTCGGGGACGAGGAATTCCATGTAGCTCTTGTGACAGACGAGTATGATGAGTGGCACAAAAAGCATGAGGAGATGGGCTGTATCTGCTTTGAGAATCCTGAAATGGGTATATACTTTATAAATGACCCTGACGGATATTGGATAGAGATAGTTCCCGCTTAATTAATACAGGTTAGACGAAGCTAAAAATTAAGATTTAATAAAAATTATTGACTTCGTTTAAATACCTATTATAATAATACTTTGAAATTCAAAACATATTATTATCAAAGTATTTTACAGGAAAGCTTTAAAAATACAGATTTTCCGGAGATGGAATAATGACGGCTGAGATAATTTCTACAGGGGCCTTTGTCCCCGAAAAAACAGTTACAAACGATGATCTTTCAGGGATCATGGACACTAATGACGAGTGGATAAGGACTCGCACAGGAATCGGAGAAAGACATATAGCCGATGAAGAGTTCCCTAATGATGAGAAGGCTTTTGTTTTGGCTCTTAAAGCCTGTGAGAGGGCTTTGAATAATGCCAGTGAAAAAGCCAAGACCGAAAAAACAGCTTCCTTCAAGGACAGAAGCGATATAGACATGATAATCGTAGGCACCAGCACTCCGGATTTCAGCTTTCCGGCAACAGCATGCAGACTTCAGGAGGCATTGGGTATAGAAAATGCCGCTGCCTTTGACATAAGTCTTGCCTGTACAGGTTTTATAGCTGCCTTAAGCACAGCGGATGCCTATATAAGGGCCGGAGTATACAAAAATATCCTGGTAGTGGGAGTGGATGTACTTTCAAGGCTCATAGACTGGTCAGACAGGGGAACGGCGGTGCTCTTCGGAGACGGAGCCGGAGCCGCAGTGGTAAGCGCTTCAGACAGTGAAAGCGGTGTAATAAAGACAGTCCTTCATTCCGCGGGAAGCGGAGCAAAGGCACTTTACAGCAAGTCCATGTATTTTAACGAGGATGAGAAGGCCGGAATGAGCATGGACGGCAAGAAGGTATATGATTTTGCCGTGAGGAAAACTCCCGAAGTAATAAGAGAAGCCGTGGAAAGCATAAACTGTGACGATGTCAAGTACTATGTCCTTCATCAGGCAAATATAAGGATAATAGAGGCTGTGTCAAAGAGACTCAAAGAACCGATGGAAAAATTCCCTCACAATATCGGAAGATACGGAAACACTTCGGCGGCCAGCATTCCCATAATGCTTGACGAGCTTGAGAGGGAGGGAAGGCTTAAAAAGGGAGATCTTATATGCCTTGCGGGATTCGGCGCGGGGCTTGCATACGGGGCGGTACTGCTTAAGTTTTAAGTATTCATTGACAAAAGTCGATTAATAACATATATAAAAATAGTAAATAAAATATTTTTCATTTATAAGGAGAAAAAAGCCATGTTGGAGAAAATGAAGGAAATCATTGCCGATCAGCTCGGAGTAAACGCTGATGAGGTAACAGCAGATTCTAATTTTAAGGATGATCTCGGAGCAGATTCTCTTGATCTTTTCGAGCTTGTTACAAACCTTGAGGATGAGTACGGAGTAGAGATACCCGCAGAGGACCTCGAGAATATGGCAACAGTCGGAGACGTTATCAATTATCTTAAGTCAAAGGGTGTTGAGGACTAGTCAGGAAAGCTTAAAAAGCTTTCCCGGCTTTTTTCCGGAGGATTACAGATGAAGACAAGAATTACAGAATTACTCGGGACAGAATACCCCATAATACAGGGAGGCATGGCATGGGTGGCTGAGCAGCATCTTGCTGCGGCTGTATCCAACGCGGGAGGCCTCGGAGTTATAGGCGGAGCCAATGCACCGGGCGAGGTGGTCAGAGACATGATAAGAAAGTGCAGAGAGATGACCGACAAGCCCTTTGGCGTAAATGTTATGCTTATGAGTCCGTATGCTCCGGATGTCGCAAGAGTCGTTGTGGAAGAAGGAGTAAAGGTGGTTTTCCCCGGAGCGGGAAATCCCGGACAGTATATAGATATGTGGAAGCAGGCCGGCATAAAGGTCATCCCTGTAGTGGCCTCTGTAGCTCTCGCAAAGATAATGGAAAAGGCGGGAGTTGATGCGGTCGTTGCAGAGGGAACAGAGTCCGGAGGACATATAGGAGAGGCTACTACCATGACCCTTGTTCCTCAGGTGGTTGACGCTGTAAAAATTCCTGTTATAGCGGCAGGAGGAATAGCTGACGGAAGAGGAATGGCTGCCGCATTCATGCTGGGAGCAGAGGGCGTTCAGGTAGGAACCAGATTTGTCGCTTCAAAGGAAGCTGTCGTTCACGAGAACTATAAGGAAAAGATAGTTAACGCAAAGGACATTGATTCCACAGTTACAGGAAGAAGCCACGGACATCCCGTAAGAGGACTCAGAAATCAGATGACAAGAGAATATCTTAAGCTTGAGTCTGAGGGAAGACCCTTTGAGGAGCTTGAGCATCTCACTTTGGGTGCCTTAAGGAGAGCCGTACAGGACGGAGACGTAAAGAACGGAACCGTCATGGCAGGACAGATAGCAGGACTTATACATGACATAGAGTCATGTGAGGAGATAGTTCACGGCATGGCGGATGAATGCGAGAAGTTGCTGAACAAAAAATGGAGTTAAAGATGGGAAAGACAGCTTATATTTATCCCGGTCAGGGAGCACAGTATATAGGAATGGGCAAGGAGCTTTACGACAGCTTCGAGTCTGTAAGGAGGCTCTATGAGGAGGCTTCCGATGTACTGGGCTATGACATAAGTAAAATAAGCTTTGAGGAAAATGAGCTCCTTGACAGGACTGAGTATACTCAGCCTGCCATGGTGCTTATGGAGCTTGCGGCCACAGAGGTATTGAAGGAGTCACTGGGCAGAGGCGCCGATATAAGTGCAGGCCTTAGCCTGGGAGAGTACAGTGCCATAGCGGAGGCCGGAGCCCTCGACATAATAGAGGCTGTGAGGCTTGTATCCGTGAGAGGAAAGCTCATGGCTGAGGCTGTCCCTGCGGGAGTCGGAGCTATGGCGGCGGTGCTCGGAGCTGATATCTCTCTTATAGAGAAGATAACATCTGAGACCGAAGGATCATATATAGCAAATTATAATTGCCCCGGACAGATAGTAATAACAGGCTATGCCGAGGCTGTGGATGAGGCTTCAAAAAAGCTTTCGGAATCCGGAGCAAAGAGAGTGGTAAGGCTTAACGTTTCAGGACCTTTCCATTCACCGCTTCTTACACCGGCCGGTGAAAAGCTTTCGGACGTGCTTGAGAAATCAGAGCTTCATGATCTCGCTCATCCCTATATAGCCAATGTAAATGCCGAATACGTAATGAGATCTGATGAGATAAAGCCTCTTTTGATAAAGCAGATATCTTCATCAGTCAGATGGCAGCAGACTATAGAGCGTATGCTTTCAGACGGCGTTGATACCTTCGTTGAGATAGGTCCCGGAAAGACACTTGCAGGATTTATGAAAAAGATCATGAGAGGCGTATCCGGTATAGAGGGAATATCAGACGTGAAGGTCATAAATGTCGAAAAGCCTGAGGATATTGAGAAAGCGGGAGGTATCATCAATGCTTAACGGAAAGACAGCCCTTGTGACGGGAGCATCAAAGGGAATAGGAAGAGCGATAGCACTGCTTCTCGCTGAGAGAGGAGCGGCTGTTGCCGTAAATTACAACGGATCTGCCGATAGGGCGGAGGCTGTTGTAAAGGAGATAGAGGAAAAGGGCGGAAAGGCCATTGCCGTAAAATGCAATGTCTCTGATTTCGCCGAGGTTGAAGGAATGATAGCCGAGGTCACAGAGAAGCTCGGACGCCTTGATATACTTGTAAACAACGCAGGTGTAACAAAGGACGGACTCCTTATGAAAATGAGCGAGGAGGACTTTGAGAAGGTCACAGATACAAATCTCAAGGGTACCTTCAACTGCATAAGACACGCTTCAAAGTATATGATAAAGCAGAGATGCGGTCGCATTATAAATATATCCTCTGTGTCGGGAGTAATGGGAAATGCGGGTCAGGCGAATTACTCAGCTTCAAAGGCGGGAGTTATAGGCCTTACAAAGTCCGCGGCAAGAGAACTTTCAGCAAGAGGTATAACAGTAAATGCAATAGCTCCGGGATTTATTGATACGGAGATGACAGAGGTACTCAGCGATAAGGTAAAGGCTGCTGTGACTGAGCAGATCCCCTTAAAGCACTTCGGAAAGCCCGAAGATGTGGCTGAGGCAGTCGCATTTTTGGCCGAGGATGCCGCAGGCTATATTACCGGGCAGGTAATATGCGTAGACGGCGGAATGGCAATGTAATTTCAGAGATTGGAATATCAGCCGGAAGGCATATATTCAAGGAGAGGTCAGTATGTCAAGAAGAGTCGTAATAACCGGAATGGGAGCCATCACTCCCGTCGGAAATAATGTAAAGGATTTCTGGGAAAGCCTTAAGGCGGGCAGACCCGGAATAGGCCCGATAACATATTTTGATACAGCGGATTTTAAGGTAAAGCTTGCCGCTGAGGTCAAAAACTTTGATATGGGTGATATCTTGGATGACAAGTCCGCAAGACGTATGGAGCCTTTCTCAAGATATGCCGTTGCCGCAGCGGGTGAAGCCCTCAGGGATTCCGGCTTGGACATAGAAAAAGAGGACGCCTTCAGAGTCGGAGTATCAGTAGGCTCGGGAATAGGCGGAATGCAGATCATGGAGGAGGGAGAAAAGAGGCTCCTTGAAAAGGGCCCCTCAAGAGTTGATCCCCTTCTCATTCCCCGCATGATAAGCAATATGGCTGCGGGAAATATAGCTATAACCTTCGGCCTTAAGGGGAAAAATATAAATGTTGTCACTGCGTGCGCTACAGGCTCACACTGTATAGGAGAGGCATTCAGGACTATTCAGTACGGCGATGCCGAGGTGATGCTTGCAGGCGGAACAGAGGCTTCGATCACTCCACTTTCAGTAGCGGGATTTTCAAAGATAACAGCTCTCACAACATCCGAGGATCCTATGAGAGCATCTATACCTTTTGATAAGGAGAGATCCGGCTTTGTAATGGGAGAGGGCTCGGGAATAGTTGTTCTTGAGGAGCTTGAGCATGCGAAGAAGAGGGGAGCAAAGATATATGCGGAGCTTAAAGGCTATGGAGCCACATGCGATGCATACCATATAACCTCACCTGCGGAGGACGGAAGCGGAGCGGCAAAGGCTATGGAGTACGCGGTGAAGGACGCGGGACTTGAGCTTACGGATATAGATTATATAAATGCTCACGGAACAAGCACACACCACAATGATCTTTTTGAGACAAGAGCTATAAAGCTTGCCTTCGGAGATCATGCAAAGAAGCTTAAGATCAATTCGACGAAATCCATGACAGGCCATCTTTTGGGGGCGGCAGGCGGAATCGAGTTCATTGCCTGTGTAATGTCTATTAACGACAATTATGTCCACAAGACCGCCGGTCTTCAGATAAGAGACGAGGAGCTTGACCTTGATTATTGTATGGAGGGCTGCGAGATGGAGGTAAATAACGCCGTCAGCAACTCACTGGGCTTCGGAGGACATAACGCAAGCCTTCTTGTCTCCAAGTACAGAGAATAATTTCGGAGAGGATAAGACCATGAAAGCAGAAGAGATCATTACTATAATGAAGGCCATGGAAGAGCATGACCTGAGCAGCTTTGAGCTTTGCGAGGGAAACCTTCGTCTGGCATTAAGAAGAGGACATGAGCCTATTATCGTACAGCAGGGAGCGGCTGCTCCTGCGGCGGCGATGCCTGCAGCAGAGCCTGTAAAGGTTCAGGCTTCTCCTGAAGCCAAGGCAGAGACGTCTGCAGAGAAAGAGCCCGAGGAGAAGGCACCTGAAAAGAAAGAGGGGAATATAGTTAAATCACCCCTTGTCGGAACCTTCTATGCCGCTTCATCTCCCGATGCCGAACCTTATGTAAAGCCCGGAGACAAGGTAAAGAAGGGCCAGGTTTTGGGAATAATCGAGGCTATGAAGCTTATGAATGAGATAGAGTCTGAATATGAGGGAACAGTGGAGGAGATCCTTGTAAGCAACGAGGAGGTCGTTGAGTACGGCCAGCCGCTGTTTAAGATAGTATAAGTGATAATTTAATCTTAAGGGACTGCGGCAAAGGGATCTTAGTCGATTGATCCTCAGGCCCGGTCCCTTAATGTTTGAGTGAAAAATATCATGAACGGAGATAAAAGCTATGATGGGAATTAAAGAGATAATGGAGATAATACCCCACAGGCATCCCTTTCTTCTTGTGGATTGCATAGAGGAGCTTGTACCCGGGGAAAAGGCTGTAGGCTACAAATGCGTGACCTTTGACGAGCCCTATTTTAAGGGACACTTTCCCGGAGAGCCGGTAATGCCGGGAGTCCTCATTATAGAGGCTCTCGCTCAGACAGGAGCGGTTGCCATACTTTCCCAGGAGGATATGAAGGGAAAGACAGCATACTTCGGAGCGATAAATTCCGCAAAATTCAAAAAGAAGGTGGTTCCCGGAGACAAGCTTAAGCTTGAGTGCGAGATAATAAAGAAAAAAGGCCCTATAGGCGTAGGAAAAGCTGTAGCTACAGTTGACGGCAAGGTTGCTGCTATGGCTGAGCTGACATTTATTGCGGGCTAAGGAGGGATTTGATGTTCGGTAAAGTTTTGGTGGCAAACCGCGGAGAGATTGCGGTCAGGATAATCAGAGCCCTCAGAGAAATGGGCATAAGATCGGTAGCAGTCTACTCGGAGGCGGACAGAGACAGCCTTCATACTATGCTTGCCGATGAGGCGGTATGTATAGGCCCCGCAGCTTCTGCGGACAGTTATCTTAATATGAGCGCTATTATTTCCGCCGCAGCAGCGGTAAAGGCGGAGGCGATACACCCGGGCTTCGGATTCCTTTCGGAGAATGCGAAGTTTGCGGATCTGTGCAGACAATGCAACATAAAATTCATAGGACCATCTCCTGAGATAATAGACAGCATGGGAAATAAGTCCGAGGCAAGAAACACGATGTCGGCGGCGGGAGTTCCTGTAATTCCGGGAACCAAGGAGGCTCTTTATGATGCCGACAAGGCTCTCTCGGAGGCAGAAAGGATAGGTTTCCCTGTCATAATAAAGGCTTCCGCAGGCGGCGGCGGACGAGGAATGAGAGTTGCGGACAGCGCAGACGGATTCAGGGACGCCTTCAACGCGGCTCAGCTTGAGGCTGAGAAGGGCTTTGGCGACAACAGCATGTACATAGAAAAATATATCAAAAAGCCCAGACACATAGAGTTCCAGATAATGGCTGACTCCCACGGAAACGTGGTACATCTCGGAGAGAGAGACTGCTCTATACAGAGAAGACATCAGAAGGTGCTTGAGGAGTCGCCCTGCGATGTAATAAGTCCTGAATTGAGACAGAAAATGGGAGAGACAGCAATAAAGGCTGCAAAGGCGGTAGGCTATGAGAATGCAGGAACCATAGAGTTTCTCCTTGATGAGGACAAAAGTTTCTATTTTATGGAGATGAACACCCGTATTCAGGTAGAGCATCCCGTAACGGAATTTGTTTCGGGAGTTGACCTCATAAAGGAACAGATAAGAGTTGCCGCGGGAGAAGAGCTTTCCATAAAGCCCGAGGATGTTCGGATAAAGGGACATGCCATAGAGTGCAGGATAAACGCTGAAAACCCCTCAAAGAATTTCAGGCCCTGCCCCGGAACTATAACAGACATACATCTTCCCGGAGGAAACGGCGTAAGAGTAGACACACATATATACAGCGACTATACTGTTCCGCCCAACTATGATTCAATGCTTTTAAAGCTTATCGTATACGGAAAGGACAGGAAAGAGGCTATAGCAAAAATGCGCTCCGCACTCGGAGAGCTTGTGATAGAGGGAATAGATACTAATGTCGATTTTGAGTATGACATAATCACAAGCAAGGCATTCGAGGACGGAGATATAAGCACTGATTTCATACCAAAATATTTCCCCGAGTATGTTAAGGGAGCAAAGAACCTGTAAACTTGTAAAAAAATAACATCTGCTGCTTTTTAACTGAAAAAGCAATACGGTTGAGAGAAAAGGATATGCTTAGAGATATTTTTGAAAAAAGAATGGGAAAGGGCCCTGACTTTTCAAGGCTTAAGAGGGGAGTCAATGCGGAGGGTGACAATGATGCAAGAAATCTTCCGGAGATCCCCGACAATATGTGGAAGAAATGTAATTTTTGCGGAAAGCCTATACTTACGGCAGACGTAAAGGAAAATCTCTACAGATGCCCCAAGTGCGGAGGATACTTCAGAGTACACGCCTACAGGAGAGTGGAGATACTCTGCGATGAAGGAAGCTTTCAGGAATGGGATAAGGAAATGCCCTTTGTCAATCCTCTGGACTTTCCGGGATATAAGGCAAAGGTAGATGTTACAAAGGAGAAGTTTAAGCTTGACGAGGCTGTTATAAGCGGAGAATGTCTTATAAACGGTGAGCGCACAGCACTCTGCATATGTGACGGAAGATTCATCATGAGCTCCATGGGCCACAATGTGGGGGAGAAGATCACGAGAGCCATAGAGAAGGCTACAGAGATGAGACTTCCCATAGTAATATATTGCTGCTCAGGCGGAGCCCGTATGCAGGAGGGTATCATAAGCCTCATGCAGATGGCAAAAACATCCGAGGCATTAAAAAGGCATCATGACGCGGGACTTCTCTACATATCAGTGCTTACAAACCCCACTACAGGAGGAGTGACAGCAAGCTTTGCAATGCTCGGAGACGTTATTTTAGCGGAGCCCAAGGCATTGATCGGTTTTGCAGGCCCCAGAGTAATAGAGCAGACCATAAGGCAGAAGCTTCCCGAGGGATTCCAGCGTTCGGAATTTCTCTTAAAGCACGGATTTGTGGATGCTATAGTAAAAAGAGAGGATCAGAGAGAGGTCATATCTGAAATCATAAGGCTTCACGACAAAGATCTTATTGAAAAGAGCATGAAAACCTTCGGAAGAGTCTCAGACCTTGACGAAGCGGAGATAAGCGCTGACGGAGCTGTAAATGCTGCGGGAGCAGAGGAGAAAGCATCAGGAAAGACTGAAAGCACCGCATGGCAGAGAGTTCTCATATCCAGAGATCCCAAGAGACCCACAGCAAAGGACTATATGGATCTTATATTTGACGACTTTATTGAGCTTCACGGAGACAGGTGCTTCGGTGATGACGGAGCTGTGATCGGAGGACTTGCATATTTCCACGGACTTCCTGTGACAGTTATCGCACAGCAGAAGGGCAAGAATACAAAGGACAATATATTGAGAAACTTCGGAATGCCTCTTCCCGAGGGCTACAGAAAGGCTTTAAGGCTCATGAAGCAGGCGGATGATTTCAGACGCCCCATAATATGCCTTATAGATACACCGGGCGCCTATCCTGGAATGGAATCAGAGGAGAGAGGTCAGGGAGAGGCTATAGCAAGATGCCTCTATGAGATGAGCGGTGTAAAGGTTCCAGTGGTAAGCCTTGTAGTAGGAGAGGGCGGAAGCGGAGGGGCACTTGCCCTTGCCGTATCAAATGAGGTCTGGATGCTTGAGAATGCCATCTACTCAATCTTAAGTCCCGAGGGCTTTGCATCAATCCTCTATAAGGACTCAAAGAAAGCTCCGGAAGCTGCGGAGGTAATGAAGATAACCGCCGCTGATCTTAAGAAGCTCAATGTTATCGAGAAGATAATAAGAGAGGATGAGCCTGCCTCATCAGAAAATATTCATGAAATAGCAAAGCTCATAGATGAGGAGCTTTCAGATTTCCTTGCGAGATATAAGGATAAGACCCCTGATGATATCGCAAGAGAGAGATATGACAGATTCAGAAGCTTTTAAAAATATGCCTGATACAGCAAATCGTAAGCATAGATTAAGTTTTTGTTAGAGTTTTAGCAGGAATAATTAAGTATAATCAGTAAGAAGCTTTGAAAAAGCATGAGGAAACATATGGATTGCTTGGAGAGGATGAATGATGTGCTCTGCAATCTCTTCAGGGATATAAATGCCCTTGAGGAGAAAGCTATAGCCACATCAGACTTTGACGACCTGACGATTAATGACATCCATGTTATAGACGCCATAGGACTCGGAGAGCCGAAAAATATGACCGCTATAGCAAAGGAGCTTTCCGTAACGGTAGGAACTCTCACCATAGCCATGAACGGCTTGGTGAAAAAGGGTTATGTGGACAGAAACCGAAGCGAGAAGGACAGAAGACGTGTCAATATAAGCCTCACCGAAAAGGGGAGACGGGCTTATGAAAATCATGCAAAATTCCATAAGGCTATGGTCGACAAGATAGCGGAAAATCTCAATGCTGACGAGATGGAATTTCTGAGGAATCTGCTTGTAAGACTCACAGACTTCTTCAGGAGCTTCGCAAACAACGGGCAAATTTAGGAGGCATATTTTTAATGAAAAGGACACTTTTGGCTATTATGATGATGACTGCGGCTATGATGTTTACGGCCTGCACGCCGTCTGATATAGAGATTCAGACCGAGGAGGCGGCCACAGAGGCGGACAGCAGCGAATCCTCAACAGAGGAAGCGCTTCAGGAGACCGAGGAGGCACAGACAGAGGCTGTGACCTTTGCCGAGGGAGAGGTTCCCACAGGTGTGAACGGAGGTCCGGGATTCCTTCCCACTACAACAGCCGACCAGTCCGATATTCCTGAAGATAAGAGAAATCCGGTTTCCACAGAGCAGCAGGTCATAGTCTCGGTGTATTGTGTGGATTCCACAGGAGTTTTTCAGCAGATGGATGTAGTATCTGAGGTAAATGCGGATACGCTTCTTGAGAGACTTATATTAAACGGTGTGCTCTCTGAGGATACTGAGCTTGTGAATTACGAGGATAATGGCGACGGAACAGCGGTTCTTGAGCTTTCCGAGCTCAGCCCTGTATATACAAAGGCCAAGGAGGAGCAGGTGCTTGCCTGCATAACAGACACCTATACCGAGAACCTCGGACTTACTCAGATAACCATAAAGGCAGGCGGACAGGATTACGGAACCTTTGAGTTTACAAATGAGTATGACAGGACATAAAAGCACAGATGTAATATAAGATATGACAAAAAGCGGATGAGAGGTCAAAGACCTCAGGTCCGCTTTTCTTATGTCTCAGGAAAACTTAACATGAGCATGGCATTGTAAAATCCGGTTTTGACAGATTTGCTGTACTCTCTTCATTTATTGAAAAATATGAAATTTATGGTACAATACATTAACAGTAAGAGTATGATTTTTTAAGGAGAGAACAGATGGGAGAGAATAAGAATAAAGGAATTCCATATTATATCACTACAGCCATAGCCTACACATCGGGAAAGCCACATATAGGTAATACATACGAGATAGTTCTTGCTGACGCTATTGCCAGATTCAAGAGGGAGCAGGGCTACGATGTATTTTTCCAGACCGGCACTGATGAGCACGGCCAGAAGATCGAGCTCAAGGCCGAGGAAGCGGGAGTAAGTCCCCAGGAGTATGTTGACAAGGTAGCAGGCGAGGTAAAGAGAATATGGGACAAGATGAACACCTCCTATGACAAGTTCATCCGCACTACAGATGATTACCATGTTAAGCAGGTACAGAAGATATTCAAAAAGATGTACGACAAGGGGGATATCTATAAGGGCAGCTATGAGGGCTGGTACTGCACTCCTTGCGAGTCCTTCTGGACCGAGTCTCAGCTTAAGGACGGCTGTTGCCCTGATTGCGGCAGACCTGTAAAGAAGGCTGAGGAGGAGGCCTACTTCTTCAGAATGAGCAAGTATGCCGACAGACTTATAAAGCATATAAACGAGCATCCCGAGTTCATTCAGCCTGTATCAAGGAAGAACGAGATGATGAACAACTTCCTTCTTCCGGGACTTCAGGATCTCTGTGTGTCAAGGACATCGTTTTCATGGGGAATACCTGTGGATTTCGATCCCAAACATGTGGTATATGTGTGGCTTGACGCTCTCACAAACTATATAACAGGCCTCGGATATGACGTGGACGGAGAAAACGGTGAGCTTTACAAAAAATATTGGCCCGCCGACCTTCACCTTATAGGAAAGGATATTATCCGTTTCCATACTATATACTGGCCGATTTTCCTTATGTCTCTTGATCTTCCTCTTCCCAAGCAGGTATTCGGACATCCCTGGCTCCTTATGGCGGACGGAAAGATGTCAAAGTCAAAGGGAAATGTGCTTTACGCAGACACTCTTGCGGATTTCTTCGGGGTTGACGCGGTGCGCTACTTCGTGCTTCATGAGATGCCCTTCGACAATGACGGAAGCATAAGCTGGGAGCTTATGGTTGAGAGATACAATTCCGACCTTGCAAACATTCTCGGAAACCTTGTATCAAGGACCATATCCATGTCCAACAAGTATTTTGGCGGAATCGTCGAGACAAATGATGCGAGTGAGGAGCCGGACGAGGATCTCATAAATACTGTGCTTGACTGTGCCGAGAAGGCTGAGAAGAAGATGGATGAGCTCAGAGTTGCCGACGCCATCACAGAGATATTCAATATTTTCAGAAGAAGCAATAAATATATAGATGAGACCATGCCCTGGGCTCTTGCAAAGGACGAGGACAAGAAGGAGAGGCTTAAGACTGTTCTCTACAACCTCACAGAATCCATCACAATAGGTGCCTCTCTCCTTACAAGCTTTATGCCGGAGACTGCGGAAAAGATATTGAAGGAGCTCAACACAGAAAAGAGAGCTGTATGGGATATGGACACCTTCGGCCTCTACCCCAACGGAAACAAGGTAACGGAAAAGCCCGAGATGCTCTTTGCACGTCTTGACTTAAACGAGGTAATGAAGAAGGTTGAGGAGATGATGCCCAAGGCTTCGGATAATGAGGCTAAGGCAGAGACTGCGGATGACAGCGCTGATGAGTCAGCTCCTCTTACCCATAAGGAGCTCATAGAGTACGATGACTTTGCAAAGCTTGAGCTTCGCATAGGAGAGATAATCGCCTGCGAGGAGGTTCCCAAGTCAAAGAAGCTCTTGAAGGAGACCATAAAGCTCGGAAGCGAGACAAGAACTGTCTTAAGCGGAATAAAGAAATGGTACAAGCCTGAGGATATGGTAGGTAAGAAGGTGCTTGTCGTTTGCAACCTTGCTCCGAGAAAGATAGCGGGTATAGAATCTCAGGGAATGGTGCTTGCGGCAGAGGATGAGTCCGGAGAGATGCTTTCTCTTTTGACTCCCGACAATAAGGATATGCCCTCGGGAGCAGAGGTCTGCTAAAGGGCCGAAAGCTTATGGCAAGAGGACAGCTTAAATTCAACAGAAGAAGGATCAGAGGATTTACCGGCAATGAACTGAAGATCATTGCCGTCCTTTGTATGCTCTGCGATCATATCGGGTATATGCTCATAGAAAACAGCATGCTTTACGGCTACAATCCCGAGTACTGGAATATGGCCATTGCAACGCCTGAGGGAGAAAGGCTCTATATTCTTGCGAGGATATTGAGGATGATAGGAAGGCTATCCTTTCCCATATTTGCCTACATGCTTACAGAGGGCTTTATACACACAAAAAATCTGAGAAAATATATGGGAAGGGTCCTTATTCTTGCTCTTGTTTCGGAGATACCCTTTGACCTTGCTGTTTTTCACAGGGCTTTTGCTTTTTCCTACCAGAATGTATGCTTTACCTTGTATCTCGGACTTTGCGCCATGTATTTCATGAAAAGATGGAAGAAAAAATTTATCCTTCCTTACCTTGCTGTTGCCGCAATGGCAGCTTTATCATACCTCATAAGATCCGATTACAGTATAGTTGGAGTACTCCTTATAGCTGTATTTTATGCCTTAAGGAGAGACAGGAGCGCAGGGCTTTTTGTGGGGGCGGTCATATCTGCAGTGGAGAGCTTCCACTACTATTGCACGGCGCTTTTGGCTTTCATACCCTTGAGGTTTTATAATGGAAAGAGGGGATCTGCGGGGCTTAAATATTTCTTTTATATATTTTATCCTTTGCATCTTCTGATATTTTTTGCGATCGTTTATTTCGGAAATCGATAAATATAGTGATCGGATTCCCTGACTCGGATCGAATAACAGAAGATAATAAGGTAATAATCGACAATGAAGGAACTAACAAAGTAAGAGGATTTATATATGATCTTTGACACACATGCACACTATGACGACAAAGCATTTGACAGCGACAGGGACGAGCTTTTAAAGAGTCTTAAAGCTAACGGAATAAGTAAGGTCTGTAACGTTGGCGCAAGGCTTGAGGGCTCGAGAAACAGCATAGAGCTTGCGGAAAAATACGATTTTATTTATGCGGCGGTGGGTATACATCCCGATGACTGCGGAGATATGGATGAGTCTTGGACAGAGGAATTGAGAAAAATGGCGGCTCACAATAAGGTTGTTGCCATCGGAGAGATAGGCCTTGACTATCACGGCTTCGGAGTCTATGAGAACAAGGTGGACAAGGACACACAGAAAAAATGGTTCAAAAGACAGCTTGAGCTTGCTATAGAGCTTTCCATGCCTGTGATAATCCATTCAAGAAATGCCGCCGAGGATACCCTATCCATGATGAAAGAAGCAAAGGCGTCAGGCCTTAAGGGAGGCATAATACATTGCTTTTCCTACAGTCAGGAGACGGCAAAGGAATATGTAAGGAGGGGATTTTATTTAGGCTTCGGAGGTGTTGTCACCTACGAGGGACAGAGAAAGCTCACGAAGGTGCTGGGCGTTGTGCCTATGGAAAACATCGTCCTTGAGACAGATTGCCCTTACCTTGCCCCTGCACCTCACAGATATGAGAGGAATTCATCTCTGTATCTTCCCGCGGTGAGAGACAAGATCGCGGAGATAAAGGGCATAAGCCCTGAGGAGGTGGAGGATATCTCCTATAAGAACGGGTTAAGGGTCTACGGGATCGCAGACTGAAGAAATAATATTTTGATCCGGATAGGACCTCATTATCAGGAAGAGAAAAGCTCCGATAATTGAGGCCTTTTGATTTTACATAATATTAACGGAAATTTCAGGCTTTACAGATAGTAAGGCCTGTTTTTTTGCGCTATCCTCAATACGAAGCTGTCAGACAGCTTGAATAAAATGAAGGAAAGAGAAAATGAAAAAGAGTCTGTACGAAGATCTGGCGGAGAGATTTGTCCTTAAAATAGAAAATGATGAGTGGACAGTGGGAATGAGAGTTCCGGGAGAAATCGAGCTTGCCCGAATGTATGGAGTCGGCCGCTCCACTATAAGGGAAACGTTGAATCTTCTGTGGCAGAGAGGGCTTGTGGAAAAGAAAAACGGAGTGGGAACCTTCATAAAGGCAAAGGAGCCTGTTCTGGAAAATCCCCTATTGGAGCTCACCTCTGTGGGTCAGATGATAAGTGAGGCGGGTTATGATCCTCACAGCGTGGGCTTTAAAAAGAAATACACAAAAGCCTCAAAGGAACTTTCGGAAAAGCTCAAAACAGGTATTGATGAGGACATAATAATCATCAGCAGAGGAAGACTTGCCGGAGAAACTCCTGTTGCATATTCCTACAATATTTTTCCGGAAAGATATGTGGGAGATATGTTTGAAACGGAATTCAAAGGCAAGGTGATACCGGAGCTTGAAAAGAGAGGCATAAGGATCCGCTATGCGGATACGGAGATAAGGGGGATAGACCCCGGAAATGCCTATGCAAAGAGGGCTCTTAATTTTCTCGATTCATCAGCGGTGCTTCTTGAGCAGCTTCACTATGATGACAGAGGGAGAGCGATATTTCTCTCCTATGATTACTTGAATACGGATGTTATGAAACTGAATATCAGGAGAACCAAAAAAATTTGAAAAATCTTTGTGGAGGACAATATGAGAAAGAAATTCTTCAGACTTGCTTTACCCGTTGCAATGATGTTTGCTCTTGGAGCATGTTCACAGGATATGAATACACAAACGGAGGCTGCGGACACATCTGCCGAAGTTTCAGCAGATACTTCATCGGAAGAGGCGGCGGAGACAACAGGAGATGAGGCAGCGGCGCCCGAGGATATTACAGGAAGTGTAATGCTCTACACATCTTCAAGCGATGATTATATGACAGATATAGCTATGATGTTTAATGAAAAATACCCTAACATAGATTTCGAGTACTACAGAAGCGGAACCGAGGAGGTAGTCAGCAAGATACTTACAGAGGAGAAGTCAAGCGGAGTACAGTGCGATGTCATAATGCTTGCGGATACGCCTACCTTCGAGATGTTTAAAGCTGACGGTATGCTTATGAAATATGACTATCCTGAGATCGACATGATGTACGAGGACTTTGTTGATCCCGACCATATGTATTACGGGACCTCGGTTGCATCTACAGGTATAGTTTATAATACCAACCTTGTGGAAGAGGCACCTACATCTCTCTCGGTCTTTACCGATCCTGAGAACAAGGATAATTGTGTGATGCCGAGCCCTCTCTATTCAGGAACAGCAGCCTATAACCTTGGGGTTTACACAAAAATGGATGGCCTCGGCTGGGATTTCTATCAGCAGATGAAAGATAACGGAATGCAGGTGGTAAACGGAAACGGCGGAGTCATAGATGCTGTTGCAAACGGAGAGAAGGCTTACGGAATGTGCCTTGATACAGACACCAATGTAGCTATAAACAACGGCTCGCCCCTTGGCTTTGCATATCCTGAGGAGGGATGCTCATCCATATGTGACCCCATAGCAATAATAGAGGGAACAGAGAACGAGGAGGCTGCAAAGATATTTGTTGACTTCATGCTTTCAAAGGAAGTGAGAGAGTTCGCTTCAGAGAATTATTTCAAGACAGCTCCCAGAAAGGATGTAGAGCCTCACGAGGGAATACTTTCGATCGATGAGAGAACTATAATATCTGCGGATCCAAAGGAGCTCAATGATACTAAGGAGCAGGACAAGGAAGCGTTTGACGTAATGTATAACGGCTAAAAGCACTGATACCGGAAAATCTTTTTACAGATTACAGAGGATAATATATCTATGAAAGCAATAGCATTGAAAAACAACGCGGTAAAAATGAAATTTCCGGTAAAGGCTGTGATAGGAACTGCGGCGGTCATAATGATATTCTTATGGCCGCTTTTAAAGCTCTTCAGCGAGGCCTTTATCGGACAAAACGGATTTACCTTAGGATATTTTACAGAGATATTCAGCGATTCGGGCTTCTATGAAGTGCTTTTAAACTCGCTTTTTATAAATATACTTTCAACCATAGGAGCGGCGATTCCCGGAGTTATATTCGCCTATATAATGGCGTATACCGACATACCTTTAAAAAAATATTTTCACACCCTTCTTCTTATACCTGTGGTGATCCCTTCTTATATAGTTACTCTGGCATGGATGCAGATGCTGTCGAAGAGCGGACTGATATACAGGCTGACTCAGTTTGATATTTACTCTTATGCGGGAATAATACTTATGTTTTCCGTCTGTCAGTATCCCATGATATATCTGCTTTCTTTAAGCCATTTCAGAAAGATACCGAGGGAGCTGGAGCAGGCTGCGGATATATCAGGCTGCGGCAGGCTCAAGAGCTTCAGAACCATACTTTTGCCAATGATGAAGGGGACACTTGCCAACTCCATGCTTTTAGTGTTCCTCTCATGCCTTGACAATTTCGGAATAGTGGCATTTATCGGAATTCCCGCAAATATTCAGGTGCTGAGCACAGACATATATAAGACTGTTATATCGGGAACCGACGACAGCTTTCAGTTGTCCGCCGCAAAGGCCATAATCCTGTCCGTCATTGCCGTGCTTATTATGGCGGTATCAAAAAGGATATCGGACGACGCTCATGCTCAGGGCAGCGAGAAGGAGGATATGAAGCCGAGGATAGCTCTTGGCCAAAGTAAATATTTGTTGGCGGCGGTTATGGGGATATTCATATTTTTTGTAAATATTTTCCCTATGATAACACTCATTACCTCAGCTCTTACAAAAGCAAAGGGAGTGCCCTTTTCCTTTGAGACAGCAAGCTTTGCGAACTTTGACAAGGTACTTCACAACTCAAAGAGCATGAACGGCCTTTTTAACAGCATAATACTTGCCCTGGGGACAGTATTTATCTGTGCGGTTATAGGAGTGACCATAGCATATCTTTCCGAGAGAAAGAAAAATCCCGTGGCAAAGTATATTCAGATGATAGTTACCTTTCCCTATTCTATCCCGGGAATAATACTGGGACTTGCACTTATACTGACCTATGCAAAGCCTGTGGCGGGAGTGACTATATACGGGACTATATGGATACTGCTTTTGTCCTATGTCATACGCTTTACCTCAGTAGTTTTAAGGTCTGCAAATACCGCCTTTTCGCAGCTTGATCCCGCCATGGAGGAGGCGGCAGAGGCAGGAGGCTCCGGAAATGCCGCAAAATGGAGGAAGATAATACTTCCGCTTACCTCGGGGCCTGTCATCTCAGGCATGGGCATGGTAGCTATAAGCAGTATGATGGAGCTAACCACATCAAGCCTGCTTTGGTCAGGAGGCTCGGAGACAGTGGGAGTTGTCATCTTCAACTTTACCTCTGCAGGAATGTCAAATCTTGCCTCGGCCTACTCATCCATAATATTGATACTGATTTTGGCTGTGTTCATGCTGTACAAGCTATCTGTGCTTCTTTTAACAAAGGGAGGAAAAAAATATGTCGACAGTAATAAGTAATTTAAATATGACCTTTCAGGATTATCAGGCTCTTAAGAATGTAAATCTTGAGATAAAGAAAGGCGAATTTGTGGCTATACTCGGACCTTCGGGCTGCGGAAAGACCACACTTTTAAGGCTTTTGGCAGGATTTTTAAAGCCGAGCTCGGGAAAGATAGAGATAGACGGAGTGACTGTTGCGGATAAGGACAAGGTCACAGAGCCCAACAAAAGAAATATAGGAATGGTATTCCAGTCCTATGCACTCTGGCCGCATATGACAGTTATGCAGCAGGTACTCTTCCCGCTCCAAAACAGCAGATATTCCAAATATAAGACAGCCGAGGAGCAAAAAAGAAGAGCCGAGGCTGTGCTTGACCTTGTAGGTATGCTTCCTCTCAAAAAAAGATATCCTTCAGAGCTCTCGGGAGGCCAGAAGCAGAGAGTTGCCATAGCCAGAGGCATAGTGAACGAGCCGGCACTTCTCCTTATGGATGAGCCTCTCTCAAACCTTGATGCCGAATTAAAGATAGAGATGAGAAGGGAGATAAGCCGGCTTCACAGGGAGATAGGCGGAACCATCCTTTATGTTACGCATGATCAGGCCGAGGCTCTCGGAATGGCGGATAAGATAGTTGTAATGAGCAGGGGAGAAATACAGCAGACAGGAAGCCCTGTAGAGATATTCAACAGCCCCGCCAATCCCTTTGTCGCAAAATTTGTAGGACAGAGCAATCTGATAAAAGGCAGATGGGAAAACGGTATTTTTATCTGCGGCCGTGGAGAAAGGACTGAGAGAGGAAATGTGGCTCAAAGCTTTGTGGATGAAAACCTTTATCCCGTGAAGGCCGACGGTCTCAGTATAGTTGATGCGGATGACTCAAAGTTTTCAGGAAGGATAAAGGAGATCGAGTACCAGGGCTTCAACAACAAGATAATAATGCTGATGAATGACGGAAACACAGTGCAGGTCATGGCTGACAGCAGATATGCCTTTTCCGAGGGAAAGGAATACGGCATAAAATTCGCATAAATAATGTTCACAAGGTAAGGAGAAAAAATGAAGTACGATTTGCATGTCCACAGTAAAGAGGTAAGTCCCTGCGGCAAGATGAGCGTCACTGAAATGGTGGATGCCTACAAGGATAAGGGCTATCAGGGCTTTTGGCTTACCAATCATTTCCATGAGGAGTTTCTTGAGCTCACCGAGGGAATGGATTGGAAGGCGAGGGCCGAGTTCTTTACGGAGCCGGTGCGGACAGCTGTGAAATACGCGGGAGATGACTTTTTTGTAGGACTTGGAATGGAGATAAGATTCCTTTCAGACCCCAATGATTATCTTCTTATTGGAGTAAATGAGAGAATGATCTTTGAGGAGGCGGAGGGCTGGCTTAATATGGATCTCAAAAGCTTTTATGAAAAATATCATGAAAGGCTTATGATCATACAGGCCCATCCCAACAGAAGGGACAGCTCTTCTCCGGCGGATATAAGCTTTCTTCACGGTTTTGAGGCAATCAACTCAAGTCCGAGACACGAGAATTATAATGAGATCACACAGCATACACTTTGCCTTAATCCAAGGCTTATTCCCACGGCGGGGAGCGACAGCCACAGACCTGAGGACGTGGGAAGAACAGGGATAATTACAGAGACCTTGCTGTCATCCACAGAAGAGCTTTTGTCTCTGCTGAAAAATAGAGATTATAAGCTTATAGATCCTGAGGACAGTTTATGATGAAGGTGACCGCATTTGATTTCGGGCAGGCGGACAGCTTTCTCGTAAGGGGAGGAAAGAAGGACTCCCCTGCAAATGTGCTTATAGACTGCGGAAGCAAGAAATATATCGGCACAGGTCTTTTTGAAAAGCTCAGGATGAAGAATGTTAAAGAGCTTGATCTTCTTATAATCACTCATATTCATCAGGATCATGTAGGATATCTTTCGGAGCTTGCAAGGTCAATAAAGATAAAGAGAGCTGTATTTCCCTACAGTCAAAGGAGTGAACGGCTTTGGGAAATGACTGAGGACGAGGAGACTCGCTCTCAGCTGAGACTCCTCTATGAAGCGGAAAATATCCTGTCCTGCAGCAAAACAGAGATGCTTTTTACGGACAGCTTACCTGATTTTTTCCCGATTTATCTTTCGGGACTTAAATTGAGCCTTATCTATCCATCGAAAACTTGCAATCTTTCTTTTTTGACAAAGCTTAAAGATAGGGGAAAAGGAGAAAGTCGTGAAGATGAGAATATTTTGCGACTTATAAATGGCGACAGCTCTGTATGGCATATAGAGGATGAGGAGGGAAGAAGAGCCCTTTTTTGCGGAGACTGCTTTGAGGAGAACTTTGCAGACAGGTATTTTGAATTTTGCAGAAAAAATAATTCGGATGAGAAGATAAATTTTCTTAAACTCTCTCATCACGGGAGAAACGACAAGGGGCATGTATATTTCAGCAACGAATTTGTAAAAAGGCTTAGGCCTGATAAAATACTTATTACAAATACAGAGGAAAATTTCAGAAAATCAGCCTCATCCTATGAGAAATTTTTAAAAGAAAGTATTTTGATAAAAGCGGGGGAAAAGGTGTCGGAGGTCGAAATAGCTTGAAGATATCTTGACTTTCATGAAGGTTTAAATTATACTTAAATCTCACGCAGCCGGGGAGATAGCGGTGCCCTGTATCTGCAATCCGCTTCAGCAGAGGTGATATCCTGCCGAGGGTAATGCATCGCACAGCAGTCCGGAATATCCGGTGTTGAAGCCGGGGTCCTGCGCAATAGAAATCTGTGAACCGTGTCAGGGTAGGAATACAGCAGCACTAAGCAGAGCCTTCTATGTGCCGCGGGGAAGCCTTGGCGGAGCCGTCTGTTCCGAAAACGTGTGTCTTGGTTATTCGAAGCAGGATGCGTGTTTTATAAACTGAATTTATACCATTAAAAATTCTAATCATAAAATTAAGACTTCAATATCGGGAGGTTTTGCAAATAAAGGGAAAATCTTATTTGCAATGCCTCTTTTTTAAAGTATTATAGTTTAATAAGGACAGCCGGGAGCTACTTACCACAGTGAAGTTTGCAGATATTTAAGATTATGGAAAATACAAGATTATTGAAAATGGCAGGATAAGATATGGATAACAAAGAAAAGCTTATAATCACTCAAAACACCATAGCGCTCATAAAGGAGCATGAGTTCAGCTTTAAAAAACGCTTCGGCCAAAATTTTCTTATAGATGAGCATGTGCTCAATAAAATAATATCAGGAGCAGAGATAAACAAGGATGATACAGTGCTTGAGATAGGCCCCGGCATAGGGACCCTTACCCAGGCCCTCTGCGAGGCTGCGGGAGAGGTCATTGCCGTGGAGATAGACAGGGACCTTATACCTATATTGGAAAAGACCCTGGATTCATTCAAAAATGTCAGGATAATAAATGAGGATATACTGAAGCTTGATCTTAATGAGATTTCACAAAAGCCTTTAAAGGTCGTAGCCAATCTTCCTTACTATATAACCACTCCTATAATCATGGGTCTTTTCGAGAGCGGTGCGCCTATAGAAAGCATAACCGTCATGGTTCAAAAAGAAGTGGCGGACAGGATGAAGGCCATTCCGGGAGGCAAAGACTACGGCGCGCTTTCTCTTGCGGTTCAGTATTACGCCGAGGCAAAGATAATAGCAAATGTGCCGCAAAATTGCTTTATACCGAGACCAAACGTAGGTTCTGCCGTCATAAGGCTTAAAGCACACAAGAATCCGCCTGTGGAGGTCGGAGACAAGGAGTATATGTTCTCCCTGATAAAGGCGGCTTTCCTGCAGCGAAGGAAGACCCTGTCGAATGCTCTGAAAAATGAAAGCTCTTTAGGGCTTTCTCGTGATGAGGTAGTAAACGCTCTTAAAAAAATGGGACTTCCCGAAGATGTGAGGGGAGAGAGGCTCTCCCTTGAGGAGTTTGCGGGACTGTCTGATATCCTTAAGGCATGACGGAAACAGGAGAGAGAGTAGTTATAACTCGGCCTGCTTTTCCTCCTTCAGCCTTTTTCTCAGATCTTTAAAAAAGGTCTTGAGCATCTCGCTGCACTCCTCTCCCAGGACCCCTCTCTCACATTCGATCTGATGGTTAAAGCCTTCCACAGAAAACATATCAAGCACAGAACCTGCGCATCCGGCCTTGGGATTCATGCAGCCTATATATACCTTATCTATCCGTGACTGAACAAGAGCTCCCGCACACATAGGGCAGGGCTCTAAGGTCACGTACATGGAGCAGCCCTCAAGACGCCAGTCTCCCGTTTTTTTGCAGGCCTTATCTATGGCCTTTATCTCGGCGTGAGCAAGGGTGTTGCCTTCCTTCTTTCTTTTATTATAGCCTCTGGCAATTATCTTTTTATCCTTTACTATAACGCAGCCGATGGGCACCTCTCCGATCTTCTCGGCCTTTCTTGCCTCCTTTATGGCTTCTCTCATAAATTTTTCGTCTTCACTAAGTTTTCTTCTCATTTTTCTTAAAAAACACTGTATTTTAAAAATTTTAACATAAAATATGGTATACTGAAAATTCGGCAAAGCCGAAATATCATACCTATTTATAGCATATGAGAAACCAAAAATCAAAAAATAAATGAGGCGGTGAAGCTTATGAAGATCTGCGGTCTTTTAAAAACCACATTGCTTGATTATCCTGGACATTTGGCCTGCACGATATTTACGGGAGGCTGTAATTACAGATGCCCCTTTTGTCACAATCCGGAGCTTCTTGATATGAATATAGAGAGCGAATACAGCAAAGAGGAGATATTCGATTTTCTTGATAAGAGGAGCCGTACTCTTGAGGGCGTGGCGATATCAGGCGGCGAGCCTACTCTTCAGCCTGACCTGAAGGATTTTATGAGAGAGCTTAAGTCGAGATACGGGCTTAAGCTTAAGCTTGATACAAACGGATGCAAGCCTGATATCATAAGGGAGCTTATTGAAGCCGGGCTTGTGGACTATATAGCTATGGATATAAAGGCAGCGCCTGAAAATTATGCTCGTGTGTGCGGTGTGAAAAGCGTAAACATGGAGAGCATAAGAGAGACTAAGGACATGCTTATATCAGGAGCCCTGCCCTATGAATTTCGAACGACCGCAGTAAAGGGGCTTCATACAGAAGCGGATTTTTACGGCATTGCGGAGTTTATAAAAGGATGCGGAAATTATTATATACAGAACTTTAAAGACTCGGGGAATATCCTTGACAAAAGACAGGGCTTTTGTGAGTTTTCATCAGCCGAGCTCTTACACTTTGCGGACCTGGTAAGAGACAGCGTGGGGAGTGTGTCTGTCCGTGGCACGGACTTTTAAATCTTGAATAAAAGCATGTAAAATGATAGACTTAAAAAGAGTATCAGGCAGCGGAGGTGGACAGTGGAGTTAATAAAAGCCAAGAACTACGAAGATATGAGCCGAAAGGCTGCAGAGATAATAGCAGGGCTTGTGAGAGAAAAGCCGGATTGTGTACTGGGACTTGCTACAGGCTCCACTCCTGTCGGGACATACAAGGAGCTCATAAAAATGTACGAGGCGGGTGAAGCGGACTTTTCAAAGGTAAAGACCGCAAACCTTGATGAATATGTGGGGCTTTCCGGTGAAGACAAAAGAAGCTACAGATACTTCATGAATGACATGCTTTTTGACCATATAAATATAGATAAGAAGAATACTTTTATACCGGACGGGCTTAATCGTGATGAAAAGGGTGAATGTGAGAGATATGAAAAGATCCTGAAGTCCCTTGGGGATGCGGACCTTCAGATATTGGGACTAGGGCTTAACGGACATATAGGATTTAATGAGCCCTCTGATCATTTTCCAAAGGCTACCCACTGTGTAAGGCTTGAGCGCTCCACCATAGATGCAAACAAACGATTTTTCAGTTCTGAGGATGAGGTGCCAAAGGAGGCCTATACTATGGGGATAGGTACCATAATGAGATCTCGGAAAATACTGCTTCTGGTAAGCGGTGAGGGCAAGGCGGATATACTTTCGAGAGTGCTCTCGGGCAAGGTGACTCCCGCAGTGCCCGCATCGATACTTCAATTCCATCCGAACGTCACGGTTATTGCGGATGAGGCGGCATTAAAGCTTTCGGAGCTTTGAGAATAATAAAGAATTTAATAAAGGATTCGGAGGAGATTTCTATGAAAAGAGTGGGAATGCTGACAAGCGGAGGAGACTGCCAGGCCTTGAATGCCACAATGAGAGGCATAGCAAAGACCCTCTACAATTTATATGGGGACGAGGTGGAGATAATAGGCTTTGAGGAGGGCTACAGAGGCCTTATTTATGCGGACTACAGAGCTATGCATAAGGAGGATTTCTCCGGCATACTCACATTAGGAGGCACCATGCTCGGAACAAGCAGGACTCCCTTTAAGCTTATCCATGAGCCTGATGAAAACGGCCTCAACAAGGTTGCGGCTATGGTCCATACCTACAAGAAGCTGAAGCTTGACTGCCTTTTTGTGCTTGGAGGAAACGGAAGCTTAAAGACCGCCAACCTTCTTTCGGAGGAGGGGCTTAATGTAATAGGACTTCCGAAAACTATAGATAACGACCTTTGGGGAACAGATGTGACCTTCGGCTTCCAGTCGGCTGTAAATATAGCCACCGCCGCAATAGACAATATACATACGACAGCGGCGTCTCACGGAAGAGTTTTTATTGTGGAGGTAATGGGTCACAAGGTCGGATGGCTTACACTCTATGCGGGGATCGCAGGAGGCGCTGATATAATCCTTCTTCCGGAGATACCCTATGATATAGATAAGGTGTGCTCGGCTCTTGCTGACAGAGGCAAGGCCGGAAAGCATTTCTCTATAATTGCGGTTGCTGAGGGAGCTATCTCAAAGGAGGATGCGGAGCTTACCAAAAAACAATTAAAGAAAAAGAAAGAAAAGGGACCCGTTTACCCCTCTGTAGCCTATGAGCTTGCGGCAAAGATAGGACAAAAGACAGGACAGGAGGTAAGAGTTACGGTTCCCGGACATACTCAGAGAGGAGGCGCTCCCAATCCCTATGACAGAGTCCTCTCCACAAGGCTCGGAGCCGAGGCGGCAAGACTTTTTGACAAGGGAAAGTTCGGAGTCATGGTTGCCGCAAAGAATAATGAGATAAGCTCTGTGCCTCTTAAGGACATAGCAGGAAAGCTTAAGACAGTAGATCCGAAGTCTGAGATAATAAGGGCTGCAAAGCTCACAGGCATAAGCTTCGGAGATTGATAAAATTATATAATCATATATAAGGACAGAATACATGTCATATACCGCACTGTACCGCAAATGGCGTCCTGTCACCTTTGACGATGTGAGAGGACAGGATGCCATTGTAAAGACTTTAAAAAATCAAATAAATACAGGGAGGATAGGCCATGCCTATCTCTTTTGTGGTACAAGAGGAACGGGAAAGACCTCTATTGCAAAGATATTTGCGCGAGCGGTAAACTGTGAGAGTCCTTCTGAGGGTAATCCCTGCAACAAATGTACATCCTGCACCCATATCCTTGAGGGAAGTTCCATAAACGTATTTGAGATAGATGCCGCGGGAAATAACGGTGTTGACAATATAAGAGATATAAAGGAGCAGGTGGAGTATCCGCCTACAGAGGGAAAATATAAGGTATATATAATAGATGAGGTACATATGCTGAGTACGGGAGCGTTTAACGCTCTCCTTAAAACCTTGGAGGAACCTCCCTCATATGTTATATTTATCCTTGCAACCACGGATCCCCAAAAGATACCGCAGACCATTTTATCGAGATGCCAGAGATATGACTTCAGAAGGATAGGCACAGACACGATATTTAAAAGGCTCTGCGAAATAAGGGAAAGCGAGGCCTTTGAGGCTGAGGACAAAGCTTTGAGATTTATAGCCTCAAGGGGCGACGGCTCTATGAGAGACGCGGTGAGCCTTCTTGACAGATGCCTTGCGTTCCGTTCGGGAGAGATACTCTCCTATGAGGACGTCCTTGGGATACTTGGGGCCACAGATCAGAGCGCATATTCGGAGCTTTTCAATGCTGTGGCGGATAAGGATCCGGTAGGAGCCCTTGTCACCTTAAACAATATAATATCCGGGGGAAGTGAGGTGCCCGCCGCACTTACGGATTTTATACTTTATCTGAGGAATCTTCTTATAACAAAGAGCATAGGGGTGAACTCGGGGCTTACAGACGTATCCGAGGACGAGGAGGAAAAGCTCCTCTCAGATTCAAGGAAAGCTGAAAAGGACGATCTCATAAAAATGATATCGAGGCTTTCCGAGCTGGCAAACAGGATAAGATTTTCTCCTCAAAAGCGTATACTTTTTGAAGCGGAGATAATAAGCCTTATATATGGCTACAGCCATGATGCAGGGCCTGCAGCCGAGATAAGGACGCCTGCTCCTGTGCCGCAGGTCAGGGCAACACAGGCGGCAGCGCCTTTTCGCAGTGAGAATATAAAGCCTGTTTATACAGCGGATGGAGCTTTAAATTCAAGTACAAATATAAGTGCCGGAAATAAAACTCCGGAGAAAGCTCCGGAGCTTAAGATCTGCAGCGATGCTCTTTCATCAATCAGAGAAAACTGGTCGCTTCTTGTGCGCGAGCTTTCAGGATCAAACAAGGTGGTCTTTCAGGAAACAGAGCTTGAGGAGCCCGAGCCCGGAGTAGTAACGGTAATATTCACAAACAGCATGAACTACAAGCTTGCCGCGACAAACAAGTCGGAAAACGGATTGAAAAAGCTTGGAGAGCTCTCGCAGGAGAGACTCAATATAAAAGTCAGATTTAATGCAAGGCTTGCCACGGCAGGTCAGGCGAGAGCTATCTCGGATAAAAATCGTATAACCGAGGAGGAACTCTCAAAGATACATTTTCGCATAGACAGACAGGAGGAATAAATAATGGCGAGAAGAGGAGGATTTCCCGGAGGAATGATGCCCGGGAATATGAATAATCTTATGAAGCAGGCGCAGAGGATGCAGCGCCAGATGGAGGAGCAGCAGAAGGAGTTTGAGGAGAAGGAATTCACAGGAACCTCAGGCGGCGGAGCTGTATCCATAACAATATCAGGAAAGAAGCAGGTGACAGCTGTAAAAATCGATCCCGAGGCTGCGGACCCCGATGATGTCGAGACCCTTGAGGATCTTATAATGACTGCCGCAAACGAGGCTTTAAGACAGATGGATGAGGCAAATGCCACATCTCTCGGAAAGCTCTCGGGAGGACTTTCAGGGCTCGGATTTTAAAAGATGTACTATTACGGAAAAAAGATAAGCAGCCTTATAGAGGAACTCTCATCCCTTCCGGGAATAGGAATAAAGAGTGCCCAAAGGCTTGCATTTCATATAATCAATATGCCTAAGGAAAAAGCCGAGTCCCTGGCCTTTGCCATTACGGACGCGAGGAACAATGTGCATTATTGCAGAGAATGTCTTACCCTTACCGATAACGATCTGTGCCCTATATGCGCAAGCGAAAAGAGGAACCACAGACAGATAATGGTGGTTGAGAATGTGAGAGACCTTGCCGCATATGAAAAGACAGGCGAGTACGGAGGCGTTTACCATGTACTGCATGGAGCCATCTCTCCCATGCTTGGCATAGGTCCGGAGGACATTAAGCTTAAAGAATTGATGCAGCGCTTGCAGTCGGATGTGGATGAGGTTATAATAGCCACTAATTCAGGGCTTGAGGGCGAGACTACGGCAATGTACATAAGCAGGCTCATAAAGCCCACAGGCATAAAGGTCACAAGGATAGCTTCAGGTGTTCCTGTAGGAGGAGACCTTGAAAATATCGACGAGGTGACATTAAAGAGAGCTCTGGATGCAAGGACAGAGCTGTGATCCTTATGAAAATCCGAAGAGGAGATTAATTGATATGGACAAATATGAGTTCAATATTAAGGTGGAACAGATAAAAAAATTGATAAGTGAGGGAGACTATGCGACTGCTATGAAAATAGCGGACAGCATTGATTGGTCGAGAGTCAGGAACGCTAATCTTCTCAGCATGGTTGCAGGGGTCTATGAAAAAAACAACGAGTATCAGGAGGCGAAGGATATACTTCTTTCAGCCTTTGAGAGGGCACCTGTCGGAAAAAGACTGCTCTATAAGCTTACAGAGCTTTCGGTCAAATCAGGGGATATAGAAGAAGCGGAGGACTATTATCATGAATTTGCGGATCTCGCTCCCGATGACATGAGACAGTACCTTCTTAAATATCTTATACTTAAAGCAAAGGGAGCAACGGCCGATCAGCTCTTGGACTCCCTTGAGAGATATACAGAAGGCGAGCTTGACGAGAAATGGCTTTACGAGCTGGCGGAACTCTACGACAGAGCCGGGAAAGGCGCGGAGTGCGTAAGGACCTGCGATAAGATAACCCTTCTTTTCGGCTTGGGAAATTATTCTGACAGAGCCATGGATCTTAAGATGAAGTATGCTCCTTTAAACCAATACCAGATGGATCTTATGAGAAATATGGGAAGACCGGAGTACAATGACTCAAATGCTTATGACGAATATTATGGCGAAAGCGGATATTCGGAGGACTACCCCGATAATTCCTATTCGGAAGAGTATGCCGATGATTACAATGATGAATATACCGGTAATTATGAAAGCGGGTATGGAAACGACTCCGGAGATGACTATAGGGATAAATACTATACTGAGCCTGAAGAAGAGCCTGCGGATGATCTGAGCCAAAGATACGAGGATGAGGATCGTGCTGCGGAGGAATATCTGAGACAGCATGAGGAGCTTTTAAGAAGAATGCCTAAAAAGCCTGTTTCCTATGAGGAAAATGAGATCGAAGGATTCGAAGAAAAGCTGGGAAATGAGGTAAAAAAGATTTCGGAGGAAATGCCCGAAACAGGAAGCCTTGATGATATTAAGATCGATGGCGGAAAGACCAAAATACTTGATGAGGTCATAAAAGAAAAGCTCCGCAAGGTGGTTATAATAGACGGTGAGACTCAGGGGAATGAGACTTCCTCAGCTTCCGCATGTGAAATTCAGGAACAAAGTACTCATGAGGAGCCTTATCAGGAAACGGAATCGGAGGATTCCGGAGCTTATAATGACTCTTATAATGAGGAAAAATCCGATGATTCGGAAGAGAACGAATCCCCGGAAGAAATCTCAACCGGTACAGATACTGATGCCTTTTTGCCTCAGAAGCAGGACTCTGAGCCCGCAAAGGAGGAACCTGCGGATTACGCTTCAGAATCAAAAAAAATGTCGGAATATGGTGATATAGAGCACTATCATATGATGATAGAGGCGGAGACTCCCGAGGACGGATTAAAGACAGCCATTGAAGAATTAAAATATATACATAATGAGAAGGGAATCAAGAACTCCGCCGCAAGGACAAATGCGGCTAAGCTCAATGAGAGAGGACTTTCTCAGGCTGCCGTTGATAGGCTGAGAGGAAAGGATCTCATTATAGAGGATGCGGGAGATCTCAGCGATGAGCTTCTTGACGATATATATGACCTTATAAAAAATGACGACTCGGGAATGATTGTAGTATTGACAGACACTCCCGACAGACTTGACGATATAATCGAGAGACACCCTGCACTTGCAAATGAGTTTGATATCGTATCCGAGGATTACGATGAAGAATATACTGATGAGTATGAAGAACCTGCGGAAGAAGAGGAGGATTATTCCGACTACAGCGAAGATGAAGATGAACCTGAGGCTGAAAGCTATCCCGAAGAGGTAGTGGATGATCCCTACGATGAATATGCCGATGAACCGTATGATGAGGATGCCGAATACGAAGAGGATAATGAGGAAGAATATGAAAAACCTCAAAATTCCGGAAGGCCTTCCGGTTCCTCTTACGATGAAGAGATGGATATTGACGAGTTTGCAAAGTACTGCTGTCAGTATGCTTCCGAGATAGACTGCAGCATTACAGGAAAAAGTATGCTTGCACTCTATGAAAGGATAGAGCTTATGGAGGAGGACAGCATACCCCTTACAAAGGAAAATGCCGAGGCTCTTATTGAGGAGGCCGCGGATAAGGCGGAGAAGCCTCCTATAGGAAAGAGGATAAAGGGTATGTTCAACTCAAAATACGATAAAAACGGCTTGCTTATACTTAAGGAAGAAGACTTTATTAACTGATGGACATAATGGAATTTATAAGAGGAAAAGAAGTATTTGTCATCGCAATAATTTTTATTATTGCGATGACTCTTTATGGGCACAACAGAGGCTTTGTAAAAATGGCACTCTCTTTTGCCTCCATAATCATTACACTGGCTGCGGTAAATTTTGCAGCGCCCTATGTAAGCGAATACATAAGTGAAAATACAGCCATAAGCGGATATGTAAGCGAAAAGGTACTTGATTTTGTTACAAAAAGTGAATCCTTTGATGACCTTTCCTCTCGTGAATCGGAAGGGGAATCAGGAGAAAATGACGGCAAAGAGCTTATAGAAGGCCTCCCTCTGCCTGAGATCCTTAAAGAAAAACTGGAATCAGGAAGCGGAGAGGAGCTTTACAGTGCCCTCGGGATAGATAAGATAGCGGAAAGCGTTGCAGGATCACTGAGCGCAATGATCATTAAAGTGATAGTTTTTGTTGTATTATTTATAGCTCTCAGTATAGGCCTCAGAGTTTTGATGCATGTACTGTCAGTTTTTACAAGGCTGCCCGTAATATGCGGTATGAATCAGCTTTTGGGAGCGGGTATCGGATTTGTCGAGGCAATATTTTATATATGGATATTTATGCTTCTTGTGGCATGGCTTCCATTAGGGAACTATTCGGCGGAAATTTTCCGCCAGATCATGGAAAGTGATTTTCTCAGCTTTCTTTATGGAAATAATTTGATAACAGTATTTATTTTATCATTGGCAGGGATTTAGCATAAAACCGCAAAACATAAAATCATAATTTAAGGTACTGCGGCAAATTCTGTGAAGCTTTCATACGTTAGCTGAAATTGCAAAAAATAATGGAAGACACAGAAAACAGTAAAAAAATAAGAAACACCAAAAGCAATTAAAAAGCTGAAGCATAATATATAAGTAAGCAAAAGCACAAGATATTGAAGAAGGAATACCCGGATTTTGTGACTGTAAAAAGGTAAATAAAAAGTTTAAAAAAAACATAAAAAAGTGCTTGACGGATAAGGAGTCGGGTGCTAATATAAACGAGCTGCCGAGGCGGGGGAAACCGCCGAAGGGGAAGAGGAAAGAGAGTCGAAGAAAAA
>CALWOX010000010.1 GCA_944383265.1 uncultured Lachnospiraceae bacterium | reverse complement strand
TTTTACGAGGCTATATTACTACCGATAAGTAAATTTATCGGTAGTACATGGCGCAGAGCTTTATTTCATGCGGTTTTAACGGGATTTTTTATGTTCCTCGAAAGATTTCTTAAAGAAATTTTGGCGCTTTATATGATGAAAAAGCGGATTTGATGTATTCGCGGGCTTTACCCGGATTTGCTTTACTGTTATTATATTTGGTATGTATAAAAAGTAAAGCCGCATTTTCATGGGAGCAGGAGGCTCCTTGCGGCAGGCTTTCCGAAATATGTATTTGAAAATGGAGACGGATAATGAATATTGTTTTGCATGAGCCGGAGATCGCGCTCAATACGGGAAATATAGGAAGGACCTGTGTTGCTACAGGCACGAGGCTGCATCTCATAAGGCCCCTTGGCTTCAGGCTTTCGGAGAAGGACATAAAGCGTGCGGGGATGGATTACTGGGACAAGCTTGATCTTGTGGTATATGATGATTACGATGACTTTGTAAAGAAGAATGCAGGAGCAAAGATCTACTACGCCACAACGAAGGGGCATCATGTATATTCCGATGTCAGCTATGAGCCTGACTGTTTTATTATGTTCGGAAAGGAGAGCGCGGGAATTCCGGAGGAGATCCTTGCGGAGCATGAGGAGAGCTGTATAAGGATACCCATGTGGGGAGATATAAGGTCTCTTAACCTTGCAAATTCCGTATCTGTGATCCTTTACGAGGCTTTGAGACAGAACAGGTTTGAGAAGATGACCTTGGCAGGGGAATTACACAGACTGAGCTGGAAATAAGGCCTATATACGGATTTCCGGGCCGTTTCCCCCGTGCTTTCTTCAGAATTTCTTAATTTATAAAAAAATTATTCAATATATAGTAAGAATAAATTCAAGAAATCGGGTTTTTTATATGATATATTTAGTACAGCTGAAAAGAATTTTACATACGGATAAATATACATATTAAATATCAGGAGTATGAGGAGGTCCAAATGAAGAAAAGATTCAAATTTATTGCGGGAACAACTGCCATTGCGGCGCTTACTATAGGAACAGCCATGACATCTATGGCGGCTGTGAAGGGCATAGGACAGTGGTGTGAGGGACTTCCCGACGGCAGCAAGCCCGCGGTTACAAACCTTGACAGCGGAAATGCTCAGAGTAACTGGTGGTTTGTGGTTTCTCCCGACGGAGTATCTGCTGATGCGAGCGACTGCGCGGCTAATACTTGGCTTTGGATAGACGGAAAGTGCTATTACTTTGACGCTGAGGGCTGGATGGTAAAGGCTAAGGACGGAGCCGCAGGAACCATCACAGATCATACAGGTGCTACATATCATGTCAATGCTGACGGAGCATGGACAGATGCTAATGGCGTTGTTATGACAAATTTGGAGAATGCTGATGAGTGGAACAGTGTTGAGAACCTTGTTGGTGCTAATGCCACAGCACAGGCTCAGGACAATACACAGAGCGTTCCTCAGACAAACTCAGGCGCAGCAGCATCAAATAATGATGTTGAGGGCGTTCCCGAGGGAGAGCATGTTGCTACAGGAAGAGGAAAGGTAGCAAGCTCAAAGGGAGAGAAGCCTGATGATTCCGATCATTCAAACAACTCTTACCAGCTTGGCTCAAAGAGCGGAAATACTATTACAAATGCGTGGGCTAACTACAGCTTGGACTTCTCAGGCTGGACAGCAAGCACACCTGAGGGAAATACAGATACTATAGCTATTGATGATGCAAACATCATTTCTATATGGTTTGACAATCTTGGATCAAGGAGCCTCTCAAGCTTTGTAAATTCAAGAGTTGACGGTACAGCAGACGGAACCGAGGTATTAGGCGGCGCTACATACACAAAATACAAGAAGTCTACACCTAACCCCGCAGGAACTATAACAAACTACAACTATGTAAGACAGATAGGAAACGCTGTCATGGTAATAGAGACTACAGGAAATCCTTCTACTATCAACAGCACTCTTGCAAGGATGACAAGCGCGAACTAATCTGACCGATATAAAAGGTGAAGTGATTTTGGCGCGTGGAGTATTTTGCTCCATGCGCCTTTTGTAAATTTAAAAATGTGATATAATGAGCCTTGCAGAGTTTCGTGCTCGCACAGGGAACTCTATAAGGCGAATGTCCTCATCGAGCTGATAAGCGAGATGATATAATGAGCCTTGCAGAGAGGAGGTATCATGTATACATTTGAGAGCAGAGTCAGATATTCGGAGACAGACATAAACGGGGAGCTGAGCCCTGTGGGAGTGATAAACTATTTTCAGGATTGCTCCACCTTTCAGTCAGAGGACATAGGTGTAGGAGTCAAATGGCTTGAGGAAAAGAAAAGATCCTGGCTTTTGTCCTCTTGGAGGATAATCATAGACAGGCTTCCGAGGCTTGGGGAGTACATTACTGTGGGGACCTTTCCCTATGGCTTTAAATCAATATACGGATACAGGAATTTTTATATAGCGGACGAGAGTAATGATCTCATAGTCAGAGCCGATTCTGTGTGGTTTCTCTATGATGTGGTGACAGGAGCTCCGCAAAAGGTGACCGAGGAGCATATGGCTCCCTATGTCACGGAAAAGCTTGACCTTGGAATGGGAGACTGGGGACGCAGAAAGATAATACTTCCTCCAAATGCGCGGGAGGCGGAGAATGTGGAGGTAAGGCCTCATCATATTGACACGAACAGGCATATGAATAATGCTCAGTATGTGGCTGTGGCGGCGGAGCTCTCAGGAGTAAATAACAGAGACATCAGGGAAATAAGAGTGGAATACAGGAAAGCCGCAAGGCTTGGCGATATCCTTCATCCCTTGATTGCGGATGATGCTGATGGAAAGACAATAGCCTTGTCTGACGGTGAGGGTTCAAACTACGCTGTTGTAAGGCTTATGCTGAGGCAATAACAGAGTCTGTATTGAGATCATGATGATCAAATCCGTCGGAACATGAAATCCTAATGGGGATGAGTGGTTAAGGTTATCCGTAAGGAGGAGTGTATATGAAGATTAAAAAGAGTGTTAAGTTCATTTTGGGCGGAAGCGGTTTTTTGAGCCTGCTGTCTGTATCAGCATTTATAGCCTTAATTGATCTTTTATTTAAAGAAAATATTGACTCGGAGCCTGCCGAGAATTTTCCGAGGGAGCTTCCCGGCTCCAAGGGCAGTGTGACTGTATTTCAAAAGAGGAATGACGGCTTTGCCATGGGATTTTTAAAGGAGAGGGGAGAAGTGGTGAAGTTTTTCCCTGCTGTCGTAAGTGCTGTCCTTTTGGGTCGCCTTCAGGCTATTTCCGGCATGAAAGGCAGAGGCCTTGAAAAGGCGGGACTTGCTGTTGCCCTCGGCGGTGCGGCAAGCAATCTCACGGATCGCTTCAGAAAGGGCTATGTGGTAGATTATATATGCATAAATAAGGGCGTATTAAAGAAGATTGTTGTGAACATAGGAGATATAGCCATAGCACTGGGAGCGCTGCTGTTTTCTGTGGGAAGCCTTATAGAATCATTCAGGAAAAATTAGTTTCTGATGAAAATAATAAAATACCGGACAGAATCATATGCTTCCGGTATAATACTAAAGATTTACTGCGCAGCATGATGCGCAGTATTTTGTTGAGTAAACTGTTAAATAATTTTAAAGGAGTGTGAAAAATGACTTGGTTTATTCTTTCTCTCATCGCCATGGTCTTTTGGTCGGGCTCGGATTTCTTTTCAAAGCTCGGTTCAAAGCCTGACGATACCTACAGCCATTGGAAGATGGTAATGGCGGTAGGACTTGTAATGGGTATTCATGCCTTCGTGATGATCGCATCCGGAACCCCCTTTTCTCTTGACTCTATTATCAAATATATGCCGGCGTCCTTCTGTTATATCCTTTCTATGATATTCGGATATGTGGGACTCAGGTATATAGAATTATCAATATCATCACCTGTATGCAATTCTTCCGGAGCCGTGGCAGCAGTTCTCTGCGCTATCTTTCTCGGACAGAGGATGCTCGGCTATCAGCTTGTGGGAGTAGTCCTTATAACTCTCGGAATAGTCCTTCTTCAGAAGATAGACCTCGGACTTGACGAGGAGAGAAAGCGTGCGGACAACAAATACAAGAGATCCGCAAAGGCAATAATATTCCCTCTTCTCTACTGTGCGATAGACGGACTCGGAACCTTCGTGGACGCGCTTATCCTTGACGGAGGTATGCTTCCTGAGGAAACAGCAAATATAGCTTATGAGCTTACATTCTTAGGAATGGCAATTTTTGCATTTATTTATGTCGTAATAGTAAAAAAACAGAAGATTTTTGCTTCAAAGCAGGAATTTACAAGGAGAGAGATACCCAAGCTTTTGGGAGCCTGCTCCGAGACAGCAGGACAGTTCGCTTACATTTTTGCTATAGGAGCGAATGCGGTGCTTGCAGCTCCTATGATAGCCGCATACTGCATGCTCTCTATGGTATGGAGCAGGATCTTCCTTAAGGAGAAGCTTACAAGGAGCCAGTACATCGTTATAGGAATAGCTATAGCGGGAATAATCCTTCTCGGAATCGGAGATGCCTAAAGGAGAATGATCGAGCTATGAAATATGAGATTGTAGCTGAAGAGGGAAGAGCGAAGTCCGCTCATGTTGAGACAGCCCACGGAGTTGTTGAAACTCCTGTGTTTATGAATGTGGGCACGGTCGGAGCCATAAAGGGCGCTGTGTCCTCCATGGATCTGAAGGAGATAGGCTGTCAGATAGAGCTCAGCAATACCTATCATCTTCATGTCAGGACGGGAGATGAGCTTATAAAGCAGTATGGCGGCCTCAGGAGCTTTATGAACTGGGACGGCCCCATACTTACAGACTCCGGAGGTTTTCAGGTCTTTTCCCTTACAAGCCTCAGAAAGATAAAAGAGGAGGGAGTATATTTCAACTCCCATATTGACGGAAGAAAGATATTTATGGGCCCTGAGGAGTCTATGAGGATACAGTCAAACCTCGGCTCCACCATAGCCATGGCCTTTGACGAATGCCCTCCGGCATTGGCGGACAGAAGCTATATCGAGAATTCTGTCTCGAGAACTCTCAGATGGCTCGTCAGGTGTAAGGCGGAGATGCAGAGGCTCAATTCTCTTCCCGACACTATAAACAAGGAACAGCTTCTCTTTGGCATAAATCAGGGAGGAATACTTGAGGATGTCCGTATAGCTCATGCTGACGCCATATCGGAGCTGGATCTTGACGGCTATGCCGTGGGTGGCCTTGCCGTGGGAGAGACTCACGAGGAGATGTACAGGATACTTGATGCTGTTGTGCCTCACCTTCCCAGAAAAAAGCCTACTTATCTCATGGGAGTGGGTACTCCTGAGAATATTTTGGAAGGAGTATCAAGGGGAGTCGACTTTTTCGACTGCGTTTACCCTTCGAGAAACGGAAGACACGGACATGTCTATACAAGGTACGGAAAGCTCAATCTTTTCAATAAAAAATACGAGCTTGACCACAGGCCTATAGAAGAGGGCTGTGACTGCCCCTGCTGCAGAAATTATTCCAGAGCATATATAAGACACCTTCTCAAGGCGGGGGAAATGCTCGGCATGAGACTTTGCACCTTGCATAATTTATATTTTTATAATAAAATGATGGTTAACGTCAGAGCGTCGATAAGAAACGGCTGCTTTGAGGAATTTAAAAAGGATATGCTGGACTCTATGAGAAACGGCGGCAAAGAGGAGGAAAACTAAAGATGGATTCAATGGGAGGAGCGGTGTCTATAGTAATATACTTTATAGTCATCTTCGGAGTATTTTATTTTGTAGGTATCAGACCTCAGAAGAAGGAGAGAAAAAAGCAGGAGGAGATGCTCGCCTCTATGGCTATAGGTGATTATGTTCTCACCACCAGCGGATTTTACGGACAGATCATAGACATGACAGACGACATGGTAATAGTAGAATTCGGAAACAAGAATTGTCGTATCCCCATGAAAAAGGGTGCCATAGCTGATGTTGAAAAGCAGGGCACACAGTCAGCGGCAAAATAATCAAAAAGAGAAAATAAAAGAAGCAGCCTTATGGCTGCTTCTTTTTGTAGGATTTTAAAGGGTGAAGTGAATTGATTTATTATAACGTGCATTTATTATTTGTTATTTACTACGGTTTTAGTATAACATGGTTTGCGGGAATTTGTTTGAATACTCTTTGAATGAATTCTTATGAAATTCTTAATATGGATAAAATATTTTGTTCAAGCTTTATTATAGAAAAAAGAGTCTCATTGTAGTATTATATGAATTGGTTTTTATGAGGCGGAACCATCAGCTTCTGAAAACATTTATATCAGTATGCCGGGAGGCAGTTAGAGAGGTAAGACTTATGAAGAAAAACATTTTGTTAATTTTCGGAGGCAGGTCAAGCGAGCACGAGGTGTCGTGCATGTCGGCGGCTAATATTGCGGACTGCATAGACAGGGAGCTCTACAATATCGTTCCTGTCGGAATTACAAAAGAGGGCAGATGGCTTCTTTGCGACAGCCTTGAGGATATACGCTCGGGCAAATGGTCGGATTCTGAGACTGAAGCGGTTTTGAGTCCTGATACGACCAAAAAAGAGCTTATAGTTACAGATAAGGAAAAGGGAGTAAGTAGGATTCCTGTGGATGTTGCATTTCCCGCTCTTCACGGAAAGAACGGAGAGGACGGAACAATACAGGGGCTTTTTGAGCTTGCTGAGATACCCTATGTGGGCTGCGGAGTATTGGCTTCCGCTGTCTCCATGGACAAGATATATACGAAGATAATCGTAAAGGAGCTCGGCATAAGGCAGGCTGACTTTGTTGCGGTCTATGCCCATGAGCTTTCAGACTGCGAGGCTGTTGCCGACAAGGTAGAGAAAAAGCACGGCAAATATCCTGTGTTCATAAAGCCCTCAAATGCGGGCTCTTCCTGCGGCGTGTCAAAGGCTGAAAACAGACAGGAGCTCATCGAGGGCCTTAAAAATGCGGCAAAGTATGACAGAAAGATACTTGTGGAGGAGATGATATACGGAAGAGAGATAGAGTGCGCGGCCTTTGGAGACGGGCAGGACGGAACTGTGGTATCGGGAGTCGGAGAGATACTTTCCGCAGGACAATTCTACGACTATGACTCGAAGTATAACAATCCCGAATCGAGGACCGTCACCGATCCTGAGCTTCCCGAGGGGGCTGTGGAGACAGTGAGAGACTATGCAAAGAGGATCTTTAATGGGGTCTCAGGCTACGGACTCAGCAGAGTTGACTTCTTTGTAAAGGACGACGGAGAGGTTGTCTTTAATGAGATAAATACTCTTCCCGGATTTACCGCCATCAGCATGTATCCTATGCTTTGGGAGGCGAGAGGAATCTCTAAAAAGGAGCTTGTTCAAAAGCTCATAGACAGTGCTTTCGCAAGGTACGACCTGAAGTAAATTCAATTACAAATAAACATAGTAAAGAGTAATTAATCATAAACGGAAATAATCAGACACAATATATACAGGCTTTAAAGTATATTGAAAATTGAATAGGATATAAGAGGTGGGAAAATGGTTAAAGATATGACTGAGGGAAAGGTAGGAGGCCTTCTTTTGGGCTTTACCATACCTCTGGTTTTGGGAAATTTGTTTCAGCTTTTTTATAATGCTGCGGACAGCCTTATTGTCGGGCGATTCGTGGGAACCGATGCGCTGGCTGCGGTGGGAGCGGGCTCTCCCATTATGACGCTTGCGATACTTTTCATAAACGGAATGTGCCTTGGAGCTTCTATTCTCATGGGAGTTCAATTCGGTGCGGGAGACATAGAAAAGCTGAAGAGACAGGCAAGCACAACTATGGTCTCGGGAGTTGTTTTTTCTCTTGTATTATCAGTTATCTGCGTTATCCTTACTCCGCAGCTTTTAAGGCTCATAAAGGTGGATGAAGATATAATGCCTCTTGCTGTTGCTTACCTGAGGGTAGTGTTCGGTGGTATGATATTTACCTTCATATATAATTTTTACGCGAATACACTGAGAGCACTGGGGGACAGCAGGGGACCATTGATATTTCTTGTCATAAGCTCGGTCTTAAATATATTCGGGGATCTTTTCTTTGTCAAACTGACTGATCTCGGAAGCACCGGCTGCGCCATAGCCACTGTTTTGAGCCAGCTCGTATGTGCCGCGACCTGCGGTATATATGTAAAGAAAAAGGTGGATTTTTTAAATCTTGGACGAAAGTGGTTCACATTTGATAAGGATCTTTTTGTTACAACCGTAAATTACGGATGGGTCAGCGCTACACAGCAGGCATCGATACAGTTCGGAAAGGTAATAATAATGGCCATGGTAAATACTATGGGAGTATCTGCTGCGGCTGCCTTTACAGTAGCCGGAAGGATAGATGACTTTGCCATAATCCCCGCAAACAGTATCGCTGCGGCAATGACCGCGCTTATGGCTCAGAACCTCGGTGCTCATAAATATGACAGGCTTAATGAGGGCTTCAAGTCGGGAATGATAATAGAGATAATATACGGAATAGCTACAGGTCTTATCTGTATCGTGTTCTCCGGAGGGCTCATGAGGATATTCAGCGATGATGCATCGGTGATAGAGCTCGGAAAGACTTATCTCGGAATAATCGGATTCTTCTACATTATGCCTGCCCTTACAAACGGGCTTCAGGGATACTTCAGAGGAATAGGAGACCTGAGAGTGACCATGTGGTCGAGCTTTATGAATATAGGTGTGAGAGTTGTGGCGGCGGCTGTTCTTGTATGGGGCTTCGGCTTCGGAATAGGTTCCATAGCTGTTGCAAGCTTTATCGGATGGATAGCTATGTTTATGTATGAGCTTCCTATACTGATAAAGACAGCAAAGCGCCATGCCTACGAAAAATAGTGAAAAGAAAATCCTTTGCACAGACGAAATGCTTAAGATTTGTCTGATGCAAAGGATTTTTTGAAATGTTAAAGAAGTTCAAAATGATTAAAAATTGATTATTTTGCTTTTGCGGCTTTCTTTGCAGCCTTCTGATTTGCCTTTGTCCTCTTTTTGATTTCCTTCTCGTCGAGGACCGCTCCCTTTACGATCTTTGTGATATATATGCCGCTGAGAACTACCTTGCACTCGCTCTTTAAGGGGAGCTGCTTGTATACGGCTCCGTCGGCCATAAGAGTCACTATCTTGGGTCCGATCTTCGCTTTTACAATAGGAAGCTTTAAGAACCTCATATATTTGGGAGTATTTTCATAGACCATTTTGGGAAGATTCGTGTCCTTGATCTTCATTTTCTTTTTGTCTATGACAAGGATAGAGACGGTTTGTGATGTGGCCTCTATTAATTTCTGCGACTCCATCTGCCTTGTCTGGAGCTTTCGCCCGGCGAAGTAGAGCACGCCGAGGATCACTGCAAGTATGATACATATTATCACAATAATATTAAGAAGATCCATAATTTTTACCTCCGAGCATAAGTGCAAATAGTATATCATTTTTCAGTGTAAAAATCAAGAAAATTCTGCTTGACACCTTGACAACGCTATGTTATCTTTAAGATTGCACTATTATGGAATTATAGACCTTAGTATGCGCAAAAATCAATAAATCATACTAAATAAAATAAACAGGGGTGAAAATGTCGATGGATAAGAGCAAGATGCGTTCGGTCAAAGCCGGCAAAAGCGTGAGAATGACATTCTCAAAACAGAAGGAAGTTTTGAAAATGCCCAATCTGATCGAGATACAGAAGAACTCCTATAAGTGGTTCCTCACAGAGGGCCTCAGGGAAGTTTTTGATGATATCTCACCCATTTCAGATTTTGCAGATCATTTAAGCCTTGAATTTGTTGATTTCAGGCTCTGCAGAGACGAGATCAAGTACAGCATAGAAGAGTGTAAGGAAAGAGACGCCACCTATGCGGCTCCTCTCAGAGTCAAGGTCAGACTTATCAACAGAGACAAGGATGAGATCAATGAACATGAGATCTTCATGGGAGACCTTCCTCTTATGACAGATACCGGCTCGTTTGTCATAAACGGTGCTGAACGAGTAATCGTAAGCCAGCTTGTGCGTTCCCCCGGTATATATTATGAAGTAACTCATGATAAATTAGGAAAAGAGCTGTTTGCATGCACGGTGATCCCCAACCGTGGAGCATGGCTTGAGTACGAGACGGATTCAAACAATGTATTCTATGTACGTGTGGACAGGACGAGAAAGGTTCCTGTTACTGTACTTATCCGTGCTTTGGGTATAGGTACTAATAAGGAGATAACAGACCTCTTCGGAGAGGAGCCCAAGCTCCTTGACACATTCAACAAGGATACATCCGACAATTATCAGGACGGACTCCTTGAGCTTTACAAGAAGATAAGGCCCGGAGAGCCTCTTTCTGTAGATTCGGCTCAGAGCCTTTTGAACAGCATGTTCTTCGATCCCAGAAGATATGATCTTGCAAAGGTCGGAAGATACAAATTCAACAAAAAGCTCGCATTAAAGAACAGGATAACAAACAAGATCCTTGCTGAGGATGTGGTAGACCCTTCAACAGGTGAGATCCTTGCAAATGCGGGAGATATCATATCGAGAGAGCTTGCGGAAAAGATTCAGAACGCAGGTATTCTTTCTGTAACCGTAAAGGGTAAGGAGGCTGAGACCGAGAGAAAGGTCAAGGTCCTTTCAAACCTCATGGTGGACCTTTCCGTATACGTAAACTTTGATCCTGCGGAAGTGGGAGTTACAGAGCTTGTATATTATCCGGCTCTCATGTCCGTGCTTGAGTCTGCGGGAAATGACGAGGAGGCTCTCAAGGATGCCATAAAGAAGAACATCCATGAGCTCGTTCCCAAGCACATAACAAAGGAAGATATCCTTGCTTCCATAAACTACAACATGGCTCTTGAAGAGGGCATCGGAAATTCCGATGATATAGACCATCTCGGAAACAGACGTATCCGTGCGGTGGGCGAGCTCCTTCAGAACCAGTACCGCATAGGACTTTCACGTATGGAGCGTGTGGTCAGAGAGCGTATGTCCACTCAGGACATAGACGAGATAACACCTCAGTCTCTCATAAACATAAAGCCCGTGACAGCTGCAGTTAAGGAATTCTTCGGATCCTCACAGCTCTCACAGTTCATGGACCAGAACAACCCTCTTTCGGAGCTGACTCACAAGAGACGTCTTTCAGCCCTCGGACCCGGAGGACTTTCAAGAGACCGTGCGGGATTTGAGGTTCGAGACGTACACTATACGCACTACGGACGTATGTGCCCCATAGAGACTCCCGAGGGACCCAACATCGGACTTATAAACTCACTTGCTTCTTATGCAAGGATAAATGAATACGGATTTATAGAGGCTCCCTACAGAATAGTGGATAAGACAGACCCTAAGAATCCTGTTGTTACAAATGAGGTTGTTTATCTTACTGCCGATGAAGAGGACAACTACACAGTAGCTCAGGCTAACGAGGCTCTTGACGACGAGGGACACTTTGTTCATACAAATGTTTCCGGACGTTTCCGCGAGGAGACATCCGCGTTCCCCAGAGAGAGGATCGACCTTATGGACGTATCGCCGAAGATGGTATTCTCGGTAGCTACATCCATGATACCCTTCCTTGCAAACGATGACCCTACTCGTGCGCTGATGGGATCGAACATGCAGCGTCAGGCTGTGCCTCTTTTAAAGACAGAACCGGCAGTAGTCGGAACAGGTATAGACGATCAGGTTGCCGAAGACTCCGGAGTCTGCGTTCTCGCAAAGAGAGCCGGAACTGTAGAGGTGGTTTCTTCCAACAAGATCACCGTAAGGACCGACAGCGGACAGGAGGATGTTTATCATCTTACCAAGTTCTCAAGAAGCAACCAGTCAAACTGCTACAACCAGAAACCCATCGTATTTGCGGGAGACAGAGTTGAAGAGGGCGAGGTCATTGCCGACGGACCTTCCACAAGCGGCGGAGAGATAGCTCTCGGAAAGAATCCCCTTATCGGATTCATGACCTGGGAGGGTTATAACTACGAGGATGCCGTTCTACTTTCGGAGAGACTCGTAAGAGAAGATGTATACACATCTGTTCATATAGAAGAGTATGAGTGCGAGGCGAGAGACACAAAGCTCGGACCCGAGGAGATCACAAGAGATGTTCCCGGAGTCGGTGAGGAGGCTTTGAAAGATCTCGACGAGAGAGGAATCATCCGCATCGGAGCCGAGGTAAGAGCGGGGGACATACTTGTAGGTAAGGTGACTCCCAAGGGAGAGACAGAGCTTACCCCCGAGGAGAGACTCCTCAGAGCTATCTTCGGTGAGAAGGCGAGAGAGGTAAGAGACACCTCCTTAAAGGTTCCTCACGGAGCTTACGGAATAGTAGTAGACGCAAAGGTATTTACAAGAGAAAATTCAGACGAGCTCTCACCCGGAGTAAGTGAGTCTGTAAGGATATATATCGCACAGAAGAGAAAGATAGGCGTCGGAGACAAGATGGCCGGACGTCACGGAAACAAGGGAGTTGTTTCAAGAGTCCTTCCCATTGAGGATATGCCTTATCTTCCCAACGGACGTCCTCTTGATATCGTTCTTAACCCTCTGGGTGTGCCTTCGCGAATGAATATAGGACAGGTCATGGAAATACACTTAAGCCTTGCGGCAAAGGCCCTCGGCTTCAACATTTCCACACCTATATTTGACGGCGCTAATGAGGATGATATCCAGGATACACTTGAGATCGCAAACGACTATGTAAATACAGAGTGGGATGATTTCAAGGAAAAATATAAGGATATACTTAACGAGGATGTGATGGAGTATCTCGGCTCACACCTTGAGCACAGAGCTCTTTGGAAGGGAGTTCCCTTGAGCAGAGACGGTAAGGTGAGACTCAGAGACGGAAGGACAGGAGAGTACTTCGACTCACCTGTTACCATAGGCCACATGCACTATCTGAAGCTGCATCACCTTGTTGACGATAAGATCCATGCTCGTTCTACAGGCCCCTACTCACTGGTTACACAGCAGCCTCTCGGAGGAAAGGCTCAGTTCGGAGGACAGCGTTTCGGAGAGATGGAGGTTTGGGCCCTCGAGGCTTATGGCGCTTCATATACACTTCAGGAGATACTTACAGTGAAGTCCGATGACGTTGTGGGACGTGTGAAGACCTACGAGGCTATAATCAAGGGAGAGAATATTCCCAAGCCCGGAATCCCCGAGTCCTTCAAGGTGCTTTTGAAGGAGCTTCAGTCTCTTGCGCTTGACGTCCGTGTGCTCGGAGAAAACGGCGAGGAGATAGAGCTTAAGGAGAACCTTGACGATACGGATATGAACCTTCACAGGATCCTTGAGGGTGACAGAAGGTATGACAGAAATTCCGACAATGAGAAATTCGGAAGCTACGGATATACAGAGCAGGCCTTCAATGATGAGGGAGATCTCGAAAACGTTGAGAACGAGGAGCCGGTTGATGACTTTGGAGCCGCTGTTTTTCAGGAGGACTCCTATGACGATGACTTTACGGATGAGGAATAAGGAGGATTAGGTGACTATGCCCCAAATGCAACAAAATACATACGAACCGATGACATTTGATGCAATACAGATAGGCCTTGCATCTCCTGAGAAGATTCTCGAGTGGTCCCACGGTGAGGTAAAAAAGCCCGAGACTATAAACTACAGAACTCTTAAGCCTGAAAAGGACGGACTTTTCTGTGAGAGGATATTCGGACCCACAAAGGACTGGGAGTGTCATTGCGGAAAATATAAAAAGATAAGATATAAGGGCGTTATCTGCGACAGATGCGGAGTTGAGGTTACAAAATCCTCAGTCAGAAGAGAGAGGCTCGGGCATATAGCCCTTGCCGCTCCCGTGTCTCACATCTGGTATTTCAAGGGTATACCTTCACGTATGGGACTTATCCTTGACATATCGCCCAGAGTACTTGAGAAGATACTTTACTTTGCGTCATATATAGTACTTGATCCCGGCGAGACCTCTCTTTCCTATAAGCAGGTCCTTTCCGAGAAGGAGTACAGAGACGAGCTTGAAAAGTACGGACACGGCGCATTCAGAGTAGGAATGGGTGCGGAAGCTGTTTTGGAGCTCCTTAAGGCTATAGACCTTGAGAAGGAGTCCGAGGAGCTTAAGGCTGAACTTAAGGATGCCAGCGGACAGAAGAGAGCCCGCATAGTAAAGAGACTTGAGGTGGTTGAGGCCTTCAGGCTTTCGGGAAACAAGCCTGAGTGGATGATACTCACTGTTATTCCGGTTATTCCTCCCGACATAAGACCTATGGTACAGCTCGACGGAGGAAGGTTTGCAACCTCAGACTTGAACGACCTTTACAGAAGAATAATAAACAGAAACAACAGACTTGCAAGACTCTTGGAGCTCGGAGCTCCCGAGATAATCATAAGAAACGAGAAGCGTATGCTTCAGGAGGCGGTTGACGCCCTCATAGATAACGGAAGAAGAGGCCGTCCCGTTACAGGACCCGGAAACAGAGCCTTAAAGTCCATATCCGACATGCTCAAGGGAAAGCAGGGACGTTTCCGTCAGAACCTCCTCGGAAAGCGAGTTGACTATTCGGGACGTTCGGTTATCGTAGTAGGACCGGAGCTTAAGATATACCAGTGCGGTCTCCCCAAGGAGATGGCTATCGAGCTCTTCAAGCCCTTCGTAATGAAGGAGCTTGTGCAGAATGGAACAGCGCACAATATAAAGGCCGCAAAGAGAATGGTCGAGAGACTTGAGCCCGGAGTTTGGGATGTGCTTGAGGATGTTATTAAGGAGCATCCCGTAATGCTCAACCGTGCCCCGACACTCCACAGACTCGGAATCCAGGCCTTCGAGCCCATCCTCGTTGAAGGTAAGGCTATAAAGCTTCATCCCCTTGTTTGTACAGCCTTCAACGCTGACTTCGACGGAGACCAGATGGCGGTCCACCTTCCCCTTTCGGTGGAGGCTCAGGCGGAGTGCAGATTCATGCTGCTCTCACCCAATAACCTTTTGAAGCCTTCTGACGGAGGCGTGGTTGCCGTTCCTTCACAGGATATGGTACTCGGAGTTTACTACCTCACTCAGGAGAGAGAGGGAGCGAAGGGAACCGGCTCGGTATTCAAGAGCATAAACGAAGCTATACTTGCTTACGAGAACGGAGAGGTCACACTTCACTCAAGAGTAAAGACAAGAGTACACAAGACTCTTGCGGACGGAGAAGTACATACAGGAATAATAGAGACAACAGTAGGAAGACTTATATTTAATGAGATCATACCTCAGGATCTCGGATTCGTTGACAGGAGCATTGAGGGAAATGAGCTTCTTCCCGAGATCGACTTCCTTGTAAAGAAGAGTGAATTAAAGAGCATCCTCGAGAAGGTGATGAATATACACGGAGCATCAACTACTGCTGTAACTCTCGATAACATAAAGTCGATAGGATACAAATATTCAACAAAGGCGGCCATGACTGTTTCGATATCAGACATGACAGTGCCTTCCACAAAACAGAAGCTCCTTGATGAGGCTCAGGCTACAGTTGACAAGATATCAAGAGACTACAAGAGAGGACTTATCACAGAGAACGAGCGTTATCAGGAGGTTATCGATACCTGGAAAGCCACTGATGATGCCATTACAAAGGAGCTTTTGGCGGGACTTGACAAATACAACAACATCAAGATGATGGCTGACTCGGGAGCCCGTGGTTCAGACAAGCAGATAAAGCAGCTTGCGGGAATGCGCGGACTTATGGCTGATACAACAGGACATACTATCGAGCTCCCTGTTACATCAAACTTCCGTGAGGGACTTGATGTTCTGGAGTATTTCATGTCAGCGCACGGAGCTCGTAAGGGACTTTCGGATACAGCTCTTCGTACAGCCGACTCAGGATACCTTACAAGACGTCTTGTAGACGTATCGCAGGATCTCATAATCAGAGAGACCGACTGTTGCGAAGGAAAAGATGAGATCCCCTACATGGAGATCAAGGCCTTCAAGGACGGTCACGAGACCATAGAGGAACTTGAGGAGAGACTGACAGGCAGATATATTGCCGAGACCATAATCGACCCTGATACGAAGGAGATCGTAATAAAGGCAAACCATCTTTGCACCGCAAAGAGAGCAAAGGCTGTTATGAAGGCCCTTGAAAAGCTTGGAAGAGATTCTGTAAAGATAAGGACAGTCCTTACCTGTAAGTCGAAGATCGGTGTGTGTGCAAAGTGTTACGGCGCTAACATGGCGACATCAGCTCCCGTTCAGGTAGGAGAGGCTGTAGGTATCATAGCTGCGCAGTCCATCGGTGAGCCCGGAACACAGCTTACCATGAGAACCTTCCATACAGGAGGAGTTGCAGGTGGAGATATCACACAGGGTCTTCCGAGAGTCGAGGAGCTCTTTGAGGCTCGTAAGCCCAAGGGACTTGCTATTATTTCGGAGATAGCAGGTGAGGTTGCCTTCAGAGACACCAAGAAGAAGAGAGAGATCGTCGTAACCGCTGACGACGGAACCTCAAAGACCTACCTTATACCTTACGGTTCAAGGATAAAGGTTCAGGACGGAGACGTTATAGAGGCCGGAGACGAGCTGACAGAGGGTTCTGTAAATCCTCACGATCTCTTAAAGATCAAGGGAGTCAGGGCTGTTCAGGACTACATGATAAGAGAGGTTCAGAGAGTCTACAGACTTCAGGGTGTTGAGATCAACGACAAGCACGTCGAGATGATTGTTCGTCAGATGCTTAAGAAGATAAGGATAGAGGATGCGGGAGATTCAGACTTCCTTCCCGGAACATCTGTTGACGTTCTTGACTTTGACGAGGTGAATGAGAACCTTATAAAGGAGGGCAAGAAGCCCGCTGAAGGAAAGCAGGTAATGCTTGGAATCACAAAAGCGTCTCTTGCGACAGATTCCTTCATGTCGGCGGCTTCCTTCCAGGAGACCACCAAGGTGCTTACAGAGGCTGCCATAAACGGAAAGGTCGACCATCTGAACGGACTCAAGGAAAATGTTATTATCGGAAAACTGATACCCGCAGGTACAGGAATGAAGGAGTACAACGACATAAGGCTCACAAGTGACAATGACCTCAAGTATGATGATGAGCCCATAACCGCCAACGACTTCAAGGATTCGGATAGCGCAGCGGATAATCAGAGCGATGTTCCCGACGAAACCGAGGAAAATAGTGCTGAAAGCGAGAATGTTGAGGCGGTTTCCGCATCAGAATCCGATATTTTATAAAATGTCTTGACAAGACTATAAACAGCGAATACAATATTATGGTGCGTGCCCTAAGGTGCGCACCATTAATATTATTTATTACAACCAATCAATATTAGAGGAGGTGAAAAGAATGCCTACATTTAATCAGCTGGTAAGAAAGGGAAGACAGACTGCTGTTAAGAAGTCTACAGCTCCTGCGCTTCAGAGAGGATTCAACTCACTTAAGAAGAGACCTACAAATGAGTCTTCACCCCAGAAGAGAGGAGTATGCACTGCAGTTAAGACAGCTACCCCCAAGAAGCCTAACTCAGCGCTTCGTAAGATCGCCAGAGTACGTCTTTCAAACGGAATCGAAGTTACAAGCTACATTCCCGGAGAGGGACACAACCTTCAGGAGCATAGCGTTGTTCTCATCCGTGGCGGCCGTGTTAAGGACCTTCCCGGTACACGTTACCACATCATCAGAGGAACTCTTGATACAGCAGGCGTAGCCAACCGTAAGAAAGCTCGTTCAAAGTACGGTGCAAAGAGACCTAAAGACGCTAAGAAATAATAAGTATTCGCATTCGGATTTGTGATATTGACTGGTTGTTTATATCAGTCTCACATTCTGAGAGTACCTATGATCTAATCTATGTATAGTTAAGGAGGGAAGTATTGTGCCACGTAAAGGACATACTCAAAAGAGAGACGTACTGGTAGACCCTATCTACGGTAACAAGGTAGTTACAAAGCTTATAAATAACATAATGCTTGACGGTAAGAAGGGTGTTGCCCAGAAAATAGTTTACGGCGCTTTTGACGAGATCAAAGAAAAGACCGGAAAAGAAGCGCTTGAAGTCTTCGAGGAGGCTATGAACAACATCATGCCTGTACTCGAGGTAAAGGCAAAACGTATCGGCGGTGCCACATATCAGGTACCTATCGAGGTTAAGCCCGAGAGAAGACAGACTCTTGCTCTGCGTTGGTTGACAACTTACTCACGTAAGAGAGGCGAGAAGACACAGAAAGAGAGACTTGCAATGGAGATCATGGATGCGGCCAACAACACCGGAGCATCTGTCAAGAGGAAAGAAGAAATGCATAAGATGGCTGAGGCTAACAAGGCATTTGCTCACTATCGTTTCTAAATTTCCCTCAAGGAGGAAAAAATGGGAAGAGAATATCCATTAGAGAGAACTCGTAATATCGGAATCATGGCTCACATAGATGCGGGTAAGACCACACTTACAGAGCGTATCCTTTATTACACAGGAGTTAACTATAAAATCGGTGATACACATGAGGGTACCGCTACTATGGACTGGATGGAGCAGGAGCAGGAGCGTGGTATCACCATCACATCAGCAGCTACTACCTGCCACTGGACAAGACATAAGGGAACAAAGCCCGACCCCGAGGCCAAGGAGCATCGTATCAACATCATCGACACACCGGGTCACGTTGACTTCACAGTTGAGGTTGAGCGTTCTCTCCGTGTACTTGACGGAGCTGTCGGAGTTTTCTGTGCAAAGGGCGGAGTTGAGCCCCAGTCAGAGAACGTATGGAGACAGGCTGATACATACAATGTACCCCGTATGGCTTTCATCAACAAGATGGACATACTCGGAGCCAACTTCTACGGAGCTGTTGACCAGATAAGAAAAAGACTCGGAAAGAATGCTATAGTAACACAGCTTCCTATAGGCAAGGAGGACACATTCAAGGGAATAGTTGACCTCTTTGAGATGAAGGCATACATCTATAACGATGACAAGGGAGATGATATCTCCATAGTAGATATCCCCGATGAGATGAAGGATGACGCTGAGCTTTATCGTACAGAGCTTGTTGAGAAAATCTGCGAGCTTGACGATGACCTTATGATGAAGTATCTTGACGGCGAGGAGCCCACAGATTCCGAGCTTAAGGCAGCACTCAGAAAGGGATGCTGTGAGTGTACAGCAGTTCCTGTATGCTGCGGTTCCGCATACAGAAACAAGGGAGTTCAGAAGCTCCTTGATGCTATTATTGATTTCATGCCCTCACCTATAGACATTCCTCCCATAGAGGGTGTTGACGAGGATGGAAATCCCACTGTCAGACATTCATCAGACGATGAGCCCTTTGCAGCTCTCGCCTTCAAGATTATGACAGACCCCTTTGTAGGTAAGCTTGCTTACTTCAGAGTATATTCAGGAACAGTGAACTCAGGTTCATATGTTCTTAACGCAACAAAGAATAAGAAGGAGCGTGTAGGACGTATCCTTCAGATGCACGCAAACAAGCGTCACGAGCTCGACAAGTGCTATTCAGGTGACATTGCAGCTGCAGTAGGCTTTAAGTTCACAACAACAGGAGATACGATTTGTGATGAGCAGCATCCTGTTATACTTGAGTCTATGGAGTTCCCTGAGCCCGTTATCGACGTAGCTATCGAGCCTAAGACCAAGGCTTCTCAGGGTAAGATGGGCGAGGCTCTCGCAAAGCTTGCTGAAGAGGATCCTACCTTCCGTGCAAAGACCGATCAGGAGACAGGCCAGACCATTATTTCAGGAATGGGTGAGCTTCACCTTGAGATCATCGTTGACAGACTTCTTCGTGAGTTCAATGTTGAGGCTAACGTAGGTGCTCCTCAGGTTGCATATAAGGAAACAATAACAAAGCCCGTTGATGTAGAGTCAAAGTACATCAAGCAGTCAGGTGGTAAGGGACAGTACGGACATTGTAAGGTTAAATTCGAGCCCATGGATGCAAACGGCGAAGAGGTTTACAAGTTCGAGTCTACTATCGTCGGAGGAGCTATTCCCAAGGAGTACATCCCCGCTATTGATGAGGGTATCCAGGAGGCTATGAAGTCAGGAATCCTCGGAGGCTTCCCTGTACTCGGAATTCACGCAAACTGCTATGACGGATCTTACCATGAGGTCGACTCATCAGAGATGGCCTTCCATATCGCAGGTTCACTCGCACTCAAGGATGCTATGCAGAAGGGCGCTCCCGTTCTTCTCGAGCCTATCATGAAGGTTGAGGTAACTATGCCTGAGGAATACATGGGAGATGTTATCGGAGACATCAATTCACGTCGTGGACGTATCGAGGGAATGGATGATCTCGGCGGCGGAAAGATCGTAAGATCTTATGTTCCTCTTGCAGAGATGTTCGGTTACTCAACAGACCTTCGTTCAAAGACACAGGGACGTGGAAACTACTCAATGTTCTTCGATCACTATGAGCCCGTTCCCAAGAACGTTCAGGAGAAGGTTCTTGCCGACAAAAAGGGCACAAAGTAAGGTTCTTTAAAGCTGAAAATGCTTGAAAAATAAGGACCGATATCATATAATGATACATATGCTTTAATAAAACTAAATTCAACCTAAGTAGGATTTGATTAAGGAGGAAAGCTAATAATGGCTAAGGAGAAATTTAACAGAACCAAACCCCATGTTAACATCGGAACCATCGGACATGTTGACCATGGTAAAACAACTCTTACAGCTGCTATCACAAAGACACTTCACGAGAGACTTGGTACAGGTGAGGCTATTGCATTCGAGAACATCGATAAGGCTCCCGAGGAGAGAGAGAGAGGAATCACTATCTCTACAGCTCACGTTGAGTACGAGACAGAGAAGAGACACTATGCTCACGTTGACTGCCCCGGCCACGCTGACTACGTTAAGAACATGATCACAGGAGCTGCTCAGATGGATGGAGCTATCCTCGTAGTTGCTGCTACAGACGGAGTTATGGCTCAGACAAGAGAGCACATCCTTCTTGCTCGTCAGGTTGGAGTTCCTTACATCGTTGTATTCATGAACAAGTGCGATATGGTTGACGATCCCGAGCTTCTTGAGCTCGTTGAGATGGAGATCAGAGAGCTTCTTAATGAGTATGACTTCCCCGGAGATGATATCCCCGTAATTCAGGGATCAGCTCTTAAGGCTCTTGAGGATCCTTCATCAGAGTGGGGAGACAAGATCATGGAGCTTATGAACGCTGTAGACGAGTACATTCCTGATCCCGTTCGTGACAAGGATAAGCCTTTCCTTATGCCTGTCGAGGACGTATTCACAATCACAGGTCGTGGAACAGTTGCTACAGGTAGAGTTGAGAGAGGAACCCTTCACCTTAACGACGAGGTTGAGATCGTTGGTATCAGCGAGGAGACCAGAAAGACTGTTGTTACAGGTATTGAGATGTTCCGTAAGCTTCTTGATGAGGCTCAGGCAGGTGATAACATCGGAGCTCTTCTCCGTGGTATCAACAGAACTGACATCGAGAGAGGTCAGGTTCTCTGCAAGCCCGGTTCAGTAACATGCCACAAGAAGTTCAAGGCTCAGGTTTACGTTCTTACTAAGGACGAGGGTGGACGTCACACACCTTTCTTCAATAACTACAGACCTCAGTTCTACTTCAGAACAACTGACGTTACAGGTGTTTGCGAGCTTCCCGAGGGAACAGAGATGTGCATGCCCGGTGATAATGTTGAGATGACTGTTGAGCTTATCCATCCCGTAGCTATGGAGAAGGGACTTCGTTTCGCTATCCGTGAGGGTGGACATACAGTAGGATCAGGAAGCGTTACAGAGATCGTAGAGTAATCTCATTTTGCACTGATTTGAGTAAGAGATATAACGTTTTAAATAAAGACCCCGTGATCATTGATCGCGGGATCTTTTGCTATGCAAATTTTTAACAAAAAAATAATTGATATCTCATAGAGCCCGAATGGCTCTGCGGGATATTTTATTCTTAGAGCAATGCTTCAGTCAGCTGAATATTTTATGCTTTGGCTTTTACTTTTTTTAGAAATATAGTAGACTATAGGGGAAAATGAAAGACCAACAGGACATGGAAGGAGAAGCAAAGCCTTGCAGATAAATGAAAATTCGGATAAGAAAAATAACGACATAGAAACTACTGAAGATATGAAAAACAGTGGCATCGAAATTATCGAAGATACGCAAAATAATATTGAAATTACCGACGATATTCAAAAAAATGAGGAAGAGCTTAAAGCTGAAGCAGGTAAGGCTGAGATTAAAGCAGAAGCAGACAAGGCCGAGTTTTACAGGAGGCGAAAAATGTCTTATTCCATAAGGCTACTCTGCGCTGTCTATCTCAGCTATCTTGTATACAGCCTGGCATCAGGCATATCGGAAACAGCCGGTACAGAAAGAATAATTATTATCTTCTTTATGGTATTTTTTGCAGTCTTTGATATATGGTGTTATATCAGCGGATTTAAGGGCCTTAAGAAGCTTAAAGAAATGCAATAGAGTAACAAAGATTCCTAAAAAATAAGATATTAAAACGGCTCAGAGATTTCTTGAAAAATTTTTACGAATGTTGAAGATTTTGTGAAGCGTATATACTTTTGAAAAAAAGAATGCTAATCTATATCCTGATGAGGCGGGAGTATGAAGACCGGGTGATCGTGGTAGGGCGGTCGTTCGGATTTCAGCTTTGGGAATATGGAGGTTAGAATGACATTTTTTTGGAAAAGAAATCTCAAACGCTGCGTCTCAGGATTTCTTGCGGCAGCAATTTCGACACTTTCTGTCGGTATGGCGTATGCGGCTCCGGGAATAGGACCGGGACTTGATAACCTTTCTCCTTCGGACAATCTTGCTGTATACCAGTGGGGACTGAAAAATGACGGAAAGCTAAGGCTTAATTTAAGAGGACTTAAAACTGATAGCGCAAATGATATTTATCAGTCATGGACCGAGTGGAATCAAAACGGCAGGATAGGTATACCTCCCAGGAGCATGGAGCCATCCGATTTTGATTATGGAAGCATCGACAGTATAGAAGGTATAGATATCAATCTCACATCCGCCATAAAGCAGTATGAGTCGGACAACTCCGAAAGAAGAGATGTGATAGTTGCTCTCATAGATACCGGAGTCGATACAGAACATGCCGAGCTCAAGGATGCTATATGGACAAATCCCGGGGAGATACCGGGAGACGGTATAGACAATGACGGAAACGGCTATACAGATGACATACACGGTTGGAATTTTTATGACAACAACAATAGAGTGAGATATAATAAGATAGCGGATAAGCACGGCACTCATGCTGCGGGAACCATAGGAGCAAAACGAGGAAACGGCGGTATCACCGGAATAACTGATAATGCCCATGTTAAAATAATGGTGCTGAAGGTCCTCGGACAAAACGGTGCGGGAAGCCCTGAGGCTGTGATAAACGCTATAAAGTATGCTGAGGCAAACGGCGCTTCAATATGCAATCTGAGCCTCGGAAGTACTAAGTATCTCCCTGAGCTGGAAGAGCAGATAAAGAATTCTTCAATGCTCTTTGTGGCTGCGGTGGGAAACGGAGATATGAACGGAGTGGGATATGACACGGATCAAAGCGGAGTTTATCCTGCGTCCTTTTCATCAGACAATATAATTTCTGTTGCAAATATGATGTTTAACGGAGAGCTTGATGTGAGCTCGAACTATGGAGCTCAGACAGTTGATGTTGCGGCTCCGGGAAGCTATATTTTAAGCACGACTCCGGGAAACACCTTTGAATTTTTGACGGGAACATCTATGGCCGCGCCGATAGTGACGGGCATTGCGGCATTTGTATATTCATACAGACCGGATCTCAGTCTTTTGCAGGTAAAGGAGGCTATACTTAATACTGTTGTGAAGGAAGACTGCCTTTCGGGAAAGGTGAGCTCGGGTGGATATCCTGACGCTTACGCGGCTATGAATTACGGGAGAGAAAATACGGATAATACGGATTGAAGCTTTATTTAAACAGGGGGAAGGAAATGAGAAGATCAGGGAAAGCGATTTCAAAGAGGATAATATCTCTTTTTGCGGCGGGTATATTTGCACTGGGGCTTGCGGCGGGAAATCCCGATATCGCCCTTGCGGATGATATTGATATGGTGGAACCCGGAGATGTTACCATGGATGAGGACGGCACGGTGAGTTGGGAAGAGCCGACTACTCCCGGATACGAGGTGGATAAGTACGAGGTAGAGGTATACAGGGAGAGGGATGGAGAGTTTACCGACAAGGTATACAGGAGTAAAACCGTAAGGGATGACACCGAGTGCAGCTTTTCTCTCGGATACATAACACGATACAGGGCGAGAGTAAAGGCGATATATATAGGCGGAAGAGAGAGCGATTGGTCGGATTACAGTAATATAGTAAGTGTCAGCAAGGATGACTTAAACAGCGGCGGAGGAAGCAGCCATGACGGACCTCCTGCAAACTGGAACAGGCCCTATAATCCCGGCCCCGGAGTAGTGGGAACACAGCCTTCGGGAGGGACAGTCTACCCCGGAACAGTGTACGGACCTTCTCAGGGCACAGGCTACGGTTGGGTGCAGGCTGCGGACGGAAGATATTGGTACAAAAATTATGACGGTTCGTATCCCGCAAACCGCTGGGAGAGTATAAACGGAAAGTGGTATTACTTTGACGGTCAGGGATATATGGCAACAGGCTGGGTATGGTACAACAATTCATGGTATCTCTGCCTTCCTGACGGACAGATGGCAACGGGATGGAGAAATGTAAATGAGAAGTGGTATTACCTGAACGAAAGCGGAGTAATGCTTACAGGTATGCAGCAGATAGACGGAAAGACCTATTATCTGGATTCCACAGGGGCAAGAGTATCAAATACCACGACCCCTGACGGCCATGTGCTTGACGCAAACGGAGTAATGGTAAGCTGACGAGACATAATCTTAGGCGATTAGCTTTCATAATGTGTAATTATAGGGCCTGCAAAGCCGGTATTTAAAGTATCGGTCCTGCAGGCCTTTTTGCATGGAATTTTAAGACGGGGGTAGTTAAAAGGACAAAAAGGAAATATAATAATAAAAGCGCGGTTGAATGCTTTATTTCAATTATTTTACGATACGGAGGAAGACTTATGGAGTTCAACATTACATTGATCCCCGGAGACGGGATAGGACCTGAGATAGTGAGAGAGGCAGTAAAGGTGCTTCATGCTGTAGAGGAGAAATACGGACATAAATTCAATTATACCGAGATAGACATGGGAGGCTGCTCTATAGACAAGTATGGAGTTCCCCTTACGGATGAGGCTCTCGAGACAGCAAAGGCATCGGATGCTGTCCTTCTTGGCGCAGTGGGAGGAAATGTGGGAAATTCTCCTTGGTATCAGCTTCCCCCTGACAAAAGGCCTGAGGCGGCACTTTTGAGAATAAGAAAGGAGCTTGGGCTTTTTGCCAATTTGAGACCTGCTCTCCTTTATGAGGAGCTTTCGGCAGCCAGTCCTCTTAGAGCGGATATAGCTGAAAAGGGCTTTGACATGCTCATTATGAGAGAGCTTACAGGAGGCCTTTACTTCGGAAAGCGCTACATTGAGGAGATAGACGGAAAGCTCACGGCAGTGGATACGCTTACCTACAATGAGGATGAGATAAGAAGGATAGCAATAAAGGCTTTTGAGGCTGCCGGGAAGAGGAGAGGACATCTTACCAGCGTTGACAAGGCAAATGTGCTTGACTCCTCAAGGCTTTGGAGAAAGGTCGTTCATGAGGTGGCTGAGAGCTACCCGGATGTAAGCCTTGACGATATGCTTGTTGACAGCTGCGCCATGCAGATAACTGTAAATCCTGACTTCTTTGACGTGGTGCTTACGGAAAATATGTTTGGAGACATACTTTCTGACGAGGCCGCGGCGGTCACAGGTTCTCTCGGAATGCTTCCTTCGGCATCCCTCGGAGAGGGCAAGCTCGGACTCTATGAGCCCAGCCATGGCTCAGCACCTGATATAGCGGGACAGGACATTGCAAATCCTATAGCCACCATACTTTCCGCTGCAATGATGCTAAGGTACAGCTTTGACCTTGACGAGGAGGCAAAGGCCGTGGAAAATGCCGTAAAGAAGGTCCTTCGCGAGGGCTTCAGGACAGGAGATATCATGTCCGAGGGAATGGAGAAGGTTAGCTGCAGCAGAATGGGAGACCTTATAAATGAACGTATTTGATATAATAGGACCTATAATGATAGGGCCATCAAGCTCCCATACAGCAGGAGCGGTGAGACTTGGAAATATTGCTCGCAAGGTCCTTAACAGAGAGCCTGCAGAGGCAAATATAGAGCTTTCCGGATCTTTTGCAAAGACCTACAGAGGTCATGGAACGGACAAGGCTATCCTTGCGGGGATAATGGGCTATGATTCGTCCGATGAGGAGATAAGGTATTCTCCTGAGCTTGCCGAAAAAAGAGGACTTAAGTATAAATTTATACCTACAGACATACCGGGAGCCCATCCCAATACAGCCCGTATTCACCTTAAGGCCGCTGACGGGACCGAGTGCGAGGTAGAGGGAGCCTCCATAGGAGGAGGTAATATCTATGTGGGCATGGTAAACGGCATGGCTGTAGGCTTTACGGGGCAGATGAACACTATACTTGTGCTCCATTATGACAAGCCGGGCCTTATTGCCGCAGTCACCAACTACATGTACGAGCATTACTCCGAGGTAAATATAGGAAACTTCAGGCTTGCGAGAAACAAGAGAGGCGGCGAGGCCGTAATGACCATAGAGATAGACGGAAAGCCGCCTGAGGGAATGATAGAGGCCCTATCGAAAATACCTGATGTTATAAATGTGATTTTGATAAAGGCGGTCTAGGGACAAAGCCTAAGGAAAACAGACAGGAGAAATACTATGCTTGAATACAGCTCAATAGAGGAATTGGTTAAGGCCGCCGAGGATAAGGGATGCAAGATAAGCGAGGTGGTGCTCGCGGATGAGGCAAAGCAGATGGAGGAATCCGAGGAAGCCATATATAAAAGGATGGCCGAGAGCTTCAGGGTAATGAGGGAGGCAGTGAGAAAGGGGACCGACAAGGACCTGAGATCCACCTCCGGACTTACCGGCGGGGATGCCTACAAGATGAAGTCTTACAGGGAAAAGACCGGCGGAGGTCTCATGGGAGATTTTATGACGGGAGCCATATCAAGGGCCATAGCGGTTTCGGAGTATAATGCCGCCATGGGAAGGATAGTGGCTACCCCCACAGCGGGCTCCTGCGGCATAATGCCGGGATGCCTCGTGTCTCTCTATGAGGAAAAGGGAGCGGATGAAAGGGACGTGGTAATGTCGATGTTTACAGCCGCGGCCTTCGGAATGGTGATAGCGAGAAATGCCTGCATTGCCGGAGCTCAGGGAGGCTGTCAGGCGGAATGCGGCTCGGCATCCGGGATGTCGGCTGCAGCCCTTACGGAGCTTATGGGAGGAAGTCCAAAGCAGTGCGGAGATGCCCTTGCCATAGCTATACAAAACCAGATGGGACTTGTGTGCGACCCTGTGGCGGGCCTTGTGGAGATACCCTGCATAAAGCGAAATGCCTCAGGCTGCATGATAGCCTTTTCAGCAGCGGATATGTGCCTTGCGGGTATGGTTTCGGAGATACCTCCTGATGAGGTGATAATCGCTATGAGAAATGTGGGAGAGGCGCTTCCCGCAAGCCTCAGGGAGACTGCTCTCGGAGGACTTGCGGCCACGCCGACAGCCATAAAGCTTAAGGAGAAGGTCTTCGGCAAAGAAAATAACAGGGAATAACAGAAAATAAAGGCATGGTGCCGGAAAGCTCCGGCTATGATGTATACGGAAATATGGGGAACAGGTATGAAGGATTACATTTTGGCTCTGGACCAGGGGACGACAAGCTCAAGATGCATAATTTTTGACAGGCAGGGAAGGATAGTGAGCCTTGCCCAAAAGGAGTTTGAGCAGATATACCCGAAGCCGGGTTATGTTGAACAGGATCCTATGGAGATATGGGCTTCGCAGCTTTCTGTCATGACTGAGGCCATGGCAAAGGCGGGAGGGCCCTCAAAAATACACGCCATAGGAATAACCAACCAGAGGGAGACCACGATAGTATGGAACAAAAAAACAGGCCTCCCTGTATATAATGCCATAGTATGGCAGTGCAGGCGCACCGCCGATATGATAGAGAAGCTCAAAGCGGACGGCATGGAGGAAAAGATAAAGTCCGTTACAGGACTGGTGCCTGACGCTTATTTTTCCGCCACAAAGATAAAGTGGATACTTGAAAATGTCAGTGGGGCGAGGGAGGCGGCCGAAAGAGGGGAGCTTCTCTTCGGAACTGTCGACAGCTGGCTCATATGGAATCTTACCGGACAGAAGGTGCATGTGACAGATTATACGAATGCCGCAAGGACTATGCTCTTTGACATACATAAGCTTGAATGGGATAAGGAACTCCTTTCATATTTCGGGATCCCGGAATGTATGCTTCCTGAGGTAAAAAGCAGCAGCGGGATATACGGATACACAAGCCCTGAGACAGCAGGGGAAAGCATACCGGTCGCGGGAGCAGCGGGAGATCAGCAGGCTGCGCTTTTCGGCCAGTGCTGCTTCTCGGAAGGTGACATGAAAAATACTTACGGTACAGGGTGCTTTCTTCTTATGAATACAGGAAAGACCGCCGTCAGATCGGGACACGGACTCATAACAACCCTTACGGCCTCCACGTCAAAGGGCAGCCCCGAGTATGCCCTTGAGGGAAGCGTTTTTGTGGCAGGCGCTGTAATGCAATGGCTAAGAGACGAGATGCGCATGATAAAGAGCGCCCCCTCGTCTGAGGACTACTGCAACGCTGTGGAAGATACAGGGGGAGTGTATATAGTTCCCGCCTTCACCGGTATGGGAGCCCCGTACTGGAACCCTTATGCAAGAGGCATGGTGACAGGCATAAGCAGAGGCACAAAAAAGGAACATTTTGTAAGGGCTGCAGTGGAGTCTATGGCCTATCAGACCTATGACCTTGTGGAGGCCATGAGAAGGGATTCGGGAGGCAGTACCGGAAGGCTTAAGGCGGACGGAGGAGCTTCCGCAAACAACTTCCTCATGCAATTTCAGGCAGACCTCATCGACTGCGAGGTAATAAGGCCGGAATGTATAGAGACGACAGCTCTCGGAGCCGCGTATCTTGCAGGACTTGCGTCGGGATTCTGGAAGGACAAAGAGGAGCTTCCGGGCTTTTCGGGAAACGGAGACTCGTTTAAGAGCTCTATCTCCGACAAAAAAAGAGCGGAGCTTATAAAGGGATGGAAGAGAGCGGTAAAAAGTGCGCTCTGTTATGCAAATGAGGAAGCACCGGAGCAGTAGAGACATCATTGGAGGACTATGGTTAACATATTTAAAAAGCGCTCGGCGCTAAGAGAATATCTTCTTATAATTGCAGGCTCATTCATCATGGGCTACGCCATAAAAAATATACTTGACCCTGTAAATCTTGTTACGGGAGGCGTAAGCGGCTTTGCAGTTATATTTAACGGACTGTGGGGCGTTCCCCTCTGGGTGACAAATACGGTATTGAATATACCTCTCTTTATTGTGACTTATATAATAAAGGGAAAGGGATTTATGCTAAAGACTATTACGGCCACGGCGGCTCTTTCCGTCGCCCTGGCGATAATTCCCGAGCACAGCATAATAAGCGACGGCGACATACTTCTTTCGGCTGTTTTCGGAGGCCTGATAATAGGTACAGGCACGGGACTTGTATTTATGAACAGAGCCACTACAGGCGGGACGGATATGCTTGCCGCGGACATACAGCACTTTATGAGGCATAAAAGTGTGGCACAGATACTTATGGTGCTTGACGGATTGGTGGTGCTTTTGGGCGCGGGGATCTTCGGTATCAATAAGGCACTCTACGCTGTTATTTCAATATTTATTGTGACGGCTGTATCGGACAGGATAATAGACGGATTGAAGCTCGGAAAGGCCATATATATAATCTCCGACAGAAATCCTGAGATCGCTGAAAGGATAATGAATGAGATGAACAGAGGCGTGACATACATAAAAGCGGGAGGAATGTACACGGGGACTCAAAGAGACATGCTGTATGTCGTGATCCGCGGAAGAGAGGTGCCTCAGGTAAAGGACATAATCTATGATGAGGATAAAAACGCATTCGTCATACTTTCAAACGCCACAGAGGTCCTTGGAGAGGGCTTTATCGAGAGGGAGAACGCCTTGTAAAAAAGTTTCTTGCGTAATTTGAAGATATGATATAAGATATGGATTAATGCCTTTTGCATTAAAGCTGCAATAATGATAAAGAGGAACGTACAGATGGGAGTATATGAAGAATTAATAGAGCGCGGCTTGCTCGCGCAGGTGACTGATGAGGAAGAAATAAAAAAGATGGTCAATGAAGGAAAGGCTGTATTTTATATCGGCTTTGATCCTACAGCGGACAGCCTTCATGTAGGCCACTTTATGGCTCTTTGCCTTATGAAGAGGCTTCAGATGGCGGGCAACAAGCCCATAGCTCTTGTGGGCGGGGGAACCGGAATGATAGGCGACCCTTCAGGACGTACCGATATGAGACAGATGATGACCAAGGAGACTATCGCCCACAACTGCGACTGCTTCAGACGTCAGATGGAGAGATTCATACATTTCGGAGAGGGAAAGAGCGACGCCATAATGGTAAACAACGGCGACTGGCTTTTGGACCTTAACTATGTTGATTTCCTGAGGGATGTGGGAGCACACTTTTCCGTAAACCACATGCTTGCGGCAAGGTGCTACGAGCAGAGGATGGAGAAGGGCCTTACCTTCCTTGAATTCAACTATATGATAATGCAGGCATATGATTTCTACAGACTGTATCAGGATTACGGCTGCAACATGCAGTTCGGAGGAGACGACCAGTGGTCTAATATGCTTGCGGGAACAGATCTCATAAGAAAGAAGCTGGGCAAGGATGCTCATGCCATGACTATAACCCTCCTCCTTAACTCCGAGGGTAAGAAGATGGGAAAGACAGCATCGGGAGCTGTATGGCTTGACCCCGAGAAGACTTCACCCTATGAGTTCTACCAGTACTGGAGAAATGTAAACGACGCCGATGTATTAAAGTGCATAAAGATGCTTACCTTCCTTCCTCTTGATGAGATAAAGAAGATGGAAAGCTGGGAGGGCGCTGAGCTCAACAAGGCAAAGGAGATACTTGCGTATGAGCTTACTTCTCTCGTACACGGAAAGGAAGAGGCCGACAAGGCACAGGAGGCGGCCAAGGCTGTATTCTCAGGCGCATCTTCAGAAAATATGCCTACTTATGAGATAAAAAGAGACGAGCTTAAGGACGGAAAGACAGATATACTCAGCATTCTTACAGGCTCGGGACTTTGCAGCTCCAGGGGAGACGCAAGGAGAAATGTGGAGCAGGGCGGAGTCACTGTAGGCGATGAAAAGGTCACAGACAGCAAGAGAGAATTCTCGGCAGAGGAGCTTTCAGGCGACGGAATTATAGTAAAAAGAGGAAAGAAAAACTTCGTTAAAGTCTGCGTAAAATAAAAGAAGTCTATAGGGCAGGCTGTAACCGAAAAAAAGATAAATAAAGGCGGATATGTAAGGTTTTCGTAAGATTACCGTTACGTCCGCCTTTATATTTTTATGGTATACTGTCTCTACAATCAGAAAAAAGTTGAATAAGCTTTTTTATTTTTTGAAATTTTGCTTTCTGTGAGGATAAAGGTGTGAAGCGGTTTAATAAATTTCTGAGAACAGGTATATTGACTCTTTGTATTGCGGCTACAGCTGTTTTCCCTGCCTTTGCAGACGGAATGAAGCCCAAGCTTATGAAGAATACATTGGCGGATCTGCCTACCTTTCCCTTTGAATTATCTATAGAGACTGATTCGGTCGGAGGAAGGCTTTGCTATACCGGCTCAGGCAGCAAGTTTCGGGAGGGTACCTGCATTACTCCTGATGCCGAGTTTGCCTTAAGCCAAGTCAATCCGGAGGCTGACATTAATAACCTTAAGATAGACGTGGTGGTCTTATACTATGATGAGGAAAACAAAAAGAGCCTTAATGAGCAGGTGTGTGGCTGGGACTACGGACAGCTTTCCACAGACACCAATTACTCCATTATCCCGGATGATGTGAGAGATGAGCTTGACGAGAAGGGAAGACTCTATTCCGGATATGACAGGAGCCTTCAGATGAAGCTTACCTACAAGGATGACTCACAGAAGGAAGAGAAGATGTATTTTTATGTAGCCACCTATGATGAGCTTTCGACTTACTCCGAGGACTGATGTCATGGCTCATAAATTAAATTAGAAATATTCTGCAAGACGATATATAATATTTACATCGCCTTGCAGTTTTTTATTTTTCGGAGAAATAAAGGGATAACCAAAGCCGTATAATACATATAAAATATTCAGAGCCTTAAGGAGGTTTTTATGAGGAAGAAAATATTTACAGCGATAGCGATCACCGCTTTTATAATGTCAGCGGCAGCAGGGACTGCCATGGCGGATACTGCGGATGCGGGTCAGGAGATAAGGATAATAAATGAACTTCCACCTGCAAACCCGGGCCCCGGGGAGTTCATCGGACGTTTCCCGGATGAGTCGGGAGAAAACGGTAATGAGGGGGAACTTTTCACAGATGACAGCCCTTTAAAAAAATGGGGATATATAGCATCCGCGGATGCAAATACCGGAAGGATAATTTTTAATTCAAATGAGACCTATACAGATGAAAACGGAACAGTGCATGACAGCGTAATGGAGACTGTATTAAATGTAGCAGACGGAGTCCCCGTAACAGATGCTGTGTCGGGAATGCCCGTTTCATATGACGATATTGATAAATCGGCCCCTGCATATGTGTGGACCTCTCGCATAATGACCTTAAGCCTTCCGCCTCAGACTGCAGCTCAGGCTATAGTGGTAAATGTACCTGAGGGATATACGGCTCCATCATATGTGGTGGTAAAGGAGCTCGTCACAACAGACACTGACGGTCAGACAGCTGTAACCATAACAGATCAGGACGGAAATAAGTGGAGTGCTTCTGCGGAAAAAACCGAGGTGACTCCTTACCTTACAAGAAATATAGTGACCATAGACGATATAGCTGTGGGCTCAAGATGCATGATATGGGGAAGTCCTGTCAGTGCAAGTGACTCAGGCCTACAGGAATATGAGGCGCAAAAAATAATGCTTTTTGCAAGATAAAGTTTCAGTGCGGAGAGATCAAGCATGTCATACCAATTTATTTTCGGGGATTTTTCCTCAGGAAAAACAGAATATGCATACAACAGCATCGTGGAGGAGTCCCTGAAGCATCCGGAAAAGATGTTCTATATGATGGTGCCCGAGCAAAACACCTTAAAGGCCCAGCAAGAGATAATAAAACGTCATCCGAGACATGGAATGCTTAATACAGATGTATTGAGCTTCAACCTCCTTGCCTACAGGGTAATGGATGAGCTTGGGATAAAAAAGCCTGATATCCTTGACGAGGTATCCGAGTCGATGATACTTAGGGAAGCCTGCGAGGAGGTGGCCTCGGAGCTCAGGCTTTACGGAAGGAAGCTCGGAAAGCCCGGATTTATAAATCAGATGAAGGCCATAATATCCGAGTTTTACCAGTATGGCGTGACTGAAGACTCTCTTTTGAAGGCGGGAGCAGCTTCCGATGACAATATATTGAAGGCAAAGATAAACGATATCTGCCTTATATTCGGAGAGTTTAAAAGGAAGATAAAGGGAGAGTACTCCGCCGCCGAGGAGATACCCTACATACTTCTTGAAAATATCGGGAGGTCAGCCCTTCCGGATAATGCTGTGTTTATATTTGACGGGTTTGCGGAGTTTACTCCTGTTCAGCTTAAGATAATAGCTCATATAATGGAGAAGGCGGCCCTCACAAGGTTTACCCTTACCATATCTGAGAAGGAAAATCCCTACAGGAGAGAAAGAGGGCCTCTTAAGGCCGCAGAGCTTTATTATCTCACCAAAGAAATGACGGCAAAGCTCACGGATACAGCCTCGGGACTCGGAATAAATAAGGAGCCTGATATATGGACTGAGCATAAGCTTGAGCATGGGATAAGGATCGTATCCTGTCGTGATTCGGAGGATGAGGCGGAGTTTGCGGCATCGTATATAGAGAGGCTTGTGCGAAACGACCGGCTCAGATACAGGGATATAGTTATAGCGGCGTCCGATCCCGAGGAAAGTGCGGAGGCCTTTAAGAGAGCCTTTTCGAGGGCGGATATACCGTATTTTACAGATACAAAGGAGAAGGCCTCCGACAATGTGGGAGCGGAATTTATAAGAGCCGCAGTTACGGCATGTACAGAAGGCTTTTCCGAGGAGTCTGTGTTGAGATATATAAAAAATCCCTTTGCGGGGGATCTGCTTTTATATGGAGAAGGCCGGGATAACGAAGCCTGCGATGAGCCTGTAAATGAGAAGAGGGCAAGGTGCCTTTACCTTAAGGATCTCTGTGACAATTACATCAGAGCCCTTGGTATAAAGGGCAGAAAAAAGCTTGAGAGAGAGTGGCGGGTATTCGGAAAAAGCTTTGATGGCATAAACCTGAAGGATTTGACAGAATTTAAGGATGAACTTTTGGCTCCGCTTTTTAAACTTGCATGCGGTCTTTCAGAAAATAAGGTAAAGGATAAATGTGATGCTCTTCTTGCCTTTTTGGAGGAAGCACGGCTTCCCGAGAAGGTGGAGGCACTTTGCGATGAGCTCCTCTGTGATGAGCAGACTGCCGATGCAAAAAAGCACGGAAGGATATTTGAGGCTTCCGTGGAGCTTATTGAAAGGCTTGGCGCTCTTATGGGAGAAAGGAGTATGAGCACAAAGGAGTTTGGTGACATACTTGACGCGGGCTTTTCGGAGCTTAAGGTGGGCATGATCCCCGCTACCCTTGATCAGATCATAGTGGGAGACCTGAAGCGCAGCCGTTTTGAGGGGGCAAAGGTACTTATTATGACAGGGGTAAATGACGGGCTGATACCGTCTGCCGTATCAGGAGGAGGAATATTCAGCGACAGGGAGAGGCTCATGCTTACAGCGGGTGAGATAGAGTTGGCGCCTGCCGATGCGGATGAGAGCTGTATACAGAACTTTTATCTTAGGATGAACATGGAAAAGCCTGAGAGGGAGCTTGTAATGAGCTTTTCGAGAGCGGACGCCTCAGGAAAGGCTTTAAAGCCCTCAAGAGTCATAAACGATGTGAGGGATGAATACTTTGAAAAGCACGGCATAAGGCCTGATATCGTCTCTTCCGAGGAATTCGGCTTTATAAAGACAGATGAGGAGGCTCTTTTGGCCCTTGCTGAGGGGCTGAGAGATGAGACCGACGGAGTCGTATCTCTCGGAAATCGTAATCTCGAGCTTTACAGCGCCCTGATATCAGATGAAAGTATGGTCAGGAAGGCTGAAAATGCTGTAAGATCCGCTTCCTTTCATTATGGCGGAGGAGGAATTTCAGAGAGGGCGGCGGAACTTCTGTACGGTGACAGATTGTACGGCTCCGTCACAAGGATAGAAAGCTTTAACGAGTGCGCCTACAAGCATTTCTTAAGGTACGGCCTTATGCTCACGGAGAGGCAGCAGGCGGAGGTCGCCGCCTCAGACATAGGAAACCTTTATCACAGTGCCATAGACCTGACCTTTAAGCTCCTTAAAGAAAGAGGCCTGTCTCTTGAGACTGTGAATGAAGAGGAGCTTTCCCGTATCGGAGCGGATTGTGTCATAAAGATATGTGAGGATTACAATAATGAGATAATGCAGTCTACTCAAAGAAATATCTATATGACGGAAAAGGTAAAAAGGATCACCATACGCACCTTAAAGGCTCTGAAAAGGCAGCTTATGAAGGGGGACTTCAAGGTATACGGCTGTGAGCTTCCCTTTAATTACAGCTCAGAAAGGCTCTCACTGCACGGAAGGATCGACAGAGTGGACAGGTTTGAGGATGAGAGCAGAGTATATGTAAAGATAATAGATTACAAATCGGGAAAGACAAGATTTGACCTTTCGATGGTTTACGAGGGCTTACAGCTACAGCTTGTGAGCTATATGAATGTAGCTGTAAAGAAAATAGAGTCAGGCCATGGAAAGACTGCCGTGCCTGCGGGAATATTTTATTACAATATAGACGATCCCGTCACAGAGTATGATGATATTGCCGACTCATACAGAGACAAAGAAAAGAGGGAAGAAAAGCTCTATTCAAAGCTTAAAATGAACGGACTTACAAACTCGGACAGGGACGCCATTTTTCACCTTGACAGAGATACGGCACAAAAGGGAGGCGAGTCCGATGTCATACCTGTGACACTGAAGGACGGAAGCCTCGCAAAGAGGGGATCCTCTGTGGCTGATAATGAGGCCTTCAGAGCTCTGCTTGATTTTTCTGAGGAAAAGCTTGAGAGCTCATCGCAGGAGATAATGAAGGGAAACACAGAGATAAGACCCTACAGAAAGGGGCTTATGTCAGGCTGCGATTATTGCCCCTACCACAGCGTATGCGGCTTTGATACGAGAGTGGAAGGATTTTCCTTCAGGGATATCGAGGGGCTTAAAGATGATGAGATATTCGGTATAATAGGTGAAAAATACCAAAGAAACGAGTATAAAACGGATAAACTGAATAAAACGGACGAATAAGCGGGAAACAAATGAATTGGACTGACGAACAGAAAACAGCGGTCGACTTAAGAGGAAAGGATCTTTTAGTGTCTGCCGCGGCAGGAAGCGGAAAAACCGCTGTGCTTGTTGAAAGGATAATAGGACTTATAACAGACGAGAAGGAGCCTGTCGGCATTGACAGGCTTCTTGTCATGACCTTTACAAAGGCTGCCGCAGGGGAGATGAGAGAGAGGATATCGGAGGCCCTTAAGGAAAGACTGCGAAGGGAGCCTGAAAACAGATATCTTAAGATGCAGTATGCCATGCTTCCAAGGGCAAAGATCGCCACAATAGACAGTATATGCAGCAACCTGATAAAGCAAAATTATCAGAGTCTTGACCTTGATCCCTCCTTCAGAGTTGCGGAAGAGGGCGAGCTTCGCATGATAAAAAACGATATCATAAGGGAGCTTCTTGAAGAAAAATATGCAGGGGAGGACAAAGCTTTTTCAGGGCTTGAGGAGAGCATATCAGGGGGAGGCAGCGATACAAGACTTTATGATATGATACTTAAAACATATGATTTTATAAGGTCATATCCTTTTAAAAATGTATTTTTTGATAAGATATACATTGAAACAGAAAAAATAATGGAAAATAAGCCTGAAGAGCTTCCCTGGATGAAGTATATAATGAAGGATATATCCGAGACTCTTGACGAGTATGCTGAGCTTCTTTCGGCTGCGGAGGTCATGTGTAAGGATCCTACAGGGCCCGAGAAATATCTTGAAGCGATAGATGAGGCCGGGGAAATATTATCAAGGCTGAGACTTTGCGTCGGGGAGGGCTATGAGAAGCTCAGAGAGGAGGCCCTTATTTCGGCGCAGAGCTTTTCACGGCTTAAGATAATCAGAAAGGACAGCTGTGACGAGGAGCTTAAGGAAGCTGTAAAGTCCATAAGAAATGATTTTAAGGATGCGGTTAAAGAGATAGCCGAGGAGTATCTGGCCCTTCCCTATGATGTGCTTTGCATGAGCCAAAGGGGGAGTGCAAGGATCATATCAAGTCTCGTGGAGCTTGTAAGAGAATTTTCGAAAAGGTTTGCCGAGGTTAAAAATGATAAAAACATAGTGGACTTCTCAGACCTTGAACACATGGCCTTAAGGCTTTTGTGGCGATATGACGATAACGGAGAACTGAGGACAACAGAGCTTGCGGACAGGCTGTCTGAGGAATTTTATGAGATACTTATAGACGAGTATCAGGATTCCAACTACGTTCAGGAATATCTTCTTAAGGCCTTAAGCGCAGAGCGCTTCGGGCGACCTGACGTGTTTGTGGTGGGAGATGTAAAGCAGAGTATATATCGCTTCAGGCTGGCAAAGCCCGAGATATTTACGGGGAAGTATTATGAGAGCCTTGATTACAGGAAAGCTTCCGGAAATCCTGAAGAAACCAAGATAAAAGTAGAGTTAAACCGAAATTTCAGAAGCAAAAGGGAAATTCTTTCGTCTGTAAACTCACTTTTTTCAAGAATAATGAGAAAAAGTCTTGGAGGAGTTGAGTATGATGAGGCTGCAGTGCTCAGGCCGGGAGCACAGTATCCTGAAGAACTGAATGAGGAAAACTTAAGGAACGGATTTTCTCCTCTCACAGAGCTCTTGCTTGTGACAGGCGACAAAGAGCCTGAGGATGAGTCGGTCGGGGATATAGGCATGAGAGAAGCCGAGGAAAGGCTTGTGGCTGATAAGATAAGGCAGCTTATGAGCCTTAATGACAGGGACAAGGCCTTCAAGGTCAGGGATAAAAAGACAGGAGACCTGAGACCTCTCGAGTACAGAGATATAGTGATACTGATGCGCTCTCCCGCCTCATGCGCGAAGGAGATGGTGAATTCTCTGTCCCTTTCGGGAATACCTGCCTATGCGGAGACTGTGACAGGGTATTTCAGCTCCATAGAGGTGGAGGTAATGCTGTCAATGCTTGAGATAACGGATAATCCTATTCAGGATATTCCTCTCGCTGCAGTTATGAAGAGTCCCATAGGAGGATTTTCTGATGAAGAGCTTGCTCTTATAAGGGGAAGCTTTATGAGATCGGAAAGTTCACTTTCAGGAGACCAAAGCCTCTATGCGGCTCTCTGCTATGCCGCAGGGGAAGCTTCTTCCTGTAAGGAGGCCGATCTTAAGGAATGCTTTGAGAAGGCGGAAGGATTTAAAAGGATGCTTTCGTATTTCAGAGATTACTCTATGTACCATACAGTAAGCGAGCTTATTTCAGAAATATATGAAAGGACAGGCTACTATGCCTGCGCATCGGCAATGCCCCTCGGAAACATAAGGAGGGCAAACCTTAACATGCTCCTTAACAGAGCGGAAGGCTACGGCGCCACAAGCTTTAAGGGACTTTTCAACTTTGTCAGATATATTGAAGAGCTGAAAAAATACGACAGTGATTACGGGGAAGCCTCTATATATTCCGAGGAGGATGACATAGTACGAATAACCTCTATCCATAAGAGCAAGGGACTTGAGTATCCTGTGGTCATACTCACAGGCCTTGACAGGAGATTTAACAGAAGTGACTCGAGGGAGAAGGTGGTATTTGATTCGGATCTCGGCATCGGTATGGATTATACGGACACAAATGAAAGGATAAGGTATCCGAGCCTGCAGAAGAGGGCCATAAAGAGAAAGCAGCTCATAGAGGGGCTCGGAGAAGAGCTTAGAGTGCTTTACGTGGCAATGACAAGAGCAAAGGAAAAGCTCATAATGACGGCAGCTGTAAAGGACGCCGAGAAGAAGCTTCTTAATTCAAGACCTGCAGTTACATCCGACGGTGGTGAAAAGCTTTTAAGGTCGGAGCTTATTAAGTCCGGCTCATTCCTTGACATAATATTGAAGGGATATTATGAGAATGCCTCAGATATTATGATAAAAGTCATTACTTCCTCGGAGCTTCTTTCCGGGGAGATCTCCGAAACCGCAAAAAGAGGAGACATATTCTTTAAATATGAAAATATAAATCGCGAGGAGATATTTGATATAAAGCTCAGGAAGGAGCTTATGAAAAATCTTTCCTTCAGATACAGATATAAAGAGGAGACGGAGCTTTACCCCAAGCGCTCGGTATCCGAGATAAAGCATGAAGCCATGGAAAATGTAACGGATCTCGAACCTGAATCTGAACTTGATTTTGGATTCGGGGAGCAGGAGGACATACTTTACGGAAGACGGAAGGAGGCAAACGAAGGAGCCCTGAGGGGCACCGCCTATCACAGAGTTTTCGAGCTCCTTGACTTTAAGGTCAGCCCTGACGAGGAGAATACAGAGGCGCAGCTTGAGGCTATGAGAGCCTCGGGAAGGCTTTCCGAGGAGGAATTCAAATATATAGACCGTAAGGTCGTGCTTGCCCTCTGCCTAAGCAGAACGGGAGAGATAATGCGGGAGGCAGCCCTGAGAGGAAGACTTTTCAGGGAAAGACATTTCATGGTTGGAAGACCCGCATATGAGCTTACTGCAGGCAGCAGCTCCAATGAGATGCAGCTTTTACAGGGAATAATCGATGCATATATTGAAAATGAGGACAGCATAGTCCTCATAGATTACAAGACAGACAAGATAAGGGGGAAGAGGGAAGAGGGAGCACAGGAGCTCAAGAGAAAATACGAGGTACAGCTGGAGCTTTATGCCAAGGCTCTCGAGCAGCTTACAGGGAAGCCTGTGACGGAGATGATAATATATTCCACGGAACTTTCGGAAAGTATAAGTCTTTAGCTCTTCGTTCAGTTTTTCGGCATACATCGGTTTGTTTGTACTTTTGTAGAAACATGTAAAAAAATGTAGGAGAAGATATTGATAAATTTTTAACCAAGTGGTATAAAGTAGGCGTAATCGTTAAAAAATTAACATGATGTTTGCGCAAACGATCTGAAAGAGCAAAAGCTCACTTACAGGAGGACAAAATGGGAAGATTTACATTACCTAGAGATTTATACCACGGAAAGGGAAGCCTTGCGGAGCTCAAGAATCTTAAGGGAAGGAAGGCTATAGTAGTTACCGGCGGACATTCCATGAAGGCCACAGGATTTTTGGATAAGACTGTAGATTATCTTAAGGAAGCCGGCATGGAGGTAACTGTGTTTGACGGAGTCGAGCCCGACCCTTCAGTTGAGACAGTCATGAGAGGCGCTGAGGCCATGAGAGACTTTGGACCCGACTGGATAGTGGCTATAGGCGGAGGCTCACCTATTGACGCAGCGAAGGCTATGTGGGTGTTCTATGAGTACCCCGATGCGAAGTTCGAGGATCTTATAACTCCTTTCAGCTTCCCCACATTGCGTACAAAGGCTAAGTTCTGCGCCATTCCCTCAACTTCGGGAACAGCGACAGAGGTAACGGCGTTTGCGGTCATCACAGACTACTCAAAGGGAATCAAGTATCCTCTTGCGGATTTCAATATTACGCCGGATGTGGCTATAGTAGAACCCGAGATAGCGGAGACCATGCCTGCAAAGCTCTGTGCAAACACAGGAATGGACGCGTTCACTCACGCTACAGAGGCCTTTGTATCGACACTTCACTGTGAATATACAGATCCTCTTGCCATAAGAGCTCTGCAGATAATAAACAAGTACCTTGTGAAATCCTTCCACGGAGACCCTGAGGCCAGAGAGAAGATGCACGATGCTCAATGTCTTGCGGGAATGGCCTTCTCAAATGCACTCCTCGGAATAGTGCATTCCATGGCTCATAAGACAGGAGCCGCATACAGCGGCGGACATATAGTCCACGGAGCGGCAAACGCAATGTACCTTCCTAAGGTCATAGCATACAATGCGAAGGATCCCGAGGCCTTAAAGAGATATGCAATAATAGCAAGATACATCGGACTTAAGGGCGAGACCGACGAGGAGCTGAAGGATGCTCTCATAGCGAGAGTGAGAGAGCTTGACAGGGAGCTTGGCATCGCTCTTTGCATAAAGGACTACGAGGGAGGAATAATAGATGAGGAGGAATTCCTTGAAAAGCTTCCCGAGGTTGCAAAGAATGCCGTAGGAGACGCATGCACAGGCTCAAACCCCAGAGAGATAACTCCTGTGGTGATGGAAAGACTTCTTAAGGCCTGCTACTATGACAAGGATGTGGACTTCTAAATAAAAAAACGGAATGACCCCGTAAACCGAATATACAAATGAATGCTGCAAATATGATTGGACCGGCTGTAATAGCCCTTACATATCATATTTGCAGTATTTTTGTGCAAAAACTGTTGATTTCTGCATGTTTATTCTATGAAAAGTTGACAAATATACAGTCGGAGGATAAAATATTTAAGAATAATTTAATGAATACTTGTGGAGGGGACAGGAAAATATGAAAAAGTTATCGGCCGGAAAGTCGGTAAGAATAGGAGCTGCCGTAATGTTTACCGCAGCGGTATGTGCCGGTAGTCCGTTCTCAAGCCTTGCTGATGAGGCACCGAGGATCATATACAGCGGAGACACATCCGAGAAATACGGTCCCGGCTATGTCGGAGGTTGGAAACAGGAGGCGGACGGACGTTTTTGGTATCAGAATTGGGACGGAAGCTATACTTCGGGCGGCTGGCAGCTTATAGACGACAAGTGGTATTACTTTGATGAGGAATGCTATATGCTTGCGGACGCTTGGGCGGACGGCGAGGACGGAAAGCGTTACCGCTTGGGAAGCGACGGGGCTATGCTTTCTTCTCAGGATATAACCGTGGATGGGGTGAGCTACACCATAGCCGAAAACGGAGAGGCTACGGCAAATGCACCTGCAAAGTCGGAAAATGAGCTTGCGGCTGAGGCCTATGCTCAGAGCATAGTAGCGCAGATCACCAATGACTCCATGACAAAGCCCGAGAAGGCAAATGCCATATATAACTGGGTGAGAGGGAATATGACCTACACCGCAAGCGGACCGAAGAGCGATGAAGCCTACTCGGCGCTTTACGGCTTCAGAAGGAGGAGCGGATGCTGCTATGAATATTATGCGATGTCTCACTATCTCCTTGAGGCGGCGGGAATGCCAAATATACCTGTGGTGAGAGCCAGTGACAGGGACCATTACTGGAATCTTGTGAATGTGGACGGAGTATGGTACCACTTTGATGCGACTCCCAGAAAATCAGGAGGACGCTGGTGCCTTGTGACTACCGCAACCTTAAGGAATACATGGGGAGCCCACAACTTTGATGTGAGCGCATATCCTCAGACTCCTTGATATCAGGCGGTACAGGGATTATGAAAAAAGAAGATAAAGCCAAGGGAAAGTATTCGGCTCTTTCAGGATTTCTTTTGAGACTTTTGGTATTTGCCGCGGTCTTATTCGTATTGCAGAGGCTTGTGGTCCCTAAATATACAGGGATAGTAATAGAGGGCAACTTTACTGAGGAATACTACAGAGACGATACGCCACATGAGCTTCTCATCATAGGAAACTGCGAGTCCTACGAAAACATCTCGCCAATGACACTGTGGGAAGAGTACGGCATTACGAGCTACATAAGAGGAAATGCAAATCAGCTTATACCTCAATCCTACTATATATTAAAGGAAGCTCTTTCTCATGAAACTCCTAAGGTTGTGCTCCTTAACATTCAGGCAATGACTGTGGCGGAGCAGAGCTCCGAAGAGTATAACAGGATGGTATTTGACGGAATGCATTGGTCGCCTGACAAGGTAAAGGGGATACTTGAGACAAAGCTTTCCGACGAGCACCTTGTGGAGTATGTATTTCCTGTATTGAGATATAAAAACAGGATAACGGACCTCACGGCGGATGACTTTAAGTATGCCTTCGGAAGAAAGCCTGTGCAGAGCTACAACGGTTATTACCTGAGGGCTGACATAAGGCCCTACGACGAGAGCTCACTGCCTTTTGAGAGAAGGCTTCCTGATTACAGCTTTTCCGAGAAAAATGTGGAGTATCTTGAGAAGGTAACTGAGCTTTGTGGTGAAAAGGGCATAGAGCTTATCCTCATGAAGGCTCCCAGCATGTATCCTGTATGGGCAGAGCCCTATGAGGAGCAGATAACAGCATTTGCGAAGGAGCACGGACTAACCTATATAAACACGCTTTTATATCAGGACGAGATAGGGCTTGACATGAATACAGATACCTATGACGAGGGTCTGCACTTAAATGTTTACGGTGCGGAGAAGGTCGCGTCATGGCTCGGAAGGATACTTGTTGATGATTTCGGCCTGACGGATCACAGGTCTGACGAGGAGTTGAGCGCCGTATATAATGAAAGGCTTAAGGCATACAACGAGGAGAAGGAAGCCCAGAGAGCGGAATTCGAGGAGACCGGATACATCAGCAAATACAGGAATCAGTGATACTGAAATTTAATAATAAAATTTAAAATATCTGAAAATAAAAAGGCGTCAGAAAGCCTTGGGACGGAGGTCAATTATGAAAATTTTAAAGAATGTGGTGAGAATGGGACTTATAGCAGCACTTTCAGCTTCTATGGCCGTAGGTGTTTATGCTGCTGAAAAGACAGCCTACAGCTTCACCTATGAGAAGCAGCAGGTAAAGCTCGGAGAGGATGCGGACGACGCATTAAAGAAGCTGGGAAAGGCAAACAGCGACAGGATACTCACAAACTGTGCCGACGATGACGGAGTTGACAAGGTATACACCTATGATGATTTCGACCTTTACACAACAAAGTCCGGAAATAAGGAGATCGTAAACGAGATAACCTTAAAGACAGCGGGAGCTGCCACCGAGGAGGGACTTAAGGTCGGCGATACACCTGCTCAGGTAAAGAAGGTGTACTCATCAGCAAAGGGCTCTCTCGGCCTTTACACCGTAAGCCTCGGAAACACCAACCTTATCATCGATTGCGGACTCAAGGATGACAAGGTAGTTTCCATCACCTATCAGTATGTTGAAAAATAATGAGCTACATATCTTATAACTTCATAGCTTTAGTGGCGGCAGGGCTTATTCTTTATGCCCTGCTTCCTAAGGTCTTAAGGAAATATGTTTTGCTCCTTATGAGTGCCGTTTACATCTTTATGGCGCAGGGAGCCTTATCGATTGGCTTTTTGATAGCGGGTACGGCGGTAAGCTTTGGAGGATCCCTCTTTATATCGCAATCGGAAAAGGCACATATAAGGAGCGCTGTATTCATACTTGTAATAGCCTTCCATTTGGCTGTGCTCTTTTACTTTAAGTACAACAATTTCATAGGCTATACGGAGCTTGCCGTAAGTGAACTCACCGGAGGAAGCTTCGAGTTTGAGCCTGTGGAGAGAGTGGCGCCCCTCGGCATATCCTTCTACACTATGATGCTCATAGCTTACACGGCGGACGTGTACATGAGAAAGTATAAGGCTGAGAGCTCCTTTACGAAATTTTCTCTTTTTGCGGGTTACTTCGGACATATAGTTCAGGGCCCTATAGACAGCTATGACGAGACTGCGGAGAGTATCACATCAGGACATGACATACGCTTTGAAAACATAGTGAACGGCTCCTTAAGGATAGCCTACGGACTCTTTAAAAAGCTTGTCATATCAGAGAGACTTGCCGTCATAGTAAATACTGTGTTCGGCGATTATGCCTCATTTTCGTGGAGCTATCTTGCGCTTGCGGCGGTAAGCTTTTCGCTGCAGCTTTACACAGATTTTTCGGGATGCATAGACATAGTTACGGGAGTTTCGAGGCTCTTCGGAATAAGGCTTTCGGAAAACTTCCGGCAGCCCTTCTTTTCACAGTCCATAGCGGAATTCTGGAGGAGATGGCACATAACTCTCGGGGCATTTTTCAGAAAGTATATCTATATCCCTCTCGGCGGAAACAGAAAGGGCAAAGTCAGAAAATACCTTAATACTATAGCCGTGTTTGCCTTAAGCGGACTTTGGCACGGAGGAAAGTGGACCTTTGTAATAGGAACGGGACTTCTGCACTGCGCCTACATGATCACGGGAGAGCTGCTGAGTCCTGTAACGGAGCTTTTTTATAAAACAACAGGAATAAACAGGGATTCTTCTTTAATGAAGGTGATAAGGATGGTAAGGACCTTCATCCTTGTCACAGTGGGCTTTGTATTTTTCAGAGCCGACTCTCTGACCATGGCGGGAGGTATACTTTCGGGAATATTTACAGCTTCTTCTGGAATGATCGAGGAAGGCTATCCCATGGCAGAGGGATTTTTGAACGCTGTAGGTATGGGGGCCTTCGATGCCCTTATACTTGTGATAAGTCTTATCATCCTCTTTTTGGTATCTGTCCGTGCGGAAAGGGGAGCGCTTTGTGAAAACCGGGAAAGCAGGCTTGAAATAAGCCTTTCATCAAAGGAGGGCATAGCGTTTGTACTTTTTCTTGCGGTAATACTCTTCGGATTTTACGGAAGAGGCTATGATGCGTCAGCCTTCATATACGCAAGCTTTTAGACAACTTAAAAAGCTGAAAAAACAAAAGCCGGCCAATAGGTAAAAAACCTTCAGGCCGGCTTTTTAAAATGTGTTGACAATAAAAATATAAGGGCTATACTGTAGTTTGCAAAGCGAGATTAAGAAAGGCTTATTTTAAAAAATGGAAAGAATAACGGATTTTTTCAGGAGGCAGCCCCCGGGAAGGCTCATAACACTGGGCTTTGCCGCTGTCATTTTAGTCGGGGCTATGCTTCTCCTCCTTCCCGTATCGGTGAAGGAGGGCGCTGTGGTTACACCTGTTGACGCTCTGTTTACCTCAACCAGCGCTGTCTGCGTCACGGGACTTATAGCCATAGATACAGCCGACCACTTTACAGTCTTCGGACAGGCGGTGGTGGCGGGGCTCATACAGATCGGAGGCTTGGGAGTGACCTCCGTGGGAGTAGGCCTCGTTTTGGCGACAGGAAGGCGTGTCGGAATAAGAGGGAGGATGCTTGTAAAGGAGGCCCTTAATGTTGACAGCTTTAAGGGAATGGTAAAGCTTGTAAAGGCTGTACTCCTCATGACTCTTTGCTTTGAGGGAGCGGGAGTGGTTTTGAGCTTCCTTGTCTTCTCAAAGGATTATTCCCCTCTTCATGCTCTCTGGATAAGCATATTCCACTCCATAGCAGCATTCAACAACTCCGGATTTGACATACTGGGAGGCTTGAGAAACCTCATACCGTATCGGGACAATATACTTCTCAACCTTACCACCTGCGGTCTTATAATATTCGGAGGAATAGGCTTTCTGGTAATGCTTGATGTGGGAAGATGCAGGAGATTCAAGACACTTACGCTTCACTCCAAGGTGGTTATCAGCACGACTTTAGTGCTCCTTATCGTGGGAACTCTCCTTCTTAAGGCGACGGAGGATATGACATGGCTTGGAGCCTTTTTCCACAGTGTGTCGGCCCGAACAGCCGGATTTTCCACCTACCCTATAGGAGATCTCACAAATGCGGGACTTTTTGTGCTTATAATCCTGATGTTCATAGGCGCGTCACCGGGATCCACAGGAGGCGGTATAAAGACAACGACCTTCTTTACTTTAATGCAGGAGGTGCGCTCGGTATTTTCAAAGAACTATCCCGGAGCCTTTAAGAGGAACATACCAAAGAGCATTATGGACAAGGCGTTCATCATAACACTTTTGTCGATGCTTGTGGTGTGTATCGGAACCTTTATACTTTGTGTTTCCGAGCCGGAGACCGAGTTTATAAGACTCCTCTTTGAAGTGGTCTCAGCCTTCGGAACAGTGGGGCTTTCCACAGGAATAACTCCGGATCTTTCGGATTTCAGCAAGTTGGTGATAATCCTTATAATGTTTATAGGAAGGCTCGGAGCCTTCACACTTCTTTCAATTTGGATAGAGAGGCCGGAATCAGGCTTCAGATATACAGAGGAATCTGTAACTATAGGTTAAACAGGCAGGTGTAATATGAAAAAGAATTTTTCTCAGGCATCATACGGAGTAATAGGCTTGGGCCGTTTTGGTACGGCTCTCGTAAAGACCCTCGCTGAGGCGGGAAAAGAGGTAATAGCCATAGACAAGGACGAGCAGAAGGTGAAGGCCGTAAGAGGATATACTGACTTTGCCTTTGTGGCGGAAGAACTCGACAGAGAGACCCTTGAGGCCATAGGAATACAAAATTGCGGTACTGTTGCCGTATGCATAGGTGAAAAGATGGATGTGAGCATACTTACCACTATGCTTGCGGTAAAGCTGGGCATCCCCCATGTTATCTCAAAGGCGGCAAGCGCCGAGCACGGAGAAGTATTAAAGAGGCTCGGAGCGGATGTTGTATATCCCGAGTCGGATATGGCTGTGCGTATAGGAAAGAGGCTCATATCCGCCAACATGCTTGACTATATATCCCTTGATGACGGAGTCGAGGTGAGAAGGATACAGGCCGAGGGAAAGCTTATTGGCTCCACCATCAGAGAGAGCGAGGTCAGAAAGAAATACGGCGTTAATATTATTGCCATAGAGAGAAATCACAGGACGGATGTAGAGTTCTCTCCCGACTATGAGTTTGCAAAGGGAGACATAATCGCAGTCATAGGAAAGGGCAGCAATATAGAAAGCTTTGAGAAGGACATCCATAATAATTAAAGTGATGGTTGATCAGGTGAAGCTGAGCTTCTGCAAGCTCGGTGTACCTGAAAAAAAACAAACGCTTCGTTAAAGTTTCAACGAAAAGAGACCCGGCACGGCTTGAAACCGTGCCGCTTTTTATGTTAAAATAAAAACAACTGTGGGTATGGCATTCTTTTGGCATGCCGTCCCGCGGACGCTCAAAAATCAGGAGGGTGCAAGAAGATGTATAAGATACTTGAAGCTGAAATGCTGGCCGATAAGATCTATCGCATGGTGGTAGAAGCTCCGTTCATCGCGAGATCATGCCAGCCGGGTGAGTTCCTTATCACCAAGCTTGATGACAAGGGTGAGAGGATTCCTCTTACAATTTGCGATTATGACAGAGAAAAAGGAACTGTGACCATTATATTCCAGACAGTGGGCGCGTCTACAGAGCGCATGTCATGGCTTAAGGCGGGAGACTACTTTGAGGACGTTGTAGGACCTCTCGGAAATCCCTCGGATTTCGTAAAGGAGCCCATTGAAGAGGTTAAGAAGAGACACTACTGCTTCGTGGCAGGAGGAGTCGGAGCGGCTCCCGTTTACCCCCAGGTAAAGTGGTTCCATGAGCACGGAATAGAGTGTGACGTTATCCTCGGCACAAGATGCAAGGATACTCTTATTATGGAGAAGGAGCTTGAGGCTGTAGCTACGAATCTTTATGTATGTACAGATGACGGAAGCTACAAGATCCACGGAAACGTATGCGTTCCCCTTGAGGACCTTGTAAAGAATCAGGGCAAGAAGTACGATGTTGTCGTAGCTATCGGTCCCATGATCATGATGAAGTTCGTATGTCTCCTTACAAAGGAGCTTAATATCCCCACTATAGTTTCCATGAACCCTATTATGGTAGACGGTACAGGAATGTGCGGAGCATGCCGTCTTCAGGTAGGTGATGAGGTTAAATTCGCCTGCGTTGACGGTCCCGAGTTCGACGGTCATCTCATTGACTGGTCACTGGCTATGAAGCGTATGAATACATACAAGACCGAGGAAGGTCGAGCAATGTTAAAGCTTGAAGAGGGAGCTACCCATCACGGCGGATGCGGAAATTGCGGAGGTGACAAATAATGGATGTATTGCATAAGGTTCCTGTCAGAGAGCAGGATGCTAAGGTTAGAGCTGCAAACTTCGAGGAGGTTTGCTACGGATACAACGAGGAGGAGGCCAGGCTTGAGGCTTCAAGATGTATAGACTGCAAGAAGCCCCTCTGCGTTCAGGGCTGCCCCGTATCAATAGACATTCCCGGATTTATCCGCGAGGTCAAGGCAGGAAATTATGAGGAGGCTGCAAAGGTCATCGGACTTTCATCAGCTCTTCCCGCTATATGCGGTCGTGTATGCCCTCAGGAGACTCAGTGTGAGGGAAAATGTATCAGAGGCATCAAGGGCGAGCCTATATCTATAGGAAAGCTTGAGAGATTCGTTGCCGACTGGTCAAGAGAGAACAACATCGTTCCCGCTGTAAAGGGAGAACCCAACGGCAAGAAGGTGGCTGTAGTAGGAGCGGGCCCTGCAGGACTTACCTGCGCGGGAGACCTTGCAAAGCTCGGCTATGATGTAACTATATTTGAAGCCCTTCACCAGCCCGGAGGAGTTCTTGTATACGGAATCCCCGAGTTCCGTCTTCCCAAGGACAAGGTCGTTGCTCACGAGGTGGAGCTGGTTAAGAATCTCGGCGTAAAGATCGAGTGCAATGTTATCATAGGAAAATCCATAACAATAGATGAGCTCCTTAACGAGGAGGGCTTTGACGCTGTATTCATCGGCTCGGGAGCAGGACTTCCCAAGTTCATGGGCATCCCCGGAGAGAATGCAAACGGCGTATTCTCGGCAAACGAGTTCCTCACAAGAAACAACCTCATGAAGGCCTTCAAGGATTATGACACACCTATCATGAGAGCAAAGAAGGTAGTAGTTGTCGGCGGCGGAAACGTTGCTATGGATGCTGCCAGAACAGCCTTAAGACTCGGTGCTGAGACTCACATCGTTTACAGACGTTCCGAGGCTGAGCTTCCCGCCAGAGTGGAGGAGGTTCACCATGCTAAGGAGGAGGGCGTTATCTTTGATCTCCTTCAGAACCCTGTAGAGATACTTGTGGACGAGAATGACTGGGTAAAGGGAGTGAAGCTCGTAAAGATGGAGCTTGGAGAGCCCGATGCTTCAGGAAGAAGAAGACCCAAGGAGATCCCCGGCTCAGAGTACGTGGTAGACTGCGATGCTGTCATCATGTCTCTCGGAACATCCCCCAACCCTCTTATCTCATCAACCACAAAGGGACTTGAGATCAACGGACATAAGTGCATTATCGCTGAGGAGCACACAGGAAAGACTACAAAGGAAGGCGTATATGCAGGTGGAGACGCTGTTACAGGTGCGGCTACAGTTATCCTTGCCATGGAGGCAGGTAAGGCCGGAGCTAAGGGAATCCACGAGTACCTTTCAAATAAGTAAAACTAAAAGAATAAAGTAAAATATAAAAATATTAAAGGGAGCGCGACAGGTCATCAGATGATGATCGGTCAGCGTTCCCTTTTTTATTTCTGTTTGTGCATTTTTTAACAAATCAGTATATTCGGCACTGCAGAATTCTGCTAAATTTCAGGTATTGAAAAATAAGAAAAAGAGTCTATAATGTGAGACAAAAGATTGATAAATATTTAACATTCTTTTGCAAAGCTGCTGCCGATGGATTAGGCATCGGACAAATCAATGCTTATTTTATTGAGGAGGACAAAGAAATGCTAAGACTCAGAATGATGCGTGCACCACAGAAGTATGTTCAGGGCAAGGATTCCCTGCTTCATTTTTACGAAGAGATGAAGGACCTCGGAGATAAATGGCTCTTCATTTGCTCAAACAGCGGTTATAAGTCCTGCCATGACAAGATAGAAAAAAGCTTTGAAGGGGCCGATGACAAGAGGCTCTACGAGGTCTTCGGCGGTGTCTCAAGTGTAGGCGAGATCGAAAGGATGAGGAAGTTTGTAAAAGACAATGAAATAAATGTAATCGTCGGTGTAGGAGGAGGCTCAGCCATAGATACAGCCAAGGCTACAGCCTATTATGAAAAGCTTCCTGTTGCAATAGTGCCTACAGTAGTAGCTACGGACGCTCCCTGCACAGGACTTTCGGTCATATATAACGATGACAAGACATTCAACAGCTATCTCTTTTATCCGAAGAATCCCGAGGCGGTAATAGTGGACAGCGATGTGATAGCTCATGCTCCTGTAAGCTTTCTTGTATCAGGAATGGGTGATGCCCTCGGCACATATTTTGAGGCGAGAGCCTGTGATCGGACAGATGCTCCAAGCCTTGAAAACGGCGGAATAACCCGTTCGGCAATGGCTCTTTGCAAGCTGTGCTATGAGACCTTGAAGGAATATGGAGCTGCAGCAAAGAAGGCCTGCGAGCTTCAGGTAGTAACCCCTGCCCTTGAGGCTGTTATAGAGGCAAACGTATATCTCTCCGGAGTGGGAGCGGATAACGGAGGACTTGCCGTAGCCCATTCCTTCTATAACGGATTGACAGCTCTTGGAGGACACAGCGCTCCACACGGCGACTGCGTAGCCTTCGGAACACTGGTACAATTAGTTCTTGAGAGAGCTCCCAAGAAGGAATTCAGAGAGGTTCAGGACTTCTGTAAAGAGGTCGGACTTCCCCTCACACTTGAGGATATAGGAATAACAGAGGATTCACAGATAAAGGTCATTGCCGAAAATGCATGCGCTCCCGGAGAATCCATACACAACATGGTGGCGGATGTCACACCGGATCAGCTCTATGCTGCGATAAAGGCTGCTGATGCCCTCGGAAGAGAGAGGAAGGCTGAGGATTAAATTTAACACTTTTTAATTATTTATTTCAGATTTAATAAATAAGAACATGCCCCACAGGTACTGATATGTACATATCAAAGACTGCGGGGCTTTTTTGCTGTCTTTTTTCTGTTGTTCTATTGCCCGGTTAAATATAAGATGAGGCGCCGGAGATATTTTCTATCGTTAAAATATAGTTTATCTTGTGAAAAATATATCAAAAATACCGTTATTCTTACGATAAAATAGTGCAATTTATACATATAAATGTTATATTGTATTCAGATAAATACAATATAATCATGAGAAAGGGGGATATTTAGGTGAAGTATATTATTGCTGAATCTGTGGATGATGTGCTCAGGGCCTTTTCCGAGAATGACGGGAAGGCTATGGTACTTGCGGGAGGAACAGATCTTGTTTTGGACGCGGAATCAGGAAAAAAGAGCTCCGATGCATGGATAGATATAATGCGTATACCTGAATTGAAAGAAATCAAAACAGAGGATAATAAGATCGTGATAGGCTCTGCAGTGACCCTGACAGAGATCGCTCGCTCGGAGCTTATAAAAAAGTATTATCCCTCTCTCTGCAAAGGAGCGGGAACCGTAGGCTCTCTCCAGATAAGAAACGCCGCTACACTTACAGGAAACATAGTGAGCGCTCAGCCTGCCGCTGATGCGGCTATGGCACTTGCTCCTCTTGATCCCGAGATCGTTGTGGTGAGCAATGAGGGCGAGAGGATACTTAACATGGAGGAGATGTATTCAGGCTTCGGAAAAAGCGCGATAGACAGCACAAGAGAGCTTGTAAAGGAGGTAAGGATACATATACCTGCGGAAAATGAGAAGGCGTCCTTTATAAGACTTGAGCTCAGAAAATCTCTTTCTCTTCCTATGCTTAACGCTGCGGCAAGAGCCCGGGTGGAAAACGGCGTGATAAAGGAGATAATGATAAATATGGCTCCTGTAGGCGTGGGTCCCAAGAGAGCCCGCGCGGCCGAGGAATTCCTTTTGGGAAAGGAACTGAACGAGGAAAACGCCACGGAGGCGGGAAAGCTTGCCTTAAAGGATGCGAATCCGAGAAGCAATCCTCTGAGAGGAAGCAAGGAGTACAGGGAAGAGACGCTTCCCGTAATCATTGAGAGGGCTGTTGCGGACATAGGTGTGCAGCTCGGACTTCTGTGATTTTAAAAATTATCAGAGTACAGGAGGATGGAAATGTCAGAGATATTGAAATGCATTATAAATGATGAAGAGATAGAGGCCCTCGTTGATCCTGATATGAGGCTTGTGGATTTCCTCAGAGAGAGGATGCAGCTTACCGGAACAAAAATAGGCTGCAAAAAGGGAGAATGCGGAGCATGTACCATAATAATGGACGGCAAGGCGGTTAATTCATGTATGGTTCCCGTTATGAGAGCATCGGGATCTGTCATACAGACCATAGAGGGAGTGGAGAAAAACGGAAGGCTCCATATCATTCAGGAAGAATTTATAAATAAAGGAGCTATACAGTGCGGATTTTGCACTCCGGGAATGATCATGTCGTCAAAGGCCCTCCTTGACAAGAATCCGTCACCCACAAGCGATGAGGTGAAGGAGGCTTTGGGAGGAAATATATGCAGATGCACAGGCTACAGAAAGATAGAGGAGGCCGTGCTGTCTGCCGCAAAGCGTTTGAGAGAGGAGGTATAGGATGGAAAGTTATGTAGGAAAAAACATACCGAGAAATGACGGCTATGACAAGGCCACAGGAAGAGGAAAGTTCACTCACGACATATTTTTGCCTCATATGCTCTACGCTAAAGTTTTAAGGAGCCCTTATGCCCATGCGAAGGTCACGTCCATAGACACCTCGGAGGCGGAAAAGCTGAAAGGCGTGAGGGCTGTATGTACCTTTGAAAATACCACCAATAAGCTTTTTAATACCTCCGCATCAGTAGTCACAACAAATCCAGGGGCAGAGCCCGTAAGGGATCAGACTGTATTTACAGGAGAGCCCAAATATATAGGCGACGAGATAGCGGCTGTAGCTGCGGACACGGAGAAGATAGCCGAGGAGGCTGTAAAGCTGATAAAGGTAGAGTACGAGGAGCTTCCCTATGTGCTTGATCCCCTTGAGGCTTTAAAGGATGACGCCCCTGATGTTCAGCCTGAGCTTGCTCACAAGAAAAATATATGCGGAGAAGTCATAGAGATAAACTTCGGCGATGTTAAAGAGGGATTTGAGGAAGCTGAGGAGGTAGTCGAGGCCTTTGTAAAGCTTCCGAGAGTAAAGCAGGCACAGATGGAGACCCATGCCGCTGTGGCAAGCTATAAGGGAGACGGCACACTGGAGGTCTACTCCACTACCCAGACTCCTCATCCCACAAAGATGATAATAGCCTATACCTTCGACCTTCCTGAGAGCAAGGTACATGTAAAGAATCCTCCTTATGTGGGCGGAGGCTTCGGAGTAAGGATAGGAATCAGCGGAAAGGCCGAGATAATAGCAACCGCACTTACCCTTAAGGCAAAGAGGCCTGTAAAATATGTATATACAAGAGAAGAGGACTTTATTGCAAGTGACACAAGACACGGAGGATATTTGAAGGGAAGACTTGGCGCAAAGAAGGACGGAACCTTTGTCGCCCTTGACACTACCGCATGGCTCAATACCGGAGCCTATGCGACCTTCGGAGTTGAGCTTTTGGGTGTATGCGGAGCCTGCGGAACGGCCGGAACCTATCATGTGCCCAACCTTCATTATTCGGGATACCCTGTATACACGAATCAGCAGACGGCGGGTGCCTTCAGAGGCTTCGGAACACCTCAGGGAACCTTTATTGTAGAGACCCTTGTGGATGCCATGGCAAAGAAGCTCGGTATGGATCCCATAGAGCTCAGAAAGATGAATACCATGAGGGAGGAGGACAAAAACTGGTTCCCCTTCAGTGTAGGATCTGTAGGAATAAACGAGTGTCTCGACAGGGCGGCAGAGGAGATCGGCTGGAAGGAAAAGAGAGGAAAATGCAAGGAGGGCAAGATAAGGAGAGGCGTGGGAATCGCCTGTGGAACTCATGTCAGCAATGCGGCGCCCTTCTGCGTTGACTATAATGCGGTAACACTTAGGATAGAGCAGGACGGCTCTATGGTAGTGCAGTCGGGAATCCCCGAGATAGGTCCCGGTTCCACCACAGCTCTCTTGCAGGTAACTGCGGATGAGATGGGCATAGACTTTGATAAGATCACAATGCAGTACGGTGACACAAAAGCCGGCCCCTTTGATATAGGAAGCCACGCTACGCGTACTCTCTACACAGTAAGCCAGGTAATAGATAAGGCCGCAAAGAAGCTTAAGGCAGATATATTTGATTACACTGCAGAGCTCATGAAAATGGAAAGAGAGGGCATGAAGCTTGAGGGCGGAGTAATCACTTCGGGAGAAAAGAGCATAAGCATTAAGGCGCTTGCATATGAGGCTCACCTGAGAGGAAAGCAATTTATCGTTTCAGAATGCCTGGTTCCCCCCAACTCACTTCCCTGGTATGCTCAGGCGGCTGAGGTAGAGGTCGATATGGAGACCGGAATGGTCAAGGTGTTAAAGGTTGCCGCGGCTCATGATGTCGGAAAGGTTGTAAACCCGAGACTTGCGGAAGGCCAGATCGAGGGAGGCGTTATTCAGGGTGTAGGATATGCCTGCCGTGAGGAAATGACCTATGTGGACAACAAGGGCTTCTACAATAACGGCTTCCATAAATACATGCTTCCCACAGCGGACGATGTGCCTGAGATAGTTCCCATACTTGTGGAGAGCAATGATCCTAAGGGAATATACGGAATAAAGGGTATCGGTGAGGTCGGTGTCTGCCCTACAGCTCCCGCTATAGTGTCTGCGGTGGAGGACGCCACTGGAATCAGATTTTATGAGATACCAATGACTCCCGGAAGAGTGCTTAAGGCTATAAAGGAAAAAGAAAAGGCATAAAACTGAAGCAACAGTCATGTTGAAATAAATATTGAGAAATGATAGTATAAAAAGCAGCTCACTTTTGTGGGTTGCTTTTTAAGTGAGAGATTATTAATTATTTCGGCGATCCGGTCGATTATTGAATGATCTCGGAATTTTGACCGGGACTTTAAAGAGGTGAATGTATGTCTGAGCTGACAAGGGAAAAGAAGAGAGTGATAAATCTTTTGGAGGGGCCTATCCTGCCCGCTCTTTCAAGGCTTGCCGTTCCGATAATGGCTACAGCCTTCGTGCAGATGGCCTACAACCTCACGGATATGGCATGGATCGGCTTTCTGGGAAGCGGTCCTGTGGCGGCTGTGGGAGCTGCGGGAATGTTTACCTGGTTTTCCCAGGGGCTTGTAAATATAGCGAAGATGGGCGGACAGGTTACTGTGGCTCAGGCAGTGGGAGCGGGAAAAGAAGACGAGGCAAGGCTTTTTCTTTCGGGCTGCATAAGGCTTACGCTTTTTCTGGCTGCGGCCTTTGCTCTTATATGCCTTTTGGCTGCAGAGCCTATGATAGGCTTTTTCAATCTCAGCAGCGAGGCTACTGCAAGAGAGGCCGTCATTTATATGCGGATCACCTGCGGACTCATTGTTTTTCCCTTCCTGAATCAGACCCTTACAGGAATATATACCTCTGTGGGGGACTCGAAGACGCCGTTTTTCGCAAACTGTATAGGACTTTTCGGAAATATGATATTTGACCCTGTTCTGATTTTCGGAGTGGGGCCCTTCCCTGAAATGGGCGTGGCGGGAGCGGCGGCTGCCACTGTCAGCGCTCAGGCTGTGGTGACGGCAGTCCTTATCCTTATGAGAAAGAAAAGCGGCAGTCCTGTTTTTGAAAGTATCAATATATTTAAGCGCACACCTCGGAAATACATGGAGAGGATAATAAGCATAGGCTTTCCCTCATCTGTACAGACCATGGTGTACAGCAGTATATCAATGGTCCTTACCAGAATGGCTGCAGGCTGGGGAGACACGGCTGTTGCCGTTCAGAGAGTAGGCTCACAGATAGAATCTCTTGCATGGATGACGGGAGAGGGTTTCGGAGCCGCTGTAAACGCCTTTGTGGCACAAAACTTCGGAGCGGGCAACCTGAAGCGCATAAGATCCTGCTACAGATCCTCCCTTATTATCATGTTTATCTGGGGAAGCCTTTCGACAGCTGTTCTGTTTTTCGGAGCCGAGCCCTTATTCTCACTCTTTATACATGAGCCTGAAATAATACCTGAGGGAGCGAATTATCTGAGGATAATATCCTACGGTGAGATGTTTATGTGCCTTGAGCTTATGACTGTCGGAGCCCTATCAGGCCTTGGAAGGACGGGAGTTTGCTCCATAATAAGCATGAGCCTTACCGGAGCCCGGATACCCATAGCCATGCTCTTGAGCTCAACGGCGCTTATGCTCAGCGGTATATGGTGGGCATTTACGGTATCAAGTATAATAAAAGGTATCGTCTTTACCGCAGCCTTCCTCATAATCTTTAAGAATACAGAAAAAAGATATGCCGTATCGTAAGGTTAAATTAATAACCTTAAAGCACCGGTCTATGATAAAATAAAGGAGATAAAATGGCTATAGATAACGACTGGCTCACTCCTCTTTCCGAGGAGTTTTCGAAGCCGTATTACAAAAAGCTTTATAATACAGTAAAGAAGGAGTATGAGACTCAGAGGGTCTATCCCGAGAGCGGGGATCTTTTTAATGCCTTTGAGCTTACTCCGCTTCACAGTATAAAGGTCGTGATCCTCGGGCAGGATCCCTACCATAATTTCGGACAGGCCCACGGACTTTGCTTTTCGGTAAAGCCCGGGGTGGCCGTACCTCCCTCTCTCCAAAATATATATACGGAGCTGAAAAATGACGTCGGCACTTATATACCTGATAACGGCTGCCTCATTAAGTGGGCTAAGCAGGGAGTATTGATGCTGAACACTGTGCTCACTGTAAGAGCTCATAAGCCTATGAGCCACAGAGGCATAGGTTGGGAGGAGTTTACAGATGCGGCTATAAGGGCCGTGAATAAAGAGGACAGGCCCATAGTATTCCTTCTTTGGGGAAGGGCGGCAAAGGAGAAGGCCTCGATGCTTGACAATCCTCATCATCTTGTGCTTACGGCGGCGCATCCCAGTCCCTTTTCGGCAAACTCGGGATTTTTCGGATGCGGACATTTCAGCAAGTGCAATGAGTTCCTGAAAAAGAACGGTGTGGAGCCCATAGATTGGCAGATAGAAAATATACACAATAAATAACAATAATAATCGTTTATAATTTAAAAATAAAGATAAACGGAGAAAACTTATGAGTATAATCGAAATTTTAAAAGTAATTGTCTACGGCTTGGTGGAGGGCTATACCGAGTGGCTTCCCATAAGCAGCACCGGTCATCTGATACTTGTGGAGGAGCTGATACCCTTAAACCAGCCGGAGCAGTTTATTGAGGTGTTCAGGGTAGTGATACAGCTTGGAGCGATACTCGCTGTGGTGGTAATATTTTGGAACAAGCTGTGGCCCTTCTTTTGGGCAGGTGGAAAAGCCATAGGAAAGGGAGACGAGGATGCCATAGGCCCTGTAGGAGTGCGTATAAGCACCCTTGCTCTCTGGATAAAGATAATCATTGCCTGTATACCTGCCGCGGTAGTGGGTATACCACTTGATGATTTTCTTGACGCTCATTTGTACAATGCCTTTGTGGTGGCTCTGACACTTATAATCTACGGCGTTATCTTCATTTGGATAGAGAGAAGGAATGAGGGAGCAGTCTTTCCCGTAGACAGGATATCAAGGATAGATATAAAAACGGCGCTTTTGATAGGTGTGTTTCAGTGCCTTTCCCTGATTCCCGGAACCTCAAGGTCAGGCTCAACGATAATAGGAGCCATGCTTTTAGGCTGTGCAAGACCTGTTGCGGCGGAATTTTCATTCTTTTTGGGGATTCCCGTAATGTTCGGGGCAAGTCTCCTTAAGATAATAAAGCACGGGCTTGCGTTCACAGGCCAGCAGTGGCTGATACTTCTTCTGGGAATGCTAATATCCTTTATAGTGGCGCTTTACGCTGTCAGATTCCTTATGGATTATGTCAGAAAGCATGACTTTGCTGTTTTCGGATACTACAGGATAGTTTTGGGAGTTATCGTGCTCATATACTTCGGGATAAGCGCACTTATATAGGCACAAAATGCAGGCAAAAAAGGTAAGCGCGGACGGTAATCACAAACGGAGCGGAGCATATTAACCGTATTTTAATTTTTGAAGGGAAATAATTTAATGAAGGTATGTATAGGTTTGTCGGGAGGAGTGGATTCCTCTGTTGCGGCGCATCTTCTGCTTGAGAAGGGCTATGAGCTCATAGGATGTACTATGAGGACCTTTGACACGGAGAGAGCCGATAAGGAGAGAGAGGATGCCGAGGCTGTCGCCGAGAGCCTTGGCATACCTTTTTATGTTGTGGATTACAGGGAGCGTTTCAAGAAGGATGTCATCGAATATTTCGCTTACGAGTACACCCACGGGAGGACGCCGAATCCCTGTATCATATGTAACCGCAAGGTAAAATGGGAGGCTTTGATGGCCTGTGCCGCAGAGCATGGAGCCGAGATGGTTGCGACAGGACATTACGCAAGGATAGAAAAGGACGCGGCTACAGGCAGATATGCCGTGAGAAAGGCCGTCACCGCAGCTAAGGATCAGAGCTATGCCCTCTATAATCTTAAGCAGGAGCAGCTTGCGGCTACAATTTTTCCTGTGGGAGGCTTCAGCAAGGATGAGATAAGGAGTACGGCTGAAAAAATAGGCCTTTTTACAGCTGACAAGCCTGATTCTCAGGAGATATGCTTTATCCCGGATAAGGACTATGCGGGATTTATATCGGAACAGCTGAAAATAAAGACAGATATTCCGGGAAACTATGTGGACGAAAAGGGAAACATTTTAGGAAAACACAGCGGAATAGTAAATTATACGATAGGGCAGAGAAAGGGCCTGGGAATTGCTCTCGGAAAGAGGACCTTTGTAAAGGAGATAAGGCCTCTTACAAACGAGGTCGTCCTTGCGGATGCGGACAGTGTATGGACGGACAGGCTGAGCTTCACTGATTTTAACGGTCAGCTTGCGGATGAGTCTATGCTTAAAGAAGGACTCGCCGCAAATGTTAAGATAAGGTACTCTGACAAGGGCTGTGAAGGACTGGTTAAAAAGAGAGGGGATATGCCAGGAGGAGATAAGGCGATATATGATATAAGCTTTAAGTCACCTGTAAGGGCCGTCACCCCGGGACAGGCGGCAGTGCTTTACGACAGCGAAGGAAGGATACTGGGAGGAGGGATCATATGTTCTTGAGAATGGAAAACTTAAAGAGCCTGAGAGTGCTTTCGACAGAGGCTGCAGCTCTTGCGGCCGCGGTTTTTCTTTCAGGCTGCGGAAGCTATACAGTAATAGGCGAGACAGTAACAGACGAGAGGGGGGCACTGAATTCGGAGTCTCAGGCTACGGAATATGAGACCTCGGCACAAAACGAAGAAGTTTTTTCTTTGGCGAATGTATGCCCTGATACTTCTTCGGGAGAGATCTTAAGCGACAGTGCGGAAGATTTCTTTGCCATGCAGAAAAATGAAGTTAAATTTGAGGAGAGAGCTGAGACGGTATATATACAAAACGACAGCGTTAATGTCAGGACTTCCCCTGCAATAATAAGCGGAGAAAGCGGGAATGTGGCTTTTACCGCGGATAAGGGAGAGGAATTTTTCAGGACAGGCTACAGTGATGATTTTTCAAGGGTGGAGAGAGACGGAGAGACCTACTATATATCCTCTGACTACCTTTCTGTAAATAAGCCGGCCGAAGAGACATTATATGAAAACGGAGCTCAGATAGGACTTGACCCCTCATGGAAGTACGCGGATTTCTCGGTTATAAATACAGGAAATGCGGTCCTTTACAAGGCGGAGTCAGACAGGAAGGGGATAACTGTCGCAGTAAATGCGGGACACGGAACCAAAGGAGGGAGCTCTGTAAAGACCTGGTGTCATCCCGACAAGACTCCTAAGGTCACAGGAGGAACCACAGCTGCAGGAAGCACTCAGGCGGTGGCGGTCTCAGGAGGAATGACATTTTCCGACGGGACATCAGAGGCGAGTGTGACCTTAAAAGCGGCAAAATTGTTAAAAGAGAAGCTCCTGTCCGAGGGATATGATGTGCTGATGCTGAGAGACGGCGAGGACGTACAGCTTGACAATGTGGCAAGGACTGTGATCGCCAACAATATGGCGGACTGTCATATCGCTCTGCATTGGGACGGAGACGGGCTTTCCTATGACAAGGGTTGCTTTTATATGTCAACACCTGACGGACTTAAGGCTATGGAGCCTGTAAAGTCAAATTGGCAGAAGCATCATGCTTTGGGTGACAGCCTTATAGAGGGACTTTCTTCTGAGGGACTTAAGATATGGGGTTCAAATCCCCTTCCCACGGACCTTACCCAGACATCGTTTTCTACTGTCGCGTCTGTGGATATAGAGCTTGGAAATCAGGCCTCGGATCATTCCGATTCTCAGCTTGAAAAGCTTACCGCGGGTCTGTTAAAGGGGATAAACTTATATTTCGGACAGTAATTTTGCACATATAGGAGCTTATAATAAGGTACATTTGCGGAACATATTTATTATGGACTATTTATTCCTGATATGTTAATTTAATATCGTAATTTCTCGAAAACCAACAATATTTCGGAGGTGTTCTATTATGGTTAAATTCAATTATGTAATAACAGATGAGGTAGGAATACACGCAAGGCCCGCAGGACTTCTCGTAAAGACAGCCCAGCAGCTTTCAAGCAAGGTCACCATTTCAAAGGGCGATAAGAGCGGAGACGCAAAAAAGATCTTTTCCATCATGGGACTCTGTGCAAAGCAGGGAGATGAGATAACCGTAACAGTCGAGGGCGAAAATGAGGCCGAGGACGCAAAGACATTGGAGGCATTCTTAAAGGAGAATCTGTAGTAATGATCAAATTACAGGGTAAGACGGTATTTTCAGGCATAGCCATAGGAAGGATATCCGTATTCAAGGATCCGGATATAGCGGTAAAGAGAGAGCATGTCGATGATACCGAAAAGGAATGGAAGCGAGTAACAGATGCGAAGGCTGAAGCCATAAATGAGCTCGGCGCTCTCTACGACATAGCCATGGAGCAGGTCGGAGAGTCGGGAGCCGAAGTATTCTCCGTACATCAGATGATGCTTGAGGACGAGGACTTTTCAGATTCTATAAAGAATATAATAGAGACTGAGAAGGTAAACGCTGAGTACGCTGTCGCGACTACAGCGGACAACTTTGCAGAAATGTTCGCGTCAATGGACGATGATTACATGAAGGCGAGAGCCGCAGATATAAAGGACATATCAAACAGGCTTTTAAAGATCCTTTGCGGAGTGAAGCGTTCGGGAGTATCGGACAATGAGCCTTCAATAATAGCTGCGGATGACTTAAGCCCCAGTGAGACCGTAAGGATGGATAAGAGCAAGGTCCTTGCCTTTGTCACAAGACACGGATCCTCTAATTCCCACACGGCCATACTTGCAAGGACAATGAATATCCCCGCACTTATAGGTGTGGACTTTGATGACGATGCTGTTGACGGAAAGACAGGGATCGTTGACGGAAGTGAAGGAGTTATATATATTGACCCTTCGGAGGAACTGCTTGAAACGTACAGGAAAAAGCAGGAGGAGCTCTTAAGACAGAGAGAGATGCTTAAGGCGCTCAAAGGAAAGCCTACTGAGACAAAAAGCGGTCGTAAGCTGAATCTTTATGCAAATATAGGCGGAGTTTCGGATGTAGCCTACGTACTTCAAAATGATGCTGAGGGAATAGGACTTTTCAGGAGCGAATTTCTGTATCTCTCAAAGGAAGATTACCCGAGCGAGGAAGAGCAGTTTAAGGTCTATAAGACTGTCCTTCAAAACATGGCTGGCAAAAAGGTAATAATAAGGACTCTTGATATAGGAGCCGACAAGCAGATAGATTATTTCAAGCTTGACCATGAGGAAAATCCCGCTATGGGATTCAGGGCCATAAGGATATGCCTTGAAAGGCCCGAGGTATTTAAGACGCAGCTCAGAGCTCTTTTCAGAGCGGGGCTTTACGGCACGGCGGCCATAATGTATCCCATGATAACCTCTGTGGAGGAGATAAGGGAGATAAAGTCTATAGTCGAAGAGGTGAAGGCGGAGCTTACAGCTCAGAATATACCCTTCAATCCCGATATAGAGCAGGGAATAATGATAGAGACTCCCGCAGCTGTCATGATAAGTGACCTTCTTGCAAAGGAAGTAGACTTCTTCAGCATAGGAACAAACGATCTGACACAGTATACTCTCGCCATAGACAGGCAGAACTCAAAGCTGGACAGATTCTACAATCCTCACCATGAGGCTGTGTTAAGGATGATAGAGTTGGTGGTCAAAAATGCTCACAAGGAGGGTATCTGGGCAGGAATATGCGGAGAACTCGGAGCTGATACCACTCTCACAGAGAGATTTGTAAATATGGGAGTGGATGAACTTTCGGTATCACCGACCTTTGTGCTTCCTATAAGGGAAAAGATAAGGGCTATGGAATAATAAATTTTTGTACAAAACAGAAAAGCACGGTAAAATAAGATCTTCACGCGAAAATTCTTATTTACCGTGCTTTTCTTTTACGGAGACGGAGGGATTCGAACCCTCGTGTCGGTTACCCGACAAACTGATTTCGAGTCAGCCCCGTTATGACCACTTCGATACGTCTCCATGTGAAACATTCCATATTTTAAAGTATCAGCATAAAAAAATCAAGCCGAAATATGAAATTAACGCTCCCAAGCGGAATCGAACCGCTATCTACAGCTCCGGAGGCTATCGTTCTATCCATTATACTATGAGAGCATCAGCCTATATACTATAACATACAGGCGCCGAAATTTTAAGCGCTTTGTAAAAAATAGTGCAAAAATCCCAAAATCCGGTCAGCCCTTTCGCCTTGTAAGGGACTTTTTCATATGGTATAATCTTCAAGTTACAGTAATTCGGGCTGAGTTAAAGGAAACAGCGGCGATACTGAAAACGAGAGTAATACAAAAAGGAGCTTTGAGCATGCGTTTTAAGACAGCGGCAGTCGCAGCCCTCGGTGCGGTAGCGGCGGCAATTTTTTATAAAAGATCGGAGCATGAAAAAAAGACTGTAAAGACAGAGTACTATAAGCTTATAACAGACAAGCTTTCCGGTGACCTGAGACTTGTGTTTATAAGTGATCTTCATTCGAGAAGCTTCGGGCCGGATAATGAGGAGCTTACAGACAGGATAAAGGAGCTTCACCCGGATGCGGTGCTTATAGGCGGAGACATGATGACCTGCGGAAAAAGGACAGACAAGGCTCCTCTTATGGATGTTACCGTAAATCTTTTGGATAAGCTTTTTGAGGCGGGCCTTCCTGTTTATTATGCGGAGGGAAATCATGAGACGCGCATGTTTGAGAGATTTGCGGGAACCTATGAAAAGTGGAAACTCAGATATAATGACAGCATAAATCCGCTGATGCATTACCTGGACGACGCGTATGCGCTGCTTCCCGAAAAGGCCGGGGTAAAGGGAAGCAGGGCCAGAGTATTCGGCATTACCCTCGGAGGAGAGTTTTACGAGAGGCGGAAACCGGGGATAAACAATAAGCATGTCATGCCGGAAAATTATATAGAGGATAAGATAGGATATCCGAGAAAGGACGAGTTTACGATACTTTTGATGCACAGCCCTCTTTATCTTAAGGAGGCGGCAAAATGGGGAGCGGACCTTGTTTTATCCGGACATTTCCACGGAGGCACCATAAGACTGCCCTTTATAGGCGGACTTATGACTCCGCAGCTTCAGTTCTTTGTAAAGGAATGTGCGGGAGTCCACAGAGACGGCGATACCACAATGATAGTAAACAGGGGCCTCGGAACCCACAGTATAAACATAAGATTCAATGATTTCCCTGAGATATCCTGCATAGATATAACAGGCACTAAGGAAGAAGATGGGAATAACATATAAGCTTGACCGGTTTGAGGGGCCTCTTGACCTGCTTCTGCATCTCATTGAAAAAAACAAGGTGGATATCTATGATATCCCAATAATCGAGATCACAAAACAATATCTCGATTATGTAAGAAATATGGAGACGGACGATCTCGATATCATGTCGGACTTCCTCGTGATGGCGGCAACTCTCCTTGACATAAAGGCGAGAATGCTCCTTCCCAAGGAAAAGGACGAGGAGGGAGAGGAGATCGATCCCAGAGAAGAGCTGGTAGCGAGACTTTTGGAGTACAAGCGCTTCAAATATATGGCATCGGAGCTTTCTGATATGGAGGATGAGGCCTTAAAGTACTGCTATGGGGAGCAGAGCATACCTGATGAGGTAGCGCACTATATCCCGCCGGCCGACCTTGACAGCCTTCTTTCAGGGGTAAGCATTGACAGGCTGAGAGCCGTATTTCTGGATGTTATGAGGCGAAGAGAGGAAAAGGTCGATCCGATACGCTCGAATTTCGGGGTTATAAAGAGGGAGAGAGTTTCTCTCGGAGAAAAGATAATAAGAGTCATAGACTATGCGAAGGGCCACAGGAGATTTTCTTTCAGGCAGATGCTTGAGAGGGAGCCTGAAAAGATGGATGTGGTGGTCACTTTTTTGGCTGTACTTGAGCTTATGAAGATGGGAAGGATAAGGCTCACTCAGGAAAAGGCTTTTTCCGATATAGAGATAGAGGCCACGGATTCTCTTGAGGATGCGGAGACCTTGGACCTTTCAGGCATAACGGACAGATAGATATATGGTCAGATAGAGAGATACATATGGAAGAAAATATCAAAGAAAAAGAATCCGGCTGCAATACAAACCATGGGGAAAACGGCACATCGAATCTCAGCTACGAGGAAAATGTGGTGATAAGCGTTCTTTTTGCCATGGGAAGAGCGGTCAGCGCAAGAGAACTTTCAAAGGCTCTTGACTGTGAGAAGGGCCCCGCCGTAAAAGCGGCGGAGAGAGCGGCGGAGAGACTTAAGGAAGAGAACGGCCCGCTTCTTATAAAAAAGATAGAGGACAAGTATCAGCTTTGCTCCAATCCTTTATATTACCCTAATCTGGTAAAGCTCCTTAAAGCTCCCCAAAAACCTGTTCTCACAGACGTGGTGCTTGAGACCATGGCCATAATAGCCTACAAATCTCCTGTCACAAAGGTAATGATTGAAAAGATCAGGGGAGTAAAGTCGGACCACGCGGTAAACAAGCTTATTGAGTACGGCCTTGTGGAGGAAACAGGGCGTCTGGATGCACCCGGAAGGCCTGCGCTGTTTGCTCCGACCGATGAGTTTTACAGGAGATTCGGAGTAAGCGGCAAGGACGAGCTTCCGGGCGTCGATCCTGAGACAGAGGAGCTGATAGAAGAAGAGGTAAAGGAAGAGATAAGCGAGGCCTTCTCCGGAAACGTGGAGACTGAGGAAAAGGGTGCTCAGGCATAATGGAGGAAACATGGAAAGAATTTCTGAATTTAAAAAGGTTACGGCAGAGAGGTTTAGGGAGGACTTCCTTTCTGTATTTACGGATAAGACTGCGGCTGAGGCGGATGCCGCATATAACAGCATAAAGCTTCCCGCAAGGGCCACAAGGGGCTCTGCGGGATATGACTTTTTCTCGACTGCGGATATTGAGCTTAAGCCCGGAGAGACTGTTAAGATCCCCACAGGTATAAGAGCCGAGATGCGTGAGGGATGGGTACTTATGATATTCCCGAGGAGCTCTCTCGGATTTAAGTACAAGCTCATGCTCAACAATACAGTTGGCATCATAGACAGCGATTATTTTTATTCCGACAATGAGGGGCATATCTTTATAAAGATCATAAACGACAATAATGAGGGTAAGACTGTAAATATAGAAAAGGGCACAGCCTTTGCTCAGGGAATATTCCTTCCCTTCGGAATAACCGAGGATGACTGCGCCGAGGGCGAAAGAAACGGCGGATTCGGAAGCACAGACAAGGCAAGATAGCAGATATCGGGGAGGATATCCTAATATGAGTTCAGATCCTAAGAAATTGAGAATATTGAAACCTGTGGCTGTATCGGCCCTCTTTGCCCTTGTGTTTGCGGCGGGCTGCGGGAGAATGTCCGCAGGCGAGCTGAGGCTTCAGGGAATAGAAGAGCTTGAGGCGGGAAATTATGAGGCCGCTTCCAAGTCTTTTGCAGACGCTCTGGATGCCTCCGAGGGAAAGGTCGGGAAGACGCAGTATGATATACTTAAGTACAGAGCCGAGGTATCCTTTAAGCTCTCGGATTATGAGAGAGCGGCAGAGACATGGAGGAAGCTTAAGATCCTTGACGAGGATCCTGAAAATCAGTCCGAATATGACAATCTTATCATGACCTGCGATGCGGCTGCGGCAAATATGCGGGGAAAGGAGCTTATGGAGGCGGGGGATTATGAGGCCGCCCTTTCAGAGTTCGACAGGGGCATAGCCATAGGCGATGAGAGGATGAACAGGATACTCCGCTTCAACAGGGCGTGCTGCTATGAATATATGGGCGATTATGAGTCGGCCCTTGAGGAATTTACCGCATATGTTCAGGAATTTCCGGAGGATGAGGAGGCGTTTAAGGAGTACAATTTCTTGAAGACCAGAAGTTGACTCCATACTTTTTAAATGAATTTCGGTCAGTCCCGAAAGACTGAAATGTCAAGAGAAAAAGCGAGAAATCCGGGTAAAATATTCTACAATTAAATCCAATCGGCTTTGTTAAAGATTTACAATATATAGTTTGTACATTAAAAATACATGTCAATATCTTGTATTAAAAAAATGCAGGTGCTATAATTTCAAGCACAGATGCAGATGAACGGTCCTTTTCTTCCGTAGGCATTACATTTGGAGGAAAATGGCCGTATTATTTTCTGAATATACAACTTTAGGGGAGATTTGCGATGATCGAGGTAATTAAGAGAGACGGGAAGATAGTGGACTTTGATCTTTCCAAAATAACGGAGGCCATGAAGAAGGCGTTCAAGGCTACCGGCAATACTTATAACAATGACATCATGGAGCTGCTTTCTTTGAGAGTGACCTCAGACTTCCAGCCCAAGATGAAGGACGGGAAGATAGGCGTTGAGGACATTCAGGACAGTGTTGAGCATACTCTTGAGCAGGCCGGCTACACAGATGTGGCAAAGGCATATATACTCTACAGAAAACAGAGAGAAAACGTAAGAAACGTCTCAAAGACTGTTCTTGACTATAAATCCGTAATAGACAATTACCTTAAGATAAATGACTGGAGAGTAAAGGAGAATTCAACTGTTACCTATTCTGTAGGCGGACTTATACTTTCAAACTCCGGAGCTGTGACCGCAAACTACTGGCTTTCAGAGATATATGATAAGGAGATAGCCGATGCTCACAGAAATGCGGATCTGCACATTCATGACCTCTCTATGCTCACAGGCTACTGTGCGGGTTGGTCATTAAAGCAGCTTATACAGGAAGGTCTCGGAGGGATTCCCGGGAAGATAACCTCATCTCCCGCAAAGCACCTCTCCACTCTCTGCAATCAGATGGTGAACTTCCTTGGTATAATGCAGAACGAGTGGGCGGGAGCTCAGGCGTTCTCCTCCTTTGATACCTACCTTGCTCCCTTTGTAAAGGCGGATAACCTCAGCTACAAAGAGGTGAAGCAGTGCATACAGTCCTTTGTCTACGGAGTAAATACCCCCTCAAGATGGGGAACTCAGGCTCCGTTTACCAATGTCACTCTCGACTGGACGGTCCCTGCTGATATGGCGGAGCAGAACTGTATAATAGGCGGCAAAGAGGTGGACTTCAAGTACAAGGACTGCGTTGAAGAGATGGCCATGGTCAACAAGGCCTTCATCGAGATAATGATAGAGGGCGACGCCAACGGCAGAGGCTTCCAGTATCCCATCCCCACTTACAGTATCACAAGGGATTTTGACTGGTCCGATACCGAGAACAACAGGCTCCTCTTTGAGATGACCGCAAAGTACGGAACACCTTATTTTTCAAACTACATAAATTCGGATATGGAGCCCTCGGATGTGCGCTCAATGTGCTGCAGACTGAGACTTGACCTTCGTGAGCTCAGAAAGAAATCAGGCGGATATTTCGGTTCAGGAGAGAGCACAGGCTCAGTAGGAGTTGTTACCATAAATCTTCCGAGGATAGCTTATCTCGCAAAGGACAAGGCGGACTTTTATAAGAGACTTGATCATATGATGGATATTTCCGCCCGCTCCTTAAAGACCAAGAGAGAGGTAATAACAAAGCTCCTCGATCAGGGCTTGTATCCTTATACAAAGAGATACCTCGGAACCTTCAACAACCACTTCTCCACCATAGGACTTGTGGGAATGAACGAGGCGGGTCTCAATGCCTGCTGGCTCAGGAAGGATCTCACTCATAAGGAGACTCAGGAGTTTGCAAAGGAGGTCCTCAATCACATGAGAGAGAAGCTCTCGGATTATCAGGAGATGTACGGAGATCTCTATAACCTTGAGGCCACTCCTGCCGAGTCCACATCCTACAGACTTGCAAAGCACGACAAGGCACAGTATCCCGACATAATCACAGCCAACGAGTGCAGCGGAGTTCCTTATTATACGAATTCCTCTCACCTTCCTGTGGGCTACACCGAGGATATATTTGACGCTCTCGACGTTCAGGATGAGCTTCAGACGCTTTACACCTCGGGAACAGTATTCCATGCATTCCTCGGGGAGAAGCTTCCGGACTGGAAGGCTGCGGCAAAACTTGTAAGGACCATAGCTGAAAACTACAAGCTTCCCTACTATACTATTTCACCCACCTATTCAGTATGCAAGGACCACGGATATCTTTCAGGAGAGCATTTTACCTGCCCTGTATGCGGAAAGAAGTCTGAGGTATACAGCAGGATCACGGGATATTATCGCCCTGTACAGAACTGGAACGACGGAAAGAGTCAGGAGTACAAGGACCGCAAGGAATACGATGTAACAGGCTCTTACTCAAAGCATAAAAACAGCATGAAGGCGGCGGAGGACATAGTTGCCGAGGCAAAGAATGCTGCGGAGACTTCACAGGACACTGTAAAGTGTTCATTGGAGGACGGAACCTATCTCTTTACAACCACTACCTGCCCTAACTGTGTTACGGCAAAGAAGCATCTTGATGAAAATAAGATTGAGTACAAGGTGATAAATGCCGAGGAAAACAGAGAGCTTGCAAGAAGCTTGAAGATAGTTCAGGCCCCCACTCTTGCAACAGTTCAAAACGGAGAGGTAAGAACAGTGTCAGGTTTATCAGATATAATAAAATTATGTGATGAATTTGTGGCAAATGAGACAAAATAGGTTTATAATGTATACATAAATTTGTATATTCGGAGGATTATTTATTATGAAGGCTTATGACATGCATGAAAACAAGGAAATAGAGGTAACTTACGATGACCTCATCGACTTCCTCAACAACAATCGTCAGATAGACCTTACCTTAAAGGCTCCCGTTACAGATGCTGACGGATACCTTACATGGGACAAGGAGAACTGGATAAACATTGACGGACGCAAGTACCAGAGAAACTATTTCCTCGGAGACAGAGCTTTGAGAGACTACACACATCATAACATCTACGACTTAAAGAACTCCTTCAAGCCTGAGGAAGCATTAAAGATCGAGATAAACTAAATCCCGGTCGAAAAAGAAACAATAAGAAAAAGAAATAACAAAAGATAATTAAAAGCCCCATATCCCTGAGATTTCGGAATTGAACCAATCTTAGGGTACGGGGCTTTTATATCATGATTTTTATTTTTATATATTGTTTACTGAGAAGTTATTTCGGCATTTATTTCGGTGTTAATCAGCCTGCTCATTTATAATATCTATCTGGCACATCTTCATTGCCTCAAGGGCATTTCTGTGGCTTGCGGGAGTAACGCCTGCACAGAGAGACGCATCAACGATTATCTTTTTCTCGGGGAAGTAGGTCTTTAGAAGTATGGCATTTGCTATGACACATATGTCCGTGCAAAGACCGATAAGTGTCATTTCATCAAATCTCTGTACTGCAAGTGGCAGAGCGGCAGAGCCGAAGGTGTGTTTTTCTATTACCTTGTCCCTGTCATCGGCAAAGTCCTTGAGGCTGTCGGAAAGCTCATGACCCCATGTGCCCTTTATGCAATGGCGTACAGGAAGCTTTTTTCCTTCCTGAGTCGAGAGATAGTCCTCGCCGTGTGTATCCATGGTAAAAAGGACCCGCTCGCCTTCCTTTATGGCTTTTTCTATTCTTTCCCTGACCCCGGGGACGATCGCCACAGCCTCGGGGGTACCGAGAGAACCGTCAATAAAATCGTTTTGCATATCAATTACAATTAAAACTTTATTACTCATCAAACAAACCTCCGATCATAATATAATAAATATGATATTACAGACTTGGCCTTTTATAAAGCTGTCGCTAAAGTTATACCATATACCTTGGGATTTTCAATATAAATATCCTTGCAGGAAGGACTTTCCGGAAGTATTATATAGATATCATAAACTATAAAATTCGGAGAAAACAGAGAGAAAATGATACTTGCCATAGACATGGGAAATTCTAATATAAAGATAGGTGTGGTCTCGGACAGCGGGATAATCGAGGAGCGGGTGACAACATCCGTTGACAAGACCAGTATGGAGTATGCCATGGATATAATGGCAATATTGGGATTTCACGGTATAGAAAAAAATAAGATCGAAGGCGCGGTGATATCGTCTGTGGTTCCGCCTCTCACAGGAACCATAAGCTCGGCAGTCAGGAAGGTTTTGGGCTTTTCACCTCTTATAGTATCCTACAAGCTCAAGACTAGCATAAGCTTAAGACGCATGCTCTATCCGGAAAAGGTCGGGGCGGATCTCATAATAGGGGCGGAAGCCGCGTGGACATGCTTCAAGGCGCCTGTGATAATAATAAATATGGGGACGGCAACCACCATAACTGTGGTAAACAGAGAGGGAGAGTACCTCGGGGGAGCAATACTTCCGGGACTCAAGGTTTCTCTTAATTCCCTTTCTTCAAACACAGCGCAGCTTCCGTCCATAAGCCTTGAGGCTCCGGGAAGGGTCATAGCAAATAATACCGTAGACAGCATGAGAAGCGGTATACTTTACGGGAATGCGGGTCAGATAGACGGCATAATAGACAGGATGGAGGCCGAGCTCGGAGAGAGCTGCAGCATCGTGGCGACAGGCGGCCTTGCGAGATTTGTGGTCCCTCTTTGCTTGCATGATATAGTGCTTGACAGGGAGCTCCTTATGAAGGGACTTTTGAGGATATACAGGCTCAACAGATAAGCCCTATAAGGAAGGAACCTGTAAGGCATATCGTGCAGGCTATGATATATCTATATACAGTATACAGTGAAAAAAACATGACTTACGGAGGTAAGAACTATGCTTTCAGATAAGCGGATAATTGTAGGAGTGAGCGGTGGCATAGCCGCCTATAAGACAGCGGCATTGGTCTCCGCTTTAAAGCAGGCGGGAGCGGATATACAGGTTTTGATGACAGAGAACGCCGAGAAGTTTGTGGGAAGGATAACCTTTGAGGCATTGTCGGGACACAGGGTAATAACAGATACCTTTGACTCGGAGGAATACATAATCCCTCATATTTCCGTGGCAAAGCCGGCCGATTTGTTTATGGTGGCTCCGGCAACCGCAAATATAATAGCAAAGCTTGCCTGCGGCATAGCGGATGACGCTCTTACCTCGACCTTTATAGCCTCCGACTGCATAAAGATAGTGGTTCCCGCTATGAACGTCAAGATGTATGAGAACCCCGCAACGCAGGAAAATATAGAGAAGTTGAGGGATCACGGGGTGATAGTGCTTGAGCCCGACTCGGGACATCTTGCCGAGGGGATATTTGCAAAAGGAAAGATGCCTGAGCCCTCTGTGCTCTACAGATTCATTGAATACTACATATCCCGCGGAAGGGACCTTGAAGGGAAAAAGGTGGTTATAACCGCAGGCCCCACAAGAGAGAGACTTGATCCCGTGAGATTTATCACAAATCATTCGACGGGAAAGATGGGATATGCTCTGGCGAAGGCAGCGGCGGCAAGGGGAGCGGATACCGTGCTTATAAGCGGCCCCGTAAATGAGCTTTCCGATAATGTAAATAATGCGGTGCTTACGGGAGAAAAATCAGCAGAGGGAGTAATAACTCCTATAGGAGCAAGGAAAATAGAAATTGAAAGCGCCGAAGACATGCTTGAGGCTGTAAAAAAAGAGTATAAAGATGCCGACTGCGTGATAATGGCCGCTGCTGTGGCGGACTTCAGACCTGCGTCTGTTGCTGAGGATAAAATAAAAAAGGAGGACTCGGGGGAGGAAAAGACAATCCTTGAGCTTGAGAGGACGGAGGACATACTTTCGTGGCTCGGAAAGCACAAAAAGAAGGGGCAAAAGCTCGTGGGCTTTTCCATGGAGACAAAGGATCTTCTGGAAAACTCGGAAAAAAAGCTTAAAAAGAAAAATGCGGATATGATAATTGCAAACAATCTTAAAACCCCCGGTGCAGGCTTCGGCACAGACACCAATGTGGTGACTGTTATAAAGGCGGACGAGATAACGGAGCTTCCTATAATGAAGAAGGAGGAAATAGCGGACGAGATATTGGATGAGGTATTCGGAATATAAATCCGTAAATAAATCCTTAAAAGCGGATTTGATTAGTTTTATTGACATGAAAGCTTGATAATGTTATATTTTTGTTAAATATAAGTTAAAAACATATAAAATATCAGGGCGGGAGGAGCTTGAAATTTCAGAAATGCGGTTTTCCAATTAAAATTATGCAGTAGAGATTTTAAGTTCCTACGCCTTATTTTTGTGTTCAAAAACATAACAAAAACATAATAAGGAGCTTTTGCGATGTCATTTTCTGAATTTTACACAGAGGTGTTTTCAAATCCGATACTGATGATCACCGTGGCTCTGACTCTCGGGGTCATTTTTGTAAACGGATGGACAGATGCACCTAACGCCATCGCCACCTGTGTCACCACAAGGTGTATGAGGGCAAAGAGCGCGATAATCATGAGCGCGATATTCAACTTTGCGGGCGTTCTCGTCATGACGAGGATAAACAGCTCGGTCGCCTCCACAATAAGCAACATGGTTGACTTCGGAGGAGACACGAGCACGGCGCTTATAGCCCTTTGTGCCGCGCTGTTTTCAATAGTTGTCTACAGTGTGGGCGCCTCTCAGTTCGGAATCCCCACCAGCGAGAGCCACAGCCTTATCGCAGGACTTACCGGAGCGGCTCTTGCCACAAGCAACGGAAGGATCAATTTCGACGAGTGGGTAAAGGTACTTTACGGACTTGTGCTGAGTCTTGTTTTAGGCTTTCTCATGGGATGGGCAATATGCAGAGTGATCATGCTCATCTGCTCGGGAGTGGACCGAAGAAAGGCCAATGACTTTTTTAAACCGGCCCAGATATTCGGAGCCGCCTTCATGAGCTTTATGCATGGAGCACAGGACGGACAGAAATTTATCGGAGTGCTTTTTCTGGGAATCGCCTTCTGCAACGGACAGGACAGTGTGCATGGAATGACCATACCTGTATGGCTTATGATACTTTGCAGTACTGTAATGGGACTCGGAACCAGTGTGGGAGGAGAGAAGATCATAAAATCCGTGGGTATGGACATGGTAAAGCTTGAAAAATATCAGGGCTTTTCCGCAGACCTTGCGGGAGCTATATGCCTTCTCTTATCAAGCGTGTTCGGAATACCTGTCTCGACCACCCATACAAAGACCAGCGCTATCATGGGTGTGGGAGCTGTAAAGAGAATATCCGCAATAAACTTCGGAGTTGTTAAGGATATGATGCTTACCTGGGTATTTACCTTCCCGGGATGCGGACTCATAAGCTTTATAATGGCAAAAATATTTATGACGCTGTTTTAGGATATAAGTAAATAAAAATTCTTATTTGAATAAACGAACAAACAGTCTTATTTAAATTCGGAGGATCGAAAAATGTCAAAAAAGCAAGACGCTTACTATTTCAATAACTTTATCGCCTGCGCCGAGGAATCCTGCAGGGCGGCTCATCTTTTAAAGGATGTACTTGAAAAGTTCAAGCCCGAGGATCTTCATGATCACCTTGACGAGATTCATAAGATCGAGAACAGCGCCGATATGAAAAAGCATGAGATGCTTGACAAGCTGGCAAAGGAATTTATCCCGCCTATTGAGAGGGAGGATATAGTCGTGCTGAGCCAGGATATAGACGATATCACAGACAAGATAGAGGATGTTCTCATGAGAGTCTACACAAACAATGTGGACGCTATAGAGCCTGATGCTCTCAAGATGACGGATGTCGTTATTCAGTGCTGCGAAGAGGTAACTTGCCTTTTGAAGGAGTTCGCGGATTTCAGGCATTCCAAGGAGCTTAAAAAGCTCATTATAAAGATAAACGATCTGGAGGAGAAATCGGACAAGCTCTTTATCGACAGCATGAGAAGTCTTCACACAGAGAGCAGCGATCCCCTGCACATCATAGCGTGGAGAGAGATATATGAGTATCTTGAGAAGTGTGCGGACGCCTGCGAGCATGTAGCGGACATAATAGAGAGCGTTGTAATGAAGAATTCATAATGTTAAAATAAAAGCACAGATCGGATTAAGCCTTATAAGGCGGCAGGCTCCTGAAAAGGGATTCTGCCGCTTTTTATTATTGAAATAAACTGCATAAAATAATGTTGCATGTTTCAGCTAAGGAGCTTAGAATAGCTGTAAGGCAATATTAGCTCGTAGGGAAAAGATATCACAAAGGCAAAAATATAAGCTATATAAAAGAAACAGATAATTAAAATACATGAGAGGAAGACTGAATATGAAGTACGATTTTACAAGTATTATTGATCGTAAAGGCAAGGATGCCATAGCTGTTGACGCTATACCCGGAAATATGGTTCAGGCTGTGGGAAGGGAGATAAAGGTAAGAGAAGGCCTTGATATGATCCCCATGTGGATAGCGGATATGAATTTTGCTACAGTTCCCACAGTGGCGGAGACCATTACAGAGAGAGTAAAGCATTCTCTCTACGGATACTTTTCACCGAGGGACGAGTATTTTGACGAGATAATAGAGTGGCAGAGAAAAAGAAATAACGTGACAGGCCTTGAGAGAAAGCATATCGGATATGAAAACGGAGTTTTGGGAGGTGTCGCCACAGCCCTCTCAGTGCTTTGCTCAAAGGGCGATAATGTCCTTGTCAATTCACCTACATATGTAGGCTTTACCGGCGTTTTGAATAATCACGGCTATCATATAGTTCACAGCCCGCTCGTGAAGGATGAAAATAACATATGGCGCTTGGACTATGAGGATATGGAGAAAAAGATAGTGGAAAACAAGATCCACTGCGCTATATTCTGCTCGCCCCACAACCCTACAGGACGAGTGTGGGAGAGAGAAGAGATAGAAAAGGTAATGGAGATATTTAAAAAGCATGACGTATATGTTATCTCCGATGAGATATGGTCGGATATCATTCTCTACGGTAACAGGCATACACCTACCCAGTCTGTGTCTGAGGACGCAAGGAACCGTACCATAGCTCTCTATGCCCCTTCAAAGACCTTCAATCTTGCGGGACTTATAGGAAGCTACCACATCATATATAATCAGTGGTTAAATGACAGGATGCTCAAGGAAAGCTCACTGTGTCATTACAATACTATGAACCTTCTTTCCATGTATGCCCTTATCGGAGCATATAAAAAGGAGGGCTATGAATGGCTTGAGGAGCTCCTTACAGTCCTCGGGGACAATGTAAGCTATGCCTGCGATTTTATAGAGAAAAGGCTTAAGGGCGTTCATGTCTCAAAGCCTCAGGGGACATATATGCTCTTTATTGACTGTGAGGAGTACTGCAGAGAACACGGAAAGACACTTGAGGATGTGCTCCATGCGGGATATGAGGCAGGCGTTTTCTGGCAGACAGGAAAGGCCTTCAATGGACCTTGGAATATAAGGATGAATCTTGCCCTTCCCTTTGAGAGGATGAAAGAAGCGTTTGACAGGCTGGAGAAGTATGTATTCTGCTAAGGTTGAATTATATAAACTATGATTCAAAGTTATAAAAAATGCATTTTATATTACCGGATTTGATAATATGAAGGTATTATCTTGCGATATTTGCACACCGGCGTATAATCGACTTAAAATCATATTTAACAGGCGGAGCCGCTGCAAAAAGGCTCGAGCGGAAAGGAAAGGCATATGAGAGAGCTGAAAGATTTGGATTGGAAGAACCTGGGATTTGAGTACAGGGTATGTGATTGGCGTTATGTATCTGAATATAAGGACGGAAAATGGGATGAGGGACATCTGTCTGAGGATCCCGAGGTCAGGATAAACGAGTGTGCGGGAATCCTTCAGTATTGTCAGGAGTGCTTTGAAGGCTTAAAAGCATATGAGACTGTGAATGGAGATATCGTATGCTTCAGGCCGGATCTTAATGCCGAGAGGATGGCTGATTCTGCGAGATTTCTCTGCATGCCTGAATTTCCGAAGGAGAGATTCATGGACGCTTTAAAGCAGACTGTAAAGGCAAATATCGGTTATGTTCCTCCCTACGGAAGCGGGGCTTCACTTTACATAAGGCCTTATATGTTCGCTTCAGGGCCTGTTATAGGCGTAAAGCCCTCACACGAGTATATCTTCAGGATGATAGTAATGCCTGTAGGACCTTATTTTAAGGGCGGCACAAAGCCCATTGCCATCATGGTCAGCGACTTTGACAGGGCTGCTCCCCACGGTACAGGTCACATAAAGGCGGGACTTAACTATGCTATGAGCATGCACGCCCATGAGGTTGCCGCAGAGCACGGATATACGGAGAATCTTTTCCTTGATCCTGCCGAGAGAAAATATGTTGAGGAGACAGGAGGAGCAAACTTCTACTTTATAACAAAGGATAAAAAGACCTTTGTAACTCCCAAGTCCAACAGCATACTTCCCTCAATAACAAGAAGGTCTCTTGTGTATGTTGCGGAGCACATGCTGGGGCTTAAGGTAGAGGAGAGAAAGGTTGAGTTTGCGGAGCTTGAGAACTTCTCCGAGTGCGGACTTTGTGGAACAGCGGCGGTCATTTCTCCTGTAGGAGTGATAAATGATCACGGAAGAGAGATAGTATTCGGAAAGGGACTTGAGGAGCCGGGTGAGGTCACAAAGAAGCTTTATGACACACTCACAGGAATACAGCTCGGAACTGTAGAGGCACCTGAGGGATGGATATATAAGATAGCCTGATCTTCACATGATAAAAAACCGGGGACACGCTTTTGGTATGAAGCGGTCTCCGGTTTTACTTGTTTCAGTTTGGCATAAATCATCTCGAGATCAATGAGCTTTAGCTGTCTTTACAGACCTTTTAAACGCCGCAAAGGAAACGGCGGCCGTTATGATCTCTGTTATCCAAAAGGCATTCCATACTCCGACAGGACCGAAGATACGGCAGAGTATGAAGGCTGCCGGGATTATTATAATGATATATCTGAAAAGTGATACTATAAGTGAAGGCAGTCCCTTCCCCAATCCCTCCAAGGCGCCTGAGGAGGCTACAGTGACAGAAGAAACTATAAATCCCAAGCTTATCATCCTCAGAGCCGTCTCACCGTTCTTTATTGTCTCGGGGTTGGAGGTGAAAAGAGACATGAGAGGGCCGGGAATGATGATACAGATAAGAGTTCCGAAGGCCATTATGGATGCGCTCATAATAAGGACGATATCGTATATCTTCCTTACACGCCTGTATTCTCCCGCCCCGTAATTGTAGCCGATAATCGGACGCATTCCCTGAACGAGTCCGTTTGCAGGCAGGTACAGGAAGGTCTGGAGCTTGTAGTAGATGCCCAAAATCAAAATATATACCTCGGAGTAGGGCGCCAATATGGCGTTAAGCGAGGATATAAGCACCGAGGGCAGAGCTATATTAAGTATTGCAGGTATCCCCACAGCATATAGCCTTAAGGCACAGGACTTATCGGGGATGAGGGCTTTCCTTTTGATCTTTACAGGTATGGGATAAACAAAATACACGGTCAAATATATAATTAGGGAGATCGATTGGCCTATGCCGGTCGCCAAAGCAGCACCTTCTATACCGAGCTCGGGGAACGGGCCGATACCGAAAATAAGCATAGGGTCAAGTACTATATTTGCCACACATCCGCACATAAGGGATGCCATGGTTATCTTCATCCTTCCGACAGACTGGAACAGCTTCTCAAATGACATTCCGAGGGTGATGATAATGGTAAAAGAGAAGGCTATCACGGAATATCTTAATCCGAGGTCTATGACGGCTTCCGATGAGGTAAAGGTCATCAAAAACCGGGGCATCACCGCGATCCCCGCCACGGTCATGAAAAGGCCGTGCAATACGGAAAGAAACATGCCGCAGGATGCTGCGGCATCAGCCTTTTCCGGCTTTCCCGCTCCCAAGTTTAAGGCGATAACAGCGTTTATTCCTATTCCGAAGCCTATCCCCACCGCATTTATAAAATTTTGTATGGGGAATACCAGAGAAAGCGCCGTCATTGCATCCTCACTTATCCTCGCCACAAACAAGCTGTCGACAATGTTGTAAAGAGAGTTCACAAGCATTGAGATGACCATGGGAAGGGACATGGAAACAATAAGCTGAAATACCGGTTTTTCTTTCATAAAGCTTTCGTTCATATAAAATTCTCCTGTATAACTGAAATTTAAGCCCTAAAAATGCCACCCGGCTGTCAAAAGGGCAACCGTGTGGCGAAAAGTGATGACCGATATAAAAATCAATGAAAAATATTTTATACAGTATCAGGAAAAGATCCACGCGAAATTTTACAAGTTTATATTACTTGGTGCATTCGGATTTTGTCAAGGCTGTAATCGGCCTTAAACCCCTTGTTAAACGCCTTTTAATGTTGTAAAATAATCTTTCGGCTAAATTGAACATGTTTTTTATTTTAAATATTTATATTTTACAGAGGAAGTATGGAAAACGAAAAGGAAATAAGAGAACAGATAGAAAAAAGGCGTACCTTCGCCATAATATCCCACCCGGACGCAGGTAAGACCACGCTGACGGAGAAATTCCTCCTTTACGGAGGCGCTATAAACCTTGCCGGAACTGTGAAGGGAAGAAAGGCGGCAAAGCATGCCGTATCCGACTGGATGGAGATAGAGAAGGAGAGAGGTATTTCGGTCACATCCTCCGCAATGCAGTTTAATTACGGCGGCTATTGCATAAATATATTGGATACCCCGGGACACCAAGATTTCTCGGAGGATACTTACCGTACCCTTATGGCTGCGGATTCCGCCGTCATGGTGATCGACGGCTCGAAGGGTGTTGAGGCACAGACCATAAAGCTCTTTAAGGTCTGCGTCATGAGAGGCATCCCTATTTTTACATTTATAAATAAGTTTGACCGTGAGGCGAGAGACCCCTTTGAGCTTCTTTCCGAGATAGAGGAAGTTCTGGGCATACATACCTGCCCCATGAACTGGCCTATAGGCTGTGGAAAGAACTTTAAGGGAGTATATGAGAGGGACATAGAGAGGATAACCACCTTCAAGGCTGAGGCGGGAGGCGCAAAGGAGCTTGAGAGCACTCAGTACGGCTTGGAGGATGAGGGACTTGACAATGTGCTTGGAGTTGCGAACCTTGAAAAGCTCAGGGAGGACATTGAGCTCCTTGACGGAGCGGCGGACGAGTATGATCTCGAAAAGATAAGAGCCGGAAAGCTCTCCCCTGTATTTTTCGGATCAGCCCTTACAAACTTCGGAGTTGAGACCTTCCTCAAGCATTTCTTAAGGATGACCACCTCACCCCTCCCCAGAATGAGCGACAAGGGACTTATAGATCCCTTCACAGAGAAATTCTCCGCCTTCGTATTTAAGATACAGGCCAATATGAATAAGGCCCACCGCGACAGGATCGCTTTCATGCGCATATGCTCGGGAGAGTACGAGGCAGGAATGGAAGTAAACCATGTTCAGGGCGGGAAAAAGATAAAGCTCACCATGCCCACCCAGATGATGGCTCAGGACAGGCAGATAATAGAGAAGGCCTATGCGGGAGATATTATAGGAGTTTTCGATCCGGGAATCTATTCCATAGGAGACACTCTCTGCGTCTCAAATGAGAAGTTCAGCTTTGAGGGCATACCTACCTTTGCCCCCGAGCACTTTGCAAGAGTGCGCCAGATAGATACCATGAAGAGAAAGCAGTTCCTCAAGGGCGTAAATCAGATAGCCCAGGAGGGAGCTATACAGATATTCCAGGAATTCAACACAGGAATGGAGGAGATCATAGTAGGAGTCGTAGGAGTGCTGCAGTTTGAGGTGCTCACCTACAGGCTGAAGGCTGAATACAATGTCGATGTAAAGCTTGAGCAGCTTCCTTACGAGTACATAAGATGGGTAGAGAATCCTACAGAGATCGACCTTGAGAGGATAAACGGAACCTCGGATATGAAGAAGGTTAAGGATCTTAAGGGGAATCCTCTCCTTCTGTTTGCCCACGAGTGGAGCGTAAAGATGGTGCTTGAAAGGAATGAGGGGCTTAAGCTCTCGGAGTTCGGAAGGAATTAAATTGCGGCCTTTGCAATTCTGTAATATAATATAAAGCCGATACAATAAATGAAAAATTACGATCTGCAGGAGGAATATATGAACATCACAGAAAAGATAACCAAGTATATTGATGAGCATACAGATGAGATGGTAGCGGATACTATGAGGCTCTGCGCTGTCAATTCGGAAAAGGGTGCCTATGGGGAAGGCAAGCCCTACGGAGACGGCCCTTTTAAGGCTCTTTGCGAGGCGATGGATCTCTGTGAGAAGTACGGCTTTGATGTAAAGAACTATGACAACTATGTCGCTACAGCGGATATGAATGACAAGGAGAGCGGACTTGACATCCTTGCTCATATGGACGTGGTTCCCGCGGGAGACGGCTGGACTGTGACAGAGGCATATAAGCCCGTAGTAAAGGACGGAAGGATATACGGCAGAGGCTCATCTGACGACAAGGGACCTGCCATGTGCGCTCTTTACGCTATGAGAGCTGTAAAGGAGCTGGGACTTCCCCTCTCAAGAAACTGCAGACTGATACTCGGAACAGACGAGGAGAGCGGAAGCTCCGACATAAAGCATTACTATGCTATAGAAAAGGAAGCTCCCATGACCTTCTCGCCCGACGGAGAGTTCCCTCTTATAAATGTTGAGAAGGGACAGTTCAGAGGAAGCATTACAAAGAGCTTTGACTCGGGACTTAAGGCTAAGGACTTTGTATACATAAAGGGCGGCACGACTATAAACATCGTTCCGGGAAAGGCTGAGGCAAGGCTTAAGGGCTTTGAGATAAATGAAATAACAGAATGTGCAAAGGCAGTCGAGGATTCCACAGGCGTAAGCTTTTCCTTCTGCGAAGAGGCGGGCGATGTGATAATATCCGCCGAGGGCAAGGGAGCTCATGCTTCAACTCCCGAGAACGGAAAGAATGCCGCCATCGCTCTCTGCACTTTGGTTTCAAAGCTTACTGTTGAAGAAAGTGAAAGATCCGCCGCATTAAAAACTCTTGTTGAACTTTTCCCCTATGGTGTTACTGACGGATCGGGAATAGGCATAAAGATGAGCGATGAGGTCTCTCATGCAACCACATGCACTCTTGACATAGTAGAGATAACAGAGACAGGACTTACAGCAAAGTGGGATGCCCGTACCTGCGTTTCCGCAAACGAGGAAAACTGCGTTGAGGTTGCAAAGAAAAATGTTACTTCAAAGGGCTTTGAAGTAGAGACCTCCTTTATTCCCGCACATGTTGTTGACGGAGATTCCGACTTTGTAAAGACCCTTCTCGCATGTTATGAGAAGTATACAGGTAAAAAGGGAGAGTGCCTTGCCATAGGCGGCGGAACCTATGTTCATGAGCTTAAGAACGGAGTTGCCTTCGGAGCTGTGGGAGATACCACAGATACTCATATGCATGGCGCCGATGAGTTTATGATAATAGAGGAGATGAAGACTGCGGCAAAGATATTTGCCGAAGCTATATACGAGCTCTGCAAATAAAGAATATTGATATATAAAAGAGGTACCCGGTTCAGGACATACCATGTCTCAGATGCCGGGTACCTTTTAAAGTATAATATATTAAATTGCTGTTTTGTCCGGTTTTTTACAGGTTTTTCTCGGACAAATATTTTTTAAAGCTCATATATCGGTCTCTTCCTATGGGCAGCAGACTGCCGTCCTGCAGCTTTACCTTATATCTGAATATGCTTTCCACATATGAGGTATTAAGAAGATAGCTTTTGTGTATCCTGTAAAAATCATCAGGCATGGATTTTTCTATTTCCGATATAAGACCGTGGATACTGAAGCTTTCAGTCTTTGTATGGACAGTGGTGCGCTGCAAATCGGCCTCCAGATACACCACCTCTCCGGGGAGCAGATAACGATGAACACCATTCAGGTCTTTAAAGACAAGCCTGCGGGATGAAGACGGGAGGCTTAGTATCTTTTCAAAATGCTGCATAAGAGGCGAGTCCTTATCGCCGGATTTTTCGCGATCAAGACCCTGCCTTGCGGGGACATCCCCGGAGCGCGATGCATGAAGGTGCAGAAGCTTCAGCTCGTCATTATATCTCTTCCACACAAAGGTAAAGCGCATATGAACATGCACTACATCCCTGTCGGCTGTGAAGGTGACCTTGTGCCTTCCGTAAAGTATCCATATATTTCTCTCATGAAACAGAAGGTGGTATTCCTCGTCGGAAAGGGTTACGGGAGAAATACCGCAAAGATTCTTTACGGCGCATGAAAACTCATCGAGATTTTCGGACCAGTGTTTATCATTCGTTCCGATCCACATAAAGCTCTCGGACAGATCGGCTGCCAAAGGCTCTTTATCGAGAGCATAAAAATTGCGAATGACTCTGCGCGACATATCAACTACAGTATCCTCTGAAAAAGCATTCCTCTTCATGGCCCACCCTCCTTATAAATTATTCTCATAATCATTATAACAGGCGTTTCATGTAAGGGCAACGAGAAAAACTTTTTAAAATGCACAAAAAGAGCTTAATTTGAAATTTTGAGAGCTTTTTGCCCGGTTGAATTCATTCCCTATATGTAGTAAAATTTTCATGCAAAACAAAGCTTTTTTATAAGAAAGGAGCTTCAAATAATGAATGAAGATATGTACAGAGAGCTCCCGCAAAGAACTGCCGGCTATGAGAAAAAGGCGGCAAACGGTTTGGCTGTTGCCTCTCTTGTAATGGGAATACTCGCAATTGTAACAAGCTTTTTTATGATAGGTATCATTTTTGCGGGGACAGGTATTACTCTTGCCCTCCTGTCAAGGGGAGATTCCTCTATGCACGGAGTGGCAATAGGAGGACTTGTATGTTCTGTTGTAGCGGTATTTATCTCAGTTGTATCCCTTGTCATACTTATAATTTTTTATGCTGCTGTGGGAATGAATATGTCGGGAGGATTGATGTGATGAAGAAGCTCAGGTCAAGGGACTATAAGGCTATGGCAAGAAAAAGGCTCATAGGCAGATACGGAACAGTGATCGGAGCCTCATTTTTGACCGCACTGATCGTAATGATACCTGCTATGGCCGCCTATATGATGTTTCTGATGTCTGTCATCGGGATACGCACGGGAGTATACAGCCCTGATGCACTTACGGGAGCGGGAGGCGCCGCCGTTGCCGTGGCAGTAGCCTTTTTGGCGATAGTCGCGGTCATTTCGCTTTTGATATTTGTGATGGGAGAATACAGGATAGGTCTTAATATTGCGAGGGAGAAGCCCTGCTCGATAAAGGATCTATTCTTCGGCTTTAAAAGAGGAAGCAGACCGGGAAGGTTTGTGGTAAGCTACATATTTTTGACTGTGATAGGCTTAGCCGTAACGGAGCTTATAAACTTTGCCTCAGACAGGGCATACTATGCGGGGATTTCCCTTCTCTTTATTATAGCGGGAATAGTATTGGCATACTTCATATATTACTATGTGATGTTCGGCTTTGCCTTTGTGTGCTACATAAGGATAGAAGAGCCCGAAACAGGTATTATATCCGCATTCAAGGAGAGCCTTAAACTCATGAAAAAGAGAAGGCTGAGATTTCTTTTGATCTCTCTGAGCTTTATACCATGGGTAATACCCATATATATGAGCTTGGGCATAGCTGTGTTCTGGATAGCGCCGTATATGATGCTTACTTCAATTTTGTTTTATATCGATGCAAGAGGAGAGCTTATCAAGGAAGATAAGGAAGAGGAGGTAATAACCGATGAAATGTCCGTTTTGTAATGCCGAGGACACGAAGGTAATAGATTCAAGACCCGCTGACGAAAATTCGGCCATAAGAAGAAGACGCCAGTGCGTGATCTGTGGAAAGAGATTTACGACCTATGAAAAGCCCGAGACCATGCCTCTCATGATAATAAAGAAGGACAATACAAGGGAGGCATATGACAGGTCAAAGATAGAGCGGGGCATAGTTCAGTCCTGCCACAAGCGTCCTGTATCATCGAGTCAGGTCGAAAACATGATAGACGAGATAGAGACAAAGATTTTCAGCATGGAGGAAAGGGAGATAGCCTCCTCCGTTATAGGCGAGCTTGTGATGTCAAAGCTTAAGGAGACAGATGAGGTTGCCTACGTAAGATTCGCCTCCGTATACAGGGAATTCAAGGATGTGAACACCTTTATAGAGGAGGTCGGAAAGCTTCTTAAGTCCCATACCTCTAATGAAACAACAAAGCAGGCTGAGACAAAGGATGAAGTAAAGTAATGAGGATATTCAAAATGCTCTATCCCGATGCATACACGAAAAATATCTGTGAAATATCGGATAAAGATATAGAAGAGCTTAAGAAAAAAGGGATAAAGGCAATAATATTTGACATAGACAATACTCTGGTGCCCCATGGCGCTCCCGCCGATGAAAGGTCGAAGAAGCTTTTTAAACGACTTTATGATGCCGGGATAAGGACAATGGTGCTCAGTAACAATGACAAGGGAAGGGTCGAGCCCTTCGCGAGGGCGGTCGGCACAGAATATATCTGCAAGGCGGGTAAGCCCTCAAAAGGCGGATACATAGAGGCCTGCAGGAGGCTTGGAACGGCTCCGCTTGAAACACTTTTTGCGGGAGATCAGATATTTACCGACATAATGGGTGCAAAAAGAGCGGGTCTTAAGTCAGTCCTTGTTGAACCCGTGGACAGGTCCACAGACATTTTCAAGATAAGGCTTAAACGCATACCGGAGAGCTTTATAGTCAAATCATTCCGCAAAAGTCTTGAAAAAAGCTGTGCAAATTCCTGAAAATCGGCTTGAGAGCACGAAAATACTTGAATTTATAAAGACTTTAATATATATTAGTATAGAATTTTTATCAGTAAGAGAAAAACAATCAGTAGATCCGGGAGGGATAGGTAATGATATCAGCAGGTGATTTTAGAAACGGTGTTACACTTGAGATCGATGGACAGGTAGTGCAGATCATAGAGTTCCAGCATGTTAAGCCGGGAAAGGGAGCTGCTTTCGTAAGAACAAAGCTTAAAAACGTGATCAACGGAGGTGTTGTTGAGAGAACCTTCAGACCTACAGAGAAGTTCCCCTCAGCTCGTATAGACAAGGTGGATATGCAGTATCTCTATCAGGATGGAGATCAGTACAACTTCATGAACACAGAGACCTATGATCAGATGGCTATTTCCGCAGAGCTTGCGGGAGACGCTATGAAGTTCGTGAAGGAAAACGATATCTGTAAGGTAAACTCATATCAGGGAAATGTATTCTCTGTTGAGCCTCCTATGTTCGTTGAGCTTGAGGTTACAGAGACAGAGCCCGGCTTTAAGGGAGATACAGCTACAGGAGCTACAAAGCCCGCTATAGTTGAGACAGGTGCTCAGGTTGCGGTTCCCCTCTTTGTAAACTTGGGAGACAAGATAAAGATCGACACACGTACAGGCGAGTATCTCTCAAGAGTTTAATTGCAGGCCGGAGACCTAAAATTTAAAAAGAATTTAAGTATTTTCAGAAGAGGCTGTCGATGAAAAGTATGCGGAACGAAACAGAGTTGATTTCGGGAAACTTTTTGAGATAGTCTCTTCGATTTTATAAGGGAAAAGATATGGAAAAAACAGTTGATATTTTAAATGCCAAGATGTCTGCTGCCTTTGAGAAGGCGGGACTTGATAAAAGCTACGGAAGAGTGAATCTCTCAAACAGGCCCGATCTTTGCGAATACCAGTGCAACGGAGCTATGGCCCTTGCAAAGATTATGCACAAAAAGCCAATAGAGATAGCAGAGTCTGTTGTTGAAATATTAAAGGGCGAGCCTGCCTTCAAAAAGGCTGAGGCGGTTATGCCGGGATTTATAAATCTTGATATATCCGAGGATTTCCTTGCGGGATACCTTGCGGATATGGACAGCAACGAAGGTCTGGGACTGGAGCCCGTGGCAAAGGACGGAGAAAAGGCTCCCGTCATAATAGTTGACTACGGCGGAGCCAATGTGGCAAAGCCCCTGCATGTGGGACATCTGAGGTCTGCGGTAATAGGAGAGAGCATAAAGCGTCTCGGAGCCCGCATGGGAAATAAGATGATAGGAGATGTACACCTTGGCGACTGGGGCCTACAGATGGGCCTTATTATAGAGGAGCTTAAGGACAGAGATCAGACCGAGTTTGATCTCTCGGATCTCGAGGAGATATACCCTGCCGCTTCCGCAAAGTCAAAGGAAAAGGGTGAGGACGGAAAGCTTACAGAGAGGGCCGAGAAATTTAAGGAGAGAGCCCTCAAGGCAACTGAGAAGCTTCAGTCAGGTGATCCTGAGTGTACAAAGATATGGAAGCGTATAATGGAGCTCAGCCTCGCCGATCTTAAGAAGAATTATGACAGCCTTAATGTAAGCTTTGAGCTGTGGAAAGGCGAGTCAGATGTACAGAAGTATATTCCCGACATGTTAAAGGACTTTGAAGACAGGGGAATAGCTTATGAGTCTCAGGGAGCCCTTGTGGTGGATATAGCCGAGGAAACGGATACAAAGGAGCTTCCTCCCTGCATAGTCAGAAAGTCGGACGGTGCAAGTCTCTATGCTACAACAGACCTTGCAACAATGGTTGAGAGGGAGCTGCTTTACAAGCCTGACGCATATATTTACATTGCGGACCAGAGACAGAGCCTCCACTACACCAGCTTTTTCAGGGTGGCAAGAAAGGCGGGAATAGTCAGAGATGACGAGAGCCTCACCTTCCTTGGATTCGGAACCATGAACGGAAAGGATGGAAAGCCCTTTAAGACGAGAGAGGGAGGCGTTTTGAGGCTTTCCGCTCTTGTAAATGAGATAAATGAAAAGGTATATGAAAAGATAAGAGAAAACAGGAGTACCGATGAGATATCCGATGAGGAGGCTAAAAGCATAGCCGAGACGGTAGGGCTTGCGGCCCTTAAATATGGAGATCTCTCAAACCAGGCATCAAAGGACTATATCTTTGACATAGACAGATTTACAAGCTTTGAGGGAAATACGGGTCCCTATATACTTTACTCTATAGTAAGAATATCAAGCATACTTAAAAAATATGCGGAAGGAACGAGTGCTTCGGAATCGGCTTCAGTTCCGGAGTCGAGGGAGACCTTTGCCGCGGGCGTATCGGAATCAAAGGCATCAAAGGCACTCTCACTGCTCCTCTCAAGGTATAATGAGGTCATAAGCCTTGCCTGGAAGGAGCTTGCGCCTCACAAAATATGCCAATATATATATGAAATATCCGACGCCTTCAACTCATTCTATCATGAGACAAAGATACTCTCGGAGGAGGATGAGGAAAAGAAGAGAAGCTATATAGCCTTGCTTTCACTTACAAGAAAGGTGCTTACGGACTGCATAGATATCTTGGGATTTAAAGCTCCCGAAAAAATGTAAATATTAAAGCAAATAAAGACGAAAATACAACAGCAGAGGAAAGGAGTCAAGAATACAATGAAGACAACAGCGGATCTTAAGGAAGGCATAAAGCTTATGGAGAGCACGGACAACAGTATGCTTTTGGATGTCAGAAGCCCCGGGGAATACAGCGAGGGCCACTTAAAGGGAAGCATAAATATCCCTCTTGACACACTGCCCAAGGCTGTTATGGACGGACTTATCCCCAAGGACAAAACTCTCTTTGTATATTGCCGAAGCGGGGCAAGGAGCAAGAGAGCGTGTATCTTCCTTGATAAAAACGGTTATGAGACCGTAAACATCGGAGGAGTCATGGGCTACGACGGAGCCTTGGAGAAATAAAGCCGCATTGACAGAGAGCGCCTTTAATTATGCTTATGCGAGGCGTGTCGGCTTGCTCCTCCAAGCTTCCGATCAAGCCAACAGAATATAAGGTGTATTATGAATGCTCCTGATATTACACAGGCAAGATACACGAAGATCCCCGGTATCCTTCCGATGACAAGGTCCAGCTGATGAAATACAGGCTGGGAGCTTGGGTGAAACGGGGAGATGTAAAACATGTCACAATCGGCGGTTTCGGAGCTGAGTATAATATTTATGAGCTCGGCGACAGCGGACAAAATGAGAAAAAGAGGGACGGTTTTAAGGAAGTCCTTCTTTTTTGTATAGGAAAGTCTGTTTTTAAATATAAAAATGCCAAGCAGTATAAGTATTATGTGCCAAAGATATCCGTGCAATGTAAGTAGAGGGTAATCAGTCCAGGTAAAACCGTCATGTACAAGAAGAGCCATTATACCTCCCAGCACACCGAAATCCTGAATGAAAAGGGCGACGGTCCTTTTTGTTTTACCTTTTGAAGCTGATGCGCTCAAACCGTAAAAAAGGCAAAGATACATAGGCGTTGAACAAAGCTGGAAAGGAAAATACCACACATCATAATGCATGTTGAATACTATAAAATATAAAAACAGTTGTTTTATGAATTCCATCACGGAAAGCAAGATTCCTGTAAAAAGTATTATCCTGTCGTTTTTTGACATATTTATGCTCCTTTTTCATATCTTAAATATTGCTTAGATATCTTAATTTTTGTTGTATAACTTTTACGAATCGAAACATATGCGTCAGTACGATAATATATTTTAATACTTTTTCAGGCTTTTGAAATTTTTTTTTAAATAAAAATAAAAAGTACTTGAAATATATAAAGAATGTTGTATAATGAATAAACAATAAATATTCGGATTTTTGAATAAATATACAATATACACTAAAGAACGAATTGACCGGATAAATTCAGGTCCGATATACGAGGAGGAGATAATTATGAAAAAGAAATTTTTATCATTGGCAATAGCTGCTGTTATGGCTGCATCACTTGCCGCATGCGGCTCTGAGGCTGAGGAAACCACAGCTGCTGCAGAGACAGAGGAGTCTGCCGCAGAGACCGAATCACAGGAGGCTGAGAGCGAGTCTTCAGAGGAGACTGAGGCTGAAGGAGAGACTGAAGCTTCGGGCGGAACACTTACAATGGCTACAAACGCCGAGTTCGATCCCTGGGAATTCCATGACGGAGACGATATAGTGGGAATTGATCCCGAGGTTGCACAGGCTATAGCAGACAAGCTCGGAATGGAGCTTAAGATCGAGGATATGGCTTTTGATGCTATAATCCCCTCTGTTACATCAGGAAAGGCTGACATAGGAATGGCTGCTATTTCCGTTACACCTGAGCGTGAGGCCACAGTAGATTTTACAGATACCTATGCCGAGTCGGCTCTTGTACTTCTGGTAGGAGCAGACAATGAGGAAATAACAGGTATAGACGATCTCGCAGATCATGTAGTTGGAGTTCAGACAGGAACTACAGGAGACCTTAAGGCGAGCGAGATAGTAGGAGACGACAATGTTGACCGCTTCAATACATATTTTGAGGCTGTAGAATCCTTAAAGCAGGGAAAGGTTGACGCTGTTCTTATAGACAATGCTCCTGCAAAGGTATTCCTTACTCAGAACAGTGATTCGGTGAAGCAGGCCGGAGAAGAGCTTGACAAGGAAGAGTATGCAATAGCTGTATCAAAGGGAAATGAGGAGCTTGTGGAGAAGCTTAATACAGCAATAGCCGAGCTTCAGGAAGACGGAACTCTTGATGAGATAATGAACAAGTACATCCCTGCAGAATAATCATTTTTCAAGAGATTCAGGGCGGATGTGATCGAAAATTAATATATGCATTATAGGACACTGTCCGATACTTAAGAAATTTAAGGCATCGGGCAGTATCTTGTGTGAAAGGTAAATAAATTATGGCAAAATGGTTGAGTGGCGCCGCCGAATGGTGGGGGCGATATTTCTCCCCGGAGCAGTTTTATCTGAATTTTGTGGAGGATGACAGATTTTTCAAATACATAATAGGAGGACTGAAGACGACCGTAATAATTACGATCTTTGCCGTTCTCCTCGGAATAATTTTGGGCTTTATAGTCGGGATCGTAAGATCGACTCATGAAAAGACCGGAAAGCTCAAATTTTTGAATGCCATATGCAGAGTGTATCTTTCTGTCATAAGAGGAACTCCTGTTGTTGTTCAGCTGATGATCATGTACTACTGCATTTTTATCTCCCCGGATGCCTCGAAGATGATGGTGGCGGTGTTGGCCTTCGGAATAAATTCAGGAGCATATGTTGCCGAAATCTTCCGTTCGGGTATAATGAGTATAGATAACGGACAGTTTGAGGCGGGAAGGTCTCTGGGCTTTAACTACAGGCAGACAGTCATTTACATCATCATGCCTCAGGCTGTAAAAAATGTGCTGCCCGCTTTGTGTAATGAGTTCATAGCCCTGCTTAAGGAGACATCAGTATCGGGCTTTATAGCCATAAATGAGCTCACTAAGGGCGGAGATATAATACGATCAAGGACTTATAACCCCTACCTGCCCCTCTTTACCGTAGCAGTTTTTTACTGGATAACGGTGACAGTCCTCACGGCGCTTGTGGGAAGGCTTGAGAAGAAACTGAGAAAAAATGATGTAAGATAATGCCTGAGCTTTGTGAAAACAGGTGATACCATAGGAGACGGAGAGTATATATGGATGATATTTTAATGCCGCAGGCAAAAGCCCCTGTGGGAAAAAAGGTGATAGAGGTAAAGGGACTTTGCAAGGCGTTTTCCGGAAATGAGGTGCTTAAAAATATATCTACCGATATAAAACGCGGAGAAGTCGTATTTGTGGTAGGGCCCTCAGGCTCGGGAAAGTCGACCTTCTTAAGGTGTCTTAATCTCCTTGAGACTCCCACATCAGGAGAGATTTATTTTGACGGAACAAATATTTGCGATAAAAATACTGACATAGATAAGCTCAGACAAAGGATGGGAATGGTTTTTCAGCAGTTCAATCTTTTTCCTCATATGAGTATTCTGAAAAACATGACTCTCGCCCCGGTAAAGCTTCTCAAAATGAAAGAGGAGGAAGCTGATGCCGAGGCTGAAAGACTCCTCAAGAGAGTAGGGCTTTCAGATAAAAAAGACGCCTACCCCAATCAGCTTTCAGGAGGACAGAAGCAGAGGATAGCCATAGTCAGAGCTTTGATGATGAAGCCGGAGGTAATGCTTTTTGACGAGCCCACGTCGGCCCTTGACCCGGAGATGGTGGGAGAAGTTCTTGGGGTTATGCGAGAGCTTGCAAGAGAGCATATGACCATGGTAGTGGTTACTCATGAGATGGGCTTTGCCAGAGAGGTTGCGGACAGAGTTATGTTCCTTGACGGTGGAGATTTTGTTGAGGAGGCTGCGCCTAAGGAATTTTTTTCCAATCCTAAATCCGAGAGACTTAAGGCATTCTTGTCAAAGGTGCTTTAAAGTGGCATATAAGGCTGCGGATAAGGCTGTCGCTTGTGCGTTATGCTTTTGGCTGCGGGTGGCTTCCTTCATAAGGACAGTCGAAAACTGTCAAAAATGTTCAAGAAAACCCTGCAAAAATGAGAAAAAACCGTCAACCTTAATTGGCAAAAAAATAACAAGAAAAAGAATAATTATACAAAAAAAATAATTTTTATAAGAAATATTTTCAAAAAGCTACTTACAGATAACTTGAATTTACTGTACAGTAGCTTTTTTTGCGAATATTTATGACTGAATTGTATTTAAAAAAATGCAATCGTTAACAGGCAGTTTATTTCGCGACAATGAAAAAGCTGGTAATTTTTTATAAAAATTACTTTTTTTATTGCCAATTTTATGTATATATAATACAATATATACAGTTGACTCTTCGGCAACATTAAATTATATGGAGGAAAATATTATGAGCAGACTTGAGATACTTACCCCGACAAAAGCACAGCTTATAGTCGAGGATCTTTATAAAAATCTTGAGCGCAGAATTACAGCAAGCCCGCCGGGACTCTGTCCTGTTGATATCACAAGGGCATTTATAGAGATGAGCCATTCGCAGACCTGCGGAAAGTGTGTGCCCTGCAGGGTGGGTCTCTTGCAGCTCAAGCACATGCTCACCGATGTTTTGAACGGTGATGCTGATATGGATACACTTGACCTCATTGAGGATACGGCAAAATCTATAATGGAGACTGCTGACTGTGCCATAGGTTACGAGGCGGCTCGTATGGTATACAGGAGCATCACAAACTGCAGAGAGGACTATGAGGAGCATGTAAAGAACAGAAGATGTACCTGCCTTACAACCCAGCCCGTGCCCTGCGTTGCTATGTGTCCCGCCCACGTTGACGTGCCCGGATATATTGCTCTTGTAAGAGAGGGAAGATATGCTGATGCTATAAGGCTTATCAGGAAGGACAATCCCTTCCCCACGACCTGCGGATTTATCTGCGAGCATCCTTGTGAGGAGCGATGCAGAAGAAACATGGTGGATGACGCCATAAACATCAGAGGAATAAAGCGCGTTGCGGCAGATTATGCCGGCAAGGTTCCCCCGCCTCCCTGCGGAGCACCTACAGGAAAGAAGATAGCTGTAGTAGGAGGAGGACCCTCAGGTCTCTCAGCCGCATATTATCTTCAGCTTATGGGACACGAGGTGACCGTATATGAGATGCTTCCCGCTCTCGGCGGAATGCTCCGCTACGGAATACCCAACTACAGACTTCCCAAGAACAGACTTGATGAGGATATAGAGGCTATACTTGAGACAGGCGTAAAGGTAAATTACGGAGTAAAGGTCGGAAGAGACATAAAGCTTGACGAGCTCAGAAAGGAATATGATGCGGTCCTCATAACTGTGGGCGCAAGCACAGATAAGAAGCTCGGAATAGAGGGAGAGGATGCTGAAGGCGTCATGTCCGCAGTATTCTTCCTCAGAAATGTAGGAATGGGCAAGGCTGAGAGCCTTGAGGGCAAAGAGGTAGCCATAATCGGAGGCGGAAACGTTGCCATGGATGCCGTGAGAACAGCTGTAAGACTCGGAGCCAAGAAGGTAAGCTGCGTATACAGAAGAAGGACAGCGGACATGACAGCCCTTCCCGCAGAGATAGAGGGAGCTATGGCTGAGGGCGTTGAGATGCTTACATTGAAGGCCCCTGCAAGAATAGAGACAGAAAACGGAAAGGTAAAGGGAATCTGGGTAACACCTCAGATGATCTCAAAGATAAAGGGCGGAAGAGCTTCCGTGGTACCTACAGGAGATCCTGATGTATTCATCCCCTGCGAGGCCCTTATCGTAGCCATAGGACAGAATATAGAGACAAAGCATTACGAGGAGTCCGGAATACCCGTTGAGAGAGGAAAGATCGTCACACTTCCTAATGGAGGCTTCAAGGATATCCCCGGAGTATTTGCCGGAGGAGACTGTGCATCAGGCCCCGCAACAGTAATAAAGGCTGTTGCAGCTGCTAAGGTAATGGCGGCGAACATCGATGAGTATCTCGGCTACAAGCATGAGATAACCTGTGATGTTGAGATACCCGATCCCAATATTGACGACCATGCCGCATGCGGAAGGATAGAGCTCACAGAGCGCGAGGCCTGCGACAGAGTCAAGGATTTCGAGGGTATCGAAAACTGCATGAACAAAAACGAAGCCTGTCAGGAGACGGGACGATGCTTAAGATGTGACCATTTCGGCTTCGGAATATTTAAAGGAGGTCGTGAGAAGTTATGGTAAGCTTGACTATAGATAAAATAAATGTGTCCGTGAATGAGGGCACCACAATAATGGAAGCTGCCGCTTCCGTAGGCATTGCTATACCCCACCTCTGCTATTGGAAGGGACTTAACGAGATCGCGGCCTGCCGCGTGTGTGTTGTCGAGGTAGAAGGCAAGGAAAGGCTTATAACCTCCTGCAACAATGTTGTTGAGGAAGGTATGGTGGTTTATACCAACTCCCCCAAGGTAAGGATGGACAGAAGACGTACTGTTCAGCTTATCCTTTCACAGCATGACTGCAAGTGCGCTACCTGCGTAAGGAGCGGAAACTGCTCACTTCAGACTATAGCCAACGATCTCAATATCCAGGACGTTCGTTTCGGCGAGAGACTCGAGAAGCAGGAATGGGACAAGAATTTCCCTCTTATAAGAAATTCCGCAAAATGTATCAAGTGTATGCGCTGTATTCAGGTCTGTGACAAGATACAGAGCCTCAACATATGGGATCTTGAGGGAACAGGAGCACGTTCTACAGTAAATGTTTCAGGAAACAGAACAATAAATGAGGCTGACTGCTCACTTTGCGGACAGTGTATCACTCACTGCCCTGTAGGAGCACTCAGAGAGAGAGATGATACAAAGAAGCTTTGGAAGGCTATTGAGGATCCTACAAAGACAGTAGTGGTTCAGGTGGCGCCCGCCGTCAGAGCGGCATGGGGAGAGTCTCTCGGACTTACAAGGGAGCAGGCTACAGTAGGAAAAATATTTGACGCATTGAAGAAGATGGGCGTTGACTATGTATTTGACACCACCTTCTCGGCTGACCTTACCATCATGGAGGAAGCTAATGAGTTCATAATGCGTTACACAAAGGGAGAGTTCAAGGACAGACCTATGTTCACCTCCTGCTGCCCGGGCTGGATAAGATTTATAAAGAGCCAGTACCCTCATCTCGTAAGATATTTGTCCACAGCAAAGAGCCCCATGCAGATGTTTGGAGCTACAATAAAGACATACTTTGCTGAAAAGATCGGCAAGAAGCCTGAGGATATCTATACAGTAGCTGTAATGCCTTGCCTTGCAAAGAAGGGTGAGGAGAGAAATGTCGGTCTCTATGTGGATGAGTATGCAGGATATGATACAGACTGTGTGATCACAACAAGAGAGCTTGACCGCATGATAAAGACAGCTCACCTTCTTCCCGCTTTGCTTAAGGATATTGAGCCCGACAGCCTGATGAAGGACGGTTCCGGAGCGGGAGTTATCTTCGGAGCCACAGGCGGAGTTATGGAGGCTGCATTGAGAACAGCTTACTTCAAGCTCACCGGAAAGAATGCCGATCCTGATGCCTTCAAGGTAGTAAGAGCACAGTGCCAGGAGTCTGATGTTCAGGAGGCTGAGCTCAAGATCAATGACATTACATTGAGAGTAGCAGCAGTCAGCGGACTCGGAAATACAAGAAAGCTTCTCAACAAGATAGAGAGAGGCGAGGTTCATTATGATTTCGTTGAAGTAATGGCATGTCCCGGCGGATGCGTAGGCGGCGGCGGACAGCCTATACATGACGGATATGAGAGCGCATTTGAGAGAGGAAAGAACCTCTACTTCATTGACAGAGGCATGGATCTCAGATTCTCACATGAGAACCCGGACATTCAGAAGCTCTATGCGGACTATATGGGAGAGCCCTGCGGTCACAAGGCACATCACCTCCTCCATACAGACCACAATGCATGGACTATGCCCAAGGCACCCGAGAGAGACAGAAACGGACATCCTTTGGGAAGAAATATTTAATCGGTTAAATCATTTTAAATAATGGAGGGCAAGGACCGAGAGGCCTGCCCTCCTGTTTTTCCCGAATAAAGAGATGATAAGATATTAAAAAGATAAAAAGTTGAAATTAAAGTTGAAATTAAATCAAATTTTTATTGACAAAATACATTTTTTTTACTATTATATTTAAGCACTGTCAAGTGACGGTGTTTATCTTGATGAAGATAAGTGAGTCTGTAGCTCAGCTGGATAGAGCAACGGCCTTCTAAGCCGTGGGTCGGGGGTTCGAATCCCTTCAGGCTCGTTAAGATGAAAGCAACGCTTTGCGGGCGGCAATTACCGCCTGTATATTTTTAAGCGAAAGCCGTAATCAATATGGTGGGTATAGCACAGTTGGCTAGCGCGTCAGATTGTGGCTCTGAAGGTCGTGGGTTCGAGTCCCATTACCCACCCTAAAAAAGCTTGAAGTAAGGATGATCACAAAGATATTCCTGCTTCAAGCTTTTTTCTTAAGATCCTATATTTGATCCCTTCGTTCTGAAAACAGACGGACCAGATTTTTAAGTATCTCCACTATGGTATCCATGGACTGAACAGAAACAAATTCATGTCTGCCGTGACCGAGCTGCCCGCCCGCACAGAGATTGGGGCAGGGAAGCCCCATGTAGGACAGGCGGCAGCCGTCTGTACCGCCTCTTATAGGCTCGCTTTGAGGCACGGACCCTGCCTCTGTTATGGCCTTTTCGGCGTTTAAAATCAGCTCGGGATAAGGAGTGATCATGCTAAGCATATTTGAGTAGCTGTCTTTAAATGTCAATTCCACAGTGCCGTCACCATACTTCATATTGATGAAATCCGCGGCAGAGGAGATGAAAGCTTTTCTTCTTTTGAAGCCCTCATCCGAGAAATCCCGGATCAAATATTCAAGGACAGTGCGTTCCACCTTGCCGTTTATGGAATTAAGATGGTAGAAGCCCTCTCTGCCCTCGGTCTTTTCAGGTGTTTCATCGGCAGGTATCATATTTTGGAACTCCACGGCTATAAGAGCGGAGTTTTTCATGGCTCCCTTTGCGTAGCCGGTGTGAGCGGTTATGCCGCTGAAAGACAAAACAGCGGTGGAGGCGTTGAAGTTTTCGTACTGTATGTCCCCCACAGCTCCTCCGTCAACAGTATAACCGTAGGAGGCCCGGATGGCCTCGGTGTCTATGTGATCGGCGCTGCGCCCTATCTCCTCATCCGGGGTAAAGCATATGCTGAGAGGAGGGTGAGGGAAAGAGGGCTCGTTCTTGAGAAATTCCACAAGAGTCATTATCTCTGCAATGCCCGCCTTGTTGTCTGCACCCAAAAGGGTGGAGCCGTCAGTCACGATGAGATCCTGCCCGACATAATTTTTCAACATGGGGTAGGCGGATACTCTTGTGTATACGGCATCTTTTTCGGGAACATCTTCTCCGGAAAGACGTATGTCCTTTCCTGTGTAATTTTTTATTATCCTTGCCTTTATGTCGGCTCCTGACATATCAGGGGCAGTGTCCATGTGAGAGATGAGAGCCAAGGCAGGAAGAGCTTCACTTCCCTTTGAGGCAGGAATATGCCCGTAAACATAACCGTATTTATCCATGTATGCATCCTGCACTCCCAGATCCTTGAGCTCTAAGGCAAGTGCAGCTCCCAGGAGCTTCTGTTTTGGAGTAGAGGGAACAGAGGAAAGAGGAGCACTGCTGTCGGATTGGGTGTCATAACTTATATATTTAAAAAAGCGTTCATAGGCTCGCATATATTATTTGCCTTTCTTTTTTGATTTTCGTATAATTCATAACCGGCTGAGCAGAAAGGATCTGACAGCCGGTTACAATATTGATCTCCTGAAAAAATATCATCTGATTATAAAAATATACTATCTGTTATTTCTTCTTGCGGAAGTGAAGACGGCATACTCCGTCACCTGCAGCTATAGTCTTCTCTATATCCAGAGCAAGACCCATCTGATCGGCTATACCGCGATCTCCGTCCATTGCAATGTCGCAGAGGAGCTCAAGCTCCTTGCCGGTGTAGCCGAGCTTTTCCCAAGCCTGAACAAGAGGACACTGATGGAACTCCGCCACTAATTCATCGTGATCCGCCTCCAATACATCGATCTCCATATTTTTTGCGCCCTGTCCCGAGAAGAATACCTTTCCGAAATCTGCAGCACTTTCGGGATCCTGACATTTGGGCTTGTAAAGTGTCTCTCCATGTATATGGCCACATTTGCTTATTGCTTCACGGCACATCTTTTCCGCATCCAATCCCATCTTCTTTGCCTCTGCATAGAGAAGAGCCATCCAAGTAGCGCGGTGCTCTACAGCTCCTCTGCAGGCTAAAGTGGCATCATCGGTAAATTTAGGCTCATTATGTTTAATTGACATTTTAATATCCTCCTGAAAAGAAAAATAAAGTATTTGTCTGCGGTGCGATTAATCGACCCGGGTACACCGCCCCAATACATGATTTTTAATATATACTCACACATTTGATTTGGAATGTCAACCGCAAGTCATTAGTCAATATAGTAGAAAAAACAGGTAAAAAATATATACTATTTACAAAAATAATAAATGTGTGTTGCGATATATTGACATATTTTACAAAGGCTGATAATATTAGTAATATTATTAACGATATGTTCAACAGCTTTTTGTCGCTGACTTTAAGCTGTGACTGACGCCTTGCACAGGAGGGGAAAATGATATGACGAAATATGTTATTAAACGCCTGTTGATTGCGATTCCTACCTTTTTCGGAATTACGATCCTTGTCTACTTTCTGTCTTCGCTGGCACCGGGAAGCCCGCTGGAAATGCTGATGGCTGACCCTATGGCCACTAAAGAGGATATGGAAGCCTTGAGGGCACAGATGGGACTGGACCAGCCGGTGATCATACAGTATCTGAGATGGCTGCAAAACCTGTTTCAGGGAAATCTGGGAACCTCTTACAGGACGAATCTTCCTGTAATGGGCATGGTCCTTGAGAGACTGGGACCTACGCTGATCCTGACCATAGCGTCAACAGTGCTGTCTGTTCTGATCGCTGTCCCTCTGGGAATAGTTTCAGCCTACAAGCCCTACTCTCCCTGGGATTATATATCGTCAGGCCTTTCATTTATAGGAGCATCGACCCCTACATTTTTTACAGGTCTTGTATTTATCTATGTGTTTGCGGTCAAGGTGGGGATACTTCCCATGGGAGGAATGTATGACTCCGGAATAGAGACATTGGGCTCAATGGTGAGACACCTGATACTTCCATGTTTGACCCTGACAGTCTTTAATGTGGGAAGCATTTTGAGACAGACAAGGGGAAGCATGATGGAAGTCTTCTCAGAAGACTATATAAGGACAGCAAGAGCAAAGGGACTTATGGAGCTCAGGGTAATAATCGTACACGGACTGAGGAATGCGCTTATACCTGTTGTTACAGTGCTGAGTACAATGATACCCTTCCTGTTCGGCGGAGCTGTGGTAGCTGAGCAGGTGTTCAGCTGGCCGGGTCTCGGAAGCCTCATGGTACAGTCCATAAACTCCAGAGACTATCCCACTATCATGGGAATCACGGTGGTGATTGCTGCAGCGGTTCTTCTGGGAAACATTATTACAGATATTATCTACAGTATTTTGGATCCTAAGATCAGAGAGAGTCGATAGGAGGTACGACGATGGAAAAGAAAGAAAAAATAAAAAAAGACTCGTACAGCCGCGACGTCCTGAAAAAGTTTTCACAGCACAAGCTGGCTATGTTGGGACTGACGATCATAGCTGTTGAAGTTCTTTTGGTAATACTCCTTCCAATGGTGATGGAGCTTGACCCCTACACCTCGGATGTGCTTAATTTCAGCGCGGCTCCCGGGCCCGGACATATCTTGGGAACTGATGATACGGGAAGAGATCTCTTTGCGAGACTTGTGTACGGCGGAAGAGTATCCCTGATGGTTGGACTGCTCTCGGCTATCATCAGCTTAATGATAGGTGTGCCCCTGGGACTTGTTGCAGGATATTACAAGGGCATATGGGAGACAGTGATAATGAGGCTTGCGGACATCTTCATGTCCTTCCCCTCAATGATACTTATACTGGTTCTCGTCTCAGTATTTGATCCCTCTGTGTGGACCATAATCTTCGTTATCGGAATTTTGGGATGGACAGATTTTGCCAAGCTGATATACGGAAACGTGCTCTCCGTCCGTGAGAAGGAGTATGTGGAGTCTGCAAGGGCAGTTGGTACGAAGGATCTCCCTATACTTATAAAGTACGTGATACCTAATGCCTTTGCCCCTATACTCATTAATTTTACCTTCAGAACAGCTCAGGCAATAATACAGGAGTCCTCCCTGAGCTTTTTGGGAATGGGAGTTCAGCCCCCGGAGGCTTCATGGGGAAATATCCTTTACGCGGCCCAGTCCATAACAGTGCTTTCCACCCGCCCTTGGATGTGGGTGCCGGCAGGAATACTTCTGGTACTCACAGTCTCAAGTATCAACTTTATCGGTGACGGCATGAGGGATGCCCTGGATTCAAGGACAAAAATAAGAAAAAAATAAGGTGAAACAAAAGATCATTTCCCGGCTTCAGAGGACCGGGTATGTATAGATAAAAAAAGGAGGAAATAAAAAAGTTATGAAGAAAAATTTAAAAAAGCTCACAGCATTGGCGCTGGTCCTTTCAATGGCTGCGCTGACAGCCTGTGGAGGATCCGGAAACGGAGGAGCTGCAGAGACTACTTCAGCGCAGGCTGACAGCTCTTCTCAGACTGAAGGTAATGCTTCGTCAGGGGAAAAAGTAGTGACTATAGCTCAGACCGGAGACTGGGATACTTTCATGCCCATGAACACTACAAACACCGGAGCTGACAACGTAAACGAGCTTATGTTCGACCGACTGATGATCATAAACACAGATGGAACCTTTGAGCCCAGACTTGCTGACAGCTGGGAGACAAATGAAACTCAGGACAAGATAATCTATCACCTCAATGAAAATGCCAAGTGGCAGGACGGCGAGCCTGTGACAGCTGACGATGTGGTATACAGCGCTCAGGTGGCTTCATCTTCAGAATTCAATTATCTACGCCGTATCCGCATGCAGTATTTTGCAGGAACAGATGAGACCGGTATGGAGCTTTCGACCGATTCCATAGAGGTCAAGGCATTGGATGAGCATACTGTAGAATTCACACTGAAGGAGCCCATGGATCCTTCGATCGTGTACGCTATGGTAAACCGTGATTTCTTCATTATACCCAAGCACCTTTTGTCGGAAATATCAGATGCTGATCTCGTGAACGCTGAATTCTGGCAGTCACCTGTAGGCTCAGGCCCCTGTGTTTTTGAGAGCACTATCTCAGGAGAGAGCATTCAGTTTACCGCAAACAAGGACTACTACCTTGGAGCACCTGACTTCGACAGACTGGTTGTAAAGAAGGTCCAGTCCTCCAACCTGCTTTCAGGACTTATGAGCGGTGAGATAGATGCCCTCAGCGGCAACACCCAGATACCTCTTCAGGATTGGCAGGCAGCTAAGGAGACAGAGGGAGTTACAGCCCAGTCAGTTCCCACATATGCTTATCAGTACATGGCTATGAACACATCAAGAGATTACATGACAAAAGAGATACGTCAGGCTATGAGCATGGCTATAAATAAGCAGGTTATAGTTGATCAGCTCCTTCAGGGCGAGGGACGTGTGGCTTTAGGTCCTCTTCCTGATGACCATCAGTACTATAATGAGGCTATAGAGTCTATGGAGCCTGTACAGTACGATCCTGAAAAAGCTGCTCAGATAGTAAAGGATGCCGGATGGGATGAAAGTCGCGAGCTTGATATGCTGGTATCAACAGGTAACGAGGTTCGTGAAAAAGCTGCTATCTTGATCCAGCAGGATCTCCAAAAGATAGGAATCAAGACAAAGATCCAGACTCTTGACTTCCCTACACTGCTGACTAACGCAAGAAACGGAGATTATGACATATGCTTCATTGGTTCCGCAGGTTCAGTAGATCCTTCTGAGAGCGTACCCAACATAACTGTCGGCTATATGAACAACTTCACACAGCTTACAGATCCCGCTCTCGGACTGCTTGGAGAGTCAGGAGCCAAAGAGATAACATTTGAAGCAAGAAAAGCAATTTATGATGAGTATCAGGAGATGATCGTGGACTGGATGCCTATGGCCTTCCTGTACTTTACAAATGACCTGTTTGCATATAATTCTGATATTGAAAATGTTCGTCCTGAGAATCTCGACTACAACGTAAATAAGCTTGTATGGGAGTGGAAGGTAAACAAATAACAATATCCGATGTAGCTTAATGTATCGATTACAAGAAAAGTGAGGGATTCTGAAATGTCCGAAAAGCTGATAGAGGTAAAAGATTTAAAGACACAGTTTAACGGAAAAAACGGTATTGTGACTGCTGTTGACGGCGTATCATTCTCTGTGGGGAAAGGCAGGACTCTGGGAATAGTGGGCGAATCAGGATGCGGCAAGAGCGTGACATCCATGTCCATTTTAAGGCTGATTCCGGCTGTATCAGGAAAAGTTGCGGGAGGAGAGATCCTCTTTGAAGGGGAGGACCTTCTTAAGAAAAGCGAGAAGGAGATGCGCAGGATCCGTGGAAATGAGATCGCTATGATTTTTCAGGATTCCATGACAGGCTTAAATCCGGTTATGACTGTCGGAAAGCAGCTTGTGGAAACGATACGGGCTCACAACAAGATCGACAAGGAGGCTGCGTGGAAGCGTGCGGAGGAGATGCTTGAGAAGGTCGGCATCCCCTCCCCCGCCCAGCGGCTTAAGGAATTCCCCCATCAACTTTCAGGAGGAATGAGACAGCGAGTTATGATCGCCATGGCTCTTTCCTGCAATGCAAAGCTTTTGATTGCAGACGAACCTACAACAGCTCTTGATGTGACTATCCAGGCTCAGATACTTGAGCTGATGAATGAGCTGAAAAAAACAGACCAAACATCCATCATGCTTATCACCCATGATATGGGAGTGGTGGCTGAGATGGCTGATGATGTCATGGTAATGTACGCCGGCAAGGAGGTTGAGTATGCGGATGCGAGAAGTGTTTTCAAAAATCCACTTCATCCCTACACCAAAGGCCTCCTGGCATCAATACCGCGTCTGGACCAGGATGATGACAGGGAACTGTACACAATAAAGGGAAGTGTGCCGGACCTCGATGATATGCCTGAAGGTTGTCGATTCTGCACAAGATGTCCTGAGGCAAAAGAGAGGTGTTGGAAGGAAAAGCCCGGCCTCTATGATGTGGGAGGGCACAAGGTACGCTGCTTTAAATATGAAAAAGGGGAAGCTTTGAACGGAGGTGAACAATATGGAGCAGAATCAGACACTGATTGATGTACAAGGGCTGAAAAAGAATTATATAACAGCTAAAACCTTTACGGGGAAACCCCTGAAGACGGTACATGCGGTGGATAATGTAAACCTCTGTATCTACAAAGGGGAGACTCTGGGTGTGGTAGGAGAATCAGGCTGTGGAAAATCCACTCTGGGAAGGACCATCCTTCGCTTGGTTGAGCCTACAGAGGGAAAGATAATATATAACGGCACAGATATTACAGGCTTTCACAAAGAGGAAATGCGCCAGATGCGAAAGAAGATGCAGCTGATTTTCCAGGACCCCTATGCTTCGCTCAATCCCAGAATGACGGTTTTGGAGTTGATAAAGGCGCCCCTTGACGCCTTTGAGTCCGGCAACAATGAAGCAAAGACAGAGAAGGTCAAGGAGATAATGGAGCTTGTGGGCATGCCTGAAAAGATGATGAACCGCTATCCCCACGAATTCTCGGGAGGGCAGAGGCAGAGGATAGTTATTGCCAGATCTCTGGTCCTTGATCCGGAATTTGTTGTATGTGATGAGCCGGTATCAGCCCTGGATGTTTCCGTAAGGGCTCAGGTCCTGAATCTTCTGCAGAAACTGAAGCATAAAAAGGAGCTTACATACCTGTTTATTTCTCATGACCTGAGTGTGGTAAAGTATGTCAGTGACAGAATTGCGGTCATGTATCTCGGACGAGTTGTGGAGATTGCGGACAAGAAGGAGCTATATAATAACCCCTGCCATCCCTACACGAAGGCACTGCTTTCGGCTATACCTATACCGGATGTGGATTGTGCTATGAAGAGGGTGGTGCTTGAGGGAGATGTTCCGAGCCCGATAAATCCTCCGACAGGCTGCCACTTCCACACAAGATGTAAATACGCAACTGAGAGATGCAAGACAGAGTGCCCTGCCTTAAAGAATATAAACGGCACTCATCAGGTTGCCTGCCACCTTTTTGATTAGGAGGAAGCTTTATATATGGAAAAGACATCATGGTTTCCGGATTCGGAGCTTGAAAAAAGAATTGAAGGTTGGATAGCCGAACACCGGGAGGAAATGATCGGAGATATAAGGGAGCTTGTAGCCGTTCCGAGTGTATCAGGAGAGAAGGAAGGAAAGTTCCCTTTTGGTGCTTCCTGCGGGGAAGTTTTGGATCTGGCATTGAAAAAGGCCAAGGACTACGGCTTTGACACGGAAAATTATGATTATTACTGTGGCGGATGCCGCATGAAGGGCAGTGAAGGGGGCGAGTTGGGAATGTTTGCCCATCTGGATGTTGTGCCCATAGGAGAAGGCTGGGAGTATCCTCCTTTGGAGTGTACGGAAAAGGACGGATACTTAATAGGAAGAGGAGTGGGAGATAATAAAGGGCCGGCTGTTGCAGCCCTTTATGCTATGCGCTTTTTGAAGGAGCATTCCATATCCTTGAAGCACGATGTGTTCCTGTACTTCGGATGCAGCGAAGAGAAGGGAATGGGAGATATAGAGCATTTTGTGGAAATGGGAAAACTGCCGGATTTTTCGATAGTTCCCGACACGGACTTTTCTGTATGCTACGGAGAGAAGGGTATATTCAGAGCTACAGTAAAGATTCCTTCTGATGGAAATCTTAAGGAGCTTTGCGGGGGAAGCGTGGTAAATGTCATACCTGCTGAGGCTGTGGCAAGGCTCAGAACAGAAAGCCCTGAAGAGGCAGAGCTTATCAGACAGCGGCTTGAAGGCTTTGACAATATATCTGCAAGCATCAGCAAAGAAGAGAGAAGAGAAGTCACAGTTAAGGCCAAGGGACTTTCCCGACATGCGGCCTTTCCTGAGGGCTCTGTAAATGCTCTTCACCTGCTGGCGGAGGCACTCTGTGAGACAAGAGCCCTTACCGGCAAGGCAAACAAAGCCGTAAAGGGGCTGGCTGTACTTACCGACAGCTCTCACGGAGAAACTACAGGAATAGAATTTGAGGACGAAGAAACAGGGAAGCTTACCTGTTGCGGAACTGTGGCAAGACTGGAGGAGGGTATATTGTCACTGTCATTTGATGTGCGTTACCCTGCATCCTTTACCGGCGAGCAGGTAAGGGAGGGACTTGAAAAAGCAGCAGAAGAGCTTGGCTTTGAGCTTGTGGAGACAGAGGACTCTTCGCCTTCTTTCGTATCTCCCGAAAGACAGGAGATCAAGGTACTCTGCGAAATTTCCGACAGGGTCCTTGGCAGGACATATAAGCCATATACTATGGGAGGGGGAACTTATGCAAGACATCTGACGAATGCCGTAGGCTTCGGTCCCGGTATACCGGACAGAGAGAACCCTTTTCCTGCAGGCAGAGGACAGGGGCACCAGCCGGATGAGTGCATTGCCGTAAAACAGCTTACAGACGGCTGTAAGGCCTATGTGCTGGCTCTGCTGGCTTTGGATAAGATAGTTTAGAAAGTAGGATTTATATAAATAAAGAAGGAGATCAAAACATGAACCGTCGTGAAAATACGCTTGCAGCTGTAAGAGGTCAGGAACCTGACTATATTCCCTCAGGCTTTTGGCTTCATTTCCCCGAGGAATGCTTTCACGGAGATGCGGCTGTCGATGCCCATTTGAAATTTTTTGAGGAATCCGAAACGGATATAATGAAGATAATGAATGAGAATGTTATCCCCTGCTCGGTTCCCATAAATAAGCCTGAGGATTGGGGCAATATACCTGAGTTTGACAAGAACAGCAAGTTCATTCAGGACCAGCTTGAAATAACAAAAAAAATAATTGATAAAGTCCATGATAATGGTATAGTATTACTTACAGTACATGGAATAGTTGCCTCCGCATGGCATGCAAGAGGAGGCACAGCCGGATATGAGACAGGCAGCAGCTTTCTCACAGAGCATTTAAGGGCAAACCCCAAGGCTGTGACTCAGGCATATGAGAGGATATCTGATGCCCTGGTTACTCTGACAGAGGAGGCGCTTAAGATCGGAGTGGACGGTATTTACTATGCCGCTCTGGGCGGAGAATCATACCTTTACACGGACGAGGAATTTGAGGAATTCGTAAAGCCTTACGATCTCAAGATTTTAAATGCGGCTGCAAAGCGCCCTGCCTTTAATATCCTACACATATGCAAGGACAGATTGAACCTTAACAGATATAAGGACTACCCCATAGATGTTGTCAACTGGGGGATTTATGAGCAGAACCCGAGTCTTGAGGAGGGGAGAGAGCTCTTCGGGGACGCGGCTATCTTGGGAGGCCTTGATGACAGGGCAGGAGTTCTTGTGGATGGTACTGAGGAAGAGATAAAAGCAGAAGTCCACAATGTAATCAAACGCATGGGAAGGCATAAATTCCTTCTTGGAGCGGACTGCACTCTTCCGACAGAAATTGACGCTGAAAGGATACGTACTGCGGTACGAGCTGCTAAAGACTGAAAATAGAGGCTTACAGAGGTGGAAAATATGCAGACAGTATGAAGTGGAGGGCTATAATGTGGAAGAATAATCCGGTTTCGCTGAAGGATCAGGTCTACACACAGATATTAAATGACATTATTGAGGGAGTATATAAGCAGTCGGAGATATTAAATGAGAAGCCGCTGATTGAAAAATATGGAGTAAGTAAATCTCCGGTAAGAGATGCGCTTATAGAGCTCTGCAAGGAAGGGGTTCTCCATAGTCACCCTCGATATGGGTATGAGATCGTGACCATCAGCCAAAAAGAGGTAGACGATATTATCAGATTTCGTTTGATTTTGGAACCGGAATGCCTGAGACAAGCTGCAGGACGTATTGACAGCAATGATATTCGTGAATTAAAAGAATTTACGAATACTTATTGCAGAGTTGAAGGAAAAGTAAGTGTTTGGCAACACTGGGAAAACAACAAAGCCTTTCATCTGAAATTGAATTCTTATTGTGGAAACAGTTATTGCTGCAAGACACTTGAAAACAGTATGAATATACTTACGAGAGCATACGCTCAAATGCAGTGGGACAAATGGAAGACCACATACCTTAATATGGACTGTGAGAATCACATGAGGATTGTAGACTGTCTTATTAATGGAGAAATAGAAACGGCTGTTAATGAGCTGATTTCAGACATAAAAGGATTTCGGCAGATGGCCGGAAAATACTTGGTATTATAGAAATAGGGCTACGCAAGGACATTGTAAGTATTTGTCCTTGCAGGCCTGAAAATAATATTTGCTGTTATTTCAAACTTATATATAAAATCGTTAAAGTACATTTACATATATTTTGAAATCTGCCAAAGAATTTTTTGAGTAAAATAAGCCTGTTATAAGTTTTACCCCATTATTATTGAAAAAAATACAAAAATCATATAGAATATCACTCAGGCGGCTATGGCGGAATTGGCAGACGCGTTGGATTTAGGTTCCAATGGGAGACCGTGCAGGTTCAAGTCCTGTTAGCCGCATTGAGTGTTTGCAGAGGCTTGTTACCGGTTGTTTGAGACGGTAATAAGCCTTATTTTAAGCCGCTTTACGGGTTCATCTCATACAATCGGGTATCAGATACAGACAAGTGTGAAAAAGAGTAAAAAGGCATAAAGAAAGCCGCCAGCCTATTAAATGGCTGACAGCTGATATATAATTTGTCCTTGTTGCTATATCTCGGAAAGGTTTATCGTAAGACTTTGTATTATTCCGGACTTTATGGGTTCGCTAAATGAATAGCGGTGAAGGTCATTAGCCTCAAAGCTGTAGACTGTAACAATTCGTTCCACAGGCTCTACTATCCAGTATTCACGGACTCCTGCAGCTTGGTATTTGAAGAGCTTTATCATGTAATCCATCTTTCGACTTGACGGAGAAACGACCTCCACTATCCAATCGGGCGCGCCGTTACATCCCCTATCATCGAGCTTACCTTCATCGCATACAACAGATATATCGGGCTCGGTATAGGTTTTATCGTCAGCGTCAAGAAATACGGCAAAGGGTGCGATATAGGCCTTGCAGCGTCCTTTATTTTCTGCGATATGGTTAGCGGTCTGCCTGTATATCTCCCCTGTGATCTGTTGATGAAGCCGGCTCGGAGGAGCCATCATGTATAATTCACCGTTTATGAGTTCGGCTCTTTGTCCGTCAGGCAGTGAATAGATGTCGTTTACAGTGTAAATCTTTTTTGCTGCTTCCATAGGCTGTTTACCTCCTTCCATATGCATATCGACAGCGGCCTTTATATAGTTGTTTACACTTTCTCCCGCTGCGCTTGCCCGGATCTTTATCGCTATATATGTTAAGCCCTTTTTAGTTTATGAACATAGTATACCATAGAAATAATACTATGCACATGACAAAAAAACAAACAGATTTCACAACAGACTTATTTTGTAAGAAAACGAACAGACTTATTTCCAATTACGCTTCCACCCTTATCTTTTATACAAAAAAACGACCGCATATAGCAGTCGTCAAACAAGAGAACAGGGCCGGTTGGATTCGAACCAACGAATGCAGCAGTCAAAGTGCTGTGCCTTACCGCTTGGCGACGGCCCTACGCTGTGAATACAGCTATAATATAATACTATAAAATCATGACAATATCAAGAAATACCTTATATTTTGAAAAAATATTATTTTCTGCTTCATCAAATATTATTTATCATAGCCGCGAAAGCCTGTATTTAAGACAAAGCCATTATGTAGCTTATGTGTGGCTTTATGTATTGTATTTGAAGGAAAAATCATTTATAATAAAGCCTACAAGTCAAAAACCGGTTTTTCCGGCAGACTGAGTATATGAAGTTTTTGAAAGGAGACCTTTCGGATATGAAGTGTCCGTTTTGCGGAGGAGAATACAGACCTATTAAGCCCCCGGTAAACCGCAGGGTCGCATTTTACGTTCCTAACTGTGCACCGTCAGAGGACGGAGATATTATTCCTGACGGAGGTATTATCTGTGATGCATTTGTCTGCTCGGGCTGCGGAAACATACAGATGATCGCAAAGAGAAGACCTGTGCAGCAGGAGGAGCCTAAAGAGGAGAAGAAGTCAACCAGAAAATCCAAGGAAGCTAAAGAGACCAAAGAAGAAAAGGTTATAAACCTTAAGAAACAGAAAACCGAGAAGAAGTAATCTTTGAATAATTTATAAAAGATATCTTTTCTTTTTTTGCTGAAAGTGCTATACTCTGCTTTGTACAAATTCGGGGTATTAGCTCAGCCGGGAGAGCGCAAGGTTCGCAATCTTGAGGTCAGGGGTTCGATCCCCCTATGCTCCATAAATGAAAGTCGTTCGACAGCATGGAATTATATATGCCCATGTATCGGACGGCTTTTTTGCGTGTACGGCTTTCGGCCTAAGCCGGCTTTTAGGATGCTTACACCGAACATGTATGCAAAGTACAATACAAAAATTGTTAGTTTTTTGTCAATTTGTATAATTTGAAAGAGATATTTTTGACAAAATGCATAAAAAAATAGCCTAAATCGGCTCTTGTACCTCATAAAACACACCACAAATATTAATTATCAAAAGTTTGTGTGTTATAATACTGCTGTTGAAATCAGACAGTGACGGATCAACTACAGTACAGACAGAAAGGAGCAGAACCATATGAGCAGTGCTACATTTAAGGGCGGAGCGCACCCCTATGAAGGCAAATCTCTCAGTGAGGATTCGGAGATAAAGGTACTTGATCTTCCCGGAGAGTATGTCTTTTCTATGTCTCAGCATATAGGCGCCCCTGCCAATCCCTGTGTAAAGGTCGGTGATACGGTCCTTGCCGGTCAGCGTATCGGAGAAGCACAGGGCTTTATTTCTGCTGATGTGATCTCTTCGGTCTCAGGAACGGTAAAGAAGATAGAGCCGAGGATGCAGGTGGGCGGACAGCCGCAGATGTCCGTAGTCATAGAGAGTGACGGAAAATATGAAAAACTTTCGGGAACAGGCAAAAAACGGGACTTGGACAGCCTCTCGAAGGATGATATAAGAAAGGCCGTGAAGGATGCCGGAATAACCGGAATGGGCGGAGCCGGCTTCCCGACATATGTAAAGCTGATGCCTAAAAACGACGAGGCTATAGATTATTTTATTGCGAACGGTTCAGAGTGCGAGCCCTTCCTTACGAGCGACTACAGGCTTATGCTTGAGGAGGGGGAGAAGCTTCTCGGGGGATTAAAGATATGTCTTAAGCTTTTCCCCAACGCGAAGGGAATCATAGCAATAGAGGACAATAAACCCAAGGCCATAGAGCACATGTCAAAGCTCTGTGCGGGTGAGAGCAATATAGAGGTAAGAGCCCTTAAGACCAAGTACCCTGAGGGTGGTGAGAGACAGCTCATAAATGCTGTTACAGGGCGCTATATTAATTCGTCAATGCTCCCTGCCGATGTGGGTGCGATAGTTGATAATGTTGCCACCTTGATCGCAATATATGACGCGGTAGTATTAAATACACCTCTTATGGAAAAAGTGATTACGATCACAGGCGATGCGGTAAAGACTCCTTCGAATGTAAAGGTGAGGATAGGCGCATCCTATAAGGATATACTTCTTGCAGTCGGCGGACTGAAGGGAGAAGCGAAAAAGCTCATATGCGGAGGCCCTATGATGGGACAGGCGCTCTTTGATCTTGACGTGCCCGTTACAAAGCCTTCATCGGCTCTCTGTGCGTTTCTCCATGACGAGGTGGAGGAGAATCCCACCACTCCCTGCATAAGATGTGCACGCTGCGTAAGCGCATGCCCCGAATTTCTGGTGCCTCCTCTTATGGTAAAGGCCGCAACTCACGGAGACCTTGAGGGCTTTGAGAAGCTGAACGGAATGGAGTGTATGGAGTGCGGAACCTGCTCATATGTATGTCCTGCGAGAAGGCCTCTTACTCAGATCTTCAAGCAGGCAAGGAAAATGGTAATGAATAAGAGAAGAGTCGAGGCTGCCGAGAAGAGACAGCGCGACGAGCTCGAGAGGATAGCCGCAGAGGCGGCGGAGGCTGCAAGGGCTGCGGCTCTCGAGAAGCTTAAATAGGGGAGAGGAGGGATATGTATGAATAATATTGAATTTGTACCTGAGAAGCCTCATGTGTCGTCTTCCCCCCATTTAAGGACGGAAGTCACCACAAGAAGGCTGATGACAGATGTTTGCATAGCTATGCTTCCCGCACTTTTATGGGGAGTATATCACTTCGGAATATATTCACTTTTTGTGACGGCGGCTACAGTTATTGCCTGCGTGCTGAGTGAATACGCATTTGAATATTTTATGGGAAAGCCCATAACCATAAAGGATATGTCGGCTGTCGTAACGGGCATGATACTTGCCTTGAACATGCCACCTGAGATACCTGTATGGATACCGATGCTCGGAGGAGTTTTTGCAATAATAGTTGTAAAGCAGCTCTACGGAGGACTGGGACAGAACTTTATGAACCCCGCCCTTGCCGCAAGATGCTTCCTCCTTATTTCCTTTGCGAAGCCCATGACGGATTTCTCCGTGGAGGCAATGCCTTGGGCAACGAAGGTCGTGGACGGAGTTTCGGGAGCAACACCCCTTGCATATCTTAAGGCGGGCGGAGAGGTCGATCTTGCTTCACTCCTTATAGGAAACATTCCCGGAACCATAGGTGAGGTAAGCGTTATAGCTCTTCTTATCGGAGCCGCATACCTCGTTTTCAGAAAGGTCATCAGCTTAAGGATACCTTTAAGCTACATCCTTACAGTGCTCGTATTTACAGCGCTCTTCTCCGGAAGAGGACTTGATCCCTATTATCTCCTCTGTGAGATATGTGCGGGAGGTCTTATATTCGGAGCCTTCTTCATGGCTACGGACTATGTGACAGGACCTCTTACTCCCAACGGACAGATCGTATACGGAATCGTTATGGGAATACTCACGGGACTCTTCAGGCTCTTCGGAGGCTCGGCGGAGGGAGTTTCCTACGCTATCATACTCGGAAATGTCCTTTGCCCTCTTATTGAAAAGTATACTGTTCCCACAGCCTTCGGAAAGGGTAAATATCAAAAGAATAAAAACAAGTCTGCAGAGTCTAAGCTCAACAGGATGGTCGTTGTAAAGACCTTTGTAATAACACTTGTGTCGGGAGTACTTTTGGGAGGAGTATATGTGCTCACAAAGGAGCCTATAGAGGCTGCAAATCAGGCTGCGCTCTATGCGGCGTATGAGGAGCTGGTTCCCAGAGCCTCCGAGTACAAGGATATGTCGGAAAATGAAGCTCTCGCGGAAGCTGTCGCAAATACCAATGCGCTCCTTTCCGCAGACGGAACATACGGTGATGTCACAGTAAACAATCTTGTGACAGCTACAGACGAAAGCGGAAACGTAATGGGATATATCGTTGACGTTACTGACCATGAGGCTTATGACGGAGATATCGAGATAACTGTCGGATACATGCCTGATGAAAGCGGTGAGCTCAAAAATACAGGAATATCCTTCCTCACCATAACAGAGACGGCAGGTCTCGGAATGAAGGCTCAGAATCCCGAGTTTAAGGATCAGTTTACAGGAAAGCCCGCTATGGCGGACAATGCTCCCCTGTCACTTACAGTCACAAAGAGCGGAAATGCGGGAGATACCGAAATAAACGCTATCTCAGGAGCCACCGTAACCTCAAAGGCAGTGACAAACGCCGTAAATGCGGCCAACACGGCTGTAAACGCCGCAGTGTCATCTGATATGTCAGCGACATTTACAGCAGCTTCCTCTGAAGCTTCGGAAGGAGGGAATGAATAATGAAGAACAAATATCTTGAGAGAATATTTAACGGAATTATCAAAGAAAACCCTACCTTTGTTATAATGTTGGGAATGTGCCCTACCCTTGCCACAACCACCAGCGCCACAAACGGATTCGGAATGGGAGTTGCCACAACAGCGGTGCTGATATTCAGCAATCTTGTCATATCGGCCCTCAGAAATGTTATTCCCGATAAGGTAAGAATACCCGGATACATAGTTGTAATTGCGACTCTGGTTACTATAGTTGAGCTCGTTATGCAGGCCTATGTGCCGGCTCTGTATCAGACTTTAGGTATCTATATACCTCTTATAGTCGTAAACTGTATCATTCTTGGTAGAGCAGAAGCATATGCGGCAAAGCATACCCCTTTGCTTTCTGCCTGCGACGGTATAGGTATGGGAATCGGATTTACCTGCGCCCTTACGATAATCGGATTTTGCCGTGAGCTTATAGGCGCGGGAACCATACTCGGAAATATGGTCATACCTGAGGATTTCCATATAGGTATATTTGTAATGGCTCCCGGAGCGTTCTTTGTCCTGGCTGTCCTTACAGCTCTCCAGAATAAGTTCAAGGCGCCTTCGGCAACGAATCTTTCAAAGGAAGAGAAAAGGAAGAGAAAAGCTGAGGGCAAAGCCGCAGGCTGTGACGGAAATTGTCAGAGCTGCATGCTTCACGCCGAGGAAATATGTGACAAGCTTGCCGAAAACAAAAATGCGGCGGCAAATGATAAGGAGGTGGCTCGCTGATGTCAACATTTACACAGTTACTTTTGATTGCTGTAGGATCGGCTCTTGTAAATAATGTAGTCTTAAGCCAGTTCCTCGGTATATGTCCCTTCCTTGGAGTTTCAAAAAAGGTAGAGACGGCAGCAGGAATGGGAGTCGCCGTAATTTTTGTTATAATGCTTGCTTCTATGGTGACTAACATAATTTATACGGCTATATTGGTACCGTTAAAGATCGAGTTTTCTCAGACTATAGTTTTCATACTTGTAATAGCTGCTCTGGTTCAATTTGTTGAGATGTTCCTTAAGAAAAATATGGTGAGCCTTTACAGGTCTCTGGGAGTTTATCTTCCCCTTATAACCACAAACTGTGCGGTTCTGGGAGTAGCTCTTACAAACGTGCAAAGCTCCTATAATTTTATTGAATCTCTTGTAAACGGACTTGGAGTATCTGTGGGCTTTACCATAGCCATAATATTGATGGCGGGAATCAGAGAAAAGATAGTTTATAACGACGTTCCCAAGAGTTTCCAGGGCTCGCCCATAGTCCTTGTCACAGCAGGACTTATGGCGATAGCATTCTGCGGATTCTCCGGACTTATTTAGGAAGGGAGGAGTACAGATAATGAATATGGAAATCGTTGCGGCTGTTGCCGCCGTAGTGGCGGGAGTCGGCATACTCGTGGGAATAGTTCTTGTAATAGCGGCTGAGAAGTTCAAGGTAGAGGAAAATGAAAAGCAGACGGCAGTGAGAGAGCTCCTTCCCGGAGCTAACTGCGGAGGCTGCGGTTTTGCAGGCTGTGATGCCTGTGCGGAGGCGATAGCTGACGGAAAGGCCCCCGCAAATGCCTGTCCTGTCGGAGGCCCTGCTCTTGCAAAGAAAATATCCGAGGTAATGGGAATAGAGGCAGGCGAGATAAAGCAGATGGTAGCTTTTGTGAAATGCTCGGGAACCTGCGACAAGGCCATAAAGAAATATGAGTACCACGGACTTGAGGATTGTAATGCTCTTAGCGTAGTGCCGGGAGCGGGTGATAAGGGCTGCGAGTTCGGCTGTATGGGCTACGGCGCCTGCGTAAAGGCCTGCAAGTTCGACGCTATGCACATAGTTGACGGGATAGCGAAGGTGGATGAGGACAAATGTACAGGATGTATGGCCTGCACCAAGGTTTGCCCCCAGCACATTATCGCAATGGTTCCGAAGGAATCAAAGGTAAGAGTTGCCTGCTCATCCCACAACAGAGGTGTTCAGGTAAAGAACGTCTGCAAGGCCGGATGTATAGGCTGCACCCTCTGCACAAAGCAGTGTGAAGCGGATGCTATACACATGGACAACAACGTGGCTGTCATCGACTATGACAAATGTACAGCCTGCGGAAAATGTGCCGAGAAGTGCCCGGTTAAGATAATTCATATGTTTTCGTAAGAATAATTTTTGATGTGTTAATTTCTATTTATATCGCGGAAATTAACGCCATATCGCGAACACCGTGAAATTCTATTCTGTTTATATCGCGGAAATAGAGGCAAAGTTTTTCTGTTTATATCGCGAATATAGGGGTATTTTCAGAAAAGTGAATTTTCTATTCATATCGCGGTTATCTGTTCATATCGCGAATAGTTGAGAGATTTATTTCGCGAACAGGGTGGAATGGCAATAAAACCATGAAGGGGCTGTTGCTCCATAGATGTTTTCTCATCTATTTTGCAACAGCCCCTGGTCTGCTCTTTTTTCCTTTAACCTTTTATAGAACAGCCCAATATAAACTTACCCCGAGTTTTGTTTCCTGTTCGATCAGAACCGAAATAGGGTACAGATTGTACCCCACCTATAATTGAGCTCCGGATCACGAGCACGCCTTTTTCAATGTTACAGTTGACAAACCGGCGTTTTCGAGAGTATCCTGTGCGTAAAAATAGATAGTGATATATGAAAGCCGATAGGCACAGCAGGTATTATGCCCATTAATGGACAGTAGCTGCTGTGCCTTTTGTACAATAGTAGGAGGAATAACAAAATGGGTACATTCGGAAGTTACAGCGGTCAGCTGCGTTTAAAAAATGAAGAAAAGGACCAGTTTGCAAAACAGGTCATGAAGCTCATCAACTACGGGGGAATGATGTCCTTTGAGGAGGTCAGCATGTACGGCAGTGAATTAGGACTCCTGATCCCTGCGGCGGCATTACCAGGCGGGAAATGCAGTTTTTGGTATAATTATTTTGAGGACGATTTCTGGGAAACAGCTGAGTTTGATGCGGGCAGTTGTGAGTTTTGGAGCGAAAAGATAGGTTCGCAGGAATTCAATGATGTGGTGACGGCGGTGAATTTCTTGTACGAACTGTATGACGAAAACTCCGGTTTTGCCGAAATAAACGGGGAGATCGTCAACAGTACAGGCTATGTCGGATGGATCAACCATCTGCTGGGAACGGATTTTTCCATGAAGAAACGGTTTAATTTGTGGAAGAATGCCGAATATTATGTATTCCAAAGAATGGAGCAAAGATATAATGACCCGATGGATGGCGTAATGAACATAATTCCTGATGGAATGGAGCGTTATGCGATAAGTACCGAGCTGGCTGATCTTATGTATGTTAAAGAAGGGGCGGATGCATTGAAGGAAGCGGAAGATGCGCCAGGATCATATGCTGCAGACGTGCATGCTTGCAGGAAAGCGATATACGGCTTTTTGAATATTGCCGCTTCCCCTGATGATGCCGTCGGACACCTTATGGAACTGGTAAGATCCGACAGGAAACAGAGGGCAGAATGCAGTGATTCCCGGTTGAAGAAGATCGCCGGCTATTCACTGATCCTCCCGGCAAGGGTGATCGTATATCTTGTGGCGGAGTATCAGAAAAAGAATTTCTGGGTGCTCTGGAAGGAGATATATAAAGATGTCTATCACGACGAAGTAATGAAAAGCTATTTCTCCGGGAAGCCGGAAGGTGAATGGCACAGAGCGATAGAAGCCCCGATCCCGCCGGTAAGGACAAGCAAGTTCCTGAGGCAGGATAATTGGTTCACATTCCGCAGAACTCCGGAGGAACTTAAAGGAAAACCCAATTATTATGTATCGGACGACGACCGTCTGTACTGGTGGGACGGGTCGGATGAAGTCATTATTTCCAATGAAACAGACAAGTGGCTTAAGGATCTGGCGGAAGAGCATCATAGCCTGATGTGTGAGAAGACCGAGGGAAAACCGGAAACGGAACCCTTTTTCGAGAAGTTTCTGAAGCTGCTGATTGATGCGGACAAGTATTACCAGAGAATCTATCCGTTCCGCTCCATGTTCTATGAGTTCATGGATCATGGAAGCGGTCCGGAATATTCTGCTGCTGTGGAGCTGTTCGGACGCCTTGTGGAAAGGAATAAGGAAGCGGGGAAAATCATTGAGAAGGTTGATGGAGCATGGGGGCTTGCAAACCGTAACGTGACGCATAATGCGGGAAGGATGCAGCTTAAAAGATACTTGAGCGTCATGGCAAACAGGAAGCTTAGGCTTAAATACTTTGGATTTTAACTGTTATGGAGGGTGAAAAGCGGTTTTCGAGGCTGAACTTCGCAAAGGCTGACAGGCTCAGGTTCCTGTTTCATGACTTCGCTTTTATATAATAGAGAGATTCATGGAGGCGGTTCGATTCCGGCAACTTTTCGCTTCATGGAACTTGGAAGAATTAAAAGTTGCCTGTATAATAACGGCATAAGGAGATAAGTACGGATGGATCTTTTGGAAGGACTGAATAAAGCACAGGCGGAGGCGGTCACCTCCACCGAAGGCTATATAAGGGTGATAGCGGGTGCGGGCTCGGGTAAGACCAGGGCCCTTACCCGCCGCTTTGCGTACCTTGTAAATGAAGCCGGGATCCTTCCGGGGAACATCCTCTGCGTGACCTTTACCAATAAAGCTGCAAACGAGATGCGGCAGAGGATCCATAATCTTACGGGGGACAATGATACCGGATACATCAATACCTTCCATGGATTCTGTGTGTCGGTACTTCAGGAGGACAGCCATGCGGTGCATTACCCGAAGAGCTTCCTTGTGATTGATAACTCAGATATAGATGCCATGCTGCAGACCATATATGATGAGAGGGGGCTGACCTTAAGGGACAGGACCTTCTCTGCGGCAAGGGACATGATAGAGATGCAGAAGCTCTTTAAAAGACCTGACTATTATGAGGATATGATTGACATGTCCCTTGATAAGCTCAAGGAAAAATACGATCAGGCTGAGGCGACTGATGACATCATCTTCTACGGGTATCTCTATCAGGAGAAGAAGTGCTTCGGCCTTGATTATAACGATCTGATCAAGTTTACTCTTTATATCTTTAAGGAGCATGAGGATATCAGGCTCAAATGGCAGCAGCGTCTGGAATACATCATGATAGATGAGTTTCAGGACATCGATTCCTTGCAGTACGAGCTCATGGAAGCGCTCTGCGGGTATCATAAAAATCTTTTCATAGTCGGGGATCCGGACCAGACCATCTATACCTGGAGAGGCGCCAGCGTAAAGTACCTCATGGACTTTGACCGGAACTTTCCGGGCACAAAGACGATCATGATGACGGAGAACTACAGGTCTACCCCTGAGATCATAGCCGCAGCCAACTCTCTTATCGATAAGAACGAGAACCGTATCAAAAAGGAGCTGATCCCGAAACTGCCCTCAGGGGAACCTGTGGCATGTCACTTTGCGGAGACTCAGGAGGCGGAAGCCCGGTGGATCGCAGGACAGGTAAGGCTCCTTAAGCAGAGGGGCATAAGCTACAGGGACATGACGGTGCTTTACCGTGCCCACTATGTATCAAGGGCCATCGAGCAGGCCTTCATCGAGGCGAAGATCCCATACACGATCTACAGCGGAGTGCAGTTCTTTAACCGCATGGAGATCAAGGACGCCCTGAGCTATCTAAGGATGATCGTCTACCGGGATGACCTATCCTTTGCAAGGATCGTGAATACCCCGAAGCGAAACATGGGCAAAAGGAGGATGGATTTCCTCAAGGCCTATGCGGAGGAACACGGAAAGACACTTTATGACTCACTCAAAGAGACCATAGACGATCCGATATTCAAGGGAACGAAAGCGAAGACATTCATATCACTCATAGACAGTTATTCTATGGAGTATGAAGGAAGGCCTGTATCGGAGGTGCTGTCAAAGATCCTTAACGACAGCGGATACGAGGAGATGCTTCGGACCGAGGGTAGTCAGGAAAGGCTTGATAACCTGGCGGAGCTCAAACAGTCCGTCTATGAATATGAGACCACCTGCGGGGAAGAGGTTGACCTTGAGAACTACTTAAGGCACATCGCCCTGTTTACCAATGCTGACGCCGAGGACGGAAGTGACAAGGTAAAATTCATGACGGTACATGCAGCCAAGGGGCTTGAATTTCCCTATGTATTCCTATGTGGTATGAACGAAGGGATATTCCCTTCAAGAAAGGTCATGACAAAGCAGGGGATGGAGGAAGAGCGGAGGCTTGCGTTCGTGGCGGTGACAAGAGCGGAGAAGGAGCTATATCTTTCCGAGGCTGACGGCCGCAACCTTGACGGCTCCCCGAGATACCCTTCCAGATTTATCCTTAACATAGACCAGAAGCTGCTCAGGTTTACCAAAGAGCCGAGGGAAGGGCTCATAAGGAGCGCAAAGGAGTACATCGATATCGTAACAGGCCGTATGCCTGAGGATGACAGTGGGATGTTCTTTGAGGAAGGTCAGAGGGTAAGGCATTCCATCTTCGGAGAGGGTACCGTTACCGGCGTGGACATAGAGAAAGGCGCACACATCGTAGAGTTTGATGAGATAGGAACTCCAAGAAGGTTATCGTTCAAAGCAAAACTTGAGAAGATCTGATTTATTATATATTTTACAGTCTGTATCGGTCGGGAAGATGATACACGTCATTTCCCCGACCTTTTCATGTCAAAGGACTGATTTTGAATTGTAAAAACTTGTTAATCTACGAAAGTTCGTATATAATAGGCAGTGTAAATCCAATGCAAAAGTTATCCATTCCAAAGGTGGTGTTACAATGAAAGCATATCTTTCTCTCCGGGAGGCGGCGGAAAAGTGGGGCGTGTCCGAGCGGAGGATTAACCAATACTGCGCCGAGGGGCGCATACCCGGCGCGCAGCGGGTGGGAAAAGCATGGGCCATTCCCGCCGACGCGGAAAAGCCCGGCGACCCGCGCCGGACAAGGCGGCAAGGAAAAACCGCCCCGGCAAAGACCGCTTCCGGCGGGCTGATCGACCAAACGAACCTTATGCCCCTGATGAACACGGCCTTTGCGCCGGGGAAGTGCAGGGAAACGGTGGAGGCCATGGCTCCCGGCCCACGACGGGACATAGCCATGGCCGAATACCACTATTTCAGCGGACAGGCAGAAGCGGCGGCAAAGGAGGTGGAAGCCTACCTCACAAGCCCCGACATGGGGGCGCGGCTGTCCGCCTGCCTGATCTATGCTTACTCAAACCTTACCCTGAAACAGACGCAGCGGGCCGAGTTTGCCCTTGGGGAGCTGAATGCTTCCCTTGCAAGTGCGGGAGAGCAGGTGCCGGAGCTTCGGGCGGCTGCGGCGTTTATCTCTTTTACGGGAACGGTGCTTCTGCACCTGCCGCTGCCGGAGGAAATGCCCCAGGCCGGGAGCTTCCTGTCCTTTCTGCCGCCAGGACTGCGGGCCTTTGCCCTGTATGTCCAGGCCCATTATCTCTATCTGAAACAGGAGTACGACCACAGCGCCGGGATTGTGGAGGCCACCCTTGCCATGGGCGCGTCGGCCTATCCCATCTCCGCCATCTATTTACATCTGGTGGCGGTGATGGACTACATGAGCATGAAGCAGACAGACCGGGCGGAAGCCCATCTTCTTGCCGCCTGGGAGATCGCCCGCCCCGATGACCTGATCGAGGGCTTTGGGGAACACCACGGGCTTTTAGGCGCTATGCTGGAAGCGGTCATCAAACCGAAATGGCCGGAAGATTTCAAACGGATTATTGACATCACTTACCGTTTCTCTTCCGGGTGGCGTAGAGTTCACAACCCAAAAACAGGCCACGATGTAGCCGACGATCTGACCACCACTGAGTTTGTGATCGTCATGCTGGCAGCCCGTGACTGGACGACCCAGGAGATCGCGGAACACCTGAAAATATCAGCAAATACGGCCAAATCCCACATCTCCGAGGCCATGCGGAAACTGAACGTGCAGAACCGAAAAGACCTCAAACAGTACATGCTTTTATAGGTGAA
>CALWOX010000009.1 GCA_944383265.1 uncultured Lachnospiraceae bacterium | reverse complement strand
TCCCCTTCGGCGGTTTCCCCCGCCTCGGCAGCTCGTTTATATTAGCACCCGACCGACTTTATGTCAAGTACTTTTTTTCCTCTTTTTTTCATCCTCCCGGATGAAACGCAGAAGGAGGGATTTGAACCCTCGCGCCGCTATTAACGACCTATTCCCTTTCCAGGGGAACCCCTTCAGCCTCTTGGGTACTTCTGCTGAACGACTTTCGTAAATAATTTTCGGCACGAGCCCATATTCCTTGCTCTGCGAACGGAAAGGGAGGGATTCGAACCCTCGCGCCCTTGCGGACAAACGGTTTTCAAGACCGCCTCGTTATGACCACTTCGATACCTTTCCAACTTTTTGTTCTCTCGAACGTGCTCAACTATAATATTAAAAAAGTCAGATAAAGTCAAGCACTTTTTTCACTTTTTTTAAATTATTTTTTACTTGTTATTTATTTTTGTCCTTTCCTTCAATAAAAGCCCTTGCTATGAGCATATCTTCGGGTGTCGTTATTTTTATATTACTGTATTCTCCCGGCACAAAGTGTACAGGAGTATCTCCCATATTTTCAACGATCATCGCATCGTCTGTTATCTTTGAGGGGTCGGAGTTGTATTCTCGTATTGTATTATAAAGTCTGTCATATGCACGCATAAATATGCTGTATGAAAATGCCTGGGGTGTCTGTACCGCCCAAAGCCTGCTTCTGTCGACAGTTTCCTTTATAAACATCCTGTCATCGGCAATCTTTATGGTGTCCGTCACAGGTACAGCCGCCACACAGGCCTTATATATGCTGACATATTCGCAGCATCTGTCTATGAGTTCCTGAGAAACAAGCGGTCTGGCCCCATCGTGGACAAGTATGTAGTCCGTATCCGCATCCACAGCCTTAAGCCCCGAATATACGGATTTGAATCTCATATCCCCGCCCTCCGCAATGTTTTTCACCTTGCGAAGATTATAGCGAAGGCTCAGCATGAGCATTCTATGCACATCTTCCTTTGCTGTCACCACGACCACTGAATCAATATTTTTGTTTTTTTCAAAAGCAAGAAGGCTGTGCACGACAACAGGCATCCCGCACAGGTCCATAAACTGCTTTTTCTCCCCGGAGTGCATGCGTCTCCCGGAGCCCGCAGCCAAAACTATGGCTGAAATCTTCTTTTCAGCCGCGGTATACTTATCTTTTAAATTTCTATCCGGATTCTCTTCCATAATTTCTGTCTCTGTTTCTCTTTAATATACTCCATTTAATAAATTCGACTTAATACAATTTTCGGTCAGTTTTATCTCTCGCCAAGCTTCAGATTGGGCACTGCATTGAGATATTCATCCGCAATATTTCCGTTAATAAATTCGTAATATCCCGCAGAGGCAATCATAGCAGCATTATCTGTACAAAGAATAATATCAGGATAGCAGCATGAAAGACCGGCACTTGTGCAGGCCTCCTCCATAGCCTTCCTCAGGGCGGAGTTGGCGCTGACGCCTCCCGCCATAGCCACTGTGTCGTATTTGTATTCCTTCGCGCAGGCCACAGTTCTCTCAACAAGAGATTCCACCACCGCATTTTGGAAGGAAGCGCACAGATCAGCCTTGTTTATTTCTTCCCCTGTCATATTTGCGTGATTTATATAATTGAGAACAGCGGATTTCAAGCCTGAGAAGGTAAAATCGTAGGGAGCCCCCTTTATCTCTCCTCTCGGGAACTCTATGGCATGAGGATTTCCCTCTCTTGCAAGCTTGTCCACCTTAGGCCCTCCGGGATATCCGAGTCCCACAGCTCTGGCAACCTTGTCAAAAGCCTCCCCTGCGGCATCGTCTCCGGTTTTTCCTATTATCTCAAAGCTTCCGTAGTCCTTCACCACTACAAGATGGGTATGTCCGCCGGATACTATAAGGCAAACAAAGGGCGGCTTGAGCTTAGGATGGGCGATAAAATTTGCGGCGACATGTCCTTCTATATGATGGACTCCCACCAAAGGCTTGTTAAGGGCGTAGGCCAAAGCCTTTGCCTCTGATACTCCGGCAAGCAAGGCCCCGACCAAGCCCGGGCCATAGGTAACAGCGATGGCGTCTATGTCATCAAAAGTCTTTCCCGCTTCCTTAAGTGCAAGTCTGATAACCCCGTTTATATTCTGAATATGAAGTCTTGACGCGATCTCGGGGACCACGCCTCCGTATATAGTATGTATATCTATCTGACTTGAAATAATATTGCTGAGGACCTCTCTGCCGTTTTTTACAACTGCTGCCGCTGTCTCATCGCAGGAGCTTTCTATTCCAAGTATAAAAACATCCTTCATTTAAAATCCATGCTCCTCTTAAGTTTCTTTTTTATTCGTCCGCGTAATCCAGCTCTTTCATCATGCCGTCCTTACCGCATCGACAGTTAGGGAATATCTTCTTCATCTCGCCAAGATACTGCTTGGGATTTATCATTGAAGGGCTGTAATGTGTAAACCAAAGCTCCGAGGGCTTTGCCTTTGCGGCTATTTCTGCTGCCTCACGCATAGTCATATGTTTATAGCTTCTGGCCTTTTCCTCCATTCCGGGCTCTCCATACATTCCCTCACACACAAAAATGTCGGAACCCGCAGCGGCATTAACTATATTTTCACATGGCCTTGTGTCGGTAGTATAGGTCACCTTAAGGCCCCTTCTCTCCGGACCCATTACCATATCAGGCGTATATATTTTCCCATCCTCCGACTTTACGGTCTCACCGTGCTGAAGCCTGTTCCAGTATTTTACAGGTATCCCCTTTTCCTTTGCGGCATCAGGATTAAATCGACCCTTCCTCGGTACTGTCACCGAGTATCCGTAGCACATGATATTATGATTTACTTTAAAGCATTTTATTATGTAAGGTCCGAGCTTATACTCCTCTGTATTCTGATCAAGCTCTATAAACCTGAGTTCAAAAGGAAGCTCGGGAGCTATGCAGCGCAGAGACCTGACGACATTAAAAAGGCCCTTAGGGCCGATCATTATTACAGGCTCTGTCCTGTCGGAATTGCCCATACCGAGAAGCATACCCGGAAGTCCGGAAATATGATCCGCATGATAGTGCGTAAAGCACATTATATCTATTGGTCTGGGACTGAGTCCGGCTTCCTTCATGGCGATCTGTGTCCCTTCACCACAATCTATCAAAATATTAGATCCCTCACATCTCAGCATAAGAGACGTGAGCCATCTCTTGGGCATGGGCAGCATTCCTCCCGTCCCAAGCAGACATATATCCATCATAAGGTCTGACCCTCCTTTTATGTCAATAAATTACAGCCTAAGCCTGTGTAAAAGACCTTTGCATTATTACAGCATCCTCCATCGGGCTGCTGTAATAAGCCTTCCTTCTTGATATCTCGGAAAAGCCAAGTTTCTCGTAAAGTCTTCGGGCTGCGGTATTTCCCTCCCTGACCTCAAGAAATATATCCGAAACTTTTTTTTCTTCACATATATCAAAGGCTGTCTCCATAAGGGACTCCGCAATTCCCATTCTTCTCTTTTTCTCGTCTGTAGCAATCAAAAGGATCTCCGCCGCATCCAATATGCGAATTATACAATACCCCCATATCCTGCCATCGTTTCCTGTACATATAAGGCAGCTGTCATATCCGTTTGACATATTTTTTTCGAAAGCATCGTATCCCCACGGAGATTCAGGGAAGCATCTCATATCAAGCTCCGTAAGCTCCGTAAGCCTGTCCGCTGTAAGTTTTTCTGTTTTATAATCAATCCTTCGCACCATTTGCTATTTTCCTGAGACTTTTTAAGCCGGGATCTTCCAAAAGTCCGGCATCCTTTTCTCTTTCAGCCTGGGGCTTCCTCAGATATTCCGGGACAAAATCATCCGAATTCATAACCGTATCATCAAAACAGCTTATGCTGCCTGCTCCGTTTTTCCTTATCGTTCCCGAGTCAAGCCCGTTGTTTTCAAGCCACTCCCTGTATTTTTTCATTCCGAGAGCCGCTACAGAGGCCGCTCTCTGTCTGTTATTGGGTGAATCAGCAAAAAAAATCCTGATTTCTTTCGATTGAAATCCTGATTCTATCATCTTTGAATATACAGGCACTCCGTCACCCGAAAAAACAATGTCTCTCCCTATGTTCTCAAGCTCCGCAAGGAGTTCTTCTATAGCGCAGGCCTTTTCAGGGATCAGCTTTTCGCCATCTCTCCATGCCGCGCAGTAGACCTGACCTCTTCTGGCATCCATTATCGGACATATCACGTCATGAGAATCCGACGCCAATTCGTACATAAGAGCCTCAAGAGAGGAAATTTTTATGATGGGGATATCCTTTGCAAGGGCAAGCCCCTTTGCGGTAGCCGCACCTATCCTGAGGCCTGTAAATGAGCCCGGTCCTGCAGATACAGCTATAGCATCAATATCATCAAGGCTCTCGCCTGATATATGCATCATTTCCTTAAGCATAGGCAAAAGAGTCTGTGAATGTGTAAGCTTGTTGTTGACTGTAAATTCAGCCTTCAATATGTCATCTTCCGTTACAGCCACAGAGGCCACAAGGCCTGAGGCTTCTATTGCAAGGATCTTCATTATCTGTCATTCCTCTTTTTATAGGATTTCGCGACTTTAAACACTATATTATTTCAGCGTAAGTCTGCAATTTTTTTATGTTATCCATTAAGGCCTTTCAACTGTTATTTTTCTGTAGTCAAAGCCCTTCTCATTGTCTTTTTCAATATTTATCCTTATGGCCTTTTCAGGGATCAGCTCCTCGATAAGCGAAGCCCACTCCACAAGACATACCCCGTCTCCATAAAAGAAATCCTCATAACCGATCTCAAGCATTTCGTCAGGATCCGCTATTCTGTATACATCAAAATGGTATAGAGGCAGTCTGCCGTCCGTATATTCCTTTAAAATAGTAAATGTTGGGGAGTCTACCGTTTCTTTCACACAAAGACCTTCGGCAAAGCCCTTTGCAAAAACGGTCTTTCCGACTCCAAGATCTCCGTCAAGACAATACAGTTCTCCCTGTGATGCATTTTTTCCAAGCTCTCTGCCGATATTTTTTGTGTCATCTTCTGAATAGGCATCGTACTTTATAGTCATAAGCCGTCTGATTATCTCCATACAAAATATAAGTAATTATAGAACAAGCCTCCGTCTATTGCAAGTAATTCACCCAAGTGCTATTATTAAACAGTTATGAGTAAGAATTTATTTAATCCCGGCAAAAAAGCACTTTCCACATACGGATTTTTCCTCGGGGCTTTCGGATTTCTCGAGATTATCTTGAATTTCCCCGAAGGAATTTTCACAGCATTCTTTTTCGGTGCTGTAGGACTTACGATATCTGTGCTCTCCCGAGAAAACGGTGTTTTTTCCAAGACCGCATTGGCAGGTCTTATCCTTTCTTCCGCCGCTATAGTCTTCAGTCTTCTTCTCTATATAAGTCTTTTTATGTTTTATTGTGCACTTAAGGACCCTGTGATCGGACAGCCTCTCTTTAAATATTATGAGGAAATGCTCTCCATGCAGGGAATATCAATAGCGTCAGTTTCTCAGCTTCTCAAGATATAATATATACCAGGCTCTGTTTGTCTTATATATCAAACGAATTTTATTCATAGATAAATGTGGCTCAAAATGTTTGAATAAAAATTCCATGCCCCGCAGCGTTTTGTTTGCACAGGGCATGGATTATTTTATTCTCTGCTCACGACTTTCACATAATGAACAGAGTCAAGATGTTCTATCTCTGTGATGAGTCTCGATACATCTCCGACATCAGCGGGAACCTCGATGCTGATAGTCAGTGTCGCAACTCCGTTTACAGGTATGGATTGATGTATGGTAAGCACATTCGCTCCATAGCCCGCTATCATCTTCAGTACTTCGGCAAGCAAGCCCGGGGAGTCCGCCATCTGCATGACAAAGGTAATAGTCCTGCCCTTTGCAGTATCATTGAACTCCATTATATCGTCTTTATATTTGTAGAATGAGCTTCTGCTGATCCCCTCAGCTTCTACCGCCGCAATGATGCTGAGCTTGGGGTCTCTCTCAAGCAGCTTTTTCACTGTGGCAACCTTCAGAAGTACCTCAGGCAGAGCCTTTTCCTTGACAATATAATAGCTTGTCTTTTTTCCACGAGTCTCGTCATTTTTCTCCATATCATTCCCCCGCTTTTCAGGAAAGAAATATTACTCGCTGTCGGAAACCCTTCTGTCAGGCTTTCCGAGCTGCAGCCAACGAAGATACGCACTGATAAAATTATCTATATCTCCGTCGAGAACAGCCTGTGTATTTCCGGTTTCCTCACCTGTTCTCACATCTTTGACCATGGTATAGGGCTGAAGCACATAGGATCTGATCTGGCTACCCCATGCTATATCCTTTATGTCGCCTCTTATATCGGAAAGCTTCTCAGCATGAGCCTGCTCCTTTATCATATAGAGCTTGGCCTTAAGCATCTGCATAGCTCTTTCCTTGTTCATAAACTGGCTTCTCTCCTCCTGGCAGGCACAGACTATTCCTGTAGGAAGATGGGTTATCCTGACAGCCGATGAGGTCTTGTTGATGTGCTGACCGCCGGCTCCCGACGCCCTGTATGTGTCAATTTTGAGGTCTGAAGGATCTATCTCTATCTCAAGGTCATCATTAAGCTCAGGCATAACATCACATGATACGAAGGATGTCTGCCTTTTGTTCTGTGCATTAAATGGTGATATCCTTACAAGCCTGTGAACTCCCGCCTCTGATTTCAGGAATCCGTAGGCGTTCTCACCGTTCACCTGAAAGGTCACGGATTTAATGCCGGCCTCATCTCCCGGCTGGTAGTCAAACACCTTAAGCCCGAAGCCGTGGGCCTCAGCCCATCTGCTGTACATGCGGTACAGCATAGAGTTGAAATCGCAGGCCTCCGTTCCTCCGGCTCCCGCATTCAGGCTGACAACAGCATTGTTTGAATCGTATTCTCCTGTGAGAAGAGTTGATATCCTGGTCTTTTCAAGATCAGCGGAGAACGCCGACATCATACTTCGTATTTCAGGTATAAGTGTCTTGTCGTCCTCCTCATCGGCCATATCCATCATAGTGGCTATGTCCTCATACTGCTGTTCCAGATCCTTGGCCGCTTTAACGCTGTCCTTTAAAAGTTTGAGTTCCTTAACTATTTTGGTGGAGTTTTCCGCATTGTCCCAAAATCCGGGCTCCTCCATCATTTTTTCAAGTTCGTCTATCCTCTGAGTCTTGCCCTCAAGGTCAAAGTGAATCCCTCACTTCCACCAGTGGTTTTTCCAAGTTCGAAAGCTCGAACCGGAACTGTTCAAGTTCAACCAAAAGTGTCACCACCTTTCAAAACTTATAATAACTATTTTTCCTGTGAGCCCTCGCTGTCGGAATGTGCCGCATCAGCTGCGGGAACCTTGGCCTCATCCTGCTGCGATGCCGCAGGGGCTTCAGTCTGCTGAGGCGCCGCGGGACGGATCTTCGAGAAGTCTATGATATCTCCGGGCTTCAGATCCTTTCCGTGGCACTGTTTGAATTTTTTTCCGCTTCCGCAGGGGCAGGGGTCATTGGGATATATCCTTCTTACCTCTCTCTTCTTCGGAGTCTGAACAGCAGAAGTATCCCTGTTGGTTCCTGTTATCTTTGCGGCAGGCTCTCTCTCCACCTTCTGCTGTACCTGAATGTGGAAGAGTATCCTTACTGTTTCCTCTGTTATGGCGGCTATCATTCCGTCAAACATCTCATAGCCCGCCATCTTGTATTCTACGAGAGGATCCTTCTGGCCGTAAGCCATAAGACCTATACCCTCTCTCAACTGAACCATATCGTCTATATGATTCATCCACTTATTGTCTATAACCTTCAAAAGGACTATTCTCTCAAGCTCTCTTATCTGCTCGGGATCGGGGAACTGAGACTCCTTTGTCTCATAGAGCTTTATAGCCTGCTCCTTGAGCATCTGCTTAAGCTCGTCCCTGTGCATTTTCTTGAAGGCTTCCTCGCTGATCCTTATGGGCTCAAGAGGGATAACAGGGAGAAGGAGCATATTGAGCGCCTTCATATCCCAGTTCTCGGGAGTCTGGTCCTCGGATATGGTCATATCGACAGAATTGTCGACTATATCCTGTATCATCTTCACAATGAGATCTCTCATATTTACGCCGTCAAGGACCTTCCTTCTCTCAGCGTAGATGACATCTCTCTGCTCGTTATTCACCTCATCATACTTAAGGAGGTTCTCACGGATTCCGAAGTTGTTTCCTTCGATCTTCTTCTGGGCATTCTCGATAGCCTTTGAGAGCATCTTATGCTCTATCTGCTCTCCTTCCTCAACTCCGAGCTTCTCAAATACGGACATAAGATTTTCCGCACCGAAAAGTCTTAAAAGGTCGTCCTCAAGAGAAAGGTAGAATCTTGATTCTCCGGGGTCTCCCTGACGTCCTGAACGTCCTCTCAGCTGATTGTCGATACGACGTGACTCATGTCTCTCCGTACCTATTATCTTGAGTCCTCCGAGGGCTCTCGCCTCCTCGTCAAGCTTTATATCGGTACCACGGCCCGCCATGTTCGTTGCAATAGTCACGGCCTTGTGGCGTCCTGCCTCTGCAACTATCTCGGCCTCCAGCTCATGGAATTTGGCGTTCAGTACCTTGTGAGGTATTCCGCGCTTTCTGAGCATGTTTGAAAGGAGCTCCGAGGTCTCTATGGTTATAGTTCCGACAAGGACAGGCTGTCCCTTCTTGTAGGCCTCCTCCACCTCGTTGCATACGGCATTGAATTTTTCTCTCTTTGTCTTAAATACGGCATCCTCAAGGTCCTTTCTTATGACAGGCTTGTTGGTGGGGATGACTATAACATCCATGCCGTAAATGTTTCTGAACTCCTTCTCCTCTGTCTGAGCCGTACCTGTCATGCCGGCCTTCTTGTTGAACTTGTTGAAGAAGTTCTGGAAGGTTATGGTCGCAAGAGTCTTTGACTCTCTCTTTACCTTAACGTGCTCCTTTGCCTCTATAGCCTGATGAAGTCCGTCACTGTAGCGACGTCCGGGCATTATACGGCCTGTAAACTCATCAACTATAAGGATCTCATCGTCTTTTACAACGTAGTCCTTGTCTCTGTGCATAAGGTTGTTTGCCCTTAAAGCAAGTATGATATTATGCTGTATCTCAAGGTTTTCGGGATCCGCAAGGTTATTTATATGGAAGAAATTCTCGACCTTCCTTACACCTTCCTCTGTAAGGTTTACCGTCTTATCCTTCTCATCTACGATATAGTCTCCCGTCTCCTCGATCTCCTCACCCATGATGGCGTTTATCTTTGAGAACTCTGCGGATGCCTCTCCTCTCTCAAGCTGCTTTGCGATGATATCGCAAGCCTCATAGAGCTTTGTGCTCTTTCCCGACTGTCCCGATATGATAAGAGGAGTACGCGCCTCGTCTATGAGCACCGAGTCGACCTCGTCTATGATGGCGTAATCAAGATCTCTCAGCACAAGCTGTTCCTTATATATAGCCATGTTGTCTCTCAGATAGTCAAAGCCCAGCTCGTTATTTGTGACATAGGTGATGTCGCAGGCGTATGCCGCCTTTCTCTCCTCGGAGTTCATGCTGTTTAAAACCACTCCGACCTTAAGTCCCAAAAACTCATGGACTCTTCCCATCCACTCGGCGTCACGCTTTGCAAGATAATCGTTTACCGTAACTATATGTACGCCCTTTCCCGCAAGAGCGTTCAGATAAGCCGGACAGGTGGACACAAGTGTCTTTCCTTCACCTGTTTTCATCTCAGCTATACGACCCTGGTGGAGAACTATTCCACCGATAAGCTGTACAGGGAAATGCTCCATTCCGAGCACTCTCCTTGAAGCCTCTCTGACTGTAGCGAAGGCCTCGGGAAGTATATCGTCAAGTGTCTCTCCGTCAGCAAGGCGCGCCTTGAATTTCTCGGTCTGAGCTCTCAGCTCCTCATCCGACTTCGCCGCCATCTCATCACGCATAGCGACTATCCTGTCCACTATGGGATATATTCTCTTTAATTCCCTCTCGCTGTGAGTTCCGAATATTTTTTCTACAAGATTTGCCATTACCGTCTCCTGTCTGTGCTGTTTCTCTATAATATATATGTATTGTACGCTCGGCGTGTACAATTCAACTAATGTATTCTAACACCATAATTTGCATTATTCAACTTTATCCTCCATTATTTAAAGAAAATTTACAACTACGAAATATCTTCGTAATCTTCTTAAATATTTCTTTTGCTAATTTGCATTTTTTTTATTTTTAAACACTCGTATTTTTGTGCATTTTGTAGTATAATTAGCATATCCTAAATAGAAGGGAAGTGGCACTATGAAATTTAATATAGTAGGACGCAACATCGAACTGACTCAAGGACTGAGAGATTCTGTCGAGAAAAAGCTGGGAAAGCTCGGCAAATACTTCTCGGATGATACTACTGCCAATGTCACTTTGTCAGTGCAGAAGGAAATGCAGACCATTGAGGTCACGATTCCTGTTAAGGGCTCTATCATAAGGGCCGAGGAGTCCTCCACAGACATGTATGTATCTATTGACCTTGTGGAGGAGATAATAGAGAGGCAGATAAGAAGGCACAAGAAAAAACTCATAGACAGGACTCAGAGTGCGGAGGCTTTTTCCAGCCTGTTCATTGAGGAGGAGGCTCCTGAGGATGACGATGACGAGATAAGGATCGTCAAGGTCAAGAAGTTTGACTTTAAGCCGATGGATCCCGAGGAGGCATGCCTTCAGATGGATCTTTTGGGACACAGCTTCTTCGTATTCAAAAACTCCGAGACAGACGAGACCTGTGTTGTATATAAGAGAAAGAACAATACTTACGGACTTATAGAGCCGGAGGATTAAATAGTTTGGAATGAGTAATTAAAAATACCATTTGCAGTGAAAGCGTAAATGCTTTAAAAACTGCAAATGGTATTTTTATTTATGATATTTTTATTTTATGATGCTTTTTGTTTATGGCATTTTCACTTATTTTCCGTTTATTCCGTTATAAATGTTCCCGCCATATACGGTGTCCTGTAGTAGGCGTCGGCTATACATATTCCCGTGCTCGGGTTGGATGCGTGTATTACCTTTCCGTCTCCTATATATATAGCAACATGGTTTATGTAATTTCCGCTTGCATAGAACAGAAGGTCGCCCGGCCTTATGTCGTTAAGTCCTATCTCCGTACAATTTGCGGCCTGAGATCTGCTGTCTCTTCCCGTATCTATTCCGAAATACTCAAACACCTTCATTACAAAGCCCGAGCAGTCAGCTCCGTCTGTAAGGGAAGTCCCTCCGTATACATAAGGGTTTCCTATAAACTGCTTTGCATAAGCTACTATAGCCTCCCTTTGGGCTGTCGTCACAGCGCTCTCGACAGAAGGTGCAGATGAAGTATTTCCCGAACCGGTTCCTGATGAAGGTCCCTGTATCACAGTCACTCCCGCAGGTGTATCGCTTATTTGGGGAGTACCTCCAACAGGCGGAGCACCCACGCTTATGTCTTCGGAATTATCCGTCTCGGGATTTGCGGAGATCACAGCCTCGCGGTATCTGGTGACAGCCTCCTCGGCATCCTGCTTCAGCTTCGCTTCTTCCTGAGCCTGCTGCTGTTCCTCGGCGTTTGTGACGGCCTCCTTAAAGACCATCTTTGCCTCAGCATAGTCCTTTGATATATATCCTACAAGGTCACTGTCCACCTGTACCTTATAAAATCCGTCCTGTTCTCCTATAATAACATATACCTCTCCTGTCTGAAGCCTTGTAAGCACAGTGCTTTGGGTATTGGGCTCCTGCCTCAGGTTAAGGTCGCTTCCCGTTATGGTACCGTAAAGTGTACCCACCTCGGAGGCTATCTGCTCGGCTTCGTCTCCGGTTATAAAATATTCAGCCTTTATGTAACCCTCAAGGGAGCCTGATCTGATATGGTACCACTGTCCTCCCTCTCCATCCACAGTCTCAAGTATCGAGGCCGCGCAGTTATTATATATTTTACCGAGAGCCTCGGAGCTTGTATTGGCCTCAGCTCTTACGTTCACATAATCCGTCACTCTGGCTATAGCTATATTCTCATAATCTCCCGTGGTGGAAACATCCGCATAGCTGCAAAGTCCCATGAGCCCCCCGCAGGGCGCTGACATGGTGATGGCTCCCGCCGATGCAAGCACACATATACCTTTTAAAAGACCGTCTCTTATGAAATTCTTGGCTGTCATATCTGTCCCTCTCAAAAAAAGAATGCTCATTTGCAATATTTTTTCACAATGAGCATTCTAACATATCTTATATGTGATTTTATAACTTTTTCCTCGCCTAATTTCTTACGATTTTTTAGGCATGTGCTTAACATTATTTCATGCCAGAGGCAATGTAAGCGTAAAGCAGCTTCCCTCTCCGGGAACACTTTGAACCTCTATGCTTCCCTTAAGACAGGATACTCCGTGCTTTACTATGGAGAGACCGAGACCTGTGCCTCCTATGCTTCTTGAGTGGCTCTTATCCACTCTGTAGAAGCGCTCAAATATATGCTCGGTCTCATTTTCAGGGATACCTATACCCGTGTCCTTTACCTTTATCTCAAGCATATCTCCGTTTTTTCTCGCCTTAACCAAAACGCTTCCGCCGTCTTTATTGTATTTTACCGCATTATCACAAAGATTAAACAGTATTTCTTCAAACACCGCTCTCACGGTAAATATGCTTATATCCTCACCTTCATAGGAAAGGCTGATGCCGCGCTTTTCGGCTACAGGTCTCAGATTATTTAAAATCTGATTTGCCATAGATGAAACACTTAAATTTTCTCTTTTATAATCGGTTTTCTCTTCGTCAAGTCTTGAAATTTCTATTATATCCTCAACAAGTGAAATGAGTCTGCGCGCCTCATCGAATATCCTTCCCGCAAACTTCTTCGTGTCCTTAGGCTTTACCATTCCCTCTTTGAGTATTTCCGCAAAGCCTGATATGGATGTCAAGGGAGTCTTGAGCTCATGGGAAACATTTGCCGAGAACTCCCTTCGCATCTCCTCTCGCTTTTCCTTTTCAGTCTCATCAGTTATGAGGATAACCGCTCCTGCAGTCTTTCCCTCGGAGTCTGTAACCGGGCTTACCGCCACCCTGCATATCCTGTCGGACACATCCATGTAGATATCCGCATGTTTTCCTGAAAGCCCGGTCTCCACAGCGCTTGCAAAGTTTTCCTTCCTGCTGAGAATATATACACTTTTTCCGGTTTCGGCCTTTTCGGCATTAAAAAGTCTTAAGGCGCTTCTGTTGTAGGAAAGCAGGTCTGTATTTTCATCTATGACAAGCAGTCCCTCCTGCATATTGTCGGTGATGAGGGCAAACTCCTTTTGCTGGCGTTTTGCCTCCTCAAGCTGTTCCTCTATGGTCGTCTGCTGGTGCTTTATCTTTACGAGAAGAGGGGTAAGCTCGTCATATACTTTCGCATCCTCCGGCCTTTCAAGGTCAATGGCGTTTACAGGCCCTATTATCTTCTTTGCCACATGGGACGCTGCCGCCGCAGAGAGAGCAAGCATCAATACAAAGACAAAAATGAAGTGAGGCAGAAGGCTGTATATTATCGACATTATACTGTGCTGAGTACTTGAGACTCTGAGCACCTCGCCGTTATCAAGCCTTACCGCATAATATATGGTGTTCTCTCCGAGAGTATCAGAGCTCCTCACGGCACTTCCGCTGCCGTTTTCAAGAGCTTCCGCTATCTCCTCTCTCTCAAGGTGGTTCTCCATTTTTGAGGGATCCGCCTGATTGTCATATATTACCTTTCCGGATCCGTCCACGAGAGTTATCCTCTCGTCGGTATCTATCCTCTTAAGTATATCAGGCCCGTTTTCATCGATAGCTACGGAGAGGTAACCCGCCTCGTTATGCAGTTCATCTTCAAGGCTGTTTCCGAAATAATTGTAAAGTACTCCCAAAAGGAAGGCCATTCCTATAAGGAGTACTGTAACCGAAACCATAAGTATGGAACGGAATATTTTTTTTCTCATTCTTTGAGGCCTCCGCTATTCCTGAGAGGGAGCCGCGGCCTTATATCCCACTCCCCTGACAGTTTCTATCAGCTTTCCTGCAGATTTAAGCTTTTGTCTGAGCGTCCTTATGTGAACATCAAGGGTCCTGCTCTCTCCGTCAAAGTCATATCCCCATATCTTTTTCAGGAGTGTTTCCCTCTCAAAGACGATTCCGGGCTTTGACATAAGAAGGCATAAGAGCTCATACTCCTTAAGCGTAAGGTCGATCTTTTCTCCGTCCACCTCAACAAGATGCTTCTCGGGGCTTACTGTAAGAGAGCCAACACTGTAGTTTTCAGGCTTTGTCCTGTCTGTATTTGTTCTTCTTAAGAGAGCCTTTATCCTTGACAAAAGCTCCATTATCCTGAAGGGCTTTGAAATATAGTCGTCAGCTCCGCAGTCAAGTCCGTACACAGTATCGTATTCGCTCCCCTTGGCTGTCAGCATTATCACAGGAAGCTTCTCTGTTTCCCTGGAAAGCCTCAGTTTTTTAAGTATGCTTATTCCGTCCTCTCCCGGAAGCATTATGTCAAGCAGAAGCAGATCCGGAAGTTTTTCCTTCATAGCCTTCCAAAATGAGGAGGGCTCCGCAAATCCCAGAGCCTCCATCCCCTGATTTCCGAGAGTATATATGATCAGCTCCCTGATGCTGTCATCATCCTCCAATAAATATATCATTTTATTACCTTTTATAAACCTTCTTTAAAAAATAAGCTTTCTTTGATTATAAGTTTTTATAAGAAATCTTATAAGCTTTCTTTAATATCATATTTTTTGTGAAAGCCCGTGATGGAGTACTCCACCCACTCTGCAACGTTCACCGCATGATCCGCTATCCTCTCAAAGTACTTTGCGGTCATGATATAATCAAGAGCCTCCTCTGCGCTCACGCCCTTTTTCTCAATAAGGACCATGAGTTCATCCTTTACCTTGTCAAAAAGCCCGTCAACTATATCATCCTGCTTCTGGATATCCTGTGCCAGCGCAAGGTCCTGCTTTACATATGCGTCAATGCTTCCCGTAACCATCTTTGAGGCCATCTTTGCCATAGCGTCTATGTGCAGCTTGCTGTGGCTGCCCCTTGCTATATGAGGAGCGAGCTCCGCAATGTCATCCGCCTGATCGCCTATCCTCTCAAGGTCCGAAATCATTCTGAGGGCTGCAGAGATAGCTCTTAAATCCTTTGCCACGGGCTGCTGGAGAAGGAGGAGCTTCATGCATATGGACTCTATCTCTCTCTCAAGGCCGTCTGTCTCGAACTCGAAACGTGACACCATGTTTCCGCTGCCTTCAGCCTCACCGTGAAGCATCTTTACACAGAGGTCGATAGCCTCCTCGCAGACGCTGCCCATCTTTATGAGCTTTACCTGCATTTCCTTAAGCTGTTCATCAAATTCTTTTCTCATATTAACCAAATCTCCCTGTGATATAATCTTCTGTTTTCTTTTCCTTGGGATTGGAGAACATCTCCTCTGTATCACCGTACTCTATAGCTTCTCCCAAAAGGAAAAAAGCGGTCTTATCGGAAATTCTTGCGGCCTGCTGCATGTTATGGGTAACAATTATAATAGTATAATTCTTTTTAAGCTCTGTCGCAAGCTCCTCTATCTTAAGAGTTGATATGGGGTCAAGAGCTGATGTGGGCTCGTCCATAAGAAGAACCTCCGGCTCCACTGCAAGGCTTCTTGCTATGCAAAGCCTCTGCTGCTGGCCTCCCGAAAGGCCGAGAGCGGACTTTTTAAGCCTGTCGGATACCTCATCCCAGAGCGCCGCCCCCTTGAGACTTCTCTCAACTATCTCATCAAGCTTTTCCTTGCTCTTTATACCGTGGATCCTGGGGCCGTAAGCAATGTTGTCATATATGCTCATAGGGAAGGGATTAGGCTGTTGGAATACCATTCCGACTTTTTTTCTTAAAAGTGTGGTATCCACCTGTTCATCATATATGTTTTCTCCGTCAAGGAGCACCTCGCCATCTATCTTTACATTCTCTATAAGATCGTTCATGCGGTTTAAGGTTTTGAGGAAGGTAGACTTTCCGCATCCTGAGGGTCCTATGAAGGCTGTTATCTCTTTCTCGTAAAGATCCAGACTTATATTCTTTAAGGCATGATTCTCACCATAGTATAAGTTCAGATTCTTGGTTGAGATCTTCACTTTATTTTCCACTTTTATTCTCCTTTGTATCTCGTTTATAAAGCGATCGTTTTTAAATATCGTAAGTATTTAAGCCTTTGCATTAAATTTGAATGAAAGGAATTTTGCAAGGGCGTTTATTGCAAGAACTATTACAAGCAATACTACAGCAACTCCGAAGGCTTCATCATATTGAGCCTTCTGCATGAAGAGATAAAGCTGGATGGTAAGAGTTCCGCTGGACTCAAATATCTTTGAGAAAAAGTTTCTGGGAAGTATATATCCGCTTCCTGCGGTGAAGAGCAGCGCCGCGGACTCTCCCACTATACGTCCTATAGCAAGTATTATACCTGTAATTATTCCGGGCATTGCACTGGGAAGAAGTATAGTCCTTATCATATACCACTTTGTGGCTCCTATTCCCAGAGCGCCCTGTCTATAGCTGTCAGGTACAGTCTTTAAAGCCTCCTGAGTAGTCCTTGTGATCAACGGAAGCATCATGAGCGTAAGCGTAAGCGATCCTGTAAGTATCGAATATCCGAGCTTTAAAGTATTTCCGAAAAATACCATTCCGAAAAGTCCGAATATGATTGAGGGGATTCCGGAAAGTATCTCGGTAGTAAATTCTATAAGCTCAACTACCTTTCCCCTCTTTGCATACTCATTAAGATATATAGCAGAGCCCACACCGATGGGAGTGGCAATGATAAGGGTGATCACTATTATATATAATGTATTTATTATATTTCCCAGGATTCCGACGGTACCCTTGATGTTGTTGGTCGCTGTTGAAAGGAAGGTCCATGTTATATTGGGAACGCCTCTTACGAAAACATATCCCATTATCACGACCAAAAGGAAGATGGCAAGTCCCGCACAAAAATATATGAGCCCTCTTAATACTGTGTCATAGAGCCTGAAGCGCTTGCCGCAGATGCTTGACTCCGTGGGTATGTAATTACTCATTTTCAGCCTCCTTCTTGAGAAGTCTTGTAAGTGAGATATTTATGATCATAATGAAAGCGAACAATACAAGCCCTATAGTAAAGAGCACCTGTCTGTGGAGTCCTGAAGCGTATCCCATCTCGGCAACTATAGCAGTTGTAAGGAATCGTACCGAATTGAAAGGAAGAGGTATATTCACCGAGCTTCCCGAAACAAGAGTTATGGCCATGGCCTCTCCAATGGCTCTTCCTATTCCAAGGACTATAGCAGTTATTATTCCGGATTTTGCCGCAGGCACTATCACCTTGAATATGGTCTGAATATGTGTGGCGCCCAGTGCAAGTGACGCACTCTTCAAGTGTGAAGGCACAGCTCTCAGTGATGTCTCGCTGATATTTATAACAGTGGGAAGGATCATGAGGGCAAGCACAAGCACTGCGGATATCAGATTTGCGCCTCCTGTAAACTGGTGAGTTTCAGAGCCCTTGAATATAATAAGCTCAAGCTTGTACATCAAAGGATTAAGTATTATTACTCCCAAAAGTCCATATATGACTGAGGGAATTCCCGCAAGAAGCTCTATGGCGGGTCTTACTATGTCAGCGAGTCTCTTCGGTGCCACCTCGGCAAGGAAGATAGCGGTCATAACTCCTATGGGTACTCCTATAAGTATTGCAAGGAAGGTACCTACTATTGACGTGAGTATTATATACAGTATACCGAAGCTCGGGTCATCAGCGGCAGGCTGCCAAACGCTTCCGAAAAGTATCTCGGGAAGTCCCACCTTGAATATGGCGGGGGTTCCGCTCACGATCATATAAAGAGTAATTGAAGCAACCGCCAATACAGCGAAAAAGCCGCACACGGTGAAAATCACCTGTGCGGTTTTTTCAACCGTTGACTTGCTGCCATGATGCGAAAGAATTGATTCAACCTTTCCAACCATGCAGTTTGTCTCCTCTCTTTGGAATTATTCTACGGTTATAAGTCCTACTGACTTAACGATCTCCTGTCCCTCGGGTGAGCTGATGTAGTCAAAAAGTGCCTTTACAACATCATTCTGCTCATCTATGGTTCCCTTTGTAGCCATTACGAAAGGTCTGCTGAGGAAGTAATCTCCAGCCTTTATGTTCTCCTCTGTAGGAGCTACATCGTCAAGATTGAGAGCCTTTACACTGTCATCAAGGACATCAAGTGATACGTATCCGATAGCTCCGGGAGTTGAAGCAACCCTTGCCATAACAGCTCCTGTGCTGTCAAGCTCGTTGCTGTAAACGCATGCATCCTCAAGCCCGAGAAGCTCCTCAAATGCTGATCTTGTTCCTGATCCTGCCTCACGTCCTACTACTACTATAGGAGCATCCTCACCACCTACATCACTCCAGTTTGTAACTGTTCCTGCGTAGATGTCTGTAAGCTGCTGCTTTGTAAGGTTCTCTACTGTGTTTGCGGGATCAACTACTACTGCGATTCCGTCTATAGCAACTATGTTCTCTGAAATTCCGTTAGCCTTCTCCTCATCTGTAAGAGCTCTCGAAGCATTTCCGATATCAGCAGATCCGTTTGTAACAGCCTCGATACCTGCTCCCGATCCTACGAACTCTGCTGTAGCTGTAACGTTAGGATACTTAGCCATGAATGACTCGCAAAGAGCATTAGCGAACTTCTCCATTGATGTGGAGCCTACCATGCTTATGGTTCCGCTTATGTCTGCTGAAGCCTCCTCAGTCTCTGTCTCAGCCTCGGTGTCCGCCGCTGAATCCGCCTCTGTCTGTGCCGCTGTAGTATCGGCAGCAGCCGCTGTTGTTGTCTCCTCTGTGCTGCTTCCGCAAGCTGTAAGGCTTAACGCAAACAATCCTGCCATTAAGGGCATAACAAACTTTCTCATAATTTTTCTCCTCTTAAATAAAATATTGTATTCGATTTTCTCATTGGTTCTCAGGCTTTCCCTGAAGACAGTTACAGTATATTCAGGAAATGTTAAATCTGTAATCAGGCTTATGTTAAATCTGTGTAAAATGTTAAATTTAACATTAAAAATGCCGAAATATAACGCTTTTGAGGCCTTTCTCGGTCTTTCTGAAAGGTTTTTTTTCGTCATATTCCGACATTTTACATTTTATTTGATATTAAATTTTACATTTAAAACTCGTGTATAAGGAGCCCGCTCCGAAGCTTCGGTTCAAACCAGGTCGACTTGGGGGGCATCAAAAGTCCCGCATCAGCCACATCCATAAGCTCCGATATCGAGGTGGGATACATAAGGAAGGCAACTCCTCCATAAAGATCCGCCTTCTCCTTCAAAATTTTATCTCCCTTTATTCCCCCGACAAATTCCACTCTCTTGTCGGTCCTCGGATCATTTATTGTAAATATTCTTGAAAGTACAAGCTCCTGAAGAAGAGAGGCATCCAGTCGTGCGACAGGATCCGCAGAGCGTTTCTCATATTCGCAGCCTTTTATGCTCAGCCTGTAATATTTTCCCGAGTCGGAAAGATACATCCCTATATCTCCCTTTTTCTCAGGTCTCCACAACTCAGGGCAGCTTTCGGATATTTCAAAGCTTTCTGAGAGCCCCGCAAGTATCTCTTTATCTGAAAGTCCGCCTTTGTCCCTTACCACTCTGTTATAGTCAAGTATCTTTAACTCATCATCCGGAAAAAGCACGGAAAGGAAATAATTGTATTCAGCAGAAGTATCCGTCTCTCCGGTAGGACCTTCAGCCTCGCGCCTTTTAAGAGAGGCCCTCACGGCTGAGGCGGCCCTGTGATGTCCGTCCGCTATATATGCAGAGCTTATCTCTTCTGAAAATATGCCTGTGATCTCGCCTATAGTCTCCGCATCAGATATACGCCAAAGCTCATACTCTATACCGTCCTCTGATATAAAGCTGTAAAGGGGCTTTTTTTTCCGCTCATTTGAAAATATATCCTTGAGCCTGTCATTTTTCCTGTAAGTGAGAAAGATAGGACCTGTCTGGGCATTGAGAGCAGTGATATGTCTTACTCTGTCCTCCTCCTTTTCTCTGACTGTGTTTTCATGCTTCTTTACATTTCCGTTGAGGTAATCATCCACACTGACGCAGGCCGCAAGTCCTGTCTGCGTCCTGCCGTTCATTGTGAGAGCATAGAGATAGAGACAGGGCTCTTCCTCCCTTATATAGATCCCTTTTTTTATATCCTCCGAAAGGAGCTCTGCGGCCTTATCGTAGACCTCCTTTGCGTACATATCGCAGCCTTCGGGAAATGCCGTCTCCGGCCTGTCTATTCTGAGAAAACTCCTGGGATGAGAAGCCGCCTCGCGCCTTGCCTCATCCTCGTCATACACGTCATAGGGCAGAGCCGCCACGTCTCTTACATATTTTTCGACAGGCCTTAAGGCCTTGAAGCTTTTTATATGAACCATTTATTTTTCTCCTAAGTCCTTTTTAATCCCTTTCGTCGCTTTATCAGGCCTCATCACCCTTTATCAGCCTTACCTTGCACACGCCTTCTATAGCCTCTATTGCGGATATGGTCTCTTTCTTCGGAAGGCTGTTCATATCTATAAGCGCATAGGCAAACTCGTCTCTTACCTTATTTGTAAGGTCTGCAATATTTGCCCCCTGTCCCGCAAGTGCGGCTGTTATCTGTCCGAGCATATTCGGTATATTTCTGTGGAGTACAGCTATTCTCGCCTCTGTATGACATACTCCCATGTTACAGTTGGGATAATTTACCGAATTCTTTATATTTCCGTTCTCAAGATAATCCTTCATCTCTTCTGCAGCCATTACAGCGCAGTTATCCTCGGATTCCTCGGTGGAAGCGCCAAGGTGAGGAAGTACTATGGCATTTTTCATATGTACTGTAAGAGGATTGGGGAAGTCGGTTACATAATGTCTGAGCTTTCCCGCCTCAAGGGCCTCAGCTACAGCCTCCTCGTCCACAAGGGAATCCCTTGAGAAATTGAGAAGCACAGCACCCTGCTTCATTGACTCTATCTCTTTTTTTCCTATCATACCCTTTGTTTCATCTGTGGCAGGTACATGTACGGTTATGTAATCGCACTCAGAATATATGCCGGCGGGATCCATGATATGCTTTACATCTCTCGACAGATTCCATGCTGCATTTACGGATATGTAAGGATCATAACCCATTACCTCCATTCCGAGGGCGCATGCTGTGTTTGCGATCTCCGAGCCTATTGCTCCAAGACCTATAACTCCGAGCTTTTTTCCCTTTATCTCGGTCCCTGCAAAGGCTTTTTTCTGCTTTTCCGCTGTCTTTTTAATATCAGGGTCCTCGGCATCACTTTTGACCCAGTTTATTCCGCCTATTATATCTCTTGCTGCAAGGAGTATTCCCGCGAAAAACAGCTCCTTTACTCCGTTTGCATTTGCTCCGGGGGTATTGAACACAACTATTCCTTCCTTTGCACAGCGTGAAAGGGGAATGTTATTTACCCCCGCTCCCGCTCTTGCTATGGCAAGGACGGAATCAGGAAGCTCCATCTCCTTCATATCCGCGGAACGCACAAGTATTCCGCAGGCCTCATTTATATCCTCGGTCAGCTCATAACCCTCTCCCAGTCTGTCGGTGCCCTTCGGGCTTATCTTGTTTAAGCAAAGTATCTTTTTCATTATTATCTGTGCTCCTTCTCAAATTCTTTCATAAATGAGATCAGGGCTTCTACCCCCTCATAAGGCATGGCATTATATATGGATGCTCTCATTCCGCCTACCGTCCTGTGTCCCTTGAGGTTTACAAGTCCCCTTCCGGCTGCGGCCTTTACAAACTCCTTATCAAGGTCTTCATTTCCTGTTACGAAGGTGACATTCATCATAGAGCGGCTGTCCTTTGCTACGGGATTTGAGAACATATCGCTTTCGTCAAGATAATCATAGAGGAGCTTTGCCTTTCTCTCATTCTTCTCCTTCATGGCGGACAATCCGCCCTCCTTCAGGAGATGTTTGAACACCTTTCCGCAGATATATATGCCGTAGCAGGGAGGCGTGTTATACATAGAACCCGCATCCGCCTGAGTCTTATACTTGAGCATGGTGGGAACATAATCAGGTATATCGTCCCTTATGAGATCTTCCCTTATTACAGCTATGACAACGCCTGCGGGGCCGACATTTTTCTGTGCTCCCGCAAACATCAATCCGTAATCCGATACATTCACAGGCTCAGACAAAAAGCAGCTTGAAACATCCGCCACAAGGTCCTTTCCCTTTGTATTCGGAAGCTTTTTAAACTTTGTTCCGTAAATAGTATTGTTTTCACAGATATACACGTAATCGGAATCCTTGTCTATATCGAGATCCGAGCAGTCAGGTATATAGCTGAAGGTCTTGTCCGCAGATGAAGCGACCACGTTTACTCTGCCGTATTTTTCCGCTTCCTTTGCCGCCTTTTTTGCCCACTGTCCCGTAACTATATAGTCAGCCACTTTGTTCTTCATAAGATTCATGGGCACCGCCGCAAACTGCTGAGAAGCTCCTCCCTGAAGAAAGAGTACCTTGTAATTTTCGGGTATGGAAAGAAGCTTTCCAAGGTCTGCCTCAGCCTCGTCTATGATATCCTGAAATAAGGAGGATCGATGACTCATCTCCATCACCGACATTCCCGAGCCGCGATAATCACACATCTCGGATGATGCCTCCATAAGCACCTCCAAGGGAAGACATGCGGGGCCCGCGCTGAAATTATAAACTCTGTTCATAAGCTTTCCTCCTATTGGATAAATTTTTAACCATTATACCACCTTATCACATTAGTGCAACAGATTTTTGTTTTTACACAGTAAATATTTGTATTTCTATAAAAGACATTCCAATTCGATCGGTTGAATATTTTCCGATTTTTAACTTTTAATTATTACCATTCTGCCTGTTTATCATGAGAAATTTTCTTTTCTTTTCAATGAGCTCGTCTATCCTCGGCAGATACTCGGCCACATTCTTTATGTTCTCAAATCTCTCCACCCTGTTCTCGTTTCCGTCGTAAAGCTCGGGAGCCTTATTCATTATCACGGCCTTTGATGAGCTTCCCGCTCCGCAGCCGATGACGGTATGAAGCTCCTCCATCATAAGTATGTTGTAGAGGTTTACCTTTCCCTCCTTTGCATATCCCACATTTTCCTGATTTCCCGCCATATTTTTTTGCCTGTAGAGATAATAGGGCTTCATATTAAGGCGCTTTGCGGACTCAGCTCCCATTGCTGTCATTACGGAAGCCTCTCTTACGTCCGCGCGCTCCACCGTAGCCCATGTCTCCTTCTCGGTATTAAGCCTTGCGGCTCTCTTTATGGCGAGGGCATGGACTGTAAGGCTGTCGGGATCCATGCTTTCTATCTCGGAAAGAGTATACTCCACATCCTTTATGCTTTCCCCGGGAAGTCCCATGATTATATCCATATTTATATTGTCAAAGCCTTTCTCTCTTGCCATGGCATAAGCCTTTCTGAAGTCCTCCACAGTATGTCGTCTTCCTATAAGATCAAGGGTCTTTTGATTCATGGTCTGAGGGTTTATGCTTATCCTGTCCACACCGAATTCCTTCAATATATTGAGCTTTTCCGCTGTAATGCTGTCGGGGCGCCCCGCCTCTACGGTAAACTCGCACACAGAGCTCATATCCGCCTCGCTCTTTATTATCTCAAGGAGCTTCCTCAAATGCTCGGCAGGAAGAGCCGTGGGGGTTCCTCCCCCTACATAGACAGTCTGCAGCGGTCTTCTGTAAAGTATGCTGCCCTCTGTATTGCAGGCCTCCTTAAGGAGACGCAGCTCCTTTCTTATGCATTCAAGATATTCATAAAGTCTTTCCTTCCACTTTTCTATAGGATAGGAGGTGAAGGAGCAGTAAAGGCAGGTGGTGGGGCAAAAGGCTATTCCCACATAGAGGCTCCATCCGGATCTGTAGGGTATTGCCGAGAGCTCTCTGTGTTCAAGGTGAGCTATGTCCATTATAAGATCAAGTTTTTCATCGGATATGAGATACTCCTCTTTCATATCCCGCCTTATGTCTTTATCCCTCATACCCTTCTCAAGCTTTGATTCAGGGAGCTTTACAGGCCTTATGCCCGTAAGAGTCCCCCATGGAAGCTCCTTTCCGGAGAGCCTGTTAAGTATCTTATAGAGGGCCGTCTTTATTATGGATTTATTCTCACGTCTTGAGTCTGTAAGCAAAAAGCTCTCCCTGTCTATTCTCGTTTTTTCTGTATTTTCCGAAGCCGACACAAAAAAACTCCCCCCGGGCTCACTTCCGGACTCTATGGTAAGCCACGCCTCCGGATTTTTTTCATATATAAAAGGCTCGCCCGGACAAAATGCCATAGCGAGCTCTCTTATATCCTGCTCATATTTTTCTATACCGTCATTTAATATAAGCGCGATCATAAATCAGATTTTACCCTCTTCTCTCTCTTTATTCTTTTTGTAGATGACATTACATATGTTGTAGATACGCTCATGTCCTATGGTGGTAGGCTGCTCATGTCCGGGGAAGACCGTAACATCATCAGGAAGGGCCATAAGCTTTACAGCTACCGAATCCACTATCTGCCTCAAGCTTCCTGTGGGGAAGGAATACTTTCCGTAGGACTCACAGAAAAGAGTATCCCCTGAAAAAAGTATCTTGGAATCCTCAACATAATAGCAGCATCCTCCTATAGTATGTCCGGGAGTGGCGATGACCTTGAAGTCATGGCCTATGAGAGAGAGCACTTCTCCGTCGGAAACAGTCTTAAGTCCGTCTAAAATAAACTTGCTCTCAAAGCGCTCCGAAAGATTCTTCACGGGATCCGACACGACCTCTATTTCCTTGTCAAGTATATATGCGTCTATTCCGTACTCCTTCCTGAGCTCATCTACAGCCATTACATGATCGAAATGTCCGTGGGTAAGGAGTATTGCCACAGGCTTTACATGGAGTTCGTTCCGGCAGGCCTCAATAAGCTTGTCCGCCTGAGCTCCGGGGTCTATCACAACAGCCTGTCTCATTCCGGATACAGGCTCCTCTGCATCATCATATACTATATAGCCGTTTTCTCTGAGCATCCCCAATACAAAGGGATTTACCTTTAATGCCATATCACTACCTCTTATGAATCTATGATTGAAATGAAATTAACCGATTTTAAATTAAAGTTTATATTCTTCAGGACATATCGGACTTATTATCCCGCTGTTCTTGTTATATCTATTACACCCGAAACAGTTCTTATTTTTTCAGCTATCTGAGCAAGTTCCTCCTTGCCCCTTATGTCAAAGGACAGATTTATGGTTATAGTTCCGTTCTTTGCCACCTTGGAGTTTATGGATGTAATATCTATATTCTTCTCGGTAAATATCCTTGACACATCCACTATCATTCCTACCCTGTTGTGGCAGAATATCCTTATCTCTGTGGAGTACTTCTCGGTGCCGCTCTCTCCCTCGGGAAGCTGCCACTCGGCCTCTATGAGCCTCGAGCGCTCCTCCTCGGGAAGATTTATCATGTTTACACAGTCTGTCCTGTGTATCGTAATTCCTCTTCCTCTGGTGACAAAGCCCACGATCTCGTCTCCGGGAACCGGGTTACAGCAGTGAGCATATCGCACGGCAACATCGTGTATACCCTTTACGACAATACCGCCGCTCTTGTCCTTCTTAATGACAGAGTTCTGGTTCTCACCTATCTCAAGGGTTGACTTTAATACCTCTTCATCAGTTATCTTTTCCTTATGCTTCCTGCGCTCTATATCAACGAGCTTTCCTACTATCTGGCTTTCCTTGATACTGCCGTGGCCTATGGCCGCCAGCACGGAATCCCAGTCCCTGAAAGCATAGCGCTTGAGGACGCCGCTCATATAGTCGGGCTTTGTCAGCTCGCTGTACTGGAGACCGTGAGACTTGCAATACTTTTCTATCATCTCTCGGCCTCTGATGATATTTTCCTCCTTCATCTCAGACTTGAACCACTGGTTTATCTTGTTTCTTGCCTGAGTGGATTTTACGAGCTTGAGCCAATCTCTCGAAGGCCCCTTTGAGTTCTGAGATGTTATTATGGAAACTCTGTCTCCGTTTTGGAGCTTGTAATCTATGGGAACCAGCTTGTCGTTTACCTTTGCCCCTACCATCTTGTTTCCTACAGCGGAGTGGATGTTATAGGCAAAGTCTATAGGTGTTGAGCCTCCCGGCAGATGCTTTACCTCGCCTGTGGGAGTAAAGCAGTAAACCTCGTCTGTAAACAAGTCAAAGTCCGACTTTACAAGGTTCAAGAATTCCTTTGAATCGGAGGCGTCCCTCTGCCACTCAAGGACCTGAGACAGCCAGTTCATCTTTGCATCCTCGGCAGAGTTTGCGGATACTCCCGAGCCCACCTCCTTATATTTCCAGTGGGCGGCGATACCATACTCGGCTGTGCGGTGCATCTCGTAGGTCCTTATCTGAACCTCAAAGGGCGTACCGTCATTGCCTATAAGTGTGGTGTGCAGAGACTGGTACATGTTGGGCTTCGGCATGGCTATATAATCCTTAAACCTTCCGGGGATGGGTTTATAAAGCTCATGGATCACTCCGAGGGCCGCATAACAATCCTTAACATTATCAACAAGTATACGCACCGCAAAGAGATCGTATATCTGGTCAAGGGTCTTGTTTTGGTTGACCATCTTTTTGTAAATGCTGAAGAAGTGCTTCACTCTGCCCATTACCTGAGCCTTTATTCCCGCCTCCTTCATGTGAGAGGATACATCCGAAACTATCTTTGCAATGAAGGCCTCCCTCTCATCCTTTTTAAGCTCTATCTTTTCCGCAAGGTCATAGTATACCTCGGGCTTTAAATACTTTAAGGACAGATCATCAAGCTCTATCTTTATCTTGCTGATACCGAGCCTGTCCGCAATAGGCGCATATATGTCAAGGGTCTCTCTGGCCTTTTCTATCTGCTTTTCCTTTGACTGATATTGAAGTGTCCTTAAGTTGTGGAGTCTGTCGGCAAGCTTTATGAGTATGACTCTTATGTCCTTAGCCATGGCTATGAACATTTTCCTCAGGTTCTCAGCCTGGATCTCTATCTTGTCCTTGTCTCCCCAGTTTATGTTGGTGAGCTTTGTTACGCCGTCCACAAGAAGCGCCACCTCAGGGCCGAATTCAGCTTCGACCTCGCTTAAGGTCATGCCTGTGTCCTCCACAACATCATGGAGAAGGGCTCCCTCTATGGTTTCCTTATCCATCTCAAGGTCCGCAAGTATTATGGCAACGCAAAGGGGGTGAATTATGTAGGGTTCACCCGAGCGTCTCTTTTGGTCCTTATGTCTGTCCCTCGCCACCTCATAGGCCTTCTTTATCATGCTTAAGTCGGTAGAGGGATGATATTTTTTTATTGTGGCTATCAGGTCGTTATACAGATCCTCGGGAGGTGTAAATGAAGGAGGCTGCTCTATCTCGCGCTCAGCTATTGGAACATAGTTTTCATTCGACCCGTGAGCGCTTATGTCTGTTCCTATCCCCGCTTTTCTGTGCTCCTCTTCTATATTTACGACCTTGTTAATTGTATCAGGCATTTCCAAACTCCATATTTATATAAAATTCTCTGCTTCTTATTTGGGAAGCTTGAAGGAGGACTTGAGTCCGACGATCCTGTTGAATACAGGCTCTCCCTCCTTGCTGTCCCTGCAGTCCACATTAAAGTATCCGTTTCTCACAAACTGGAAGCTGTCATAGGGCTTTGCCTCCTTTAAGGCGGGCTCAAGCATGCAGCCGGTGAGAACTGTAAGAGAGTTGGGATTTAAGTTAAGGCTTCCGTCATCGTTGAGCTTTCCCTTTTCCTCGTCCACAAGGTTCTCATAAAGTCTCACTGTAGCCTTGTATGCATCCTTCGCGTATACCCAGTGGATGGTTCCCTTGACCTTCCTTCCGGGATCTCCCGCTCCCGACTTTGTAAGAGGATCATAAGTAACATGCACACAGGTGATATTTCCGTCCTCGTCCTTGTCAAAGCCGGTGCACTTTACAAAATATGCTCCCATAAGCCTTACCTCGTTTCCGGGGAAAAGCCTGAAGTATTTGTGGGGAGGTATCTCCATAAAGTCGTCACGCTCTATATAAAGCTCTCTTCCGAAGGTTACCTTCCTTGTGCCCATCTCAGGAACCTCAAGGTTGTTGGGGATATCAAGCATCTCCTCTCTTCCCGCCTCCCAGTTATCTATGACAAGCTTGATGGGGTCAAGCACCGCCATCATTCTCGGCTTTTTAAGCTTAAGATCGTCTCTTATGCAGTACTCAAGCATGTCAAGCTCACAGGACGAGTTCGCCTTTGACACTCCGGCAAGCTTTACGAATTTCTTTATGGATTCCGGGGTGTATCCCCTTCTCCTTAAGGCTGCTATAGTGACGAGCCTGGGGTCGTCCCAGCCGTCAACTATACCATCCTCCACAAGCTTCTTTATGTATCTCTTTCCTGTAACAACATTTGTGAGATAGAGCTTTGCAAACTCAATCTGTCTGGGAGGATTCTCAAACTCACATTCCTTCACAAACCAGTCGTAAAGAGGTCTGTGGTCCTCAAACTCAAGAGTGCAACAGCTGTGGGTTATACCCTCTATGGCGTCCTCCAGAGGATGAGCGAAATCATACATAGGATAGATACACCACTTGTCACCTGTATTATGGTGTGTGAGCCTTGCTATCCTGTATATGACGGGGTCACGCATATTTATGTTTCCCGCGGCCATGTCTATCTTTGCCCTTAAGACCTTCTCTCCGTCCGCAAATTCACCGTTTCTCATCCTTTCAAAAAGATCAAGGTTCTCCTCAATGCTTCTCTCTCTTGAGGGGTCCTCCTTGCCGGGAGTGTTGAAGTCGCCTCTGTACTCCCTTATCTCATCCGCGGAGAGATCTGAAACATAGGCCTTGCCCTTCTTTATGAGAAGGACAGCGCACTCGTACATCTTCTCAAAATAATCCGATGCGAAAAACAGCCTGTCCTCAAAATCCGCGCCAAGCCACTTTACATCCTCGATAATAGAATTTACAAACTCTGTCTTTTCCTTTGTGGGATTGGTGTCATCAAAACGGAGATTGAATTTTCCGCCGTATTCCTCCGCAAGTCCGTAATTTAAAAGTATTGATTTTGCATGTCCTATATGAAGATATCCGTTGGGCTCCGGCGGGAATCTGGTATGAACGTGGTCATATACCCCCTCCGCAAGATCCTTGTCTATCTCCTGCTCAATAAAATTCTTTGACACTGTCTCTGAATTTTCTTCTGTAACAACTTCGTTTATCTTTTTCTCTTCTGCCATAGCAAAGCTCCTTATAATCCTTAAAAAATAAGACAAATTTGGTATTAATTATATCATAGTATCTTATATACGCAAAGGAATTTATCAGTCTTACTCCCCATTTGTGTCGATTTTTCATGTATTTCCGGAATATTTTATGAAATCATCGGTAAATACATAAGGACGGCAGGGGCTTTAACCCAATGCCGTCCTTATAAAAGCGTTCGCTTAAATCATATTATCCTTGAGAATTCCTCTTCGTAACTCGTAACGCATAGCCCAAAGGATATTTAAACCTTAGGCTATCTCGAGAGCCACCTCCATCATGTTCGTAAAGCTCTGCTGCCTTTCTTCTGCTGTGGTCACCTCGTCGTTCGTATCTGAAATGGTGAGTATAGCCAGAGCATTTGCTCCCGCCTTTGCCGCATTTGAGTAGAGAGCGGCAGCCTCCATCTCTACAGCGAGTACGCCCATCTCGGTCCACGTATTTGCCGAAGGGAGGTCATAGCTGTAGAACATATCGGAGCTCAAAACATTTCCCACATGGTATCTGAAGCCCTTCTCCTCGGCAGCCTTTACTCCCTTGGATAAAAGATCATAGGAGCAGATAGGAGCGAAATCTCCGGGAAGGCCGAAGAGCCTTACATAGCTTGAGGTGGTGCAGGCTCCCATTCCGAATACTATGTCTCTTACCTTAAGCTTGGGGCTTAAGGCTCCTGCCGTTCCAACTCTTATAAGGTTCTTTACTCCGTAGAAATTCATGAGCTCATATGAATAAATACCTATGGAGGGGCAGCCCATTCCTGTTCCCATTACGGAAACTCTCTTGCCCTTGTATTCTCCTGTAAAGCCCAGCATGTTTCTCGTGGAGTTAAACTGCTTTACATTCTCGAAGAAGGTATCAGCTATAAATTTCGCCCTCAGGGGGTCTCCGGGAAGGAGTACGGTCTCCGCTATCTCTGACTTGTCCCCGCAGCTTATATGGGGTGTGGGTATTCCGCTTGAATGTGATAAATCATTGATCTCAGCCATAAAATGCCTCCTTTATATGTTTGTTTATATTTGTCTGTTATATTCGGCCTTCTGCCTCTTTTAATTCATACGCTGCCTTACTATCTCATAGGCAAGGACTCCCGCCGCCACCGAAGCGTTTAAGGAATCTATGTCTCCCTTCATGGGGATAGCTGCAGTCATATCGCATTTTTCTCTCACGAGCCTTGATACGCCTGAGCCCTCGTTTCCTATAACAAGTCCTATGGGACCCTTTAGGTTAAGCCTGTACATAAGCTCTCCGCCCATGTCCGCGCAGACAAACCAAAGTCCCTCCTTCTTAAGGCTTTCTATGGTCTCCGAAATATTTGTGACCTTAGCCACAGGCGTATAATTGAGGGCCCCCGCCGAAGCCTTTGCAACTGTAGCCGTAAGACCTACGGCCCTGTTCATCCTTATTATAACACCATGGGCACCGCAGAGATTTGCTGTCCTTATAATGGCTCCGAGATTATGAGGGTCCTCTATTCCGTCAAGTATGAATATAAAGGGGTCCTCATTCTTCTCCCTTGCCGCCGCAAGTATATCTGATACCTCGCTGTAATCGTAAGCCGCAGAGTACGCTATAACTCCCTGATGCTTTCCTGTCTCAGAAAGCTCGTCAAGCCTCTCCTTTTTCACAAAATCCACTCTGGTCTCTCTGTGCTTTTTGGCCTCCTTCACAATGGCTGCAAGAGGTCCGTCATGGGATCCCGCAAGCACAAATACCTTATCCACAGATTTGCCGGAACGGAGAGCCTCCAATACGGCATTTCTTCCTTCTATAATGGTCTCACTGCTGTGCATAATAATATGTTTTGCTCCTTCTGCATATAATTCCCGCTGTTACCGCGGTTCCAAAATCTCTCTTTTGACTTTGAGTATAGCAAAATTGTAAAACAATGGCAAATCAAAGTTGACAAGTTTTTTTCCTTATGTTATATTAATTAGGCTTTAATTGTAAGCTACTGTAGCACAGTCGGTAGTGCGTCGCATTGGTAGTGCGGAGGTCACGGGTCCGATTCCCGTCAGTAGCTTTTTTATTTTTGAGATCCTGTATACAGGGTCTCTTTTTTGTTTTCCGAATCGAATGAAGCTGCCTTGGATAAAACTATGTATTTGTCCGACATGCTTATGGCCTTTTATGCTCTTGATAATATTCCCCGAAGATTTATAATGTATTTATAGACGTACAACAAAATAAATAAGCTATATGTGAAGGTAAAGGAGGTTCAAATCATGTCAAATCAGAAACCCGTACCCGGAGCCGGCGGCAACGTATATATCCCCTACAATGAGCGTAAAGGTGACGAATCAATAGTGTGGTTTACGAGAGATCTCTCTGAAAAAGGTCTCAGAAAGATCTTTAAATATGTCCAAAAGCCGATCACAGGGAAGGCGGGCATAAAGCTTCATACCGGAGAGCCTCACGGTCCCAATATAATACCCCGTCCCTGGGTCGAGGGCCTTGTCAAAAATGAACTTCCCGGCGCATCGATAGTCGAAACAAATACCTACTACGACGGTGACCGCTATACGACCGAAAAGCATCTTGAGACTTTAAAGATAAACGGATGGACCTTCTGCCCTGTTGATATAATGGATGCCACAGGGACTGCAGCTCTTCCCGTTCATGGAGGCAAGTGGTTTACGGAAATGCACATGGGAAAAAATATATTAAACTACGACTCGCTTTTTGTCCTTACGCATTTCAAGGGACATTCCAAGGGAGGCTTCGGAGGCTCCTGCAAAAATATAGGAATAGGCTGCGCTGACGGGCGCATAGGAAAGGCCATGATTCACACCACTCCCGGCTCTTCCGATATGTGGGACATATCAAACGAAGAATTTATGGAGAGAATGACAGAATCCGCAAAGGCTGTGGCTGACCATTTCAAGGATCATATAAGCTATGTAAATGTAATGAGAAATATGTCTGTATCCTGTGATTGCGAGGGTGTTGATGCGGAGCCTGTTGTGACTCCGAACGTGGGGATCCTGGCATCCTTTGATATACTCGCCATTGATCAGGCCTGCGTAGACCTTGTTTACGCAATGAAGGAGTCCGACAGACATGCTCTGGTTGAGCGCATGGAATCCCGTCACGGCCTGAGACAGCTTACATATATGAAGGAACTCGGCATGGGAAATGACAGATATCACCTCATCGATATTGATAATAATGAGACAGAGATATCCGCAGCTGATTCGGTAAAGGATGTGGTTCCGTTTTCAGGGGACTAAATGATAAAAAATTGATTAATTGAGAATTGCCGATTGAAATAAAGGAGCTGTTGCAAAAGCAGATAAATAATCTGCCGAAGCAGCAGCTCTACTTTTATGTTCGCTTTATTTTTGAGCATCGCACTATTTATCGTTGATCTTCAGCTCAAGTATATCCGGACGCGCATAATGTCCGACCACGTCATGCTCCATTTTGCAGGCGGCAGTCAAACCCATGTCGAGCTCTGCATAGATGATGGTTTCTTTATCCCAGACCGGCTCTGTCAGATAATGCCCATACGGGTCAATAATACAGCTTCCTCCCCGGCAGACAAATTCAGGCAAGCGTGAGATCGTATCAATTTCATGCAGGTCTGAAGGATATGAGCTGCGCCTGATGATCATGTCGGCATTTACAAAGTAGCATTTGCCTTCGATGGCAATGTGCCGGATGGTAGCCTGCCACTCCGGATTGTCATTGGTATTGGGAGAAATGTAGATCGTGATGCCTTTTTGATAAAGAGCCACACGGGCAAGCGGCATATAACTTTCCCAACAAATCAGACTTCCGATCGGCCCCCACGGCGTCGTTGTAACAGGGAAGTACCCCTTATCAGCATCCCCCCACACAACACGTTCGGAGCCTGTCGGCTTTAATTTTCTGTGTACCTTGTACGATCCGGCCGGCTCAAAGATGACATTGCTGTTGTAAAGCGTTCCATTCACGGCATCCCGCTCGGAAAAACCCAGGCTGATATATGCTCCCGTTTCCTGAGCCGCCTTTGCAAGCTGCTGAAACTCCGTCTCTCCGGCAACAACAGAAGCATCGTAATAGCGTTTCCAGTCCTTCCGCCCATCCTCGCTTCGTTTCCCGATGCAAAAGCCGAAATTCATCCCGACAGGGTATCCTGGAATAAAGAGTTCCGGAAAGACGATGATATCCGGTTTTTGTGTGGCAGCCTCGTTGATCCATTGAAGTGCCTTTTTCAGAGATGCGCTCTTATCAAACATTACCGGTTCTGCTTGTACCAATGCGATTTTACAACTGTTTTCTATGTCTTTCATTGTGGTATATTTATCCTTCCTGAAAATTTCGATTCGCCGCGCTATGCCACTTCCCGATAAGCGGTAAGCGGTCACTCTATCATTTTGTATCCCGCGGCTTCAAGCGCTTGTATCGCTTTTTCGTAATTCTCCTTTTTAACCAGAATATAGTCTGTATTATAAGTAGATACTGCAAAAATCGGAATGTTATGATCTGCTAAGATCGCTGCGATTTCAGACAGTATCCCAATCAACGAAAAATCCAAAATGCCTTGGATCCGAAGCGCTTTCCAGCCATCATCACGCTGAATTACATTTGGCGGGACTTCGCTTGTGAGGCAAACAAGAGATCGCTCCTCGTCCGTTTTTCCGATAAAGCTGTACTCGGAATCTAAATTTACAAAGGAATAATCTTCTACCTGACATACTGAAAATTCCTGATGAATTTTTTTGATTTCCATCGTAGTACCTCCTCTCATTTCTCGCCGTCTCCATTATACAATAGCTGTTCATCTTAGAGAAGCGGGAATTTATCAGGTGCAGGGGAGTAAGGACGGTAATCATGGTTTTCGGGGCGCCGTCACAGGTTTTGCGATCGCCTTGCGGTAAATGACAAGGGAAATGACTGCGGTAATCACCTCTGTGACCCAAAACGCATTCCAGACTCCAACCGCACCGAATAGCCTGCTGAGTAAAAACGCAGCCGGAAGAATGACCACCACATATCGGCAAAGTGAAATCAGTAAGGATGGAGTTCCTTTCCCCAGTCCCTCCAATGCGCCGGAAGAAGTAACAGAAACCGCCGATACAATAAACCCGGCCCCGATTATGCGCAGGGCGGTTTTCCCGGCCCGGATCGTTGCTTCCGTGTGGGTAAACAGCCCCATAAGCCGACCGGGGATCAGCAGACATATCACGGTTCCAATCACCATAATGATACCACTCATGCACAAGACGATCTGATAAATCCGGCTGACCCTTTTGCTCTCGCCCGCACCGTAGTTATAGCCAATCAGAGGGCGCATTCCCTGAACAATTCCATTCGCCGGAAGATAGATGAATGTCTGCAATTTGTAATAGATTCCTAAAACCAGAATATACACTTCGGAATATGCCGCCAAAATAGCATTGAGCGCCGAAATCAAAAGAGACGGAAGCGCAAGATTCAGGATTGCCGGGATGCCGATGGAATACAGCTTTATTACCATTTTTTTGCCGGGCAGAATGTACTGCCTGCGGATATGCACGCGAATCGGCCGCACAAGATAAACTACAAGGTAAATCGCAAGCGTCAGAGTCTGCCCGATGCCGGTTGCCAGTGCAGCGCCTTCGATCCCCATTTCCGGGAATGGGCCATAGCCAAAAATCAGAACGGGGTCTAAGACGATGTTTGTGATGCACCCACACATCAGGCTGATCATGGTTGTCTTCATGTTTCCTACTGCCTGGAACAGTTTCTCAAACGCCATGCTGACGGTAACAATGAGCGTAAAGGCGAACGCAACGATAGAATAGCGGACGCCAAGTTCAATGACCGCTTCGGATGAAGTGAACATCCGCAGGAAAACCGGCATGATGGCGATACAGCAGACTGTCATAACAACGCCATGAATCACGGCAAGCACAAGTCCCTGCGTGGCGGCCTGATCCGTTTTTTCATGATCCCCCGCGCCCAGATAGAAGGCGATCACTGCATTGATCCCAACGCCAAATCCAATTCCGGCAGCATTGATAAAATTTTGAACCGGGTAAACCAACGATAATGCCGTCATAGCCTCCTCGCTGATCTGTGCGACAAAAAAACTGTCTACAATGTTGTAGAGAGAATTAACCAGCATGGATAACACCATAGGCAATGACATGGATAAAATCAGCGGTAATACCGGTTTCTCTTTCATGAAAGTGTCGTTCATCATTTTTCCTCACTGAAACACGTTATTAGATATTTTTGCGGCGATTCCATGCCATCATCACAAGAGCAACGAGCAAAGTGAAAGCTTCCGCAACGGGAAAGGCAAGCCAAATTCCGTTCAGATGGAACATTTTGTCCGGACACCATAGGGCCGGAACAAGGAAAAGCATCTGCCTGCATAATTGGATCGCCATGCCGGTGACCAAAGCAGTTCCGTATCGGAAAGCGGAATGCAGTAGGGCCTTAAATCCGAACAATATAGTTTTGTTTGCGTGCTGCGGGTTGACCGGCTTCCCGAGTCGGATAGCCCAATGCAATCGCCCCGACGCCGCGCAAGGTTTCCGGCAGCTTCCACTCCCGCAGGAGAGCCTTTCCTTTTTCGCTGTCAAAAATCTCACGTTCCCTATGTACCCATACGGTTCCAAGGCCAAGGGCATGGGCGGCCAGCATCATATTTTCAAGGACACAGCTTCCGTCCTCCACAAAGGTACTTGCACCGCCATCTGCCAAAACCAAAACCACGACAGGCGCGCCATAGTAGGGGTCTGTGCTGCTCCCCATCACTTCTGCGTTTAACTTTGCGATCTCCTGTCTGTATTTGAGGTCTGTAATTGCAATAATGGTTGGAGATTGACGTCCGCCGCCGGTAGGCGCGTAAGTCCCTGCTTCCAATACAGCGTCCAGAGCCTCAGCAGGTACAGGTTCCGCTTTATAGGCCCTTATGCTGCGGCGCGTTTTGATAAGAGACAAAAAATTGTTTTCCATACAAGTACCATCCTCCGTTCTGCCGGCTTTTCCGGGATGCAGACAACAAAAAACCACACAACTATCACAAGATAGCTGTGTGGCAAAAAGATGACCGAATCCGGAAAAGTCCACTCAAATTTTACGCCCTGATTATAGCGAGATTTCAGAGGCCTGTCAAGCATTGATCGTTACGGAAAAGTTTGGCACAAGTTCCTCTTTCAGTATACGGGTATATTTGTCCATGCGCTGTATCGTATAGCGGATATCTTCCTCCGTTGTCTCCAGATGGATCGAGCATATCCGCAGAACGGTTCGGCCCTTCAATCGGGTGGTCAGTACGCAGGCAAAGCCGTCCTCCATCATGCGTTGAGAAATCGCCGTGTTGAGTTCGTCCTGCTGCTCCGGAGAGATCCCCTGTGGCGCATAGCGAAAATTCACAATGGCCAGCTGCGCAGGCGTTACGATCTCCCATTCCGGCATGTTCCGAACCATGGACTCCGTCTGTTGGGTCAGATCGATGCCGTGGGGCACCATATCACTGATCTGATCCGTCCCCAACGTCTGTAGGGTGAGCCATAATTTCAGGCTGCGTGCGGGGCGGGTCAGTTCAATTCCCCATTCCCGGTAGTTGATCTCTGCGTTTTCTGCGGCGGCATCCCAGAGATATTCCGGGTCAGAACTGTAAAATGCCGCCAAGTATTTCCTGTCACGAAACAGAACCGTACTGCAGGCATACGTTTGGAACAGCCATTTGTGGGCATCCCATACCAAGCTGTCCGCCTGTGCAACAGCCTCCGGCAGGTGGCGGTATTTTTCAGATACCAGAGCAAAAGCGCCATAAGCGCCATCCACATGGAACCAAAGACCGTGGCTGCTGCAAATACCGGCGATTTGAGACAGCGGATCTATGCAGCCCGTATTGGTCGTTCCTGCTGTGGCGACCACCATGAAAGGCTTTTTCCCTGCTTTTTCATCCTGAAGAATGGCCTGTTCCAACTGAAAAGCGTCCATGCGCAGAGAATCGTCACAGGGAATCATGTGGATCTGCTCCCCGGTCAGCCCCATGATCCGCAGGGCTTTTATAACAGAAAAATGCGCCTGCTCCGAAAGGTAGACCACACCACTGCTGTATTCGGTTTCCGCCAGCATGGCATGGCGGGCAGCCGCCAGTGCTGTCAGGTTGGCGATCGAACCGCCTGAGACAAACAATCCGCCCGCGGTTTTGGGGTAGCCTGCCTGCCGGCACAGCCACTCAACGGTTTCCTGCTCAAGGCAACCGGCGGCGGAACTCTCCATCCAAGTGACGCCGTGAGGATTGTATGCATTTGTCAAAACGTCTCCCACCCACGATAGCGACGAAGCAGGGCCGGGAACAAAGGCGAAAAAACGAGGGTGTGATTTGCAATGGCAAGATAGAAATACAGAACTGCCTTATGTTGCCTTTTTGAATTCATCACTTGACATTGTGGCAAAGATATAATGGTTACACATAAGTTTCACTATTCTATTTAATTATTATTTAGTTTTTGAATTAAATATTTAGCTTTCTCAAAATCATCCCTATGCACAAAAATCTTGTATTCATAACAAAAATCTCTATTAACCCCATAACTTCCGGTGCGAGCTCTCGGACTCCCAAGCTTAGCCGCTCTCTCAAGATTCGTTATTTTTACAATATAATCTATTCCGTTTTGAGAAAGGGTGTCTCTCACATCCGCCTGCCGCTTCATCTCCATTGTTATTATTAATTCCTTGCGGTTGAATATCGTAATCATATTTTAGTCCCCTGAAAAGTCCAAACTGAACGCATACTGTTCTAATGAGTACTCGTATTCATTTTCAGCCTCAATGTATCTTCCCTGCCTATAAACTTCCACCGCAACATAATATACGCCTTGGGGGAGTTCCGAGAAATATTCCTTATAATTTTTAAGCCCGCTTTCCTTGAGCTCCACTCCTTCTCTTTTTACAGCATCCTCATAGAGGCCAAGCACGATTTTACCGTCTGCAGTCATACACTCTATTGATAAGATATCAAGGTCCTCAGGCACATCAATGGAAAAATCTTCATCCCATGCTATTAGCGGCAGCTCATCTGTGTCGCCGGCGTTTATCAGATTGTGAAGTCTCGGGCCTGTGTCTGCGGCAAATGACCCGTCCCCAATGTAGCCGTATGTGGCTGATATGATGTTGTAAAGCTCATGGTAGCCATCACCGGTCTTAACTCTGACTTCGCTCTCCTCGGATTCTGATCCTGTAGTGCCGGAAATCTCATTCTGCCCTTTTTCTCCTGAAATATCATATTCGGAATCTGTCATTGCGGGAGGTTTTTCTCCATTAAATAAGAGAAGGGTTATTGCCAAGGCAGCAACAAAAAATATAGCTGCCGTAAAAGTTATTACTACGCTTTTTTTCATTCAAGGGCCTCCTAAATTACATGTTAGTAATAATCCGCTCTTTATTATTTTATATGACTTATACGTTTAGTATCCCTTGATCATTTCATTCGACAATATTTTTCCTGTTTTTATACTCTCCTACAGGATATCCGTTTGCCATATCCTCAAATACTCCTGATTTCAGATGCCTGTGATATAGCTTTATAAGCTCTTCTGTAAGAGTGCTTCCCTCAATTTTATTTGAATTATAAGCAAAGGCTCTCCGGGTATAGCCGTATATCCCGCTTCTGTCCTTCTTTTCAAATTCTATATTAAAGCGCTCCGCAAGCTTCCCTGTAAACGGCTTTATATCAAAGCCCTGCTTTTGCAATTATGGCACACAAAAATCCCGCATACCGGACTGTGACTATATATGTCCGATATACGGGATTCATTCATTAGTTTACAACATAATGCTTTTAATTATTCTGAGGATTTAAATGAAATACTGCTTTACATTTTCAAATACATTATTCCAAGATCTTAAGTCCTGCCTCCGTCAACGCCTTCTTTATGGCATTGATGTGTTCAAAGTTTCTGGTCTCAAGAGATACTCTCAGATAGCAGCCGTTTACATCGGAGCCCTCGTTTGAGTGCTCATGATGCACTGCGGTGACATTTCCTCCGTGCTCCGCGATTATCTTTGATACCGCAAGGAGCTGTCCCGGCTTATCCACAAGCTCAATATTAAGCTGACAGCTTCTTCCTGACATTATGAGTCCTCTGGTGATGACCCTTGAGAGGATCGTAACGTCTATATTTCCTCCTGAGAGGAGGCACACAGTCTTTTTTCCTGTAAGATCCACCTTTCCGAACATGGCCGCCGCAACAGAGACAGCACCTGCACCCTCTGTAACCAGCTTTTGCTGCTCCATGAGGGCAAGTATAGCAGCTGAAATCTCATCGTCCGTGACTGTTACTATCTCGTCGACATACTTTGAACATATATCGTATGTCAGATCTCCGGGTTTCTTTACCGCAATTCCGTCCGCAATTGTAAATACAGAATCAAGCTCTTCTATCTGTGAGTCGTGTATTGAGTTGAACATTGAGGGGGCACCCTGCGCCTGCACTCCATAGACCTTGACCTTGGGATTGAGAGTCTTTATGGTATAGGCAATACCTGAGATAAGTCCTCCGCCTCCGATCGGAACTATTATCGCATCCATATCAGGAACCTGCTCCGCAAGCTCAAGAGCTATAGTTCCCTGTCCCGCAATCACATCAGGATCATCAAAGGGATGTATAAAAGTATAGCCCTTTTCATCTCTGAGCTCCAGAGCCTTGTTATAAGCATCATCGTAAACACCCTCCACAAGGCATATCTCCGCTCCGTAGCTCCTTGTGGCCTCCACCTTTGAGATAGGTGCCCCGTCAGGAAGGCATATGACAGCCTTTATACCGTTTTTCTGAGCCGCAAGGGCAACTCCCTGAGCGTGGTTTCCCGCCGAGCAGGCAATAACTCCTCTCTTTTTCTCCTCGTCGCTGAGGGTAGATATCTTGTAGTAAGCACCTCTCACTTTAAATGAGCCTGTTACCTGAAGATTTTCCGTCTTTAAATATAATTCTGTCCCGGGCTTAAGCTTAGGTGCATAGATAACGTCCGTGGGTCTTACCACCTCTCTAAGCACATATCTTGCCTTATATACATTGTCAAGCGTCATAGAGTTCAAGCTCTTCACACTCCCTTTCTGTCTCAATTTTATCTATTCTGCAGCCATTCTCGCATTTCTTATGTTAAGACATCCGTCAGGATAGATCTTTACATTCTCTATATTCATCGTGCTGCCCCATGTATTGTAATCGACAGCCAAGAATACCATCGGACACTCCTCCCAGATGAGATCCTGTGCCTGTGCATAGTAGCCTGCACGCTTTTCCTCGTCTGCTGTCTCAAGTGCGGCGTAGAGAAGCTCGTCAAGCTCATCGTTCTCGAAATAGCTTATGTTGAAGCTTGCGGGGGGCTCTGATTCCTTTGCAAGAAGAGGACGGATTCCCCAGTCCGCATCACCTGTGGATGAGGACCATCCGCTGATGTACATATCTACCTCAGCCTCCGAGCCGGGGCCCTCATGTCCTTCAACCATCTCACTTACTATAGCGTTCTCAAATGATCTTATTTCAACGTTTACACCTATCTGTGCAAGCTGCTGCTGTAAAAATTCACTCTGCTTGAGATCTGCTGTGGTGCTTCTGCATATGATGGTCGTGTCAAAGCCGTCAGGATATCCTGCCTCCGCAAGGAGCTCCTTTGCCTTCTCGGGATCATAGGGATAAGGATCATTTCCCTTGTAGTGCTGTACAGCGGGGCCTAAAACAGATGTCGCCTTAGATGCAAGTCCGTTTTTAACTACCGCAATGTATGCGTCCTTGTCTACTCCGTAGTTCATAGCCTGTCTTACTCTTACATCATTGAAGGGTTCCTTCTGAGTATTGAGGAAAAGCCAGCGTACAACGATTCCCTCTCCCGCGTCAACATATACGTCGGGGTCGGCAGCAAGTGTTGACATGCTCTCTGTGGGAACGGGCCAGATAAAGTCGGCGTCTCCCGCCTGAAGCATAGCGACGCGGCTTGCATTTTCTGTTACTGGACGGAAGGTTATGCTCTTAAATCCCGCGTCGGGCTCTGCAAGAGCTGTTCCTCCGCATATCTCGGCATCGTATCCCCACCAATCCTTGTTGAGTGTGACTGTGGCATGATCTCCCGCGATCCACTCCACGAATTCATACTGTCCTGTTCCGACGGGATGCTCGGCACATGCCTCGCTTCCCTCAGCTATTACCTTGGGGCTCATAAGCACGCAGGCAGGATGTGCCAGTGTGGAGATGAACGCTCCGAAGGGCTCTGTGAGAGTTACCTTTACTGTGTACTCGTCAACCACCTCTGTGGATTCAAGTATGTTGCAGAGAAGTGAAGTCCTCTTAAGTCCAAGGTCAGGGTCTCCCCAGCGGTCAAGGTTCGCCTTTGCCGCATCGGCATTAAAGGGTGTTCCGTCTGTAAAGGATATTCCCTGTCTCAAATGTATTGTAAATTCTGTCGCGTTGTCGTTTGCCTCATAGCTCTCTGCAAGCAGAGGGATTATATTCATATCGTCATCAAAGCCGAATAATCCGTCCATGATGAGCCTCTGTATGCCTCCCGAAAGTGTATCCGAGGTGTCAAGAGGATCCATGGTGATAAAATCCACCTGCATCGCGCCTACCACATCAGTCTCCTGAGATACAGATTCTCCCTCAGGCACATCAGGCTTTGTAGCCGAAACAGGGAGCGCTGTTGCAGTCTGAACAGCCTCGCTCTCTTCTGCAGCGTCAGCGTTCTCTGTTGTATTTCCTGAAACTGCGGCAGTTGTCTCCGTACTGCTCTCCTGTGAGCTGCAGCCCGCCATAAGCATGGCTATAAGACCCGCAGCCAATATTGTTGCTAATCTCTTTCCTTTTTTTCTCATATTGCCTCCTCCCGATAAATATCTCTTATTTTTCTTACATCTCCTTCCGAATTCAGACCAAAGTACCCACAAACTGCTCCGCCGCCCTCGGGGATCTGCTTCCCCTTTCAAGGGCAAAGGTCTCAGCTCTTCTGTAAAGCTCCTCCTCCTCAATATCCGCTCCCGCTCTTTTGGCGAGTTCATGAACGATATGAAGGTAGAGTTTTTTGTCAGGTCTTTGGAAATATACCTTGAGTCCGAAGCGATCAGAAAGACTCATAAGCTCTTGAATGGTATCTGTCCTGTGCACATCATCAGAGTTCTCCCTGTCGGAGAAGCTCTCCTTTATGATATGGCGTCTGTTGCTGGTGGCGTATATCACGGCATTTTTTGCCTTTGCAGAGGCGGATCCCTCAAGGGCCGCCTTAAGCATGCTGAAGTTGTCGTCATCCCTGTTAAAGGACAGATCGTCTATAAATATTATGAACTTAAGGGGATTATCCGCTATCCTTCCCATTACAGGAGCAAGGCTCATAAGCTGATCCTTCCTAAGCTCGATAAGCCTTATCCCCTCATCAAAAAAGCTGTTTGCACATGCCTTTACAGTGGAGGATTTTCCTGTTCCCGCGTCTCCGTATAAAAGGACATTTGCGGCAGGTCTTCCCTCAATGAGAGCTCTTGTGTTGTCAAAGACCTTCTTTCTCTCCCTCTCGTAACCGATAAGGTCATCGGGACTTATCCTGTCCGCAGATTCCACAGGAACGATCTCTCCCTTTTCCACCTTAAACATTCCACAGGAGGAAAAGATACCGTATCCGTATTTCCCGATATTTTTTATACGCTCCTCCATCTCGGCCTGAAAATCCGTATATGTATTCTCAAATTCAGGCGCATAGCCCTGATAGCCCGCAGCGGCGCACAGTGCCTTTGAGTCAAGCTCGGTAAGCTCCGAAAAGATCTCAAGCTCTCTTTTCGCATTTCTTATAAGTGCATCGGGAAGAGCCCTTTTGTGGGCCATACCCGCTATATAGGGATTTTCGTCCTCGCACACAGCCTTTTTCAGAAAGTCCGAAAGGCTGAAGCCCGAGCCCGCAAGAGAACAGACAAATTCACCGAATATATCCATCCTCTCGGGGAGGCTATCCCCACACCTTAAGAATTCTATCAGTTTCGCCATGGGCTTTTTATTCCTGACGCCTCTGAACACGCTTACAGCCGACAGCTCACAGGCCAGATTTTCAAGATCCTTTTGGGTCATATGACAGCTCTTCCTTTTAAAGAATTTAAAATTCGTTTATTATAGCGCCCTTGTCCGCCGAGCTCACAAGCTTTGCGTATCTCGCAAGGCAGCCCTTTATATCGGTCTTTTTCTTTAATACTGTCTCAGCCTTGCGCTTCTCAAGCTCCTCGTCGGAAACCTTCAGCTCTATGGAATACTCGGGTATGTTTATGGAGATGATATCTCCGTCCTTTACATAGGCTATAAGTCCGCCTCTTACTGCCTCGGGAGAAACATGTCCTATGGCCGCTCCTCTGGTGGCACCCGAAAATCTTCCGTCTGTTATAAGGGCAACATCCTTATCGAGTCCCATTCCTGCTATTGCGGAGGTGGGTGAAAGCATCTCTCTCATGCCGGGTCCTCCTGCAGGGCCCTCATAGCGTATTACCACCACATCTCCCTTTTCTATCTTTCCCGCATAGATGGACTTTATGGCCTCCTCTTCGCTGTCGAACACCTTTGCGGGGCCCTCGTGAACAAGCATCTCCTCAGCAACCGCGCTGCGCTTTACGACACAGCCGTCAGGCGCAAGATTGCCCTTGAGCACAGCTATTCCTCCGGTTTTCGAGTAAGGCCTTTCCACAGGTCTTATGACCTCCTCATCAAGGTTTTCTGCGTCTGCTATATTCTCTCCGAGAGTCTTTCCCGTGCAGGTCATTACCGAAGTGTCCAAAAGTCCGAGCTTTGATATCTCCTTTAATACAGCGTAGATTCCTCCAGCCTCGTTAAGGTCCTCCATATATGTATGTCCCGCAGGAGCAAGATGGCAGATATTCGGAGTCTTCTCGCTTATCTCATTTGCCATGTCTATGTTCCAATTAACTCCGCACTCGTTTGCTATGGCGGGGAGATGGAGCATGCTGTTGGTTGAGCAGCCGAGAGCCATATCCGCTGTAAATGCATTCCTTATGGCTGCCTCCGTCATTATGTCCCTGGGGCGGATGTTTTTCCTTACAAGCTCCATTACCTGCATTCCCGCATGCTTTGCAAGCTCTATCCTTGCGGAGTATACGGCAGGTATGGTTCCGTTTCCGCGAAGTCCCATTCCGAGGACCTCCGTAAGGCAGTTCATGGAGTTTGCGGTATACATTCCCGAACAGGAGCCGCATGTAGGGCAGGTGCGTTCCTCACAGAGCCTCAGCCCCTCCTCGGAAAGCTTTCCCGCCGTATATGCACCCACAGCCTCAAACATGCTTGAAAGGCTGGTCTTCTTTCCGTTTACCCTGCCTGCAAGCATGGGTCCGCCGCTTACAAATATGGTGGGGATATTGAGCCTTGCCGCAGCCATCAAAAGTCCGGGGACGTTCTTGTCGCAGTTGGGAACCATCACAAGGCCGTCAAAGCCGTGAGCAAGGACCATGGCCTCTGTAGAATCAGCGATTATATCTCTTGTAATAAGGGAATATTTCATTCCCTTATGGCCCATGGCTATTCCGTCACATACAGCTATAGCGGGAAAAACTATAGGGGTCCCCCCTGCCATGGCTACTCCCATCTTTACAGCCTCCACTATCTTGTCAAGGTTCATATGTCCCGGAACTATCTCATTATAGGAGCTGACTATACCTATAAGAGGCCTTTTGAGCTCCTCCTTTGTAATTCCAAGGGCATGATAAAGTGAACGGTGGGGCGCATTTTGAAATCCGTCAACTATTTCTTCTTTAACCATATGTTTTTACCGCCTTAATTCTCTGTTTCTGTCAGTTTAGTTGTTTATAAGTTTGTCCTCATCGCTCCAGCTGTAGAGCTTTCTGATCTCTTTTCCGACTATCTCTGAAGGATGCTCGGAAGCCTTCTTTCTCATAGCGTTAAAGTGAACCTGTGAGCCTGCATCGGACATATCGAGAAGGAATTCCTTCGCAAAGCTTCCGTCCTGAATGTCAGAAAGGATCTTCTTCATAGCCTTCTTTGTATCCTCTGTTATTATCTTGGGTCCTGAAATATAGTCTCCGTACTCGGCTGTATTTGAAATAGAGTATCTCATTCCCTCGAATCCGCTCTGGTAGATAAGGTCAACTATGAGCTTCATCTCATGGATACACTCAAAGTAAGCGTTCCTCTCATCGTATCCTGCCTCTACCAAGGTCTCAAAGCCTGCCTGCATAAGGGCGCATACGCCTCCGCAAAGCACTGCCTGCTCTCCGAAGAGGTCTGTCTCCGTCTCTGTCCTGAAGGTGGTCTCAAGTACTCCCGCTCTGGCTCCGCCTATTGCAAGAGCATATGCAAGAGCAATGTCAAGAGCGTCACCTGTAGCATCCTGCTCTACAGCAACAAGGCAGGGAACTCCCTTTCCGGCCTGATACTCGCTTCTTACTGTGTGTCCGGGTCCCTTGGGAGCTATCATTATAACATTGACGTCCTTGGGAGGCTTGATGCATCCGAAGTGGATGTTAAAGCCGTGAGCAAAGGCAAGAGTCTTTCCCTCAGCAAGGTTGGGCTCGATGCTCTCCTTATAGAGCTTTGCCTGCTTCTCGTCGTTTATAAGGATCATGATGATATCCGCATTCTTTGCGGCCTCTGCTGAGGTCATTACCTTAAGTCCCGCCTTTTCAGCCTTCTCCCAACTCTTGCTGCCCTCGTAAAGACCTACGATGACATCAACTCCTGATTCCTTAAGGTTTAAAGCATGGGCATGTCCCTGTGATCCGTATCCGATGATCGCAACTGTCTTTCCTTCAAGCTTTGCAAGATTACAGTCCTGCTGATAATAGATTTTCTTCATGGTTTCAGTCTCCTTTTCTGTTTTGTATTTTTTATACGAATATTTTCATGTTCGTCTGTATTGCCCGGGTCTTAACGCTCCGGTAAGCTTCGGCTCTAATTTTTATCCTTTATGGTCTTATTCCTTTCAAGTGCGACAGCTCCTGTCCTGCACATCTCAATGATACCGATGGGCTTCATCACCTCTATAAATGCATTGAGCTTCGAGGGTTCTCCCGTTACCTCCACGCAGAGGGTCTGAGGGTTATAATCAATTATCTTTGCCCTGTATATCTCTGAAGCCGCCATTACCTCGCTGCGGTTTTCGGGAGAGTTTTTGAGCTTTATAAGCATTATCTCTCTCTCCACTATCTTTCCCGGCTCCAGAGGCTTTACACTCTTTACATTGTGGAGCTTCTGAAGCTGAGTCACGAGCTGATCCCTGTCATTGTCATCTCCCGCCATGGTAAGCGTTATTCTCGAGTATGCAGGGTCCTCTGTCTCGCCGACTGTCAGGGAGTCGATATTAAAACCTCGCCTCATAAAAAGTCCCGCCACTCTCGCAAGGACACCGTACTTATTTTCAACGTATACTGCTATAACAAAGCGTTTCATTCTCCGTCAGTCTCCTCTCTCGAAACTATGATATCATCTATGGAGCCTCCGGGGGGCAGCATAGGAAGGACAAATTCATCCTTGTCGATTGCGACATCTATCAAGTATGGTCCATTGTGGTCAAGGGCTTTCCTTAAGGCCTTCTCAAATTCCTCCATAGTGAAGACTCTCTCGCCCTCGGCTCCGAAGGCATCCGCAAGCTTCACAAAATCCGTCTTTCTTCCAAGCACTGTATTTGAATATCTCTTGCCGTAGAAAAGGGTCTGCCACTGGCGAACCATTCCGAGAACACCGTTGTTCATTATTATTATGGTTACGGGTATGTTGTAGGTCACGGCTGTTGCAAGCTCGTTCAAGTTCATTCCGAAGCTTCCGTCTCCTGTTATGAGGACTGTCCTGTCTCCGCTTGCTATCTGAGCGCCTATCGCCGCACCGAGACCGTAGCCCATGGTTCCGAGGCCTCCGCTTGAGGCTATCCTTCTGGGACGTTCAAAGTCCACATACTGTGCAGCCCACATCTGGTGCTGTCCCACATCCGTAGCGATGACCGTATTCTCGTCCTTTAAGGCGTTCAGTACATCAAACATCCTCTTTGGAGTTATGGCGTTCTTGTCCGCGGCATCCTCTTTTTCTCTTATCCTTTCGCCTTCTTTCTTAAAGGCCTCCACTGTCTCGTGCCATTCAGGATGCTCTCTCTTTGCACATCTTTCAAGTATGCGCTTTAATGAGGAGCCGATGTTTCCTATTATTCCCACATCGGTTTTTATATTTTTGTTTATCTCGGAAAGATCCGTGTCAAGCTGTATGATCTTTGCATTCTGAGCATATTTTTCCGTATTTCCTGTGGCTCTGTCACTGAATCTCACACCTACTCCGAGCACGAGATCCGCCTCCTTGTTGGCCATGGACGATGCATATAATCCGTGCATTCCCTCCATTCCCAAAAATCTGTCATAGGAGTTGGGAAGGGCCGAAAGTCCCATAAATGTACAGCCTATATAGGCGTCTATCTTTTCGGCAAGCTCTCTTATCTCGTTCTGAAGTCCTGCTCCCGCGGCTCCGCCTCCTATATATATGTAAGGGCGTTCCGCCTCGTTTAAGAGTTCCACAGCTCTGTCTATCATTTCATCGGAAGCTGTTTCTTCCTCATAGTAAGGAACTACTCCCTTGGGCTCAAACTCCCAGATAGCGGTCTGTACATCCTTGGGAATATCCACAAGCACCACTCCCGGTCTTCCGGATTTTGCAAGCTGAAAGGCTTCTCTTATGGTGTCGGCAAGCTCCCGCACATCTGTGACAAAATAGTTGTGCTTTGTGATGGGGAGAGTTATACCTGTTATGTTTATCTCCTGGAAGCTGTCCCTTCCTATAAGCGAGGTGGGCACGTTTCCTGTAATAGCCACCATAGGTATAGAGTCAAGCATGGCTGTGGCTATACCTGTCACAAGGTTAGTGGCTCCGGGACCTGAGGTGGCTATGACCACGCCGACCTTTCCCGTAACTCTCGAATATCCGTCGGCGGCATGGGCCGCTCCCTGCTCATGGGCGGTGAGATAGTGATTTATCCTGTCGCTCGCCTTATAGAGCTCGTCATATATGTTAAGGACCTGTCCTCCGGGGTATCCGAACACATCGGTGACTCCCTGCTCTATGAGAGTTTCTATCAGGATCTCAGCGCCTGTCATCTTTTTATGTTCCTGTTTTTCCATTGCAGACCTCCCGTTTTTGGGTAAAAAAAATCCCCTCTGCGACTTTGTTCAAAGGGGCGGAGGCGATCCCGAAAGAGATTCCGCTCTCCTTTTAATAAGATATATTTAAACACTGTGATACGTTAAATGTCAAGAAGTTTCACTTTTAACAGACAAATTATAACTAATTTTTCTATCGTTTTTATGTTATATAAATATTAGTTATGTTTCTTATTCGATACATTATATATCTCCGCCGGTTTCTATAAGCCTGTCTATCTGAGCGAGCATCCTTTCCTTGAGCTCAGGGAGCTGTCCCAATATGGTGTATTTGTTAAGAACTGTTGAATCTGTATAGAGACAGGGATTTTTCATATCCATAAGAGAGAGCATAAGCCTCTCCTCCTTGAGAACATCCATAGGGGTCATCTGATGAAATTCGCCTCTCTCCCAAAGCCTGTAGAGGGGTGTATCAGGCCACAGCTTAAGCATTATGCACCATATGCTGACAGGATTTATGGAGGACAAAAGCTCCGCGGTCTTTGCAGCGTGCTCCCGGGAAAGATCAACTCCGCCAAGCCCGGGGATCACGGTGACATGGTAGAAATATCCGTTCTCGTCCAGTTTGTCAAAGGCCATCTTAAGGTCCGCCGAAGTTTCTCCCTTATTGTGGAATTTAAGTATTCTGTCGCTTCCGCTCTCTATTCCTATATGAAGCTCCTTTATTCCGTTTTCATTTAAGAGCCTCAGCTCCTCCACTGACTTTCTGTTTACATCGTCCGCTCGTGCATACATGGAAACAGTCTTTACGGAAGGAAGATTCTTGTGTATCAGCTCAAGTATGGCCATAAGCATCCCTGTGTCCAAATAAAACGGATTGCACCCGAGAAGGTAAAGCCTCTCATTTCCGTCTATGACCTGACTTAAAAGCTCTGTCTTTTCCTCTATCCTTGATAGAGGCACTATTCCCTTCTTGTCTCTGGTAAAGTCACAAAAAAGGCATTTCCCCCAGCTGCATCCCTTTGTGACCTCCAGGAGAGCACTGCCGTTTTCTATAGGTGAGCGGTATACCACCTCATCATCATAAAGCTTTGAAAATATCTCCTCCCTTGTCATAGAATATCCCCCTTTTTCAAACACAAAAGGCCTCCGCAGAAGAGCCATGCGGGATATCCCCATGGCGTTCGCTTCCCGCAAAGGCCTTTCTTATATTCGCAGGATGTGATATCCCGCAATCTTATTATTATTAGTATTTATCCCTTGAGTAATACCTCAAGTCCGTGGAGCACAAGCTCCTCTATCCTCTGATATCTTTTTTTCAGATAAAGCCACCCTATCAGGGATTCAAAGCCTGTAGCCTTCCTGTAATCTCCCACGCTCTGATTCTTGGCATAGGATGCCTTTCCGCTATTACGCCCTCTTTTATAAATGTGAAGTTCCTCCTCAGTGAGAAGCTCCTCCACAGCGTAGAACATCTGCGCCTGAGAGGCGGCGTTTACAAGGCCTGTTGTGTGCTTGTGTATCCTGTCGGTCTGTCTTGAGCAGTGGGACAAGGTGTACAGCCTTATTATAAGCTCATATACCGCATCTCCCAGATAAGCCAAAAGCACAGGCGACAGCTCATCGGCATCAAGGCCCTCATAAAACACCCCGAAATCCGAGTTTTTTATGCTCTCTTCCACTTTACTCCCTCTCTTGTATCCTCAAGGATTATGCCCATGGCAGTGAGCTTGTCTCTTATCTCGTCCGCCTTGGCAAAGTCTCTTGCCTTTCTCGCAGCCTGTCTCTCTGCAATGAGAGCCTCGATATCAGCGTCAAGAGCCTCCTTCTTCCTCTCTGTCCTTACACCCAAAACTCCGTCACAGAGCTTCTTTATGGTATCCTCGAGATAGCTCACATAAGCCTTTGATGAATTCTCATCTGTTGTGGCATTTGCGATCCTTACTATCTCAAAAACAGCAGTTGAGGCGTTTGCCGTGTTGCAGTCATCCTCCATGGCCTCCTCAAAGCTCTTTATAAAGGCCTCCACCTGCTTTTTGTTTTCCTCCTCACAAGCTGTAAGGCTGTCTCCTGTTGCCTTAGCTTTAAGCTCGGAGAGCTTGTCTGTGCAGTTTAATATCCTCTCGTAGGCATTCTTTGCCTGCTCCATGAGCTCCCTCGAGAAGTTAAGCGGAGTGCGGTACTGGGCCGAAAGCATGAAAAGTCTTAAAACCATGGGATCAAACTGTGAAGTTATGTCTCTCACAGTAAAGAAGTTACCCTCTGACTTACTCATCTTCTTCCCGTTTATATTAAGGAACGCATTGTGCATCCAATAATTGCAGAAGGGCTTTCCGGAAGCTCCCTCGGACTGAGCTATCTCATTTTCGTGATGGGGGAAGATAAGATCCTCTCCTCCCGCATGTATGTCGATGGTCTCTCCGAGATACTTGCTGCTCATTACGGAGCACTCGATATGCCAGCCGGGACGTCCCTTGCACCAGGGTGAATCCCAGTAGGGCTCCCCTTCCTTTTTGGGCTTCCACAAAACAAAGTCGGCAGGGTTCTTCTTGCCCTCTTCGCCGGTCACCTTTATCTCGCGGAATCCCGACTGAAGCTCATCCATGTTTTTGTGGGAAAGCTTTCCGTAATCAGGATCGGAATCAACGCTGAAGTACACTGTACCGTCCTCAGCCACATAAGCATGTCCGTTTTCGATGAGCTTCCCGATCATGGCTATCATGCCGTCTATTTCCTTTGTAGCCTGAGGATGAACTGTGGCGGGCTTAATGTTCATGTCCTCCATATCCTTCTTGCACTCCTTTATGTAGCGCTCGGATATAACCTCCGAGGGAACACCCTCCTCATTTGCCGCCTTTATTATCTTATCATCAACATCTGTGAAGTTTGACACATAGTTTACATCATATCCCTTATACTCAAGATATCTTCTGAAAGTGTCAAAAACTATCATAGGTCGAGCATTTCCGATATGGATAAGGTTGTAAACTGTAGGTCCACAGACATACATTCTTACCTTTCCCGGCTCGATGGTCTCAAGCTCGACTTTCTGTCTCTTCATAGTATCGAATATTTTCATAACCTCTCCTTTCAGCAAGATATTTTCCGCAAAGCGGTACTTATAAAATAACACACTTACCGCATATCGGGCAAGTGTGTATTACATGTTTTATTCTGTACTGTCTATAAGGCATACAGCCTGAGCCGCTATACCCTCTCCTCTGCCTGTAAACCCGAGGCCCTCCTCCGTGGTGGCCTTTACATTTACCTCATCCTCCGAAAGCCCCATGGCCTCCGAAAGCTTTGTCCGCATAAGGGGGATAAAGTCCTTAAGCTTAGGCCTCTGAGCTATTATCGTGCAGTCGATATTTACGGGTTTAAAGCCCTTCTCGGAAAGCTTTCTTATAACCTCCCTTAAGAGCTCGATGCTGTCCGCGCCCTTATATTTCTCATCCGTATCCGGAAAATGCCTTCCTATATCTCCCATAGCAGCCGCCCCAAGGAGCGCATCCATTATGGCGTGGGTGAGCACGTCCGCATCAGAATGTCCTAAAAGTCCGTATTCATATTTTATTTCTGTTCCGCCGAGTATGAGTTTCCTCCCCTCCACCAAGCGGTGAACATCATAGCCCTGTCCTATACGCATAAAAAACTCCCTCTTACAAAAGTATAGCTTCTCAATCATAGTCCGTATAATCAGAACCATAAACACTAATAAATAAATCTCAAGCGCCTTTCCACACAGCGCACATCTATATCTGTCTGATATTTGCAGGATTCTCCGTCGGCATGCACAGCAAGGGGGATCTCCGTATGTATATGGGCCTCCCTGCATTCAAACAGCTTGAAGCATCTGCAATTCTTTTGAGCTCTGTACTTTGCAAAAAAAACAGCCGGTACAAGCCTCAGTCTGTTCCTTGAGCTGACAACACATATCTCAAGCTTTCCGTCCTGACAGTCGGCCTTTGGAGCAAACATATATCCGCCTCCCTCATAGGGCATGATATGAGCTGATATAAACAATATATGGTTAAACTCAACCTTTTTTACTCCGTCAAGGAGGATGTATCCCTTTACGGGAGTGCTGAGAAGGAATTCCTTAAGGCCTTGCATAAAATATGCGACCCTTCCCATTCGCACCTTGTTTAAGGCATCCTTCATCCTGCTCTCCAAGAGGTCATGACAAACGGCTGCGTCAAAGCCTATTCCCGAGCTTATGACAAATCTTCTGTTTAAGTTTTCCACAGATCCGTAGGAGATCACTCCGTAATCTATGCATCGAGGGCAGCCCGAGATAATACGTTTTATGCACTTTTTAGTGTTTTTAGGTATCTTCAGGCTCTTTGCAAGGTCGTTTCCCGAGCCCGAAGGAATTATCCCTATAACAGTCTTTGCATTCATTGAAAGCCCGTCGATGACCTCATTTACAGTCCCGTCGCCACCTACTATGATTATGGTTATCTCGTCTGTCCTGTTCTCTGTAAGCTCCGCCGCCTTAAGCCTGGCCTCTCCGGGAGCAGCCGTGAGAAATGCGCTGTATCCTATTCTTTTTCTGTTCAAGTATCTGAGAAGGACATTCCAATTCCTGAGTCCCCTGCCGTTTCCCGAATTAGGGTTTACAATAAAATAATACATAAAAATCCTCTCATAAACCTATGAGAGGATTATAGCACAAGCGTACATCAAATAAAAATGAAAAAATTATAAACATCCGGTCCCTATGATATGTCAGTAACATTCGCTGTCTTTGCAAGCTTTCTCTTTTTCCTTACGGTATCCGCGGAGGCAACAGGCTCGTAAACCACATCATATACCACATAAGCCATTACCATAGCCGCAAAGCCGTCCACAACACTGTGCTGCTTGAGAAAGACTGTGGCAAGGCATATGCTTATGCAGGCTATAAGTGATGCCGCCCGTATAAGGGGCCTACCCTTAAGCGCCTTTGTCTTTGTTATGGCGATATGTATTCCCAAAGAATTATATACATGTATGCTCGGAAGCACGTTAGTACAAGTATCAGCTCTGTAGAGCATATACACTATATCCGAAAAGATATTCTTGTCCGGGTCTATATGAGGCCTGAAATTCGTTCCGTTAGGATAAAAGGTACAGATAAAAAGGCTTATGAACATTCCTGTAAAAAGGAAGGCGCAGGCCTTAAAAAACGTATCCCTGTCCCTCCTGTAAAGCCAGGCCATAGTAAATCCCACATACAAAAACCAAAACAGATAGGGAACTATAAAATACTCGCAGAAGGGTATGTAGTCGTCCAAGCTCACATGTATTATATGGTAATTGTCAGTCACAGTCTGCTCTAAAATATAAAACCAGATAAGATAGACAGCCGAGCACAAAATAACTGTCAATTCCTTTTTATACTTATTAAATTCAGATCTTATAAATGCTGCCATATCCTGATATATCGGCGTATTCTGATTATTAACCGCTCCTTTAAAGCATTGTTTGTTAAATTTCCGTTAATTATAGCATCTGAGTATATCAAAGTAAACAGAAGCAATTTTTATTTAATATTAATTTAATAATCCCGTATTTACTCTGCCGCGATATTTTATACGGGTATTTTTTCAAAAAAAGACCTCGCAGGTCATCCTGCAAGGCCTATGAAGTAGCGGGAGGGGGATTTGAACCCTCGACACTACGGGTATGAACCGTATGCTCTAGCCAACTGAGCTATCCCGCCATATATGTAAACACGCGGATGCGTGATACTTGTAACTCGCATATAAATGGGGCCTATAGGGCTCGAACCTATGACCCTCTGCTTGTAAGGCAGATGCTCTCCCAGCTGAGCTAAGACCCCAACGTCTCTTAACAACGCTCGTACATTGTATAAAATAACCGAGAAATTGTCAAGAGATTTTTTTACAAATTTTTATTTTTTTAATTGAAGCCGTAAAACTTCCTTGTAATACTGTAGGCAAGCTCTGTAAGCTTGTTTCCGAACTTTGTGTGCATATTCATTCCCTGACCCAAAAAGCTTGACCTCAAGCTCAGCCACAAGCGGAAATTCTTTTCCTTGAGATAATTCCAAAGCTCCTTCTTTTTTTCCATATTTTCTTCGGTGCCGCTTCTTATGGCCAATATTGAGGATACCGTCATCATAATATTCAGATAGCTCATCATATATTTTCTGAGCTTTTTAGGCTGTATCTTAAGCACATCATAGCTGTCTATCATTATCTTTGTGACCTTTATCTGCTGATCTATCCTGCCTATCATTATGCTTTCGTTTACAGACTGATCCTCTCTGCCGATAAAGTACCTGTAAAGATTTTCATTCATGTAATAGATCTTCTTTACATAGGGCAGGGGATAATAAACATATATATTGTCCACATAGAAGGTGTGCTTCGGAAGCTGAAGCTTGCAGCTTTTTAAGAGCTCCGTCCTGTATATCACGCTGTGCATAAGAAGATATTGTCCAAGCATAAAAAACTTTACATCCTTCCACTCGAACACCTGATCTATGGGGAAAGCGGTCTTGTAGGACATTACTTTTTTCCTCTCAACGCCCTGCTTGTCGTATACGAAATTGCAGCAGAACATATCGACCTTCTCGGGGCCGTATACAAACTCCTCAAGCTTGTCAAGCACCTTTACAAGGACCTTCTCGTCAAGTCTGTCGTCGGAATCCACGACCTTGAAGTATACTCCCGTGGAATTTTTAAGTCCTGTGTTTACAGCTTCTCCGTGTCCTCCGTTTTCCTGATGAACAGCCTTACATATATCAGGATACTTTGCCTCATATTCCTTTGCTATCTCAAGAGTATTGTCCTTTGTGGAGCCGTCATCGACTATTATTATCTCCACTCTGTCTCCGCCCGTAAGTATGCTGTCTATGCAGCGCCGCATATAGGCGGCCGAATTGTAGCAGGGCACAGCTACGCTTAACAGTTTCATCAGTCTTCTCCTTGCTGCGGTATTGTTTCCTCCGCATTATTTGTGTTGTCGTTGCCTGTTATGTTCCTTATATAAACTATTTTTCTGTATGGCACTTTGATGTATATAAGCCTGAGCACTGCGATCAAAAGCAGAAGTGATACCGCCATTACAAGGATCAATGCTATCCTGCTCTCTCCTGTCACCAAAAACAGTATCCCCAAAAGGAAGGAGCCTGCATTGGCAGCGGCATGACAGATCATTGAGGCTTTCACAGATTGGTATCTCTCATATATAAAGGCAAAGGCCATTCCCGCCACAAAGGCGTATATACCCTGAACTATGTTCATATGTATGACCCCGAAAACCGCCGAGGATATAAGGGCTGAAACAATAAAGCCGTTATAATCTCTCAGCCTCCTGAAAAAAAGTCCTCTTATCAAAAGCTCCTCGGATATAGGGGCGACGACTATTGTCGATACAAGCGCCACAATAATATTCGAATTGCTTATGGCGTCATTGACCTCCTGAAAGCTCTCTGACATTTGCAGCACCGGAAGGAGATTTATAAGATAATTTCCGAAGATGCATACCAAAAGCCCGCAAAGTATCAAAAGCCCCTTTTCTTTGACAGTATCGTCCCCATCAGTCAGGGCATCGGAGTCCTCAATTACCACTCTAAGCTTTTTATCGTTGTTATAGAGTATCCAAAGTATTACCGAGACCACAAGAGCGGAGGCGCTGTTTACAAGCATTATTATATCAGGCTCGGATATTCCTGAAAATCCGTACAGCACAAGAGCCGAGGACAAAAGGGACAAAAGTATGCTGAAGCTCAGGGCCGATACAAAGGTCACCGCTATGTAGATTATAAGAGGAACCAATACCCTTATTATTTTGGTCGGTAATTTTTCTCTGATTATATCCATAGGCCTATATTAACACATAAAAGGCGGAATACACAGATTATTCCGCCATAATTTTACCTTAAATCCTGTCAAGGCACACAGCTCCGACACTTCTTATCTTCATTACATGAGCCGAGCCCTCGCCCATTGCCTTGTCTATATATGAAACATAGTCCTCTGCCGCTTCATGAGGTACGAATACCTGAATGACTCCCGCAAAGCCTCCCCCGTTTACTCGGCAGGCTCCCTTTCCGAGCTTTGAGAGATATATCTCCGTAAGTGCAAGGGCAACGCATATTCCCTGCTCCTCCTTTGCTCCCGTAACATATACGTTCTGAAGCCACTTCCATGAGGAATTACCGGATTCCGTTATTACCTTTAAGGCTGAATCAAAATCATTTTTTGTAAGAGCCTCCACAGCTCTGTCAACCCTTTTGTTTTCCTCAAAGAAATGAAGTGCTCTCATTACAGCTCTGTCTCCCGCAAAGCTTCTTACCTCCGGGATATGCTCCAAAAGCTCCTCCTCGGAAAGCTCCCTGAGACAGCTCTTTTTGAAGAACTCCGCCACCTTCTTCATCTCCGCAGGGATAGATGAATACTCCTCGGAGAGATCCGCATGTCCCTTTCCGGTCTGAACCATGATCATGTCATAATTTTTGGATCCGAAATCAAAATCCACCTTTTCTACAGAAGGCGCCTCGGGATTTTCAAAATCAAGAGCGATAAGTCCTCCCACAGCGCAGGCCATCTGGTCCATAAGACCTGACGCCTTCTTCCAATAGACATTCTCTGAGTATTTGCCCATATGTGCATATCTCACCACATCTGTTTTCCCGTCATTAAAAAGCTCGTTTATCACAGAGCATATAAGCATCTCGTAGGATGCGCTTGAGCTTACTCCTGCGGAGGCGATTACATTGCTTGTGATATACGCATCAAAGCCGCCTGCCTTAAAGCCCTCATTTTCAAAGGCCTTTACTATTCCCTTTGTGAGCTCCACTGTTCCGGAATGTCTCTGACCTTCGGAAAGATCGGAGAGGTCTATGGTAAATTTCTGATTAAAGCTTTCCGAGATGATATTTATCTTTTCTGTCCCGTTCTTTCCGGCAGCACATACGCAGTCAAGATTTATTGATCCTGCAAGTACCTTTCCGTGATTGTGGTCTGTGTGGTTTCCGCAAACCTCGGTCCTTCCGGGAGATGTGAAAAGCTTTATCTCATTATCGCCAAAGCTTTCTTTGTATCCCGCGAGCACCTTCTCATATCTCTTCTTTTCCTTTTCGGCGTCATTTCCGTATATTTTATGAAGGACATCCGTTCCCTTCTCTGTATCAAGCATTCCAAGGCTTTCTTCAATATTCATAAGAGCTTCCCTCCGAACATTTTTAAATAATTCTAAGACATTATAGCATAAAGCTCTGTCTTTGTGTACAGAAAGAAAAGCTGCGGCAGGCTGTTGTAAATCATAAAAATCATGCTAAGCTATAAGCTCAATTATCTCGCCTATGTCGCCCTTGATGCATGTGCCCCTATCGGATAGGTCAGAGGGCAGATATGACTCATTCAAATTCACACTTACATATCGCGCCGAGGGCATCATCTTTGTCATACGCCAAAACGGGTACTTGATGATACCGGGGGTGTTCCCTCCCACTCCAAGCTCAAGGAAAAGGATCTTAGCATTTTTATGAGCCTCAATAAATGACTCATATCTTTCCATAGCTTTGTGCCAATACTTATCCTCAACAAAGCTTCCGTCCACTCTCAGGTTTGTGCTCATGGGCTCTCCGCATTTCGGGCATCGGGGCACAAGCTCTGAAGGCACGACAGTCTTAAGTGCATCTCCCGAGGGTAATTCAAGCTCTCCATTCTCGCTCCGCCTTATCCCTTGAGCATCCAGCATTTTAAACACTATCTCTTCATTATCATAGGTACTGTCATGGCAGGGAACAGAGCACCGGAGGAGTCCGTAGTCTCCCTGTGTATAAAAAAGCCTTTCCTTGTCAAAGCCCGCCTTCTGAAAGCAGTGATCCACATTTGTGGTTATGACAAAATGATCCTTATCTTTTACAAGCTCCAAAAGTCTCTTGTAAACAGGCTTAGGAGGATCCTGATAGCGGTTTATGTATATCTGCCTGCTCCAATATGCCCAGTATTCCTCAAGTTTTTCAAATCTGTAAAAGCCCGCGGTATACATATCACTAAAGCCGTATTTTTTTATAAAGTCCGGGAAGGTCTTTTCAAATCTCTCCCCCGAATAAGTAAATCCCGCAGAGGTCGAAAGCCCCGAGCCCGCCCCTATTATAATAGCGTCGCAGTTATAAAGCGCTTCCTTCAGCTTTTTTATGCTCTCGTCTTTATCCGAGCAGCTTTCTGTATATCTCAAGGTCCCTGTCCTTAAAGACATTAAATATCACCTCCGGGCAATCTGAATTTTTTTCTCTGAAATTTTTAACTGTGTTTACCGCTATCCTTGCGGCCTTCTCGTTGGGGAAGTGAAATTCTCCCGTGGAGATGCAGCAAAAAGCTATGCTTTTTATTCCCTTTTCCCGAGAAAGCTCAAGGCAGGAAAGGTAGCAGTTCTCAAGAAGCCGCCTGTCCTCATCTGTGACAGTTCCTGACACATAGGGACCTACAGTATGTATCACATAGCGGCAAGGAAGATTATAAGCAGCCGTAATCTTTGCCCGTCCCACAGGCTCCGGGTATCCCTGCTTTTTCATAAGATCATAGCATTCAAGCCTGAGCTGTACTCCCGCGGCTGAATGGATAGCATTATCTATGCAGCCGTGGCATGGAATAAAGCAGCCGAGCAGCTGACTGTTGGCGGCGTTTACTATTGCGTCACATGAAAGTCTTGTTATATCACCCTGCCACAAATGTATCCCGCCTTCAAAGGACTCCGTACAGCCTATATCCACTATCCCCTTAAGCTTTGTCTCCTCTGTCAGGTATGAGTCCTGTATCCTTAAAAATTCTTCGGAGATGGGCCTTGGGTCTCTCACATTAAAGAGCGCCCTTAAAAGCCGTTTTTGTCCTTCATCATCCTCAGGCACCTGTTTATTTTCAAATTCCCCGCTTTCTCTCATAAGCTCTCTTATAAGGTATAGTCTTTCCTGTGAATGTGTCATTACTTCGCCTCCCGCATTTTTTATGATGTGCGCTTAATGATATGATAAGCCCTGATTTTCCAAGTGTAAAGTAAGCACAATATTGTACTATGGTTACCTCAAGGAAACTATAGGAAAGTGCTTTAAAAATACGGCATTATATAAAAAGGCCCCGAGGTATTAACCTTTAAGGCCGTTCCTCGGGGTTTTGCTGTATTTATATTTTTTTATACCCTGTTTATATCTGTTTTAGGCTTTATAAGAGCTCTGTCAAAGCTTCAGCATAAGCTCCTGACTTCTCTTTATAAAATCAGTCATCCTCTCGGGAGAAAGGTTTCCGTGGGACAGATAAGCAAGGTCGTAGAGCTGCTTTACTATCATGTCTGTCGTATCTGTTTCCGTCTCGTCCATGAGCTTTTTAACAAGCTTGTTGTTCTTGTTGAGTATCAGCGTGAGATCCTTGTCCGAAAGCTCCTCTGCAGGCATTCCGTACATGGCATACATCTTCATCATCTCCTGCATGCGTCGGCCCTCCTCGGACATGGTCATCATAGCCGCAACCTCATCATTTTTAAGGCTCTCTGCCTTCACATTGAGTTTGTCGTTTCCAAGTACCTTCTTAAAGAGAGCGCAGAGCTTCTCGTCAAGCTTTTTGCTCTCCTCGTCGCAGGCGGCGTTTTCATCCCTTACGGCATCTGTGAGATCCGAGTCGATTCGAACGAAGCTTACATTTTCGTTTTTCTCCTCCTCAAAGCCTATGAAAGGAGTGTCTATTATCTGATCGAGTATGAGAGCGTTAAGGCCTTCCCTCTTGAACATGTTTATGTACTGGGCCTGCTCCTTCTCGTCAGTCACATAATATACATTCTTCTTTTCAGGCTCCTTGTCCTCGGGCTTTGCATCGTTTTCCTCATCAGCTCCGAGATATTCCGGAAGTGTCACATATTTTCCTGAAAGGTCCTTAAATATGATGGCGTCCTTCATCTTGTCTCCGAACTTGCTGTCCTTTATGCAGCCGTACTTGATGAATGGGCTTATGTCATCCCAGTATTTCTCGTACTCTTCTCTGTCCACCTTGAACATTCCTGAGAGCTTTTCCGCCACCTTTTTGGTAATGTAATCGGATATCTTCTTTACAAAGCCGTCGTTCTGAAGAGCGGAACGGGACACGTTAAGAGGCAGGTCAGGGCAGTCTATGACACCTTTTAAAAGCATAAGGTACTCCGGGATGACCTCTTTAATATTGTCTGCGATAAATACCTGAGTATTGTAGAGTTTTATTGTTCCCTCGAGATTGTCGTATTTTGTGTTTATCTTGGGGAAATACAGTATTCCCTTTAAGTTAAAGGGATAGTCCATGTTAAGATGTATCTGGAAAAGAGGCTCTCTGTAGTCATGAAATACCTTGCGGTAAAACTCTGTGTACTGCTCCTTCGTTACCTTTGAGGGATTCTCATTCCACAAAGGATTGGTGTCATTTACAGGCTTGGGCTCCTCGGGCTCGGTCTTTTCTGCCGTATCTTTATTATCCTTTCCCGCATCCTCCATGACCTTTTTAGCCTTCTCGGCCTCCTCCTTCACATCATGGAGATAGATCTCCACAGGCATAAAGCCGCAGTACTTGTCTATTACCTCATAGGCCTTATATCTGTTGCAGAATTCAAGGCTGTCTTCATTTAAATAGAGCTTTACAGTAGTTCCGTGTCCCTCTCTCTTTCCTTCGGTCATGGTGTACTCTGTTCCGCCGTCGGACTCCCAGTGTACAGGTACAGCATCCGCCTTATAGGAAAGGCTGTCTATAGTGACCTTGTCCGCCACCATAAAGGCAGAGTAAAAGCCAAGTCCGAAATGTCCGATTATCTGGTCACTGTTTGCCTTATCCTTATATTTTTTAAGAAAGTCGGCAGCCCCCGAAAATGCAACCTGATTTATATACTGATCTACCTCCTCGGCTGTCATTCCGAGTCCGTTATCACATACTGTTATAGTCTTTTCATCAGGATCAACATATACGTCTATCCTGTATTTTTCATCTTTTTTGTCATATTCTCCTATAAGAGCCAGCTTTTTAAGCTTTGTTACGGCGTCGCAGCCGTTTGAAATAAGCTCTCTGTAAAAAATATCATGGTCCTGATAAAGCCATTTTTTTATGATGGGAAATATGTTCTCACTGTTTATGGTGAGGCTTCCTCTCATCTCCTTGAACTCTTCATTTGCCATAAGTATCACTCCCTTCGATATTCCAAAGTCTTCAGTCAATAATTATAAAAAGCCTCCTTTATAATGTCAATAGCACTCTTATTAAAAGAGTGCTAACAATAATAAAACTTTTATAAACTTTTAAAATCTAATTTAAAGTCTCAGACTTCTTGAGGAACAGCCGGAAGCAAATGTCCGGCTATTCGGGAAAGGTCTCGTCATAAAGGTCGAAGAAATTCATAACATGAGAGTCCGTTCCCTCGGAAAAATCAATTTTATTCCAAAATTTCTCACCGAACCTGATATTGTTTTCAGCCTTAAAGCTGCTGTAGGTCTTCTGGAATTCCCTGTTGAGTATGGCCTTTCTGATCTTGTCCTTTCTCATGAGCGTCGCCTGCTCGTCATATCCGTCTACGCACTTTATTATATAGTACTTTCCGTCAAGCTCGACTATATTGGAAATCTCTCCTTCTTCAAGAGAAAAGGCTGTCTTTTCGTACAGGTCGTCCTCCTTGTCTCTCATAAGAGTGACATCTATAGTATCGTCCTCCGAGTACCTGGCCGCCATAGTGCCGAAGTCCTCGCCGTCTATCTTGATCTTCTTTAAGAGGGCCATGGCCTTTTTCTCTGAGACGGTAACTATCTGCTGAACATGTATTATCTTTGCCTCGGAATCGCTTATCTCGGAGTCTGCCGAAGAGGTCAAAAGAGCCGCCATCTTATTTGCAAGGTAATAGTCCGTATATACCTTGTTGACATCGTCCAAGTCCGCTCCTATATAATCTCTGTCCGCTTCCGTAAGGCCTTCCATGTATCTTTCGGAAAGCTGTCTTATCTGATCCCTCTCCTTGCTGGTTACGGTCACTCCCCTCTCCTCGGCCATCATGTCTATGAGCTTTATCTGCTCCATGAAGCTTTTTACGGAGCTTATAAGATACTTGTCAAAGCTTACGTCTCCGTCCACCTTTATATTCCAGATCTGATCCGTATAAGTATTTTGATATCGGTTTCTCTCGTTGGCTACAATGATCATGGCCTGGGCTTCGGTGTAGCCCTCCACCTCTACCGTCTTATTTTCAAGCTCTATTCCCTTGCAGGAACTGAGCAAAAGCACGGATATTAAAGAAAGCAGGACAAGCCCTGAAATACTTATTAAGCGTTTTTTCTTTTTTGTCTTTTTCCCTTTTGTTTCAGTCATCAATAAAGCTTTCCTCAAACCTCCCGATATTTAATAGAGAAAGGTGTTTATAACCGCGGCAACGATTATTCCGAGCAGCGCTCCCGCAAATACCTGCAGAGGAGTATGCCCCACATATTCCTTGAGCTTCTCCTCAAGTATCTGTCCCTTCCACTCAAAGATATTTTCATGGAGTATCCTGTTTAATATCTTGGCCTGCTTTCCGGTCTCCCATCTCACACCCGTGGCATCGTACATGACGATAGCCGCAAGGGCGAAGGTCACGGAAAACTGAAAAGATGAAATCCCGTACTCCATGAGGGCCGTGGTGGCGAGAGCGCATACAAAGGCCGAGTGGGAGCTCGGCATTCCTCCCGATCCCGTCAGTCTGTCAGGGTGAAAGGTCCTGTATACTCTGAAGTCAATTATTGTCTTTAAAACCTGCGCTATAACCCATGCGGCCACAGCGCTTATCAAAGTATGATTAGCTAATATCTCCTGAAAAACTGTCATCTTTTATTCCCCGGTGTTTTGAGATCAGAATGATGTAAGCCATGAATAGAGCTCCTCATACTTCTTTGCGGAAGCTCTCCATGAGAAATCCTTTGCCATGGCTCTGTCTATTATCTTGTTCCACTCTCGCTTTTTATTGTAATATACATCCTTTGCATAGTTGATTATTGAAAGCATCTCATGAGCGTTATAGTTCGCAAAGGAGAAGCCTGTTCCTGTCCCCGCAAATTCATTGTAGGGTTCTACAGTATCCTTAAGTCCTCCGGTCTCTCTGACTATAGGGATAGTTCCGTATCTCAGGGCAATGAGCTGTGAAAGTCCGCAGGGCTCAAAGAGCGACGGCATAAGGTAAGCATCGCAGCCCGCATAAATATAATGGGCTACCTCATCCGAGTAGTATATCTGAGCCGATACTCTGTCATGATACTTCCAGTCAAAGTGCCTGAACATGTTCTCATATTTCTCATCGCCTGTTCCCAGTACCACAAACTGCAGATCGTCGTTGCATAGCTCCTCCATGACGCACTGCACAAGGTCAAGGCCCTTTTGGTCTGTAAGCCTTGAAACTATACCTATCATAAACTTCCCTTCATCCTTGGGAAGCCCCAGCCTCTCCTGAAGGAAGGTCTTGTTCTTTACCTTAAGCTTTCTGAAGTTTTTGGCGTTATAGTGAACGGGAATATATTTATCCGTATCCGGGTCGAATTCCACATAATCTATACCGTTTACTATTCCTCTCAGATCTCCGGAGCGAGCCCTTAAAAGGCCGTCAAGGCCCTCCCCGTAAAAAGGAGTTTTTATCTCCTGAGAATAGGTATCGGAAACCGTAGTCACAGCATCCGCATAGACTATTCCTCCCTTGAGCATATTTCCGTTCTTGTAGGCCTCAAGCTTGTCCGGAGTGAAATAATAATCAGGAAGCTCCGACAGCCACTTTACAGTCTTTAAGTCCCATACGCCCTGAAATTTCAGATTATGGATGGTGAATACGGTCTTTATATCTCTGTAGAAGTCTCCTCCGTGATAAGAATCCTTGAGATATACGGGTATGAGACCGGTCTGCCAGTCATGACAGTGAACAAGGTCCGGCTTAAAGCCTATCAATGGCAATGCGTTTAACGCCGCCTTCTGGAAAAAGCAGAATTTCTGAAGGTCCCAGAGCCAGTCCCCATAGGGTGAAGGCCCGCCGAAGTAATATTCGTTGTCAATAAAGTAGAAGGTGATCCCCTCATGCTCCGCCTTAAGTACTCCCGCGTATCTGCTTACCCCGAGATAATTCATATAAAAGTGCGTTACATACTCAAGCTTCCCTGCAAGCTCAGGTTTCATGCAGAGATACTTCGGTATTATTACCCTGCAGTCGAACTCCTCTTTATTGAGATTCTTCGGAAGGCTTCCCACTACATCGGCAAGTCCTCCCGTCTTTATGAAAGGTACAGCCTCACTTGCTATAAGTAATATATTTTTCATTTTGACCCCCTTACTGTAGACTCCGAAGGAGCCTTACCCCACAGAATTCCTTCTGTTTTATTCTATAAGTATACCCTATCCTTTACCTCTTTGGCAAGTTTCTTCATCTCCCCGGCATTTGTTCTTACGGCCTCGGTTATCCTTGCTCCGCCCAAAAGCCTTGCCAGCTCATCCATGCTCTCATCCTCGGTAAGCCTTTCTATTGCGGTCACATTCCTTCCCTCTGTCTCGGTCTTTTTTATGACGAAATGCACATCGGCCATTGCCGCTATCTGGGGAAGATGAGTTATACAAATGACCTGATGGCTTCGGGATATGACCGACAGCTTTTCCGATACCTTCTGTGCAGTCCTTCCGCTTATTCCTGTGTCTATCTCGTCAAATATCAGCGTGGGGATGTCGTCAGTATCCGCAAGTACGGTCTTTATGGCAAGCATGACTCTCGAAAGCTCTCCTCCCGAGGCAACCTCGTTTAAGGGCTTGGGAGTCTCCCCGGGATTTAAGGAAACTATAAACACCGCCTTGTCAAAGCCGTTCGCATCAGGCATATCCTTTTTTTCAAAGCTCATATCCGTAAATACGGAGTTAAAGCCGAGGTCCGAGAGATGGCGAGCTATTTTTTCCGTCAGTATCTTTGCTCCACTTTTTCTCTTTTCACTGAGCATTTCCGAGAGCTCCATGAGTCTTTCAAGGCTCTCCCTGCGCTCTCTTTCATAGCGTTTTTTGTTTTCATCATAGTCTGAGAGCTCCGCAAGTCTCCGTTTTTTCTCGCAAAGGGCCTCCTCTATTTTTTTCGCTGTGTTTCCGTACTTTGCCTGTATTCCCCTTATGAGATCAAGTCTCTCCTCTATGGCGGCAAATTCCTCCTCGTCAAATTCCATGTTGTCAGCATAGGTGGAGAGCTCCCTCAAGGAATCGCCGACTATGCTCTCAGCGTCAAACAGCTGGTCTCTTACGGGATTTAATCCGTCATCATACCTGCATGCGTCCTCTATTTTTGCAAGAGCTCCTGATATCCCCGCCTCGTTCAATATTTCATAGGCCTCGGAGACATATTCGACCACATCCTTCCTGTGGGAATACTTTCTGTATTTTTCGGAAAGCTCTTCCTCCTCACCTTCCTTTACGGAGGCGTTTTCGATCTCGTCTATCTCAAACTTAAGGAAATCACATTCCCTTAAGAGCTTGTCCTCGTCCATGTCAAAGTCCTTTAAGCGTCTTGTGTCCCTCTGATATTTTTCCCAAGCCTCCTTCAGCTCCCTTTTAAGGGGAGCCGTCTCTTCCCTTATGTACTCGTCAAGTATCTCAAGATGTCTCTGCGGATTTAAGAGAGATTGATGCTCATGCTGTCCGTGAATGTCTATCAAAAAAGAGGTTATGGCTTTCAGCCTTGCAAGGGTGACAGTCTCTCCGTTTATCCTGCTTATGCTTCTTGACGGGCTGATACGCCTTGAGACTATTATGAGTCCGTCCTCATCAGGAATTATGCCTGCATCTTCTATATCTTTTAACTTTTTTTCGTCTTTAACAGAAAAAACAAGCTCTACATATGCTGATTCAGCTCCTTTTCTGATAATATCGCTTTTTGCCTTGGCTCCCAGGGCCAAGCCTATAGAGCCGATAATTATGGATTTTCCGGCTCCGGTCTCGCCAGTGAGTATATTCAGGCCCTCTCCGAACTCCACCTCGGCATATTTTATGAGAGCCAGATCCTTTACAGTAAGTCCGACAAGCATTTATTCTCCTCTATCCGTTTACTATATCTCTTATTCTCTCCATTACCTTAAGGCAGTCGTCCACAGTCCTTATGGCAAGCATTATGGTATCGTCTCCCGCTATGGAACCCACTATCTCATGGTAATCGAGAGCGTCTATGGACGCAGCCACCGCCATGGCCATTCCTGAAACCGTCTTTACAACAAGTATGTTCTGAGCCATATCCATGGAGACAAAGCCGTCCCTTAAAATATTTATATATTTTTGTGTAAAGCCGGTCTTGTCCTGCAGCACTCTGTAACACTGCTTTCCGTCGGCATTTGTCACCTTTGTGAGCTTAAGCTCCCTTATATCCCTCGATACCGTAGCCTGAGTGACATTATAGCCCTCGGTATTGAGAAGGGAGGCTAATTCCTCCTGGGTCTCTATATCGTACCTTCCTATAAGCTCCACGATCTTTGCGTGTCTTCCAACCTTCATAAAAAGCTTCTCCTTATGTATCTCTGAACTTTTCTATACGAAATTCATTTTGTCTCTCAGAGTCTCAAGGAAGGATTCTTCCTTGAGCTTTACAAGCCTTGTCACATACTTTGACCTTGAGACATGTATCTCATCTCCGTCATTGAGATAAAAAACAGAATCTCCGTCGCATGCGACAAGCTGCTTTTGTGAGCCCACGACCACCTTTATCTTGTCCTCCGGAGAGAGTACAAGGCTCCTTCCGTTTATGGTATGTGAGCATATGGGAGTCATTATCATAAGCTTCGCCTTCGGCTCCGCAATGGGCCCGCCTGCCGAAAGGCTGTAGGCGGTGGAACCTGTAGGAGTTGATATTATAAGGCCGTCGGCGCTGTAGGAATTGAGGAATACATCATTTACATAGACTGAAAAATGCATAGTCCTTATGGAATCATGCCTCGTCAAAAGTACCTCGTTTAACGCCACATCCTTGTAGCTGCGCTTGCCCTGCTGAAATATCGAAGCCTTGAGCATCATCCTCTCGTCTGTCATAAAGTCATCATTTATAAGTCTTAATATCGCAGGCTCAATATCCTCCTCCCCTGTAAGCTGGGTAAGATATCCCATATGTCCTCTGTTTATCCCTATGACAGGTATGCCTGTGCTGACCGTAGCTCTTGCAGCCTGTATCAGCGTTCCGTCTCCGCCTATGGTGATTATGCAGTCTGTGCCCTCTGGAAGCTCATATTTTCTCTGAGGCTCTCCCTCCCAGACGCTGCAGCTCACATCATTACCGTAAGACGACAAAAAGCTCACTATGGAATTCTTTGTCTCCACAGCAAGCTCCTTGTCCATATTTACTATTATGAAAAATTTTTTCATGCCAATTCCCCATGTGCATCTTCGACTGTATCGCCGATTTTATCAACAAATTTTGCGTTTGCCTCATAGGAGGCCTCCCCCTCCCGGGTCTTCTCGATATATATAAGATACTCTATATTTCCCTCGGGTCCCTTTATGGGTGAATACGTAAGTCCCAATATAAGAAATCCGATCTCACTGCACAGATCTGTTATCTTTTTTATTACCGCCTCGTGAACCTTCTTGTCTCTTACGACTCCGTGCTTTCCCACCTGCTCCCGCCCCGCTTCAAACTGGGGCTTTATAAGGCATACCATCCTTCCCGCTTCCTTAAGCAGCTCTCTTGCGGGGGGAAGGACCTTATCCAATGATATAAATGATACGTCCACAGATGCAAAATCAAGGTCATCCGCTATATCATCCCTTGTCACATAGCGTATATTTGTCTTTTCCATGCATACAACACGCTCATCATTTCTCAGCTTCCAGTCAAGCTGACCGTGGCCCACATCCACAGCATATACTTTTGAGGCACCGTTTTGCAGCATGCAATCAGTAAAGCCTCCTGTGGATGCCCCTATATCCATGCAGATAAGCCCTTTCAGATCGAGCCCGAATTCGTTCACAGCCTTTTCAAGCTTCAGGCCCCCGCGGCTCACATATCTCAAGGTATTCCCTCTGACCTCTATAAGTGCGTCCTCAGGAAACATCGAGCCCGCCTTGTCCTCCTTCTGCCCGTCCACATAGACTATTCCGCTCATTATGACGGTCTTTGCCTTCTCACGGCTTGCCGCAAGTCCCTTTTCAGTTAAGAGTATATCCAGTCTTTTTTTCATAAAGCTGTTCTCCGAGTTATTTTTCTATTATGCCTTCCTCCTCCATCCTCTCTATGACGGAGTCTGAGTCTATCCTTAATATATGCCTTAAGGCTGTCACGTCTCCGTGCTCCACATAGGCATCCGGTATGGTTATATTAAGTATCTTTACCTCAGGATAGTTTTTGTGTATGTAAGCGTCAGCGCTGAGACCTATGCCTCCCCGCTCCACATTTTCCTCAAGTGTAACGATGGTCCTGTGAGTCCTGCAGAGCCTGTCCAAAAGCTCAGTATCTATGGGCTTTGCAAATCTTGCGTTTGCAAGAGTAAGGTCATATCCTCTCTCCGAGAGCTTTTCCGATATGTGCTCCGCCGTGCTCACCATAGAGCCCAGCGCAAAAAGAGCGATATCCTTTCCCTCGTGCAACAGCTCCCCTTTTCCTTTCACTATCTCGTCACAGAAATCGGAAAGTCCCTCGTATGCGGTTCCTCTCGGATAGCGCACAGCCACAGGCCCGGGATTTTTAAATGCCCACTCAAGCATGGCGCAGAGCTCCCTGCTGTTTTTGGGGGCCATTACAGTCATGTTCGGTATCTGACACAGATAGGAAAGATCGAATATGCCCTGATGAGTCTCTCCGTCAGCTCCTACAAGCCCCGCCCTGTCCACAGCAAATACCACCGGCAGGTTCTGAAGGCACACATCATGAACTATCTGGTCAAAGGCTCTTTGAAGGAATGAGGAATACACAGCCACCACGGGCCTTAATCCCGCGACCGCCATTCCCGCGGCACAGGTAACAGCGTGAGCCTCGGCTATACCAACATCAAAAAATCTGTCGGGGAAATGTCTCTTGAATTCCGACAGGCCTGTTCCGTCCGGCATTGCCGCCGTTATTCCGACAATGTCTTTATTTTCCTCCGCAAGCTCACACAGCTTCTTTGAAAATACATCAGTATAGCTCGGTGCCTTTTTCTCGCTGAGGCTCCTTCCTGTCCTTATATTAAAGGGCTCCACACCGTGGAATTTTTCAGGGTGCTCTTCGGCCGGCCTGTAGCCCTTTCCCTTCTTTGTAAGGACATGAATTATTACCGCATGGTCAAGCTTTTTCGCATCCTCCACAGCTCTCCTTACGGCTGATATGTCATGGCCGTCCACAGGTCCCAGATATGTGATCCCCATATTTTCAAAGAGCATTCCGGGGATTATCAGCTGCTTTATGCCGTTTTTCATGCGCTTTACCCTGTCGGCAATGCGGTCTCCCACAGCAGGAACAGATCTCAGGGACTGCTCCACATTTTTCTTAAGCTCATTATACCCCTTGCCTGTCCTTATGCCGTTCAGGTAGCTTGACATTCCGCCCACATTTTCCGATATGGACATGTTGTTGTCGTTTAATATTATTATGAAATTCTTCTTTATATGAGAGGCGTTGTTTAATGCCTCATAGGCCATTCCGCCCGTAAGGGCTCCGTCCCCTATTACAGAGACCACCTTATAATCCTCTCCCTTTATATCTCTTCCGAGAGCGATACCAAGGCCCGCTGAAACAGATGTGGAGGAGTGTCCCGTGTCAAAGCAGTCGTAGGGGCTCTCCGTAACCTTCGGGAAGCCGCTCAACCCTCCAAGCTGTCTCAGCCCGTCAAAGCCGTCCTTTCTTCCCGAAAGGATCTTGTGAGTATATGATTGATGCCCCACATCCCATATGATCTTATCCTTGGGAAGATCGAGAGCCAGATATAGAGCTATGGTGAGCTCCACGACTCCGAGATTTGAGGCGAGATGTCCGCCTGTCCTTGATGTTTTTTCAATTATGAATTTTCTGATCTCTCCCGCAAGTATATCCAATTCCTTTTTGGAGAGCCTCCTGAGATCCTTCGGCTCCTTTATTTTTTCAAGAATCATTTCCTCTGCCTGCCTCAGCTTTTTCTGCTTATAAGATAGTCGCACAGCATGTCCAAAAACTCATATTTGCCCACGCTGCCTATAAGCTCTTTTGCCTCTTTTGTAAGGCTTTCCACCTGAGCCTTGGAGTTTTCTATCCCGTTTAAGCTGACATAAGTATATTTCTCGTTTCTCTCATCCGAATGTATCGGCTTTCCGAGTTCCTCCTCGCTTGAGGTCTCATCAAGTATATCGTCCTGTATCTGAAAGGCCATTCCGAGCTTTCCCGCAGCCTTTTCGAGCTTTTTCACCACAGTATCGTCAGCCCCCGCAAGTACGGCTCCTATCATAAATGAAGCCTCCAAAAGGGCGCCTGTTTTAAGCCTGTATATAAATTCAAGACTCTCCATGTCAGGCCTTTTTCCCGTAAGCTCAACGTCTACAGTCTGGCCTCCTATCATTCCGTATATACCTGTCTTTTCCGCAAGTATCTCTGTAGCCCTTATGACGGAGGATAAAAGCTCCTCTTTATTCTTGGCATTCGCCGCCTTTGCAGCCTTTACAGCCGTCTCAAAGGCGTAGATCATAAGCCCGTCTCCCGCGAGAGTTCCCATATCCTCTCCATACTTTGCCCAGGTAGAGAGCTTTCCTCTTCTCAGCCTGTCATTATCCATACAGGGAAGGTCGTCATGGACAAGGGATGAGGAGTGTATCATCTCTATTGCCGCCGCAAAGGGCATAATGACGCTCTCCTTATATTTTTCAGAGGCTGTTATCCTCTCAAAGCTTTCAGCTCCGAGCTCATCCCCGAGGCACAGTATATATGCCGACTGCATAAGTATTGGCCTTATCCTCTTTCCGCCGTTAAGTATGCTGTAGTTGCATGCCTCAAATATCGTCTTTTGCTTTCCCGTCTCCTCAGGGAGATATTTCCCAAGGGCATTATTTATATATGCTATCCTTTTATAAAGCTCTTCATTAAAATCCTTTGACATATCAGACATAATTTTCTCCAATATCTGCTATTCATCACCTGATGAGCCTTCATCAGACTCACCGGTTATTATCTTAAGGCGATTTTCCACCTTGTCTATGCTTTCATTAAGCTGCTTTACCAGCTTCATTCCCTTCTCATAGAGGGCAAAACTCTCCTCAAGGGGACATTTTTCGTCCTCCAGGCGGGCAACTATAGCATCGAGCTCATCAAAGCTCTCCTCTATTGTGGGTTTCTTTTCTTTCTCAGAAGCCATAATGATCCCATCCTTCTTTGCTTTCTACCTTTGCGGCTATCACTCCGTCCTTCATGTAAGCCCTTATAATATCTCCCTCGGACACCTGTTCCACGGAGAGTATTCCCTTTTTGTCCTCTCCCATAAGGTAGCCGTAGCCTCCCGCAATCCTTGAAAGAGGCGACAAAAGCTCAAGTCTGCCGGCGGAGAGCTTAAGCCTGTTTCTCGCATCCTTTACTTCCCTGTCCATACTGAGCCTCATTTCGTACACGGCCGACTCAAGCATATATCTCCTGTCCTCTATGCGCTCTCTGATAAGCCTTGTCATTTCTTTTTTCGCATCGGAAAGCCTGCTCTTTTTTTCTGTGATAATGCTTCTCGGGCTCTTTAAAGAAAGCTCAAGGCTTTTTTCTCTCAGCCTTGCTCTTTTTTTCTCAAGCTTTCCTGTGATCAACCTTAAAAGCTCGACCTTATAGGAATCAAGCTCCGCCAGAAAATCCTCGTAATCAAATACGGCAAGCTCCGCAGCAGCTGAGGGAGTCGGGGCTCTCATATCCGCCGCAAAATCCGAGATAGTCGTGTCCACCTCATGTCCCACAGCCGATATAACAGGCGTGTCGGCGTCAAATATCGCCCGAGCGACCGACTCCTCATTAAAGGCCCAAAGATCCTCTATGGAACCTCCGCCTCTTCCTACTATAAGAACATCAAGGCCCATTTTATCAAGCTTCTCTATGCCTCTTACTATGCTGTACTTCGCCTCATCTCCCTGAACCGGAGCGGGATAAAGGATAAGCTCCACATAGGGATTCCTTCTGAAGGCGATATTCATGATATCTCTTATGGCCGCTCCTGTAGGGGAAGTCACGATGCCTATCCTGAGGGCATATCTCGGTATAGGCTTTTTGTAGCTCTCATCAAACATGCCCATCTCAAGGAGCTCTTTTTTCAGCCTCTCAAAGCGCTCATAAAGCTCTCCTCTTCCGGAAAGCCTTATCTCCCTTGCATAGAGCTGATAGGTACCTGTTTTTTCATATACAGTGACCTGTCCTCTCGCCTCCACGCTTTGCCCCTCCTGCATGCGAAAGGTAAGGCCCTGCCTTTTTGAGGCGAACATCACGGCATTTATGGCGGAGTTCTCATCCTTCAGGGTGAAATATATATGTCCCGAGCTGTGGTATTTGAGATTACTGACCTCGCCCTTTATACATATGTTTGAGAGGGCAAAGTCTCTTATGAACATATTTTTTATGTAAGAATTTATCTCTGTGACACTGTATACTCCCGCCATATTTCTTCCCGCCGTATGCTTTATGAGACTTTATGCTATGTGACTAAAAGAGTTTTCCTATTCGGAAAACTCCTCTACATCCACATCTATAAGCCTTGCCAAAATTCCGTTTATAAAGGAAGGAGCATCGTCGTCTCCATACTCCTTGCCCAGCTCTACAGCCTCATTTATGGCTACCTTTACGGGGACGGAATCATCAAATTTCATCTCATACAGTGCAAGACGGATAAGGTTAAGCTCCGCTCTTCCCATCCTCGATGTCCTCCATCCCTTGGATATCTTATTGATAGCCTCGTCAAGGACAGCCCTCTTTGAATCCACTGCAAGGACTCGCTGTATTATCTCCTCGCGCTCCTCGGGAGTCAGCTCACGCTCTATGGTCACATCTATATAGTTTTCGAGGGCCTCTCTCTTGTCCTCTCCGTCGTGAAACTCGGCTCCGAAAAGCATCTTGAAGGTCTGCTCTCTAAGTTCATGTCTGCTCATACTCATATCTTTACCTGTTAACGTTAGTATTTACTCCTGCTATATTGACATTTACATCTGTCACATGGAGTCCCGTCATGCTTTCTATAGTAGTCTTTACCTTTTCCTGAACCCTCTCGGATATCTCGGGTATGCTGTAGCCGTAGGCCACATTCAAAGAAAGAGCGCAGCTCACATCCTCACCTGCAAGCTCTATCCTCACTCCCTTTTGGAGATTCTTCATACCGAGCTTTCTGATAAGCTCATGGGTGATATTTCCCGCCATGGAATCCACACCCTCCACCTCTGTGGCGGCAAGGGCTGCTATAACAGCGATAACATCATCAGCTATCTTTATCTGTCCCATAGTTCCGTCCTGACAGAGAAATCGGCCATCAGCTCTTTCTGTATCAGCCATAATATACCTCCTGAATATTTATATAAATATGCATAATTTTATTCATTATATCATCTGAAAAGGCCATAGTAAAGAAGCTAACTTTACTCTGAGCTTCACTCATAAAGCTTAAATGCTTATACTGTTATCTTATCCTTCAGCTTTTCAAAGGCCGCCTCCTTTATACCGCTTATGTTCATTATCTCCTCTATGCTCTCAAAAGCTCCATAATCCTCTCTGTAGGAGATAATACTGTCGGCCTTGGATTCCCCTATGCCGGGGAGCTCCATGAGCTCGTCCTTATCGGCCGTATTTATATTTACGAGTCCGCTGTCCTCCTGCTGCCCGCTTTCAGGAAAATATACCGCCTCCACACTTTGTGCGGAAGTATCGGAAAGCACTATGTTTATACCGTCTTTTTTAAGAAGCTCTATACTTTCCTTAAGCCCTGATATCTCTGTCTTTAGGCTTTCGATATCTTCCTTTAAAGCTGAATCACAGTTTGCGGCTTCACCGGAATCGGTACTGTCCTGTCCTTCATCCGAATCAAAGGCTTCCGCTTCCGTACCGTTCTTTAAAAGCACAGCCTCGCTGTCCTTTCCCGAAAAGCTGTAGAGTATTGCCGCGGCAATAAAACCTGCAGCAATAATGATAATTTTTATTTTTTTCATATATCAGCCCTCCCAAGGCTTTGAGAGGGTATCATTTTTGTCTCTTAAATAATAGTAAATTCAAAGGATTTATTCAATATGTGAGAATATTAACTTTTTATAAAGCACATCTGAAGCTCCTTCTCTCCTGTGGCCTCGTCGATATTTTCCTTTATTATCTCAAAGCCTTCCCTCAGGTAAAAGTTTACAGCCCTTGGATTTTTTTCATATACAGAAAGGTAAAGACAGTCATTTTTCCTCTTTGCAAAGTCAAGAAGCGCCTTTCCTGTGCCCTTGCTTCTCTTTGAAGCGTCAACAAAAAGGCCTGCGATATATTTCACTCCCGATTTTCTCGGAATCACAGGATCATCTTTCCTAAGCCTCGGATCGTCCTTAGGCTCAAAATCAACTCCGATAAGCTCCGTAAGCCCTATAAAGCCACTTATATCTTCATCCTCAAAAACATATATCTCCGCTTCCTTAAGGCTTTCTCTTACAAGCGGGAGATTGTCCCTCCAATATTTCTCAGGAATAAAATTATGAGCGTCAAGGTTTGAGTAAAGCCATATTTCACACAGTCTGTCTGTATCCGTATCAGTTGCTCTTCTTATCATTTAAAACCTTTCTAAATCTCCTTCCGGCCTCCCGTTATCATAGTCACTTTCCGTTTTTGTTTCTTCTGTTTTATTATTCTTAACTGCTTTCGCTTTTTTCCGGCTTTTAAGCTTTACATCTGTCGCCTCAAAGCTCATGTCAAGGATGAGTTTTACCTTCTCATCGTCCGCGCTGCCGTCAAGGGCCGCCGTGATCCACTTCTCCTTATTCATATGGTAAGCCCTGAAAAATCCCGGTTCCGAAAGTAAAGACCCGAGCAGCACAGGATCGCATTTCATATTTACAATGTCTATGGTCGCATCTCCTGAAAGCCCCAGTCTGTTTTTCGGAATATCCATTATTACCGCAAACCATTTCCTGTTGTTTTCATGCCTGAAAACCTCATAAGAGGGCTCATCAGCCCAAGGCATGTCGGGCTCCACGCCGTAAACATCCGAAATATACGTTCTCAGTTCTTCTCTTGTCATAGCTTTCACCTTTTATTATATTTCGACTTTTTCATATTCCGTTCTTGGAGTTGATTACTATCATTGCAGATTTATCATTTGTCCATGAAAATATCCAATCCCGAAAACATCATATGCAGCCTATACTCATCAAAAGGCAGATATTCCGCTATAGTAAATCCCACAACATCCGAATTTGTGCATATAAGTCCCAGTATATCCGAGAGCTTTTCTATAGTCATCCTTCCACCGCCCGAGCCGTCCCCTGAGAGCTCGGGATTTGCAAAATATGTAGAATGAAATCTTTTTTCGTCCAGCACATCAATGTCAAAATGCACTAATATATGTTCAAATCTCTTTGTAAATTCAATTATCTCCGCATCAGGCAAAAATTCCTCCGTCTGTACCTTATACCTTACTCCCATATCATCAAGAAATTCCTTCTGATAGTCATGCAGTCCTTGAAGCCCTACATAGAGTATATCAGAGGCCTTGAATTTTTCATTCCTCATAAGCTCTGTGAGAGACTTAGCCCCATAGCCCATGAGAGAGCCGAGAACCATAGCATGAGCATTGGGATATCCGTCCTTTACCATGGACACGTCGGGATGTGCGTCTATCCATATGATGCCTGTATTCTTATATTTTCCGTGGAGATAATCAAAAGATGCCTGTGAAACTATGCAGTTTCCTCCTATGGTTATTACCCTGTCAGGCTCCTCAGCCTCAAGCTTTGACATAGCGTCCTTTATACCTGAGATGACCTCGTCCTTTGCATAAATTCCATCCTTTATTTTCTTCTCACTGCCATCAGGAGGTGTTATCTCCACCTTTACAACAGGCTGGTTTTTGTTTTCAGGAAGGATATGTGTCATAAGGTTTGCACCAAAATAATATTCCTCCAATCCTCCGCTTACATAGTCGGGATATAATAATCTTATGGTTTTCATCGGTTTTCTCCTGTCATTTGATTTTGCATTTGTCGTATTTTTTTATTTCTTATGTTTTTCAACTGAAAAGCACTCTTAATCTTATATGCCTGTTTCTGTGCTGTTACACTAAAAACATTTCTCATAACTCCGCCGCTTCTCGGATTATTCCTGTCATGGGTTGCAGTAATATAGGGAATATCATCACTCCTTAAAATCTCCACCAAGGCCTTTGCGGCCTCCGTCATTATTCCCCTGTGCCAGTACTTCTTTTTCAGGACATAACCGAACTCATAGCTGTCATTCATATCGACTTTAATATATCCCACAAGTTTTTTCGATTCCTTCGGACATATGGCAAAATAATATTTTCTCCCTGCTATCCTCTTCTCGTAAAACTTCTTCGATTCCTCGACATTCTTTATAATAAAAAAGGGCAAAAATGTATTCGTCTCCTCTTCACTTAAAAGCTCATAGAGATCATCAATGTCAGACTCCTCTATTTTTCTCAATATAAGCCTGTCTGTTTCTATTATCTTATCTGACATCTATCCAATACCTCTGCTTAAACTTTCCTTCCTCTATGACTTCATTTTCCAAAACTCCGCCATTATTTAAAATAGTTTTTGCCGAGCCTGTGTTAGTTTTATCGCATACCATAAGGACCTTTTCTATTCCAAGCTTTTTACACTCCTCAAGGGCAAGAGCTATCATTGCCGTGCCATAGCCCTTCCTTCTCTCGGAAGGCCTTATGCCGTCTCCGATATGGCCTCCGTACATAAGGAGATAGTCGTTCATATAATGTCTGATATTTACGGCTCCCACAAGGATATTTCTTTCCTCATCAAGGCAGAAGAATGTGGAGTCCGGGACGAAGCCGTCCTTTGCTTCCTTATACTCAAGATTATCCAAATAGTAATCGAAGTCCTTATAATCGTTTTTAAAAATAGACCATGGTGAGGAATTTGCATCAGGATTCTCATTGTTATAAGCTGTCCATTCCTCAAGCATGTCATCTATCTGCTCTTTGTATTCATATCCGCCCTTTACCAATTTTATTCTCATTCCGATGCTCCTCCCCAAATTTTATTAGGATAATTATATCATTTTCCCTATATACCTTCCAATACAATTGTTTATACAAAACGGATATAAAAACAGCGTCCCTCCAAAATATTCGAGAGACGCTGTATGTAATCTTATCGTCCTTTTGATCCTTCCGATACAATTCTATTTGCTTTTTACCGGATTTACCTGCCAAGGCTTTCTATCCTGTCCTTGACCTCCTTCATCATCTGCTCATACTTTTCAAGCTTTGCCTTTTCCTCTTCTATTTTTGCGGCAGGAGCCTTTGATATGAATTTCTCATTTGAAAGCATTCCTTTGGAGCGCTTCAGCTCTCCCTCAAGGCGCTTTTCCTCCTTTTTAAGTCTCTCAAGCTCCTTTTCTATGTCAACGAGTTCGGAAAGAGGCATGTATATTGAGGCATTTGCTATGACTGCTGATACCGCATTATCGTCTATTCCGTCCTTTGTCTTTTGACAGATAACCTCTGATGCGCCGCACAAAACCGCGAATACTTTGGATGTATTCTTAAATGTATCAAGAAGTTCATCTTTTTCTGATACGATATATACTTTTGCCTTTCTTGAGGGAGGAACATTCATGTCTGTGCGAACAGTCCTTATTGCCCTCACAGCTTCCTTTATGCTCTCTATCTCAGATTCTTCCTTCTTGAACTCGCGCTCGGCCTTATATACAGGGTATGCGGAGATGACGATGGATTCCTCTTCATCCTGAATATTCGTAAATATTTCCTCTGTGATAAAGGGCATGAAAGGATGAAGAAGCTTTAAGGCGTCTGTAAGCACAGTCTTAAGTGTCCAAAGAGCCGCATCCTTTGTCTCATCCTCATCAGAATAAAGTCTGGGCTTTACCATCTCTATATACCAGTCACAGAATTCATCCCAAATAAAGTCCGTAACATTATCAAGAGCTATTCCGAGGTCAAAGGCCTCCATATTTGCTGTGACCTTCTGAACCAGAGAATTAAGCTTTGAAAGTATCCACTTGTCCTCAATAGTAAATTTAAGTCCGCTGCCGTCTCCCTTTAAACAGGAGGGATCCTTTGCCTTGTCAAGGTTCATCATTATAAACCTTGTGGCGTTCCATACCTTGTTTGCGAAGTTTCTCTCATTCTCCACCTTCTCCCAATAGAAACGCATATCGTTTCCGGGAGCATTTCCTGTAAGTAGAGCGGCGCGGAGAGCGTCGGCGCCATACTTGTCTACGACCTCAAGAGGATCTATTCCGTTTCCTAAGGACTTGCTCATCTTTCTTCCCTGAGAGTCTCTCACAAGTCCGTGCATGAGCACTGTATTAAACGGGCACTTTCCGGTATGCTCAATACCTGAAAATACCATCCTTATTACCCAGAAGAAGATGATGTCATATCCTGTCACAAGCACATTTGTGGGGTAAAACTTCTTAAACTCGGGAGTCTCCTTTGGCCATCCCAGTGTGCTGAAGGGCCAGAGGGCTGATGAAAACCATGTATCAAGGGTATCCTCATCCTGAGCAAATTCAGTTCCGCCGCAGTCAGGGCACTTATCAGGCATATCCTCCGCAACAATAAGCTTTCCGCACTTTTTGCAGTAGTAGGCGGGTATCCTGTGTCCCCACCAAAGCTGTCTGCTTATGCACCAGTCTTTTATATTGTCGAGCCAGTGAATATAAGTCTTTGCATAGTTCTCGGGAACAAATCTCAACTCGCCCGAGCTAAGAGCATCCTTGCAGTCCTTTGCAAATTTATCCATCTTTACGAACCACTGAGGCTTTACCATAGGCTCCACTGTGGTGCCGCATCGGTCGTGAGTCCCTACGCTGTGGCAATGGGGAACCACCTTTACCAAAAGTCCCTCAGCCTTAAGGTCCTCAACTATCAGCTTTCTCGCCTCATATCTGTCAAGTCCGTCATACTTTGAACCGGGGCAGTTTATGGTGGCATCATCGTTCATTATGCATATCTCGGGAAGATCATGCCTCTTTCCCACCTCAAAGTCGTTAGGGTCATGGGCGGGAGTTATCTTTACGCAGCCTGTTCCGAACTCCTTGTCCACATATTCGTCGGCAACCACGGGAATGACTCTGTCCGTAAGAGGAAGCTTAAGCATCTTTCCCACAAGATCCTTGTACCTGTCATCATCGGGATTTACCGCAACAGCAGTATCTCCGAGCATAGTCTCGGGGCGAGTGGTGGCTATCTCAACAAATCTGCCCTCCTCTCCCACTATAGGATAATTTATATGCCAGAAAAATCCGTCCTGATCTTCATGGATGACCTCAGCATCGGAAATAGAGGTCTTGCAGACAGGACACCAGTTTATGATTCGATTTCCTTTATATATGTAGCCCTTGTTGTAGAGATCTATAAATACCTTCTTTACAGCCTCGGAGCAACCCTCATCCATGGTAAAGCGCTTCCTTTCCCAATCCGCGCCTGCTCCCATCTTATACATCTGCTTAAGTATTCGGCTCTCGTACTCTTCCTTCCAGGCCCATGCCTCCTTGAGGAAGCCTTCTCTGCCGAGCTCATGCTTGTCCTTTCCCTCGGACTTCAGCTTGTTGATGACCTTGACCTCGGTGGCAATAGCCGCATGATCTGTTCCCGGCTGCCAAAGCACCTCATAGCCCTGCATCCTTTTAAAGCGGCATATGCTGTCCTGAAGCGTATTGTCCAAAGCATGTCCCATATGAAGCTGTCCTGTTACGTTAGGCGGGGGCATCATAACCGAAAAGGGCTTTTTGTCTGAATTTACATTCGCATGAAAATAACCCTTTTTAAGCCAATTCTCATATATCCTCGGTTCCATCTCCTGAGGATCGTAGGTCTTTGCAAGTTCTTTCATAATCTGTTCTCCTCGTATGAATTGCTGCTGCGCTTTGTGATATGAATATCAAAGATTTTTTACTGATTAAGCCGTTCACGGAGTAAGCACGAGTCTTATTAACTTCGAGCTTTTTCAATTGTCTGAGGAAACCTTCGGTTTCCGAGTTTTGAAAAGGCGAACGCTTACGCAGTGGCTTTTGTAAAAAAGCTTTGATATTCATATCGAATAAGCGCTTCGTAAATCTTATACCATTTTCCTATAAACACTTTTCCATTCGGAGATAAGCTTCCTTATCTCTTCATTTCTTTTTACGGAATCCTTCTCAAATATCTCGGCGACCTCTCTGCAGTTCTTACCGAGCATTGCCTTTTGTCTGGCCTCTTCTCTTCTCTCCGAGAGCTCCGCTTTTTTCTCTTCTGTTATGTACTTAGCTCCTTTTTCCTCATCCATGAGGTAAAGATACTCGGCACATCTTGAGTTTTCCGCCATCTCGGCCCCCTCCAAAAGGAGGGCCTTTGCTCTGTCGTCATCAAAGAGTCTGAGTCTGCAGACCGCCTCATCACAAATCACATCCGAGAGTCTCTCGGAAAGCTCATTTCTGTCCTCTGTGACATTTTTCTTTATTTTATTTCTCAGATATCTCTCCGCCTCGCAGAAGAGGTCTCCCGCCTCTGCGAATCTCCCGAGCCTGAAATATGTGGAGGCCTCCGCCAAAAGATGTCTTTCAGTGTCAAGCTTCTTCAGGTCTGACATCTTTTGCTTAAAGGAATTTATCTCGTCTATATTGTAATAATTTCCCTCTCTTAGTATCAGGCAGATCATGTTTTCCGCAGATTCTCCGGCCTCCGAAAGCCTTTCAAGCCTCTCTGCAAGTATTCCCATGGAAAGCTCATTTTTTATCCATGCAATGAGCTCATTGTCAAGGGGCGACTCTGTCAGGATAAGCGGATAATTATATATAAACCAGCAAAGCTCCTGAATCGAATGTATCCTTGTATCAGCCTTCTCGATATAGTAGGGAAGCCTTGCACTGTTCCTGCATAAAAGCAACGACATTATAAATCTATCTCCTCGTGAATCATGGCCCCCGATTTGGGATAAAGCTCACCGAAGCCCATGTCATTTATTGTGATCTCCATTTTTCCCGCATCGGGAAAGCTTATGTCAAGGCCTATCCTTGTAGTCCTGTCCGGCCTCTCGGGAAAGCCCTCAAGGGGTATCCTTATGAGTCTCGTCCTGTGTTCCTTATCAATGGCCTCAATGTGTATATCCACATAATCCTGTCCTGCGGGAATGAGCTCCACATGCCCTGTAGTCTCATACCATGGATCTCCCGCTCTCGCCAAAAGGAGCCTCGTATCCTGCTCCCTTGCCGTAACGCTCATGCTGATATTTACAGGAAGATTTCCCTCACATATGACAGCATAGGGGAAATTGACCCCTCCATGGTTGAAATCGTCAGCTCTCACCGCAGCTCCAAGAGCAAAAAGCCCCGGTTCTATACCGACTCTCCTCCTGCTGCATATGAATTTGAAGAACTCTTCTCCCCATTCACCTGTGTTGAATGCCTCTCCCGTAAGGAAAACCGACGAATATATTTTCTTCGACATGAGCTTTTCCGCACAGGAGCGAAGGATGTGGTCGGCAAGCCTTCTGCCCGCCTCATTTTTCAATATATCTGTGTTGAAGGCCTCCTCAAGGGATTTTCCCTCCGCCATGACGCTCACATTTTTGACGCCTCTTATGACCTTCATCTCATAATATCTGAGGTTGTAGGAGGAACAGTCAAAAAGTGCCACCTGGTTATTGTAGAGCTCCTTGGGTCTGCTCAGCACATAGTAAACAAAGCTCTCGGTATGGCTTATTATATGTATCCTTCCCCCTGAAAGACCTACAGCTGTCCCCGCATCCTTTATGGTATCCATAAGCTTTTTGTTCAGCTCCTTTATGGTGACCACAAGTCGGGATATCTCGTCATCTCCGTATTTTTTCAGACATACTCCTATCAGCTTTCCGAGATATATCTTTAAAAGCTCAGAGGCCTCATATTTTATATCGTCTATGGTGGCAGTGCCGTCCTTTTTTGCAAGCTTAAGAAGCTTATCGACTATGACACCCTCCCCCGAGAGCGCCATTCGGTAAGCTTCCTCGCCTATCTCCCATTCTCCGGTCTTTTTGTTCTTGCATACCACCGTGGGAAAGGATATGGCCTCGTCATCTTCCGTTCCGAAGACCCTGCAGGCTGTATAGTCGTTGCAGAGGTCTATTCCTAAAGCAATACTCATTTTGTTATCCAACTCTACTGTATAGTTTCGTAATCCTTGATCTTGAACAGCTCCTCATTCATGCTGTTCTTTATGGCATAGGAGAGCATGCTCTCTCTGAGCTCGTCCGTCTTTTCATCATTTTCCGAGAGTGCTGTTATCTCGTCAAGCTTTGATGCTCTGGACTCGGTCTTCTCTCCCTTTCCCTGCTTTCCTGATATCATACCCTTCTCCACAGGCTCGTCCGATACGGCACTGTCATAGATCATATAATTAAGCTCATCATCCGAGAACAGTACCATATCCTTTACATATATTCCCTGATAGACCCGCCTCATCTCTTCTTTTCTGAAGTCCGTGTCCTCAGGCTTTATTCTGACATAGAGCACAGGCCTTATGTATTTGCTGCCGTGATACTCTATATAATATTTATTCTTTATCTCAACAGGTATATCTATGAGCTTTCCGAGGCGCTTAGTGTAATAGAAGATATAATCCTCCGATATCAGCACCTCCATGAGCTCCGAGCACAGCTTCCTCTGCTTCTGATTTAGTCTCTTTTTCTCCGAGTAATGCTTTGTCAGAGCAAGCAGATATATAGTAGGCGCCTTCTCGTAGTTTCTGAGATCCGAAAGTATCGACTCAAGAAAATCAAAGACTCCCTCCGAGACTCTCTTTTCATCCACAAAGTATGCGCTGCTTCTTGCAGTGAGATATGCCTTTATAAGATTTTCCTTGGCGTCTCCCTCCTCAAGATAATACTTGAAAACCTCGTCTATGTGGGCGTCGCTTCCGCTGAAAAGCTGCGCTGCAAGAAGTCTTTCGCACAGGTCGTGAGTATATGCGTCAAGCCTCACAGCCTCCGTCAAAATAAGATACATGCTCTCTGTAGGGCCCTCGTACTCCCTGCACAAAAAGTCCAGAAGTTCCGGGCCCCTTGCTCCAAGTTTAAAGGCCTCAAAGCATAGTCCAAGAAAGAATTCTCTCTCCTCGTCGGGCACGCTGCTTATGGCCACAAGCTTGTTCACAGCCTCACACAGATCCGAGGCCTCGGCACAGGCTGTTCCGTATTTTCTGAGCATTATGTATGCTTCCCTGTACCTTGAGTCGGATACCAGGTCGGAGAACACAGCCCGCCTTTCATCGTCGGAGAGCTCCTCCTGCCTTACCTTTGAGAGGAAGCCTGTATTTCCCTTATAATGAATAAGCCTTGATACAAGCTTTTTTCTGAAGACGGGATTAAGGTCAAAGCTCTTCATAACATCCTCAAGTATGGCCTTCCCGTTCATATCCTTTATTCCTTCTGACACGATCTTTTTTGCAGCGGATATCTTAAGCATGGGATGCTCCGAGTAGACGTCGAAGCAACGCCTCAAAAGGTCCGGCTTTGTGAGCACAGGGGTCTTCGTAAATTTCACATCGGCATATCTGTTGCCGTAGACATCCGTAAACAGTATTACCGCATCCTCAAAGTACACAGGCACATAAGCTCTTCCGTGGTTAAGCCTGTATACCTCCTCCTCCATGAGCTGAGGATACCTGACTGTGACCTGTCGCATTATCCCCTCCCTGCATTCAATAAGGCAGGTCTTAAGTATGGAGGGGAATACGGCCGCCACCTTCCTATCTATCATGTCTCTGTATATCATCCTGTCATATATCACGGCAAGATTTTCATCTATCCTGTTTTTAAAAACGGATTCAAGGGCATAATCCCTCATTTCATCCTCGTATCTTCTGTATATATCCGTATCCGGATTCATATATGTAAGGATGTTCTTGTATACAGGAGCCTTTACTCTTTTGTCTATGCCGCTGTCATAGGAAAAGTACATGAGGACTTCCTTCGGCATCCTGTCCTTGCAGCCTTCCGGATAGGAATACAGATAATACTCATAGAGCTGCGTAAGCTTTATGTCAAGCCTTATGGCCTTTTCATATATATGATAGGCAAAGGGCTCCGTCACTCGCCCCCTTATCATTATCCTGCAGAGCTCCGTAAGAAGCTCCTCGTCATCAGGTATATTGTTTATGAGAAATTCCTGCTCATGTGTAAGTTCCCTGTCATCTCCGAGAGTTAAGCTTCTGTCCTCCCCTGTATCCGCTATGATCCCCGCGGCATACATAAACTGGCGCATGGCATGCATCCTGTCGCCCCTGCCTCTGAGCCCGTCATAGAGACATCTGAGCCTCTCGTTGTCCATAAAGGGAGCCTTCACAAAATCATCGCACTCAAAAAGCAAAAGGAGCTTTTCAGCATCCTTATTATATAAGGCCCTCATGTCCTCCTTTTTAAGGAGTCCCGACACATTCTTATCCGCCGTCGAGGCAGGTGTCCTGAAGGAATAGGGGATGGTAAATTCCCCTGCACTTGTCACAAGGAAAAAATTTCCCTCTATCAGGGAATTCTCAGGAGCAAAGGAGGCGTCAACCGTATAAAATATGCGGTTCGTCGAGCCTATGTAGCTCTTTATCTCGGGGACTACTCTCATATTGTCGGAATAGCAAAGCCCCTTTATGTGCTCGCTTCCTTTGCAGCGCACATAAAATTCTCCCCTCGAGATCCCTCTCTTGGCGAGTAGCTCATCTATTCTCTCCGGATATTCAAGCTCCGGTATTTCGTTTTCGAAAATGCCTCTTGCGAGACGATTTATTTTTTCCTTCATATTATTTCCGCCCGCTCCGTCAGAGGATATTCTATCACATTTATATTTCCTTTTAAAGTATCTTATGGTATGATTTAAATATTATAAAGAGAGGCTTTGCTTATGATTTCCGAACCTATTACACTGTACAAACTGATGATATTATATATGCTGAACGAGGTCAATTTTCCTCTTACGAACAGCCAGCTCACAGGTTTTTTCCTTGACAACGAATACACCACCTACTTTACACTGCAGCAGGTACTGTCGGAGCTCATAGATTCAAAGCTTATAACAGACAGGCATATGGGAAATTCCACGCGCTACGAGATCACCTCCGACGGCGAGGAGACCTTGGGTTTTTTCGGTAAGGACATATCTCAGGCCGTAAAGCTTGATATGGACAATTTCCTTAAGGAAAACAAATTCCGCCTGAGATCCGAAGTCGGAACTACGGCGGATTACTACAAGACCGACAGTCACAGCTATGTGGTGCACTGCGAGGTACGTGAGGGAAAGACCATCCTCATCAGCCTCGACATATCTGTCCCCGATGAGAAAGAGGCGGTGGATATGGTAGGAAATTGGAAGGAAAAAAGCCAGAAGATATATTCATATGTCATGAGACAGCTGATGGATACTAAATAGTGCTTCTAAAGGACTATAAGCTTTGAGTGGCAGAAGAACCTCTATATTATTTCAACTCTTTCAATATATCCAAGGTCTTAAATCGCTTTCCCACAAAGCGTCTTTTCAAAAGCCCGACCGCCCCTTCAAACTCCAAAAGCACATCGTCTGAAAGGACAAAGGTATAAAGCTTGTTTAAGGGAGCTGTGACCGCAGTCTCCCATGCTTTCATGCAGGCAGGTGAGACCTTTACGGGAGGATACTCCGTATATTCGCCCTCCGTGACCATACATCTCAGCTCAAATACAGCTGTCACAAGCCTGTCCGGAATGTTCTCATTTATAAGAGCTGTGAGAGAAAGATAGAGAAGCTTTAAAAGCTCCTCGCCGTCCATCCCCTCATGGGCATAATAATCCGCAAATTCCAAAAAGTAAGAGCCTCTGCACATCTTCTCTATGTCATTGCTAAGCTCCTCAAATCTGCGCTTTACAGAGGCCGCATGAAGGTTGTAGGCATTCCTCCCCTTGCTTATGTAAAAATCCCCGAAGGAAAACGGAAAGGATGCCCCAAGAAAGGCCGAGGTAGGCTTTGCCGCCCCGGTTGCAAATACTGTTATCTTGCCCAGCTCCCTTGTAATAAGTATAAGTCTTTTGTTATATTCACCTACAGGCATGGTATTTATCACCATGCCTGTAACCTTTATTTCATCCGCCATTTTGTTTTCCGCTTTACAGCCCAAATTTCCGCAGTACCTTAAAAATTTGAGCTTTGTCCGATTTCTGTAATATGACTGTTTCTCTGATATGCTTCTGACTTACAGCTTCTTTGAATCATAGCCGTAGCTCCTCATATAAAGCTCGCTGTCTCTCCAGTCTCTCCTTACCTTCACAAAAAGCCTCAGGTTCACGCGGGCGGAAAGCATATCCTCTATGGAATGCCTTGCATTCGTGCCTATCTTTTTCAGCATCGTTCCGCCCTTTCCGATGATGATCCCCTTGTGAGAATCTCTCTCGCATACTATAGTGGCCTCGATGTCAAACAGCCCGTCCTCCCGCTCCTTGAATTTGTCTGTCATGACTGCTATTCCGTGAGGTATCTCGTCCTTTAAGAGTCTTAAGGCCTGCTCCCTTATAAGCTCCGCCGCGATCTCTAGCATGGGTATGGTGGTGACAGTCTCCTCATCATAGTACATGGGGCCCTCGGGCAAAAGCTTATAAAGAGTATCTGTCACTGTATCAACATTGGTCCCGTCTTTTGCCGAGACAGGGATTATCTCGTCAAAGTCATATTTTTCCTTGTAAGCCTTTATTACAGAGAGAATATCCTCCTTTGAGGCAAGCTTGTCCACCTTGTTTATTACAAGGACCACAGGCTTCCTGCACCTCAATTCCCTTGGGTTCAGCTTTCTTAAGAGCTCGGCTATCCGCTCCTCTCCCGCACCTATAAAGGTAACAGGCTCCACTATCCACATTATAACGTCGGCGTCCGCAAAGGTCTTTTCCGCCACCTTGTCCATGTACTCTCCAAGCTTGTTTTTAGCCTTGTGGATTCCCGGAGTGTCCAGAAATATTATCTGACCTCTCTCATCCGTATACACAGTCTGTATGCGCTCCCTTGTGGTCTGTGGCTTCGGCGAGGTGATCGCGATCTTTTGTCCTATGAGCCTGTTCATCAATGTGGATTTCCCAACATTAGGCCTTCCGATAATAGCTGTAAATCCTGATTTCATATTTTCTGTTCCTGAAATATTTCCTTTACCTTTCTCAATTATAGCTGAATATATACCGGAAAATTCTGAATATATCCCCTAAAACAGATCCTTTACTGTCTTAAACTCATCTCTGCTCTCCTCAAGCTTTCCGGAATTTCCTATGGCACAGATTGCATCCTCGGAGATCATGGCATCTATATAATCCGCAAGTCCTTTTATGACAGCCTTGTCCGCAGAAAGCACCTCGTCTCTCTCCCTTTGAAGCATTTCATCCGTGATGCCGGAGAGATAAGCGTTCACTCCGCGCTGAGCCTTTGAGGACATAGTAAGAGGCATATCAAGGTCGGATATAGCACCTATAATGTACTTTGCAATAGTCTCATCGTCAAATTCGGTTTCTCTGAGATACGCCGGAAGAGCCCTGTACACATCCAAGGTCTCCTTTACATTGGGGTCTCTGTAAGAAACGAGGTACGCCTTTCCGCTCCTCGCAAAGCCCGACATGCAGCCGTATGCTCCGCCCTTAACCCTGAGGTTCTGCCAGAGATAATCGTAATTAAGAAGTATCCTTAATACCTGCAGCGCTCCTGTATAGAGAAGGCCCTTTTCTCCGAAGCTTCCGCTTACAGCAACATAGCTTACCTGAGAGGCTGTCTTAAAGCCCTCGTTAAGTTTTCCGATAGGAGACACATTTGATGTTCTTGCCTCTCCCTCCGTTGCCTCATTACCCGCCTTGGCAGGCTCGAAAAGACTGTCCTTAAGTTCCCCCGCCTTTTCCTCAAAGTATGTCAAGAGCTCCGCGGCAGAGCACAGCGAAAGCTTAAGATTATCCTTCGCAAATACCTTCTTTGCCGTATCCTCAAGTTTTCCACAGAATTTTGCGCCCTTTCCTTCCTTGAAGTCCGCCATTGCCTTGTCGAGGAATTCATAGTAGGCTATGCCGTCAGTAAGGTCTGAAAACCTTGAAATCTCCGAGAAATATGAGCCCGCCCTTGTGGCCGCCACGCTGTGGGAAGCTCCCTCAAGCCTCATCCTCACTCTTGACCTCGTCTCCGCAAGTATGTCAGAGATCCTCTTTTCATCCGTATATACAGTCTCTGTAAGCACCTCGGAAATAATGTCAAATCCGAAATCAAGCTTCTCAAAAAGGACTCTTATCTCTGCAGAGAACACTTCCTTTATGGCGCTGTCGCCCTCCCTGTGGCAGGGATACGCGCTTATGTCAAAATCGAGTCCGCCTGAGTTTAAGAGTATCTCGCTGGCGAGATCCTTGTAGCTGTGGCTCTTTGTATCCGTATATGCAAGAACTGATTTAAGGAAGGAAGCATAGCAAAGCTCCTCCGTACTAAGCCCCGAAAGGTCAAACAATGCCTTTATATATGCTATTCCGTTAGTATTTTCCTCTGTAAAAATTATGTCAGGCCCGTTATACGATCCGTTATCCGCTCCGACGACCCTGTAATTTACTCCTGAGGCCTTCTTCTCAATGTCCTTAATACTCAACACAGGAAGCTTTTTAATGTCTTCGGGACTGTCGGGTGCGTCCTGATATTCCTTAAGCTCCTTTGTCTCCCTGATTATTTCTGAAAGCTCCTCATCGCTCATGGACTCCTTGATCTTCCTGAGCTTTTCGGAAAGCTCCTCATCTCTCTTTTTTGTAAGGCCTCTCTCGGGCTTTACAGTTATGACACAGCTGAAGCTGTTGTCCACAAGGTATTTTTTAATAAGCTCCTCAAAATAACCCTCATCCACCTTTTTTTTCAGGTAACTGAAGCTTTCATCAAAGAAAAGATGAGTGTAAGGCGATCCGTCATAAAGCCATGAATCCAAGGCAATAAGTCCATACATAAGTCCCTTGGGAAGTCGTCCGTAATCCGCCTCTCTGTATTTGAACTCGCAGAAATTAAGTCCCGCAAGTATGGCCTTTCTGTCAAGACCTCCCTCCGAAAGCTCTCTGAGCTTTTCGGTAATGATGTTGAGGAAGCTTTCCCTCAGCTCCTCATCTGTATTTTTCGCTGTCACGGAAAAATAAGGCTGCTTTATGCCTGAAGTATATCCTCCAAAGATATCCTCGCCTATTCCCGCCTCAAGGAGAGCCTCCTTTAAGGGCGCTCCCGGCGCATCCAAAAGCGCATACTCCAATATCTGAAAGGCAATGTAAAGCTTCGGGTCAAGATCGTCCTCTGTGACAAAGCTCTTTGAAAGATAGCAGTGCTTCTCCGAGGGCTCATTTTCCCCTATGGGATAGCTGATACTGAGTTCTCTCGTTTTATCAAATGGCTTCTGATATCCTATCTCAGAGTTTATCTCCTCCTTATCAAAGCGGTTTAAGTAATTCTCCGAAAGCCAGTCAAGTCTCTCCTCCATATCCATCTTTCCGTAAAGCCATATATATGAATTTGAAGGATGATAATATCTTCTGTGAAATTCCTTAAACTCCTCAAAGTCAAGCTCGGGGATACAGTCGGGGTCTCCGCCGGACTCGTTTCCGTAGGTTGTGTCAGGGAATAGAGAATTCATGGTGTATCTCTCTAACACCGACTCGGGAGATGAGAAAGCTCCCTTCATTTCATTATAGACCACTCCGTTATATTTGAGCTCTCCGTCCTTATCCTCAAGCTCATAATGCCAGCCCTCCTGCTCGAATATTTTCTTTTCCTTGTAAATATTCGGGAAAAGCACCGCATCCATATATACACCCATAAGGTTTTTAAAGTCCTTGTCATTGCATGAAGCCACAGGATACACGGTCTTATCAGGATAGGTCATGGCATTGAGAAAGGTGTTAAGGGAACCTTTCGCAAGCTCAACAAAGGGATCCTTTATGGGGAATTTCTCCGAGCCGCAGAGCACGGAATGCTCCATGATATGAGGCGTTCCCTTTGAATTATCGGGTGTGGTGCGAAAGCCTATCATAAACACCTTATTTACATCGTCGTTTTCCATCAAAAACACCCTTGCTCCGCTCTTTTTGTGCATGAGAACAGTTCCCTCAGACGAAAGCTCAGGTATGTATCTCTTTTCTATAAGCTCATAATCCTTGTGCTGCATCTTATTTTCAGTCTCCTTTTTCTCAATCATATATCTTAAATCCACATAGCATATTGAAATACTTGTCGCATATCGATTTATTTCTTATACACTTTTACATTTACATATTTCCCATGATCCTGTCCTTAATTATGGCCGCGCACTCCCTCACGAAAAAGTGCGGCAAAAGTATCGGATCCGAGGGCGCCGATATTCCCGAAACATTTTCAAAGCCCCTCTTTTTTGCTATGAGGACCGCTCTCATTACATGAAAATCATTGGTAAGAACTCCCACAGAGGGCCCCTTATCGGCAGCCACCTGTGTCCTTCTCACTTCCTCCGCGGCTTCCGCCGCCTCCTTAAGTGAAAGGCCCTCATTATCGCCGAGGATGCTGTCCTCTATGAATTCCACGCCCCTCTCCACAGGGTATATTCCGAATTCTATCCTCTCTCTAAGCTTCATCTGCGCCGAGTCCTTAATGTCCTCTATCACATCTCTCTCGGTCTTTTTTATATCCTCATCTATAGCTATCATCGAAAAAGCAATATTTTCGGTCGTACTCGTAGAAAACATCTCTAATATCATGTTCTCCTCAGGCATCCCCTTAAGATGAAGATAATTGTACATCGCCACAGCCTCAGGCAGATATTCATTGTCCCCCTGACCTCCCGAAAGTACAAATTTCGTCTCAGGATTCTCAACATGATACTCATAAGCCTTATCAAGCCTGTTCTTAAGGCTTACGCTCATCTTGTCGGGATATACCCTCGCACCGAGAACTATGACATAGTCAAGCTTCTTTTTCTCGGGCACAGCGGCTGTATGAGCCATAAGTCCCATGATGACCGCCATCACGACTATGCCGAGGATAAGACTGGTGCTTATGAAAACTATCCCTCGCTTCGGGAGGCAATGTCTGTGGGCCCTCAGGTATACGGAAAAGCAGGACATGGCCCCGCATAAGGCCGCAAAAAACAGCCATATGAAACAAAACGACGTCCCTATTCCCGAGTAGGCAACGATAAGCACAAAATACAGCACACATATTGCCGCCGCAAAAATAAAGAGAACTTCCATTTATTCCTCCACCGACTACTCCGCTTTGACTCTGAGTATATCAAAAGCCTCAGGCATAACGGAAAGCCTTAGCTTAAGCTTTTGCTTGGGGTGAGGGCAAGATTCCATAGACTCCATGCTATCCGCATCCCTTATCTCAAGGACTTTTGTCCTTACATTCTCAAAATCAGGCTTCATTATCTCGATCTCATCCCCTACGGAAAACTTGTTCTTCTGCTCAATAAGGGCATAGCCGTCCTCCACTCCCGCGACGGTTCCGAGATATATATAATTTTTGTGGTAGGTATTGCTGTCATATATCTGGGAATCAGACTGTGGCTTTCCGAAATAAAAGCCTGTGGTAAAGTCCCTTGTGGTACACTTTCCGATCTCTTCCTTATAAAGCTCAAGTCTTTCCCTGTAAAGCTCAGGGGACTCGAAGAAATCATCTATCGCCCTCCTGTAGGTCCTTGCCACAGTAGCCACATAGAGAGCCGTCTTCATCCTTCCTTCTATCTTAAGACTGTCTATACCCGCACCCAAAAGCTCGGGAATGTGCTCGATCATGCAGAGGTCCTTGGAGTTAAATATATATGTCCCTCTCTCGTTCTCCGTTACAGGGAAATACTCCCCCGGCCTCTTCTCCTCCATAAGACTGTACTTCCACCTGCAGGGGTGGGTGCAGGCTCCCTGATTAGCATCCCTTCCCGCCATAAACGAAGAAAGGAGGCATCTTCCGGAATAAGATATGCACATAGCACCGTGTACAAAGCTCTCTATCTCAAGGTCGTCAGGAATATTTCTCCTTATCTCCTTAATCTCCTCAAGGGAGAGCTCCCTTGCGCTGACTACTCTCTTTGCTCCGAGCTTGTACCAGAAAAGAAATGTGCGGTAATTCGTATTATTTGCCTGAGTTGATATATGTATCTCCATGTCAGGGTTTATTTCCTTGGAGATCTCAAAAAGCCCCGGGTCGGAGATAATGACCGCATCCGCGCCTGTATGGGAAAGCTCTCTGAAATAGTCCTCAGCCTCAGCTATATCTCTGTTGTGTGCAAGGATGTTTGCGGTCACATAGACCTTCCTTCCTCTCTCGTGAGCAAAATCTATGCCCGCCTTCATATCTTCAATAGAAAAATTGTCCGCCTTTGCCCTCAGGCCGAAGGCCTCCCCTCCTATATACACCGCATCCGCACCGTATATTATGGCGGTCTTAAGTGTCTCAAGATTACCCGCAGGTATCAATAATTCAGGTTTCTTTATATTATCCATTTGTATAAGATTCTCCGTTTATCAAAAATCTATTTCAGCTTCACCGATATGCTGACTCCGTCCCCCATGCTTATGACAGAGCTCTCAAGCCTGTCGCAGGTCTTTATCTCCCTTAAAAAGGCACGCATCCTCTCGTGTATGGTCCTGTCTCTCCTCTCGACCGTAAAGCGTGATTCCATGACCGTAAGGTCCTGAAGGACATTATCACATATAAGGAGCCCGCCTGTATTCATAAGCTCAAGGACCATAGGCAGCCAGTTTAAGTACTGGCCCTTTGCCGCGTCCATAAATACAAGGTCAAAGCCCGCATTTATCTCCGGCGTATGTATACCCGACTCCATAAGAGCCTTAAGGGCCTCTCCCGCATCCTCAAAAAGAAGGCTTATGACTCCCTGAAAGCCTGCATTTCTTATATTTCCAAGGGCCTCCGGTATGCGCTTTTCATAGCTCTCCACAGTTATAATGGGGCAAAAGCCGCCCATAGCCTTCTCCATGACTATGGCACTGTAACCCACAGCCGTACCGATCTCAAGGATCTTCCTCGGCCTTTTTAATACTGTAAGAGTCCTGAGCAAGCTCTCTGTCTCTCTCCTTATTATAGGGACATTTGCAAGCTCCGCCCTGTCTCTCAACTCAGAGAGCAAGCTGTCCTCCTCCCCCTCAAGAGACAGGAGATAATCCTTTATCCTTGTGTAATCCAATTTAAGGCTCCTTTGTATTGTTTTGTCCGGCTTATAATTACTGCTGATCCTCAGCCTGTGTTTCTGTTGCGGATGTTTCCGAGCTTCCTGCGGTTTCGGCCTCGATGTCTATTCCCTCTCTCTGCGCAGCCTCCACCTGATCTTCGCCGACGCTCTCGTCTCCTCCGCCTATCACATCAGAGGCCTGAGTCTCCGCAGCAACAGTCTCCTCAGGCTCCGTATTTAAGGCCTCAAGGAGCTCCTTTGTGGTCATGGAGGTATTAAGTATGTACTTACCGGGCTCTATATTCGACTCGTAAAGTATACCCTGTACCTTGAAGGCTATCTCATTCCTTATAAGGCCCTCCTCCTTAAGGAGATCCGCGATGCTGTCGAGAGTCGCGCCCTCCTCCACAGTTATCTCCTTGTCCTGTCCGGGCTCCGCCTCCACAGGCTCCTGATAAAATATGTCATGGCCGAAGTCAAAGCTTGCCTTAAGTCCGTAAGCGCATACCAGCACGATAAGGGCAATAAGGATGACCCTTCCCGCAAAGCCTGTCAAAAATCCGGTTATCTTCTGTAATGCGTTTTCATTATTGTCCATTTACTGTGCCACCTTTTTCCTTCCGGTTTTAAAAATATCAATTAATTATACCATAATTAGGGAAACATACAAATCTTATTTGATTAATAAATACTTACGGTCTTCTGATAAATTTCATGATTTTCCCGGACATAAAGGGGAGTGCCGGCATTTCGCCGACACGCCCTCTCTATAGCATTAGCATTATTCGGTTTTAATTGTTTCAAGTCTTTCCGCGGTAGTGTTTACCGCAGCTTCCACAACCTTTTCAAGTTCCACATATGTAAAAGCCCCTTTTTAAGGGGTCATCCCCCTCTTTTGAGGCTGAGTTTTTACTGTCGATAATTTCGTTTATAGGGAGAAAAAAGTGTGAAAAAAGAGCGTTTAAAATCACAGACCACCCCTGATAAAAAAGTGAATTTAATTGTTAAAAATACCTTCCCGGTATGGAATTTATCTTTTAAATATGGTAATATTAGTGAAAAAGATACCTGTTATGTTTTCTTTTGATATCGGGACATGTGTAAACCGATTCCGGGATACACATACCTCCCCTCGAAACAGCCGATCGGAAAAGAGGGGCCGAAAGGAAATATAAGCACGGTTTCCGACATAAGGAAGGCTTTTTTACATCACGGAGCATTACATCAGGCGACAAAGCAGGGGCTTTAAGGCTTATATGTATGGCTCTTTTGTTTGTTTTAAGGAGGGTACTTCCGATAAACGAAATTATCGGCAGTAATTTCATTTCTTTTTGTACCCTCGAAATCCTTGTATTGTCACGCCTGTAATTTCATTCTGACCTGATTTTAAAAGCCTTTTTTGAACACAAAAACAGAGCCGGATATAAACTCCGACTCTGTCTTTATTTGTCCCTGATTCTACACTTCCATAATTATAGGAAGTATCATAGGATTTCTCTTAAGCTTCTTCCAGAAGTAATCCGAAAGGCTGTCCTTTATGACATTCTTTATCTTGCCCCAGTCACTGACATGCTTTACAAGGCAGTCGTCAACCGCGTCTCTTACAACGCCTCTTGCCTCCTCTATAAGAGTCTCGGACTCTCTGACATAGACAAAGCCTCTTGTGACGATATCGGGGCCCGAAAGCACATGTCCCGAGTACTTCTCAAGGGTAAGGACTACTACTATTATTCCGTTCTGTGCAAGGTTCTGTCTGTCTCTGAGGACGATGTTTCCGACGTCTCCTACTCCCAGGCCGTCTACCATGAGACCGCCGGACTGGACATGATCCACTATCTTGCAGGAGTCATAGCCGATATCGATAACGTCTCCTGTGGATGCCATTATGATATTTTCCTTGGGTATTCCTACGGCCTGAGCTATGCGTGTCTGGCCAAGGCGGTGCCTGTACTCGCCGTGAACGGGTATGGCGTATTTGGGATGCACCAGAGAGTATATGAGCTTCAGCTCCTCCTGACATGCATGTCCGGATACGTGTGTATCCTGATAGATGACCTCCGCGTGCTTCTGGGAGAGCTCGTTTATAACTCTCGCCACAGCCTTCTCGTTTCCGGGTATGGGGGTCGAGCTGAGTACTACCACATCATTAGGCCCTATTGAGACCTTCCTGTGCTGTGAGGAGGCCATCCTTGAGAGGGCCGCCATGGATTCTCCCTGGCTTCCTGTCGTTACTATTACTGTCTTTTCCTCAGGATAATCCTTGAGATTGTCGATGTCTATGAGTGTTCCCTCGGGGATGCTGATGTAGCCGAGCTCCGACGCTGTGCCGATTACATTTACCATGGAGCGGCCTTCTACTACGACCTTCCTGTCGTACTTGTATGCATCGTTTATGACCTGCTGAACTCTGTCCACATTTGATGCGAAGGTAGCCACTATTATACGGTTCTTGGGGTGCTCCGCAAATATAGCGTCAAAGGTCCTTCCCACTGTTCTCTCGGACATTGTAAATCCCTGTCTCAGTGCATTCGTGGAGTCAGCCATAAGGGCAAGGACTCCGTCTCTTCCGAGCTCTGCAAATCTCTGAAGATCTATAGCGTCTCCGAATACGGGAGTGTAATCCACCTTGAAGTCGCCTGTATGAAGTATAGTTCCCGCGGGAGAGTGGATAGCCAGTGCGCTGGCGTCCTGTATGGAGTGGTTTGTCTTTATGAATTCTATATCAAAGCTTCCGAGCCTTACCACGTCGCCGTGCTTTACCACGTTAAGCTTCGCGCTGTCAAGGAGCTGAACCTCCCTCAACTTGTTTTCGATGAGGGCTATGGTAAGCCTTGTGGAATATACGGGCACATTTATATCTCTGAGGATATAGGGTAGCGCTCCTATGTGGTCCTCGTGACCGTGGGTTATTACAAAGCCCTTTACCTTTTCTATGTTCTGCTTCAGATAGGTAACATCGGGAATAACGAGATCCACGCCCAACATATCGTCTCCCGGGAATGCCAGTCCGCAGTCCACTACCACGATACTGTCGTCATCTTCAAAGGCCGTAATATTCATTCCGATCTGCTCAAGGCCTCCGAGAGGTATTATCCTTATATGCTCATTCCCTGTCTTTTCGGGAGCTCTGAAAAGATTTCTCGCAGCTTCTATTATATTTGACGCTCCCTGCTTCTTCTCCGAGCTCTTCTTTGATGAGGTCTTTTCTCTCTTTTTTCTCTGCAAGGGATTCTTTCCGGCAGTCTTTTTTTCCTTCTCGCCGCTTTCCTTTTCAGCCTTTTCCTTAGTTGTTTTTTCCTTCACAGTCTTTTCAGCCTTTAATGTCTTTGCGGTCTTTGCCGGCTTTTCCTTGACTGTCTTGGCTGTTTTATCCGCCTTTGCGGTTTTTGTCTTTGCCGCGGCGAGCTTTCCCGCCGTCCTTTTCTTTGTGGCCTTTGCGGTATCCTTTAACTTTTCTGCAGTATTTTCATTCTCATCCGCCAAAGGCGCTTTTTCATTTTTAAGGGGAGACTTTCTTGCCGCAGTCTTTCTCTGCGCTGTCCTCCTCCTTGTCACCTTTACTTCGTTTTCAGCCTTCTCCTCGCTCTTGCCGTTTATCTTGGCACTGAGAAAGCCGTCTATTTTATCCAACTGATATTTTCCTCCTGTTCTTTTTTCACGTTCGTATCATATACATTTGCCGCACCCCAATAATACTAAATATATAAAAATATATTTACCTTATCTCTCTATGTCCATCTCGTCCTTGAGCATCTCCTCAAAGATCTTGAACACAGCGTCAAGCTCCTTCTCATCGTCCACAGACTCATATACGGACTCAGCATCCTCCTCTGTGGATACGTCCTTCATTACATAACACTCCCCGTCCTCATCGTCGGGAGCGTCCGTAACAAGGATGTAGCTCACACCTCCCAGAACTGTCTGCTCAAGTATTGTGAACTCCACCTCGGAGCCGTCATCCATTATCATAGTTATTTTTTCTTCCATGTTTGATTTCCTTTTCTGTATTTATTTTATTGTGATCGTTTTATTATCCGATTTAAATTTTATTATAACGCAATTTATTGCTTTATATTTTATTATGATAGTTTTATTGTTCAATATTGCTTTATTTTTATATTTTGTTCGAAATCTTTGCTGTTTTTCATAAAGTCTTCAAGAATGAGAGCAGCGGCGATCTTGTCTATATATTTCTTCTGCTCGCTCCTTTTAACTCCGCTCTCATCAAGGATATCTCTGGCGTCAGCCGTGCTCAGTCTCTCGTCCCAGAGGCACACGGTCACGCCTTCTCCAAGGCGCTTTTCAAGTAAGGTTTTGAATTCCTCCGTCTTTATCGCTCTCTCTCCTCTCTCTCCGCTCATTTTTACAGGATATCCGAGAACAACAAAAGAAACCTCATACTGACGTACGAGTTCCTCTATGCGCCTAAGTGTAGGCCTTATTTTACTTTCTATATCACGCTCTATGGTCTCCAATGGAGACGCAATGATTCCCATCTCATCAGTCAGGGCCACCCCGACTGTCTTGCTTCCGTAATCTAATCCAAGTAATCTCATATATGCTTTTTAAGAAAAGCCGTCACAAAATCAACCGGCAGTATGAGAGTACTGCCGATCGAACACAATAATCATTAACCGTTAAGCTCGGATTTGATGTAGGACGCCATAAGCTCCTCCAGTATCTCGTCACGCTCAACCTTCATAATAAGGCTCCTGGCATTCTTATGGCTTGTAATATATGTGGGGTCTCCCGACATAATGTATCCGACTATCTGGTTTATGGGGTTATATCCCTTCTCCACGAGAGCAAAATATACGTCTCTCAAAACGTCGCTGACGTCGGGCTTCATTCCCTTTACCTGTCCTATTATCTGTGTGTTCTGTAAATCGCTCATCTTATCACGTCCTTTTTATCACTATAATTTATTCTAACGCAAAAGGATACTTTCGTAAATAGCTTTTTCCTTACAAATATCTGACGCTTTTCCCCTTATAACAGCTCCTTTCTCAAAAGTCTCCGCCTCCTTCACAGTCCTTACATATTCCTTCGTATAGCCTGTGACATAGCGCTTTTTCACACCGTTGCAGTCCTCCGCCTCTATTATCTCCTCGGGTAGCATCTCAAGATCTCTTCCCAAGTAGTATCTTCTGAACTCGTCGGACATCTCCTCTGAGAGCTTTATGAGTTCCTCGCTCCTTTCGGACTTTAAAGCCTCCGTAAGCTGTCCCTCCATCCTGTCGGCAAGAGTTCCCGCTCTCCTTGAGTACTTAAACACATGCATTTCGTAGAATCTTACCTTGCGGGCAAACTCCAGGCTCTCCTTAAATTCCTCCTCTGTCTCTCCCGGAAATCCCACGATAACGTCCGTGGTTATGGCGGGATGCTCAAAATATTTCCTTAATATCTCACATCTCCGCATGTAGTCCTCAGCGGTGTAATGTCTGTTCATGCGCTTAAGGACAGTATCTGAACCGCTTTGTAAAGAGAGATGGAAATGAGGACAGAATTTTTTTAGCCCTGCGAGTTCTCTCGCAAAAGTCTCCGTCACTATGTGGGGCTCCAGAGAGCCTATTCTTATGCGCTCTATCCCTTCGATTTCATGGATCGCCTTTATGAGCTCGAGAAGGTATATCCTGTCCTTGAAATCATCGTCGCTTACGGGACCCTTTCCGCCCTCAGGCAGCCAGTCCTTTCCGTAGGAGCTCAGGTGTATGCCTGTAAGCACCACCTCCCTCACTCCCTTTTCGGCAAGCCCTCTTATCTCTCTTACGCATTCTTCTATGGGCCTTGAAACTATCCTGCCCCTTGCATATGGTATTATGCAGTATGAGCAAAACTGGTTGCAGCCGTCCTGAACCTTTATGAATGCCCTGGTATGATTTACGATCTCCGTCACATTCATGGAGAAAGCTTCTTCCTTGCAGCCGAAGGGCGACGGCTCGGACTTTTCGGATTTATCCGAGTTTTCTGCAGTTTTATCTCTGTTCTCCATGAACTCTCTGATTTTCTCAACTATCCTTCCCTTATCTTTATTAGGAAGGAAAATATCAACAGACGAATCGGAAAGAAGGGCGCTCATCTCTTTATTTCTTAAGGCCGCGTCCACATAGCAACCCACAGCTACCACTATCGCTTTTTCATTCATCTTTCTCGCCCTGTGGAGCATCTGCCTGGACTTTTTATCCGCCACATTTGTGACTGTACAGGTATTGATGATATAAATATCAGCCGTCTCGTCAAAGGCTCTTTCCTCAAAGCCCGCTTCCTTAAGACTGCATATCATTGCATCAGTTTCATAGGTATTAACTTTACATCCCAAATTGTGTATAGCAAATGTCATTTTTTTACTCCCGTTTTACTTGTAATTGCTTGACTTTAGGGCGCTTCATGGTAGAATTTATTCTATAAAGAAACATAGAATTCAGGAGGTTGCTTTTATTATGAAGGAAGTTCGTATTTCGTTAAATACTATCGATAAAGTAAAGTCATTTGTTAATGACTTGAACAGGTATGACGTGGATTTTGACCTTGTATCAGGAAGATACATCATAGACGCAAAGTCTATAATGGGTATATTCTCCCTTGATCTTTCAAAGCCCATCACATTAAACATACATGCCGACAATAATCTTGATGATATACTCAATACTTTAAAGCCCTATATTATAGAGGAATAATTCGGTTTCGATTTAAAATTACAATATAAAACTATATTTTCAGGTTTTAATGTAATATTATTAAAATTTAAATTAAAATCCGATATCAGCTAAATCAAAAACATACCCTTCCGGATATATTAATATATGTCTTGCAGGGTATGTCTTTTTATGCTTATGACTAATGGCAGATTATTTCTTCTCTTGTTCTTATGGCTGTCTCCACCATCTCGTCTATCTTTTCGGAAAGCTTTGTCTCAGACTTCTTTATAACATTTATATTAGGCTTTGTGACAGGGTGCTTTGCCACAAATATAGTGCAGCAGTCCTCGTAGGGGAGGATGCTGGTCTCGAAGGTCCCTATCTCCTCTGAGAGATCAATTATCTCCTGCTTGTCGAAGCCTATCACAGGCCTGTATACAGGGAGATTGCACACCTCGTTTGTGACCTGAAGGGAGAACATGGTCTGAGAAGCCACCTGCCCTATGGACTCTCCTGTTATGAGGCCTATGCAGCCTGTCTCCTCCGCTATCCTCTCCGCTATCCTCATCATATATCTTCTCATTATAATGGTAAGCTCATCATGAGGACACTGCTCATATATGTAAAGCTGTATCTCCGTGAAGTTTATGACATGGAGCTTTATGGGGCCTGCGTATCCCGCAACTATCTTTGCAAGATCGACGACCTTCTGCTTTGCCCTTTCCGAGGTATAGGGCGGCGCATGGAAATAAACCGCCTCTATCATAACTCCGCGCTTTGCTATCATGTAGCCTGCCACGGGGCTGTCTATGCCTCCCGAAAGGAGAAGCATCGCCTTTCCGTTGGTACCTATGGGCATTCCGCCTGCTCCCTTTATGACCTTGGAGTAGACATTTATCTGCTGTCTCACCTCAATATGTATCATGACCTCGGGATTACGCACATCCACCTTTGTCTCGGGAAACGCCGTAAGTATATCATATCCTACATCGGCGTTTATCTCATCGGAGGTCACGGGATAGTGCTTGTTCGTCCTCTTTGCCCTTACCTTGAAGGTAAAATGCTTGTCAGGATACTCCTCATCTATGAATTTTACTATCTCTTTTCTCAGCTTCTCATAGCCTTCGTCCGCAAGCTGAGTCATGGGGCATATGCCCACTATCCCGAAAACCTTCTTTAAGGCTCCGATAACCTCGTCATAGTCATAGTCGGACTTGGCGTTTACATATATCCTTCCCTGCTCCTTGACTACGGCAAACTCGCCCTCCACCTTTTTAAGATGCAGCTTTATCTGGCGGATGAGGGCGTCCTCAAATATATATCTGTTCTTTCCCTTTGTGCCTATCTCGGCATACTTTACTAAAAAGCTGTGATAACGCATAGCATCCCTCTCGAAATTTTTTCGCATTGTATAACTATATGCTTATAGCCTTAAAATGTCAATTTGTTTTTATCCTATTAAATAAAGCCTTTATTTATAATAGCTTTATACAATTATATTTGCATTACCTTCTTGTATAACGTCTCAATACAGGAAGCAGCTCTTCTATGCAGTCAGCACAGTAATCCGCCTCTAAGGGCTCGTTGAATATTCCGAAGGAAAATCTGAGGGTGCTGTCCAAAAGCTCCTTCTTTACTCCTATAGCCTTAAGTGTTCCCGATATTGCAGGGTGATTTGAGGAGCATGCGGAACCCGAAGATACATAGACTCCTTTTTCCTCGAGAGCATGGAGAAGCACCTCAGCCCTTACTCCTTCAAAGGATGCACTGACTATCTGGGGAGCGCTCTCCTCCCCTTTTCCCGAATTTAAGGTAACTCCCTCTATCTTTTCGAGCCTGTCCATAAGCCTGTTTTTTACCGCAAGGAGCTTTTCTGTATATTTCTCATGATTCCTATAATAAAGCTCTGCCGCAAGCCCCAGCCCCGCTATTCCGGGAACGTTCTCCGTGCCTGATCGCATGTCCTTCTGCTGTCCTCCTCCGAAGATCACAGGCTCTATCCTTATCTTTTCATTAATATATATGAAGCCTACGCCCTTGGGGCCGTGTATCTTATGTCCGCTTACAGAGAGCATATCTATGCCCTCGCTCTTGGGCCTGATGTTGAGCTTTCCGTAGGCCTGTATCGCATCTGTATGGAAATAACAGTCGGGATTAATGCTCTTTACTATCCTTGACGCCTCGGCGATGGGCTCTATAGCTCCTATCTCGTTGTTCACATACATTACAGACACAAGTATGGTGTCGGGCCTCACCGTCCTTTTAAGCTCCTCAAGGTCTATATGTCCGTCCTTATCAACGCTTATAAAGCTTATCTCAAAGCCGTTTTTCTCAAGGAATTCGAGAGTCTTATATATCGCGGCGTGCTCTATATTGCAGCTTATGATATGCTTTCCTCTCTTTTTTCTTGCCATGGCCGTGCCTATAAGGGCCATGTTGTCGGACTCGGTACCGCCCGAGGTAAATATTATCTCCGAGGGTTTTACCTTAAGGCTTGAGGCTATTCTCTCCTTCGCCTCTTTTATATAGTTTTCGGCTCTCATTCCCATTACATGCTTTGAGGAGGGATTGCCGTAGTCCTCATCCATTATTTTTACCATAAGCTCCGTGACCTCAGGGGCAACACGGGTGGTGGCGGCATTATCAAAATAAACTGTCATATTTTTTCTTCCTTCTATATATAATCTTCTTTGGTATGTAATTTTTTGCAAATACCTCAGTTTTTGCTTTATTTTTGATCACTGTATCGAATTCGGATCCCTCCTACAGATACTTTTTAGCCTCCTCTTCATTAAGCCCATACTCGTCTTTAATATTCTGCAAAATAATATCATCAGACTGCTTGAGCTTTCTCAGAGCTGAAACCATTCCCTTAATGCCAATATCCATCCCTTTTTTCATTCCCAATTCTATATTTTCCTGATCTCTCATAAAAAGCGTCATATATTCTCGCCTCCATTCCCTGTTCCTTTTGGCTTCCGTCACAGCTCTTTTAAGTTCGAGGACAAAGCTGTCGTCATTTTCTCTTCCTGCTATATAGTCAAGCACCGCTTTCAGCTTTGGTCCTACATCATTCTTTATTCCGTTGGCATTAAGAAATATCTTTGTTGTTTCATCTCCAAGCAGAAGATTTCTTTCTTCTTTACATTGATTCTCAAATGTGTATTTATGCCTCCCGTATCCGAATATATCGTTCATGCATATAAAAATAATATAGCTTTTATTCAGCTTCTTGTAGGATTCATTCTTATCCAAAAGCTGCAGGTCTATCATCCCCTGATAATATCTGCTTCTCTTCGGAAGTTCACCTGCGGATGTGGTCTGCATTTCTATGTTATAAACTGTTTCTTTATCGTCCTTCACATACACGTCAAGCCTTACGCTCCTTGCATCCGCATCTTCCTTTATACTCTTTTGAAGTTCGGGATATTCGATCCTTTCTATCCTCATTTCCGGGATTATAAGTTCCAATAATTTCTTGCACAATTTAGGATTGCTCATTACCTTTCCGAAAAGAAAATCGTTTGCAAGTCCTATGTTTTCCCATTTCTCGTTAAACCTGATGTCCACTCCGATGCCCTTTCATATTTAATTTTGATAACATTATAATTATAAGATATTTTATACTTATCCACAATCCGCTTTTATTTATTATTCAACCGACTATTTATTTATTATTCAACCGAATGAATCTCTACTCTAAGTTTCTTCCTCAGATAAACCATATCCCTAAGCCTGACTCCACATTCGAATATCGGTTTTTCATAATTATCAACAAAAAAATCCTTTATAATGTGAGAACGTGAAAATCCGCAGTTCTCATAAAAGGGGATAGTAAGGGGACTGTCTCCGGTGCCTGCCTGCAATATGGAAAAGTTTTCACGATACTTTTCTTCTATGAAACTTATCATAGCCTTTCCGTAGCCCTTCCCCTGAAACTCGGGCTTTACCGCAATATTTTTTATTTCAAGCACGCCGCCGCCCTCATCCGTGACGACACATTCCGCCTTTACTGCGTTCTCCTCTGTCAGGATATACATTTTTCCCTTTTCCAGGTACCTGTCTATCATATCCTCCTGCTCGTCCGCAAGGAGCAAAAGCTCAAGATATTGCTTTTTATTGTCTCTCAGCTCTGTTATTTCCATAAATCCACTATCTGTATATTCCTTTTATTCCCTCGCTGTATCTCTGTAATTTTCAAAAAGCTTTTGCCTACCCGACCGAATCTTTCCTGCCTGATAAGCAAAAGCTTTACTATATCTATCTCTCGTTAAATCTCTTTAAGAACTCTGCCGTCCTCTCATTTTCAGGATGCTCGAATATCTTCTCGGGGCTTCCCTCCTCGCATATTACTCCGTCCGCCATATATACCACATGAGTGGACACGTCCCTTGCAAAGGCCATCTCATGAGTAACGATTATCATAGTGAGTCCTTCCTTTGCAAGCTGTCTCATTACGGAGAGTACTTCTCCAACCATCTGAGGGTCAAGGGCTGATGTAGGCTCGTCAAAGAGCAATACCTCGGGCTCCATGGCAAGGGCTCTCGCTATGGCTACCCTCTGCTTCTGACCTCCGGAAAGCTGTCTGGGCTTTGCTTTTATATATGGATCCATACCAACCTTTTTCAGATAAAAGAGGGCCTTCTCCTCAGCCTCCGCCTTCGGTCTTTTAAGCACCTTTACAGGGCCTACCATACAGTTTTCAATAACTGTCATGTTGTTGAAAAGATTGAAGCTCTGGAAGCACATTCCGACCTTTGCCCTGTAGGAGCAAGGGTCAAAGCCCTTACCGGTTATGGGCTTTCCGTGGAACAATATCTCTCCGCCTGAGGGCTTTTCAAGGAGATTGATGCATCTTAAAAGTGTGGACTTGCCTGAACCTGACGCTCCTATTATGGTGGTTACGTCACCCTCATTTACATTAAAATCCACGTCCTTTAAGACCTGATTCTTTCCGAAGAATTTTTGGAGGTGGCTTACCTTAATTATATTGTTGTCCATTTACATGCCCTCCCTCTGATTCTCATTGAAGTTTCCTGCCCTCTGAGCTCTGTAATCTCCGTTTGTGGATACGTTTTTGTCCTTGGGGTTGTATCTGTGCATTCCCTCTCCCAAAACAAGGGCGTCTGTCTGAACCAGCTCATAGTTGTCGGGGCCGTCCATCCTTGACTCCAGTACTCTTAATATCCTCGAGCAGATGAAGGTCATGATAAAGTAGAATACCATGGCGATGCTGAAGGCCTCAAAGTAGGTGTAGTAGGCTCCCGCTATTCCCTTTGTGGTGTAGAAGAGCTCCATTACTCCTATTACGGAAAGGACTGAGGTGTCCTTGATATTTATTATGAGGTTGTTGCCTATCTGGGGCATAATATTTCTCAAAGCCTGAGGAAGTATTACATTTATCATAGTCTGAAAATGGTTCATTCCTATGGCCATGGCTCCCTCTGTCTGTCCCGGATCTATTGAAAGGATTCCGCCTCTGACGGTCTCAGCCATGTATGCTCCTGTGTTTATGGAAACTATGAAGAATGCGGCAGTCCACATGCCCATGTTTATGTTAAACACCATCGCTGTTCCATAATATATGAACATGGCCTGAACCATCATGGGAGTTCCTCTGAATATCTCCACATAAGCTGTAAGTATAAACTTTATGACCGAAAGCAAGCCCCACTTTACGGGATTTTCCTCCTTGTCACAGGGAATGGTCTGAACTATTCCCACGGCAAAGCCTATGATACAGCCTATGGCTGTGGATACCACTGCTATAAGCATCGTGGTCCCTATTCCTCTTAAGAAGGAGCTTCCGTACTCCTCAAGTATAAATACTATTCTTCCCCAAAAATCTGAAGGCAACATCTTATTTTCCCCTTATATTAATTAATTTGAAAGAGGCTGTACGCTTATGGCCTCATCCATCATCTCATTGAAATCGTCAACAGTGAGCTCTGAAAGCACTGAATCGATCTGATCCTTTAATGCTGTGTTGCCCTTTCTCATGGAGATACCGATGTTTATATCCTCCTCTGAAACCTCAAAGTCGTCATCCGAGCCTGTGAAGTCAAGGAGAACCATGTCGGGATAAGCGACACATGCGGCCTGAGCTGTGGGCATATCCGTAACTACAAGGTCAACTCTTCCTGCCTCAAGTGCCACAAGCATAGCAGGAGCCGATTCCTGAGCTGCAAGTATGTTTGCATCCGCTATCTGAGGAAGGCAGCTGTCATACCATATGGTGTTCTGCTGGCTTGTAACTGTTGCGCCTGCGAGATCTGCCACTCCCTGTGCAGATGCGTAGGGTGAATCCTTCTTTGTGACAGCTACTACCGAAGCATAGTAGTAAGGCTCGCTGAAGTCTACTGACTGAAGTCTCTCCGAGGTTATGGACTGTCCTGCTATAACGCAGTCAACTGTTCCTGACTGTACAGCGGGAACCAGTGAATCCCAGTCTGATTTTACTATCTCAAGGTCTACGCCGAGTTCCTCCGCAATGTGCTTTGCCATCATAACGTCATAGCCGTAAGCATAGTCGCTGCTTCCCTTTATCTGAACAGCTCCGTTTGAGTCGTCCTGCTGTGTCCAGTTATAAGGCGCATAGCTGCACTCCATGGCAACGCTTAAAACCCCGTCCTCAAGTCCTGACTGTCCTGATGCCTCGGCCTCAGCCTCTCCCTCGGCTGCGCTCTCTCCTGTCTCAGCGCCCTGAGCGGCTGTGGTCTCCTGAGTGTCGGCGGATGATCCGCATGCTGTAAGTCCCATCACCATAGCGGCTGCCATAAATCCTGCAATAGTTCTCTTTTTCATCATTTTTTCCTCCTCATTCTCCGGTCTCCCGAAGTGTGTCGGGAGCCTCCGATTAAAATAAAAAAACCACAAAGCGTCTTTGAAACACTTCGCGGTACAGATTCTTAAATGATGAAATTGAATTCGTTTTACCCTTGATAGCGCTTCACTAAGACGTGACAGTCCGCAAAATATTATTTCTGCGGCCCAACTCATATCCTCCGGCTTTGAAGGATAAGGTTTCGGCGGCTGTCTCCTTTCATCGGATCGGCTAAAGCCTGCCTTGATGATCCGATTACTGATAGCAATCCGCTCCTCTATCTGTTTCTGCTTTATGAATTTTGTATACCTTTATAGCACCCGAATTTTTACCTGTCAACCTTTTTTCGGGTTATTTTCGCAAAAACGGGGGATTTTGTGCCGATTTCGCCTATATTTTTTCCTATTCCTCCATAAATCCCATGCTTTCCGCTATCTCAAGTCTTATCATTATCATTGAAAGCACAGCTATGGCCGCGGTCTCAGTGCGAAGTATCCTCCTTCCCAGGGATACGGGAAGGACTCCGTGATTTTCGGCAAATTTCACCTCCATTGGGTCGAAGCCTCCTTCAGGGCCTATAAATACGGCGATGTCCCTCTCCGGCAAAAAGCTCACTATAGCCTCAACCATTCCGGCCATACCGTCCTCACTCTCATAAGGAAGTATCTTCACATCAAAGCTTTCTGCAAGCTTTACAGCCTCGGTAAAGTTCATGACTCTGCCTATATTGGGGACGATGCTTCTCTTTGACTGCTTTGCCGCGCTCTCCGCAACAGCTCTCCAGCGCCTCAGCTTGCTCTCCTCCTTTTTCGGGTCAAGCTTTGCAACGCAGTTTTTCATATTTACGGGAATGATATCGCTCACGCCCAGCTCCGTTGCCTTCTGTATAATAAGCTCCATCTTATCTGATTTCGGAAGCCCCTGAAATAGATATATCCTTGATGGAAGCTCATGATTTTCCTCTTTTTTCTCCTTTATCTCAAGGTTCAGCCTGCAATTATCTCTGTCGGTCTCAAGTACAGCACAGATATAATCGTTTCCGTCCTCGTCGCTTATCATTATCTCCTCGCCGAGCCTGAGTCTTAATACATTTACAGCGTGATTATAATCCTCGCCCTCCACAAATATTTTCTTTTCTGTTATCTGCCCGTTTTTTACAAAAAAATGATGCATTTTTACCTTTCCGTTTCACTGTTATCTGTTGATATCTTCTACCGCCTCGGGAACAGCCTCGGCTATATCCCTTGCAAGTGTTCCGTTAAGGCCGTATCTTTCGGCTGCCATGACTCCCGCTCTTCCGTGTATATATGCGGCCGAAGCTATAGTCTCCTCACTGAAGCCCTCTCTCATTATAAGGGCCCCCAGTATGCCTGTAAGTACGTCTCCTGAACCAGCCTTTGCAAGGGCGGCATTCCCTGAAGTATTTATATAGGTTTTGCTATTTTTTCCCGGTATCACAGAAACACTATCCTTCAATATAATATTTATTCCGGTATCATTGAAAAATTTTCGGGAAATCCCTACAGGATCATGTTTTATCTCTTCTGTGCTTTTTCCTGTAAGCCTCGACATTTCTCCCACATGGGGAGTCAGCACTGCATAGCCCTTAAGCAGGTCAAGAAGCTCTTTTTTCTCTGAGATCATATTTAGAGCATCTCCGTCTGCAACGAGATATACTGCAGGCTTTTTGTTCTCCGCCGAGCCCTCATGGACTGAATTATTGTACTCGTAAAGCAGCCTTATGACAGTCTCCGTCATGTATCTTGCATACTCGGTACGTCCGAGCCCCGGGCCCAGGACTACACAGCCTCTTCTTCCGGCCCATGCTATGGAATTTCGAATCTTCTCATCCGTAATTCTTCTATTATGCTTCGCGTAAGCTTCGTTATCGCATGAAAGCTCATCTGAACCCTTGTTATCACATGAAAGCTCCTCCAAATCCTCTCCGGCCGAATCATACATAGCTTCGGGAAGCAAGATCTGCAATATGCCTCTGTTTTCCTCAGGCCCAAGGTATTTCACCATACCCACGCCTGTTTTGAAGGCCGCAAGGCCGCTGAAAAATGCCGCTCCCGCCATGCCCTCGGAGCCTGCCGCTATCACAAGCTTTCCATAGTCTGATTTATTGGCTCGTATGTCTCTTTCCGAAAGCCTCATGGCCTGTATGTCCGAGTCTTCCTGCATATAAAGTACGTCCTGACGGGATTCCTCATCCTCGGGAAGTATGCCCTCGGGGTAGCCTATATCCTTAACTCTTATCTCTCCGCAATTTCCGTAGCCGTATCCCATATAAAAGCCGGTCTTTGCATACCCGAAGGTGACTGTAATATCCGCCGCAACAGGCCTTTTACACATATTTTCCCCTGTGTCAGAGTTTAGTCCGGAGGGAACATCAACGGATATTATGAACGCTCCGCCGCCCTTTGCGCGGTTCATTATATCTATGCACTCCGAAAAATCGCCTTTTACCTCTCTTGTAAGGCCTATGCCGAAAAGCGCGTCTATGATAATATCAGCATTTTTCTCTCCGCACTCAGGGCTTCCCGTTTGGTCCCTGTTATCATCCGCTTCCGGTAAAGTCTCTTTTTCTCCGAGAACTTTTCTGAAATCGTGAAGACTCTTTCCGAGAGAGAGGAGCTCCGCCTTCTGTATCTTAAACTCAGGGCTCTCTTTCTCCTCTTTTCCGCAAAAATAAACCTCTGTATCGGTATACCCCGCCTTTATGAGCTTTACTGCGCAGAGAACTCCGTCGGCTCCGTTGTTGCCTGCTCCCGCAAACACGCGGATGCTTATATCGGATTTATCCGAGTCCTCCTTCAGCCCTCCATTTATGATCTTCCCGGTAGTCATTATACGTACTGCCGCCTCTTTGGCTGTGTCCGCCACCGCTTCTGCGGCACTGTCCATGAGCTTAAGGGATGGTATCCCCAACTCATTTATAGCTATCCCGTCGATCCTCTTTGCCAGTCTTCCTGTGATTATCTCTTTCATTTTACCGCCTCTTTGCAGTTATACTTACCCACTCTCCCTGATTTGTCTCTTCTATTATCTCCCATGCGGGATTTTTCATGAAGGCCTCTCTTACATCCTTTGCCTTAAGGTCTATGATTCCCGAGGTTATAAATATTCCTCCCTTTTTCACAAACCTGTCCACGCAACCCTCCGCCGCAAGCATTACTATCACGGGCGCAAGGATATTGGCCACAGCGAGATCATATTTATCATAGCCTACCTTGTCCTCGGTCTCCTTGTCCCCTATGACATTCCCTATATAGAGCTTGAATCTGTCCGCAGGGATTAGGTTCGCTATAAGGTTCTCACATACCGCGTCTGTACAGTTGTCGTCAAGGTCTGTGGCCGTGACCCTGCCTGCGCCGAGCTTTAAGGCGGCTATTCCGAGTATTCCGCTGCCTGTGCCTATATCAAGGACCTCCATCTCCGACTTTACGTGCTTTTTAAGCTGTCTTATGCAGAGCTGAGTCGTCTCGTGGCTTCCGGTTCCGAAGGCTGTTCCGGGGTCCATCTCTATTACTGTAATGTCGTCTCTTCCCCTGTATTCCTCGGGAATTTCCTCCCAGGTTGGCTTTATGAGGATATCACCTACAGTGAAGGGCTTGAAAAACTTCTTCCAGTTGTTCATCCAGTCGGTGTCCTCAGTCTCGCTCACCTCTATCCTGCCCTCGCCTATGTCTGTGTAAGCACGCATCGCTTCAAGCTCGGATTTTATATCCTCAATGAGCTTTTCAGTCTCCTCAGGGCTCCATATCCTGTCATTTACAGTGTATGAATCATCCCTTCCGCCTTCAAATGCATTGTCTTTGTCATGTGAAGAACTCTCAGTTCCGTCCTCAGTCTCATGCAAAAAGAAGCTCAGCCTTGAGCTTCCGTTATCAGGAGGAAGCTCGGGAAGTATGTCTATGAACATGCCCTTTGTGTCGGCCTCGGTGAGGGGGATATTGTCCTCTATCTGGACGCCCTCCACTCCAAGGTCACAGAGCATGCTGCTTATGATGTCCTCCGCCTCTGTAGTTGTATATATAGTAAACTTTTTCCATTTCATGATCTGTCTCTCCCGGTTCTTTGCTTTTGGAATATTATATAACCCCTTTTTGTCCTAAGGCAAGCGGGTTTTTCCTTGTGCGCCCTCAAATTCCTATGCTATAATATTTTCAATGATTTTCGGGAGGTAGTTATGTTTGGCAGAAATCAGCAAAAAAAGGATTTTAATGAGACCTCAGGCGGACTTACTGAGTCCGAGAGCAGACGGCTTGCAAAGCTCAGACACATCATATATATACTGTCTGTCTGCATACAATATTTTGTAGCGTTCATGATAATAATAGGCATAATTATAACTCTCTGGAGCACACCTATCCAGCTTTCTCAGCTCACGGATATCGACTCCGACAGCCTTATAGAATTTCTTAAATACACCATAAATATCATAATCGCTGTGGAGCTCATACGAGTGCTGTGCAATCAGACTCTTGATACTATTGTGGAGATACTCCTCATAGCCATAACGAGAGAGCTCATAATCGAGCATATGTCCCAGATGGAGATGCTTCTGGGAATACTGGCTGTGGCTGTGCTCTTTGTCATAAGGAAGTACCTTTTTGTATCACAGCTTGATAAGGACAACAGGCTTGAATTTCATTCAAAAAAGTCCGATTCCAAACCCGAAAAAGAAAAGAGCGATGCAAAGTAATGCCCGGAGCTTCATGCCGATGACGGCAGTCCGATCAAGCAACATATAAGTATATAAACAAGCATATACAAAGAGCTTCGCAAAGGATAAATATCCCGCGAAGCTCTTTGTATGACAAATTTTTTCAATGTTTCAGGTCAGTTTAAAACACATTTTTCCAATAAATCAAGCCTTAAAAATCACATTTTTCCGAATCCGCATGCTGTAAGGAACCTGTCAAAGGCCTCTCTGCCCTCGGGAGTACACTTGTAGACGCCCGCATCCTCAAGCACCTCCTTGAAGGTCTTTCCTATCTCCTCATGGAGTATACTGTCTATAGTTTCAGTATCTATGTTCTCTCCCTTATCGAGCCTTTCCTTTATGATCTCCTCAGCCCACTCGGCATGCTTTTTAAGCTCCTCGTTTCCTGAAAGGGCACTTCTCACTGCCGCCGCTCTCTCAGACGAAGATAATCCCTCCGACTTTTTAAGCTCATTTACCGCTGTCTCTCCGAGCTCTGCCATCTCTTTTTTCAGTCTTGCGGGAAGAACGGCAAGTCCCATTACCTCTATAAGTCCTATATTCTCCTTCTTAATATGGTGAAGCTTTTCATGGGGATGATAAAGTCCCAAAGGATGCTCCTTGGTGGTGAGATTGTTTCTCAAAACAAGGTCCAGCTCATAATAGCCGTCCTTGAACCTTGCGATAGGCGTTATTGTATTGTGAGGCTCACCGTCTGTATATGCATATACCATAGCCGCCTCATCAGTATATTCTCTCCACTTTGAGAGCACATGCTCTCCGAGTCTGCAGAGCTCGTCGCTGTCCTTTGACCGAAGCCTCAATACGGACATAGGCCAATGAACTATTCCCGCCTCTGTCTCACCTGAAAATCCGGCGGGAGTGGCATAGAGCTTTTCAAAGCCCGCCTTTGCCATGGCAAACTCGTAGTTTCCTCCCTGGAAGTGGTCGTGAGTTAAGATAGAGCCTCCTACTATGGGAAGATCCGCGTTTGAGCCGAGGAAATAGTGAGGGAAAAGCTTTACAAACTCAAAAAGCCTCCTCATGGTGTCTCCGCTTATCTTCATAGGCACATGCTCATAATTGAACACTATGCAGTGCTCGTTATAGTATACATAAGGTGAATACTGAAATCCCCACTTGCTCTCGCAGAGCTCAAGAGGTATTATCCGGTGATTTGCTCTGGCGGGATGGTTTGCGCGTCCCGCATAGCCCTCATTGTCCTTGCATAAAAGACACTTGGGATATCCGGACTGCTTCATCTTCTTTGCCGCGGCTATGTCCTTGGGATCCTTCTCAGGCTTTGAGAGATTAATGGTGATATCAAGCTCCCCATACTCTGTCTCCGTCTTCCATCTGAGATCCTTTTTTATCCTGTATCTTCTTATATAATCGGAATCCTGAGAAAGCTTGTAGAAAAAGTCTGTAGCTTCCTTGGGTGATACCTCGTACCTTTCCTTAAACTCCCTTATGACCTCAGAGGGTCTGGGCATAAGACAGTTCATGAGCTCTGTATCAAAAAGGTCTCTCATTGTAACTGTGTTGTCTGCTATAAGCCCGCGCTCACAGGCAATATCGCAGAGCCCACCCAGTATATCCGGAAGCTCCTCAACGCTTACACAAGGTCTCTCCTCAGGCTCGTTAAACTCATCCTCGTGAAGCTTTTCCAGGAGGCGGTTTCTTGAATATATCTCATCCTCCTCACTTATGAGGCCTGTAAGCCTTCCATACTCAATAAGCTTTTCAATAAGTATATCGATCTCTCTCATAGACATCTCCCCTGACCTGTTTTCTGTTATTACGGTCTGAAATAATATTTTGATCTCTCGGCTAATATGCCTCCCGCTATCCCTATCAGGGCTCCCGCTATTATGCCCGCAGGAAGCAGCGCCGGAAAGTACGCAAATACTGCAGTGCTCTCCATGACAAGAGACGCACATATAAGCTGGCCGATATTGTGGGTTATACCTCCGCAAATGCTGACGCCCACAGGCGAAAAAAGTCCCGTCCTTTTTGTGATAAGCATGACAGCCATGCTGAGGACCCACCCGAAGAATGAGTATATCATCATTGACGGATTTCCGAAGGTAAGACCTGTAAGAACTATTCTCAAAAGGCTTATGGCTGCCGTGGCCTTGTATCCCACTGTATAAAGTCCTACTACGGTGACTATATTTGGAAGCCCTATCTTTGCTCCGGGGATCCCCAAGGGTGGGAGCAGGCTCTCAAGATATGAAAGGACCATGGCAAGAGCCGTCATGAGCCCGTAAAAAGCGGGGCGGTATGCCCTGTGTCTTATGTCCATCACAGCTCACCCTTAAAAGGAAAAATACCGGCTTTTATTAAAAACATCTTTCTTCCTCGCTGTTTTAAAATTATAATGCTTTATGATGCCGATAATATTATAGCATCTGACAGTCTTATATCAAAGACTTTTTGTTCATTCCGATACAGGGTATTATTTTTTGACAGCGCATGGAAAGGATGATTCAGATACATGGAAAAAAATAAGGATGATCTTTTTAAGAAAGATATTGCAAAGATCGGGATCTTTAAAAAAAATGATATCCTTCTTACAGCAGTTCTTCTCGTTGTGGCGGCATGTCTTATTTTTATTACAAAAGGCGGCTTTAAAGGCATATTTTTTGAAAATGCGGCCTATGAGAACGCGGCCTCAGGCCAAAGTGCCGAATTAAGGGCTGTAATAAGCGTTGACGGTGAGGATGTGCTCTCCGTGGCTCTTTCGGATGATCCGGAATATGCCCGAAATTCCCTTGAACTCATATCCGCCCCCTCTGATACAGAGCTAAAAAATGAGGAGTGCGATGACCGGGGCTTTTCCTTTGAGCTTTCCTCCTCCCTGGGCTCAAACAGCTTCCTTGTTTCAGGCGGTGGTATAAGCTGTATAAAGGCCGACTGTCCCGATCGCGTCTGCATGAATGAGGGCCTTATATCATATGATACAGAGACAATTGTATGCCTTCCCCACAGACTTATAGTCAGTGTGGAGCCTTACTGATTTTGTGTCGGATTTGACCGCCTGTCTTTTTTGCGGTCAATGTTTTAAAATCATTTGACAATGCAGATAAAGCATGCTATTGTAGCCTTAGTTGCTTAAAGGCGACTACTCTTATTTATTTTCGGAGGTATATATGAAAGGTAAAGTTAAGTGGTTCAACAACCAGAAGGGTTACGGTTTCATCTCTGATGAAAACGGAAAGGACGTATTCGTTCACTACTCCGGACTTAACATGGAAGGCTTCAAGTCTCTCGACGAGGGCCAGGAGGTTGAGTTTGACGTAGTTGACGGAGCTAAGGGACCTCAAGCTACAAACGTAACCAAATTATAATCAGTCCATAATCCCGGCTACCTTTTTTATTTATATATAGATCTGTTCTTAATTGAATATATTTTTAGATATTTGAATTTGTGTTACCGGAACTAAAGAGTGATTAAAAGAGCTTTGCGATATGTGCAAAGCTCTTTTTCTTTAATAGCTTTATCTGTCTCTTTATTATTACTTGCTTGCCCTGTCCTACGTTTCCTCTCTGATATTCTATTCATATCTCAAAGCTATGATAGGATCGTTTGCCGCCGCCTTCTTTGCGGGGTACATTCCGAAAAATATTCCTACCATGGCGGAAAATCCCACAGCCATAAGCACAACTCCCGGCTTTACCACCACGGGCAGAGAAAATATCAGGCCCCCGAGGCTCACGATCCCTACTGCAAGAAGGACTCCTATCAGGCCTCCCACAGCAGAGAGCACTGCCGACTCCGTCAAAAACTGTATCATTATATCTGTTGTAGTGGCTCCGAGAGCCTTTCTGGTTCCTATCTCCCTTGTTCTTTCTGTCACAGACACAAGCATGATATTCATTATTCCTATTCCTCCCACAAGAAGGGATATGGCGGCTATGCCTCCGACAGCCGCAGAGACTCCACCAAGCACAGAGTCCACTGCTCCCATCTCATTTGCGGCCGTAGTGAAATAGAAATCGTCCGCTGTCCTTCCCTTGCTCCTTGCTATGTAGGAGACAATCTCATCATTTACCCGTTTGAGCTCCGCATCTGAAAGCTCGGTATCGGCAAAATACCTGAGACTGTAAAAATAGTCGTTCGGCCATGTGAGTATGGTCCAGGGGATAAACGCCTCACCTGTTCCGTTTCCTGCGCCCATCATAAGCTTTTGGAAGGGCGACATCTCCTTTTCGTATACTCCCACTATATTAAATTCAAGGACATTTCCGTATACTGTCATTCTGAAGGTCTTTCCGATGGCATCCTCCGTTCCGAACATTTCCTTTGCGGCTTCTATCTCCATTACCGCATTCTGCTTTCTTCCCTTTATGTCTCCCTCATTCAAGTATCTTCCGTATACTATATTTACAGGCTGTACATCTATATAATTATAATCAACTCCGTTTAAATTAAAGTTTTTCTTTCTCCTTCCTATGGTGACATCCCCCGAAACGTAGGGCTGGCTGTCAATGTACTCTATATTTTCTCCGAATACCTCCTTGAGCTTTTCTATATCGTCCATGGTAAAATAATCGCTCTGCCTGACATCCTCAAGCCAGTATCCGGGCTGCACTATTGCCTGTGTTATACCCACATCCTTATAAAGATCGGTAAACATCTTTCGCATGGTATCTCCTATGGATACTATTGCTATAACCGAGCCTATTCCTATTATGATTCCCAGCATTGTGAGAAATGATCTCATCTTGTTCGCCCTGAGAGCGGCAAACGCCATTTTCATATTTTCCAAGAGCATCTTTTAAGGCTCCTTTCAACCTTATCTATGATATCCTCTCCGAAAGGTCCGAATCCTCGGATACGGGAGTGGGATTTTCGTTTATCCTGTCGGAGATTATCCTTCCGTCGCTGAAGGTTATTATCCTGTGGGTGTATGCGGCGATATTCTCCTCATGTGTGACTACGACTACTGTAGCTCCTTCCCTGTGAAGTCCCGCAAAAAGCTCCATGATCTCTATCGAAGCCCTTGAGTCAAGATTTCCGGTGGGTTCATCCGCAAGTATCAGTGGAGGATCGTTTGCGAGAGCCCTTGCTATGGCAACCCTCTGTCTCTGACCGCCTGAAAGCTCGTTAGGCTGATGCCAAAGTCTCTCCTTAAGGCCCACCTTCGTGAGAAGCTCTATGGCTCTTTTTCTTCTTTCAGAGGGCTTCATCCTTGCATATATCATGGGGATCTCCACATTCTTTTCTATAGACATCCTGCTTATAAGGTTGAAGGACTGAAACACAAAGCCTATCTTTTGATTCCTCACTCTTGAGAGCTCATTGCTCTCCATCTCGTCAACACCTATCCCGTCCAGATAATATTTCCCGAGAGTGGGCCTGTCAAGACAACCCAGTATATTCATAAGCGTCGATTTTCCGGAGCCGGAGTGTCCCATTATGGAGACGAACTCCCCCTTTTTTATGCTGAGATTTATCTTGTCAAGGCCAAGGACCCTCAGCGCCCCTGTATCATATATCTTTACAAGATTTTCAAGTCTGATTATATCTTCTGCCATAAGTCGTCCTTAATATTCGATTTAACATTCTTGTCATTTATTATTTTTCCGAATTAATAGCTGAATGTTCCGGAAACGCCTTCATATGCGGGATCATAGGTGGTAAGGTAGAGTGCTCCCTCCTTCAGGAGAGACTTATCCTCATCAGAAAGTATGTCCTTTATCTCTATATTTATATCTCCCTCTATTCCTGTCTCCACGGGCACTGACTTTACTGTGCCTGATACAGAGCTTATGCCTTCACCTTCAGTCCTTGTGCTCACGTCGGTTACTACAAACTGCATCATAACAGTTCCGTTTCCGTCGTCCGAAATTGCAGATATAGGCACGGAAAATGTGTCCTCCGCCTTGTCAAGAACTATCTCCGCCTTTGCGGTTATTCCTGCTATGAGCTTTGAATTGTCCTTTATGCTTATAGTTGTGGGGATGACTCTCTCTGTGGAGCCGCCTCCCTTCTCCTCACCTGTGGGAGAGATATTTACAATTTCTCCGCTGACTGTCTCGTCCCCCAAAATATCCGCGCTTATCTCCACAGGCTGCCCGAGCTTTAAGCTGCCTATGCTGTACTCGCTGATCTTCACCTTCATCTGAAGCTCGTCAAGATTTTCAACGACTATCATCGGATTGTTGCTGTCGTCAGTCTTGTCGGCAAATTGTCCGACCTTTGTGTACACTCTTGTAACAGTTCCTGATATAGGTGCCTTTATCACCGCGTCCTGAAGTTTGTCCTTTACCTGCTGAAGATTTCTCTCGGAGTTTGCTATCTCGATATCCGTGCTCTCATCGGCAGCTACCCTTCCGTCCTTTACGTTAAATGCCTCAACCGCTCTCCTTGCATCGTTTAATGCATTCAGCGAGGTCTCATAATCCACCTGAGAAATATCCCCTGTCTGATGCAGAGCCTGCTTACGTGAAAAATCCTCGTTGGCGCTGTTGAGATCCTGAAGAGCCTTTTCATACTGAGCCTGCTCGTCCTTTATCTTCTCTTCACGCTGAGCCTTCAAAAGGTCAAGGTTTCCCTCGGCGTTTTCTATCTCCTCCTCTATATCGGAAGTGTCAAGCCTTGCAAGCACAGTTTCTCCCTCGATAACACTGTCGCCTTCCTTAACATTAAGCTCCGTCACCTTGGCATGAAGATTGGAGGTCACGTCCACGCTGTCTGTTCCCTCTATGGGCCCTGTTATGGTAAGGGATGAAACTATCTCTCCCTTGGAAAGCTTTGATACGGCAGGCATGACTGCGGCCTTTCCTCCGAACATTGCCTTGGAAATTATAAAAAATATTACGATTATAATAGCTATTATAATGATTTTTCTTATTTTTTTAGGTCTTTTAATAAATTTAAATCTGTTTTCACTTGTATTCTCACTGTTTTTCTCATCTCCACCCGAAAGAAGCTCTGCTATTTTTTTATCTATCTCCTCCTCGGTATTGTTCTTTTCTTCCTTATTTTCTCTGTCCTTGACCTTTAACCCCAATTTCATGTTTTGGCTCCTGTCTGAAATATATGCTGAAATATAATACTTAAATATACTCTATTATCTTAAAACTTCCGAATTTTTTATATCCGGAATTAAATGGCCTGACCTTTATACAAGTATAAGCTGCACCGTATGCCTGTCAGGCTTTATTATGAGGTTTCCGCCATGGGCAAGCATTATCTGCTTTGCTATCCTTAAGCCCATGATATGCTTTCCGGCAAGCCTCTCCTCATCCTCGTTTTCATAAAGCTCCCCGATGGCTCCGGCCTCTGCTTCGGTATCAGATTCTCTCCCCGTTTTAAAACCTCTCCCCAGTTCGCTTTGGAAGGAGTTTATTGCTGAGGCAATATCCTCGGGTATTCCCTTTCCGTCATCCGTTATCTCAACTATTGCCATATCTGCCGACTTGTAGGCAAAGCACAGCACGCTGCAGCCTGCAGCATTATGCCTTAAGGCATTACCCAATATATTGTCAAGCACGCGCTTTATGAGCAGCCTGTCGGCAGTGAGCTTAAGCTTCTCAAACTCCGGGAGTATGATAAGTTCCACATCGAATCTGTCGGAGTTTTCATATGTATCCATTATTCCGCCTACGGACTCTCTCAAAAGCGCCGCAGGAGAAAAATCCGAAAGCCTTAAGGGCTGCTTATTGTACTCAAGCTTCATGGCAAGATTCAGGTCCTCCACAAGGTCCCTTATCTTTATACTCTGCTCTTTTATGGTCTCTGCGTATTTCCTGTTTCCTTCACTCAGCTGATCGTCGTCAGCAAGCACCTCCGCATAGCCCATGACTATTGAAAGCGGCGTCCTTATGTCGTGAGATACACCTCTTATCCACTCGGATCTTGCGTTGTCACGCCTTTCTATTATCTCTCTTTGTCTTTTCAGTATGTCGGACGTCAGATTTATGCTTTCGGCAAGATCTGAGGTGACTCCCTTCTCGGGAATATTTACCTCTCTTCCCTCCGCCAGCATATCTATTGCCTCGGTCACCGCCTTGCTCTTCTTATAATACATGTACCCGAAGGCCGCAACCAAAGCCAACAGCACTCCTATGTTTACGATATTATAAATAATATTTTGCCAAAATTCATCCTTATACTGAATGCCGGATATGAGCAAAAGCTGTATCGCCGTCTGTATTACGACAGCTATGGCAACATAGGTGAGAAACAGCTTGTATACCCTAAATATCCCGTCCCGCTTTTTCGGTTTTTTCTTGTGTTCTTTAACATCCTCTGTCATTTTATGTTCCTTCGTTTCAGATTCTTGTGTTCCCTCATTTCAGATTCTTGTGTTCTCTCGTTTCAGATTTCGGGGTTTCTATGCATTCATCTTGTAGCCTATTCCTCTTTTTGTCACGATATACTTAGGCTTTGAAGGCTCGTCCTCCACCTTCTCCCTGAGCCTTCTCATATGCACCATCACAGTATTTTCATATGTATAATAATTGTCTCCCCATACAGCCATGCACAGATTATCGAAGGTAACTATCTTTCCCCTGTTTTCGGCAAGCTTTTTAAGTATCCCCAGCTCCTTTACGGTAAGGGTCTCTGTTCCCTTGTCCGAGGTGACAGTTCCCGCCTCAAAGTCCACTGTATGAGAACCGAGCTTTAATATACGAAGCTCCTCATCCCCTTTATCATTTCCCGAGTTTCCGTAGGTCCTCTTTAATATTCCCGAAAGCCTTAAGGAAAGCTCCTTCATAAGGAAGGGCTTTACCATATAGTCATCCGCTCCCAGGCCCAATCCGAAAAGCCTGTCCGCGTCCTTGTCCCTTGCGGAGAGAAAGAGCACGGGAATATCGGAAAGGCTCTTGTCCTCCTTTATTTCCTTCATAAGGGTAAAGCCGTCTCCGTCAGGCAGATTTATGTCAAGTATTATAAACTCAGGCTTTGAGCTGTAAAGGACAGCCTTTGCCTCCCTGCAGTCCGCCGCATTATATATCTCGCTGTAGCCCTCCTTTTTAAGGAAGCCTGTCACCATATTTCTGAGCTCCTCATTGTCGTCAACTATAAGTATCCTGTAATCATGTATATCCCTTTTCATATCCGATCCTCGCCATTTTGCAACAGAGCTGATTTTCAACAAATTTCGTGAATGTATTTATTATATCCTTTAGTTTCTTTAAAAGCACTATGGGCAGGAGTTTTTTAAGGTAAAAGTAAGAGGAAAGAAAACCCCTCCGGCAGATCATCCCAATCTCCACCTGAGGGGTTTTATGTCATTTCTTTATTAATTCTTAAATACTCACCCGAGCTTTAGAACGGTCCCACATTTACAAGTGTAAATATCGCCACAAGTATTGCAGATACCACTGAGTTTGTAAGGAATATCCTTACCGCAAACTTAAAGTACACTCTGTAGTCTATCTCCGCTATAGCTATAGCTCCCGATGTAAGGGGTGAGGTAGGCATAAGCATGTTTCCGAGGGCTCCTCCGAGGATAGCCGCATGAGCTACGGACTGCTGTGTGATTCCTGCCACCTGTCCTATAGGAGAGAGGATGGGTACAAGGACTGTAGCAAGTCCGCTGTCGGAAATTATGAAGAAGTTTCCTATGTGGGCTATGAGATACATTATCTCTGCCGTAAGTACTCCTGAAGCTCCGTCAAGCATACGGCAGGCCGCATAAATTATTGTATCTATGGTTCCCGAGTTGTCAAGTACGATAGCGATGGCCTTTGCAAATCCGACTACAAGAACTCCGCTGACAACGCCCTGCGCTCCCTTTCCGAACTTTGCCATGAGCTCGTTAGGAGAATAACGCATGATTATTCCCACTACAACAAGCATCATGAGGAAGGTAGCGGGAATACCGTTCTGATAGTCTCCCCCTGAAAGCGCTGTATAGATGATAAACGCAAGTCCGCATATTACAGTGAGAAGTATAAGACCGTGCTTTATTGTGAATTCTCCTCCTATGGGAAGGTCGTCCTCCTTATCGGCAAGCTTTGCCTTAAGCTCAATATCTCTGCACCAGCTCTTTTCGGGATCCTTCTTTATCATCAGCGCATACTTCATTGTCCAGAAGGAAACCGAAATGTTAAAGCAAATATAGGCCGCGATCCTTATCCACATTCCCGAGAATGCGGGCAGTCCCACAAGTCCCTGAGCTATGGCTATTGAGGTGTTTGTTATTCCTGATGCAAGTCCCTCGCCTCCCGCACATACGGTAATGGCGATACCCACAAGCGCGTCAAGGCCCATGGACCTTGCAACCATGATACCAAGGGGAACGAAGGCAAGGTAAGCCTCAAGGGTTCCCATAAGTGTAGGGACTATTGAGAAAAGGAATACTATAAAGGGGATAGCCCAAATATCTCCACCCTTTCTTAAAATATATTTCTCATGACACATAAAAAGGCTTTCGCTAAAGAATAAGCTTAATATCTCTGTGGTGCTTGCTCATCCCTTATACGAAAGCCTTTCTCAATGTCTTTAGAGCATTTCCTTTTATTAATAAGTTACTTATTATTCTTTAAATACTCGAATGCACAATTTGCGCTTACAGCCGCACCGTAGGGAAGTATATCCTCATTGAATACGACCTTGGAATTATGCTGTCCTACCTCGTAAGCTGTATCCTTGTCCGGTCCCGCGCCTATAAAGAGATATGCTGAGGTGTCAGGATACTCATTGGTAACTTCCGCAAAGTCCTCCGAGCCCATCTTTACCTCGGGCTCATCCGAAATATTCTCTTTTCCTATTACCTCGGCCGCATAGCCCAATATTTCGTCTGTGAATGAGGGGCTGCAGAATACAGGCTTTAATCCCTCCGAAAACTCTACTGTCACCTCGGCTCCGAAGAGTTTTCCGCAACTCTCGCATATATCCTTTATCCTGTCTATGGCCTTAAGTCTCAGCTCCTCCTTGTAAGCTCTGAGGGTTCCCTTCATATGTGCCTCTCCGGGGATGGAGTTGTAGCCCCCTCCTCCCTCTATGGAGGTTATTGACATAATGACTGTCTCCATGGGGTTTACCTCGCTTGAGATGTAGCTCTGCAGTGCAATGTATGTGTGTACAGCCACCTTTAAGGGGTCTATGCCTTCATGAGGCCTTGCGCCATGGCATCCCTTGCCCTTGATATGAATGTCGATGCTGTTGTTTGAGGCAAAGGTACAGCCTTTTCCGTAATTAAGTCTGAAGGCGGGAGATTTCGCATTTACATGCATAGCCATTACAGCGTCGGGCTTAGGGTCTGCAAGTATACCTGAGGCTATCATATCTCTTGCACCTGCGCCTGTCTCCTCTGCGGGCTGGAACATGAACTTTACAGCTCCGCAAAGCTCATCCTCCCTCTCCTTTAATACTTTTGCCGCCGCAAGGAGCATAGTTGTATGCATGTCATGTCCGCAGCAGTGTCCCTGTCCCGGATTTTCGGAAGCAAAGGGAAGTCCGCTTTCCTCATTTAAGGGAAGAGCATCCATGTCCGCTCTCACAAGTATGACCTTTCCCTTAGCGGGATCCCCGGCCATACAGGTAAGGCCCGCCTTTCCCGATTCCTTTACGCTGTAGCCCATATCCTCAAGCTTTTTCTTTACGAAAGGCTTTGTAAATTCGAGATCAAAGCCAAGCTCCGGGTGTCTGTGGAGTTCCCTTCTTACAGCGATCATTTCATCCTTAAGCTCTAATGTTCTCTTTAAAAAATCATTCATTGTCTTCCCCCTTAAAACAAAAACGCTGAATCACAAAAGTACCGTTCAGCGTTTTATGTCTATATCAATTATTTTATATCCCTTGCCAAAAATTTTAAAGATATCAGACAGATAAAAGGCCTTCTTGTACATTTTTGCCTGTTAAATATAACTTGTTTTTATGATATTTATACAGAATCTGACATATTTAAAATTTCAATTATCTTAATATGCTTCCAAATTTATTTGTCAAGCATGATGTTGAGGATCTCCTTATCGGTCTCCCTCATTCCGTCTCTTCCGAGTCTCGCAACACTTACTATGGTGTTCTCAACTCCGTCCTTTACTATTCCGTCTCCGCCTTTGAACTTCTGATTTTCCTTAGCCATGGCAAGGGCAAGGAATGCACAGTCTATAGACTCTGCTATCTTTGACGCACATGAGGGCTTTGCTCCGTCGCAGATGATTCCGGAGGTTGTGGCAAGGCAGTTGATTACTGTGTCCTCTATAACCTCGTCGCTCTCATGCATGAGGAACGCTATTCCTGCTCCCGCAGCACATCCGGCGCTTACCGCTCCGCAGTATGCCGAAAGCCTTCCTATACCCGCCTTCTGATGAAGTCCGAGAAGATTTGACAGAACCAGTGCTCTGTACAGCTCCTCCTCGCTGCTTCCGAGCTCCTTTGCATACTCTATTACAGGCACCGATGCGGTGATTCCCTGGTTTCCTGAGCCTGAGTTTATAACTACGGGAAGCTCGCAGCCTGACATTCTTGCATCAGATCCGGCAGCCGCCTTGGCCTTTGCTCTCAC
>CALWOX010000008.1 GCA_944383265.1 uncultured Lachnospiraceae bacterium | reverse complement strand
AAGCCTCAATAGCTCAGTCGGTTAGAGCATCTGACTGTTAATCAGGGGGTCCCAGGTTCAAGTCCTGGTTGGGGCGTTAAATATATGTGTTATGAAGATTAAGTGTTTAGCTTAATCTTTTTTGTGTATAAGGATTTGTGTTTAATTGTATAATTTATTATATCGGAGGTTGGATATGGTCTTAAAAGATGCTCAAAGTAGCGGATATATTAATGAATTGAGGTCATTATATGAAGCGGCATTTCCGGAGGATGAAAAAAAAGATTTTAATTATATGTTGGGATTACGTGATGAGGGCAAGCTTGAAATGCTTGCTATAGATGACGATGGGGAATTTGCAGGTCTTATAATAAACCTTCTTTCTGATAGTAATACAGTTCTATTAGATTACTTTGCTGTTTCACCTGATAAAAGATCATCGGGTATAGGAGGAAGAGCTCTGAAGCTTCTTCTTGACAGGATCACAGGTAAAAAGCTAATTTTTGAGATAGAAATGCAGGATGACAATGCTTTAAATGCTGAGGACAGAAGGCGTAGAAAAAGCTTTTACTTGAAAAATGGTATAAAAGAAACAGGTGTTTTTGTTAATGTTTATAATACCGATTTTGAACTTCTTACGAATGATGGTAAATTAAGCTATGAGGATTATATTTCTGCTCTGAAAAATTCTATGGGTGATAGAGTCGATCGTATTTTGAAACCTCGCAAATTATTCTAAAACTTTTCTAAAATTTTTGGTTTCTCCTTGAATAAAACACAATTGGGTAATAAAATTCTAATGTCGACTTTAATAATGATTAAGTTATATAAAGGTTATTTGACTGATTTTATGTAAGGAGGAAATAAATTTCATTTCAGGGTAATCTGTCAGTCCTGTATATGGAAATTAAAAAGGCTTAATGAAATTACTGAAAAAGAAAAAGGGAGTTGCAATCAGCAAGGTTGGGCTGGGAAATATTTTTGACGGCCTTAATGATGAACAGAGGATCAAGAATCCTCAGAATGGCGGCAGGTCAGGAAAAAATAATGGTGGTAATAACGGAAACAAGGGGCCAAATGTTCCAAAGACGCCTCTTATCTACTATACCATTGCAGTTTTGGTCATAATGCTTTTCCTTAACTTCTTTGTATATCCGGAGTTGTTTTCAAAAGAGGTAGAGCCTGCATATTATAATGAGTTTGTGGAGGCTTTGGACAAAAAGCAGGTTGATCAGATTGAAATCAGTGAAAACAGTATAGTATTCAGCCTCAAGGATAATGACAGGGTATTATACGAGACGGGAATGATAGATATTGACAGTGAGCTTGTGGACAGGATGTTGGCATCAGGTGCTGACTTTACTAAGGAGATTCCGGAGTCTGTTTCACCTATCTTGCTGCTTCTTTACAACATGCTTCCCATAATAATCTTCCTCGGCTTCGGATATTATCTGTCGAAAAAAATGCAGAGTTCCATGGGCGGATTAGGCGGCATACCTTTCGGTAAATCAAATGCTAAGATATATCAAAAGGATACAACAGGAGTCACATTTAAGGATGTTGCGGGCGAGGATGAAGCCAAGGAGCTTTTGACAGAGATAGTTGACTTTTTGCACAGGCCTGAAAAATATAAGGCTATAGGAGCAAGAATACCTAAAGGAGCTCTTCTTGTCGGACCTCCGGGAACAGGTAAAACGCTCCTTGCAAAGGCTGTAGCGGGAGAGGCGGATGTTCCCTTCTTTTCAATCTCGGGTTCGGAGTTTGTTGAGATGTTTGTGGGTATGGGCGCCGCTAAGGTCAGAGATCTTTTTAAGCAGGCTGAGGATAAAGCCCCCTGTATCATCTTTATTGATGAGATAGACGCAATAGGTAAAAAGAGGGGTGCTAACGGAATATCGGGAAATGACGAAAGAGAGCAGACACTGAATCAGCTTTTAACGGAGATGGACGGATTTGACGGAACAAAGGGAGTAGTGGTGCTGGCGGCAACAAACCAACCTGATGCACTGGATCCCGCTTTGCTTCGTCCCGGAAGGTTTGACAGAAGGATACCTGTAGAGCTTCCTGATATGATCGGAAGAGAGGATATACTGAAGGTCCATGCCAAAGACGTCAAGATGGCGGGGAATGTAGATCTTACGGCTATAGCAAAGGCGTGCCCCGGAGCGAGCGGTGCGGAGCTTGCCAATATCATAAATGAGGCTGCTTTAAGAGCTGTAAGAGCAGGAAGAGAAAGAGTCATCCAGTCGGATCTTGAAGAGAGTATAGAGGTGGTTATCGCAGGCTACCAGAAGAAAAATAAGGTACTTTCTGATAAGGAAAAGCTTATAGTGGCTTACCACGAGGTAGGACATGCTATGGTTGCCGCAAAGCAGACAAATTCGGCACCTGTACATAAGATTACCATAATTCCGAGGACGTCAGGTGCTTTAGGTTACACTATGCAGGTGGATGATGACGGAAACCACTATCTTCTCAACAAGGAGGAACTGGAGAACAAGATAGCCACACTTACAGGCGGAAGAGCCGCAGAGGAGATAATATTTAATACCTGCACCACAGGCGCCTCCAACGATATAGAGCAGGCGACAAAGATTGCCAGGCAGATGGTAATGCGCTACGGAATGAGTAAGGACTTTGATATGGTTGCAATGGAAAATGTCAGCAACCAATATTTGGGAGGAGATGCATCTGTAGCATGCTCGCCTGAGACTATGAGGCTTATAGACAAGGAAGTTGTGGAGCTTGTCAAAAAGCAGCATGAGAAGGCTGTAGTAATACTTAAGGATAATCTTATGAAGCTTCATGAGATAGTTAAGTACCTTTATGAGAAGGAAACTATAACAGGTGAGGAATTTATGGGCATCCTTAACTCTGAAGTAAATACTCTGACAAAAAGTACGGAGGAAACAGAAAGAGTTATAAGCGAAAAAAATCAGGGTGCCAATGAGAATGGGACCGGAGAGATGAACAGCTGAAAAGTAAGTAAAAAAGCTGAAGCGAAAAGTAAAAAGGGACCTGAAATCTAATAAAAAGGGGCCTGAAATCCAATATAGCCCTTGATTTTGATGAAATAAGTGCTATAATAAACATGATATGTAAGTTTATTTAAGGAGTGGACAGGAGTTCACTCCTTAAAGTTTGTATTTTAATTTATATCCGGTAAGATCCGAATAGGAGAAAAATGAAAAACTACTTGGAAAAAATTGATAATTTTCTTTTACCCTACCTTGCAAAGGAAGGGTATGTCCTTATAAAGACAGAGTTCGTAGAAGAGGACATGAATTGGTATCTTAGGGCATATATAGACCTTAAGGAAAAGACTGAGGATAAGGAAGGCGTTGCTATAGAGGACTGCGTTAAGGTATCGAGGCGCCTCAGCAACTGGCTTGACAAGGAGGACTTTATAAAAGAAGCATATACCCTTGAGGTATGCTCCCCCGGATTTCTCAGGGAATGTGAAAATGAGACATCAGAAGAAGGATCATCCGAAAGCTTATAAATATCTTTGAAAGGAATTGCCGATAAGGCGGAGGAAAGAAGAATGAACACCGAACTTAAAGAAGCACTACAATTATTGGGAAAGGAAAGGAATATTCCGGAGGAGGCGCTTCTTGAGGCTATCCAGAATTCGCTTCTGATTGCCTGCAAGAACCATTTCGGAAAGTCTGATAACATTATCGTAAATATCGATCCGGACACATATGAGTATAAGATACTCCAGCAGAAGGAGGCGGTAGAAACTGTTGAAGATCCTGTCCTTCAGATAAGCCTTGCAGATGCCAGAATGATAGAGCCCAAGGCGGAGCTCGGAGATGTCATCAATATTGAGATCGACTCCAGAAAATTCGGACGTATAGCTACTCAGAATGCCAAGGGAGTTATAGTTCAGAAGATAAAGGAGGAGGAGAGGAATTCTGTTTACAATGAGTTCGCCTCACATGAGCACAGCATCATGACAGGAATAGTTCAGAGGTTCCTCGGAAAGAACATCTCGATAAACCTCGGACAGGCGGATGCGATACTTGCTGAAAGCGAGCAGGTGAAGGGGGAGACATACAGACCTCAGCAGAGGCTCAAGGTTTATGTACTTGAGGTAAAGAATAATCCCAGAGGTCCCAGAATTTCCGTATCGCGTACTCATCCCGATCTTGTAAGGTGCCTTTTTGAACAGGAGGTTTCCGAGGTAAAGGACGGAACTGTTGAGATAAAGGCTATCGCGAGAGAAGCGGGCTCAAGGACAAAGATGGCTGTTCTGTCAAATGACGAGAATGTAGATCCTGTAGGAGCATGTGTCGGTGTAAACGGAGTCAGGGTAAATGCTGTTGTTGATGAACTCCATGGAGAGAAGATAGATATCATTAACTGGGATGACAATCCTGCATATTTGATAGAGAACGCATTGAGCCCTGCTAAGGTAATCTGCGTTGTTGCCGATGAGGACAATAAGGAGGCAAAGGTAATAGTGCCCGACTTCCAGCTCTCTCTTGCTATAGGTAAAGAGGGACAGAATGCAAGACTTGCAGCAAAGCTTACAGGTTATAAGATCGATATAAAATCTGAAACTCAGGCTCAGGAGTCAGGACTTTTTGAGGAGCTCGGAATGGAAGTGCCTCAGTCAGGCGAAGAGGACGAGTACTATGCGGAGACTCTTGCAAGAAAGCTTGAGGCTTCAATGGACGAAGAGGCGGAGACAGATGCAGACACTGACGCTGATATCGAGAACAATGAGCCTGATGAAAATGGCGCATATGAGGCAGGTATCCATGATGAGTATAACTCGGACGAGGAGCAGGAGATATCAGACGACTATAGCGAAGAGGAAACAGGAGCCTTGGAGGATGAAGAGTAAGGCGGCATAAGCGGCATTTACGGTGAGATAAAACATGCAAAATAACGGCAAGATAAAAAAACATATTCCTCAGAGGACCTGCATAGGCTGCAGAGAGGAAAAGGATAAATCCGAGCTTTTGAGACTGACAGCAGGCTCTGACGGAAGTGTGACACCGGATGAGAGCATGAGAGCACAGGGAAGAGGAGCATATATATGCAAGAATGTCGGATGCCTTGAGAAGGCTATTAAAACAAAGGCTATCGACAGAGCTCTTAAGCTGTCATCAGGGAAGGTCGATTGTGAGAGACTTATAGAGTATTTCAAGGTAAATTTCGGGGAAGAGCGGAAAGCTGATTAAGAGGAAATAAAATTTTATATGAATGATATAGAAAGAAAGAGAGTGTACGGGCTCATAGGCCTCTGTGCCAAGGCAGGAAAGATACGTTCAGGTGAGTTCAGCACAGAAAAATCTGTAAAGAGCGGGAAGGCTAAGCTTGTCATAGTTGCAAACGATGCATCGGATAAAACAAAGAAGAGATTTTCCGATATGGCAGGATTCAGAAAGATCCCCTTTAATTCGGAATTGTGCGACAAGGATACACTTGGCCACATTATAGGAAGAGAGTTCAGAGCATCTCTTGCAGTGGAGGATGCGGGACTTGCCAAAAATATATTATCGCTGATTGATGGAGGAAATGAGAATGGGAACAGATAAGAATGAAGAAATAAAGAAGCCGCAGGGAGCGGATAATGCAGCCAAAGCACCTGTGAAGAAAAAACTCAGCGTAGTATTCCGTTCTCAGAACTCACAGAGCATGAAGGAGCTTCCGAAGGGATTGAGGAAGGCTGTCTCAGGTGAGAACCCCAAGTCAAAGGAGGGCGGAAAGGAACCTGTAAAGAAGGGCCCCAGACCTCTTCCTCCGGGAACAAAGCCTGTAAAGCCCGCTGTATTCGGAGAGGAAAAGCCTGTTGAGAGAAAGAATGACGGCTTTAAGAAAAACTTCTCCGACAACAAGAGAAATCAAGACGGAAGAAGAGCTGAATCAGAAGGAAGAGACGGCAGAGAGGCAAGAGAGCAGAGAGACGGATCAAAGCCCCGCTTTGAGAACAGGGAGCAGAGAGAAAATCGTTTTGCACAGGGGAACAGAGCTTCGGGAGAAAGAGGCGACAGACCCCAGAGACAGGGCGGCGGATACCGTCATGGTCAAGGACAGTTTGAGCAGACAGGTGACAATTCACGTCAGAGACAGTCTGATCCTCAGAGAAGAGGCGACGGAAAGAACAGGGAGCAGAGAAGAGGTACAAAGCCCGCTTCAAGAGATAACGCCCCTGCATTCGAGGAGCCCGCAGCAAAGCCCTCTGCAGGAAGAAATAAAAATACTCATTCCAATGACAAAAAGCATGACAAGAAGGATAAGTATAAGGATGATATAAGTGATGTAAGGCTTCAGAAGCCCGGAAAGGGAGCCTTCATCAAACCCGAGCCCAAGAAGGAAAAGCCTGAGGATGACATAAAGGTGATCGTCATTCCCGAGAGCCTTACTATAAGAGAGCTCGCGGAGAAATTAAAGATACAGCCTTCAATAATAGTAAAGAAGCTTTTCCTCCAGGGAAAGATGGTAACTCCGAATACAGACCTCAGCTACGAGGAGGCGGAGGAGATCGCCATGGAGTACGATATACTCTGTGAAAAGGAGGAAAAGGTAGACGTCATAGCCGAGCTCCTCAAGGAGGATGAGGAGGATGAGAAGGATATGACCTCAAGAAGCCCTGTAGTCTGCGTAATGGGACATGTAGACCACGGAAAGACCTCCTTGCTTGACGCCATAAGACAGACAAATGTTACAGCTAAAGAGGCAGGCGGAATCACTCAGCATATAGGAGCATCTGTTGTAAGAGTCGGAGACAGGAAGATAACCTTCCTTGATACTCCCGGACATGAGGCCTTTACAGCCATGAGACTCAGAGGTGCTCAGGCAACAGATATAGCGATACTTGTAGTTGCGGCGGATGACGGTGTAAAGCCTCAGACCATTGAGGCCATAAACCATGCAAAGGCGGCAGGCGTTGAGATCGTGGTAGCCATAAACAAGATCGACAAGCCCGGAGCAAATATAGACAGAGTAAAGCAGGAGCTTGCCGAGCAGGGACTTATCTCCGAGGACTGGGGAGGATCCACGACCATGGTTCCAGTGTCCGCAAAGTCTAAGGAGGGAATCGGAGACCTTCTTGAGATGATACTCCTTGAGGCCGATGTGCTTGAGCTCAAGGCAAACGCAAACAGAAAGGCCAGAGGTATCGTCATCGAGGCTGAGCTTGACAAGGGAAGAGGCCCTGTTGCCACAGTCCTTGTACAGAAGGGAACACTTAAGGTAGGAGACAACATTGTTGCAGGAGCTTCCTACGGTAAGGTCAGAGCCATGATCGACGACAAGGGCGGCAGAGCAAAGAAGGCAGGCCCTTCCACACCTGTTGAGATATTGGGCCTCAGTGATGTTCCCAATGCGGGAGAGGTCTTCATGGTATGCGACAACGAGAAGGATGCAAGAAATATTGCGGAAACCTTTATCTCGGAAAACAAGAACAAGCTTCTTGAGGAGACAAAGCAGAAGATGAACCTTGATGATCTCTTTGATCAGATCAAGGCAGGAAATGTCAAGGAGCTTCCTATAATAATAAAGGCCGATGTTCAGGGATCCGTTGAGGCGGTAAAACAGTCTCTCTATAAGCTTTCAAACGAGGAGGTTGCAGTAAATGTTATCCACTCGGGAGTAGGTGCTATAAACGAGTCTGACGTAAATCTTGCTTCAGCGTCAAATGCCATTATCATAGGATTTAATATAAAGCCCGACGCTACGGCAAAGAGCATTGCGGAGCAGGAAAAGGTTGACATAAGGCTCTATAAGGTAATTTATCAGGCAATAGAGGACATTGAGGCGGCCCTTACCGGAATGCTTGCACCTGTATATGAGGAGAAAGTGACAGGACATGCCATAGTAAGGCAGCTGTTCAAGGCATCGGGAGTCGGAACCATAGCAGGATCATATGTGACAGATGGTGTCATAGAGAGAGGCTCAAGTGCCAGAATCTTCAGAGGAAACGACAAGATATTCGAGGGCCCCATAGCTTCTGTAAAGAGATTTAAGGATGACGTCAAGGAGGTCAAGACAGGCTTTGAGTGCGGACTTGTATTTGAAGGCTTCTCGGAGCTTGCTGTTGATGACAATATAGAGGCATTTAAGATGGTTGAAGTGCCCAGAACGATGAAAAATAAGGATTGATAATATTTTATGAAGCGCTGCGGGACGATAATCAGACATATAAATTGCCCTGACAGCGCTTCAGGCAACGTAAAAAGGAAATTGATATGAAAAAAGGCAGCATAAAAAATAACAGGATAAACGGAGAGGTAATGCGCGAGCTCTCCTGTATAATAAGAGATGATGTGAAGGATCCGAGGATCGATCCGCTTTTAAGTATTACACATGTGGAGGTAACTCCGGATCTGCAGTTTTGCAAGTGCTTCGTATCCACACTGGGAAGCGATGAGGGGCTTAAGAGGACTATCGAGGGACTTAAAAATGCTGAGGGCTATATAAGGAGAGAACTTGCCCACAGGGTAAATTTGAGAAAGACTCCTATAATACAATTTATAGCCGACAGAAGCATAGAGTATGGAGTAAATATGAGCCATATGATAGATGTGGTTGCTATGGAAGATGACATGAAGAAAAACAAGGCGGATTCGGGAGATGAGGGAGATGAAGGAGAAATTTAACGAACTCATCAGAGAGTCCGAAAGCATATGTATACTCGGACATATAAGCCCTGACGGAGACTGTGCGGGTTCTACCTTGGGAGTATATAATTATATAAAGGCCATGTGTGAAAGCTGCGGGACCGTAAAGAGGATCAGAGTCTATCTTGAAGAGCTTGCGGACAAATTCTCTTACCTTTGCGGTTATGATGAAATATGTCATGAACCGGATGAGAATGAGAGCTATGAGCTTGCGATAGTATGCGATTGCGGTGATTTTGCGAGAATGGGAAAGTTCATGCGCTACGCAAAAGAGGCAAAAAAGATATTCTGTGCCGATCATCATATTACAAATACAGGCTTCGGGGATCATCATGTAATAATGCCTGATGCCTCCTCCACCTGCGAGGTCGTTTATGACCTTTTCAATAAGGAGCTTATAAACAAGGAGATCGCGGAGTGTATATATACAGGCCTGGTTCATGATACCGGGGTATTCAGATATTCCTGCACATCAAAGCATACTATGGAAATAGCAGGGGAGTGCATGGAAAAGGGCATAGATTTCGGAGGTATTATAGACGACGGCTTTTTTGCCATGACATATACTCAAAAGCAGATCCTTGCGAGAGCTCTTATGGAGAGCAGACTGTCCGAGGATGGAAGGATCATATCCACATATATACCGGCCTCAGCCATGAAGCTTTACGGAGTCGGGAAAAAGGATATGGATGGAATAATAGATGAACTGAGGACTACAAAGGGCATTGTCTGTGCCGTGTTTATGTATCAGATGATCACAGGACAATATAAGGTAAGCCTCCGTTCAAACACAGACAAGCTTGACGTCAGCAAGGTGGCTTCGCATTTCGGCGGCGGAGGACATGTGCGGGCTGCGGGCTGCTCGCTTCCGGGAAATCCTGAGGATATAATTAAAAAACTTACAGAACAAATAAGACTTCAGATAGGTTAAGATGAAAAATAATTACAATGGTTTTTTAAATATTTATAAAGAAAAGGGCTGGACCTCCATGGACGTGGTGGCAAAGCTAAGAGGCATACTCGGCATGCGAAAGATAGGTCATGCCGGGACTCTCGATCCTATGGCGGAGGGGGTCCTTCCTGTAGCACTGGGAAGGGCGACAAAGCAGATAGATCCTGTGACTGAGGGAACAAAGACTTATGTATGCGGTATGCTCATAGGAACAGTGACTGATACTCAGGATATAACAGGAAAGACGATATCTTCACTTTCTGACACTGAAATGTCCGAGCTTAAATCAAGGTGGGACGTCGAAAGCGAAAAAAACGAGGAGATATTAAGGAATATTTTAAAAAGCTTTGAGGGAGAATATGAGCAGCTCACACCTATGTACTCTGCGAGGAAGGTAAACGGGAGAAAGCTTTACGAATATGCACGAGAAGGCAAAGAGGTCGAGAGAAAAAAGAAAAAGATCAATATTGAAAGCATTGTAATAGAAAAAATTGATTTTCCGCATGTTGTTATGACTGTAACCTGCAGTAAGGGCACTTATATAAGGACTCTTTGCCATGATATCGGAGAAAAGCTCGGTGTCGGTGCGTGCATGGAGTCACTTATAAGGAGCCGTGTCGGAAAGTTTCGTATAGAGGATGCGCTGAAGCTTTCAGATATAGAAAGACTTAGAGACGAGGGCAGGATAGACGAGGTTCTGAGCATAGAGGCCGATACAGCTGTAGCTATAGGAAAGTTTGACGGAAGCCATTGCGGACACAGGAAGCTTTTGAAGGAGCTTATAAATGATGCGGCGGCAAAAAAGCTCAGGACATGTGTGGTCATACTTGATATAAACAAGAAAAACCTCAACAGTCCCGCAGACAGGAAGAAAGAGCTTTATGAGTTGGGAATAGATTATGTTATAGAGCTGCCTTTCACAGAAAAACTCAGGAATATGGGAGCAGAAGACTTTGTAAGGGATATACTTGTCGGAAGGTTCAGGATGAAGGCCATAACGGCAGGACCGGATATAAGCTTCGGATATAATAAGGAAGGAAATGTTGAGCTCATAAAGGCTCTTTCCGAGAAATACGGCTACAGTGTCCACATTATAGATAAGCTTACAGAGTATAACAGAGAAGTAAGTTCCAGCTTTATAAAGGAAGAACTTATAAAGGGAAATATTGAGCGGGTAAATGAACTTTTGGGCTACAATTATTCCTTTACAGGAACAGTGGTTCACGGAAGGCATCTCGGTGAGACAGTGCTCGGATTTCCGACAATGAATCTGATAGTAGATAAAAACAGAGTTCTACCGCCTTTTGGAGTTTATGCGGTAAAGGTGTTTATCTACCCTGACAGCATGAAGAAGGAAAATAAAGACAGTTCCGAGGCCAAAGTGCATTACGGCATAGCGAATCTCGGACTTAAGCCCACAGTATCTGACGAGCCCGATTACGATCCTGAAAGAATAGATCTTGAAACAAATGTCTTTGATTATTCCGAGGATGCTTACGGAAAGACGATAAGAGTTGAACTCATAAGCTTCATAAGGCCGGAAAGAAAGTTCAACAGTCTGGAGGAGGTAAGGGAGCAGCTTCTTACAAAAGACATAGGAAAAGCCCGGGAAATACTGGGACTCGCTGATTCCGATGAATCGAGCGATAAGAATAATTGATGCGAATTCTGCGGTATGAATAAAGGAATTGACAAAAATTCACATGAGTGTTAAACTCTAACAGTTGAATCGCCCGAGCACGGTCTTTAGGTACTCCACCGGAGGCTTTGTTTGAGGCAGGTATTCGCGGAATAAGGAGGGCCGGCTTCGATCTGACTGGGCCTGCCGCGAAAAGTAAAATTCAGGAGGAAAAGAAAATGATAAGCAAAGAGAAGAAGCAGGAGATCATGAAGAACTTCGGACGTAAGGAGGGAGATACTGGATCACCCGAGGTACAGATCGCAGTTCTTACAGAGAGGATCAACGAGCTTACAGAGCACCTTAAAAAGAACCCTAAGGATCACCACTCAAGAAGAGGACTTCTTATGATGGTAGGTCACAGAAGAGGACTTCTTGACTATCTTGCAAAGAAGGATCTTGAGGGATACAGAGCACTTATCGCAAAGCTTGGAATTCGTAAGTAATTGTCCGGATCTTATAAGAGCGATAAATGTAAGGAAATATATAACAGCTTCGTATAAAGCAATAAATTACAAAAAAGATGACGCCCTGAGGAAGGAAAAACTTCCCGAGGGCGTTTTTTGTACTTAAGGATATATTTTAATATAAAATTCTCTTGTAAATATCCATAAATAGTTTAAAATAATATAGGACTTAGAAGAGAGTTGGAAAGATAAGAAAGGAAAAGGAATAATTAAAATGTACGATGAATTCAATACGTACTCCAAGCCACTGGTAAAGGAGTACAAGACTTATTCCATGGAACTCTGCGGAAGAACATTGTCGGTAGATATAGGCAGAGTGGCGGCTCAGGCGAACGGGGCCGCATTGATGCATTACGGAGATACAACAGTTCTCTCAACAGCTACGGCTTCAAAGGAGCCCAGAGAGGGTATCGATTTCTTCCCCTTAAGTGTTGAGTACGAAGAGAAATTATATGCTGCGGGAAAGATTCCCGGCGGCTTCAATAAGAGAGAGGGAAAGCCCTCCGAGCATGCTATACTTACATCAAGAGTAATAGATCGTCCCATGAGGCCTCTTTTCCCCAAGGATTACAGAAACGATGTTACTTTGAACAATCTTGTTTTGAGTGTTGATCCTGACTGTGCGCCTGAGGTCACAGCTATGCTCGGAGCATCTCTTGCCACAGCAATATCTGATATCCCATTTGACGGTCCCTGTGCGGCGACTATGGTAGGGCTTATAGACGGAGAATTTGTATTCAATCCCACAAATGATGAGAAGCAGAAGTCTGACCTTTCACTTACAGTTGCTTCCACAAGAGACAAGGTAATAATGATCGAGGCAGGAGCAAACGAGGTTTCTGATGATGTGATGATCGATGCTATCTATAAGGCTCATGAGATAAATCAGAAGATAATAGCATGGATGGATGAGATAGTTGCAGAGGTCGGAAAGGCAAAGCACAGCTATCAGTCCTGCGCTATCCCCGATGAGCTCATGGATGCTATAAAGGCTGAGGTCCCTGCTGAGGAGATGGAAACAGCTGTATTCTGCGATGATAAGCAGCAGAGAGATAAGAATATTGATGAGATAACAGCACGCCTAAAGGAGAAATTTGCAGAAAACGAGGAGTGGCTCGGACTTCTCGGAGACGCTATTTATCAGTATGAGAAGAAGACCGTAAGAAAGATGATCCTCAAGGACAGAAAGAGACCTGACGGAAGAGGTATATCAGAGATAAGACCTCTTGCGGCTGAGATAGATGTCGTTCCGAGAGTACACGGTTCCGGAATGTTTACAAGGGGACAGACTCAGATACTTAACATATGTACTCTTGCTCCTCTTTCGGATGCACAGAAGGTTGACGGGCTTGACGAAAATATTACTCAGAAGAGATACATGCACCACTATAACTTCCCCTCATACTCTGTAGGTGAGACAAAGGTTTCAAGAGGACCCGGAAGACGTGAGATAGGACATGGAGCTCTCGCCGAGAAGGCACTTATACCTGTACTTCCCTCTGAGGAGGAGTTCCCTTATGCAATAAGAACTGTATCTGAGACCATGGAGTCAAACGGTTCCACATCTCAGGCATCCGTATGCGCCTCATCTCTTTCACTTATGGCTGCGGGTGTTCCCATAAAGACTATGGTTGCAGGTATCTCCTGCGGACTTGTGACAGGCGACACAGATGATGACTATATCGTCCTTACAGATATTCAGGGACTTGAGGATTTCTTCGGAGACATGGACTTTAAGGTAGCGGGAACCCACAAGGGAATCACTGCTATCCAGATGGATATAAAGATCCACGGACTTACAAGACCTATAGTTGAGGAGGCCATAAGACGTACTCACGAGGCTCGTCTCTACATAATGGATGAGATAATGGCGCCTGTTATAGCTGAGCCCAGAAAGGAGCTTTCAAAGTACGCTCCCAAGATAAGAATGACCGCTATAGATCCTTCAAAGATAGGTGATGTGGTTGGTAAGCAGGGCAAGACCATCAACAAGATAATTGAGGAGACCGGAGTTTCCATAGACATAGAGGATGACGGAAGAGTATCCGTATGCGGAATTGATGAGAAGATGATAGAGAAGGCTATCGAGATCATTGAGGGTATAGTTACAGAGGTTGAGCCCGGAATGGTAGTATCAGGAACCGTATTCAACATTATGAGCTTCGGAGCTCAGGTTGAATTCCTTTATAATAAGAAGGGACTCATTCATATCTCAAAGCTTGCCGATAAGAGGGTCGGAAAGGTAGAGGATGTTGTAAAGGTCGGTGACGAGGTCACAGTGAAGGTCCTTGAGATAGACAAGATGGGAAGGATCAACCTCAGCATGAGACCCTCGGATATAAACGCCGGAAACAGAGTGAGACGCGAGAAGAACTTCGAATCGGATCAGACGGAGAATAATGATTAAAAACAGAACAAAAAATAAAATATTGGCTTTTTCATTGATATTTACCATGGGATCACTTCCCATGGTAAATCCATATGCCGCAGTTATTTGGGCGCCGGGAACATCGCAGTCCTCGGGTCCCGGAGCTGTGGGAGGGGGAGCAGGAGAGACGGATTGGAGCAAGGTGGCCCGGGGGGCAATGACCATAGATCCGAGTATTCCTAAAGGAACGGTGAATTTCACCTCCATGGAGGTGCCTGATCCTATAGTGAAGGTTGCCGATATGTACACATATGACTTTATGGTGCATGATCTGGAGGAGCTGAGGAAGGAATATTCCGACCATATGTCCTACAGAAGCATAGGCTCAACCTATGACGGACGCAATATTTACGAGGTCACAGTAGGAAATCCTAATGCCAAAAACCATGTGCTAATACCTGCAGCTATTCATGCCAGAGAGTATATAACGACTAATCTTGTGATGAAGCAGATAGAGTATGCCCTTTATTATTATGACACAGGCGGATGGGACGGGAAGCGGCTTTCGGACATGTTTGAGGACACCTGCCTGCATTTTGTGCCTATGGCAAATCCTGACGGCGTAAGCATAAGTCAGTTCGGACTTGACGGTATAAGGAATGAGGAACTGAGGGAAGGCATAGAAAAGATATATGCGGATGACCTTGCGGCGGGAAGGACAGCTGACCCCTTGGATAAATACCTTGTCAGATGGAAGGCCAATGCGAGGGGAGTTAATCTTAATCAGAACTTTGATGCAAACTGGCTTGAGGCTAAAGGCTCTGCAGAGGTTCCCTCATATTCATATTACAGCGGAGCCTATCCGGAATCGGAGCTTGAGAGCAGTGCTCTGGCAAGGCTTTTCAGAAGCAGGAGTTATAAGGCTGTAATAAATTATCACTCTATGGGCGAGGTCATATATTGGGACATAGAGAATAATAAGGTGAGAGAAAAATCAAGATTTCTCGCCAATAACATGTTGGCCCTTACCGGGTATCAAATGCTGTACTCCGGAGAGGGAGGCGGATTTAAGGATTATGTGCAGCTGTACGGCTCCGGCACGCCTTCTGTTACTCTTGAGGTAGGAAAGGGAGAGGCACCTGTGCCCTCCGAGCAGATGGAGAGTATATGGGCACAAAATAAGTTTGTCTGGCTTTATGCTCTCAAATATGCAGCTGAAGGATATTATCAATATTAAAAATATACACTTTAAATTAAAGAGGAACTAATATGAAAAAGATAAGAACACGCTACGCACCTTCACCTACAGGACGCATGCATGTCGGAAATTTGAGGACAGCTCTCTATGCTTATCTTATTGCAAAGCATGAGGGCGGAGACTTTCTTTTGAGGATAGAGGACACCGATCAGGAGAGGGAGGTTGAGGGGGCCGTAGATATAATCTATGACACTCTGAGACAGACAGGGCTTATCCATGACGAGGGACCTGATAAGGACGGGGGCTGCGGACCCTATGTCCAGTCCGAGAGACAGGCTCAGGGAATTTATTTAAAGTATGCGAAAATGCTTGTGGAAAAGGGAGAGGCTTATTACTGCTTCTGTACTCAGGAGAGGCTTGAATCCTTGAAGACCGTTGTTAACGGAGAGGAGATAATGCAGTATGACAAGCATTGTCTTTCACTTTCAAAGGAGGAGGTCGAGGAGAAACTCAAGGCAGGGGTTCCCTATGTCATAAGGCAGAACAATCCCAGAGAGGGAAAGACCACCTTCCATGATGAGCTTTACGGAGATATAACAGTGGACAACTCCGAGCTTGACGACATGGTACTGATAAAGTCTGACGGCTTCCCCACCTATAACTTTGCAAATGTGGTTGACGATCATCTCATGGGTATAACCCATGTGGTAAGAGGAAACGAGTACCTTTCATCCGCCCCCAAGTACAACAGGCTCTATGAGGCCTTCGGATGGGAGGTTCCTGTGTACATTCACTGTCCCTTAATCACCGATGAAAATCACAAGAAGCTTTCCAAGAGAAGCGGACATTCATCCTTTGAAGATCTGATAGATCAGGGATACATACCTGAGGCGGTGGTAAATTTCGTATCGCTTCTCGGATGGTCTCCCGAGTCTGACAGAGAGATATTTAGCCTTGAGGAGCTTGTAAAGGAATTCGACTACCACAGGATATCAAAGAGCCCTGCCGTATTTGACATGGTAAAGCTGTCATGGATGAACGGAGAGTATATCAAGGCGATGGATTTTGACAGATTCTATAAGCTTGCCGAGCCTTACCTTAAAAAGGTGATAACAAAGCCCTATGATCTTAAAAAGATCGCAAACATGGTGAAGACCCGTATAGAGGTACTTCCCGATATAGAGGGACATATAGATTTCTTTGAAGCTATGCCTGAGTATGATATCTCAATGTACAACCACAAAAAGATGAAATCCACACCTGAGACCTCGCTTATGGTGCTTAATGATGTGATTCCCCTTCTTGAGGCACAGGATGATTTCAGTAATGATGCTCTCTTTGAGACCTTAAAGAAGTACGGAGAGGAGAAGACATACAAGACAGGCTTTATAATGTGGCCTATACGTACAGCTCTTTCGGGCAGAGAGATGACACCTGCGGGAGCTACAGAGATAATGGAGGTCCTCGGAAAGGACGAATCCCTGAAGAGGCTTAAGGCAGCTGTGGAAAAGCTTGAGCAAGAGATGCCCGAAAAGTAAATGTTTCAGGAGAATGTTCGGATATAAGTCTGCAAGGCAAAGTTAAAAATATAAAACCTGAAGTATAAAAGTCAATCGGTCGAAGATCATAATAAAATGTGTCTTCGGCCTTTTGCTTATATTAAGCTGTTAATGGAAATGTAAGTGTAAAATACATTTTTTGTAAAATATATAAAAAAGAATTGTGTTAAATTATATGTAATACTGAGGATATTGTAGGATATTATCGGAAAATTTTCAGAAGAGAGGCAGAGAAAATATGAAGAGATCTTTTGTAAGTTTTTTGACCGCAGGACTTTTTTCGGTCCTGTTTTCAGTGAGCGCTCAGGCGTCAGGCTGGGAGCAGACGGAAAATGTCTGGAGATATACAGATGAGGAAGGAAATATACTCAAGGGATGGCAGAGTATAAAGGAGGAAAACGGAGACAAAAATTACTGGTATTATTTTGACCCTGAGACAGGAAATATGACCACAGGCTGGAGGGAGATACCTGAGGAAAACGGAAATGCGAGCCACTATTACTTCTTTGATGAAGAAACCGGTGCTATGTGGACGGATTCGACGACCCCCGACGGAAGCTATGTAAATAAAGACGGAGTATGGCTTAAGGACGGAAAAGAAACGGAGATCGCGGAAGTATCCGTAACCGGAGAGCCGGAAGAATCGAAGGACGGATCGGAAGCTGTAAACGCTACAGAAGAGACAGAGGCGGCTGTACCGGAGACTGAAAATGAAAGCAATGAAGCTTATGCCTCAAAACTCGTCTCACTTTTAAATGAAAAGAGAAGGTCAGAGGGACTTCCGGAGTTTAATGTGGACGAAAATCTTAAGGCGGGAGCGGAGACGAGAGCCAAAGAGCTTACAGTATCCTACAGCAGCTTAAGGCCTGACGGAAACAAGTCAAAATATGCCATAAACGGATGGGAGAATTATACCGCCCTTGTGGAGATAAAGGACAGGTCCTTATCACCTGAGGCGACCATTGAGAACTGGTTTAAAGCGGATAGTTCTGAGAGCCTGATCCTTACAAACAGTTTTTCTCAGGGAGGAAAGATATTCTCATTTACCGATATAGGCGTAGGCTGCGAGGAGAAGGACGGAGAGCTGTTCTTTGCGGTATTTTTGAGCGGACATTCCGATTAAGGAGGAGATTCGCATAAATATGGACTTCAACAGTGCACAGCTTGAGGCGATAAGACATAAAAACGGGCCTATGATGGTTCTTGCAGGCCCGGGTTCAGGCAAGACTACAGTGCTCACGGAGAGACTTAAATATCTCACGGAAAAGGCGGGTGTCTCTCCGGAAAGCATACTTGTAATAACCTTTACCGCTGCTGCAGCGGATGAAATGGAAAAGAGATATATAAAAAAGAGTGGAGACAATTCGGGCAGTATAAGCTTCGGAACCTTCCACTCTATATTTTTCAAGATACTTATGAAACACAGCTCCTATACTCATTCAAGCATTGCGGACGGATCAAAGAAAAGAGAAATAATAAAGGAGCTCATATCAAGGAAAGAAAAAGCATTGTCCGGAGGAAATGAGCTTTTAGAGGCCATACTTTCGGAAATAAGCTATATTAAAAACCTGGGCGAGGATCCGAATACTCTCTGCGAGGATAGCTTCAGTTCCATGAAAAAGGGAGAATTCCTGAAGCTGTACTCGGATTACAACAGGATACTTTCGGAGACCGGAAGACTTGACTTTGACGATATGCTTTTAAAGTGCAGGGAAATGTTCCGTAAAAGGCCTGATATACTTGAATATTGGAGGAAAAAATACAGATACATCCTGGTTGACGAATTTCAGGATATAAACGGTATTCAGTACGACACGGTAAAGCTTCTTGCAGCTCCAAGCAACAATCTTTTTATAGTAGGGGATGACGATCAGAGCATCTACAGCTTCAGAGGGGCAAGACCCGGAATAATGCTGAACTTTCCGAAGGATTATCCCGGATGCGAAAGAGTCCTTCTGGCATCAAACTACAGGTCTTCATCAGATATCGTTGAGACCTCTCTCAAACTTATCTCACACAACAAAAACAGATATAAAAAGCAGCTTGTCTCCCACAGAGGAAGGCTTAAGCCTGTAAATATTGCGGGCTTTGACAGTGAGGATGAGGAGATACGCTTTATCATAAAGGAGCTTAAGTCCTATATTGCGTCAGGGCGGAAGCTTTCTGACATATGCATTCTTTACAGGACAAACAGAACTCCTGAAAAGCTCTGCTCAAGGCTTATAAAGGAGGGGATAGGATTTTCCCTTAAGGAAAAAAGTCTCAATATATTTGAGAGCTGTCAGGCGGCGGATATTTTTGCTTATCTCGGCCTTGCGGAGAATATTTCTCTTTTAAAGCGCGGAATAAGGAAGGAGGTTTCGGTCTCGGATTTTCTCAGGATAATGAACAGGCCTCTGAGATATATAAGCAGGGATGCGGTGATGAATGCCGACAGGAGGGATATAAACAGCTTTTTTAAAACACTTTCCGGTTTTTACGGAAAGCGGACCGATATGAGACAGGCTATAAGGAAACTTTATGCGGAGCTTTCGGAACTCTCAGTGCTAAGGCCTGAAAAAGCCATTGAATTTATAAATAAAAGGATAGGCTATGAGGACTGGCTCATAAGCTCCTCAAAGGAGAAAGATAAGTCTGCGCTTATGGACAGCCTTGACTCGCTTTCTGCTCACGCAGAGGGGATTAAGAGCTTCAGAGATCTGAAGGCATACAGGGAGGAATACGGCAGAGCCTTAAAGGAGGCCGCATCGGAGAAAAAAGAAAAAGATAAAAATTTTGTAAATTTTATGACCTTTCATGCCTCAAAGGGCTTGGAGTTTGATATAGTGTATATAATAAATGCCATAGAAGGGATAGCGCCCTATAAGAAGGCTGAGAGCCCTGAAGCCATTGAGGAGGAGAGAAGGATGTTCTATGTGGCGATGACCAGAGCCCGGAATGTTCTTCACATATTCTACACAAAAAATCATTACAATAAGCCCTGTAAAAAGTCAAGGTTTGTTTCGGAGATCACGGAGGAGAGATTCAGATTGCCATGGAAGAACTTAAGGTTTTGATAGTAGATGATGAAGAGAGAATGAGAAAGCTGGTGAATGACTTCCTCACAGCCAAGGGATTCAAGGTATATGAGGCTGCAGACGGAGAGGAGGCGATAGATATCTTCTGTTCTGAGAAGGATATCGCCCTCATACTTCTTGATGTCATGATGCCCAAGATGAACGGCTGGGAGGTGCTTAAATCCATAAGGAAGATTTCCAAGGTACCCATAATAATGCTGACGGCAAGGGGCGAGGAGCAGGACGAGCTTCAGGGATTTAAGCTCGGAGTGGACGAGTATATCACAAAGCCCTTCTCACCGAAGATTTTGACTGCGAGAGTGGATGCAATACTAAGGCGCACGGGAAAGAGCAAATCAGATGTCATAGAGTGCGCCGGCATAAGCATCAACAAGACTGCCCATGAGGTAAAGGTAAACGGAAAACAGGTGGATCTTAGCTATAAGGAATTTGAGCTTTTGGACTATTTTATGCAGAATAAGGGAATTGCCCTCTCCAGAGAGAATATTTTAAATAACGTCTGGGATTATGATTATTTCGGCGATGCAAGGACTATAGATACCCATGTAAAGAAGCTCAGGGCAAAGCTCGGACCTGCGGGAGAGGCAATAAAGACGATCTGGGGAATGGGATATAAATTTGAGGCCTGACCGAAGGGCCCATCGGGAGATGAACACGGCTTATGAAGCATTCTATCAGGACAAGATTTACTCTGATATTTATAGGAATAATGGCTTTTATCCTGTTTGCAATGTACGGGGTCAACAAGTATTTCCTTGAGGACTATTACATGAGCAACAAGGTAGAGGTATTGAAGGGAGCCTACATTACCATAGACAGGCTCCTTCTTGCCATACAGAGAGAGGGAAAAAGCATAACGGATGTCATTGCGGAGGAATTCGGAAAAAATATTGAGGACTCAAGGACGGTGGCATCCTTCAGAGAGCTTAATGACAAATCAAATATAAATATAGTATTGATAGATTCCGAGGGAAATGAAGTCATAGCCGCCAGCAGAGAGGGAGACTTCATGGCGGATAAACTCAGATATTATCTCAGCAGAAGCAAGGATGAGGGGAGCAACGGAGAAAGTAACGGAACAGCCGGTAACGGCAACGAGGCCGGTGATGGATCAGGGATCGAGGATAACAGCATAAGGTTCCCGTTTTTCTACCATCTTAAAAACAGCTTCAACAATATAGGCTTTTCATCAGGTACTGCAGAAAACGGAAGACTTCTCTCCGACCCGGTGTTTGATCCTCTTGAGAATGCGGAAATAATATATCAAAATGATTTTTACAGAATACAGAGGACCTTTGACAGAAGGTCGAATACTGTATATCTGGAAAGCTGGGGATATTTTACAGACGGAGGGACGGAATTTCTTATGTCCATGCCGGTATCCCTTATTCACGACAGCGTCGGAATAACCAACAAATTCCTTCTCATAGTGGGAATAATAGTCCTTATTTTGGGAAGTGCCATAGTATATATAACCACAGGCATAATCACAAGGCCCATAAACAGACTGGCGAAAATATCTGAGCGAATGACTGCCCTTGATTTTGAAACCAAGTACGAAGGCAATGCAAAGGATGAGATAGGAATACTGGGACACAGTATGAATACTATGTCAGACCGGCTGGAAAAGACCATAGCTGAGCTAAAGACGGCAAACAACAAGCTTTTGCAGGATATTGACGAGAAGAATAAGATCGACGCCATGAGGAAGGACTTCATCGCAAATGTCTCCCATGAGCTGAAGACTCCTATAGCTCTTATACAGGGCTATGCCGAGGGCCTCACGGAGGGAATGGCAGAGGATGCCGAAAGCAGAGACTATTACTGCAATGTAATAGTCGATGAGGCTGTAAAGATGAATACGATGGTAAAGCAGCTGACTTCCCTGAACAATCTTGAATTCGGAGATGATAAGACTGAGTTTGTGCGCTTTGATATAGTTGAGCTTATAAAGAGCCTTCTTGAAAACCAAAAGCTGGTCATAAAAAAGAAGGAGGCAAAAATTGAGCTCATAGCTCCTGAGCATGCCTATGTGTGGGCTGATGAGTTTAAGATAGAAGAGGTCATAACCAACTACTTTACAAATGCCCTGAATCATCTTGACGGAGAACGGGAAATAATCATAAGCGTAAGAGAGGAGAAAAAGCCCGGAGAAGCCGATGGGGATGATGAGGTCCTCCATGAAAAAAGGATAATAAGGGTAAGCGTATTTAATACAGGTGAAAATATACCTGAAGAGGATCTTGACAAGATCTGGGAGAAATTTTATAAGGTTGACAAGGCGAGAACGAGAGCCTATGGCGGAAGCGGAATAGGCTTGAGCATAGTAAAAGCCATAATTGAGTCCCATAATCAGACCTGCAGCGTAAAAAATAAAAAAAATGGAGTAGAATTTGATTTTACGCTTGACGCAGACAAATAAGTGTGATATATTATCTATCGTTCGTGAGAACAACACTTGTTCGGGGTGTGGCTCAGTTTGGCTAGAGCGTCCGGTTAGGGACCGGGAGGTCGCAAGTTCAAATCTTGTCACTCCGACTCATAAGAACGAAAGGGAAAGGCCCTGAATATCGTGAAAAGACGGTATTCAGGGTTTTTTTCGTTGCATGACAGATAAAACAACGAAAAACCTTCAACTGTTGAAATATTATTGAATCTGTTTTATAATGCACTTAATACTGTATAAAATTTCTTTCAGTGTAAGAAAAAAAAGACATATTAAGAATCAAGGGGTTGCGGAGTTGAAAACAGAATTTTTAAAGAGCTTTGTAGCGGTTGTGGAGAGCAAGAGCTTTTCAGTGGCGGCCAAGAGGATGTTTTTGTCACAGCCTGCCATCAGCACACATATTAAACAGCTTGAAGAGGAGTTGGGAGTACAGCTTTTGACGAGATCGACAAAAAATGTGCATCTCACCGAGGCGGGGCTTTCCTTCTATCCGTATGCTCAGAGGCTCATCCTTACGGAGAGCGAAGCTATGTTTGCTTTGCACGGGCGCAAAAATACACTTAAGGGCACGGTGCAGATATCCGCCTCCTCAGTTCCTGCAAACTATATACTCCCGGACTTTGTATCCTATATGGGAAATAAATATCAGGACATATGCTTCAGGATAATGGAGGGAGACAGCTCGGAGGTAATAAAGGATGTGCTGCATTTTGACGCCGAGATAGGTATATGCGGATTCAGTATCCAAAACAAGAAATGTCTTTATGAGGAGCTGTTTTCTGACGATATAGTACTCATAACCCCCAAGGATCCTTATTTTTCACAGTTTTCCGGGAGGATACAGCCTGAGGCGCTGCCGTCCCTGAGATTTATAACAAGGGAGATGGGAAGCGGCACAGGTATAGCCGCTCACAATCTTGAACATTCCCTCGGACTTTCGGACAGAAATATGAATATAGTCGCTCAAGTGGACGGCACACAGCTCTTAAAGAGAACTGTGGCTGCCGGGGTGGGATGTGCCTTTATATCAAAGCTTGCGGCTATGGACTATGTGAAGGCGGGAAAAGTACTTATGTTTGAGTTCCCCGAGGTAAATTGCAAGAGGAGTTTTTATATCGTTCACCACAGGGAAAGGATACTTGACCAGGCTGCCGCCATAACCTTAAATGAGCTTTCGGAGTTTTGCAAAAAAAGAAACAGAAAAAAAGAAGGGCCGCTTTCTTAGAAGCGGTCCTTCTCCTGATATATAGCTCTTTTTATGTTTTATGCCTCTCTCCATTTCAAGAGAATTCTCTCGACCATCACCATAATGATATCTATAAGAAATCCTATGATACCTGCAATGACCATGTAGGCAATAACAGTCTCTGTCTGCATATGCCCCTGAGCCTCAACCATGCAGTAACCGAAACCGGCACTGGTAGCTATGAACTCCGCTCATATGACGGACATCCAGCCGAGGCCTATAGCAAGCCTGATGCCTGTAAGCACTCCGGGAAGAGATGCGGGAAGCACCACATCCTTTAACACTCCAAGGGTGTTTGCGCCCATGGATCTTGCGGCATTATAAAAATCCTTGCTTATATCCTGAACTCCCGCAACGGTATTAAGTATTATTGTAAAGATACCGCTGAAGGCTATCAGAAAGATAGTGGGACCGTCGCCTATTCCGAACCATACTATCGCAAGAGGCACCCAAGCCATTATGGGAACCTGCCTGAGTGAGTTGATAAAGGGCGACATGGTGGTAAGGACCTTCGGGAAAAATCCCATAAGCATTCCCAAGGGATAACCTATTATAAAAGCAATAAGGGCTCCGATGAGAACTCGTCTCATGGTTATTCCCAGATTTTCCAGCACATAAAGGTCTGTGAGGGAATATACCACCTGACCTACGACGTCCTCAAAGTAAGGAAAAATAAACGGCTGATCTACGATATGGGCAGCTACAGTCCAAATAAGACAGATGACAGCCAGAGCAATTATTGCGTGAAGATTGTAGTTCCTTCCGCCCATCTTGCGCCAGCGGCGTCTGTCAGAATTCCGGGAAGCGGCAATCTGCCGATTCACCGAACTTGCCGATTCACTCAAAATATCTCCTCCTTCTATTCAGTTTTTGAACATAAATATTTATTAATATTTGCTGAACATATCCTACCGGAAATGCTCTTGTTCAGAATAGTAATATCAAAAAAATTAATAAACACTTAGGGGGATATTTGCTTTTGTAATAAACATAAGTATAATCCCCGGATTTAGGGTATATTTAAAAAGTGAAAAAATATGCAAGGGTGGAATTATTTTTTTATATCAGGGCTGCCTTTGAGGAGGCAATGTGGTAATGACTCCGTTTTTTTTATTTTTGACAAAGATAGCAGACTCTGTTTGGGGAATACTTTGCAGCTCATCAGTATGGCTTATATTCAGCTTTATTATAGCAGGCATAGTTCATGAATTTGTAAGCCCTGAACTTTTGAAAAAGATTTCAGTAGGCTCGAAAAGCATAAAGGGAATCATATTGACAACTCTGTGCGGAATGCTGCTTCCCATATGCAGCTGCGGCACAGCCTCCTTGGGGATACTGATGTACTATACGGGAGCCTATCTTGGCCCTGCCCTTTCATTTATGACCTCCACGCCTATGATAAATCCTATTGCTCTCGTGCTTATATACGGGCTTTTGGGAAAGAAGATAGCGGTGGTATACCTTATAACGGGATTGACTGTACCTGTTATCGTGGGTGTACTTGCCAACAGTTTTGCAGGTAAAAGTCTTTGTATAAGAGAATGCAAAAGCGGCTCTTTCGGGAAGCTTTCTGATAAAAGCAGCAGTATTTCGGAAATGGGAAACGGAAGAGATCTTATTAAGCCCGAGCCTGAGGACAGGCCCGCTTTAGCAGAGCGTATTTTAAGAGGGCTCAGGTGGTCGGCAGGAAGATACTCATTACTGATAAGTAAATATACCGTATCAGGTATGCTTGTTGCAGGTATTGTATTAAGCATAGTCCCTCAATCCTTCATACAGGCCTATCTCTCGGAACCGGAAAGTATAACTCCCCTGGGGATACTTGTGGTAGCGGCCCTTATGTATGTGTGCGCTGTAGTACATATTCCGTTTATAGCGGCGTTGATAGCTGCAGGAGCGGAGCCGGGGCTTGCTGTGACATTCCTTATGGCGGGAGCCGCCACGAATATACCTGAACTCATAACAATAGCAAGGACAATGGGTAAGAGAGCCGCGCTCCTGTATGCTCTTCCTGTGACGATACTTGCTGTGGCGGTGGGATATATTACAAACATTGTACTCGGTCACGATTTCTCGGCTGTGCCGGACTACGATGTTACAAAAAACACTATAGCCAATGCAAACATGCTTATTATAGACTTCCCGGATTGGCTTCAGGGCATATGCTCTGTAATTATTTTGGGCTTGGCCCTCTTGGGATCAATGAAAACAATTTCTTACGAACGTACAAAGATTAAAGGAGTAAAAAATGTCGATTAAGGTAGAAAATATATCAAAGAGCTTTCAGGCCAGAAGAAAGGGAGAGGAGAGACTTTCTGTTTTAAAGGATATCTCCTTTGATGTAAATGACGGCGAGTTTGTAAGCCTTCTGGGGCCTTCAGGCTGTGGAAAGACTACTACGCTCACCATAATAGCCGGCTTTCAGAAGCCTGACGAGGGAAAGATAGTGGTAAAGGGTAAGGAGGTCTCAAAGCCCGGACCTGACAGAGCATTCATGTTCCAGAACTATGCTCTCTTTCCTTGGCTGAAGGTAGGAGAAAATATCGAATATCCGATGATAAAGAAGAAACTGCCGAAGGCTGAGAGGGAGAAAAAGCTCATGGAACTCCTCCACATAGCTCAGATGGAAAACTATAAGGATTACTATATCCATGAGATATCGGGTGGAATGAAGCAGAGAGTAGCTCTTTTGAGGGCTCTTGCATGCGATCCCGAGGTACTTCTGATGGACGAGCCCTTGGGAGCCATAGACTTTCAGATGAGGCATATGCTCCAGCAGCAGCTTGAGAACATACTTATGCAGAAAAACTGTACATCATTAATGGTTACTCATGATGTGGACGAGTCTGTATATCTCAGCGACAGAGTCGTGATAATGTCCAGAGATCACGGAAGGATATTGGAGGATGTAAAGATAGACCTTCCTCGTCCGAGAGACAGGGAGAGCGAGAAATACCACGAATATATAGAGCATATCACCGAGATCCTCAAGTCCGCATTAAACGGAGATGTGGTAACTCAGGAGGACAAGGACATTATGGAATTTATAAAAAACAGAGAGTCTGAGGAAAATAAGGAAAATATCGCGTGCTGATATAAAGGCATAAGACAGTGGGAGAAGGTCAAAAAGGAGGTATATCGGGGAAAGGATAAAAAAGGAGATAATGAGGAGGGAAAATTATGGAAAAGATAATGGAACAAAATGTACACAAAAAATTTAACGAAAGACAGAATGAGCTGAGGCTTTACATTATAAATAAGGTCATTGACAAGAAGGCGTTTAACACAGAAAAAAACAGGGAAGCCGCTATGAGAGCTCTCAACATGTCACGAGAGGAATATGACGAGGCAGTGGAGGTACTCAAATTTCAGGACGGAATGGTAACTGACGAGGACAACAATGTGGACTTCATATATCCTGTGTCGGCGCTTCCCACGAATCATCATGTAAAGACTGCTGACGGCAGAGAGTTCTGCGCTATGTGCGCCATAGATTCGATGGGTGCGGCATTCACACTGCACACGGATACGATAGTTGATTCCGTGTGTGCAGTATGCGGAGAGCCTGTGCATGTTGAGATAAAGGACGGAAGGATAGCTTCCTGTTATCCCGAGGAGCTTCATGCTTTGACCTTCCCTTTGGGGGAGATATCAAACTGGTCCGGAAGCTGCTGAAATACCATGAATTTCTTCTGCAGTTCTGCAGAATTCGACAAGTATGTAAAGGACATGGAGCTTGATAAGGATGTCATAATAAAGTGTGATGCAAAAAAGGCTCTTGAGGCGGCTAAGGATATATTTTCAGTAGATTAAGCTTTAATTAATAATATACATATCTTAAGGAGGAAGCAAAATGAAGGTTGCTTATTTGTTGGAGTCGAATAATGTAAGGGATATTCTTGAGAACATGATAGTCCCCCAGCTTGAGGAGGGAAGACATGTGGCCGAGGTGGCGGGAATGATGTTCTTTTACGACAATACTTTTATAATGCAGGAGGGCTCTGACCTCGGTGAGAGGATAGCGGAGCTTGCGGATAAGCTCGGAATACTCCTTATGTGCTGTGACAGATGCTGCTATCAGAGAGACATAGCGGACAAGCTCATCGCTCCCTGCGGAATAGGCTGCTTCCCTAATGTGTATGCGGCACTTGCGCCTGCAGGGGTGGATCAGGTGATAACACTTTAAAAAGCACAACAGAATGGAGCGCTGCTGATGCTTAAGACATGGCAGGGCTCCTTTCTTTTACTCTTTATCGTTATTAAGTTTTGAGATCAAGGGAGGGAAATTATGAATAAGCCTTGTGTTGAATATATCTGTGCATGTGCGTGATGTGAGGTATATGTGGGATTCGTTGAATCTCTTAAGGAAAAATATAAGGGTCGTGTCGAAACCGTTATTTATAAGGCGGGCAAGGACTTTGACTACATAAAAAAATACGGGGCCGTATCAAAGAGCATGCTTGTCATAAATGAGTCCAAAGCCATTAAAAATTTAAACAGATCTACTATAGCCAAGGCGTTTGAGGAGGCAATAAGCACATGTTAGAAGAATTTTTTAAGTTTGTTCCGGAGGTCATATACTCGTCCTTCAACATGCTTTGCGGGTCATCCGGATGGATGATAGTGAGTTTTATGATAGCGGGAGCATTACATGAATTTTTGAGCCCCGAGAGACTCAGAAGGAGCTCTATAGGCACTAAAAAGTTTGCGGGCGTCCTTTGGAGCACTCTCTCCGGAGCACTGATACCCATATGCAGCTGCGGAACCATTCCTCTTGGTATAAGCCTTTACTATTCAGGTGCGTTTCTGGGACCGACGCTTGCCTTTATGACCTCTTCGCCTATGATAAACCCCATGGCGGTAATACTTGCCTTCGGGCTTTTGGGACCGCAGATATGGATAATATACTTTCTTACAGGACTCATAGCTCCTTTGATAATAGGAACCATAGCCAATAAATTTGCGGGAGATGAGATATGTATTTTCGGGCTGGAGGGAAAGCCTGATGAAGCGCCCGGGATAAAGCTTGAGGAGGAAAAGCGCAGCATCATATCTCAGATAATCTCGGGACTCCACTGGTCATTTACGGAGCTTGCTCTCACAGTTGCAAAATACACTGTATCGGGAATGCTCATTGCGGGGCTTTTGTTCAGCATAGTCCCTCAGTCCTTTATACAAAACTATCTGGGAAATCCCGGATTTATATCTCTTCTCGGAATAACTGTGATAGCCGCGCTTATGTATGTATGCGCTGTGGGACATATGCCCTTTATCGCGGCTCTTGTTGCAAGCGGAGCGGCGCCCGGAGTTGCCATAACCTTCCTTATGGCGGGAGCCTCCACAAATATTCCCGAGCTTATAACTATATCAAAGACTATAGGAAAAAGAGCGGCATTTATGTACTTTTTCATGGTGACTCTCATATCCAACTGTGTGGGTTACCTTGCAAATCAGCTTTTAATGCCGGGATTTAAGCCTGTTGTGGATTTTGATACTACCCACAAGACGATAGAGGTGGCCAACCACTTTATCGTGCCTATGCCCGAGTGGTTTCAGTATGTATGCAGCTTTATACTTATAGGCTATGCATGCGTATCTGTCTTTCTTTGGTTTAAGAAGAATTTCATTAGGGCCAAGGCGGTATAAGTAAGGGAGGATTTTCGCTGAATACGATGAAGAAAAATGAAGAAAAGAAAATAACACCCGGATACATAGCGATAAGGGTGATAGCGGTGCTCTTGGCGCTTGTAGTCGCCTTTGCCCTGCATCAGTTCCTTCTCTCAAAGGAGGAGGAGCAAAAGAGCTCAGGAAGAGGATTTGTATATGACCCTATGGTGCCGGAGGATAATAAGACACTGGTGGACTTTAAGGCGGCGTTTCCCGAGAGGCGTGTAGTCATGGCCTGTGAGAACGACGTGACGGACGACGGTATAGCCGACCTCCTTGTGATCTACAAGGAGGATCATACACATGAGGGAGAGACGGAGGAGATAACGAGGCTTGTGGTATGTGTGGTTCAGTCTGACGGAAGCTATGTCTATACAGAGCCTATCCCCGCGCCTATAGAAAATCAGGGCATACAGTTTAAAAATATAGATGACGAAGCGGAGATGGAGTTTATTGTTGCAGGAGAGAAGGACGGAAAGTCAGGCTACGCTATCTACAGGATGATAGATGGAGTGCCCACTGACCTTTTCGGTGCCGGAATGGAAGACTGCTGTTGATGGATATTATCAGAAAAAGCTTTATATGCGGGGCCGCATTTGTGTCGGCCCTCTTTTTTGCAGGGTTCCTGCTTCCGAAGGAGGAACCGAAAAATCCTGATGTAATGCTGAGAATCGGGGCGGGGGATGATATTTCCGGCCTTTTTTTGGAGGAGGTCGAGACCGAATCCGAGGGAGGCCTTATCCTTTCTGATGATTTTATGGAGGGCTACGAGTTTAAGGACTGCTGAAGCAACACAGCGCAATGGGCCTTGAGCTCAGACGAAATAGATGCCGCATTCAGCTGTGCGCATATGGCAAGGCATCTCATAGAGGAAAATGATGATTTTTCCATATATGCGCCTATAATAATGAATTCAGAATTTCTTGCCGCACAAAAGGACATAGCTCAGGTCAGCTCAGTGGCAATAGGGCAAAACAGAAAATATCTTGCGGACTCTGTTATGGAGACATATCCGAATATTAAAAGGGCGGTGGAGATCAACTCATCAAGCCTGCAGTTTGCACTCATCACAGGTAACACAGATTCTGTGGTATTGGATATTACAAAGCTTTCAACAATGCATGACTGCAGCTTTTATCCTGTTACCGATAATGATTATATTTCATATGTACTTCTGGTTAATAATGATATAGTGGGGACGGAGGCCTTTGAGAGCTTTATCGAATGCTGCGACAGGGTGGCGGAAAGGCTGTCGGAGGACTCGGAGCTCATCTCCGCTGTGGAAAGCTATACGGGTGAAGCCTTTGAGCTCCCCGAGAATACGCGCATAAAATTCTTAAAGATAAATTAAGCCTATATAGTATCCTTTCGGTAACTACAGCACAATAAAGTGCTTACTTAACATAAGAAACTCTTCCGACTATAATACAGACAAGAGATGAGGAAAACGGCCGAACCGAAGCTCAATAAAAAATAAAATGACAGTCTGATATATTATAGGAGGAATTAAAAATGAAGATCGCAGTAGTTTGTGCAAACGGAAAAGCAGGTAAGCTTATTGTAAAGGAAGCTGTAAACAGAGGTCAGGATGTGACTGCAGTTGTACGCGAGGATAATACTACAAGCTGATAAGGTAAAAAAAAGGATCTGTTCGACCTTACCCAGGTACTGATGTTCGACTTCTCATTGTAGGCGGTGCCGGAAGCCTGTATGTTGATCCTGAGCATACCATGTGTGTGGCTGACGGCCCTGATTTCCCTGATATTTTCAAGCCTTTGGCTGCCGCTATGGGAAAGGCGCTTTCAGAGCTTCGTGAGCGCAAGGATGTAAAATGGACATATATCAGCCCCGCAGGAGATCTTCAGGCAGACGGTGAACGCACAGGAAAATATATCCTTGGCGGTGAGGAGCTTAAGCTCAATTCAAAGGGAGAGAGCATCATCAGCTATGCCGATTATGCTATTGCAATGGTGGATGAGGCTATAAACGGAAATAACATAGGTAAGCGCATAAGCGTGGTGAGAGAATAAAAAACCGGTGATCGGCTCACCGCATTAGAGAATGAAAACTGACTTAACTTAATCATCATAGAATATAACAAAAAGCCCTGCAAAGATGATATATAGACTTTGCGGGGCTTTTTGCAGCTTATGGAGATAACAGATAAGTAACTGTTTAAGCCTTAAAGTAATACCCCTTTCCCCATTCTGTAAGCAGGTGCTTCGGATTCGAGGGGTCATCCTCTATCTTATCTCTTATACGCTTTATGTATACAAGCATCTTTGTCCTGTCAAAATCCGACTCTCCCCATATTTCTCTGTACAGATCCTCCTTGGAGATGGTCTCTCCCGGCTTTTCCATGAGCTTACAAAGTATGGAAAATTCCTTTGAGGTCAAAGATATTTCCTTACCCTTACAGATAGCCTTTTGAACATCGAGACGTAAGACAAAATCCCCCGCCTTAAGCTCGGAGCGCACAGGCTCCTCAGGCTTGTATTCGCGATTCCTTCTGCAAAGAGCCCTTATTTTTGAGGCAAGCACAGCAGCACTGAAGGGCTTTGTGACATAGTCATCCGCTCCGAGGCCATAGCCCTTTACCATAGTGCTGTCCTCATCAAGGCCGCTCAATACTATGACAGGCACAAAGAGCCTTTGGTTTCTAATGTCCTTAAGGAGAGAAAAACCGTCGGTACCCGGCATCAATATATCCAAAAGGACAACGTCAAAGTTTCCGGTCTTTAGGACAGCAAGGGCCTCATCCGCATTTCCTGCCGCGGTAATATTCATGCCCTCCGAGGACAAAGCCGCCTTTATGGCGGTGCGGACCGGCTTTTCATCGTCTATTACAAGTACTGATATTTTTTCCATGATGTTATGATCTCCCAAGGTATTAAATCATCTCATTAAAGAATGTTCTTTAGTGAGGAAATATGATATATAATGATATTCGAGGCTAAAGTCAGGAATAATTATATCCGGTCAAAATTATACCTGAGCCATGAAGCTTTATCAAGAAAACAGAATAAAATATTAAAATATGAAGAAAAACGGAGATAAAAAAAATAATAAAACAGGATTCGGTCTTTATGCCGCAATAGCTGTGGCAGGAATAGCTGTTGCTGTTGCGGCAGCGTATTTTTCATATCATACTGTAAAGGACGCCCTTGTGGAGAGTGAGTCGGAGAGCCTTAAGAGCCTTGCGGAGACAGGGGCGTCAAGCCTTAAGGAGGAATTTGAGGAGAAGGAAAATCTGATCCTGAGCATATATGGAGACGATTTCTCTTCAGAGGAGGACTTTGAGGCGGCTCTTGACAAGATATTTTGCGACAAAGCGTTTTATACAAGGAATGACTATGAACATCTTCCTTATTGGAACGGGGAGCAGTGCAGGAGGGCAGTGCAGGAACCTCAAAGCGTGATAAGCGGGCCGACAGTTTACAGATATGGCGGCTACTATGTATTTTACATGACGAAGGCTATAAGCATAGCAGGAGAGATTGCAGGCGTCCTTCAATTTGAGTGGAATTTAAACAGTGTATTTAATCAATCCGAGACACTCTCCGGGCTTGAAATAAATAACGACGGCTATTGCTATGTGAAAAACAGTGCGGGAATGACAGTCATGTCAGAGGACGGAGCGGACAGGGAATTCCCTGATATCTCAAAGCCGGAGGCACAGTCTCAGCCGGGAGAGGCTGAGGTCACAAGCTATTGGTCATATACTGTTGAAAACGGAGTGCCTGTAAGGAAAAATGAGCTGGCGGCAGTTGCCTCCGTGGAAATAGGAGATGAGATCTTTTCGGTGTATGTCGTTGAGGACTACGGTCTTCTGGTAAAGCCTATAGAGAGACTTTCCTTCTGTCTTTCCATGCTTGGTGCGGTGATTTTTGTGTGGATCCTGGTCTCTATCAGGTTTTATATGAAATCGGTAAAGAGGGAATCCGAATTGAGAGTAAGCCTTAAATATGAGGAGGAGCTCAGCAAGGCCGGGGAGAGACTTGCAAAGCAGGACGAGGTGCTGAGGGTCTACAACAGAGATAAGGAGCTTACATCCTTATGGGGAGCCCTTGCCCATGAATTTAACAATCAGATGACGCCTATACTTATATATGCGGAACTTTTCAAGAACAATAAAGCGGTCTCGGAGCTCATGCCTGAGGAGACGGAGGAGCTTTATCTTGCTGCTGAGCACTGTTCAACTCTTTCAAGGCAGATGCTGGAGTTTTCGAGAGCGGGAAGAGCGGAGCGCAAAAAGGTCAAGTTCAATGCATCTGAGGAGGTACGATTAAGCCTTAAAATGGTGGAGAAGCTTGTGCCGTCAAATATAGAGTTCAAGTATTTTGTCAGCAAGAGAGACTTTTACGTTTTAGGGCAGGTCGGCATGCTCAGCCAGATAATCATAAATCTTTCAAATAATGCCATAAGGGCCATGAAGGACAAGGATGAGGGACTTTTGGAGATAACCTTCGGAAGGAGTAAGGACAGAGATGATTTTGTGACACTTATAGTCGAGGATAACGGAACGGGAATAGACTATGAGATACAAAGGCACATCTTTGAGCCTTTCTTTACCACAAAGCCTCCCAAGGAGGGAAGCGGCATAGGACTTACTGTAGTGGCAAGGCTCCTTCAGGAAAACGGAGGATATATAGACGCATTTTCAGAGCCCGGGAAGGGGAGCAGATTTACGGCAGGGCTTCCATGTTATTAATTTTCTTTATAAAAAGAATAAGGAATATTATAAAAGCTTATAATTATCCTCCTTCGTTGTAAAACGTATATTTTTCCGGTAGTATAAAAATATAAATTTTTATTAATATTTTTATGCAAAGGAAAAAGGAGGAAGTAGTATGAAAAAAAGGCTTTTGGCCTGCCTTTTAGCTTTCTCGCTTCTGGCACCGGTCTTATCCGCTTGTCACAACAGCGGAACTGAAACTGCTGCTGTATCCAACGAGGCGATAGGATACGACCCTGAGGAAGCGGTAAAGGATTTTGAATTCGGAGAGCTCAATGATACAGAGAAAAACTACACCATCGAGGTCGGATACAATAACTGTGACCACATGGTTGCATGTATCATTGCTCAGGAGGCGGGAATATATGATGCCCTTGGCCTTAAGGTAAATCTTACCAAGACAGCGGAGATAATAAACGGACTTTCATCAGGACAGATGGATGCGGGATATCAGGGCATAGAGGGCTCTATACTTGCGGCAAACCAGGGAGCGCCTATTTTCATGGCGGCGGCAAACCACCTTGGCGGATCACGTTACTTTGTAGCGTCAAATGACATTCAGGACCCTTCAGACCTTGAGGGAAAGACACTCGCGATCACAGCTGAAGGTGAGATAGATCCGGAGTGGATCACCTGGTCAAATAAGCTTGGCATACCTAACGAGTCATCAGCCTACAATGTCGTAAGCATGGGACAGCAGGATGCCATGTTCGCTCTTAAAGCCGGTCAGATTGACGGCTTCACCTGCTGAGACCCCTACGCATCTATATGCGAGTTCGAAGGTTTCGGACATATTATGGCGATAGGCTGGGGCGCAGCCAGTGTTACAAGTGAATCAAAGGCTGATGAGTGGGGAATGTGCTGTATCGTTGCAATGGCACAGGAATTCTATGAGAATTGTCCTGAGCTTGCAAGACGTCTTGTATACGCCCACACAAAGGCGATAGAATATATGTATGCACACCCTTACAATGCGGCAATGATGTTTGCCGACGGATTTGACACAGACCCTTATGTAGGACTTCGTACCATTTATATGAAGACTGTTGCAGAGGGACGTACCATTACATGGCAGTTCTCGGAGCAGAACATTGACAACTATATCCACTATTTCACACAGTATCCTCAGATCCCCGAGGAGGAGATACCGAGGCTTGAAAATGTTCAGGAATTCCTCGGAACAGATCTTATTCAGAGTACCGGTGCAGATGACTTTGATGAATTTATTGCTACAGAGATCGATCCTGTATTCCCGATAGGAATGACCTTTGAGGATTGGTACAACAAGGCCGTTGAGGTAGACGGAATACCTGAGAGTGAGCAGGTGGATATATCTGATACAGCAACCTCATATCTCAACAAGGATCTTGCCGACAGGCCTGTCCTTGAGTAAGTAATAAGGATAATAGGAAAGAAAATAAAGGGGAGCACGGCTCGATTGCCGGGTTCCCCGTTTTCAAATTAGAACATGGCGTCTCCATGAGCTTTGTGAAATTTGTTATAATAAAAGTTAAAAGCAATGCATATAATCAATCGTTCAGGAAAAGGAGAAGAGCATGGGAGAGACAAAAGTAAAGGGAATATGCGGAATATGTCCTGACAAGTGTGACATAGTGGCTACGCTTTGTGACGGAAGGATTGTAAAGGTTGAGCCGGACAGGGAATCAAATAGAGGAAGAGTATGCCCCAGAGGGGCTCTGGCACCTGAGATAATCTACAACAAAAAGCGTATATTAAAGCCCCTTATAAGGACAGGAGAGAGGGGCAGCGGTGAATTCAGAGAGGCGAGCTTTGAGGAGGCCATAGAGTTTGCTGCGGAAAAGATCAAGGAAGTAGTGGCAAAGTACGGGCCTGACGCTCTCGTGTCATATGTGGGCTCATCGGGAAGAGAGCCCTCGACCATGCGCTGCTTTGGGGGAAAGGACGCATTTTTCAGACATATGGGAGGAATAAATGATACTACCTGCAGCTCTACCTGCAATTTCGCGTCATATATAATGGCGCCTGTGACTGTATTCGGAATATCGCAGCCCTCTGTCGCTCCCGATATAGAAAATGCCGAACTTATATTTTTAATTGGAAAAAATCCTGCAACAGATTCAGGCTATCAGGCTCTGTACCACAGGATAAAGGAGGCAAGAAAAAGAGGAGCCCGTCTCATAGCAATAGATCCGAGAGGAGACTGCAACAACGGAGAATATGACGAATGGGTGCCTGTAATCCCGGGGACCGACGGAGCCCTCGTTATGGCTATGCTTAAATATGTCATTGAGGCGGGCCGATATGATAAAGAATTTACGGAGAAATATGTAACCGGACTCAAGGAGTTCTCCGAATATCTTTCAGGTCTTGAGTTCTCAAAGCTTTCGGAAACCTGCGGGATACCTGAGGAGAAGATAAGGGAGCTTACTGAGGGATTTCTTAATAAAAAGTCCGTATTTATTGCATATACAGGAACAGAGTATCAGTACTCCGGAATACAGACCAACAGGGCGCTTTGGATACTGTGGGCTATATGCGGGAAGCTTGATATAAAAGGCGGAATGCGCTTTAGCGGAAAGTCATATGGGGAAGCAAAGCTCTATGATATACCTGAGGGAAAAAGGCCTATAGGCTGTGACAAATATCCTCTTTACTATATGATGAACGGCTCGGCTCAGTTGGGTGAGGAGTTCCTTGAAGGAGTACTTTATGATAAGCCCTATCCGATAAGGGGATATCTTCTCTGTGCTGGAGGCACGTCAATCACATTTCCCGAGCAGGAAAAATGGGAGGAGGCGTACAGGAAGCTTGACATATTTATTGTCCTTGAGCGATTTATGACTAACGACGCGCGTTATGCTGATGTCATCTTCCCTGCCACAACATACTTTGAGAATGAGGCCATAGTAAATATCCCCGGAGGCAGACAGCTGAGAAGGCGGATCATAGATCCTGTGGGAGAGGCAAAATGCGATACCTTCATCCTTCAGGCTCTCGCAGAAAAGCTTGGATTTGGAGATGCCTACCCCGAAAACGATGAAGAAATGCTTTTATGGCTTGCTGACGGAGACAGAGAGCTTATAGAGAAGCTTAAGGCTACTCCCTATGGCGTTATGGACGAGGTATGCACGGAAGAGAAAAAATATGAGAAGGGAATTCTCAGAGCTGACGGAAAGCCCGGATTTCCCACACCGAGCGGAAAAGTTGAGATTATTTCAAGTGTGATAGAAAAAGCAGGCCTTTGCGGTATGCCTGTCTATCATGATATAAGGGAGATCCCTGAATTTGGCTCAAAAGAGGACTTTCCTATGATGATGACCACGGGAGCCAGAAGCAAGATAAGGTTTGCGAGCTTCGGACCCAATGTGGATGAGATAGCAAAGGCTGAGCCCGATCCTCTCATGAGTATATGTAAGGAAGACGCTGAAAGATACGGAATCTCGGAGGGAGATCCGGTTTATGTGGAGACTGCCTTCGGAAAGGGCAGCTTTAAGGCTCACATATGTCTTATGGCGAAGGGATGTGTACATATTCCCTTTGGAGGCGGAAGCCCATATATGCATGGCGGCTGGAAGGAGGGCAACGTCAACAGGCTTGCCTCTATGAGATATGCGGATCCCGTCTCGGGCTTTATCACTTATAAATCGATCCCTTGTCGTATAAAAAAGGCATAAGAGGATATTCTTAAACAGAGTTGAGTTGCGGAAGGAAGATGCTTTGGTATGGTGCAAGATTACGGATATCTTATATTAAGCGGTGGCAAGGGCCTTAGGATGAACCGAAAGAATAAGCTCACTTTAGAGGTAAACGGCATAAGCCAAATTGAACGGCTTAAACGGCTTATTGGTTCTACAGAGAGCTCTTTGGGTAAAGACGAGCAGGTCTCCGGGAGAGAGGTCTTTCTTTCATGCACAAAAAGAGAAAGGATGACAGAGTCTGATAAGGAACTCTATGATTCGGCGGATCTTCCTCTTATTGAGGATATCATAGAGGACTGCGGCCCTGTGGGAGGCATATTTTCAGCTCTCAGTTTAAGTAAAAAGGATGCCCTTATCGTACTTTCATCGGACCTTTATACCAAGTCCGGGAATGCGCTTTTACCTCTGATAAAAAGCTTTCTGGAGACCGGGAGACCTGTTTTCTACAGCAATGAGTCGGGAATTATAAGCCCGATTCCCGGAATATACACAAAGGACATGCTCCATGATATGAGCTCTTCTTTGGAGAAGGGCGAGCTGAGCCTATTCCGCGTGATAAGAGAGTATTCGCGAAAAAACGGTATAGAACTCATAAGGTGCACAGAAGGCGGGATATTCAGAAATCTTAACACTCTGTCGGATGTTGTTGAGGCTGAAAAAAGCGAAAAGTCTGAATGCCGAAGTGATCATACCGCAGGGAGGTCCTTAGGACTTGAGGAGGCCTTTGACAGGCTTAAAAATGCCTTTGATGTCGAAAAAACGGAGATGAAGGCTGAAGCGGTGGAACTTTGGGATGCAGTGGGGAGATATATAGCGGAGGATGTGAGCGCGCCTATAGCACAGCCTCCCTTTGACAGATCACCCCTTGACGGCTACGCCTTAAGGTCGGAGGATATAGCGGCTGCGTCACAGGACGCGCCTGCCGTGCTTAAGGTAATCGATAAGGCTTACGCGGGAGATACAAGAAGGCTTTGCATAGGAAAAGGAGAGGCCATAAGGATAATGACGGGGGCTCCGTTGCCCTTGGGAGCAGATACTGTTGTTATGCAGGAGCAGACGGACTGCGGAGAAGGAAAGCCTGATGAAAATGGAGGATACATTCCCGGAAACGTAAGGATATTTACTTCCTCCGAGGCGGGAAAAAATATCGTATACGCAGGTGAAGACTTCACCGAGGGGAAATTGCTTTTAAGGAAGGGAGAGCAGCTTGAGGCTGCAGGCGTGGCACTCCTTGCCTCTGCGGGGCTCATGAGATTAAAGGTGAGCCCTAAAATAAGGATATCTGTATTTTCTACTGGTGATGAGCTTACAAGTCCGGGAGGTTCACTTGAGTACGGAAAAATATATGACTCAAACCTTTACGGCGCTGTGGCACTTTTTAAGCTTTGCAATGAAAATGTCGTTAGGGCGGAGCATCTTAAGGATGATGCGGGGCTCATAGCGGAAAAGATAAAAACTGCCCTTGAGGATTCGGATATAGTAATAACAACAGGTGGTGTATCTGTGGGGCAAAAGGATGTCATGCCTGAGGTGCTTGAGCTCATAAAGGCTGAGACTGTATTTCACAGGCTTGATCTTAAGCCGGGGATGCCCACAAGATGTGCAAAATGCGGCGGCAAGGCTATATTTTGTCTCTCAGGTAACCCTGCGGCGGCCTATACCCACATGGAGCTTATAATAAAGCCCTTTCTAAGGTATCTTCATGGAGCCTGTGAGGGCGAGCCTTGGGAAAGGAAGAAGGCCATACTTTTACAGGATATTAAAAAGAAGAGTCCCAAGAGGAGACTGCTTAGAGGATTTTTTGAAAACGGAGCGGTAAGCTTTCCCGAGGGATGCTTTTCATCGGGAAGCCTGTGCGGGCTTGAAAGGAGCAATTGTTTTATAGACATATCGGAAGGGAGCCCGCCTCTTTCTAAAGGCAGCATCGTGGATATTTTGTCCTTTGATTCCCTAAACAGACCTGTACGAAGTAACCGATACAGCTCTGACAGCTCATGTGGGGCAAAAGAGATATATAATGAAAGGAAAAAGCCTTTAATATATGCTGTAAGCGGATATAAAAATACAGGAAAGACAAGGCTCATAAATGCACTGATACCGAGGCTTTCCGAGATGGGGCTTCGGGTGGCCTGCATAAAGCATGACGGGCATGATTTTGAGCCTGATGTTCCTGGGACAGACAGTCGATCCTTCAGAGATAGCGGAGCTATAGGCTGCGCTGTGTTTTCTGCGGGAAGGTTTATGCTTACAAGGGAGACGGCCTGTGATGAGAGGCTTTTAATGTCAGCTTTTCCCGATGCGGACATAATACTTATAGAAGGCCTTAAGAACAGCAAATATCCGAAGCATATATGCAATTACCCAGAGGAAGAAGCGGATATCGATGGGGTTTTACGGGAGATAATGAAACTGTACAAAGGATCCGGAGTAAACGCATAGAGACTAAAATGTTTATTGTAATAATAAGACAAAAAATATACCAGAACGAAAAATATTTATTAAGAAAAATGTAACCGAGCTGTAGAGTCTTTGAGGCAGCCCTCGTGATATACTTGATATGATTGAAAGTTTCGTATTTTTCAGAAGGACAAAAACGAAATCAATATGCTTTTGCCGTTATAATGGCGGGGAAAAGAAGGTGAATTATGAAAAAGATCAAGATGATCACGGCTTGCATTTTTATTGCAACGGGCCTTTTGGGCTGCGGGGCTGAGAAAACTGACACCGACAAGGTAACCAAGGACTCTTCTGATACAGAGAAAAGCCTCTACGACAGAGGGCTTGAGGTAATAGACCTCATGGCGGAGATGGTCCACTCGGATACATATGTGGATAAGGTAGTAGGGAATGGAAGGATAAAAGAACTTATTAAATCTGTAGGAGAGGGAAGTTATGATGAGCCTGCGGAAGTTTATGCCGTCTCGCAGGATGACGAGTCATTTGACATCCTTATGGAGATGGCGGGAATGGATGACTCTATGTCTGAAGAACTAAAGAGCTTTCTTACGCACAGAGGGATAACTGCAATAATATCTTCTGCAAACACTCTGGATGGTGAAGGAGTAGAGCCTCTTGCTGCGGCAAATATCTGCACTGCCGAAAAAATCTTTGCAGATGACAGCATCTCGGAGGATATTATATACATATACACATTTGAAAACGGTTATCCCGCTGCTGTGGCTTTCAGAACAGGAGAGGATAATGCGGTAGCGGCCACAGGCACGTTTATTATTTCAGATGATTTCGCATACGGCTCGGAGGATGAGATAGAAGCTTCCTTTGAAAAGATCGGAGTAGCTGTGGATGCGGAAAGGCTTACAGGAAATGCGGGGCAAGGCGAAACGGCAGAGACCAAAGCTTCGGCAAATGAAGAAGAAATGACCGAGGAAGGTGCTGCAAAACCAGGAGAGAAAAGTGAGAACACAGGTGACGATATCGATATTGGCGCTGAGAAAGCCGAGGATAAGGCAAGTGATAGTAAGGAACTTTTCCCATATATTGACACAAAATACCTCTCGGAGTACAGAGATGCTGGAGAGCTTTTGGCATCTGTAGAGTATGACCTTCCGGGGATAAGAAACAAATCGGAGGACTATGCCGAGCTGAAGGCTGCCCTTGAAGCTTACGGAAATGAGAGAGAGGCCGATGCGGAGGCTGTATACGCCCGGATACTTGAGGCGGCAAAGGCTGATGCGGAGTTTTTGGAAAGCTTCTCAGGATATAGCTCCGAGAGCAATGTGGAGATATTAAGAGCTGATGAGAGAGTCTTTTCTTTTTCTGACGAGGGCTATGATTATACAGGCGGAGCCCACGGCAACGGGAATATGACAGGTGTAAGCTTTGACACAAGGACAGGAAAGAGACTTGGCATCTCTGATGTGGTGACGGATAAAAATGCACTTTCTGATTATATCATTGCCGATCTCAATGAAAGATTCGAGGCGGACGGATATCTCTTTGAGGGATGGGAGGATACAGTAAGGAACGAGCCCGAGATAAATTTTGCCATGGCTGACGACTGTATGAAGGTATATTTCGCTCCGTACCTTATAGGACCCTATGCTCTCGGCACAGTTACGGTTGATGTGCCTTATGATGAGGCGTCCATAGGCTTTAAGGCTGAATATCTTCCTGTAGGGGAGAGGAGTGTTTGGCAGATCTCAGCTTATGAGGAGCTTCCCTTGGACATGGACGGAGACGGAGCTTTGGAGAGCATAAGATATGAGCTCTACGACAGCGATGCCGGAGATTATATGAAAAACTATAAAGTCTTTGTATCTGACGGAGAAAAGCAGGTATCTGCAGGCGGAGACTGTTACTACGGCATCAATAAGGCTTATATAATGAAAGCTCCTTCAGGAAAATATATGTTTTGCGGAGAATTCGCGAGTGACAATGATTGGAGATATCTGACTGTCCTCGACCTGACAGCTATATGCACCGGAGAAACCGGGGAAGACGTTGAGCCTTCAAGGTACTCCGAGTCTTTCTATGAAAATGTGCCTGTATCATCAGAGGGATTTTGCCTTGAAACCCGAGGAAATCTTCTCTCTACAGTAATGATAACGAAGAAGTACAGCCTTGGAGATGACGGTATGCCAAAGGCACTTAGTGATGTGTACAGCTATAATGATTTCAGCATTACAGCAAAGCGGGAGCTCACAGGGGAAGCGGTCACGGCATCAGGAGAGCTGAAGGGTGAAGAGGTAACTATACCTGCAGGCACAGTACTTAATGCTGTATCCACGGATGAAAAGGAATATGTCATATTGCAAAGTGCTGATACAGGGGAGCTTGTGCGGTTAAAGGTAAGTGGAGATTGGGGGAATTGGCCCCATACCATTGACGGAACGGATATAGAGGAATTGTTTGACGGACTGATTTTTGCGGGATGATTTGTCGGATAATATTCGGGACAATTTACCGAATAATATGCCAAGATAATGTTTTCCTTTATGCTGAAATAAAAAATAAAGAGGAGATTAAATATATGAAGACAGCCTTCTTCGGATTGGGAAATATGGGGCTTCCCATAGCCTTAAACCTATTAAAAAACGGACATGAGGTCAGGTCTTTTATACACAGGAGCACTGAGGGCCCCGAGGCTTTAAAGGCTGCGGGAGGTATTATATCATACACGGCTGTTGAGGCTGTAAAAGATGCTGATATTATATTTACCATAGTGCCTGACGATGATGCCCTTATGAAACTCATGCTTGATGAAAAAATGACAGCCTCTGTAAAGGACGGAAGTATGATAATAGAAATGACATCATGCTCTCCCGAGGCTGTGATAAAGCTTGCTGACGAATACAGGAAAAGAAACGTGGCGGTCCTTGACGCTCCTGTATCAGGAGGCGTAAAGGCGGCAAAAAATGCTTCCATGACTATGATGTGCGCGGGAGATAAGGAGGTTTTTGACAGGGCAAAGCCTATACTTTCACAGATAGGGAAAAAGCTGTTTTATGTGGGAGGACTCGGCAACGGCAAGATGGTAAAATCCCTTAATAACCTTCTTGCGGCCATAAATGCCATAGGCATATGTGAGGTGGCAAATACCGTCAAAAAGCAGAGGATAGATCCTGATGTGTTCGAGGCGGTGGTAATGGAGAGCTCGGGAGGATCCACGCAGTTTAAGAATAATTTTAAGAGGATAATAAACGAGGATTACTCTCCGAATTTTGCTATGGAGCTTATGAGAAAGGATGTGGGACTTGCTTCGATGCTTGAGGAGGGGATATATACGCCTCTTTCGGACATGGCCCTTGAGATACTTAAGGAGGGGGCCGTATATGACGGCGAGAACTACACAGCCGTTGCAAAGCTTTCGGCAAAGCCCTTTAAAGAAAGCTCGGAAGCTAACTAAGGCTTCCGAGGATACATGCGACAATTATAAGGACAAAAAGGAATAATACGTTCCAGAGAGTAAATACCTTTAAAAAGGCCCCCTTATTTTCGGGATACTCGACAGTATAGAGCTTGAATGCTATCAGGCTTGCAAGGGACGCTATCAGCGTTCCGAGGCCGCCGAGGTTTACGGCGGTAAGCAATACATCAAGCCTGTCGGTAAAGCCCGAGAGGAGTATGGCCGCAGGGACATTACTTATGATCTGGCTCGCAAGGATACCTGCAGTGAGTTCATGTCCGTGAACAAGGGACATAAGGAGCTCATTGAGCTCGGGTATCCTTTTTAAATTCCCTATGAATACAAAAAAGCAAAGGAAGGTCATAAGAAGAAAGTAATCCACCGAGCGAAACAGTCGTCTGTTTATCACAAGAATCACTGCAGACACACAGATCAAAGCCGGGATGTAGGATATCACTCTGAACACCACAAGGAGGCAAAGAAGAAGCAAAAATATGTAGGGAAGCAGCTTTTTTAAAGAACCGTGTTCACTTACAGCGGCGGATACACCCGCATTGATCGCGGCCTTTGCATGTACGGGATCCTTCTTTTCAGGAATAAGTGCTGTCAGAAGCATAATAAGAGATATAGCCGCATAGGGAAGCACTGCAAATGCGAATTCCCCTATGCTTATACCTGATACGGAAAAGAGGTAAAGATTCTGAGGATTCCCTATGGGAGTAGCCATGCTTCCGAGGTTTGCGGCTATAGTCTCAAGGACCACAAGCTTAAGAAGGCGGTCTTCCCTTTCTATCATCTTGAATATCAGGAGGGTAAAAGGGATAAAGGTAAGGAGAGTAACATCATTTGTAACTATCATGCTCGAAAAAAAGCATAAAAGCATCAAAAATATCGAAACACTTCTGAGATTTCCCGCCTTTTTCAGGAGATATCCTCCGAAAAATTCAAAGACACCCAATGACTTGAAGCCTGCCACAATTATCATAAGACAGAAGAGCAGCGCCAGTGTCCTGTAGTCAGGGTAGGTAAACCAGACCTTATCCGGATGAACGGCAAAGGATGAAATGATCGCCAAAATCAGGGAGACACAAAACACAGTCTCTCCTTTAAACAATTTTTTGATTCCTTTAAGCATAAGATCTCCTCTTTAATTCATTACAAAAATTCATTACAAAGTATTCTGAGCATTCCGCTCCTTTTTTTTATTAAGCTCCGGCATTATCATAAGTAGCATTGCCGTAAAGCAGGCTGTACCGCCCACTACATTTGATACAGGCTCCGCCATGAATACGCCTCGGGCTCCGAGTCCCGCCACATGGGGAAGGATTATGGTGAGAGGCACAACGATTATGACCTTTCTCAGGATAGAGAAAAATATTGTCTGCTTCTTTTTGCCTAAGGATTTAAACACCATCTGGCCGCTGAACTGGAGGGCCTGAAAGATGTAGGCGAAAAAGTATGTGTGCATTGAAGTTACAGCTACAGAAAGCAGCGAGCTGTCCGAATTAAATATACTTATGAAAAATACAGGGAACAGGAATATCAAAAGCCATACTATTCCGGTATAGCAGAGGGTGGCTCCTGTGACAAGAAAGACAGCCTTTTTGACATCCTTGTATTTGCCCGCTCCGTAATTATAGCTGAGGACAGGCGAGGCTCCGTCTGTTATGGCAAGGGCGGGAGTGTCGAGTATCTGCCTTACGGAATTTATTATAGTCATGGCGGAAATGTACATGTCTCCGCCGAAGCTTCCGAGGACATTATTGTTTACCACCTGAATAAGGCTGTTGTTTACCTGCATTACAAAGCTTGAGACTCCGAGGCCTATGATATTTTTTACAGTGGAAAGCTTTAAATTGACGCCTCCCCTGAGGTCAAGCTTAAGCTCCGCCGTGTCGGAGGTCAAAAATCGAAGCACGAATATCGCCGATAAAAGCTGTGAAAGTATGGTGGCAAGAGCCGCGCCTGAGACGCCCATCCCAAACAAAAATATAAATATGGGGTCAAGGACTATATTTGCCGCAGCTCCTATGAACACAGTCATCATTCCCACAGACGAAAAGCCCTGGGAGTTGATGAAGGGGTTGAGACCCAGAGATACCATGGAAAACACTGTTCCGGCAAGGTATATCCGCATATAGGGCTCCGCGTAGACTATAGTGGTATCCGACGCACCGAAGAGATAAAGCACAGGCCTGCAGAATATTTCTCCCATAAGGGTAAGTACGACGGCGGTGCCTACAAGGAGTATAAAGGAAGTATTCATTATATCCTGAGCTCCCTTAAGGTTCCTGCGTCCCCTTTCTATGGAGCAGAGAGGAGCGCCTCCCACTCCGTAAAGGTTTGTGAAGGCGGTTATGACGGTTATCAGGGGAAAGCATACCCCAACACCGCCCAAGGCGGTCACGCCCTCTCCCGGTATCCTTCCTATATATATCCTGTCTACGATATTGTACATAAGGTTGAGTACCTGAGCCACCAGCATGGGGAAGGCCGCCAAAAAAATATTTTGAGCTGTTTTACCGTTTGAAAAGTCGATCTGTTTCATCTTACACGTCCTGAATATATTCTTCTTAAAAAACATAAATAATATATCACCAAATTAAATAAAAATACAATATGAAGCTTAAGGTCAAAAACGGGAATTATTGACTGAGGGGTAGCTTCCTGATATATTCTAAGATACATAATCAAAGAAAAGACATGGGAGGTTGCGTATATATGGACAGAAAGCTTAAGGATGAAGTCTACAGAGACCTTGTCAAAAAGGCCACAGCTATGCTTGTAAGGTCCTATGTGCCTTATTCCGCATTTCATGTGGGAGCAGCGCTTATGTGTAAGGACGGAAGCATAGAGACAGGAGTAAATATCGAAAATTCTTCCTACAGCCCTGCGATATGTGCCGAGAGGACAGCCATTTTCAAGGCCGTCAGTGAAGGAAAGCGTGAATTTGAGGCTATTGCCGTTGTAGGCTGCAAGGAGGAGCACCTTTCCACAGAGGAATATAAAAACGGGATACTTCCTGATTATTGTCCGCCCTGCGGAGTGTGCCGGCAGGTAATGAGGGAATTTACGGATCCCCTTGATTTTGAGATAATACTTGCAAAGAGCGAGGATGACTACAAGGTATATAAGCTTTGCGAGCTTTTGCCGGAGAGCTTCGGGCCTGAAAATCTCGGGGTTTAAGTTTTAAACTTACTGTTGAAATGGATATAGCACTTATGTTAAAATAAAGACACCTGGGATGTTCGAGGTATCTGTTTTAATTACTTCCACAAATTGACATACGGGATTCCGGTATTATGATGTGGATATCGGGCCACCTTTGAGTGGATGGTTGAAGCGGTCTTCGAGGAAACCCACCTGGCTTATAGCTGGGAGTCACTTGCAGGTATACGGCATCTTGGGCCTTTATAGAATTTACGGAGCTGTTTTGGCAGCTCCTTTTTTTGTGAAAAATCTGTGAAATCGTGAAAGTCTCTATTGACATTTTTTTTAAGACTAAGTAATATATTGTTCGCACCCGAACAATATCGAAGCAGTATTTACTTAAAGGAGGTGTCACAATTGGAAAAGGACTGCGGTGCATATATACATATACTGTCAAACAGGCTTAAAGCGAGACTTAACTCGGCAATTCAGAATCAGGGCATAACAGGAGTACAGAGCCGCTTTATTTTTTATATCTTAAATCATTCAAAGGATGGCCCCGTATTTCAGAGGGATCTTGAAAATGTTTTCGGCATTGGCAGATCCACCGCCACAGGAGTGCTCAATCTCATGGAAAAAAACGGTATTATAGTGAGAGAAAGCGTATCCACAGACGGAAGGCTTAAAAGACTTGTACCTACAAAGAAGGCTGAGGAGCTTGATGCAAAGGTCAGAGAGAGCTTCAGGGAGACGGACAGGATACTGACAAAAGGACTTTCCGAGGAGGATATACTTAAGTTTAAGGAGGTGGCTCAGATAATGACAGAAAATCTTGAAGAGCACCTTAACACGACCAAATGCGATTTCCATGAAGAAAAGGCCTGGAAGAATTGTATAAAATAATTATAAGAAACAACTTGGGAAAATGCAGAGATAAGGAGAAAAGATAGCAATGATATCAATGATGAAAACTTTGTCGCGAAGCATTCGCGAGTATAAAAAGGCTTCCATCCTTACACCTCTACTGGTAATAGTCGAGGTCATCCTTGAATGTCTTATTCCCTTCGTAATAGCAAACCTGGTAAATGAGATGCAGGCGGGCTGTTCGATGGGGGTCATTGTAAGGTATGGAATAGTGCTGATAATAATGTCTGTGCTGTCACTTATTTTCGGAGGTGCGGCGGGAGCGACCTGCGCCACCGCCTCCGCGGGCTTTGCCAGAAACTTAAGGAAGGATATGTTTTATAAGATCCAGGATTATTCCTTTGAGAACATAGACAAGTTTTCTGTGTCAAGCCTTGTGACACGTCTTACTACGGATATAACAAACGTGCAGATGGCCTTCATGATGATAATAAGAGTAGCCATAAGATGTCCTCTTATGCTTGTGTTCTCATTTGCCATGGGCTTCATTATGGGCGGACGTCTTGCCATGATATTCCTCTTTACCATCCCTATCTTGGGAATAGGATTGTTCCTTGTAATAAGGACGGCTATGCCTCTTTTCAGAAGCGTATTCAAAAAATACGATGCTTTAAACGATTCCGTACAGGAAAATGTTCAGGCAATGAGAGTTGTAAAGTCCTATGTCAGAGAGGACTACGAAAAGAAAAAATTCGGAAATGCAGCTGATGATGTTAAGAAGGACTTTACAAAGGCCGAGAGGATCATGGCAATAAACAGCCCCATGATGCAGTTCTGCGTATATGCGGGAATGGTGTTCGTATTATCCTATGGATCATATGCGGTAATCACCAGCCGCGGTCTGGACATCAATGTGGGACAGATGTCGGCTATGGTGACGTACAGCTTCCAGATACTTATGAGCCTTATGATGGTTTCTATGGTATTTGCCATGATAACCATGTCGGCAGAGTCGGCAGAGCGTATAGTTGAGGTCTTAAGCGAGGAGAGCTCCTTAAAGAGCCCCGAGAACGCTATTACAGAGATAAAGGACGGATCGATAGATTTTGATAACGTCAGCTTCAAATACTCAAAGAAGGCTGACCGCATGGCCCTTTCGGATATAGATCTTCATATCAAATCAGGTGAGGTAATAGGAATACTCGGAGGCACAGGCTCCTCAAAGTCCACGCTTATACAGCTTATCCCCCGTCTTTATGATGTAACCGAGGGAAGCGTAAAGGTAGGCGGCATCGACGTAAGGAAATATGACCTTGAGGTTTTGAGAAATCAGGTTGCGGTAGTATTACAGAAAAACGTCCTCTTCTCGGGGACCATAAAGGACAACCTTCGCTGGGGAAATCCCAATGCCACGGATGATGAGCTTGTTGAGGCTTGCAAGCTTGCTCAGGCTGACGAGTTTATAACTCAGTTCCCCGCCAAATATGATACCTATATCGAGCAGGGCGGAACCAACGTATCAGGAGGTCAGAAGCAGAGGCTTTGTATAGCGAGGGCTCTTCTCAAAAAGCCTAAGATACTTATCCTTGACGACTCCACAAGTGCGGTGGACACAAGGACTGACGCTCTCATAAGAAAGGGCTTCAGGGAGTTCATACCCGAGACCACAAAGATAATCATCGCTCAGCGTGTGGCCAGCGTTCAGGATGCGGACCGCATAATCCTTATGGAGGGAGGACGCATCACAGCCATAGGAAACCACGAGGAGCTTATGAAGACCAGCGACGTATATCGCGATATCTACACATCGCAGAACAGGACAGGAGGTGAGCAGGATGGAGAGTAACTCTATGAGAGGAAAGAGGGCTCCCAAGGGAGTGCTCAGGAGACTTATAAAGACAGTGTTCGGATTTTATCCGGTGCTTTTGCCTGTGGCGCTTTTGTGTATATTTATCAATGCTCTTGTAAGCTCGGTACCCTCTGTATTCATGCAGAATGTAATTGCCATCGTTGAGAAGAACTTTGCCACAGGAGACTGGGCTGCGGCTTCAGGCCCCATACTTAAGCTCCTTATCATCCTTGTGACAATGTATATCATAAGCCTTGTGGCGGGAACCATATACACTCAGCTCATGGCGATAATCACCCAAGGAACGCTGGCAAAAATGAGGGAGAAGATGTTCGACCACATGCAGAGCCTTCCCATAAGATATTTCGACACTCACAACCACGGCGACATCATGAGTTTTTACACTAACGATATAGATACCTTGAGACAGCTCATAAGCCAGAGCCTTCCCCAGCTTACCATATCGGGTATAACGCTCTTTACAGTATTTTGTATCATGCTCTACTACAGCATATGGCTTGCACTTGTAGTGGTATGCGGAGTAATAATAATGACTGTAGTTGTCCGCTATGTGACAGGACATTCGTCAAAGTACTTCTTAAAGCAGCAGATCACCATAGCAAAGACAGAAGGCTTTATGGAAGAGATGATGAACGGACAGAAGGTCATAAAGGTATTCTGTCACGAGGAAGGAGCCAAGGCCGATTTTGACGCCGTAAACGACGAGCTCTTTGATAACTCGGAGAAGGCAAACCGCTTTGCAAATATCCTTATGCCTCTCCTTGGAAATATCGGAAATGTAATGTACGTTGTAGTAGCTCTTGTGGGAGGAATGCTTCTCCTTGTGAAGGCTCCCAACCTGAGCGTTTCCGGAATGGCCTTGAGCATAAGCATAGTAGTGCCCTTCCTCAACATGACAAAGCAGTTTGCGGGAGCTATAGGACAGGTATCAAACCAGGTAAACATGATCGTAATGGGACTTGCGGGAGCGCATCGTATCTTCACTCTCCTTGATGAGGAGCCTGAGACAGACGAGGGCTATGTTACTCTCGTAAATGCAAAGGAGAACGAAAACGGAGAGATCACAGAGTGCAAGGAGCGTACCAATGTCTGGGCATGGAAGCATCCTCATCATGACGGAACGATTACATATACAAAGCTTCAGGGCGATATTCGCTTCTATGATGTGGACTTCGGATATGTGCCCGGAAAGATAGTCCTTCACAATATATCCCTCTATGCAAAACCCGGACAAAAGATCGCCTTTGTAGGCTCAACGGGAGCAGGAAAGACTACCATAACGAACCTTATCAACCGTTTCTATGATATAGCCGACGGAAAGATACGCTACGACGGAATAAATATCAACAAAATAAAGAAGGCTGACTTAAGGCACAGCCTCGGAATAGTACTTCAGGATACAAACCTGTTTACAGGAACGGTAATGGAAAATATAAGATACGGAAATCTTGATGCCGACGATAACGAATGTATAGCTGCGGCAAAGCTTGCGGGAGCGGATGATTTTATAAGAAGACTTCCGGACGGCTACAACACCATGCTTACAGGAAACGGAGCAAACTTAAGCCAGGGCCAGAGACAGCTCCTTGCCATAGCGAGGGCTGCTGTTGCGGATCCCCCTGTAATGATAATGGACGAGGCCACAAGCTCGATTGATACTCATACCGAGGCCATAGTTCAGAAGGGTATGGATGCCCTCATGCAGGGAAGGACGACATTCGTAATAGCCCATCGTCTCTCAACAGTTCGGAATTCAAATGCCATTATGGTCCTTGATCACGGACGCATAATAGAAAGAGGCGACCACGATGACCTTATAAAGCTAAAGGGAACTTACTACCAGCTTTATACAGGAGCTCTGGAGCTTGATTAAAAAATAAAGGATTACAGAATTACAGAGTTGCGGGACCGGATAAAACCGGAATGCATATTAAAATCCCCGAAGGGTTAAGGAGATATTCCTTTATCCTTTGGGGATTTTCAATTGAGTTTGAATTGATTTAATTTAATTCTGCACTCTTGGTATCATCAGTACTGTCGATATCGGCCTCGGCTGAGTACAAGCATTCCTCGGGTATCTCATCACTCTCTTCTTCAGAAACGGTATGGCTGTGCTTTTCCGCTTCCTCAGTGAGGTCCGCAGAGAGCTTTTCCGCTATCTCTCCTTTTTTCCTTTCGGATTCGGCCTCTATCTCTTCAAGATTCTTTTTGTACTCGTCCTTGAAGCCTGTAATAGTGTCGCCGAGTGCGCCTATCTTGGTTGAGACCTTTGAACTCACATCCTTTGCAAGTCCCTTAAAATTGCCTATGACCTCAGCCTTTGCGTTTTCGGGATCCTCCTTATACTTTGAGTAGGTATCCTTCACATGATCCGCGGCGCTCTTTCCCGCAGCAACGGTAATGGAGCCTGCATCCACAGCAACCTTTCCCGCAGCTCCCGCAAGCTCCTTGGCAGCCTCCTTAAGCTCAGCCTTGTCCTTCATATTGAGGGAGGTATAGGTCCTCTTTGCAGCTTCCTTAACATCTCCGCTGTCTCCCTCTATATCATGAAAGTCCTCACTTGCCTTTTCTTTAAAATCGGTGTAGTCCACCAGATATTTGACAGCCAAAGCCACAGCACCAACAACAGCTGTAAAACCCAGAAGACCACCGATGCCCTTTTTTAAGCCCATAACAAAATCCTCCTTCAATAAGTTTTATATAATAATAACATATTGAGATGATTTTAACAATTAATTTATATGCAACAGTTAAAAATAAGACAGTTTGACTTGACAAACTCTCCGCTGCTCATATAAGAAAAATAGGAGGCAAAGGAGAGAAAAAATATGGGAATATCAGAGCTTTTTTTAATCGGTGCGGGACTTTCGATGGATGCATTTGCGGCGTCCGTCTGCAAGGGACTCAGCGCATCCCGGATAAGCTTAAAGGAGGCGCTTATAACAGGCCTTTATTTCGGAGGCTTTCAGGCGGGAATGCCGCTTTTGGGCTATCTTTTGGGCACGGGATTTAAGGATGCCATAACAAGTATAGATCACTGGATAGCCTTTATCCTTCTTTTCCTTATAGGAGCAAACATGATAAAGGAATCCCGTGAAAAAGAAGATGAATGCGGTTGTGATGACGGTAAAAAAACAGAGCTCTTCAGGCCTAAGGCTATGCTTCCCCTTGCTGTGGGAACAAGTATAGACGCCCTTGCCGTAGGCGTGAGCTTTGCTTTTCTGAGTGTTAATATAATTACTGCGGTATGCCTGATAGGAGTGACCACATTTACATTTTCGGCAGTCGGAGTAGGCGCGGGAAGCAAGCTCGGACTGAGATTCAAATCCTACGCGGAGCTTCTGGGAGGAGTCATACTGATATTCATGGGAGCAAAGATATTATTGGAGCACTTGGGATTTTTGGGATAAAAAGAGAGGCCCTTTATTGACAGTACGTTCTGAACAGGACGATGTCTTAAAAGGGCCTCTTGATCTTTGTGTGAGCAGTATACTTTAGAAATATTTTATAAAAAAATTAGCACTCAAATATTGACAGTGCTAATAACAGGTGGTATTATATGCTTCGGTTAGTAAGAAAAGAAATATCAACACGGACATTCAGCCGCAGAGGATACTTAATTCTATATATTTCAGGAGGTATGAATCATGAAATTAGTTCCACTTGACGATAAGGTAGTTCTTAAGAAATTACAGATGGAGGAGACCACAAAGAGCGGCATCGTCCTTCCCGGCCAGGACAAGGAGAAGCCCGCACAGGGTGAGGTCATTGCAGTTGGCCCCGGCGGAGTCGTTGACGGCAAGGAAGTAAAGATGCAGGTTAAACCCGGAGATAAGGTCGTATACTCAAAGTACTCGGGAACAGAGGTAGAGATAGAGGAAGAGAAGTATCTCATCGTAAAGCAGAGCGACATCCTCGCTGTTATTGAATAATAATATAATATTTGACAATTGAACAAAATAACTGAAACAAAGAACATTCAATTTTTGGAGGCGTATAATCATGGCTAAGGAAATCAAATACGGAGTAGAGGCCAGAAAGGCACTTGAGACAGGCGTTAACCGCCTTGCTGATACAGTAAGAGTAACATTGGGACCCAAGGGAAGGAATGTAGTCCTTGACAAGTCCTTCGGAACACCCCTCATTACTAATGACGGTGTGAGCATTGCAAAGGAGATCGAGCTTGAGGATCCCTTCGAGAACATCGGAGCTCAGCTCGTAAAGGAGGTTGCTACAAAGACCAACGATGTTGCCGGAGACGGAACCACAACAGCTACAGTACTTGCCCAGGCAATGATAAACGAAGGAATGAAGAACCTTGCGGCAGGAGCAAATCCCATCGTTATGAGAAAGGGAATGAAGAAGGCTGTAGACGCTGCTGTTGAGGCTATAAAGGCAGAGTCAAAGGTAGTAAACGGCAAGGAGCAGATCGCCAGAGTAGCAGCTATCTCAGCTTCAAGCGATGAGGTCGGAGAGATGGTTGCGGACGCTATGGAGAAGGTCTCAAAGGACGGCGTTATCACTATCGAAGAGTCAAAGACAATGAAGACAGAGCTTGACCTCGTAGAAGGAATGCAGTTTGACAGAGGCTACATCTCAGCTTACATGTGCACAGATATGGAGAAGATGGAGGCAAATCTTGACGATCCCTACATCCTTATCACAGACAAGAAGATATCAAACATTCAGGATCTTCTTCCCGTACTTGAGAATATCGTAAAGACAGGAGCAAAGCTTCTTATTATAGCAGAGGACGTTGAGGGCGAGGCTCTTACAACACTTATTGTCAACAAGCTCAGAGGAACCTTCCAGGTAGTCGCTGTAAAGGCTCCCGGATACGGTGACAGACGTAAGGAGATGCTTAAGGATATCGCTATCCTTACAGGCGGACAGGTTGTATCCGAGGAGGTAGGCCTTGAGCTTAAGGACACTACTATGGAGATGCTCGGACGTGCTAAATCTGTAAAGGTAACCAAGGAGAATACTATCATCGTAGACGGTCTTGGAGACAAGAAGGAGATATCGGACAGAGTAGCTCAGATCAAGGGACAGCTTGCTGAGACAACATCTGACTTTGACAAGGAGAAGCTTCAGGAGAGACTTGCAAAGCTTGCAGGAGGAGTTGCCGTTATCAGAGTCGGAGCAGCTACAGAGACAGAGATGAAAGAGGCTAAGCTTCGTATGGAGGATGCCCTTAACGCTACAAGAGCAGCTGTTGAGGAAGGTATCGTAGGCGGAGGCGGAATGGTTTACATTCATGCCGCAAAGGCTGTTGAGCCCGTAGTTAAGTCTCTTGAGGGAGATGAGAGAACAGGTGCTGCACTGGTTCTCAAGGCTCTTGAGGCGCCTCTCTACAGAATTGCCGAGAATGCAGGACTTGACGGATCTGTAATAGTAAATAAAGTTAAGGAATCACCTGTAGGAATCGGATTTGATGCTTACAATGAGGAGTATGTTGACATGGTAAAGGCCGGAATCATCGACCCCGCAAAGGTTACACGTTCAGCTCTTCAGAATGCGGCATCAGTTGCATCAACACTCCTTACAACAGAGTCAGTTGTGGCTAATATCAAGGAGCCCCAGCCCGCAGCTGCAGCAAATCCCGGAATGGGCATGATGTAATTTCAAAGTATTCCGGAAAAATATAAAAGACGGTGTAAATCGAAATAAGACATAAATCAATATAAGATATAATACCGTTATAATACGAAATATAAAGAGGAGATCCCTGAAAAAGGATTTCCTCTTTTTTATGCTGTAATGTATATAAAAAGAGCGTGTCTTGTGATAAAATCAGAGAAGGCTAAAAAGTCAAAGAATACGAAGCCTTAAGGAGCCCGGGAGACCAATGCTCCTGAATTAAAAATGTCAGCTATTACGGAGGAAAAGATTGAACAATGAGAGCATATGAGAGATTCCTTAAATATATCAGCTATGATACACAGTCGGAAGCCGAATCAAAGACAGTGCCTTCGACAGAAAAGCAGCTTAAGCTTGCCGAGGAGCTTAAAAGAGAGCTCACGGAACTGGGAGCAGAGGACGTCATACTTGCGGATACAGGAATAGTTTACGGAGTCATTCCGGCATCTTCAGGCGCAGAGGATAGGCCTGCGCTTTGCCTTAATGCCCATATGGACACGGCCCCCGCATCAAGCGGAAGCAACATAAAACCCCGCATAATAAATAATTATGACGGAAGTGACATAGTGCTTAATGAGGAGCTTGGCATCGTTACCCGTGTAAGCGAGTATCCTGTAATGAACTCATATATAGGAGAGGACCTTATCGTAACTGACGGAACCACACTTCTCGGAGCCGATGACAAGGCCGGAGTTGCGGAGATCATGACCCTCTGCGAGAGACTGCTTTCGGACAAAAGCCTCCCTCATCCCAAGCTTAAGATAATGTTTACTCCTGACGAGGAGATCGGAAGAGGAGCGGATAATGTTGACTATAAGAGGCTCGGGGCAGCCTACGGCTATACAGTGGACGGAGAGGCTATAGACGAGTTTTCATATGAAAATTTCAATGCGGCCTCCGCGGTCATAAGTATCAGCGGCATCAGCGCCCATACAGGTGCGGCAAAGGGGGTAATGAAGAATGCTTTGCTCATGGGAATGGAGTTTAATTCCATGCTTCCCGAGTTTGACAGGCCTGAGTACACAGAGGGCTATGAGGGCTTTTATCACCTTGACAACATGTCGGGAACAGTTGAGAGCGCAAAGCTTGAGTATATCATAAGAGACCACAGCAAAGAAAAGTTTGAGAAGAGAAAGGAATATATAGCTTCTGTTGTAGAATTTCTCAATAAAAAGTACGGTTACGATGCTTTTAAAGCGGAGATAAAGGATACTTATTACAACATGCTCGAAAAAGTATCCGATTACAGAGAGCTTATTGACAATGCATTCGAGGCCTTGAGAGAATCAGGAATAGATGCCAAGGCCGTAGCCACAAGAGGCGGCACGGACGGCGCAAGAATGTCATGGGAGGGACTTCCCTGCCCTAATCTCGGAACAGGCGGAGCAAACTGCCACGGAAGGCATGAGTGCATCTCGGTTCAGAAGATGGACAAGATGACAGAGGTCCTCGAGAGACTGGTGGCCAAATTTGCTTAGATAATAAAAAATTGCAAAACATTTGCAAAATGACGGAGATAATATGACTGCGAATATGACTTCAGAGGGAAAAGACAAGGACAGAAAGGATTCCGGCCTTAAGGAAAGCACTGAGGAAGGCGTTGTTAAGAGAAGCAGGGCAAAGGATCTTGTACTGCTGATAATAATAGCTCTGTTTATCTTTGCGGCGGTAAGAGGTGTAGGAGGACTTAAAGATTCTGATGATAATGAAAATGCCGCAGGAGGCAGTGCCGGATATTCCGTATTAAGCGATAATGCCTTCATGCTTGACACCTTCTGCACGGTGAACATATATGCCTCAAAGGAAGATGAGGAGGTCTGCAAGAAGGCGCTTGAGGTCTGCATGGACAGACTTTCAGAGCTTGACGACCTTTTGAATCCGTCAAAGGAGGACTCGGATATATGGCGCATAAACCATAGAGAAGGTGATGCTGTAACTATAAACGAGACTACAGCAAGGCTTCTTGAATGTATAAGAGAGCCTGAAATGGAGGCGGGGGGAGATTTCAATATTGCTGTGGAGCCCCTAAGCAGTCTCTGGAACTTTGACGAGAGAAAAACAGTACCTGAAGAGTCTGAGATAGAGGAGGCTCTGTCCCACGTATATTTCGGAGGTTGGAACGTAGAGAAAGAGGGGGACGAGAGCATATTTGTGACAGAGCATGACGACCTTAGGATAGACGTGGGGGCCTTCGCAAAGGGATTTATAGCTGATGAGCTTAAAAAAGTCCTTTCGGATAACGGAGTCTCATCAGCCGTCATAAACCTCGGGGGAAATGTACTCTGCGTGGGAAAGAGACCTGATGGAACAAATTTTCGCATAGGCTTAAAGGAACCTGAAAAAAACAGCTCCAAGTATCTGGCGGAGCTTTCAGTAGACGACAGCTCTGTTGTGACAGCAGGAATATATGAGAGATATTTTGAGGAAAACGGAGTACATTATCACCACATACTTGATACGAAAACAGGGTATCCTGTGCAAAACGAGCTTTCTGCTGTGAGCATAGTCGGGAAGGAGTCCGTTATGTGCGATTTCCTAAGCACCACACTTTTTATAAAGGGTGAGGAGGAAGGGACCGACTTCCTTAATGAATTCAACAAAAAAAGAGGCCTTTCAGGTGATGACGCCTATAAAGCCTACTTTATTAAAAAGGACGGAAGCCTTGTCGCCGCGAATGAGGCATCCGCCGCTCTGATAATTGACTGATGATTATTTTTCCTCGGAAATGGAATCACAAAGCTTCTCTATGAGAAGCTTTTTTAAATATACATCAAAGGACAGTTCGCAGATAAAGGAAAAAAGGCGCAGCTCCTCCTTGTCCTCCTCGCTCAGAGAGGCGATCTTTTTATCGTCATCGCTGAAGGTGGCCTTTGCAAGCTTGAATTTCTCCTTGATGTCATTTTTAAGTACGTTCATCTGGGAGTACTCCATGTTGAAGGCTTCCCTGTATATATCCTCTACATTAAGCCCCTCGGGATTCTTAAAATATCTGTTTATCAACGGATCCAGTATGGTGGCTATATCTCCGAGGGAAAGCACGGACTTGTAATAATATATAAAAAGAAGGATAAACATGTGCTCCTTTGAGTACTTCTTCTTGTCGGGAGCGGGAAGGATCTTCGCCTTGGCATAGTTGTTTATCATGGTTTTTGTAAGCACCTTGTCATCCTGATGGCGCTTTACCTTTTTAAGTCTTTCTTCCATAAGACTTGTGACCTGATCCATGTAAAGGTCGATGGACGGAATCTGCTCCGGCTTTATGTAGCTCAATGTATCAAGAAATCTGAGAAGCTCATTAAATTTGCGATCGTTAGTTGTCATAAAAGCATTACCTCCACAGGTATTATATAGTATTGAAAACTATATTACAAGAGACGAAGAGATAAAAGCTAAAATCAAAAAGATATAGAATTAAAATTTGAAATGGATTATACTTGTCAACACGAGATTATTCATAAGAAAGATTTTCGGAGGAAAAATGCCTGATTTAAATTCTTTAAACGAGAGACAGCGAGAGGCTGTAGAGCATACAGAGGGGCCGCTCCTTATACTTGCGGGAGCGGGCTCAGGAAAGACGAGAGTCCTTACCTACAGGATAGCCCACCTTATTGAAAAGGGAGTTTACCCTTGGGAGATACTTGCCATAACCTTTACAAACAAGGCGGCGGGAGAAATGCGTGAAAGAGTGGATGCTATGCTCGGAGGAAGCGGAGCAAATGTATTCGTTTCAACCTTTCACTCCATGTGCGTGAGATTCCTGAGAAAAAATATAGAGAGGCTCGGCTACGGAAGAGACTTTACCATATATGATACAGACGATCAGAGGACACTCATGAGACAGATAATAAAGGACATGGGGATGGACTCAAAGATATTCAGGGAGAGGGGAGTGCTTGGAGTCATTTCATCTCAGAAAAATGAAATGACAGACTGCGAGCTCTATGCGGAGAGAGCAGGAGACTTCTATGAAAAGAATGTTGCTCGCCTTTATATTGAATATCAGACAAGACTGAGAGCGAATAATGCTGTGGATTTTGATGATATTTTGCTCTTAACCGTAAAACTGTTCAAAGAAAACCCCGACGTCCTTATGGGCTATCAGGAGAGATTCCGCTATATAATGGTGGATGAGTATCAGGATACAAACACGGTGCAGTTCGAGCTTGTGAGGCTCCTCAGCGCAAGGCACAGAAACCTCTGCGTTGTGGGAGATGACGACCAGTCCATATACAAGTTCAGAGGAGCAAATATTGAAAATATACTGAGCTTTGAAAAGGCTTTTCCGGGGGCGTGCGTAATAAAGCTTGAGCAGAATTACCGCTCCACAAAGAACATCCTGAATGCCGCCAACGAGGTCATAAAAAACAATAACGGAAGGAAAGAAAAAAGACTCTGGACAGATAATGAAGAGGGAGAGGAACCTACCTTTAAGGAATATGATACAGCGGGAGCGGAAGCTGACGCTGTGGTCAGCGAGGCGGCATCTTGCGGAATTCCTCTTAAGGATCAGGCAGTGCTTTACAGGACAAATGCACAGTCGAGACTTATAGAGGAGCGATGCATAGCGAGAAATGTTCCCTACAGGATGGTGGGAGGCGTGAACTTCTATCAGAGAAAGGAGATAAAGGATGTCCTTTCTTACCTGAAGGTTACTGCAAACGGAGTCGATGACCTTGCGGTGGAGAGGATAATAAATGTCCCCAAAAGAGGAATAGGAGCTACTACCGTATCAAGGGTAAAGGATTATGCAAGGATCAATTCCTTAAGCATGTATGACGCCTTGAAAAAGGCAAGAGAGATACCGGGGATCGGAGCCGCGGCAAAGAAGATAGAGGGCTTTGTTGATGTTATAGAGGGATTCAAGGAAAAATCGGAGGACCCTCAGATAAGTATAAAGGATCTTATTGAGTCTGTTAAGAATGATACAGGCTATGTGGATGAGCTGAAAAAGGATGACGAGATAGAAGCTCAGACAAGGATAGAAAATATCGATGAGCTTATAAATAAGGCTGTGGGCTATGAGGAGGACTACAATAATGATGACAAGTCCCTTGCGGGCTTCCTTGAGGAGGTATCTCTTGTGGCGGACATTGATAACGCGGATTTCGGGGACGACAGGCTCACGCTTATGACTCTTCACAGCGCCAAAGGACTTGAATTTGACAAGGTATACCTTGTGGGAATGGAGGAGGGGCTTTTTCCCTCAGCCTCCGCGATAAATTCGGAGAATCCGGAGCTTGAAGTGGAAGAGGAGAGAAGGCTCTGTTATGTGGGAATCACAAGGGCAAGAAAGATATTAAGGATGTCATCTGCGAGAGAGCGCATGATAAACGGAGAAATGCGCTATGAAAAGCCCTCACGCTTTGTGGCGGAGCTTCCGGATGACACTGTAAAAAAGGAGATGAGAAGCCTGAGGCCCGCAAGATGGGAGGACTATGACGACGACTATGAGTCGGCTATCCCTCGTTCAAGGAGCTTCAAAAATGACCCGGAAAGCTTTGCGGGAAAATACGGCTTCGGCACAGGAACGGGAAAATACAGCTACGGAGCGGATACTGCCTATGGATCAATAAGCAGCCATGCGGATGAAGGAGGAGTCCCCGGAAGAAATGTAATGGTCGGTAGCTTCGGAAGTCTTGACAAGACAAACAAGCGTCCCGCTTCAAAGAGAGTTTCCTTCGGAAAGGAGTTCTCCGTGCAAAAGCCCGCAAGCCTTGACTATAAGGAAGGAGACAGAGTAAGCCATATCAAATTCGGAATAGGGACAGTTAAGCGCATCGTTGACGGACCGAAGGACTACGAGGTCACAGTGGACTTTGACAATTACGGAGAAAAGCGTATGTTTGCGGGATTTGCAAAACTCAAGAAATGCTGATGTAAAATAACAGGATTTTTAAGAGACTGCGTAAGTGGCGCCTACCGGAAGTAAGCAAAAATTAAGCGGATATCAACAAATAGTTGTAGTTTTAAAGCAGGTTTAATGCTATAATGGACAAAAGAATTGAAGCTTCGGGACACTTAGTCTCGAGTAGAGAAGAGGAGGTAAGTTATGGACAGATTCAATGAGAAGCTTTCGGCTTTCAGACAGGATACAGGCGACAGATTGGAGGAGCTCATTCACGGAATAAAAGTGAAGGAGATGCTTGAAAAGACCGAGGAGGAGGAAAAGACAAGAAGGATAATCATTGCTGTATTTGCAATAGTCGGAATCGTGGCTGCTATAGCTGCTATATCCTATGCTGTATACAGATTTGTCACTCCCGATTACCTCGAGGATTATGAGGACGATTTTGATGACGATTTCCTTGACAGTATAGAGGATAAGGCTGAAGCCGAGGCCGGTGCGGAGGCTGAGTAATAAATGGAGAATATCAACAACTGCATGCTTGCAGGGATATGCGGCGGGTGTAAACACACCGCCGTTTCCTATGATGAGCAGCTTAAGCTTAAGAATGATTTTGTAAAGTCACTTTTGGACAGTGCTGTTGATTATGATTACGAATATGAGGGCATCATCAAGAGCCCTCTTATTTTTGCCTACAGAAACAAGATGGAATACAGCTTCGGAGACGAGAAAAAGGACGGCTCCCTCACTTTGGGACTCCACAAGAAAAGAAGCTATTATGATGTCATAAACTGTGATTCATGCCTTCTTGTACACGATGATTTCAACAAAATCGTGAGGGCTACCCGTGAGTATTTCGCCGAGCTCGGAGTCACATATAAGGATAAGAGAAGCCACAAAGGTTATCTTAGACATCTCTTGATAAGAAGGGCTGTAAATACAGGGGATATACTTATTGACCTTGTGACTACAGGAGAGAGCCCCAAAAGAGTTGAAAAGCACAGCGACATAAATGCCCCGGACAAGATAATCGAGGTATATGATGCCCGCGAGACAGTTGATAAATGGGCCGAGATAATAAAGGGACTTGAGCTTACAGGAAATATAAGAGGGATACTTAACACCATAAATGACAGTATGGCCGACGCCATAAAAAATGACAGGACAGACATAATATACGGTGAGGATCATATATACGAGGAGATATTAGGCTTAAGATTCAAGATAACTCCTTTCTCATTTTTTCAGACAAACTCCAAAGGCGCCGAGGTTCTTTATAAGAAGGCGAGAGAGTACGTGCTTTGGAACGGAAGCGATTCTGAAGCAGAAAGGCTTTCCGACTCATCTGAGGGCACGCCTGAAGAGAAGCTTTCGGATAAAGTAGTATATGACCTTTATTCGGGTACAGGCACTATAGCGCAGGTGCTCTCTCAGAGCGCAAAGGAAGTAATCGGAGTGGAGATAGTGGAGGAGGCTGTTGAGGCTGCAAGGGAAAATGCTAAGTTAAATGGGCTTGATAATTGCAGCTTTATAGCGGGAGACGTTTTAAAAACTCTCGATAATATCTCCGAAAAGCCTGACCTCATAGTTCTGGACCCTCCGAGAGACGGGATAAATCCTAAAGCTCTTAAGAAGATAGTGGATTACGGAGTGGACAGGATAGTATATATCTCATGCAAGGCTCAGAGCCTCGCAAGGGACTTGGGACCTCTGCAGTATAGCGGATACAGAATGGCGAAGGTATGTGCGGTGGACCAGTTCCCGTGGACGGACAATGTCGAGACGGTTGTATTATTGTCAAAGGGATAAATCACCCGGAAAAAGATTTGAGCTGAACTTTCTTCGGAAGATATGGAAGAGTCAGAATTCCTGAATTGGAAAACTATTGAGAGGTTAAGAATTATATAAAGGTAGAGATTATCAGATCTGCATATTCAACAGATTAAATGGAAAAGAGGGGACTCTATTTGTTAAGAGTTATAATTATGTTAAAATCTGATGGGAACAGACATATCTGGTCTCTGATGAAAATGGATAAAGCAATCTGAGAATTGCTTGCATATCTTTGAATATTATAGAGAGGAACGAGACTAAGTAATGAGAGAAACAGATAAGCAAGATTTTATGAATCATATAGAGGTAAAATCTTTTGGCGATATATTTCCAAAAAAAGGCACAAATATCAGAACCCCTTATGAGCATCAGAAAGATGCAATGGAATCACTGGATGTGATGAATCGGGAGGCATCTTATAGTACGTTGGTAGTTCTACCTACCGGTGGAGGCAAGACATATACTGCTTCTATGTGGCTCTTAAAAAATGCCATTGATAAAAAAAAGAAAATTCTTTGGATTGCTCATCGTCAGATGTTGTTGGATCAAGCTGCCGAATCATTTCAAAAATTTGCTTATACAGAGGTTGTCCCTCATATTTCTTCTTTTTGCTTCAGAATTATATCAGGTGCATCAAATCATGATAGAACCGTAGATATTTGCCCAAGTGATAATTTGTTGATTGTCAGCAAAGATAGCATTGGAAGAAATATTGAACGCTTGGATCAGTGGCTCAAAGATGAAAATGAGTTGTATCTGATCGTTGACGAAGCCCATCATTCAATTGCAAAAACTTACAGAAAAATTATTGATTATGTAAAGGCAAAGATTCCTAACTTAAAGTTGATTGGGTTGACTGCAACTCCATTTCGTACTGCCGAGGAAGAAAAGGGCCTTCTGGCAAAAATCTATACCGACGGAATCATTAATGGTCGAGTTGTCCATGGCGATATTGGTATTACATACCAAATTGGTCTGAAAGAGTTGATCAACAGACAGATTTTAGCAAAGCCTATTTTTGAAAGCTTTTACACAGATGAAGAATATGGAGATTCTCTTGGGGTTGATGCTTGGGAAAACATTCAGCATTTGGATATTCTTCCAGATGAAATTGCACAGCAGATGGCAGATAGTGCAGTTCGCAATAAACTGATTGTCGAAACATATAAAGCGAAGCAGGATGAATATGGTCAGACAATATTGTTTGCTGTTAATGTAATCCATGCAATTCAGTTAACAGCTCTTTTCAAGAAGGCCGATATTAAAGCGGATTTTATTGTATCCTCTGTTAAAGATGCAATTACAGGTGCGACAATCAGCCGAGAAGATAATGAAAGAAAATTGGATGATTATAGAAAAGGAAAGTTACAAGTTTTAATCAATGTCAATATTTTGACTGAGGGTGTTGATCTTCCCAAAACAAAGACAGTGTTCTTGACAAGACCAACTGTTTCTTCAATACTGATGACTCAAATGGTAGGTCGTGCTTTGAGGGGTACGGCTGCTGGCGGAACCTCCAGTGCATACATTGTTTCGTTTGTAGATCACTGGAACGAGCACATTGCGTGGGTTAACCCTGAAAGTCTGTTTGATGGGAACAATGACTTTCGCGATAATGACACTGAGCGTGCAAAACGAGATCTGCGTATGATTGCTATTTCCAAGATTGAGGAGTTTGCGGCAATTTTGGATGATTCAGTGGATACTACCGCATTGGAAAAAGTTCCTTTTGAGCAGAGAATTCCCGTTGGAATGTATGCGTTCACATATCTTGAAGAAAGTGGTATGGACCATGCTTACCAGGTAATGGTTTATGATAGTACTCAAAATGCTTACAAAAACTTGATGGATGCGCTTCCTGCACTGTTTAAATCTTTTGGCGCAACCGAAGAGTATTTAACAGAAACACAGCTCAATGAAATGGAAGCACAGTGTAGGGAGTCTTTCTTCTGCGGAGAAATGATTCCTCCGTATGAACGAAAAGATGTACTGAATATTTTGAAATACTATGCTCAGTACGAAGCTGTTCCCAGGTTCTATACCTTTGATGAGGTGGATAGAAGTAAGATTGATGTGGGTAAGATTGCTCAGTGTATTTGGGACGAAGATATGGGTGAGAGAAAAAGGAAGGAATATATTGATTCTCTCTGGGAGTCAGGAGACGATAATATGCTTCGTCTTTTCTTTGGCAGAAAGCTATATTTCCTTCGTCAGTTGGACATCGAGCTTATGAAATTGTCTCACCCTGATATTTATGATGACGAAAATAATATAAAATATGGGACCAGAGTTTTAGAAGATTTGCCTTTGCATGAAATTGGGAAAATTAATCCTGCTATGGAAAAAAAACTGAGAGATCAGGCTTTTGAAAAATCTAGGGATGCAAATGGAAATTACCACTGTGCTTGTTGTGGCGTAGCACATAAATCCCGTATATATTTCCAAGTAGATCATATTATTCCGATGAATAATGGTGGAAAAAGCGTTGCAGAAAATTTGCAGATTCTCTGCCGCCATTGCAATGGAACAAAGGGTGATCAGTAATGCGAGAGTTATGCTATTCTGCGCTTGATATTGCTATAATCGTCAACAGTATGCAACTCGGATGCCGGCATGAAAGCCGAATTCTTGATTTAATATGGAAGGGGGAGAAGGAACTCCTTGCAATTTCATACAGGACTAATCAACGGAAATTTATTTTAGATACATTTTATTGGATGCAGTATCTTTATGATAAGCCGGCTATTGATAAAGAGTTTCCCGTAATACAAAAAGATATGTCTCATATAAACAGGGATTTAAATGCAGATCTTTTAATTAGTGATTTCTCAGATTTAGATTTGTTTTTTAAAAGCATGCGTATTCGGATTTTGTATGGAAATGGAAACAATTATGTGAGAATTAAACTGAGAACACTACTCAAACAGTATGGATATAAACGTAGATCGCAGCTGTTGCTTCAACACATAAACCGTTGTATGCAGTTTTATCGTCTGGAATTAGCATTGCGAGGCGGTGTATATTGTTCCATAGAGGATGTAGAGTTGGATCGGATGTTAATATTTAGGGTAGTATAACAAAAATCCAATAAACCACTTGCTATGTAAGTGGATTTCTGAACGGCTTAAGCGATAAAAAAGTCTCCAAGTCTATAATAAGTAGTGGATCCGAAACCGCACAAATAAAGACTGGGAGGTAGTCCAAAGTGGACTGGAATACATTATCACATACAACATGGGAATGTAAGTACTATATCGTGTTCGCGCCGAAATACAGAAGGCAGATAATATATGGGAAGATCAAAGCAGATGTGGCGAATATATTAAGTACGCTGTGCAAAAGAAAGGAGGTGTAGGGCATGAGTAAAGTTAAGAGGGTTTTTATAATTACATTAATGATGGTACTATGTATCTGTTCTCAGACGCTTGCTGGTTCTTGGCAGTCAGATGCTAACGGCTGGTGGTGGAAAAACGATGACGGCACTTACCCTAAAAACGAATGGAAGCAGATCGATAACAAATGGTACTGCTTCAATCCTGATGGATATATGTATTCAAACGAGGAAACTCCCGACGGATATATAGTGGCACCGAGTGGAGAACGAATAGTGCCTGGAGAGGAGTATAAAAAAGCTTTAGAAGAAAATGAAGGCTTGGACATAGGTTTCAGGGCAGGCTGGGGAGACGGACTTGCACAAATCATAGATAAAGGAGCTTATTATGAGCTTACAAATGCCGAGTTTTTTACGGATAAGTATTATTATCTTGACATGACAGGCAAGGGAGTCGGCGATATAATAAACATTGACGGATACAACTATAGGGTACTTTATGCTGATCCTCAAAATGATTCTTATGGAGTGGAGATTGTTAACCCTGCAGATCACGGGTATTATAACTCATCATATAGTATAACCAAGGAAGGCGCTCATTACATACTGTCTATAGAAAATGACTATCATGTGCCTCGAATAATATATTCAGGATCAGTATATCTTTCAAAAAAGTGTATGATACATGACTATATAGATATATATGAGAGAGACGAATATGTTGATGCATGGCCACAAGAAGGAAAGAGTCTGGTACATATTTATGATTTTCATAATCGTGAATGGCTTACCATTCCTGAGTATATAAATTTTGTTGATACTTTTGAGAGAAAAAAACAGTACCCTAAAGGGTATTTATATGGGAAAGCCGAAGTCGATTCAAATGGTCTTATTACAAGTATAGAAGTACAATATACACCATAATAAGAATATTTGTAGCGGATGTGTGTAAAAAAGGCGGCAAGGAGACCCTGCCGCCTTCTATCTATAATGTTGACAATGTCTGCAATTTGCCAACATTGTATAAAAAATAATAAAAATAATTAAAAATAGCATAGTAACAGGAGAAATTCTAAAATCATTAGATTGTGTATTTTCAGCAAAAAATATAGAATAATAAAAAGCAATAAATACAAGTTAAAATAATTGTTTATGCTTACGGATAATGTGGAGACGGTTGTTTTGCTTTCCAGGGGAGAAATCGGAAAAACATATTAAACATATATTAAATCTGTGTCCTTTTAAAATGAAACAAATAAAGATATAGTACCGGTATTCATTATGTTAATGATATCGGTACTTTTTAGTAATTTTTATATTAAAAAATAGCTTTATAAAACTTTTTAATAGAAGTCTTCACGTAACTTGAATTTCTTGAAGCCACAAATCGTAACTACTATAATTAAGTCCATAATGACAATAATACCTGAAAACGGAGGGTGCTATGGCAAACGAATTACCGAAAAATTTTGAAGAATTTGCGGATGCAAGGCGTGCTGGCTTTATAAAGATGAAGGAGCTTAAGGATAAGGGAAAACAGGTATGCGGGACCTTTTGTCAGTATACGCCTGCTGAGATCATTCACGCGGCGGGGCTTAAGCAGGTAGGTCTCTGCGGAAGAAGTTACCTGCCGATAAAGACGGCGGAGACGAGACTTCCCGCAAATCTCTGCCCTCTTATAAAGGCAAGCTTCGGACATGTGATGGAGGACAGCTGTCCCTTTGCGTACTTTTCCGACCTTGTTGTGGGAGAGACAACCTGTGACGGAAAAAAGAAGATGTATGAGCTTATGGCGGAATATAAGCCCATGCAGGTGATACACCTGCCTAATATCCCTGACTACGACCGTTCCCTTGAGATGTGGGTCTCGGAAGTCAGAAAGTTTAAGGAGGGCATCGAGAAACACTTCAATATCACCATCACCGATGATATGCTTAATGAATCTATAGTGTGGAACAACAAGCTCAGGACTCAGCAGGCAAGGCTATATGAACTTGGAAAATATGATCCGCCTGCAATCACAGGAGTAGCTATGAATGATGTTTCCGACGGCTTGCAGTTTATGTTTGACGATGAGGCAAAATACGAAAAGGTAGAGGCTGTCATAGAAGAATGCGAGAAAAACTGGCATGAGGGTAAATATCCTGTGGAGCCTGATCCCTTAAGACCGAGACTGATAGTCTCAGGGGGTGGCTATGCCGCCACAAACGAAAAGACCATAAATGTCATGGAAGAGTTGGGAGCGTCTATTGTGTGCTATGAGGGCTGCTGCGGAATATCATCCTTAAGACGCACAGTGGATGAGGATACAAGTCGTGATCCCATCGTTCGTATAGCTGAAAAATATCTTGAGGTCCCTTGCGCGGTGGTTTCCCCCAATAAGAGAAGGATGGAACAGGTTGCAGATACCATTGACGAATGGAAAGCGGACGGTTACGTAAGTATAACGCTTCACTCCTGCAATCCCTTTGCTGTGGAGACTGAAAACCTGAGGCGCGTATGTGAATCAAAGGGCATACCTCTTTTGCATATACAGACAGATTTTACCCCCGGAGATGAGGGACAGATACGTACAAGGATAGAAGCCTTTCTTGAAATGATAAGAGAAAAGAAAAGGGAGGCCATGTCACATGAATAAGCAGGAATTAAAGAAGCTCATTTCAGACTGTCATGCGGCAGAAAGGAAGACTGTATTTTCATTTTGCTCACATGTCCCTGAGGAGATATTTGAAGCTGCGGGTATGTGTTACTTTCGGCTTCCGTACATGGAGGGCATGGATGATTCGGCTTCGCATATACTTATAAACAATGTCTGTCCTATTGTAAAAAATGTTTGCGATATATGTGAGGATCCCTCGTTTTCTGATGCAGATATGATAATTGCCGAGACCTCCTGCGACGGAAAAAAGAAGATGTACGAGCTGCTTTCCAATCAGGACAGGATATATTTCTATCAGGTGAGTCAGGGAACGGACAGAGATTATGTACGTCCTCTCATAAAATCAGAGGTAAAATACCTCATTGATGAAATAAAAAAGCGCTTTGAAATCAACGTCACCGATGAAAACATACGAGAGGCGGCAAGGCTTGTAAATAAGGAAAGGGAAAGCGTTGTTGAGTTGATGTCAATACAAAAATCCGATCCGCCTGCCGCATGGGGAGTGGAGATATTTGAGGCACTGAAGGGGAATCGCCTGCTTCCTGACATTAAAGACCGTATAGAGGCTAATAAACGGACAAAGGCGGAGCTGCTTTCAAAAGAAACTCCTGTAAAAAAGAGTGCAATGCGTATCCTTGTGACAGGATGTCCCATGAGCGGAGTATATTCTAAAATAATAAGTACGATAGAGGAAAACGGGGGAGTTGTAGTAGCTTTTGAAAATTGTGAAGTGATAAAATCCGCAATCAGGCATTTTGATACGGAAAAAGAGGATGTCATGGAGGCCTTTGCGGACTGTTATCAAAATACCGCCTGTGCTATAATGTCTCCGGATACCTTACGTTTTGAGCTGATAAAAAAGCTGGTCAAAGAGTATAAGGCAGATGCCGTGCTTGATGTTACATTGCAGACATGTCATCCGTATACCGTCGAGCGTGACAAAATGATGCAGCTTTGCAAAAATGAGATAGGGATACCCTATATGGCGGTAGAGACGGATACCTCTGATGCGGATCTCGGACAGCTTACAACAAGGCTTGCAGCATTTATAGAAATGCTTTGACAGAATATATTTATTCGGAGGTGGCTTTCATGAAAGAAAAGGTGATTTTATATTATTTCAGTCCTACAGGAGGGACAAAGAAGGTAGGAATGATATTTTCAAAGGCCTTTGCCGGAAGCGTTGAAGAAGTAAACCTTGGCGCTAAGGGATGTAAAACCTGTGCTGAGGAAGTAAAGGCAGGGACGGATTGCAATATCATCGTTGCCGCGGCACCGGTATTCGGAGGACGTATACCGCATATCGTATCGGAGAAGCTCGGGGAGCTTTGCGGAAAAGGTAAAAAAGCTGTTACTCTTGCTGTATACGGAAACAGAGCATATGAGGATGCGCTGCTCGAAATGAATGACGTACTTACAGGCAGCGGATTTGAGGTAATTGCTTCGGGAGCATTTATAGCACAGCATTCAATGGTTCCTTTTGTAGGTGCGGGCAGACCGGACATGACGGATACAGAGGAAATAGAAGCCTTTGCGAGGGCTGTTTCGGAAAAGCTTGATTCTTGTGCTGTAGACTGCAAGATAAGATCCGAGGTGCCCGGAAACCACCCCTACAAGGATCCTATGACAATTCCTGCAACGCCTATATCCGGAGAGTCCTGTACCGCCTGCGGAAGCTGTGTAAGGATATGTCCGACAGACGCAATCTCAATATCAGAAGGAAAAATTCAGACTGATATCTCGAAATGTATGCTCTGCATGGCATGTACAGCGGCATGTCCTACTCATGCCAGAATTCTTTCTCCTTCTGTTCAGGCTGCTATGAATGATAAGCTGGGAGCTTTAAAGGCTGTAAGAACAAAAAATGAATGGTTCCTTTAATGTGAATATATAGGAATATATAAAGAGAGGATCATAAAACTGCGGCAGATCCGTTAAGGATAACTGCCGCAGTTAACTTATTTCCCGAAATACTTCGCAATATCTTTCATTCTTTCTGACTGTGCCACCTTGAAGGGACAGCGCCTGTCACAGTGACCGCAGGCGATACAGTCCGAAGCCTTTTTGTCAAGCTTTTCATAGTGGTCACGGGCAAGGCTGTCGCCTATGACCGCAAGGTCATAGTATTTATTGATAAGACCGATATTAAGGCCTACAGGACAGGGTCTGCAATGATTGCAGTATACGCAGGTCCCTGTGACGTCCTTGGGAGTAAAGGTTCCTATAACTGAATAGTCCTTTTCTTCGGGAGCGGCATCAAGGAATCCCAAAAGCTCCTTTACATCAGAAAGATCCCGAACGCCGGGGAGCACAGTTAAAACACCGGGCTTATCCAGAGCATATTGTATACACTGATACTTTGTAAGTGCCTTTCCGAAAGGAGAGGTCTTTTCATCAAGGAGCTGTCCTCCGGAGTAGGGCTTCATTACCGAGATACCTATTCCCAATGTCTCACAACGGCGATAAAGCTCCATTCTTTCACCGGCACTGCCCTTTGCAAACTCGCCCTGCTGATAGTCATATCCGGGATTTATGGAAAACATCAGCTGCTCAACGAGTCCTGAATCCAAAATCGTATTAATGAGCTCGGGTGTGTGAGAGGAGAGGCCTATGTGGTGAACAACACCTGCCTTTTTCATCTCCAAAAGATAGTCGAGGACTCCATTTTTACGATATGCTTCCCAATCTGATAATTCGTCAAGGCAGTGTATAAAGCCATAGTCGATGTAATCTGTTCTTAATTCCTTAAGCTGCCAATCCACCTGACGCTTTACTGTCTCGAGGTCTGTAGTCCAACCATATTCTCCTGTTTCGTAGTCAGCACCGAAGTGAACCTGATAAAACATATCTTTGCGGACAGATTCAAATGCCTTGCCTGCATAGGTGAAGGTCTTTGCACCTGCAGTTGCGAAATCCGCATAGTTTATACCGTTCTCATAGGCGTAGGAGAGAGCCGCGACTCCTTCCTTTTCAGGAGCCTCAAATATGGGCCCTGTGCCAAGGCCTATTATACTTATCTTGTCTCCGGTTTTCGGATGAATCCTGTATTCCATTTCAGCCTCCTAAAAAATTTACTATTACAGAATATTCCCTGTCGAATAACTCCCTGTAATAATTCTTATATGAAAAATTCGACAGCTACCTGCCAAATGGAGCAAGCATTCTTTTTATGAAGGAATTCGTTATCTCATATACAGAATACCTTGCATAATTTACATGAGCGAGCTCCATTGCCTCCTTTTGCTTCGGCGTGGCGTTGGTATAGGGGTACACTCCGAACATAAAGGGAAAAAGGGCGTATATAAATTCCTGTATATCATTTGCACTCATTTTCGAAAAAAACTTTTCCAGACAACAGGAGAGTATCCTCATAGCGTCTGCATACACAAGCTTGAAGGCCACCAGATTCTCTATGCGGCTGTTTCCCTCCATGTCATAGAGATTCATTGACATGAGCTTAAGCATGCAGCCGCGTCTTTCAAGGCTTTTTGAAAGCTTGTCCGCAAAGCCTTCTGCAGAGAGAGAGTCATTTTCTGACATTATATTTTTAAGGTCAGATATCCACGCCTCGTATTCTCTTTGAAGAAGGGCGAGAAATATCTCCTCCTTTGTCTGAAAATAATTATATATAGAGGTTCTTGTAAATGAGGTCTTTGCACCTATGTCCCTTATTGAAATATCCTTAAAACCATGGTCTTCATATAGTAAAGCGCAGGCATTTATAATTTCTTCTTTTCGTGAATTTGTGAGTTCTTCTGATCCCTTAGGCATATATTTACACCTCTCTGATTGATTTCCGAAGAAATACGGAGCTTTTTCCGGATTCCCGAAATTCTTAATTAAGGATTATTATAGGCAATTTCTGACATTGCGTCAAATTTTGCCTTTAGGTATGTATAAGAACCCAAAGGGAAGAGATTCATTCTTTTTTGTAATGTTATTGATCCTTTTCTGACGGTAAATATTAATCAGTCGTTCAGTACAGCTTTTACCCAAGCTGACACATTGCCGTTGTTTAAAAGCTTTCCCTTTTTCCAATCTGCTTTAGGGCAATGTTCTTTAAGGCTTTTTTCAGAGTTTTCTATTCCGCTTCCGCCTGAAGTGGCAAAGGGTATCATGACCTTACCTGAAAAATCATGGGCTTCAAGAAAGGTGTCAACGATGCGAGGCTCCACATACCACCATACAGGAAAGCCTACAAAAATCACATCATAGTCCGTCACATCGATAGAGTCTTTAATGGCAGGTCGACAGGCAGGGTCATTCATTTCGAGAGTGCTGCGGCTCTTTTTGTCCATCCAATTAAGGTCGGCGGCGGTATAGGGCTCTAAAGGAGCGATCTCATATATATCCGCACCTGAGTCCTTGGCTATTTCCTTTGCGACGCGGGCTGTAACTCCGCTCGCCGAAAAATATGCTACCAAAATCTTCTTATTCATACATGCTCTCCTTTAATATTTTAACTATTTCATCATGCTCCAAAACCTTGTAGCCACCGGGAAGTATTATACTTCCGTCTGCAATACCTTCTATCATGTCATCAGTGACTCCGAGCTCTGAGGTATTCATGACAAGGCCAAGCTCACGCATCCAAGAAGCCATGGCCTCAAGGCCTGCCTCGGCTGTTTCCTTATCACTTTTTCCCTCGGGATCAATATTCCATACATTTACGGCAAACCTCTTGAATTTGGCAAGTCCATAGGGAAGGATATGGCGGTAGTAGGGCAGTGATACGGCCGCAAGAGTCATTCCGTGGGTTGCATTTGTGTAAGCTCCTACAGACTGACCTATCATGTGAATCATCCAATCGGTAGACTTCCCACGGGATACAAGGGTGTTTAAGGCCCATGTGGCCGCCCACATGAGATTGCTTCTTGCCTCGTAGTTCTGAGGATCCTTATTGGCTATCCTTGATGAATGAATTACAGAACGCATAAGTCCCTCGCTTATGTAGTCGCTTGTGCAGTCATCTTCGCCTGAGAAATACTGCTCGCAAATGTGATTGAAGATGTCGTAAATTCCTGCAACCATCTGATAATGAGGAAGCGAAAGCGTATAATTCGGGTTAAGTATGGAAAAACGTGGCATAATGCTCTTATCAGCAAATACATGTCCTATTTTCTGCTTTGTCAGGGGATTTGTGATGACAGAACCCGCATTCATCTCAGAGCCTGTTCCTACCATGGTAAGGACACATCCCACAGGAACGATCGTGCAGTCGGGCTCCTCAAAGCGGATATAATATTTCTCCCAAGGATCATCACTGCAGTTTACAGATACAGAAACCGCCTTTGCATAATCGCAGACCGAACCGCCACCTACGGCAAGCAGGAGATCGGCATTATGTCTGCGGGCTATGTCGATGCCTTCATAGAGCTTATTTGTAGTCGGATTGGGCATAACCCCTGATATTTCAGCTATATTTTTATCATTGTCCTTGAGTATACTTACGACCTCGTCATAGATACCGTTCTTTTTTATGGACCCGCCTCCGTATATAAGGACTACGTTCTTTCCGTATTTCTGAAGCTCTGTACCGAGATAATTTAATGAATCATTCCCAAAGTAAAGTTTTGTAGGGTTGCAGTAAGAAAAGTTTCCGAGCATAATTGATACCTCCTTCTATTCTGACATAGTGTCAGTAATTGGAATATATCACTGTTCTGACACTGTGTCAATATAAAAATAAAGATACTTATTCTGAACAAACCATTTTTAAGCAGAGGGTAGTATATTTGAAAAAGATTGCTTTTATATTTTGATCCGGTTTTGAAAGTTTTTAGTTGACTCTATAAAAATATTATAAGTGATAAAATATTTTTGAAAATAGTGCATAAAAAATACTGCAAAAACTGTAAATAATAGTAGAAAATTATAATAAATATTGACTTAACTTTAAAACAATGTTACTTTTTATTTAGCTACTAAATAAAAAGGAGGGAAATCAAATGTATAATTTTGGCAGGATTGCTTCAAGAAAGGGCTCGGGGTCGCTTAAGTGGACAGCCATGGCTGAACATAATGGGAACTTGGATCCGGAAATAACCCCTTTTTCTGCTGCTGATATGGAGTTTAAAAATGCTCCGGAAATAATTCAGGCAATAAAGGATTTCCTTGACAGTGACAACGGAGTATTAGCTTATTACGGAGGTTATCCCGCTTACTACGAAGCTGTGGTGGACTGGATGGAAAGGAGACACGGCTGGAAGATAAAGCCTGAGTGGATAGTGGACATGAACGGGGTATTACCTGCTCTATATGTAGCTTTGGCTTCATTCACCAAGCCCGGAGATAATGTGATAATAATATCACCTGTTTATGACCCCTTTTATAGCATTGTAGGAAATAACGGCAGAAATATAGTCACAAGCTCCCTCGTTTTCAAAGACGGAAAGTATCAGATGGATTACGATGATATAGAAAGAAAGGCAAAGAATGAGAAGACGACTATGCTTTTTCTTTGCAATCCCCATAATCCGGTAGGAAGGGTATGGACAAAGGAGGAGCTTATAAAATTGGCTCGTATATGTATTGACAATGACGTTCTCATAGCGGAGGATGAGGCTCATCACGACCTGATACTTCCAGGATACAAGCATACTTGTCTTGCATCGATTTCTGAGGAAATCGAAGATCACTGTATAGTTTTTACAGCTCCATCAAAAGGATTCAACCTTGCAGGAATGCAGAATTCAAGCACTATAATTAAGAATCCTGAAATGAGAAGACATTACTATGATGAGATTGCTCTGGGACAGGAACATTATACAGTTAGCCCTTTGGGATACAGAGCTTGTGAGGCAGCCTACAGATATGGAGAGAAGTGGCTTGAGGAACTGATAGAGGTAATAGACAATAATCGTAAGTTCATGACTGATTATTTGGAAAAAAATATCCCGGAGATTAAGGTTATGCCAATGGAAGGAACCTACCTTATGTGGCTTGATTGCAGGGATTTGGGAATGAAGTATGATGAGCTTGAGAAGTTCATGAAGGAGAAGGCTCTTCTATATCTTGACGAGGGCCATATGTTCGGACCTGAGGGTGACGGATTTGAAAGATGGAATCTTGCCTGTCATGTAAGTGTTCTTGAGGAAGCACTTGAAAGGTTAAAGAAAGCAGTAGATGAATGGAGGAAAAACAAATGATAAAAATCAGTTCCAAGATCGATCATCTGGGCCTTTTCAGCAATAAGAACCCCGATACAAGCAGGGCTTTGTTTAAGCTGGGATTCAGAGCTGCAGGCGGCTGTGACAGGCTCATCCCTGATGAGAGAGGAAAGCTCCCCGCAAATGCTCACTTTGTTCTGGATAACGGATATATGGAATGCGTGCTGGAGAAGCCTTCAGGCTACAAAGAGTATGACATAACAGAGGGTGGCCTCATATATTTTGAATTTGCCTGCAGAGACATTGAGGAGGCATACAAAAATTCATTGGAAAAGGGCTTTAAGAGCAGTGATATAGTCCATGCGGGAAGATACGCCGACCATGGAGAGAAAAAAGGCGAGGCAAGGTTCGACTGCATACTTTTGGAGACAGAAATAATTGAAAATGTACTTATAGGCGCTGTGGAGCATAAGACCAGAGATCTTTTCTACAAGAACAACAGATACAGCCACGAGAACGGAGCTTTAAGGATAGAGGAGGTCATCCTCTTCTCCGAGAGCACCGAATATTCTGAAAAAGTAAAAAATGGAGTGGAGGATTTCCAAGAGGGACTTGGAGACTATGAGAAGGAGGAGGGCATAAGGAATCTTACCTTCATGAACACAGAAGAATGTAATGAGAGATTCGGCCTTGATACTGTGAAAGGAAAGCTCAACAAGGCGGGACTTATCTTAAAGACAGAAGACATGGATAAGTGCCTTGAGTGCGTAAAATCTTCGGGCTACCCTTACAAGGAGATAAATGACTCAATAGTTGTGAATCTGCTTGACGAGCTGAATATTTTCATGGTCTTTGAAAAATAGATATAAGGAGGGGGAATTATGATAACTACCGGTTTTGGTTTTGCTGCATCGGTTTTCGCTTTGCTGGCTTTGTATTACGTTTTTACAGAGAAGTTCGGCAATGCGAAGGTGTTTAAGGTGGTACCTACGCTTATCGTATTTTATGTTTTATTTATTCTTTGCAGCCATTTCGGCCTTTGGTCCTATGATGAGACCTCCCAGGTGAATGCTACAAAGCAGGCTATGACAGATTACGGAGTTCCGCTCCTTATCTTCACGGCTGTAGTACAGTCCGACGGAAAAAAGATGCTTAAGCTCGGCCCCAAGCTTTTGGCGGTATATGTACTCACTTGTATCAGTATCATACTCGGTATGATAGTAGCGGGAGTCGCTTTCGCATCAAAGCTCAACATTCCCGAGATGGGAGGAACGATGGCGGCAGTTACAGGATCCTTCATAGGAGGACCGGAGAATCTTTATGCAGCTGCAAACATAGCTGAGCTAAGCGACGGTGGTCTTGCTAACGCTCTGCTTCTCATTTACGTTGTATTTACGCCTTGGATGACTATGCTCATAGTGCTTGTACCTATTCTTGCGGACAAGTTTAACAAGTGGACAAAGGCGGACATCAGAGCCATAGAGGATGCTGCATCAAATATAAATGAAACCGCTGCAGAGGCGGGAAGGAACGCAGGAGCGCGAGATATATTTATAGTATTGGGAATAGCAATGATGCTTGAACTCGTTTCTCTTGTAATAGGAGAGAAAGTAGAGGCTATATTCCCGACATTCTCACAGAGCATAACAATGTATCTTATAGTAACAGTTGTCAGCCTTTTTGTGGGGACTTACACAAAGCTCGGACAGAATCCTGCGCTTCCCGCAATAAGCGGAACCTTGGCGATGGTAATGCTTCTTCTCGGTTGTGTCGGAATTGACCTCGGCGTATTCAAGGATGCAGGATATTTCCTTGCAACCAGCGCCACAGCGCTTATAATCCACGCGGTCTTCATGATAATTGCCGCAAAGCTGATGCATGTAGATCTTCAGACACTGGGCTGTGCTTCTATAGCGACCATAGGAGGAAACTCATCAGCGCCTGTTGTGGCTACGGCATACGGAAATAAGGCTTATATTACCATAGCAACCGTTATGGCGGCTATAGGACCGGTTATAGGAACCTTTACAGGACTCTTTGTAGGAAATGTTATAGACATGATGGTGAAATAATATAAAGAGGGATCATTTCCGTAAAACTTCATACAAAAACAGAAATATAAAAACTCTCTCGTTTCCGAAAGACATCTGTTTGGATGCTTCGGGTGAGAGAGTTTTTTGTCGTTGTAATATCATTTTTTATGGGAGAGTTCCCATTTTTTCTCTTTCTTGAAGAGCCTTAAAAAGGCTTATACCCATCCGGAAGGGGAGACTCATAGGGCTTTCCTCCGAGGCTTTCCTTATGCTCTTCCTTTGCCCTGTCTATTATAGAGGTATCCTCAAACAGAAGCTTTGCTCCCTTGGCCATTACCTCGCCTGCCTTTAACATACCCTTCATGCCTACACTGTGTCCAGCATATGCGGCAACCTGCCAACTATGTCCTGCTATAGCGTATCCGTAGCAGGCTATATTTATTTGTGCAGTTGGAACAATGTAGCTTACATCTCCAATGTCCATAGAGCCTGTGATGCAGGTCTTTCTCTTAGTCTCCGATAGAGGCGCAAAAAAGTCGCATATCAGCTTGTCGCTGACGTTAATTCCGTAATCTGTCCTTACCTGAGCCTGAGAGGCCTCAAGGGAGCCGGGGAGAGTCTTTGAGATATCTCTTATGAAATCCATTTCCTCTTCAGTGTAACTGATGGGTTCGCAGCTGACCATAGCCTCATAAAGACATTTTTCTATAGTTCTGTTTGGAAGGTAGTCTGAACAACCACCGCAGAATTCAACCTCCACTTTTGTGTCAGTCATTTCTGCCGCCGCCTTTGCACACCTTACAAGTCTGCCATAGACTGATTGCGCAGTCTCTCTTTTTCGAGCTCTTACAAAATACCATGCTGAAGCTTTTTCGGGAACTATGTTTGGAGCCAAGGGCTCTGTCAAGGTAGAATAATGGAGCGTGGTTCCCGGGGGAACATGCTCCCTCAAGTAGTTTGCGGAAATATTTAAAAGCTCAACGGCATCAAGAGCACTTCTCCCATTCCATGGATCTACAGCAGCATGGGCGGTTTTTCCCTTGTAGTGGAATTTTACTTGACAGACAGCAGACGTAGGTGTTTCCATTACCATGTTAATGCGTTCAGGATGCCAGCCTATTACAGCGTCCACATCATCAAAAAGACCAAGCTTTACCATGACTACCTTTCCCGTCAGAAGCTCCTCAGCGGGAGTTCCATACAGACGCACAGTTCCCTTGATTTTTCCTTTTTTAATGAGTTCTTTTACAGCTACAGCAGCTGCAAGGGAGGCTGTGCCTAAAAGGTTATGACCACAACCGTGTCCGGGAGCTCCTTCGGCCACAGGCTCCTTAAAAGGAAGCACCTTTTGTGAAAGTCCGGGGAGAGCGTCGTACTCCGCCCAAAAGGCCACAACAGGCTTTCCGCTTCCGTATTCAGCAATAAAAGCGGTGGGGAGTTCCGGGATACTGTCATTTATATTAAAGCCTTCCTCCCTAAGGCAGTCGCACAATCTCTTTGCAGACTTAAATTCTTTATAACCTGTCTCGGCATAGTTCCATATGTCCATGGCGACATTGATGAATTCTTTTTCTTTGTCTTGGATAACAGCTTTGATATCCATATATTCACCCCTTTCAAAAAAAGTTTAGCTACTAAATAAAAGGGATAGATATATTATAGGATTTGAAAAATGATGTGTCAACTGAAAGAGCTTTATTCCTCCTCAAGAAGATCAATGTAAACTTTTATGACTTTAAAGAAAGCATCTACCTCATCAGCGCTGCACGAATGCTTATACATGAGTTCCTTGACAGTTTCAGCTACCTCTGCTGAGTCATACATTTTATGCTTATCGCTTAAGGCCTTACCCTTAGGGGTAGTAAAAAGATGGATATTTTTTGCGTTTCCATCCATCTTTTTTCTTGTAATATAATCCTTTGCCTCAAGCTTAGTAGCAGTCTGAGATATGGCTCCATTAGTGCGGTGCCACATTTTTGCAAGCTGATTTATCGTTATTCCGGGATTATCATCAATGGCTGTAAGCGTATGTATTTCTACCATGCTGAGCATATCTCCCGAGCCGTAATCATGGGTATCATTCATATAGTCTCGGTAAAGCATGACAAATTTATATAGGTCGTCTGAAAGTTCATTGAGCTTATTCAGTGAATCATTGAATGCCTTTGGCATACCGGAATTTATGTTATTCAAGGGGGTTCTCCTTAATATTTTATATTAACAGTATAATGATTTTTTTATTAACTGAAAAGCGTAATTTTAAATAACATAGAGTATTTGATGAAAAATATTAAACAACAACCGCCCCTTCCTTGCACACACCAAGGATAAGGATATCAAAATTCGGAAACGCATTGCAGAGAGCGGAACGAATATTTTCGGCAACTTCCTCGTTTCTTGTCAACGCTATCATAGTAGAGCCTGAGCCGCTTATAAAGAAGGCGTCAGCGCCTGAATCAAGGGAGACGGACCTTATCTTATCATAATCCTTTATGAGCTTCCTTCTGTAGGGCTCGTGGAGCACATCTCTGCAGGCATAGCCCAAAAGGCTGCCGTCACCTGTCTCAAGTGCTTTTACCATGCAAAGGGCATGAGACACGGAATAGACGCCGTCCGAAAGTTTTATATCCTGCTTTACCACCTTTCTCGCTTCTGAGGTCTTTACTTCATAGTCAGGTATGACTGTTACAAATTTCCAGTCGTCGCGGCAGTCAAAGGAGGCAAGATGCGGCATGCCATCCTCCATAAACGATGCCGTAAGCCCTCCGAAAAGACAGGGCGCGGCATTATCAGGATGCCCCTCAAGCTCTGTACAGAGCATAAGAAGCTCAGGGTCGGTGAAGGGATCATCAAGAAAGACTTGGGCTGCAAGTACTCCCGCCACAGTGCAGGTCGCTGATGAACCGAGGCCCCTTGCCACAGGGACAGCAGATTCTGTCATTATTTTTAAGGCGGGCGCGGATATCTGTGAGGTGCCTTTTGATACAGCCCTTTCATTATAATATTCATAGGCCTTTTTAAATGCCTTTACCACAAGATTATCCTCATTTCGGAATTCCTCAGGGCAGCCCTCTATTATGAGGCTTTCACTTTCTTCAAATGTAAAGTCGGAATAAAGGCCAAGGGCAAGGCCCATGCAGTCATACCCGGGCCCCAGATTTGCACTGGTGGCGGGAACTCTTATCTTTATCTTTTTCATATGAGCGGGATCCTTTCGATATAATAGTACTTAAAATCGGATATTTTCAAAGGCTTCCTTCAATATATATCCTTCCATGTCCTTTATATCTATGACATCTTTTCTTATTACAGGGCGGGACTTAAGGCTCCTTAAAGCCTCGGGAGGTATAGTGCCTGTGCGCTCGGAAAGCTTTTCCATATAGTAAAATCCGTCCTTTCCGTCCATATCGCTTTCATTGTCATCATATATGGCCTCATATACATCCTTGCAGAATTTGTAGGGGCTTGCGGTGGAGAGAAGCACGCAGGGGATGCCCTCTGTTTTGTTTTCCTTCATTACTTTATATCCTACAGCGGTGTGAGGATCTATGAGTCTTCCGGTCTCTCTGTAAGCATTTTTCAAGGCTTCTTTTGTCTCGAGGTCATTGGCGCAGCCGGCCTTGAATATTTCCTGTATTTTTAAGAGAAGCTCGGGAGATATCTCATATCTTCCCGTCTCGGAGAGACTGTTCATAAGCTCTGAGATTAAAGTGCAGTCGCCGCCTGATACATAGTAGAGCATGCGCTCCAGATTACTTGATATCAGTATGTCCATGCTGGGAGATATGGTCTTATGAAATTCTCTGTTTCTGTCATATACTCCCGTATGTAAAAAGTCCGTAAGGACATTGTTTTCATTGCTCGCCACAATAAGGCTGTGAACAGGAAGGCCCATAAGCTTTGCATAGTATCCTGCAAGTACGTCTCCGAAGTTTCCTGTTGGAACGCAGAAATCCACCTCTTGGCCGAGACTTATGACATTTTCACGGCAGAGCTTTTTATAGCTTTCAAAATAATATACTGTCTGGGGAACGAGTCTTCCTATATTTATAGAATTTGCGCTTGAAAGAAAGATGCCTGAATCTGAAAGCTTGGTATAAGCATCGGAGGAAAATAGTCTTTTCACTCCGCTTTGGGCATCGTCAAAGTTTCCGTTTATGGCGCAGACCGCCACATTTTTGCCCTCCTGAGTGGCCATCTGAAGATACTGTATATCGCTGACCTTGCCATGGGGATAAAAAACAGCTATTCCTATATCTTCAACATCCTTGAAGCCCTCAAGTGCGGCTTTTCCGGTATCGCCGCTGGTGGCAGTGGCTATCAGTATCTTTTTTCCGCTTCCCTTAAGAGCCTTTGACATAAGCTGAGGAAGCATCTGAAGGGCAACATCCTTAAAGGCGCAGGTGGGACCGTGATAGAGCTCCAAAAGATGATCCTCTCCGATTTTTGTGAGAGGAGTTATGCTTTCATCCGCAAAGCTTTCTCCGTAGGCATTTTCAACAGCATCAGCTGTCTCATCTTCGGAATAGTCAGGAAGGAGCAGAGAAAAGATCTTTTTTGCCGTATCCTTGTAAGAAAGCTCCATTATTTCATTTATATCGACTCTTATATCAGTTAAGGAGTCACTGACAAACAGGCCTCCGTCGTTGCACAGACCCTTGAGTATGGCCTCCTTTGAGTTCGCCTTTTCTTCTTTATTTCTTGTACTGTGGTATATCATAAGCTTCTCCATATTGTTTTTTTATCAGACCGCAACAATAAAGTATTGCGGTTTCCTTCTCAAAATGATACAATGTTTGCGTTACAAAAACAAGTGTTTTTTATATAAGGACAATATAACCTGAGTTTTACGCCCTTCAAAAACACATAAATATATTATATAATCAGAAGGTGGATTTTGCATCTGAAAAATCCGTCGGAATGGAGAAAATATGAAGATTGCTCTGCTCGGATACGGTACTGTAGGCCGAAGCCTTGATGAGCTTCTTAAAAGGAGAGATCTCAATATAGAGGTAAAGAGGATCTTAAGGAGAAATAAGGACCCGAAAGACTCTCGTGTGACTGACAGTATAGACGACATTTTGCAGGATGAGGAGATAGTTTGTGTGGCGGAGGCCTTGAGCGGAAGAGAGCCCGCCGACTCCTACTTAAAGATGATAATGGAATCGGGAAAGCATGTGGTGAGCGCCAACAAGGCGGCCATAGCGTCTGATTTTGAGGGACTTTTAAAGCTTGCGGGCAAAATGGGAACGACCTTTCTCTTTGAGGCAAGCAGCGGAGGAACTATTCCCTGGATAGAAAATATAAAGGAGATAAGGGAGACTGATGAGATAGTATCCCTTAAGGGAATACTCAACGGAACCTGCAATTTCATAATAGACAAGATGGAGAGGGAAGGGATCGAGTTTGAGGACGCCTTAAGGACGGCACAGTCACTGGGTTATGCCGAGGCCGATCCTACAGCCGACATAGGAGGACATGATACCTACAATAAGGCTCTTATATCCTGTTCACTTGCATACAACGGCTTTGTGAAAAAGGACTTTCCTGTATTGGGAATGGAAAAGCTTACGAGAGATATGCTTAAGGAGCTTGAGGCAGAAGGAAAGACTGTACGCTTTATGATGCTCTCTGAGAGAAGCGGAGACAGATATGCTGTAGGAGTAGCTCCCATGGTGGTAAGAAAGGACAGCATAGAGGCAAATGTCAGACAGAACTTTAACTGTGCTTCGCTTACAGGTGTAACTGTCGGAGAACTCAAATTTTACGGTCAGGGCAGCGGAGGCTATCCTACTGCGGACGCTATGGTCAGAGACCTTGTAAGGGTAAGAGACAAAAAGACCGAGCCGGATATTCTTGAAAAAAAGCTTGTTTATGATGACAGTCTCATAGAGGGCGTGGGATATTTCCCCTTCGGAAAAAAGCGAGGACTTCTTTCGGAGCTAATAGTAGAAGCCCGCAAAAAGGATGTATTTATGGCATTTGAACATGAGGAGGACAACGAAGTAAATGCTTAAGATAACAAAATTCGGCGGCAGCAGCGTCGCCGACAGCACACAGTTTAAGAAGGTAAAGGATATAATCGAGAGCGATAAGGCGAGGCGCTTTGTGATAGTCTCAGCCTCCGGAAAGAGAAACTCAAAGGACAATAAGATAACGGATCTTTTGTATCTTTGCCATGCCCATATAGAGTATCATGTGGACTATATGCCCCTTTTCAAAATGATAGAGGAGAGATTTCTTGATATAAAAAAGGAGCTCGGACTTGACACAGATATAGACTCGGAGCTTTTGAGGCTTGAAAAGGAGCTTCCCTCCTTAAGCATAGACGAGCTTGTCAGCAGGGGAGAGTATTTTACGGCAAGGCTCATGGCGGATTATCTCGGATTTCCTTTTGTGGATGCAAAAGACGTGATAGAGATACGCTACGACGGAAGCTTCGACTATGACAAGACCTCGGAGAATTTGAAATCCATACTCATAGAGCATGACAGATTCGTCATGCCGGGCTTTTACGGAGTGACTCCTGACGGCAGGATAAAGGTAATGACAAGAGGAGGCTCCGATATATCAGGCTCAATACTTGCAAGATGTCTCAAGGCTGACATATACGAAAACTGGACTGATGTGTCAGGATTTTTGATTGCCGATCCGAGAATAGTGAAGAATCCCAAAAACATCGAGAGGATAACCTACTCTGAGTTAAGAGAGCTTTCATACATGGGAGCAAGTGTATTGCATGAGGACGCTGTATTCCCCATAAGAAAGTACAATATTCCCATCCATATCTTAAATACCAACAGGCCTGAGGATCCGGGAACCATAATCCTTGACAGTATTGACACCGAGGACGACAAGAATGCTCCTATAATCACCGGTATAGCGGGAAAGAAGGATTTCACCGCTGTTGAGATATACAAAAAGCACATGTCAAACGACGTGGGAATAGTCAGGAAGACCTTAAGCGTATTTGAAAAGTACAATGTAAGCATCGAACACATTCCCAGCGGAATAGACTCCTTCAGTATAGTTGTCCAGAGCAAGGATGTTAAGGAAAATATATACGATATAATATCAGAGATAAAGGACGCGATACATACCGACCACATAAATATAGTAGAAGGCATAGCCCTTATAGCAACAGTCGGACGAAATATGAACAGGAGACCGGGAACATCCGGAAGACTGTTTGCCGCCCTTGGAAATAACGGAATAAATATCCGTATGATAGCCCAGGGAAGCGATGAGATAAACATTATCGTGGGTGTTGAGAACAAAGATTTTGAGAGGGCTATCTCCATTATATATGACAATTTCATCGAAGAGGAGAATTGATTATGAGAGAGCTTAATATAGGAATACTCGGTGCAACCGGCGCAGTCGGAAGACAGATGCTTGAGGTGCTTGAGGAGAGGAAATTTAATGTAAAGGAGCTGAGGCTTTTTGCGGGAACAAGGAGCGCCGGCTCAAAGCTTACAGCTTTCGGAAAGGAGTGGACTGTAGAACTCACGGATGAAAAGCGCTTTGAAGGTCTTGACCTTCTTTTGGGAGCAGCGGAGAATGATATAGCAAAGAAATACATGCCTGTAGCGGCTTCAATGGGTGTTCAGGTGGTAGACAACTCCAGCGCCTTCAGGCTTGACCCGGAGGTTCCCCTTGTAATACCCGAGGTAAATCCCGAGGACGTAAAGCTCACAAAGGGAATAATAGCAAACCCCAACTGCTCCACCATAATAGCCCTTACGGCGGTAAATGCTCTCCATAAGTATGCCGGCATAAAGAGAATGGTCGTATCAACCTATCAGGCTGTAAGCGGAGCGGGAAAGGACGGAATAGATGAGCTTTATAATGAGGTGAAAAAGCTTTCCGAGGGCGGAAGTCTCGGAAAGGAGGACTTCAAGGTATTTCCTTATCAGATAGCTTACAATCTCATTCCTCAGATAGGCGGCTTTGACGATGTGGGCTACACCTCCGAGGAGATGAAGATGCAAAATGAGGGAAGGAAGATGCTCCACGACCCTAAGCTCAGAGTAAATTGTACCTGTGTCAGAGTTCCCGTGGTACGCTCACACTCTGAGAGCATAAACCTTGAATTTGAGAGGGAGATAAGTCCTGAAAAGGCAAGGGAGCTCCTTAAGGAAGCCCCCGGGGTGAAGCTCTGTGACGAGCCTTCTGAGAAGGTATACCCCATGCCGCTGCTTACAAGCGATCAGGATCTTGTCTATGTCGGAAGGATAAGGAGAGACATCTCCGCAACCGAGGATGAGTATGACCGCTCGCTGACACTTTTCTGCTGCGGGGACCAGGTAAGGAAGGGAGCGGCCACAAATGCGGTGCAGATAGCGGAGCTTCTTTTCAATCAGAGCCAATCTGAGTTTTGATAAAAATATAATTTGACAGATGAAAATCAATAAAATATAATGCATAGCGCAGTCGTTCCTTTTGCGGCGGCTGCGTTTTTTATGAAAAAATATAAAAAAAGAAAAATCGGAAGGAAAGATCCTCAATAAAAAAGGAAAGTTCAAACGAAATGAAGTATTTAAGACAAATGACGATTATTTTATTTTTCTCCTTTATAGGAGAATTCCTGAATGAGTTTTTGCCTCTGCCGGTTCCTGCAGGCATATACGGGCTTTTGATAATGCTTTTAAGTCTCATGTCAGGAGTCCTCAAGGTGGCTGACATAAAGGAGACGGCAATGCTTCTTATTGAGATAATGCCTGTTATGTTCGTTCCTGCAGCTGTGGGTATAATGGATGTGACCGAGGAGCTTTCAGGAATACTGCTTCCTCTTGTGGTGATTATTCCAGTGACCACTGTAGCGGGTATCGGTATAACAGGACTGATCACACAGACTATAATCAGAAAAAGCTGTAATAAGAGAAAATTAAAATAAGAATAGGGAGAGATAAGTAATGATAGACGAGTTTTTCAGGGACGCATTTTTTGCGGGAGCTGTCATAAGTCTTTTGGCTTATGAGCTTGGCCTTTTGTTGAAAAAAAGATTTCACCTTGCGATATTTAATCCCATACTCATAGCTGTCATATGCATTATAGCCTGTCTCAGGCTCTCGGGTACCGACTATGATTCCTACAATGCGAGTGCAAAATATATTTCCTATCTTCTTACACCCGCCACAGTCTGCCTTGCACTTCCTCTTTATGAGCAGCTGAAGCTTTTAAAGGATAATCTTGCGGCGGTTGTATGCGGAATAGCTGCAGGAGCGGTTTCCGGTATGACGGGTGTGCTTATATTGTCAGGACTGTTTAAGCTTGAACATACCGAATATGTCACGCTACTTCCTAAATCTGTGACTACAGCTATAGGCATGGGAATATCGGAGGAGCTCGGAGGGATAGTTACAATATCGGTTGCCATGATAATAATTACGGGTATACTGGGAAATATACTTGCGGATTTGATTTTCTCGGCTTGTAAAATAAAAGAACCTGTTGCAAAGGGCATAGCTCTGGGTACCTGCTCTCATGCCATAGGTACAGCAAAGGCCATGGAGCTCGGTGAAGCGGAGGGCGCGATGAGCAGCCTTGCCATAGCTGTGGCGGGGTTATTTACCGTGGTATTGGCGCCGATATTTTCAGGCTTTATGTAAACCGGGTAACCAAAAGATATTTGAAAACCTATGATATAGGGGTTGATTTTTGAATACTAAGTTTAACAAAACCTTACAGTTACATTAAATGGCTCGCTGAATATAGACTTTTAAGCCTGCGGCGTTATAATGTAGTGCTGAGACAAAAAAAGATAAGAGGAAATTCAGATGAATTATGATGAATATGAAAGTGAAAGAAACACCGGAAGAAGAGTAAGGCGCTCCGCACCGGATGAATATCCTGTGCGAAAGCAAAGACGCTCTGCTCCGGACGATAGGACAGGAAGAAAGCAGAGACGTTTTGCACCTGATGACTATCCGAGAAAAAAAGTAAGGCGTTCCACTGCGGATGACTATGCTGACTATTCGGAAAAAAGAATAAGGCGTTCCGCTCCGGACGATTATTCTGAAAGAAGGCAGAGACATACTGATTCCGATGAATATCAGGAGGAGAGAAGGAGACCCTCAAGATCCGCCCGATATGGTGAAAACAGGTCTGCCCGTACAGGAAAAAAGAGCGGCATGTATTCAGGAGTCCGCAGCAGAAGATACGCTGACGATTACTCGGAAGAATTCGATGATATTTATGACGACGACTACGTGGAAGATTATGATGATCGCACAGATGAATATGGCGATGACTATGATGACGGGTATGGGGACGATTATGATGATAACTATGATGACTACGAGGAGGAAGGCACTTTAGCAAATAAGGGACATCGCAAAAAGCCTTCAAAGAAGAAAAACATTGTAAAGGTGATTCTCGGTCTCATACTTGTATTTGCGGTATTTATCGTAGGGAAAAATATAATTCAGGGAAATAACTGGACTGTTGCTGTATTCGGAGTTGATGCGAGAGACGGTGAGCTTGAGGAGGGTACCCGCTCGGACGTAATAATGATTGTAAACGTCAACAAGCGCTCCGGAGACGTGAAGCTCGTATCTGTATTCAGGGATACCTATCTTAAGATAGACGATGACGGTAACTACAACAAGATAAACGCCGCCTATGAGAGAGGCGGACATGAACAGGCTGTAAAGGCTCTTGAGGAAAACCTTGATATAAAGATCGACGATTATATAACCTTCAGCTGGTCAGCTGTCGCAAAGGGAATAAATGCCCTCGGAGGTATCGACCTTGAGATAAGCGATGCGGAGTTTTCATATATAAACGCATTTATAACCGAGACTGTGAACTCCACGGGAATAGGCTCTGTGCAGCTTAAAAGCGCGGGTATGAATCATCTTGACGGAGTTCAGGCTGTAGCCTATGGAAGATTAAGGCTTATGGATACAGACTTTAACAGGACAGCAAGGCAGAGAAAGGTCATAGGCCTTGCCGTTGAAAAGGCAAAGGCTGCGGACTTTGACACACTTAAAAATGCAGCATTGGCTGTGCTTCCCGAGGTTTCCACAAGCATAGGTATAGATGACCTTCTTCCTCTTATAAGGAATATTGACAAGTATAACATCGGAGATTCCACAGGCTTCCCCTTCTCAAGACAGACTATGGACATAGGAAAGCTTGACTGTGTTGTCCCCACGACCCTTGAGAGCAATGTAGTGACTCTCCATCAGATACTTTTCGGCGAAGAGAATTATAATCCTTCTTCAAAGGTAAAGAGCATAAGTGACCACATTGGCGAGGTGACAGGCCTTACAGACGCAGGAGAGAATGCTCCCGAGGCGGGAACAGGCGGAGGAATAGTTCACAAGGACACCGGCAGCAACACACCTGCTGCTACAGAGGCTCCTCAGACAGAAGCTCCTACGGAATCCGAGACAGCAGAAAGCGAATCGGAGTCAACAGACGAGAGCACTGAGGAAAGCGGAGAAGGCAGCGAGAATGAGTCGGAGAGTACCGAGAACTCTGAAAATGAGGATGACTCCCGAGATGAGTCAAAGCAGGATGGTGAGGAAGATGAGGCTGATGAGCCTGAAAGCGAGTCTCAGTCACGTCCTCATACAAGGCCCACAGAGACTGCAAAAGAGCCTGAGACAACAGGACCCCGCGAGCCTGTGTCTACTGAAACATCCGGATCGCAGAATGACGGAGGTGCAGCTGTCATAACTCCCGATGGCCCTAGGCCTATAGAGAGTCAGAGCGGCCCCGGAGCATCAGGCCCTGTGGAGGGACCTATGGGAGGGCCGGGAGTATAATACATAAGCTATAATCGATATAAAAATGCCGCAGCCAAGGCCATGTTCAAACTGAAATAGCTTCAGGCTGCGGTCTGTTATATCAGAATGTCGAATTTTGAATTGCTTCTTTTAAAAATATACTTATTAATTCATTCTTTCCTGAAGTGTAGCTTTTTCTGTCATAGGGAAAACGCATTGCAAGCTTTAGCTTGCATTCATCATACAGCATGGCCTTTTCAGGGAAGGCATTCAGATAATCCCGAAAACATATATAATTATTCCATTCACTTTTTTTCCACATGACAACATGAATATGATGGGTACGGATATCATTTTCAAAATCACCGACAACAAGGAGCAGCTGTCCGGGAATATCCTCTCCACGAAAAACAAAATTATTTTTTCAAGGTCTCTCTGTAAGGAATAATGTCATCCGGCTTTCTGATACCTACAGCTATATCTATTATGGGCTTTGCATGGATATGAGGGACAGCGGTACTGCCTATATGCTGAATGTCAATCGCAGTATCTCCCAAGATATTTCTCAGCAAAGCTATTGTATTTTTCGCATTTTCCGCCCATTCTTCTTGATAAGGAAGAAGCTTTACAGTTCCTCTTTTAAGTCCTGTCATAGATGCTCCTGCTGAAAAATTCAATATTTTTACCCGGTAACACGATGATTAAGCCATCTTCCGCTCCTGAACCTTATGATAAAGATGATTCCCCTTACGGTCCAGTCGGTGAACATTCCTATCCAGACAGCTATGGGACCGAAGCCCATGACTCTTATGAGGAATATGCATAGGCTCACACGGCAGAGCCACATGGAGATGCAGGAGAGTATCATGGAAAACCTCACGTCACCTGCGGCCCTCATTCCGTAGGCGGGGATAAAGGATGCCGTCCAGGATATAGGCTTTACTATTGTAATTGTGCTCATCATAAAGATACACATAGACGCACTCTCAGGTTCCATTCCTGCGATCACGGTTATGGGACCTGTGAGGGCAAATATGATAAGACAGCTTCCTATAATCACAAGCTCGGCTATGATGCTGAGCTTTTTTATATAGTACTTTGCTTCATCGGGCCTGCCTGCGCCGAGGCATTGTCCTACTACAGTCATCATTCCTATTCCTATGCCCATGGCTGCTATGCCGTTGAAGTTTTCCAGGATATTTGTCATAGCCTGAGCTGCTATGGCCATAGTTCCGAGGGTGGAGACTGTTGACTGAATGGCAAGCTTTCCGAACTGGAACATGCCGTTTTCTATACCTGAGGGTATTCCTATTCTGAGTATGTTTTTTATCAGCCTTATCTGAGGCTTAAGGAAAAGGAAGTTGCCTATTACTATATGACCTGTCTTTCTCCTCAAGAAAAGGAGTACAGCCAAGGCTGCCGTTATACGTGAGAGAAGAGTGGATATAGCGGCACCTGCGACACCCAGACCGAAGCCCCATATCAGTATTGCATTTCCTATGATATTCATGATATTTGTGAGTATCGTAACAGTCATGGGGAGACGGCTGTTATTCTGAGCCCTGAATACAGAGGAGCCTGAGTCAAATAGCGCGATAAAAGGAAAGGACATGGAGGTATAGAAAAAGTATGTGAGAGCATTTTCCATTACCTCATCCTCCACAGAGCCGAAGATTAGCCTTAAAAGAGGGGCTCTCCATATAAGACAGAGTGCCGTGATAAATACAGATATATAAAATATGACGAAAAGCAGCTGATTTGCTGAGGTCTCGGCCTTATCCTTTCGTCCCTGGCCCAGATAGTTCGCACAGACTATAGCTCCACCTGAGGCAAGGGCATAAAAGGCCTGTATAAAAAGCACATTTATGGAATCCACAAGAGATACCGCTGAGATAGCTGCGGGACTTACATTGCTGACCATCATTGAATCGGCCGTTCCCATGAAGGCTGTGAATATCTGTTCGCATATAAGAGGAATCATCAGAGAAAGGAGCTTTGCGTTGCTGTAGAGATGAGTGTTATTTTGCCCGCTGTTATTACTACTGCTTTTTTTGATAGTGCCATGAAGACTTGAGTTCATACCGATTTTTCTTTTAATGATATCTATGCTCATATATGTCAACCTCTTAAAAGTTATAAAAATACAAAATTTCTTTTTAAATCTATTCATTTAAAGCCACAGTTTATTATATACTTAATCATATGAAATAAAAGATGTTTTTTATAAGGATACAGCTAAGGAGTACATTTAATGAAAATAATCCATTGCGCCGATCTTCATCTTGACTCAAAGATGGAGAGCAATCTTGACAGGCAAAGGGCCTCTCAGAGAAAGGTTGAGCTTTTTGATACATTCTCGAGAATGATCGAATATGGGGTTGAGAACGGGGTAAGACTTATAATAATAGCGGGAGATCTGTTTGATACCGCCGAAAATATGCAGCTGAGGATAAAAAGACGTGTCCTTTCAGCAATAAAAAACGCTCCCGAAATCGACTTTCTCTATATAAAGGGCAATCATGACAGCAGGGACTTTCTTGAGGGAGAAGAGCTTCCTGAAAATCTGAAGCTTTTTAGCGAGGATTGGAAGAGCTACGAATACGGAAATACAGTCGTGACAGGAAGAGATTTTACGGATGAGCTTCCCGAAGGAGGAGAGGAGAAGCTTTACAGTGGGTTACTGCTTGACTCAAGGAAAATAAATATAGTAGTCATGCATGGGCAGGAATCAGGATATTCATCAGGAAAGAAGGACGGCGGGATAATAAACCTGAAACTTTTAAAAAACAAAAATATAGATTATCTCGCTTTAGGACATATTCATTCATACAAGTATGCAAGACTCGACAAAAGAGGCATGTATTGCTATAGCGGCTGCCTTGAGGGCAGAGGCTTTGACGAGTGCGGGGAGAAGGGATTTGTACTTCTTGATGTGAATGAGGCTTCTTCGGATGAAAGGCACATAAGCTGCGAATTTATTCCTTTTGCAAAGAGAGCTCTCCATGAGGTGACGATAAAGCTTTCGGGGGAGTATTATTCTGAGGATGAGCTCGAAGGGCTGATTTGTGATAAAATCAAGGATATACCTGAAAAAGATTTGGTAAAGGTTATTATTTCCGGAGAAACAGAAGAAAATACGGATATTGACGTGGAATATCTGACCGAGAAATTTGAAAAAAGGTTTTATTTCCTTAAGCTCTGCGATGATACCAAGCTCAGTATAAAATATGAGGACTACGAAAATGATATATCCCTTAAGGGTGAATTTATAAGGCTGGTAAAGGAAAAGCGCATCCGGGAAGAGGACAAAAGGGAGATTATCCTTATGGGCCTTAAGGCCTTAAGGGGCAGGGAGATCGATTTATGATAATAAAAAGCTGCTATATAGAAAGCTTTGGTATACTTGAAAAGCGAAGCTTTGTTTTTAATGAGGGCCTTAACATAATAGAGGACGATAACGGTAAGGGAAAAACAACGCTTTCTGTCTTTATAAAGGCCATGTTTTACGGTATGGAGTACTCTAAAAAGAGGAAGGAGCTCACCGAGAGAGAAAAGTACCTTCCATGGCAGGGGGGCAATTACGGGGGGCGTCTTGTCTTTGCGATATCAGGGAAAGAATATGAGATCACAAGGTATTTCGGAAAAAAGAAGGATGAGGATTTTTTTGAGCTGAGAGACATTGCCACGGGAAAAACCTCAGAGGATTATTCTGAAAATATCGGTGAGGAGATATTCGGCATAGATGCGGAATCCTTTGAGAGAAGCATATTTATAAGCCTTGATGCAAAGGCCCCTGCCATGCAGGACAGTATAAACGCAAAGCTTGGTGACCTGATAGATAATACTGATGACATCAACAATTTTGAGAGCGCCTACGGAAGGCTTTCGGAGCTTGCAAAAAGCCTTAAGCCACTACGGGAGGGCGGAGAGGAAAAGCTTATAAGAAGGACAGAACGCCTTGCCGACGAAAAGCTTAGGGCCATAAAGGAATGCGAGGAAGCTGAAAAAGTGTGTAAAGAGCTTTCGGAGGAGAAAACAGGTCTTGAGAAAAGGAGCCGGGTCATTGAGGATTCACTTGAGGATATCTCCGAGAAGGTGAAGAAATCGGCCTCATCGGAGAAGCTTAAAAGGTATAATTCTATAAATGACAGAGTCGCTGAAAGAAAAAAGGATATAGATGCTTCTCTTTCATTTTTCAGCGGCGGAAAGGTACCGAATGAAGAGGATATCAGGGCTCTTGAGGATACGGAAAAGGAGCTCTCTTCAATAGAGCAGAGGCTTAATGAGCTTAAAAAGCATTACGGAAGCGAGGATATGCTTTTACGATCTGTAGAGGGCATAAAAGAAATACTTCCTGAAGGCTTTCCCTCGGAAGAAGAGGAGTCCGAATACATGAGGGCTCTTTCGGATGTGGAAAAGGAGGAGGCGCTGCTCTCGGCTGATAATCCCTTAAAGCCATCGGAAAGGGAGCTCTCAGAGTATGAGAGTCTTAAAAAGAAGCATGAAAGCGTTAACAGTGATGGCAGTGACGTTCTGAGATCACTTCAAAAAAAGCTTGTGCTTTATTTTGTGCTTGGGATAGCCGCAGTCTTTGCGGGAATAGTGGCGATCTTAGCGGTATTCGGATCATCGGGAAGCTTTGGAAGCGTTGTGCTTTTCCTTGCTCTGCTGTGGCTTTTAGTGATAATATTCTGCGCGATAATGGGTATGCGTTTTGCAAAGAATTTCAGAAATGCCAAAGCCAAGGCGGAGGAACTTAAAAAGCGCAGACTGTCAGAGGATATGAAAAGAGAGTCTCTCGCGGGAAAGATAAGCTCCTACAGAAAGCTTGAAAGAGAGGCAAGAGGAAGGCTTACAGCATCAAAAAATGTGATAGACGTCTTTGAAAAAAAATACGCAAAAGCACGTCCCGGAGGACATGGCGCAGATCTTATAAAGGCTATAGACAAGTTCAGGAATGCATTTAACGATATGGAGAGAGACAAGGAAGGCTTCTCAAGGCTTAATGCATTAAGGAACGAATACAAAGGAAAGCTTGACGGTCTCCTTGACCTTTACTGTAAGAGAGAGGCTGACGAAAGGAAGGAAAGCCCGAGAGAGCTCATAAGCAGGATAAGGGTGGAAAAAGGTCTTTATGAAGAGAGGGAAAGATCCTTGGAAAAGGCAAGGACAGAGCTTTTCGACTTTTTGCGGGATAATGATATGGCTTATCTCGAAGAGCTTAAGAGGCAAGACACCGGTGAGGGCGAGGATAAGAATGGAATTGATGCCGAGTACAGCATAGAAGAGCTTCAAAATAAAATGAACAGTCTTTCAAAGGAGCTCTCGGGTGTAAAACAAAGAATGAAAGAGTGTGACAGCAGGCTCCTTTCGGAGTCCGAGAAGGCTGACGCAAGACCCGAGCTTGAAAACGAGTACAAGGAGCTCTGCGAAAGGGCGGAGGCCTATGAGAAAAAATATGAGCTTATCACAAAGACCATGGAGCTTTTATCAGAAGCAAAGGACAGGCTCTCAACCTCCTACATGCACGATATGAGAAAGGCCTTTGAATATTACCTCTCCCTCCTTGATGACGGGGATATGAGATTTATGTTGGACTCTGATCTTAAGGTCGAGGTTGAGGGAGGGGGCAGGCGCAGAAGGAGTGAGTACTTGAGCAGAGGCTACGGAGACCTTGTGAACATCTGTACGAGGCTTGCACTCATAAGCGTTATGTATAAGGAAGAAAAGCCCTTTATAATACTGGATGATCCCTTCGTAAACCTTGATGAGGGAAAGCTTGAAAAGGCTCTCAGGTTTGTAAAGGAGCTCGTTCATGACAGGCAGGTAATATACTTTTTCTGCCATCCTTCGAGAAACCCGTACCGGGTAGCTGATGCTTAAAGTAAAGGAGAAAATATGCTTATTGCGTCTGTTCTTTTTAAGAGGATAGGAATGATGTTCATTCTCATGCTTTTGGGAATGTTCATGTTCAAAGCGGGGAAAATAACAGAAAAAGGGAGCAAGGATATGGGAAATATACTCATATATATAGTTATCCCTGCAGTCGTGATAAAGTCATGCCTTGCCGATTACTCAAGAGAGAGGCTTTTGATGTTTGCATGGGCCTTTCTGCTTGCCGCAGCTTCCCTTATCCTTGCTATGGCGGTGTCAGCCCTTGTATTTAAAAAGAGTCCCATAGAAAACTTCGGGACATCATTTTCAAATGCGGGCTTTATGTCCATACCCCTTGTGGAGGCGGTATTGGGAAGCGAGGCTGTTTTTTATGCGGCACCCTTGGTAGGACTCATGAACATACTTCAGTGGACCTACGGAGTGTACGTGATCACGAAGGATAAAAGCACTGTATCTCCGAAAAAGGTGCTTTTAAACCCTGTACTTCTTGCCATGGCTCTGGGAATAATAATATTTATCCTGCCTGTGGAGCTTCCCGAGATGGTGACGGGAAGCCTGGATATGATAGGTGCGGCAAATGCGCCCCTCGCAATGCTATGTCTCGGAAGCTACCTTGCTCAGACAAGGCTTTCCGAAATGTTCACAGATAAGACTGTGTATCTGAGCTGCCTCATGAGGCTTGTGGTCATACCGCTCCTTACAATAATATTGATGACGCCCTTTCCCGCATCAGTCACGGCAAAGCTTGCCGTGCTTATGGGAGCATCCGCACCTGTTGGGATAAATGTGGCTGTATTTGCTCAGATACATGGAAAGGACTATCCTCAGTCTGTAAAGAGCATAGTTTTAAGCACTGTCTTTTCCATAGCCACCATGCCTGCCGTGATAGGCCTTGCGGGATACCTGTGGGGATATTAGAGACTCTTCAAAAACTCCTCCATTGCCCTTGTCATGTAACGGCTTTTCTTGTAATAAAAGTAAATATTTCGCTGATTATCCGTGCCTTCAGGCTTAAAGAAAACTATTCTTTTGTCTGAGGGCACATTTTTTATTAAAGTATCCGTGACAAAGGCTATACCCATGCCGTAGCAGGCTATATGATAGGCTGTTATCTGCTGGTCAAGCTTTAAAAGCACTTTGGGGTGGTGTATCCCCGCTTTTGACAAAAGTATATCCGAGCGCTCTCTTGTGTCGTTTCCGGGGCGCAGGAGAAGGAAGGGAGCATCCTTAAATACAGAAAGGCAAAGGGGCCCGGATGACTCACCAAGATGCCTGTCGTGCCGTATGTCGTCTGCAGTCAATATTATGTCCTTAAGCGCCTCCTCTTTTTCTCCCAGCATGGTGCGGGGAACGGCTATAAGAAGATGCTCCGTGCGAAAAAGATGACGCTCATATATATTTTTCGGGAAGGGGTAATTATCTATTACAAGGTCAAGATTTCCGGAAAAAAGGAGTCTTTCAAGCATTTTTGTGTTGGACTCCACCATGTTGACCTCTACTTTCGGGTATTTCTTCATAAAATCCGCAAGGAGGGGAGGGAGGATATAGGAGGAAAAAAGGTTCGTTCCTCCTATTGAGAGATGCCCTGTGTTAAGGCCCTCAAGGTCATTCAAGTAGTTGCTGAATTCGTTTTCCATGTCCATGAGCTTTTCTATGCAGTGTATGTATTTCTCACCGCATTCTGTAAGCTGCAGAGGGCTTGTGCTTCTGTCAAAAATAGGGGCCCCTATCTTTTTTTCTATCTTCTTTATGACAGCGCTTAAGGAGGGCTGAGTAATATACAAATTTTCCGCAGCTCTCGAAAAGCTTCTTGTCTTGTACACTTCATAAACGTAATTTTTTCCTTCAAACAAAGCTTTTACCACCTTTTTAAGTCTTTTACCTATAGACGTTTATCTATAACTGATATACGAATATATATATTTGAAACAATCTTAGACTAATTCTATAATTAAGGCAATATGAAATGCTAAATGCAAATGCAAAATATTTTAAGAGGAGAGTATTACGAAAAATGAGTGAGGAGACAACAAAGAAATTCAGAGTGGAGCATGACTCTATAGGAGAGAAGCAGGTGCCCATAGACGCCTATTACGGTGTACAGACCTTGAGGGCATCGGAGAACTTCTATATTACGGGACTTACGATGCACCCTGAGATGATAGTGAGCATAGCTCAGATAAAGAAGGCTGCCGCCATCACAAACTTTGAGGTAGGAAGACTTGAGAAAAAGAAGGCAGAGGCTATTGTAAAGGCATGTGAGGAGATCATAGAGGGTAAGCTTCACGATCAGTTCATAGTAGACCCTATCCAGGGCGGAGCGGGAACCTCACTTAACATGAATGCAAATGAGGTAATAGCAAACCGTGCCATAGAGATACTGGGTGGACAAAAGGGAGATTATTCCATAATAAACCCCAATGACCATGTAAACTACGGACAGTCCACAAACGACGTATTCCCTTCATGCGGAAGGATGACTGCAATGAAGCTCCTTCAGAAGGCGAGAGTACAGCTTGAGAGGCTTTATGATGCACTCATGAAGAAGAGCGAGGAGTTCGATTCTGTAATAAAGATGGGAAGAACTCAGCTTCAGGACGCCGTTCCCATAAGACTCGGACAGGAGTTCCACGCTTACGGAACAGCCATTCAGAGAGACATAAGGCGTTTCGACAATGCCATGCATGAGATGGGAGCCTTAAACATAGGAGGAACAGCTGTAGGAACAGGTCTTAACGCTGACGTACAGTATTTCAGAAAGGTCGTACAGAACATAGCTTTAGTATCAGGCCTTGACCTTATCCAGTCCTTTGACCTTATAGACGCTACCCAGAACCTTGACGGCTATGCTTCCGTATCAGGAACCGTAAAGACCTGCGCCATAAACCTTTCAAAGATGTCAAACGACTTGAGGCTTATGTCCTCAGGCCCCAGAACAGGAATAGGGGAGATAAACCTTCCTGCAAAGCAGAACGGCTCATCCATAATGCCCGGAAAGGTAAACCCCGTTATCCCCGAGGTGGTAAATCAGGTTGCCTTCAATATTATAGGAAACGATATGACCATAGCGATGGCTACAGAGGCGGGACAGCTTGAACTTAACGCCTTCGAACCCATTATCTTCTATAACCTCTTCCAGTCTGTAGAGACACTTTCCTTTGCTGTAAGGACCCTCGTTGACAACTGTATCACAGGCATTACAGCAAATGAGGAGAAATGCAGAAACGAGGTACTTAACAGCGTGGGAATAATCACAGCGATCTGCCCTCATGTGGGATATGAGAGGGCTGCAATCGTTGCAAAGGAGGCCATAAAGACAGGGGCTTCCGTAAGAGAGCTCATCTTAAGAGACAAGCTACTTACAGAGGAGGAGTTAAACATAATCCTTGACCCCTATTCAATGACAGAGCCCGGAATATCAGGAGAGGAGCTCCTTGACAAGAAGGGACTTGACGGATTGTTATAATAAGCGGTCATTTTTGCAAAAAGCTATAGAAAAACGGTATAGCTTCACATAGGAAAGCTATAGCGAAGCTGTGGAAAAATATTGATAATGTTGTAAAATATTTATGTTGGTTTCAGGTTGATACAGAGCCTGAAATTGTGAATAAGATCATTAATAATCAAGCGAGAGGTGGATAAAATGGATTACAGTAAGGCAAGCCTTGCCATGCATGAGGAGCATCACGGAAAGATAGAGGTACATTCAAAGGTATCAGTAAAGACAAAGGACGATCTCAGCACAGCCTATACCCCCGGAGTTGCGGAACCCTGCAAGAAGATTCATGAGAATGTGAATGACGCTTACAAATATACAGCTAAGGGAAACCTTGTTGCGGTAGTTACCGACGGAACAGCTGTTTTGGGACTCGGAGACATCGGACCTGAGGCCGGAATGCCTGTTATGGAGGGAAAGGCAATACTCTTTAAGAGCTTTGCAAATGTGGATGCGTTCCCCATCTGCCTTGCAACAAAGAATGTTGACGAGATAGTTGATACAGTAAAGAGGATAGCTCCGACATTCGGAGGGATAAACCTTGAGGATATCTCGGCTCCCAGATGTTTTGAGATCGAGGAGAGACTTAAGGCAGAGCTTGACATCCCTGTATTCCATGACGACCAGCACGGAACAGCTGTAGTATGCCTTGCAGGTATAATAAACGCATTAAAGATAGTAGGAAAGGATGCCGCTGACGTTCAGGTGGTAATAAACGGAGCGGGAGCTGCAGGAGTGGCTATCTCAAAGCTTCTTATAAATTACGGCATAGGAAACGTCATCCTCTGCGACAGGACAGGTGCCATAGTAAAGGGCAGAGAGAACATGAACCCCGTCAAGGAGAAGATCGCCGAGATAACCAACAAGAACAATGAGCACGGAAGCCTTGCCGATGTTATAAAGGGAAAGGATATCTTCCTCGGAGTTTCAGCTCCCAACACCCTTACAAAGGAGATGGTAAGCTCAATGGCAAGGGACGCTATAATCTTTGCAATGGCAAATCCCGTTCCCGAGATCATGCCTGAGGATGCGAAGGAGGCGGGAGCAAAGGTCATCGCTACAGGAAGAAGCGACTTCCCCAACCAGATAAATAATGTCCTTGTATTCCCCGGAATATTCAGAGGAGCCCTTGACGCTCACGCTACAAAAATAACAGAGGAAATGAAGATGGCAGCTGCAAAGGCTATCGCATCCCTCGTATCAGAGAGCGAGCTCAATCCCGAGTACATCATCCCCGATGCCTTTGACGAGAGGGTGGCAAAGGTTGTATCAGAGAGTGTCATGAAGGTTGCAAAGGAGCAGGGTATCTGCAAAAACATCTGATGGAGAATACAGAGATGGAATACAGAATAGAGCATGATTCCATGGGAGAGATGAAGGTCCCCGCAAACGCATACTGGGGAGCACAGACAGAGCGCTCTCATGAGAATTTTGTTATAGGTACGGAGACTATGCCTAAGGAGGTCATAAAGGCCTTTTCAGTGTTGAAAAAGGCGGCGGCCATTACAAACAACAGCCTCGGAAGGCTCTCCGATGAGAAGTGTGAGACCATAAAGAAGGTATGCGACGAGATATATGAGGGAAAGCTTTGGGACAATTTCCCCCTTGTGGTATGGCAGACAGGCTCCGGCACCCAGTCAAATATGAATGTGAACGAAGTCATAGCAAACAGAGGAAATGAGATAGCGGGAAAGAAGCTCCTCCATCCCAATGACGATGTAAATATGTCCCAGTCCTCTAACGACACCTTCCCCACAGCGATGCACATAGCTGCGGTCACAGAGACAAAGGAAAGACTTATCCCTGCTATAAACTCTCTCATAGAGACCTTTAAAAGGCTTGAGGATGAAAATCAGGGAATAATAAAGAGCGGAAGGACACATCTTCAGGATGCCACCCCCATAGCATTTTCCCAGGAGATAAGCGGTTGGAGATACATGCTCATAAATAATCTGTATGAGATAGAGGCATCAATGTCTCCCCTTTCAAAGCTTGCATTAGGCGGCACTGCTGTGGGAACGGGACTCAACTGCCCCAAGGGATTTTCGGAGGCGGTGGCAAAGACAGTATCGGAGCTTACAGGATCCGAATTTGTCAGCGATGAGAATAAGTTCCATGCTCTCACCTCAAAGGATGCCCTCTGCTTCGGACACGGAGCATTAAAGGCTCTTGCGGCAAACATGATGAAGATAGCAAATGATGTGAGATGGCTTGCAAGCGGTCCCAGACTTGGCCTCGGAGAGATAACCATCCCCGCAAACGAGCCCGGCTCATCCATAATGCCCGGAAAGGTAAATCCCACCCAGTGCGAGGCCGTTACCATGGTAGCCGTACAGGTAATGGGAAATGATGCGGCGGTAGGCTTTGCCGCCTCTCAGGGAAATTTCGAGCTCAACGTGTTCATGCCCGTAATAATATATAATTATCTTCAGTCCGTGCGTCTCCTTGCCGACAGTATAAATTCTTTCAACAAAAACTGCGCGTCCGGAATAAAGGCTGACAAGGAAAAGATGCATCACAACCTTCATAATTCGCTGATGCTCGTGACCTGCCTTAATCCCTACATAGGCTATGAGAACGCCGCAAAGGTCGCAAAGAAGGCCTATGCTGAAAACACAAGCTTAAAAGATGCCTGTGTAAGCCTCGGATTTCTTGATGAGAAGCGATTTGATGAGGTGTTCAAGCCTGAGGAAATGGTATAAAATACAGCTTGGATATGAATTAATATATGAATTTGAATTATAACAAAATGCTATAGCTATAAAAGAAAATATTGGGATAATCTATAATGATTCGGTAAAGTCTTCCATGAAAAAAAATTATGGAAGACTTTATTTTTTGTCATATCAGGGGCGAATTTGTAAAAAATGTTGACAGATATCCATACGTATAAGATAATAATCAACAATTATTCCCAAAAAAGGGATATTAATTTTTCCTGCATACACTTTAGCGATGCAATGACCCAAAATATATAAGGAGGGCAGTAATTATGAAAAAGAACTTGAAAAAGCTGACAGCTCTTGCCTTAGTCGGAGCTATGGCTTTGTCACTTGCAGGCTGCGGAGGCGGCGGAAATTCATCCGACACAAGTGCTGATGCTGAAGCTACGACTGCAGCAGGCGGAGACGCAGCTGCGGAATCAGGTGATACAGCTGCAGCGCTTCCTGTATCTCCCGAGGAGATCGTGGTTCCCGAGGGCGAGTCTGTATCTCAGGAAACCGATGTAGTAGGAGCAATGAATGTTGACTTTACTACTATGGATCCCATGGATACCTCTGATACTCTTTCAGGCGGAATTCAGAGACTTATCATGGACGGCTTCTTCGGATTTGACGATGAGATGGAGATAATCCCCATGCTTGCGGAGAGCTACGAGGCTAACGAGGATGCTACAGAGTATACACTTCATTTAAGACAGGGAATAAGCTTCACTGACGGCACACCCTTTAACGCCGAGGCTGCAAAGGCAAACCTTGATCGTTGGGGAGATGAGAATCTCGGACTTAAGAGAACTACACTTCTCTGTAACGTTATCGACAATACAGAGATCGTTGACGATTACACAGTAAAGGTTCATCTTCAGGAGCCCTTCGGTGCGTTCATAGCTACTCTTGCACATCCTGCATGCGTGCTTATGAGCCCTGAGGTCATCGCACAGGGAAATGAAGCCTGCGCCGAGAACCCTGTAGGTACCGGACAGTACACCTTCGTTGAGTGGGTGGCAGGTGACCACGCTACAGTTGAACTCAACAAGGATTGGTGGGGATATGACCCCGAAATTTGCGGAGGAACAGCTCTTGCAGAGCCTGATGCGGGATTTAAGAGTATTACCTTCAAGCCCGTTGCGGAGAATGCCACACGTGTTGCTATGCTTCAGGCGGGAGATGCTGACTTCATCTGGCCTGTTCCCACAGAGAGCATGGCTACCATGGCTGAGGACTCAAACCTTTATGTAGGCGCCGAGGAAGGAATAGTTGTTCGTTATCTCTTCATGAACAATCAGAAGGCTCCCTATAACGATGTAAGAGTACGTCAGGCTATGAACTATGCTATCAATAAGGACGCATATATCGCAGTTGTAAAGAACGGACTTTCATCAGTAGCAACATCCATTATGGGACCTGCTACACAGCACTATAAGGCAAATGATCCTTATCCCTATGATCCCGAGAAGGCTAAGGAGCTCCTTGCAGAGGCAGGTTATCCCGACGGATTTGAGACAACACTTATCTGTGCAAGTACAACAGCAAACCTTAAGCAGGCCGAGTTCCTTCAGCAGCAGCTTGCTCAGGTAGGAATCAAAATGAATATCAACTCTCTTGAGAGTGCGGTAGTTAATGATACTGTAGAGAACGTAAGCGGACCCGGATCAGAGGCTGAGGTTGAGCTTTACATCATCGGATGGTCTTCATCAACAGGTGATGCGGACTGGGCTATAAGGCCTCTTCTTGCTACCGAGTCGGAGCCGCCTATGAGCTACAATATCTGCTACTATGAGAATGAGGAATTTGACAATCTTCTCTACGAGGCTCTTAAGACTGCAGACGAGAGCATAAGAGCCGAGAAGTATGCTGAGGCTCAGGATATTATCTGGGAGGACTGCCCGATGGTATGCCTTGCAAATGACTACAACACATGGGCAACATCAAACAAGATCGCCAATGTTAAGGTATTCCCTGACAACTGTCTGAATGTCAGAAATGCAAGAATGCTTCAGTAATTTTGTAGCAAGGTACGACAAGCGTTAACATGATTGGCTTGGCGGCGACTTAAAAGCTGCCAAGCCAATTTAATATTGATTGGTAAATAAGGGAGAATAATTAATGCTTAGATATATTGTTAAGAGAGTAATAGGCGTTATTCCTACCCTGATAATCGTAGTGACCTTCGTCTTCTTCTTCGTACGTATGATACCCGGAGATCCCGCAAGACTTGTGGCGGGACCTCAGGCTACTCTTGAAGATGTTGAGGTCATCAGGGAGGAGTTGGGCCTTAACGATCCGATTCCGCAGCAGTATGTGGATTATGTAACAGGACTTTTACATGGAGATTTAGGTGATTCATTAAGGACAAAGCGCCCCGTAGCTTACGAGGTGAGCCTCCGCTACATGAACACAGTAAAGCTTACAGTATTCAGCCTTGTATGGAGCGTTATAGTGGGAGTACTTCTTGGAGTTTGGTCAGGAAAGCACCGCTCCAAGTGGCAGGATTATACCGGAATGACCATAGCAATATCGGGTATATCAATGCCATCCTTCTGGATAGGCTTCCTGTTGATAATGGTATTTGCCGTGAACCTGAACTGGTTCCCGACTACGGGCGCCGACTCGTGGAAGAGCTTTATACTTCCGGGAATCGCCCTTGGAACAAGTATTGCCGCTATCATAGCGAGATTTACAAGATCCTCCATAATAGAGGTAATGAAGGAGGATTATATCCGTACCGCGAGAGCAAAGGGACTCAAGGAAAAGACCGTTATATGGAAGCATGCCTTCAGAAACGCTATGATCTCCGTTGTAACGGTAGTAGGACTGCAGTTCGGTTTCCTCCTTGGAGGTTCCGTAGTAACAGAGTCTGTATTCGCATTCCCCGGTCTCGGCTCACTCCTTGTCGAGTCCGTAAACTACAGAGACTACAATGCTATTCAGTCACTGATACTTATTTTCTCACTGCACTTTATAGTAATCAACCTGGTGGTGGACATACTCTATGCTCTGCTTAACCCGGAGATAAAACTGAGCTAAGGAAGGAGGAGCACTGATATGGCTAAAGAAAAAGTTTTAAATGAAAAAACGGATGTGAATACACCGTTTAAGGACTTTGTCAGAAAATTTAAAAAGCAGAAGACTGCTATAGTTGCTCTGTGCTTCATAATCCTTCTCGTTATCTTGTCCTTTATAAGCTATCAGATAGCGCCCTACGGCATAAACGAGTATGATTACACAGCTATCATGCAGGGCCCCAGCGCCGCACACTGGTTCGGAACAGACGAATTCGGAAGAGACCTGTTCTCAAGAATCATATGCGGAACAAGGATATCCTTAAGCGTAGGCCTTTTCTCTGTAAGTATCGCCGCTATATGCGGAACTGTACTGGGACTTCTCGGTGGATACTACGGAGGCTTCCTTGATTCATGTATCATGCGTATCTGCGACGTGCTTTTCGCCTTCCCCGGAATCATCCTTGCGATAGCTATCATCGCTATCCTCGGAAGCGGAATGACAAACGTCGTTATCGCGGTTGCGGTATTCAGCACACCTACCTTTGCAAGACTTGTTCGAAGCACCACACTTGCCACCAAGGGTAATGTCTTTGTTCAGGCTGCAAGGAACATCGGAGACAGCGATGCAAGGATACTTTTCAGACACATCCTTCCCGGCGCTATCCCCAATATTATAGTTCAGTATACTATGTCTATCGGTACATCTATACTTACAGCATCAAGCCTTAGCTTCCTCGGAATGGGCGCTCAGCCTCCCACACCCGAGTGGGGACTTCTCTTAAGCAACGGCCGTACTTATATGATGACCAGCTGGCATATCACCTTGTTCCCGGGACTTGCTATCTTCTTTACAGTTCTCTGCTTCAACCTTTTGGGCGATGGACTCAGAGATGCCCTTGACCCGAAGCTGACAGATTGATAGGGGGATGAAATATGGATACGAGAAAAAATATTCTTGAAATCAAAAACATGCACACCTACTTCTTTACAGATGATGCTGTCGTAAAGTCGGTTGACGGTGTTGATATAGAGCTCAAGGAAGGCTCTACCCTCGGAATAGTCGGAGAGTCGGGAAGCGGAAAATCTGTTACAGCTCTCTCTGTAATGGGACTTCTCATGGGAACTACGGGAAAGGTAGTGGAAGGGGAGATCCTTCTTGACGGAAAAGATATAACTCATCTTAGCGATGAGGAGAGAAGAAAGATCAGAGGAAATCAGATCTCCATGATCTTCCAGGAGCCCATGACAAGCCTTAATCCTGTCATGAAGATAGGAGACCAGATAGTAGAGGCTATACGCATGCATCAGGATAAGACCAAGGAAGAGGCAAGAGCCATGACTATCGAGATGCTCAAAAAGACAGGCCTTCCCAGAGCGGAGCGCATGGTGGATGAGTATCCCTTCCAGCTCTCCGGCGGACAGCGTCAGAGAGTAATGATAGCAATGGCACTTGTGTGCAATCCCAAGATACTTATTGCGGACGAGCCCACGACAGCTCTTGACGTTACTATACAGGCTCAGATAATAGACCTTATGAACCACCTTAAGGAGGAGATAGGAACTTCCATCATCTTTATCACCCACGACCTCGGAGTTGTGGCGGAGACCTGTGATGACGTAGTAGTTATGTACTGCGGACGTGTGGTTGAGAAGGGTAATGTCTTTGATATATTCGACAGGACAGCGCATCCTTATACAGAGGGGCTTTTGAATTCTATCCCCAAGCTCGGACAGCACGTGGAGGAACTCGCCTCCATTCCCGGAAATGTTCCGAACCCCAAATACATGCCCAAGGGATGCAAGTTCGCACCGAGATGTCCCTATGCGACAGATCGATGCAGAGAAGAGGAGCCCGGCTTCTTTGATCTCGGAAACGATCATCTGAGCAGATGCTGGCGCTGCGAAAATTAGGGGAGGACGAATATGGCGGAAGATTTGTTAAAAGTTGAAGGTTTAAAGCAGTATTATCCTGTCTCAGGAGGTTTTCTTGAGAAAAAGATCTTTGTCAAGGCTGTAGACGGGGTAGACTTTGAGGTTAAAAGGGGAGAGGTATTCGGAATAGTCGGAGAGTCCGGCTGCGGAAAATCCACTCTCGGAAAAGCCATCTGCAAGCTCATAGAGCCAACCGACGGAAAGATAATACTTGACGGCGAGGAGATCCAGAGCTATGACAGCAAGCAGATGAGAAAGATAAGGAAAAAGGTTCAGATGGTATTCCAGGATCCCTATGCTTCTCTGAACCCCAGAATGTCTGTAAGGGACATTCTTGCAGAGCCTATTATCGTTCACGGACTTGCCAAGGACAAGAAGGAGATCGATGATATGGTGGTACGCCTTTTGAGAGAGGTCGGAATGGATGACTACCATGCAAGACGTTATCCTCACGAGTTCTCGGGAGGACAGAGACAGAGGATAGGAATAGCGAGAGCCCTTGCTGTGCGCCCCGAGCTTATAGTTGCGGACGAGCCTGTATCGGCGCTTGATGTTTCCATTCAGTCTCAGGTCCTTAACCTGATGTCAAAGCTCAAAAAGGAGTACAACCTTACCTATATATTCATAGCTCACGACTTGAGCGTCGTAGAGCACATAAGCGACAGGATCGGCGTTATGTATCTCGGAAACTTTGTGGAGGAGGCAAACAAGGACAATCTTTACAAGAATCCCATGCATCCCTACACTCAGGCATTGCTTTCGGCTGTGCCAATTCCCGATCCCAATGTCAAGAAGGACAGGATCATCCTTGAGGGAAATATACCTTCTGCTATAAATCCTCCTTCAGGCTGCAAGTTCCACACAAGATGCCCGAAGTGCATGGAGATATGCAAGAAGGAGGCTCCTAAGAAGTATCAGGTGGGAGATGACCATTTCGTATACTGCCACCTTTATGACAAGGAGAACCCTGCGGTAAACGGAAAGACTGAAAAAGCTCAAGAAGAAAATAATAATGAAGGAGCTAAGGAGGCATAAAGATGAAGCTGTTTATCAGTGCTGATATTGAGGGGTGTGTCGGTACCACTCTGAGCGCGGAGACACATAAGAACGAGGCGGTATATCAGCAATTTGCACGTGAAATGACCGAGGAGGTTGCGGCTGTATGTGCAGCCTGCCTTGAGGCGGGAGCCGACGAGATAGTTGTAAAGGACGGACATGGGGATGCCACAAATATAGATTTTACGGCATTACCGAAGGAAGTAAAACTCATAAGAGGAAAGAGCGGACATCCTTATAACATGATGTTCGGAATCGATGAAAGCTTTGACGCTGTGCTCTATGTGGGATATCACTCTCCCGCAGGATGCTCAGGAAATCCCATAAGCCATACCTCCACGGGAAACAGCAATCATATTTATCTTAACGGAAAGCTCATGAGCGAATTTATGCTCAACACATATACGGCGGCACTTTTTGGGGTGCCCGCCGTATTCATTTCAGGCGATGAGGCTATATGCGGATTGGCAAAGGAAATGGTCCCCTCCATCACCACAGCTGCCGTAAAGAAAGGTGTGGGAGCCTGCACCATAAATATGAGTCCGGAGGCGGGAAAGGAACTCCTTAGGAAAAGAGTAAAGGAGGCACTGTCCTGCGACTTTTCCAAATGCAAAACAGAGCTTCCCGAGAGCTTCGAGTATGTTGTGAACTACAAGGACCTTAAGAAAGCATATCAGATGTCATTTTTCCCCGGAGCGGAGAGAGTGGACGAGGCCACAAACAGAGTTGTAAGCAATAACTGGAAGGATATCGTTACAGCTCATTCATTTATGGTATACTAAATCGAATTTTGTGGTATTATAGTTAATGCTTCAGATCATATTTAAGGTAAAGCAGTCAGGAGGTAAATTCAGAGATGGCAGACTTAAAGATCGATTTAAAGACAGTGGAGGATTTGACAAACGCCTTCGGACCCAGCGGCTTTGAGGAGGAGGTAGTTTCAGCCATCAAAAAGCATTCAGAGGGCCTGTTTTTAAGAAACGATGCCATGCATAATGTTTACGCTTATTTGAGCGAAGAGATGCTTAAGGCTTCCAGAGAGAAGAAAAGGAGCGGACGCCCGGTTTTCATGCTGGACGCTCACAGCGACGAGGTGGGATTTATGGTCCAGAATATTGAGGAGAACGGACTTCTTGATATCATATGCCTCGGAGGAATACACAATACAAACATTCCCGCTCACTCTGTAATAGTAAGGACGGAGAGCGGAAAGAAGATAAGGGGTATAACCACCTCAAAGCCTATACACTTCCTTACAGCGGCTCAGAGAGCGGACGATTCCCTTGAGATAGAGAGTATAAGGATAGACGTGGGAGCCTCAAGCAGACAGGAGGTCATGGAGGACTATGGCATAGCTGTAGGAGATCCCGTTATGCCTGATGTAAGGTTCGAGTATGACGAGGAGCATGGAATATGCTACGGCAAGGCCTTTGACAACCGTCTCGGATGCGTGAGCATACTTGAGACCATGAAGAGGCTTGTAGGCGAGAAGCTCTGTGTGGATGTTGTGGGAGCTTTTGCTTCACAGGAGGAGGTAGGCACCAGAGGCGCAAAGGTAACAGCTCAGGAGGTCCTTCCCGATCTTGCTATCGTATTTGAGGGCTCGCCTGCGGATGACTTTTACTTCCGTGCAGGGATAGCTCAGTGCAGCCTTAAGGCGGGAACCCAGATAAGACATATGGACTCAAGCTATGTATCAAGCCCCGCATTTATGAAGTATGCTCATGAGATAGGAAAGAAGTACGGAATCAAGTATCAGGACGCTGTTCGCCGCGGAGGCGGAACAGACGCGGGAGTTATAAGCCTTACAGGAAAGGCTGTTCCCACCCTTGTACTCGGAATTCCCTCACGCTATGTCCATACTCATTACAACTTCTGCGCGGCTGAGGATATTGAGGCGACAGTATCTATGGCGGCAGAGGTCATTAAAAATCTTGACGAGGAGCGCATAAACGCGTTGCTTCACAAAGGAGAGATTTAAAATGCTGGGAGTGATAGGCGGCATGGGGCCCCTTGCAACCATGCTGTTTTACGAGATGGTAACCGAGATAACAGACGCGGACTGTGACCAGAACAATATAAATATGCTTATCCTGAGCGACGCCGCTATGCCCGACAGGACAAAGGCCATACTCTCAGGAGAGACTGCAGAGGTAAGAGACAGGCTTTTAAGGGATGCGAGGAAGCTTGAGGAAAACGGATGTACAGCTCTTGCGGTGACCTGCAATACAGCTCACTATTTCGTTGATATGATAGAAAATGAGGTCGGCATTCCGTTTATACATATGATAAGAGAGACCGCTCTGGAAATGGAAAAGAAATTTTCAGGGAAGAAGGTGGCGATACTTGCCACAGACGGCACCATAAAGACGGGACTCTATCAGAAGGAACTGGAAAAACACGGCATAATCCCTTTTGCCCCTGATGAAAAAACACAGGCCGCAGTTATGGAGACTATATACGGGCTTATAAAGCAGAACAAGCCTGCAGACAGGAAGCTGTGGGATAGTATAGAAGGCTTCTGCAGGGCTTCAGGCTGTGAAGGCGCGATACTCGCATGCACCGAGCTCTCGGTAGTGAGAAAGGAACTTGGACTTTCCGAAAGCTACTATGTGGATCCTATGAAGGTTCTTGCAAAGAGGTGCGTGGAGAGATTTAAAAAGTGATTAAGTATATAAGCGTCTTGTATAAATGTAACCAAGCATAATTATAACTATAATATAAGAACGACCGAAAGATAAGGTGAAGATTCGCACTGCCAAAATGTTCAGGCAATGCGGATTTTCACCTTTTTTATGTCTGAAATTTCGGATTTTTTAGCAAAGGAGCTCTATCTGCACAGAAATACGCTTTTTTACAGAATAAAAAAGATAGAGTCGACGCTCGGATGCAGCCTTGACAGGGAAGGAAAGCTGATAGAGCTTGGGGCTGCAATACGCCTGTATGAGGTAATGTAGGACTTAAACAAACCGGCTTGCTTGCACAAATGCATATCAAAATATATGATATATAAACGGCATATATTATATAGCTATAAAAAACAATTTTTTGATATAATAACTTATATAAGCTATAGGCATAGTTTTATATGCATATTGATATATTATTTTCTGAAAATGACGACTTAACGGAGGAAAAACATGTACAAGGAGACAACTAAGGATCTTTTAAGCTTTATAGAGAACAGCCCCAGCTGCTTTCATGCAATCGACGAGGCGGCTAGAAGGCTTAGGGAAAAGGGCTTTAAGGAGCTTAAGGAAAAGGACAGATGGGAGCTTTCCGAGGGAGGATATTATGTCACAAGAAACAGCTCATCGATAATAGCCTTCTATATTCCGAAGGATCCTGAGCTTTCGGTAAGGATAACAGCGGCACACTCTGACTCGCCTACCTTTAAGATAAAGGAGAATCCTGAGATCTCCGTGGAGAGCAAATATATAAAGCTCAACACGGAAAAATACGGAGGAATGATATGCTCCCCCTGGCTCGACAGGCCTCTTTCAGTGGCGGGACGTATTTTTGTAAAGGCGGATAATGAGGGCGGAGAGCACTCAGGAGCCGCGATAAAAGAGATCAAGGTAAATGTAGACAGGGATCTCCTTATCATCCCCAACGTGGCTATACACATGAACAGAAATGTAAATGACGGATATAAGTTCGATCCTCAGACCGATATGCTTCCTCTTTTTGCCGCAGGAGGCGAGAAGGGAAGATTCATGAAGCTCATCGCTGAGAGTGCGGGGGTAAAGGAGGAGGATATTTTAAGCCATGACCTTTACCTTTACAATCGCTGCAAGGGAAGCATATGGGGAGCGGATGAGGAATTCGTATCATCCCCGAAGCTTGACGATCTGCAGTGCGCCTACAGCACCCTTACAGGCTTCCTTGAGGGAGACAAAAAGAAGCATATAAGCATATGCTGTATTTTCGACAACGAGGAGGTCGGAAGTGCGACGAGGCAGGGAGCAGGCTCAACCTTCCTGTACGACGTATTGATGCGCATATGCAGCGGAATAAAGGCCGACTACGAGGACTACCTCAGAATGCTCTCCGAGGGAATAATGCTTTCAGCGGACAATGCTCACGCCGTGCATCCTAACCATGCGGAGTACACGGATCCTACCAACAGGCCTTATATAAATGAGGGAATAGTTATAAAGTTCAATGCTCAGCAGAAGTACTGCACTGACGGATATTCGGCAGCCTTCTTCAAGGAGCTTTGCATGAGGGCGGGGGTTCCATTCCAGGTATTTGTGAACCGCTCCGATATGCTCGGCGGCTCTACCCTCGGAAACATTTCAAATACCAAGGTCGCATTAAAGAGCGTGGATATAGGACTTCCTCAGCTTGCAATGCATTCACCCTATGAGACGGCGGGAGTGAAGGATACCGAGTACATGGTAAAGGCCGTGAAGGAGTTCTTTGAATAAAAAACAATAAAATCTTTTTTGAGAAGCTGATAATAGTGTCAGCTTCTTTTTTAATTCAAGATGACTTTTTACAGAGCTCAGGTTATAATAATTTTAACTACAGCTTATGACCCGAAGCATAGCGATTTCAGCTAACGGAGATGAGCTTCATTTGTGATAACAGGATATATTTTATAAGGAGGAAAATATGCGTGAGGCTTGGCTTCGTGAGTACAGGGACAGTATGCTTTCAGTGTTTGGAAGCAGAGTGGTTTTTATAGGTATACAGGGAAGCGTTGCAAGGGGAGAGGCAACACCGGAGAGCGATATAGATGTGGTAATGATACTTGACAGCTTCTCCTATGAGGACCTTAAGCTTTATGACAGAGCAATATCAGAGCTTTGTGACAGAGATAAGATATGCGGATTTGTTTCCGGCATGAATGAACTTCTTCTTTGGGACGGAGCCGATCTCTTTCAGTTTTACAATGATACGCTGTCACTATATGGAAGTCTTGATTTTATAAAGGATAAGATCACAGACAATGACGCCATAAGGCTTATGCACAGAGGCGCTTGTGATATTTACCATATGTGTGTTCATAATGCCTTGCATGAAAAAAGCCCTGAAATCCTTAAAGGACTCTATAAAACTGCGGTCATTGTGCTTAAAGCAAAGCTCTGCGTTGAGACAGGGGTATACATAAGAGAAAAGAAAAGACTTGCGGAAATACTTTCCGGAGATGACAGAAGGATACTTGAATGTGAAGGGGATTTTTCGGAAGATTTTGACAGGATGTCCGGGGCGCTTATGAGTTGGAGCTCAAATATTATAAAGCACGGGAAAATACTATAATGAGGGGAGGTATATCATGGATTATGAGAGGTTTTTAAAGATATCTCAGGTCACTCTCGGCAAGGAGAAGGCTGATCTTGTCTTTAAAAATGCGAGGGTGGCAGATGTGTTTACCGAGGAGATACACAAGGCGGATGTGGCTGTATGCGACGGAATTATAGCAGGAATAGGGACCTATTATGAGGGTAAAAGAGAGATAGACCTTAAGGGAAAGTATCTGCTCCCGGGCTTTATTGACGCCCATCTGCATTTTGAGTCAACCATGGTGACTCCGAGTGAGCTTGTGGCTATGGCTGCAGCCTGCGGAACGACGACCTTTATAGCGGATCCCCATGAGGCGGCAAATGTATCGGGCACCGAGGGAATCGACTATATACTTGAGCAGACAAAGGATTCCCCGGCAAATGTTTACCTGATGCTTCCCTCCTGTGTTCCCGCAACTGAATTTGACGACAACGGCTGCGATCTTACTGCAGAAAAAATGAAGCCCTATCTGAATAATCCGAGAATATTGGGCTTGGGCGAGGTAATGGATGCAAAGGGCGTTGTTACGGGAGATCGAAGGCTTCATGAAAAGCTTGAGCTTTTTGAGGGGATGAATAAAGACGGACATGCACCCTATCTTCCGTCAAGAGAGCTGTCTGTTTACGCGCTTTCAGGAATAAATACAGACCATGAGTGTACCACATATGAGTATGCTCTTGAGGAGATAAGAAGAGGAATACATGTCCACATAAGAGAAGGAAGCGCCGCCAAAAACCTTGAGGCTATAGTAAAAGGGATAGTAAAGAACGACACCCCTGTTGATTGCTTTTCCTTCTGTACGGATGACAAGCACGTTGAAGATATATTGAGAGACGGACATATAAACTTCAACATAAGAAAGGCCATAAGGCTCGGACTTTCTCCTATGAAGGCGATAAAAATGGCTACGATAAATACGGCACGCTGCTACGGGCTCAAGCATTTAGGAGCCCTGGCTCCCGGATATCAGGCTGATATGGTGGTGGTCGGAAGCCTTGAGAAAATGAATGTTTCCTCAGTTTTTTTCAAAGGTAAAATAATAGATTCGAAAAAGAAGCCTGTTGTAAGTTCATGTCCGAAAGAATTGAAGGAAACTGTAAGGCTTGGCAAAAAGGAAGCGGAGGACTTTGTCCTTCCTATAACAGAAAAGAGAGCTCATATCATAGAGCTTGACCCTTCTCAGATCACTACAAAGCACAAGATAAAGACTATAGGAAATACGGATAATTATATTCCCGTAAACGGCCTTAATAAGATAGCGGCAATAGAGCGGCATAAGGGCACCGGAAAGATCGGAACAGGCATATGCTCGCATTATGGGATACAAAACGGTGCTGTAGCATCAAGCGTATCCCATGATTCACACAATATAATAGTCGTGGGAGATAATGATAGGGACATGGCTATGGCGGTAAACGCTGTTATATCCGCTCAGGGAGGCTACAGCCTTGTCTCAGACGGAAAAGTGTTTGATACCTTGCCGCTGCCTATAATGGGACTTATGTCAGACGAGGGATTTGAAAAGGTAAATAAAAAGCTCAAAAGGATGATAAAAAAGGCCCATTCAATGGGGATCCCTGATGATATCGATCCCTTCATCACATTGTCATTTTTGGCTCTTCCTGTCATTCCCGAAATAAGGATAACGCCGAGAGGCCTTTTGGATACGGTGAAAAATGAGCTTATAGAATAACCGGATATAAATGGTATTCAGAAGCATACCTGAAATCTATTACGATAGGAGATGACAGCAATGGATAAGAAAACGGTAATCGTAAGGGGCGGAGGAGATCTCGCCACAGGTGTCATATATGTACTTTTCAAGGCGGGATTTAAGGTCATTTCCCTTGAGACCGAAATGCCTTCCGCCATAAGACGAACAGTCTCCTTTTGCGAGGCAGTGTACGAGGGAAGCTCTGAGATAGAAGGGATAAAATGCGTTCTTTGTTCCGATGTAAATGAGGCTCTTTCAGAAAATGAAAAGGGAAATGTGGCAATGCTTAATGACAAGGCCTGCGATATACTTGAACACATAAGGCCCTATGCCCTTGTGGACGCCATACTTGCAAAGAAAAATCTCGGAACGAACAGAGACATGGCGGACATAGTAATAGCCCTCGGCCCGGGCTTTGAGGCGGGACGGGATGCCGATATAGTCATAGAAACTATGCGAGGACACAATCTTGGACGTATGTATGAGACGGGAAGTGCTATCCCGAATACAGGCGTTCCGGGGCTTATTGCAGGGCATTCCTCCGACAGAGTCATACATGCCGAGCATAAGGGCATACTTTATAACAGAGCTGCTATAGGAGATGTGGTAAAGGAAGGCGATACGATAGCGGTCATAAGGGATGAGAGCGGTATGGAGCATCCTGTCAGAGCGACCTTTACAGGGCTTTTGAGAGGCCTTATAAGAGACGGCTATCCTGTGACAGCAGGCTTTAAGATAGCGGATATAGACGCAAGGACAGAGGAACATGACAACTGCTTTACCATTTCCGATAAGGCAAGGAGCCTCGGCGGAAGCGTGCTGTGTGCTATAATGTACCTTGCAAACAAAAAAAAAATAAATCGGGAGGAAGAATGAAAAATAAAAGCTTTATCATAAAGGGAGATATCATATACAGCGATACTCCGGAGAAGCTGCTTGCGGTTAAGGACGGTTACCTTATATGTAAGGACGGAATCTCCGGGGGCGTATACGAAAGCCTTGAGGAAATTCCCGAAATATACAGGGACTGTGATTTAATTGATTACAGCGGGAAGCTTGTCATTCCGGGACTCACAGACCTTCATATCCATGCTCCCCAGTATGCCTACAGAGGAATATGGACCGACATGGAGCTTATAGATTGGCTTAATTTCCATACTTTCCCGGAGGAATCGAGATATAAGGATTCGGACTATGCGAAAAGGGCATACGAGATTTTTGTAAATGACATAAAAAAGACATCCACAACAAGATTTTGCGCTTTTTCCACGATTCATGTGGAGGCCACGGAAATACTTATGGACATGGTGGAGGAGAGCGGATTAAAGGCATATATAGGTAAGGTAAACATGGACAGGAATTCTCCGGACACCCTTAGGGAGAGCACGGGGGAATCCTACAGGAACACGCTTTCGTGGCTTGAGGATACCGGGAAAAAGGGATATAAGAATGTACTTCCCATACTAACTCCCAGATTCATCCCCTCCTGTACGGACGAGCTTATGACAAGGCTTGGAGAGATAATAAAGGACACCGGCATAGCTCTGCAGTCTCACCTTTCTGAAAACAAAGGAGAGATAGAGTGGGTCGGAGAGCTTTGTCCGGATGCGCGCTTTTACGGTGATGCCTATGACCGATTTAATTGCTTCGGAGGTGAAGGAAACAAGACTGTCATGGCGCACTGCGTATGGTCATCGGATGAGGAGATAGGGCTTATGAAGAAAAACGGAGTCTTTGTGGCCCACAGCCCCTCATCAAACAGCAACATCGCCTCAGGCATAGCCCCTGTAAGAAAATTCATGGAGGCGGGGCTTAATTTAGGCCTTGCCACAGATGTGGCGGGCGGCACCACCCTTTCCGTCATGAGGATAATGACAGATGCCATTCAGGTGTCAAAGCTCTATTGGAGGCTTGTGGACGATACCAAAAAGCCTCTGACATTCCCCGAAGCCTTTTATCTTGCCACAGAGGGCGGAGGCGCGTTCTTCGGAAAGGCAGGAAGCTTTAGGGAAGGATTCGAGCTTGACGCTGTAGTGCTTTCGGAGGATAATATCCCCACAGTGCTCTCGGACTTAAGTCTCTGCGAAAGGCTTGAAAGATATGTGTATATCTCAGGCGAAATGCCTGTAGAGCACAAGTTTGTGGCGGGAGAAATGCTGTTCTAACAGCTTCGCCATTTTAATAATTCAGTTCACATAAACAGATTTCATATTGAAGGACCTTGGAGAGGGTCTGTAAACACTACTACTATATAATTAAGAGGAGAACCAAATGAAGGTTGTCGGCAAGGAGCTTACGCGAGTTGATGCTTACGGAAAGGTTACAGGTGAAGCACGTTATACTGCTGACCTTGAACCCAAGGGCATACTTCACGCAAGGGTTTTGCATTCTGAAATAGCAAACGGAGTCGTAAAGAGCTTTGATCTCACAGAGGCTCTTAAAGTCCCCGGAGTTACAAAGATAGTCACATGCTTTGACGTGCCTGATTGTCAGTTTCCCACAGCGGGGCATCCCTGGAGCGTGGAGAAGGCACATCAGGATATATGCGACAGAAAGATACTTAACAGGAGAGTCAGATTTTACGGAGATGATATAGCCGCTGTAGTTGCGGAAGACGAGGTCGCAGCTGCGAGAGCTGTAAGGCTCATAAAGGTGGAGTACGAGGAGTACGAGCCCATAGTTACAGTGGAGAAGGCTCTCGCCGAGGGGGCGACTCCTCTTCATGAGGACCTGAGGAAGGACAACATAATAGTAAAGTCCCATATGACTATGGGAGGAGCTGACTTCAGCTTTGAAAAGGCCTATGACGAGGCGGTGGAAAAATATGGTGAGGAAAATGTAAATGTTATCGAGCGCACCTATAATACCCCGAGGATATCTCACTGCCATCTTGAGCTTCCTGTATCATGGGCATATGTGGATCAAAACGGAAAGATAACCATAACCTGCTCCACACAGATACCCCATATAGTAAAGCTCTGCACTGCAATGGCTCTGGGAGTACCTGCGGGAAGGATAAGGATAGTAAAGCCATATATAGGAGGCGGATTCGGAAATAAGCAGGACGTCCTCTACGAGCCGCTAAACGCATTCCTTTCCATGCAGGTGGGAGGAAGGCCTGTGCGCCTTGAGATAAGCCGTGAGGAGACCATCTCCTGCACAAGGACAAGACATGCCATAGAGGGAAGGTGCCGCGCCCTCTTTACAAGAGACGGAAGGCTTCTTGCGAGAAAGCTTGAGGCCTATGCAAATAATGGGGCATATGCTTCCCACGGACATGCTATATGCGCCAATTGCGGAACAGTATTTAAGGATCTCTATGCGGACGAGCTGGGCTGCGAGGTGGACTGCGCCACAGTATATACCTCTTCTCCAACTGCGGGAGCAATGAGAGCCTACGGAATACCCCAGTCCATATGGTTTACGGAGTGCCTGGCGGATGATATATGTCAGATCACGGGAAAGGACCCCTGTGACTTCAGGCTTGAGAGCTGTATGAAGGAGGGCTTTGTGGATCCCGGAACAAAGATACCGTTTCTCACCTACGGCCTCAAAAAATGTATAGAGGAAGGCCGTAAGCAGATAAAGTGGGATGAAAAGAGAGCTGCCTACAAAAATCAGAAGGGCCATATCAGAAGAGGTGTCGGTATGGCTATATTCTGCTATAAGACAGGCGTTCACCCTATATCCCTTGAGACCGCATCATGCAGGATGGTCCTCAACCAGGACGGCTCCATGCAGCTTATAATGGGAGCCACGGAGATAGGTCAGGGAGCGGACACTGTATTTACTCAGATGGCAGCAGAGACCACAGGCATAAGCTTTGACAAAATATACGTAGTATCGACTCAGGATACGGACGTCACACCCTTTGACACAGGAGCCTATGCATCAAGGCAGACCTATGTTTCGGGAAAGGCATGTAAAAAGTGCGGAGAGCTTTTCAGGGAGCGCATCCTTGAATATGCCGAATATATGCTCGTAAACGAAATTCCGGATATTTCAAAGACAATTTATGCTGAAATCGTAAAAGAAGCAAAAGAAAAGCTTAAGGCAAAGCTCGGATTATCCGAGGACAAGGATATTTCGAGAAGTATGCTTGATATAGAAAATGACTGCATAGTTATAAATAAGGATGCTGTAGATCATGGCGCTGTAAATAATGACACCACTAATACATCAGGCCATGACGAAGCATTCGGTTTTGAAGAAAGGAAGCTATTCGAGCTTTCAGTGCTTGCGGATACATCCTTCTATTCTCTCGACCGCTCTCAGCATATCACGGCAGAGGTCACAAACCACTGCAAAGAAAACACCTTTGCATCAGGCTGCTGTTTTGCGGACATAGAGGTCGATATGCCTCTGGGAAAGGTCACTGTAAAGGAGGTCATTAACGTCCATGATTCGGGAATACTCATAAATCCCAAGCTTGCCGAGGCGCAGGTACACGGAGGAATGAGCATGAGCCTCGGATTCGGCCTTTCGGAGGAGCTCCTTATAGATGAAAAAACAGGAAAGCCCTACAACAACAATCTTTTGGATTACAAGATACCTACAGCTGCGGACACTCCCGACCTCAAGGTGAGCTTTATTCAGCTTGACGATCCTTCGGGGCCTTACGGAAACAAGGCGTTGGGAGAGCCCCCCGCCATACCTGTCGCTCCTGCCATAAGGAATGCCATATTAAATGCTACCGGAGTTGCAATGAATGAAGCACCCATGACAGCGGAAAGACTTGTGAAGGCATTCAAGGATGCAGAGCTTATTTGACAGGAACTACAGGAGGAAAAAGTATGTTTGATATAAGATCATTTTATGAGGCAAAGAGCGTTGAGGACGCTGTAAGAGCCTTAAGCGAGGATGAAAATGCCCTCCTTATAAGCGGCGGCACGGATGTCCTTATCAGGCTGAGAGAGGGAAAGGATGCGGGAGCTTCCCTTGTCTCTATACATAATATCTCAGAGCTTAAGGAGATAAGAGAGGATGAAAACGGCACTCTTATTATAGGTGCCGGAGCGTCCTTCTCCGACATAACAAATAATCCCATCGTAAAGAAAAATATAAATGTACTTGGGGAGGCTGCAGACACTGTAGGCGGACCTCAGATCAGAAATATGGGTACTATAGGCGGAAATATATGTAACGGAGCTACATCGGCTGATACCGCCTCGACACTTTGGTCATTCAATGCAACAGTCGTGCTCTGCGGTAAGGACGGAGCAAGGGAGATACCTGTGACAGAGTTCTATGTGGGCCCCGGAAGGACAGTGAGAAAGCATGACGAGGTCTGCACAGCCTTTAAGATAGAAAAAAAGGAATACGAGGGCTTTTATGGCCATTACATTAAGTACGGCAAGAGAAGCGCTATGGAGATAGCTACCCTTGGATGTGTCGTGAGAGTAAAGCTTTCTGCGGACAAGAAAAAGATAGAGGACATAAGGCTTGCCTTCGGAGTGGCGGGCCCTACTCCTGTAAGATGCCGTAAAGCGGAGGAGGCTGTCAAGGGAATGGACATATCCGATGCTTCCATATATGAGAAGCTTTCAGAGACAGCCCTCACAGAGGTAAATCCCAGAAGCTCATGGAGAGCATCGAAGGAATTCAGGCTTCAGCTCATATCGGAGCTCTCAAAGAGGGCCCTGAGGGAGGCTATACTTAAGTCAGGTGTTCTTGAGTCAGAGGTCGCGGAGATAAGATATAAGAATGAATCGGATAATGAATCTAAGGCAAACGCGGAGCTCTTCTCAAGGGATGTTTATGCGGCTGAGGGAGTATATTTTAATGATGGAAGCGCAGCCTTCCCGGGAGGTGAGAACAATGCTTAAAATAATTCATATGACTGTAAACGGCAAGGAGACGGAGCTTGCTGTGGATGAAAGGGAATCCCTCCTCGACACTCTCAGAAACAGGCTGGGCCTTACAAGCGTAAAGAAGGGCTGCGAGGTCGGTGAGTGCGGAGCATGCACTGTCCTTGTGAACGGAGAGGCCATAGACAGCTGTATTTATCTGAGCATGTGGGCCGACGGCAAAAGTGTAATGACGGTAGAGGGGCTTAAGGGACCTGACGGAGAGCTCAGCCCTATTCAGAGAGCATTCATAGAGGAGGCGGCTGTTCAGTGCGGATTCTGCACTCCCGGCCTTATAATGACTGCGGTTGAGATAGTCGGAACAGGAAAGAAATACAGCAGAGAGGAGCTTAAAAAGCTCATCGCAGGTCACCTTTGCCGCTGCACAGGCTACGAAAATATCCTTAACGCCATGGAGAGGATAGTTGAAGAGACCTACAAGGTATGCGGAGAGAAAGCTTAAGGAGGCTGAAGAATGGATAAAACCAAATTGAAATGGTACGCAAGAAAAAGACTCTGGTGCGGACTTCCCTGGACCTTTACAAAGTACGGAATGAATGAGGACAGGATATTTGTTGAGACAGGACTTTTAAATATCCGACAAAAGGAGGTCAGGCTCTACAGGGTTTTAAACATAAGCCTTACAAGGAGCCTTATCCAGAGGATATTCGGAATGGGCACCGTGCATATCGACAGCACAGATAAGGATCTTGAGTGCTTTGACATAAAAAATGTCAAAGATAGCGAGAATGTAAAGGAAATGATATCTGCAGCTGTAGAGTCGGAGCGCACAAGAAACAGAGTGTCTGCAAGGGAATTCATGAGCGGAGACGGTGAGTTTGAGGATGATATGCAGGATGAGTCCTTGCATTAAAAATGAAGGGATTCAATTTTAAGCTTAAATACATGTTGAATGCGGTTTTTACTGATTGATTATAAAATAAAAAATTGCTAAAATATCCTTTATAAAAATCAAATCATACTGATTCAGGAGGAATGATGGGAAAGAATACGACTGATGAGATGATCATAGTCCTTGACTTCGGCGGACAGTACAATCAGCTCATAGCAAGACGTGTGCGCGAGTGCAATGTTTACTGTGAGGTACATCCCTCAAGTCTCGGGCTCGACAAAATAAGAGAAATGAATCCCAAGGGAATCATTTTCACAGGAGGACCCAACTCGGTATATCTGGAAGAGTCTCCTCACATTGACAAGGCTATATTTGAAATGGGGATACCCATACTTGGCATATGCTACGGCTCACAGCTCATAGCCTATACCCTCGGCGGAAAGGTTGCCACTGCGCCTACCTCAGAGTACGGAATGACAGAGACGGCCTTTGACAAGAGCTCGGTGCTCTTTAAGGATGTGCCCGAAAAGGACATCGTATGGATGAGCCATACAGACTATATAGAAGAGGTCCCCGAGGGATTCAGAGTCACAGCACACACACCTGTATGTCCCTGTGCGGCTATGGAAAATGCCGAGAAAAAAATATATGCCACTCAGTTCCATCCGGAGGTGAATCATACGGTCCACGGCTTTGACATGCTTAAGGCCTTTGTCCTTGACGTATGCGGCTGCAGCGGAAGCTGGAAGATGGATGCCTTTGTGGAGAACACAATAAAGGAAATACGCGAAAAGGTAGGCAACGGAAAGGTGCTCTGCGCGCTTTCAGGAGGAGTTGATTCTTCTGTAGCGGCGGTGCTTCTCTCAAAGGCAGTGGGAAAGCAGCTTACCTGTGTATTTGTAGACCACGGACTTTTAAGGAAGAATGAGGGAGACGAGGTCGAGGCTGTATTCGGCCCCGAAGGCCCCTACGACCTTAATTTCATAAGAGTAAATGCTCAGCAGCGCTTCTATGACAAGCTCAAGGGTGTGGAGGAGCCTGAGCAGAAGAGAAAGATAATAGGAGCCGAGTTCATTGAAGTATTCGAGGAGGAGGCAAAAAAGATAGGCGCTGTGGACTATCTCGTTCAGGGAACCATTTATCCTGACGTGATAGAATCAGGTCTCGGAAAGAGCGCGGTGATAAAGTCTCACCACAATGTAGGCGGGCTTCCCGATCATGTTGATTTCAAGGAGATAATAGAGCCCTTGAGGATGCTCTTTAAGGATGAGGTCAGAAAGGCCGGCCTTGAGCTTGGCATCCCCGAGTATCTTGTATTCAGACAGCCCTTCCCCGGCCCCGGACTTGGTATAAGGATAATCGGAGAGGTAACTCCCGAGAAGATAAAAATGGTGCAGGATGCCGACTTCATCTACAGAGAGGAGATAGCAAAGGCAGGCCTTGACAAAAAGATAAGCCAGTACTTTGCAGCCCTCACAAACATGCGTTCGGTAGGCGTAATGGGTGATTTCAGGACCTACGATTACGCTGTTGCGCTTCGCGCCGTCGTAACTTCAGACTTCATGACCGCAACAGCGGCGGACATTCCCTATGATGTGCTTCAGAAGGTAATGACAAGGATCGTAAACGAGGTAAAGGGAGTCAACAGAGTAATGTATGACCTCACAAGTAAACCCCCGGGAACGATAGAGTGGGAGTGATCCCACAGGTCTAAAAAACCCAGTCAACACCGGACTTTTTAAGTATTTGAGCCATTCGTGGCAACGAAATGGCAACAAAACTTCATTATTCAACAATAAAGAGCTAACTGATTTTGATTAAGTCAGTTAGCTCTTTTTTTCACTCTTATTGGTGCTATCGTGAACTTTTTGTAAACATTTGAGAAAAACTTGAAAAAAGGGGTGAAAAAAGGCACGAAAAAATATGTTAGGTAGAGGGGGGCATATCTCACACTTACAATCATCTCTTTTCGTTGAGGCTGATACTACAATTAAACCGCCATACACCGAAATGTATGGCGGAATAATGGTCGATTACTTGTTATCTTGCTTTTTTCTTAAACACAATCGCCAGAACAATGCAGATTGCGATGCCGATTGCATAAGGAATCACCAATAGAAATGCAGTGCCGGACGGAGCACTATAACCTACGTGTTCAATACCACAAAGCATGTCACGGTAATTATATGCAACAACCTCACACATGATGTCGGACAACAGAACTGCAAGAAGTCCGAAAATGATAGATATTTTTTTCATACGAAATCCTCCTTAATCACTTTTTCTTAGTGTTCTTTAGGAGCAAAACCGCACCAACAACAATAGCGACAATGCAAAAAATCAGAAAAATACCATTTCCATCTATGTGAATCATGGACGATTCGCTGAGACGGGTGGAGGCTTCTGGGTTTAGAATGGAGATCAGACCCCAAACAATTAAACAGATCACGCCGCCGATACAACTAATAATTCCAAGCAGCCATTTGGTTTTATCGCTTGTTTGCAATGTTGTTTCAACTTTCTTGGAAGAATTTTGTTCTTCATCATTTTCTTTCAAAAGGTAATCCAAAGATACTTTGAAATAGTTGCTGATGACAATTAACTTATCACTTTCCGGTACAGATTGACCCGATTCCCACTTGGATATTGCTTGCCTTGATACGCTCAGTTGTTCTGCCAGTTGCTCTTGTGAAAGACCACTTTTTTTCGTAGCGTATATAGTTTTTCTGAAAGTGCCATGTTTCCTCCTTTCACAATAAGCATACCATCGGTACGAGTAGAACACTATACACGAGCGTAGGCAATTCCGCAACTGTCGGTAGCAACTGTGTTTACAGCGATTTTTCACAAAAAATTATTCTTCTGGATTTTTCAGAGCCTCAACAAGCATATCGCTGAGTGCCTGAGAAGGAACTTTTGCCCAACGCTGGGTGGTATCAAATTCGGGATAGCGATAACGCCAACGGTCATATTCCTCCTGCGTGATCTCACCTGCTTTGAGCATGGCGGCAGCTTGCCGCCAAGCACACAGCATTTCGTGAAGCTGTGCGGCATCCTTATAACAGCCGCAGGAAACCTTCAGTCAACCGCAGATCAAAAATTCACAGGAGGTACGCTTATTGAACGAGAACAACTTTATGAAAGTCGAGGACGTAGCAAAGGAACTGGGAATCTCCATCTCCCACTCCTACAAGATTATGCAGCAGCTCAATAAGGAGCTGAAAGCAAAAGGGTATATGACCATCGCAGGAAGGGTCAACCGCAAATATTTTATGGAAAAGTTCTGCTACAGCGGAACGGAAAGGAAGTGATTAAATGGCAGTTTATAAGGAAGAAAAAACAGGCACTTGGCGAGTGATCTACCGCTACACCGATTGGACGGGCGAAAAGAAGCAGACACAGAAGCGTGGTTTTCAGACCAAGCGAGAGGCACAGGCTTGGGAGCGTGAACAGCTCAATAAAGCGAGAGCTGATCTGGATATGACATTCAAGAGCTTCGTGGAGCAGTACACGGCAGATATGCAGACCCGCATCAAGGAAAACACTTGGGCAACCAAGGAGCATATCATCCGTTCCAAGCTGCTGCCGTATTTCGGCAAACTGAAGATGTGCAACATTACCGCCCAGCAGATCATCACATGGCAAAACGAGCTTATGAACTACAAGGACGAAAACGGAAAAGCCCTTTCGCCCGTATATCTCAAAACGATCAACAATCAGCTCAGCGCCATCTTCAACCATGCGGTGAAGTTCTACAACCTCAAAGAGAATCCTTGCAGGAAAGCCGGCAGCATGGGCAAGAAGAAAAACCGAGAAATGCTGTTCTGGACGAAAGAGGAATATCTGAAATTTGCAGAAGTGATGATGGATAAGCCCCAGTTCTACTACGCATTTGAAATGCTTTACTGGTGCGGTATCCGTGAGGGCGAGCTGTTGGCACTCACCCCGGCAGACTTCGATTTCAAAAAAGGCACGGTGAGCATCAACAAGTCCTATCAGCGTTTGAACGGGCGTGATGTTATCACCACTCCCAAAACGGAAAAGAGCAACCGCATCATCACCATGCCGCAGTTTCTCGTCGAGGAAATACAGGACTATCTCAGACAGCTCTACGATGTGGGTATGAACGATAGAATGTTCCTTGTAACCAAAAGCGGCCTGCACAGAGAAATGGCAAGAGGCGCACAGGAAGCGGGCGTACAGCGTATCAGAATCCACGATATTCGTCACCCGTATGTCAAGCACACGACAAAAAATATATCTCTGCAAAAGCAGAAATCCCAAGCTATCAATAGATTTTGATAGTCTGAGATTTCTGTTTTTGTGTATTGTTCCTTTGCAGTTGACGGCTGTTGAAAATGCCAATCAGTGTCTGGCATTTTCAACAGCTCTTCTATCAGCACTTTCTTGTTTCAATCCAACAGACAGCATCTGTTAAATTAGACAAAGCCAAAATAAGATGTGTAGAGAGATTATTCTCTCAAAATATCACGTATTGTTTCAAACAATGGGATGAAATTGGAAAAGTCCATTTGATCAAAAGGTGTATCAGCTTCCAAAACTGATGCTGCAAATTTCATTTTGGAAAGAGCAATATTTGTCTTTTCTGTATCAGAAATTTGATATACACGTGGGCTTTTTTCATGGCCATCAATAATACGTATTTTCCCTTCTCCACAGCTATTTCGTTCGTTGCAAAACAGCGTTTTGTCAAGGGACAGCCCATCCGAATCAAACTCACATCCCATGTACAACCGTCGCTTTACGCCATTACTCTCTATTGTAGTTTTAAGTTGATCATCTGAGTAGTAATGCTCAATACAAATGTCTGGGGTATCAGCTCTGTGTTCTGGTAATGGAAGAATCAGAGAATAGACATTATTCCCCCATGATTTATAGGGCTTATCTTTTCCACCCAACGCATTTCGTACATCTTTCAGATCTGCATCCGCAATAAAAATCATTTTTTGAGGCTGTTGCATTAAGCTATACTGTTCACACATCGTCTTAAGTTGTGAACCGCTCATTGATAGTTTATAGCAGTTCTCCAAAGGACTATTCTCGGGTTCATATTCAAGAAAAGTAAAATCCAAGCCAGATAGCCATTCGGAGCATCTGGGATCGGCAACAAGACGGTTATAAGCGGCTTTCATGTGCTTCCAATCCGTTGCTCCCTCGGTAATAATTAGCGGTCTGTTCTTCCATGCATCGATTGCGGTTTTGATTTCTTGATGATACTTTTCTGTTTCAGCAAAATATCGATATGCATGTTCGAATTCGGAAAACTGTTCTACCGAAATTCTGTTTCCCATAGGTAGTTCAATCACGTCAAAACCGTCCTCGCCAAAATGTTCTCGCATTCCGAGCAAGAACAATGGGGAGTGGGATGTAATAACAAACTGGATATTAGGAAAGAGCGCAATAAGCTTAGGCAAAATTTCTCTTTGCAGCTGTGTATGCAAATGCAACTCTATTTCGTCAATTACAACTATTCCGGCAATATCACGAAGCTTATGACTCAAGTCAATATCATCAGTATCAGCATACCGTATTATTGTTGCAAACACATTAAATAAGGCTAGTTGACCTGTAGATAGCGCATCAAGCGAAGGTGCCAAAACGACATCATCCTTTTTCCGCCGAATAGAAAACCGTCGTTTTCCCGAAGAACGATTACCCATTCTAAAAATAATATCCTCACCTAATATCTCCGACATTATCTTTTCAACATTGTTTCGGGAAACACACAATAGATCGAGAACATTTGTATTTGGAAAAACAATACTATATCCAGTACCGTCATTCTTCTTCTCTAGGTCAGCTCTTGAATCAGTAATTACATCAAACAACCACTGCAGTGTCAGTTCAGATATATTAACTGCTGTAATTGGATTATTCAACTGCTTAGCGTATTTTGGACGTAATGAATATGTGTCAACATCGTCAGAAGTATAATACTTCAGTCCCATCCACGCAGGTTTCATATATCTGTTAGGGCCAAAATAACAAACAACATTTTTTTCAAAAATATTAGTCGCATCTTTTCCTTCAGCAGTAACTTCCTTAAAATTAGTTTCGTCTTTCCAATTTAGTTTCTGATTTACTGTTTTCTCTCTTGATTTACCATACTCCTCAAACGACAACTCTCCCGATTTAAACAGATATTCAATGCTTTGATCTGCTTGTTGAAAACAGATATGAGCAATCATATGCTTCTGTCCGAATCTAATTTGCGCTGGTGCAATTTCCTTATAGTATTGATGTCCTTTGCTAGTTGCCTGAGTCGCATTTTCATATCCTTTATCTGCTAATTCGTAAAATGCATCAACAATGTTTGACAACAGAATAGATTTTCCGCTACCATTTTTCCCGACAATTACAAGAGGAACTGGTATTCCATTTTCATTTTTTCGAAACTTAATATCCAA
>CALWOX010000007.1 GCA_944383265.1 uncultured Lachnospiraceae bacterium | reverse complement strand
TCTCGTGGAAGGCCCTGGCCTTCTTAACTTCCTCCACCGCCATTATCGGAAGGTTTTTGTCCTCCGTCTTCGGCATCTGGTTTATTGCCCATTTGATAGATCTTTCCATGTATGATTCCTCTTTTTCAAATCTTTACAGTTTTATGATTTATAAAAATATAGCTATTTTCTCATTTCTCATTCGGAAATTTTAAAGCTCTTATCTAAAGCTTTTCCTTGTTAAGCTTTTTCAGCTCCTTTGCCGCCTCGTATATAGCCTTTGCCAGCTGTTCATAGCCTGTACATCTGCACAGATTTCCCGATATGGCTCTTCTTATCTCGGCGTGATCAGCATCAGGATTCTCATCCAGAAGCGCCTTTGCGCTCATAATAAAGCCCGGTGTACAAAATCCGCACTGCAAGGCGTGCTCCTTAAGCACCGCCTCCTGTATAGGATCGAGCTTTCCATCAGCTCCGACGCCTTCTATAGTGACTACATTCCTTCCCTCCACAGAAGGAGCGGGTACGAGACATGAGGTCACAGCCTTGCCGTCAAGTATTACCGTACATGCTCCGCACTCCCCGACAGAGCAGCCCTCTTTTGTTCCTGTAAGCCTCAGATCGTCTCTCAGCATATCAAGGAGCCTTGAATAGGGCTTTGTCATCACCTCGCAGGGCTTTCCGTTTAAAGTAAAGCTTACTTTTATCCTGTCCATGCTATACCTCCATTCCCGCCGCAGTGCAAAGAGCTCTGAATACTATCTCCTCCACAGCGGGCTTTTTGTACTCTGTAGACCATCTGATACCTGTTCTCTCTATCATGACCTCGGAGACAGCCCTTCCCGCAGCCTCAAACAGCTCCTCGGAGGGCTTCTCTCCTGTCAAGAGCTTTTCCGCTCTCTCCACCCTGTCCGGTGTTATAAATATGCATCCCGGAGAGATACGAGCTTCTGTTATCCTTCCTTCTTTATCGAAGGTGAGGGCCGCAGCACAGTTAAGTCTTGATATGGCAAGGGCCTTTCTCATTCCGAGCTTTGAAAATCCTGTAACGCTTCCTTCAGGCAGCTTTTTTATCCTGAACTCTCTTATGAGCTCTCCTCTTTTAAGGCCGAGCTTTCCCTTTCCTTCATAGAGCTCCTTTAATAAAAGCTCTCGCTCTCCTTCAGGCCCCAAAAGCCTTACTCTCGCATCTGCTGCTATGAGCGCCGGCAGGGGGTCCGAGGCGGGAAAGGCATTTCCTATGCTTCCGCCTATAGTTCCTCTGTTCCTTATCTGAGGGGAGCCTACTGTTGAAGAGGCAACGCCGAGGAAAAGAAGGTTCTCCTTTATGACAGCTGAATTTTCAATATCTGTATGTGTGGCGAGAGATCCTATATATATGTTTTCCTCATCCTCCGTTATATATCTCAATTCCCTGTCCAAATATGTGATATCAAGGAGGCATTTTAAATTTTTCCATCTGCGGTCCTTCTCATGTATCTGAACCATGATGTCGGTTCCGCCTGCCACAGCGGCCCTTGTGCCATAGTAAAAATCATCCGATGTCTTTATGTCTCCACAGGGCATATCAAAATGTGTGTGGGCGTCGATGGCTCCCGGCAGGACCAGAAGTCCCTTTGCATCTGTGATCTCCTCACCCGGTAAGGCACTGAGCTCATCACCTATGCACTTAATTATTCCATCTTCAATTTTTATATCCGCGATGTAGCTTTCGGTTCCTGTTACTATTTTTCCACCCTTTATTATCATGCTCTTCACCTGCAGATCCTTCATCCTTACAACGATAAGATTGTTAATTTTTAGTCAAAGTTTCGTAAAAAAAATAAGAGCCGTAACTCTTTGTGAAAGGTTACCAAACTCTTATTAAAACAAAAACGAGAGCTACAGCTCTTTGTGAAAGGCTGCCAAACTCTCGTCAAATCAGCGTGATATTTTTATTATTTTTTCCTCGTCTCCCTGAGACACGTGTAGTCTAACGCTTTTGTTTTTCAAAAGTCAATATTCTTTTAAAAAAAAATCGCTTTTTTACAATTTAAGCAATATTTTTTTGTTGATTAAGTATATTGCATTTTTGGTTTGTATAATACTGTGAAATATATAGAGAATTATTTTTCCTTCACACTCTTTTGAAGCTTCTGCATAAAATTTCAAGTATATCCCGCATCCTGTGATATGTTCTCCATCCTGCGGGCCGTATATTGTTCTTTATTTTGAACAAAATTTCTCTAGAAAATCTTGTACTTTTTTTGATACATTTTATTTTCGCCCGAAATTAATCCTCACTCCAAAATTTAACAGCCTGAGGAAGCTCATCCTCGGGAGTGACCACGTATCCTACAGGCACAGTTTTATCTGTGGCCTCATACATCTTTTTAGCAAGCTCCGCTCCGAAGGCTCCGCAGACCTCTATAGCTCCAAAGCCTTCTTCCTTAAGTCTCTTCGCAAGCTCTATGGCCTCTTCGGGATTTTTTACTGTAAGAATATGTCCTTCTTTTTTTCTGTGTCTATCCTTGCCCTGTCCTCTTCCGGAACATAGTCCTCCCCCATAATGACCATAGCCCATTTTTTCTTGTTCATGCCATACCCTCCATAAATAAATTTCCGACTGAAATATTAAAGTCTTAAATTCCGTTCTTTTCACATATATCCTTAAGGCAGCACCTGTCACAGTAAGGCTTTGTCCGTGCTGTACACACAGCCCTTCCGTGCATTACAAGCCTGTGGCAAAAATCATTTCCCTCCTCAGGAGGAATTATCTTCCAAAGGGCCATCTCCACCTTCTTCGGCTCCTTTATGCCGTCCACCAGCCCTATTCTGTTTACCAGCCTTATGCAGTGTGTGTCTGTGACTATGGCGGGCTTTCCGAACACGTCTCCCATTATAAGGTTCGCACTCTTTCTGCCCACTCCGGGAAGAGACAAAAGCGCGTCGAAATCATCGGGGACATTTCCGCCGTATTTTTCCATCAGCATTTTCATACAGGCGCTTATATCTCTCGCCTTGCTGTGTCCGAGGCCGCAGGGCTTTACTATCTCCTCTATCTCCTCCACAGGCGCCTTTGAAAGGGCCTCCACTGAGGGAAACTTTTCATAGAGGGCGGGGACTATGGCGTTTACCCTCTCGTCGGTACATTGTGCCGCAAGGCGAACGCTTACAAGGAGCTTCCACGCCTCATTATAGTCAAGTGTACAATCCGCGTCAGGGTACTCCTCCTTAAGAAGCTCTATCACTTTTAAGGCAAGCTCCTTCTTTTCGCTTTCGGTATTCTCAGAGCTCCTGCCGACGGTTGTTTTTTTCTTTTCTCTACTCTTTATTTCTTCTGTCATTTTTTTCATATTCGGTCTCCTGGATATTTTTGCCGGCCTTGTCATATTATTTTGCTGTATTATTGTTCAAGCATTCCGGCCGCTTCCCTAAGGTAATCGATTATAGTCAGATGCTGAGGGCACTGTCCCTCGCACTGACCGCAGGCGATACAGGATGACGCCTTTCCCTTTTCCTTTGTAGTATTCTCATATGATGCTTTAGCGGAGGCAAGCTGAGCCTCTCCGAACATGCTTACCTTGTTTACGAGCTTGAAAATATCAGGTATGGGTATATTCATAGGACACCCGTCCACACAATATCGGCAGGCGGTACATGCCACATGCTCCTTTGATTTAATTATCTCCGCAACCCTTGCCACAAGCTCCTTTTCATTTTCTGTAAGAGGCTTGAAATCCTTCATAAAGGAGATGTTGTCCTCCATCTGCCCCATATCGCTCATTCCGCTTAATACCATAAATACATTGCCCAAGGATGCGGCATAGCGTATTGCCCATGAGGCTGTTGACATAGAAGGTTCTCTGTCCTTAAGGAGCATTTCAGCCTCCTTCGGCATATTTACAAGGAGGCCACCCTTTACGGGCTCCATAACTATGACGGGCTTATTGTGCTTTTTACATATCTCATAGCATCTTCGGGACTCCACATCAGGTGCCTCCCAATCCATGTAATTTATCTGAAGCTGAACAAACTCCATCTCGGGGTGCTTTGTAAGTATCTCCTCAAGAGCCTCAGGAGTGTCATGGAATGAAAATCCCACATGCTTTATCTTTCCCTCCACCTTCATCTTCGATACAAAATCAAAGGCTCCGAAGGCTTCGCACTTATCAAGTCTCTCCTTTGACATGGCGTGAAGGAGATAATAGTCGAAATAATCCACTCCGCAGCGTTCAAGCTGAGAAGCGAAAAATCCCGGAATATCTTCAGCCTTTTCGATCATAAAGATAGAGAGTTTATCCGCAAGAAGATAAGCGCTCCTCGGGTATCTCTTTGCCACGCATTCCCTGAAGACGATCTCGCTTGTACTCTTGTGGTAAGGGGCCGCTGTATCAAAATATGTAAAACCCTCGGAAATAAATTTGTCCGCCATCCCTTTTACTGTATCATAATCTATCTTTGTATTGTCGTCGGCATCTGTAAGGGGAAGCCTCATAAGGCCAAATCCCAGCTTTTTATCAATATTCATAAAGCTCCTTCCTTTTCCTGAAATACTGTATATTTGAATAAATTATAACATCCATTAAAGAGGCCTTCAATAAAAAAGCGGAGGCAGTTTTTGCTGCCGTCCGCATATATTTGCCCTGTAGATTTTCTTATTCCATAAGCTCCTTTATCCTCTCAAGAGCCTCGCTGTATTTCTCTGATGCCGCAGTCGGGTTTCTCTTAAGATGCTTTGCTATCCTTCTGAAATCCTTGTCACGTCTCCCCGCCATCTCGGTGAACTGCTTATATATTCCGTCGGTTATCTGTCTGAATTCATCGTTTCCGAACAGAGTATTTTCTCTCATGGAATTTGCCTTTTCCAAAAGTTCGTTGAGCTGCTTTGTTCTTATCTCCCTGAACATTGCAAGATTTCTCTCAAATTTTTCCTTTTGTGATATAAGGAGCTTTGCCTGCTTAGCTCTTCTCTCTTTATAATCCTCAAGCCTTACAGCAGATACGACCTCCATACGCTTCTGCATCCTTTTTATGTATTCCTTGCTCTCGCTGAGCTTTTCCAACATCTCCTTCAGATCCAAAGCCTCGCCTACGGAGCTGTGTACATCCACAGCAGTCGCTGCCGTAAGTATAAGGACTGCAAGCTCTGTGAATACATTCTTTACCTGAAGCACAAGATCCTGTATGGGCACATTTATCACCTTTACAAGGATCACCGAGAAAAATCCCCACGCTATTGAAGCCGGAAGGCATATATACCCGTTCAGGTTATACTTAAAGTTGCTGTAATCCCAATATTTCACATGAAATATCTTCTCCATGGTCCATCCTGTCGCGTACTCGAGGGCTGTTGCGCCGATCATTCCGAATATAAATATAAGGGCTGTATTTTCCCGTACTCCCATGGTGCAAATAAGTATACCTATGGCTCCGAACCCGTATATAGGTATTATAGGCCCGTGAAGGAAGCCTCTGTTTACAAATCTCTTCTGCCCTACAGACGCATAGCCGGATTCCCATACCCAGCCTATAAAGCTGTATATGTAAAAGAACATCAGCCAGTCCCATACGGTGTAATGTATAAGATTCTGTATTTCCATGTATTTCTCCTAATCTTTATCCTTTTTCTTTTATTTGAGATTATACGCCTTATAATTTTTTATTTCCGTTGTTTTTCCCACAGCTTTTATATGAATATAAGCGTATGCTTTGTACATAAAGAAACGAGGTGTATTTTATGAACGAATTGAAAAAGCCCGCATATATTATTGCGGCTGTCATAACGCTTATCGGCGTCGTGGCTGTAGCCGCTCCGGATATTGCGGGGCTCGGAATTGCCTATCTCATAACAGCAGGCTTTTTTATTTATGGTATTTTAAAGGTAATTACATGGGCGAATACCCCCAAGGAAATAAGAAGCGGATTCTTTCTTGCGGACGGAGTCATATCCGCTCTTCTCGGAGGCATGATACTTTTTGACGCCTTAAAGGGCCCTGTGGGGCAGGTTGAAATGCTTGTCACCATCTCCCTTACAGCGGGATTTTTGTCCGTATTTAACGGAATAAGCATGACCGCCTCCTACTTTTCTCTAAGAAAAAACGGATTCGGACTTACGGGCTTCTTCCTTGCGGGAGGAATACTAAGGCTTCTGTTGGGCATCATTATAATAATGAATCCCATAGCAGGCTGGTTTACTCTCCAATGGAGCTGGGGAATACTCTTCATTATAACAGGAATCGCCCTTCTCTTTGAGATCAGGGATCTTCCTCTGTAATGGGCATTTCTATCAGAAGCTCAAATTTACTTTTATCAAACTTTAAAAGGCCTTCGTCCCTCATTTTACAAAGCTCGGCTGAAAGGGCGCTTCTGTCCACAAACAGAAAATCCGCAAGATCCTGCCTGTTAAGCGGTATGGAAAAGACTCTCTCCCCGGCCTTGTGATATTCGTGGGATAAATAATCTGTAAGACGCTCTCTCGTAGAGCGTCTTATGCTTTCCTCAAGCTTTTTTGCAAGATACTGAGCCTTTGTGGCAAGATCTCCCGAGACAGCTTGAAGGAATCTTATATGCAGCTCGCAGGGTATATCTCCGGGCTTTTCAAAAAATTCCTTTACAGAGATAAACACTACCTCAACATCCTCTGTTGCGGTGGCCGCAATGTTAAGCTTGTAACCTCCCACATAATTGACCATTCCGAAGGAACCGCCTTTGCCAAGGACTTCTATCAGATTGCTGTTTCCGTTGCTGTCACAGTGTGAGAGATACACTTTACCCTTGCTTACTATGCAGACCTCATATAGCATTTCTCCGTCTCTTGCTATATTTTCGTTCTTCTTAAACAAGGAGACTCTCGGATGAAGATATTTTATCAAGGCTCTGATATCTTTTTCATCAAAGCTTTCAAAAACAGAGCAGGCTTTAAGCCTTTCAACAATTCCGTTTTCCCCGGTTATTTCCGTCCTTTTTTCCTTTTCTTTTTCCCTCCGGCTGTCCGTTTTTTTATCTCTGCCTGTATCACCGTATCTTTTGTCTGAATTCATCAGAAATATTCCTTTCGATCAATCCTTAGAGACTGTTTTTTATTTCCTCATATATCCTGTTTTTTACAAGCTCCGGAGTGGTGTTCAGAGCCGCCGCAAACTCCCTGCACACAAGCTCCTCAGCTTTTTTCAGATATACCTCATCCACCTGCCCCAGTCTCTTGTGTCTTATCATGGCATCCCTTCTCTTTTTGCTGACTTCCTTTATGATCCTTAAGTAAGCCTTCGGCTCCTCCATTGCTGTAAGCTCTTTATAATGCTCTTTAAGCCTTCCTTGACTGTTGTCCGCAAATACCTGTACTTCCGCTGAGGTAAGACCCTTTAAGTATCGTTCCGCCTCTTCCCCGCATATTGCCTCCCTGAGATGCTCCGTGTTTTCCACAGGAGTATAGATAACGCTGTATGCCGTCACAAACAGCGGAGAAAGTTTATAATAAACAAGCTTTGACCTCTCCATATTTTTCGGCATTCCGAACTCTATTCCTGTCCCTATGTCCTCAACTCGGCATATACCATGGCTTCCGAATACTACATTTTTTCCTACCTCAAACATTCCTTTCCTCCTTTTTTGTATAACAAAAACAACAGCAAGTCCCCTAAGAACTGCCGCAATAAACAATTACGGCGGTAAAAACCGCCGCAGGGATAAATTGTATCCACGACCTTAACGGCCAAAAGCCGTATCACTACTTATATATTAGCACATTTAAGGAGGTGTTTTCAAAGGAAAAAATGCCTAAAAATATGATTTTCGCTTAATTATTGCTAATATTCGGCACATATTTCCGTCATTTTAACTATTTAATTTCATTATGTGATCCGAAAGCTCATATACCTCGTTCAAAACGCCAAGGGCCACAGCCTTTACATCCTTTGCCGCATTTTTTACTGTATAGCCGTTAAAGCAAGCCAGCATTCCCTTGTCATTTCCTCCGTCACCCATGGTAAAGATATTTTCGTCGGGGATATTTTCAATTTCCGCCACCTTTTTTACTCCGAACTCCTTGCCGACTCCTGTCGCCATGATGTCGATAAATACGTCATTTCTTATAAAACAACAGTTAAGATTCTCTTTTTTAAGTCTTTCACAAAGCCCGGTCGCAGACTCCACGTCCTTCTCGGACACAGAAAGCATATATACAGGAGATGTGTCAGGGCAAAGCTCTCTTATGTCATCAAAATGCCTTGTCTTAAGGAACTCTCCCTTTATTGCCTTATCATCCTTGGTGCTGTAGTCAAAATATGCCTTTTCCTCTGTATACGCCCTGATATTTTTGGCTCCGTTTGCCCTGAGCCTTTCAAGTATCTTCCTTGTGTCTTCCTCTATAGGCCTTCTGAATACTGTTTCCCCCTTTCCGTCCTTTATCAATGATCCGTTAAGGCAGACATAGTAATCATAGGTCTCGGGGCTCTCAGGCAATTCGTCCCAATACCTTCCGCTGGCATATGCAAATATATTTCCGCTTTCTCTGAATCTCTTTATGCTCTCATAATTTTTTCTGCAGGGCGGATTGTCAAATCCGAAATGAAAGGTTCCGTCATAATCCGTCGCAAGCAATGCTCTCCCCTCTATTCTGTCATCAGGGAATATCATATCCTGCTCCCGCCTTATGGCATCGGCTGTCTTCATGCTTATACGACTTACGCCCTCAAGTTCTTTCTCATAATTAGGGCGCGGCTCAGTATCTGAACAGTTTTTTAGTTTTTCTGCAGTCTTTATAAAATAGCAGAGCTCATAGACCATGTTGTTTTGAAATTGACCGGATATCGAAGGCCCATTACTTTCCTGCTCCCAAGGCAAAGCATCCCGAGCCTTGTCATAAATAAGCTCTCTTTCACCGGACCTGTATTCTATCTCCACCTTGTTCGGATTTGCTATTGAATCTATGAGCATAGTCCCCTCCTCACCTGTTATTCGTGAAGGGCTTAGGTCATCGCATATCTTTGACCAGCTCATTTGAAGGAGCAGTCCGTCCTCATAAGAGAGCATAGCGCAGCCCTCGCCGTCCGCGCCTGTAGAAAGGCTTTGGCTCATGCTCTTTATATCCTCGGGTTCACCGAAAAGATAGGCTGCAAGGCTTGTGCAATATATGCCTATATCCATAAGGGCTCCGTTTGAGAGCTCCTTTTTAAAGGCGTTTTCCACTATGCCTGCCTTAAGTTTGTCATATCGTGAGGAGTACTGCATGTAATGTATATCCGCATATCTGAGGCTTCCGAGCTTTGTGAGATTTTCCTTTATCACTGAAGCCGCAGGGTCATATATATGCCTTAAGGCCTCCATAAACAAAAGGGAGTTTTCATCAGCTATCCTCTCAAGTATCCTCAGCTGCCTTGCATTTGTGCAGGCAGGCTTTTCACAGAGAACATGTTTTCCCGAAAGGAGCATCTTCTTTGCCTGAGAAAAATGCAGGCTGTTGGGAGATGCTATATATACAGCGTCCACTTTATCCGAATCCGCTATATCCGAAAGACTGCATACCGCGTAGTCCGCTTCATATTCGTTTTTCAGCTTCTCGGCTGTCTCCATGCTTCTTGAGTATGCCATGGCATAATAAAAATCAGGAAGCTTTCTCGCAGCCTCCAAAAAGTTTTTAACTATCTTACCGCTGCCGATGGTGGCAAAGTTCATGATGTTCCTCCTACTACAATATATTTCCTGTTAATATTCATTAAAGCAAAGCCCTTTTAAAAGTATCTGCCGGGGTCTACCGGGTCTGAGGCGTTCCGTTTACACACCAACGCCCCATAGCATCCACCTCATACCCGTCAGTGGTCCGAACATTCGAGGCCATAGCTCCCATAGGCATTCCCGAATTCGGATAGAAATAGCAGCAGTATTCCTTTCCTGATTCATCGGGTATCCACTGCCAACCTGTCAGCATCTTTCCCAGACTTCCGTCAGAAACGGGATTCAAATAGTAAAGACTTCCGTCTGTTTCTCTGAACAGGCCTGTCAACATCTTTCCTTCCCCGTCAAAGCGAAACCATCCCGCTTCTCCCGCTCCCGCATTTCCGTAGGGGTTATAAATGTATCCCCAAGAGTTTTCATAGTTGTTTCCGTCTGCAGAAAAGCTCCAGCTTCCGTCCGCGTTAAATATCCAACTTCCGCTTAAAGCATTGCCGCCTGAATTACGTCCGATATCCCTGTCCGAACCTCCGCCTGTGCCGGGCTTTCTTACTGTCACAGTGCATACCGCTTCCAAACCGCCTGCGCGCACTCTTATCAATGTAGTTCCGCGACTTACTCCAAGCACAAGGCCGCTGTCATCTACTATGGCAATATTAGGATTGTCCGAAGAAAATACAGGCTTTGCGTCACTTCCCTCAGAAGCTTCGATGATCACATCAAGCCTTACAGACTCTCCCGCTTTCAGAGTCATAGTCTCGGGAGAGACAGAAATACTGTCCACAGCGTTTTCCTCCAAAAGCAGTACTCTGCAGGATGCCGTCTTTGTCGGGTCATCGGCAGAGCTTACCTTTACCGTAAGCATCCCGCTTTCCTCAGGTGTAAACAAAAGCACCTCTTCTCCGTTTTCCGTAATCCCGGTACCTTCTGTTTCATCCTCAAAGCGAGAAGTATCCACTGAGGATAGGTCTCCCGAAAGCTCCCAACGAAGCTTTCCATCCACATCCTCAACAGGCCCGTCATCCCAAGCAAGAAGCTTCGGGAAGAACAAAGCTTTTTCCATGCTTTCAGGATCATTTTTGTCAAAGGTATAAAGTACTGTTCCTTCCTCTGTAAGGGGCAGATCCGTCTCCAAGCTGATGCCTGAGGAGTAATTGAAATCATAAAGGTTGCTTCCGTTTATAAGATAGCTTGATTCCACTGCCGCAGTAGAGCCGAAAGACCAGCAGGTATTCGTGTACTCCTGATCCTTTACAGGTGTCAAAATGCCTTCGTCCCTCAGGTCAAATTCCTCAGGGAAAACAGTGCCGGGCTCATCCGGTTCAGCCGCTTCCATGCGGTTTTCCGCTATTCTTCTCTGAAAGACATGTCCGTCCTTAATCATAAGGCCTTCTGAGGTTCCTTCGTCCGAGGCTCCTTTTGAAGCTACGGAAGGAGAGGCTTCCTCATCGGGTTCCGGTTTCTGATTATCGTTATCCCTCAATCCATAGTATATATCAGGATCCGATTCAATGGCTGTCACTCGCTCTGTCTCGCCTTCTTCAAGTGAGGCGTCATTGCACATCGCCTTTATATCAAAATATCCATAGTAATTATTAGAGCCATTATCCTTTGTAAAGCCTTCCCCTATATCAAGCCAATATCCGACCTCAGGATCGTACAATCTGCATACGCCCTCCTCACTCGGTATACTCGCCACCAGCCGGTCGTTTGTAACAAGGGGTATCTCCAATATCTCTCTTCCGTCTCCCTGAAGCTTTAAAATCACCTCGAAGGGCTCGCCCGGCTCCAAAATGACAGGCTTTTCAAGACGCACTGTATAATAGCCCGCGTAGAGCTTCGAACCTGCGGCACAGATATTTTCCTCATTACGGCTGGTTCCGACATCATCCCCGGTGTTTACAGCTATTTCATAGCGGGTATTGTTGTTTAAAAGCGAAAAATTCACCGCTTTAAGCACATCAGCGCCCTCCTCATCCGCTGTAAAAACCGTAGATAGCAAAAGCATATTTGCATTGGTCGTCCATGTGACATCTCTCGTATAGGGCAGAGTCATGACTTCATATAGTTTATTATAATTTCCTGCAGTCTCCGTGGCGGTATATGCCCATGTATTGTCATTTCCGAAGATCTGCTTATCACAGTAGGATACATAGTAATATCCACCGTCTCCTGAATAATTTCCCCAGGAATTTCTGACTATCCATGCGCCGTCACGCTCGGGAAGCAGGGATTCGGCAAATTCTTCCCAATCCTCTTCCTCATAATTCTGAGCTTCATCAGCCTGCGTCGGAGTTGCAGTCCTTACGGATGCTCGCTTCTTTTCTGAAGAAAGTTCTTGTATTACATTTTCTTTCTCCGCTTCTGAATCTGTGGCCTCAGGCACTTCCTCGTCCGGTATTATACCTACGGTGGCCTTATCTATATCGTAAAGAAAATTTTCTCTCGGGTAATCATCATCCCAGCCCACTACCACGACCTCATGATTCTGATAGTGCATATCCTTAAGCATGTTTTCAAGAACCGGAACCTGATTGCCGTCCTCATCTTCCGCATAGGTATAGTCCCATCCGCTGTAGTAATAGTTCTCTTCATATTTGCATGCAAGATTTCCCCAATAAATACCTGTTGTCAATGCGCCGTAGTTCATGATGCCCGCTTTGATATGAGCCTCCCAGCCGGGATTTTCAATTCCTTCACCGTTCTCATAAAAACCGGTATATCTTTGAGGAAGGGCCATGGCATTCTGCACATGGATAAGAGTATCCCCCTCTTTATATACTATTCCTTCATCCTGTAAATAAGCCTCATATTCCACAAAGTCTTCATAGGTATTCCCCGTAAAAGGCTTGATTTCGCTCATGGGTAATACATACTCAGCCACAGGTCCGAGCCAAGAAGCATAGTAGCTCTGGGGCATAGGGTATATGCCTCCGTTATTTACTCCCATGCCGTCATATTCCGGGGTATCCCGTTCGTACCACTGATAAAGATAAAGTCCATCCTGATAATAAAGGTCTTCGTCATAAGCGTAGTTCGGGTCCAATCCGTTCATGCGGTAGGGAGAATCATTCCCCTGAAGTGCCGCCACCATATGCAGCTCGGAAAAATCCGTATTATATACCTCCTGTGCCGAAAGCTTCAGCTTCTGCAAAGAAACGTAAAACGGCTCCCATGTATTTTCAGAAAGGGGAAATACTCTGAGGAAGTATGTACCTGAAGGAAGGTCACTCCCGGAAATGCGCTGTCCCGTCTTCCTCTCGGATATCTTAAGGCTTTTAAGTCCGCTGTCTAAAAGCTCCGCCCCGTACTGACAGCTGCTGTCATCGGATTCCACCGATATGGAGATATCCGTCTCACTGTCCAGAGTAAAGCTGTAATACATGTCATCATATCCCTCTGCTATATTATCAGAAAAACGTCCCGGAAAGCTGACAAAGCTTGTATTCCCGCTTTCCAAAGCCCTCTCCGATTCCATGCTGTCTGCAGTTCTCCCCGATGCCTCCACAGCATTTTCCGTACCCGCCATGGCAGAGAAGACATTTTGGAATACCAGGGCACAGACCAAAAATGCTGCGGTCCTTTTCTTTAAGCAGGTCCATATATAGGGGTTCTTCATATTTACTCTCCTTTGATTTACACTACTATAAAGCGGATACTATACAGCCTTCTTCGTCAGCTTCACAATGCACTCACAATGCTCTGTCCAAGGGAACATGTCCACAGGCTGAATATTCTTCACCTCATATCCGTTCTTTCTCAGATACTTAAGATCCCTTGCCTGCGTTTCGGGATTGCAGGATATGTAGACTACTGTCTCAGGCGCAAGCTTTACCAGAGAAGAGAGGAATCTCTCATCACTCCCCGCTCTCGGAGGATCCATAAATACGATATCGGCATGGCCTCCGTTTTCCGCCATACTTTCCATAAATTCTCCCGCATCACCCTGATAAAATCTGATGTTTTCCCTCTTGTTTTCGCGTGCATTTATCTTTGCATCACGGATCGCGTCCTTATTGAGCTCTACGCCTATTACCTCACCCGCATTCTTCGAAGCTACAAGACCTATAGTTCCTATGCCACAGTAGGCATCTATCACCACCGGGCCTTTTTCATTATTTTTATCATTCTTGCTGTCAAGCCCCGCAAAGCTCATAGCTATATTGTAAAGTTTCTCTGTCTGCATGGGATTTACCTGATAAAAGGAATCAGGAGATATCCTGAAGCTCAATCCACAGAGCTCGTCTCTTATGAAGCCCTTTCCGTAAAGCACGATATTTCTGTCTCCGAGGACCATGCTTGTCTTTTTATCATTTACATTGAGGATCACAGTGCTTATCTCGGGATGAGCCTTTAAGAGGGCCTTTACAAAATTATTCTTTGAGGGAAGTATAGGTGAACTCAGCACAAGCACCACCATTATCTCTCCTGTCTTAAAGCCTCTTCTTACAAGTACATGCCTGAAAAGCCCGTAGCCTGTGTCCTCATCGTAGGTCTTTATCTTAAAGGATCTGAGCATATCTCTTATGCTTCTTATTATTTCCTGAGACTTTTCGTCCTCGATAAGACACTCCTCAACAGGCACTATCCTGTGGGTGTTTGCCTCATAAATTCCTGAGATTATCTCTCCGTTTTTCTTCCTTCCGAAAACTGCGTGGACCTTGTTTCTGTAATGATAAGGATAATACATACCTATTATCTTCTCGGGGTCCCCAAAGGGAGACAAGAGCTTTTTTATCTCCTTTTGCTTTATCCCCAGCTGTTCCTCATAGCTCATTCCCTGATATCTGCAGCCTCCGCACTTTTTTGCGATATTGCAGCTTTTACAATTTCTGTCGTCACTTGAAAGAACATGCTTTCTCTCGTTTTTTTGTCCTTCGCCTTTTTCTCTGTACTTGTTTTTATTATCTGAATTTTTCTTTTCCATGTTACGAATGTTTACTCCTCTGCTCTTATAGCCCATCTCATTTTTGTGGAATGAGCCCTGCTGTTTCTTATGCATTCCTCTGCCGAAGGCCTTATAACGTCCCTTGCTATCTCCGAGTAAAGTCCCTCCCTGAAGCACTCCTTAAAGGCCTTTTTTACAAGTCTGTCTTCGCCTGAATGAAAAGTAAGTATGGCGACTCTTCCTGAGGGCTTAAGCACCATAGGAAGCTTTTCAAGGAAAGCATACAATGATTCAAATTCATTGTTTACATCTATCCTTAATGCCTGAAAGCATCTCTGACAGGATTTCTTCACAGCTTCCTTGCGGTCCTCCTCCGGCACAAAGGACAGAGCTTCCTCTATGGCGGCCTTTAATTTCCCTGTGGTGTCGGTCTTTTCACCCTTTTTTCTCTTGTTTACTATAACACGGGCTATCTCCTCGGCACAGGGTTCATCGGAATTTTCCACAAACATGCCGCAGATCTCCTCATAGCTCATCTCCGAAAGCCTCTCGGCCGCGCTCTTTCCCTCAAGCGGATTCATCCTCAGATCAAGAGGCCCGTCGTCCTTAAAGGTAAAGCCTCTCTCGGGATTATCTATCTGCATTGACGATACTCCGAGGTCGGCAAGCACAAAGTCAAAGCCCCCTGTCTCTTCCTTAAGCTTATCTATGTCGGCAAAATTCATGTTTTTTATGGTGAGGATATCAGGCCCGTAGCCCTCCTTTAAAAGCCTTTCACGAGTCTTTGCAGACTCTATAGGGTCAATGTCAAGGGCGTATATATGCCCTTCTCCCTTAAGGCATTCAAGCATTGCCTTTGTGTGTCCTCCATATCCGAGGGTAGCATCAAGGCCTGTCTGTCCGGGCTTTATATCAAGAAATTCCAATATCTCCTTTACCATTATGGATATATGCATTCCCGCGGGAGTACCGCCCTTTTCAATAATGTGCTCTATGGTATCTCCGTATTTTTCAGGATTCAGCTCCTTATATTTTTCGCTGAATTTCTTCGGATAAAGTCCCGAGTACCTCGGACGTCTTTTGTGCTTTACTTCGGAATTATTTTCCTCATGATTCTCATGAGTTTCACGATTTATTTCCATTAATGCTGTTCCTCTCTGAATAAAATGTATCTTCTGTAATTCAATAAAATAAGAAGATTTATTTTATTGTAACATATGACAAGAACATATTGTTCTCTTTATTAAATAAATATGAAAATACCCTCCTCACCGCTTTATTCGGCAAAGAGGGTACCCGGCAATAAGGATGATGATATTTAAAAAAGAGAATATTAAAAAGCTGATGATTATATATGCGATTCAAATTTACGATAATACACAAGGCTCAAAGAGCTTTTCCTATTATATATAAGCTCAAAACAAGTATAAAGAAAATGAGTGTAAGTGCTAAAGTCCGTTTAAAGACATAATATCCCATCTCGGCTGCACTGCCTTTTTTTATGTTGTATTTTCTTTTGATTTTTGATTCGATGATGGTTATCCCGGCCTTGATCACTTTTCAGTACCCCCTATATTTTATCCACTCTGATTTAAATGCATTCCCATAATGTGTGGAGGCTGTTACCTGCACATATAGCTTATCATCCATTTTTGTTGCAATGAAGTCTACCTCCATATTATCTATCTTACCGATAGCAACATCATATCCCCGGCGCAGAAGTTCAAAATAGACCACATTTTCCAGGGCGTGTCCGCTGTCACGGTCACGGAAGCCTAAAAGGTAATTTCGCAATCCAATATCTACGATATAATATTTGCCGAGCGTTCTCAAATACTCCTTCCCCTTGATATCAAATCGTTTGATATCATAGAAGAAATAAGCTTCTGACAATGCATTTACATATGCCTGAACCGTATGTGCACTTGGGCTCCCTTTACGTTTTCCTTCTTCCAAAAGGCCTTCATTTACCAATGTGTTTCCAATGGACGAAACAGAAACACTGTTTCCGATATTATCAGCTAAAAACAGGATGATCTTACGCAGTAGGATCGGATCTGTGATACGCTTCAGGCCTCTGCGATTTTCCCTTTCCAAAATATCCCGCATCACAACAGTCGAATATATCCCATCCGGCAGAATCATCGCCTTTTCCTGTTCCAATCCCACATCCGCAATGCCCGGCACCCCGCCAAATCTCATGTATGCATCAAACACCTCTCGCAACTCATAGCGTTCACCATATTTATCAATTGCCTGCCTGTGCATACCTCTCAAAACGGTCTCAGTTTCTTTGATCTTAAAATCATGAAAGGAGAGGAACTCGCTGAATGAAAGCGGCAACATTTTTATTTCTACCGATTGCATAAACTTATTTCTTTTTGATGTTTATGCACTTTGGAGATCCAATTGTCTGCTGCGAATTACATACAATTCTTCTTTATGTGGTTTCAATATTTCCCATTCCGCTCCAACCTCACCACACATTCACAATGCACCGTCATCGGGAACATGTCGCAGGCCGTTGCCTTCTTTATCTCATAGCCCCTGTCGCACAGGTATCTCAGATCCCTTGCAAGCGTCGCAGAATCACAGGAGACATATACCACTCTTTCGGGGGACATCCTCACTATAGTCTCAAGGCACTGCTCATCACAGCCCTTTCTGGGAGGGTCCACTACTATCACATCAGGATGAGCCCCCTCTGAATCCCGGTTCTTTTCATACCATTCGGGCAGTACCTCCTCCGCCTTTCCCACAAAAAATTCAGCATTTTCTATTCCGTTTATCCGAGCATTTTCCCGAGCGTTTTCTATTGCCTGCGGTATTATCTCAACACCGTAGGCCTTCTTTGCGTTTCTGGCAAGGAAGAGAGAGATAGTGCCTGTTCCGCAGTACAGATCCCAAACCGTTTCCTTTCCTGTAAGGCCCGCATAGTCAAGAGCTCTTGAGTAAAGCTTTTCCATCTGTGCAGGATTTACCTGATAAAAGGATAGCGGCGATATCCTGAATCTGATATTTTCATTTGTGCCCTCTCTTCTGATAACATCTTCAATATAAGGCCTTCCGAAAATATTTACCGCTTCCTTTCCCATTATCACATTTGTATTTTCCATGTTGGAGGAATAGGACACACATGCAATGTGTGCTCCTTCAGGCATAGAAAGCTTTAAAAGTCCGTCCACAAATTCCTTTTCGCATGGAAGCTTCTTGGAATTAATCACGGGGCATACCATGATCTCGCCTGTATTAAAGCCCTTCCTTATAAGAAGATGTCGCATAACACCCTTGCCTGTCGCCTCGTCATATGGCTCGATCTTATATCTTTTCATCCAAGAGAGCACATATTCCAGTATACACTTGTTCTCAGGCACCCCCAGCAGACAGTCATCGCAGGAAATTATGCTGTGAGTCCTTCCCGCATAAAATCCTGCTGTGACCTGTCCCTCCTTATTCCTCCCTATGGGAAACTGAGCCTTATTTCTGTAACGTAACAGCTTATCCTTATCCGCAGGTAATATCTCAAGCTCCTCCTCAGGGATGTCAAAGCCTCCTATTCTGGAAAGATTATTCAATACCTTTCTTTTTTTGAAGGCAAACTGTGCTTCATAGCTCATGGCCTGAAGCTGGCATCCCCCGCATCTTCCCGCGATCCTGCAGAAGGGCTCCACCCTTTCAGGAGAGGGCTCAATTATTTTTACAAGTCTTCCGAAGCCGTAATTTTTCTTTACTTTCATAGCCAAGGCTTCTACAGTATCTCCGATAACTGTGTTTTTTATAAACCAGGTAAATCCGTCCTCTGTTTTTCCTATACCCGCTCCCTCATCGCTCATATCAGTGATTTTTACCTTAAATATTTCATTTTTTAGCGTCATTTTATTTATCCTTTTCTTAAAAAAGCTGCCGCAAAACCTCTTATTTGATTTCGCGACAGCTGTCTGTCTTTTTTGAAAAATTTCCTAAACCAAATTTTTAAGCATCAGTCCTCTGTGGATGTCTTCCTTATATTCGACTCCAAAAGCTTATTATAGCCTACCCAACCCGAGTCATTCTGAGGAGCCTTGGACTCCAACGCCTCATACATAGTCTCAAGCTTTGCATCCAGATTGTCGGCGCTGCTTAATACGAGTGCCTCCATAAGCGCAGGCTTTTTTGGTGAGCCGAACTCCAGCTCCCCGTGGTGGGAAAGCACAAGGTGCAAAAGCTCGGAGCGAAGCTTATGAGGGAAATCAGGTATTTCCTTTATCTTTTCATCTATCATCTGAACTCCCATAATTATATGACCCAAAAGCTGTCCGTCATCAGTGTAATCATTCATGGGGAATGATGAGAGCTCCTTTGTCTTTCCTATATCGTGGGTCATGGCGCCGCTCAAAAGAAGATCCCTGTTAAGGAAAGGATAATGCTCCGCCATGTCATCGCAGATCTTTGTGACGCTTAAGCTGTGCTCAAGGAGCCCACCTATAAAGCCGTGGTGAACGGTCTTTGCCGCAGAGTGCTCGCAAAAGGACTTCGCAAACTCCTTGTCATTGATAAATATGGCTGTCATGAGCTCTTTAAGATATTTGTTCTTAAAGGAAGCTATATAAGCCTTGAGTTCGCCATACATCTTGTCCGTGTCCTTTGAGGACACAGGAAAATAATCCGATGTGGAATACTCTCCCTCCTCGGCTCTTCTTATCCTCGTAATGTTGAGTTGGTTTGCGTTGTTGAAAACAGTCACATTTCCGTCCACATGGATATATTCCATAGGCTCAAAATCTCCTATGGCAGGGGAGTTTATGTCCCATATCTTCCCGTCCAGCTGTCCGGTCTTATCCTGAAGCGTAATGCTTCCGTATTCCTTGCCATTCTTTGTGAGAGCTATAGTCTTTGTCTTGCAGAGATACACCCCGCTCACATGCATTCCGTCTCTCAATGTCTCTATATATTTCATCTGAATTTCTCCTGTTGTCCTCTTATTTGTAGTTATCTTGCTCCGACTATCATGTTGAATTCCATCTCCTGATACTCGTTTCCCGCTCCCTGCCTCGAGACCAAAAGCTTTACAGGGCTTTCATAAGAAAGTCCCGACAATACCCGCGAAAATTCCGATATATCAGAGCATGCTGTGTCCGCTATGGATGTCACGATATCGCCTCTGCGTATGCCCGCAGCGTAAGCCGGGCTGTCCTCGATCACGCCGGTGACATATACTCCCTCAGGCATTCCGCTTGCCTTCATGTCATTGTTCACCGCCTGCCCCTCTATTCCTATAAAGGGGATAGCCGTACCTGCGGCAAGCTTTTCTATCACCTTTATATAGTTTGATGCCGAAGCTACGCCTGTTGCGGACATCTCCGAGTCCGCCCCCTGAGCAAAGCCTATGAATCTTCCGGAATCGTCAAAGATAAAGGTTCCCATCTTGGAATCCGACCGTACATCCGTGTAAAGCCTCTTTATCTCATCGTCAGGTGAAGGCGCATTTTCATACACAAAATTTATAAAGCCGTAGTCATAAGAATTCACCACGCCTAAAGGCGCACCCGCCGCTATTATAAAATCACCTGTGTCCGCCGCCGCGGCATTTCCCCAGGTTACAGGCTCGATACCTGAGAGGGCCTCTCCCGAAATGCCCTCCTCTCTCACCCTTATGACAGCGATATTGTCATAGTGGGAAGAGCGTACAGTCTCTGCGGCAGCTTTTGTTCCGTTTGAAAATATTATCTCAAGGCTGTCGGCGTTTATTACAGCTCCCTCTGTGGTAAGGATATCTATACTGCCTCCCTCACGGCCTATTATTATTCCGGAGTAATTATCTACCGTGTCTATAGGGTCGTTGAACCATCCCCTGTCGGAGGAGACAGATCTCACAGTGACCACGCTCTTTTCGACCTCAAGCTTTATCTCCTTTACATTTGAGATAATGGACTCGAAATCCGCTCTGCTGTACTCGTGGTTCTCCACCTCTGTCCTTACTATATCCTCTATGGGCTCCGTCTCTTCAAGTACTTCCGTCTCCCCGGTCTCCTCAGTCTCATCCTCAGGAGTCTCATCATAGGAGCTGTCCTTTGACTCTCCTGAAGGCACCGACTCTGAAATATTTTCACTGCCATGATCCGGTGAGAGCTTATTTATCAGTATCATTGAAAATGCCGCAGCCGCACCGAAAACAAGGCCGCACAAAAGAGCAAGCAGGATACGCTTCCCCGCATGCTTCAATGTGATAGGCCTTCCGACTATCTTTTCGCTGATAAATTTTCTCTTATCCTTCTCATTTTCAGCCATAGCTACATTATACTTTTTAGTACCTGTATATGCAAGAAAAACATAGAAAAGCATTCCCTGTCATGCTATAATTGAAGCCATGAATACTAAAGCATTAAAAACATTGGAATTTGACAAGATACTCAAGCTCCTTTCAGACTGCGCCACCTCCGCAAAGGGAAAGGAAAAATGCCTCAGATTGGTGCCGCAGACTGACCCGCAGAGGATAAAGGAGCTTCTTAAAAACACCTCGGATGCTCTTAACAGAATGAGACTTAAAGGAAGCTCTCTTTCCTTCTCCGGGGTAAAGGACATAGGTGAATCTCTTAAGAGACTTGAGGTCGGAAGCTCATTGAATGCTCATGAGCTTCTTTGTGTGAGCTCTCTTCTCACTGTCTGCGCCCGCGCAAAATCCTACGACAGATCGGATGACAAGGAGGAGCTCTCGGACAGCCTTACGGAGCTGTTTTCAGAGCTTGCACCTCTCACTCCTGTAAATAATGAGATAAAGCGATGCATCATATCCGAGGAGGAGATAAGCGATGACGCCTCCCCGGGACTCAGACATGTGAGGAGGCAGATAAGGCTCAGCTCCGACCGAATCCACAGCGCTATGCAGGCAGCTTTAAATTCCTACAGGAATTATCTTCAGGATGCCATAATCACACAAAGAGACGGAAGATACTGTCTGCCTGTAAAAGCCGAGTACAAGTCCCTTGTCTCAGGTATGGTCCATGACGCCTCCTCCACAGGCTCCACCCTCTTTATAGAGCCCGCATCTGTAGTAAAGCTCAATAATGATCTGAGGGAGCTCTACGCTGACGAGAAAAAGGAGATAGAGGCTGTTCTTGTCGCCTTAAGCGCCGAGCTTTCTTCTCACACCGGGGAGCTTCGCGAGGACCTTAAGGCCCTTACGACTCTTGACGTCATATTTGCAAAGGCTGTATTTTCGGCATCCTACAGGGGCACCGAGCCTGTATTTAATACAGAAAAGATAATAGACATAAAATCCGCAAGGCATCCCCTTATCCCTCGCGAAAAGGTCGTCCCCATAGACATTCGTCTGGGAGAGGAATTTGATCTTCTCGTGATCACGGGACCTAACACCGGAGGAAAGACAGTCTCACTGAAGACCACAGGACTTTTCACACTCATGGGACAGGCGGGGCTTCATATACCTGCGGACGAGGGCTCAAGGCTCGGGATATTTGATGAGGTCTACGCGGATATAGGCGATGAGCAAAGCATTGAGCAGAGCCTCTCCACCTTCTCCGCCCACATGACAAACATAGTTGACATCCTTCAGAAGGCGGACAGCAATTCTCTCTGTCTTTTTGATGAGCTTGGGGCGGGTACAGATCCCACCGAGGGTGCGGCCCTTGCCATGGCTATACTGGGCTTTCTCCACAATATGAAGACCCGCACGGTGGCCACCACTCATTACTCGGAGCTTAAGATATATGCTCTTGAGACTGAGGGTGTCGAGAATGCCTGCTGTGAATTTGATGTCTCAACCCTGAGGCCCACCTACAGGCTCCTTATAGGAATACCGGGAAAGTCCAATGCCTTTGCCATATCAAAGCGCCTCGGACTTCCCGACTACATAATCGATGAAGCAAGGAAGCATATCAAGGCGGAGGCGGAAAGCTTCGAGGACGTTATACAAAAGCTTGAGGCCGACAGGATAAGGATAGAAAGAAACAGAGAAGAGACCGAGAGCTACAAAAAGGAGATCGAGATCCTTCGCTCAAGGATAAAGGCAAAGGAATCCAGAATAGACGAAAGCCGCGAAAAGATCCTCAGAGACGCCCGCTCGGAAGCACAAAGGATACTAAAAGATGCAAAAGAGACTGCTGACAAGACCATAAGGAATATAAATAAGCTTTCCTCAGGAGCAGGGCTTCAGACTGCAGTCGAGGGCGAGCGCCAAAAGCTTCGCGAAAAGCTTAAGGAGACGGAATCAGGACTTGGCATGAAGGTCAAGGGTCCCGAAAAGCCCGTTTCTCCGAAGAAGCTTAAGATAGGTGACGGCGTAAGGCTTCCTCTTATGAACAATATCACGGGAACCGTGAGCAGCCTCCCCGACAAAAACGGAAACCTCTTTGTCAGCATAGGTATCATGAAGTCAAAGGTAAACGCAAGGGATATCGAGCTTATTAACGAAAGCACTGTATCAGGCCCCGGAATTTCCCAAAAGGCTTCATATAACGGCTCCGGAAGCTCCGGAAAGAGCAGCTTTAAGCCGAAGTCTATGTCCGTGAGTCCTGAGATAAATCTCATAGGAATGACTACAGACGAGGCTATACCTGTCCTTGACAAGTATCTTGATGACGCATACCTTGCCCATCTTTCCACTGCAAGGATAGTTCACGGAAGAGGGACAGGAGCTCTGAAAAAGGCGGTTCACAATCACTTAAAACGCCTTGACTACATAAAGAGCTACCGTCTCGGAGAATTCGGCGAGGGTGATACCGGAGTTACAATAGTCACATTTAAGTAAATACGGCTTTTGAATCGTTGCATTCATAGCCTTTCGGAGTATAAAAATGGCAGACAGACAAAAAATTTTGATAGTTGACGATGACTACAGCATAGCCGAGCTCATATCTCTTTATCTTAACAAGGAGTGTTATGACACAAAAATAGTCGGAGACGGAGAGGAAGCCCTTAAAGAGATATCACTCTACAAGCCGAATCTTGTTCTCCTTGACCTGATGCTTCCCGGAATCGACGGATATCAGGTATGCCGTCAGCTGAGGATGGAGCATGACACCCCTGTTATTATGATGAGCGCAAAGGGTGAGGTATTTGATAAGGTCTTGGGCCTTGAGCTCGGAGCCGACGACTACATTATAAAGCCCTTTGATTCAAAGGAGCTTGTGGCAAGAGTAAAGGCGGTGCTTCGCAGATATACAAGCTGTATGCAGAAGGCCTCTGACGGCTCGACCCGCCAGGGCGACTATGTGGAGTATCCCGATCTTATAGTGAATTTGACAAATTATTCGGTAATATATAAGGGGCACACGGTCGACATGCCTCCGAAGGAGCTTGAGCTTTTATATTTCCTTGCCTCATCTCCCAATCAGGTTTTTACAAGGGAACAGCTTCTCGATCATATCTGGGGCTATGAGTATCTGGGAGATACGAGAACTGTCGACGTTCATATCAAGAGACTGCGCGAAAAGCTCAGCGACAACAGCAGCTGGGCCATAAGCACAGTCTGGGGAATAGGATACAAATTTGAGGTAAAAAAATAGCATCAGCTTTGCGGCGGTTTTATGAGAAGGTCTCTTTATACAAAATTTATATTGGGCTACATAGTATTCGGGCTTCTGGGTTTTCTCACTGTAGCCTTTATTTCTTCGCGCCTTACCTACGATTTTCTCCTGTCCCGCACATCGGAAAATCTCTACAATGAGGCATCCCTAATGGCGGATACCTACACCGAAATATTTAATTCCTACGGCGACATAGAAAGCAATGTGTCTTCTCAGATAGACATAATCGCGGAATATCTTGACGCCTATATCTGGGTTGCAGACGACAGCGGACTCATTGTCCTTGACAGCAACTCGGGGAGCTTTAACGGAGTCACCATCCCCGACTTTAATCCCGCCTCCGGCCAGGGACTTTATACCACGGGAAATTTCGGCGGCATGTTCACCTCAGATATGCTCACGGTGTCAGCGCCGCTTATCTCAGGATACACCACTACAGGATATATACTCATACACAAATCCATAAATTCTATAATGGCCGCATCCGACAGCTTTATAAATATCATATATATTTCCGCAGCCATTATATTTCTTTTGTCCCTGATAATAATCCCTGTATTCACCTTCACGGTCTATATTCCGCTTAAGAAGATAACTGACGGGGCAAACGAGTATGCAAAGGGGAATCTGTCCTACAAGATAGATATGGACAATAAGCATGACGAGATGGGCTACCTTGCTCAGACCTTAAACTACATGGCAGGGGAGCTCAACAATCTTGAAAAATACCAGAAGGATTTTATCGCAAATGTATCCCATGACTTCAGGTCTCCCCTCACCAGCATAAAGGGCTATCTCGAGGCCATACTTGACGGGACCATCCCACCTGAGCTCACCGAAAAATATATAGGAAGAGTCATATCGGAAACAGAAAGGCTCACAAAGCTTACTCAGGGCATGCTCACCCTGAATTCACTTGACTCAAAGGGCTTTTTAAGCAGGTCTGTATTTGATATAAACGCTGTGATAAAGGACGTCTGCACCTCATTTGAGGGAGTATGCAATAAGAGGGGCATCAGCTTTGATCTCACCTTTGCCGAGGAGAAGGAACAGGTATTTGCGGATCTTTCAAAGATCCAACAGGTCCTCTACAACCTTGTGGATAATGCCATTAAATTCAGTCACGACAATTCCGTGATATATATCCAGGTGACCATAAGACAACGAAAGACCTTTGTATCTGTAAAGGATACCGGCATAGGTATACCGAAAGACAGTATAAAAAAGATCTGGGACAGGTTCTATAAGAGCGATTCCTCGAGAGGAAAGGATAAAAAGGGCACAGGACTCGGCCTTGCCATAGTAAAGGAAATAATCCAATCCCACGGAGAGCAGATAGATGTGGTTTCCACAGAAAAAGTCGGCACAGAGTTTATTTTTTCACTGCCATGTGCGGACGAAACATATTAATATTAAGTAATTTCGAATAAACATTAATAGGATAGTTTTTTATACAGCGCAAAAAGTGCCGCCGAATCTGTTATTTACGATTTGGCGACACTTTCTTATTTTCTCCGACTGTAAAAAATTGATTTCGGAATTTTATTTCTCTTTTCTATTCCAGCACCATTTTTGCCGCGCCGTATATTCCGGCGTCATTTCCAAGTTTCGCAAGGACAACATTCTTTTCTTTCTTTTTGATCATGTTAAGGTATGCATTGAGATGTCTCATTATTATATCAGAGATAAATTCTCCCGCCTTTGAAACACCTCCGCCTATAACAAATACCTCCGGATCCGAGCACATAGCCACATATGAGAGCACAAGTCCCAGCTTTCCCATGCTGTACTCAAGAGTTTCAAGGGCTATCTCATCTCCTGACTTTGCAAGATCGCACACGTCCTTTGCACTGAATTTTCCTCCAAATGCTCTCAGGCCTGATTTAACATTTCCCTCAGCAAGCTTTCTCTTTGCCACTCTCACTATACCTGTGGCTGAGGCATATTGCTCAAGGCAGCCATGTCCTCCGCAGTTGCAGGCCTCCTCCTCACCGTCTGTCACATGCATATGGCCTATCTCTCCGGCGATTCCGTGAGTTCCGTTCACTATCTTTCCTTCGTGGATGATTCCTCCTCCTACTCCTGTTCCGAGTGTGACCATGCATATGGAGTCATAGCCTTTTCCGCCGCCCTGCCACATTTCTCCGAGAGCTGCAATATTTGCATCGTTTGAAAGCTTTACAGGCATTCCGTCCATTAGGGCGGAGAGCTCTCTTGCGGGAAATCTGTCCTTGAGGCCGAGGTTTACACATACCTCCACATAGCCGTCGGGAAGGACAGGCCCGGGAACTCCCATACCTACTCCTGTCACCTCATCCTTTGATATCTTTGCATCCGCAAGCTTTTTATTTATGCTCTCGGCTATATCCTCAAACAAATGAGCGCTTCCGTCATCCTTCCTTGTGGGTATGGACCATTTCATGATAAGTCTGCCCGTATCCTCAAATATACCGAGCTTTACCGACGTTCCTCCGACGTCAACTCCGACACAGTATTTCATGCCGTTCTCCTCCGATTACTGTCTTATTATTGTTTTATCTCATCTTTATCTTCTGCATTACGTTGTTTCCCACAAGCAGGAACTCTCCGGGAAATCTTCCCTTTATCATCTTCGATACCTGAAGGTCAAAATCCGCAGAAAGCTTCTCTTTTCCTCCGGTATTGTACACTCTGCAGCTGTTTTCAGTGTAAAGAAGCACATATCCTCCGTCTATCTCAAAGCTGTCATACTGATAATCAAACTCCACGGTAGATATCTTTCCACCGTTCTTTTTGTAGATCTCAAGCCTGTAAGGCATTTCAGCCGATTCCCGGTTCAATATGATCCCCACATAATCATCGCTGAAAGCAACAGAGTTTATCTCCTCCTCAAAGGTAACTGTCTTTATTATCTCGGGAGAATTCAGGACCTTGGTGGAGAAAAATACTATGCCCCCGTCATATACAGCCTGAGAATAGGTATTATCGGAAAAATGCACTCTTCCGGGAATATGCCCCTGAAATTCCTCGCTGAAGCCGCCGACTACCTTCCTCGCATCTGCGCTCTCTCCGACTTCGCCGAAGTTTCTGAATATGACGCTTGTCACCACATTGCTTCCGTCCAGCTTATAATATGACGATATCAGCTGTGTGCCGTCGGGAGAGACCGAAATATCAAAGGGATATCCGTCTCCCGTAAGCACGGACTTTATGCTGAGCACCACAGCACTTCCGTCATTGTTAAAGGCTGTAATGTAGTCAGCCTCAGAGTCTCTCAAAACGGCATAGACTATTCCCTGTCCCGAGACAGCTATCTTTGTTATGGGGAGGACTGACTCGGCCGCGCCGGTATTTATATCATCGTTAAAAATATAAATATTGTGGCTCCCTCTGTCCGCGATAGCGGCATATTCTCCGCACACGGAAATTATGGGGTTGGTCATCTCATAGCTCCTCTCCCAGATGACCTTTCCCTCAGAGTTTGTGTAGGACGCGCCATCCTTTGAGTAGCTTATCACACCTCCACAGAAGCTTTCATACCCTTTAAAGCTCTCTGTACCGGTGTCTCCGTGTTCAAGCTCCCTCTCCCAGGCTACAGAATAGCCTGTATAATGCTTATTATCTATGTATAAAAATCCAGCCGCAAGTATGATACAAAGAGCGGCAAATATAGCCAAGACGACTTTCCGCCGTCCCCTAAGGAATCCCCTCTTGGGAGCGTCAGTCTCTTGGCTATTTATTATGCGTGATTTTAATTGTCTTTTTCTTCTCTCTCGGTTGATATTTCTGCTATCCAAAGAGTTTCTCCTTATAAACACCCTTATTTACGAGGTCTCTCAGGGATCTCTCAACGGATTCCTTGTCCTCGATATAGGTAACGCCAAACCATTTGTCTTCAGTGGGAAGCACTTTAACGCAGGCCTTTCCTTCTTTTATAAGGCTGTCTATAACGGAAGGCAGAAGATATTCCGCCTTAAGATCTCCCTCCTTTATGCTGTCAAGGAATACAGGAAATCTCTCCTCAAGCTCTCCGAGTATCGAGGGCGGAAGCCCCCACATATTCATAGAGACCGGATCGTCTGCTGAAAGTGCCACTTCATTTCCAAAAGCGTCCCTTCCTGCTATTTTACCGGCTTTTTCCGAAATATCAAATGTTTCTGTAACAGATTGCAGGATTCCGTCTTTTACATTGCATACTCCTCTTGTCACAGTACCGTTGTCGGAAAGAGTATTTCCAAGTCTGAATCCCGACATACATATGTCAAGCTTTCCTGATGATGTGGCATCAGGATTCTCAGTCATATAGTCGTGAATATGCTTGAAGCAATGTACTCCGTAGTAATCATCCGCGTTGATGGCGGCAAAGGGAGTATCCACCTTGCCTCTTATGCTAAGGATAGCCTGCCCTGTTCCCCAGGGTTTAGTTCTTCCCGCAGGCACGGTATAACCTGCGGGAAGATCATTAATATCCTGAAAAGCATAATCAACATCTGTTATCTTTTCTATTCTTTTTCCTATTATTTCTCTGAAGTCGTCCTCAATATCCTTTCGGATAATGAAAACTGTTTTGTCAAAGCCCGCCTTCAGGGCGTCATGGATGGAATAATCCATGATTATCTCTCCTGAGGGTCCGACCTTTGCAAGCTGCTTGATCCCTCCGCCATATCTGGAGCCGATTCCGGCCGCCATTATAACCAGAGTTGTCTTTATCATAAGGCCTCCACTTCTACCTTTACGGCCCCTGCACTATCCTTCTCGGAATAGTGATGCGCCTCTTCAAGCATCATATCCTTAACCTTCATGAGTCTTACCTGAGAGCTTCTTTCGTTCTCGTCAAGCTTCATTGTTATAAACTTTATGCTTTCCTGAGTCTGAGGTATCATAACATGCTCAAGAGCGTTAACTCTTCTTCTTGTCTTCTCGATCTCCTTTGCCATAAGCTGGCAGGATTTCTCGCATTCCGCAAGTCTGAGCATGTCCGGAAGTATGTCCGCTATGCTCTTTACCGCGCCGTCAAGATCCGACGAAGTAAAGGCGAGTCCGTAAGAGTATATGTCATTGTTGTCTGATGTTCTTGTCTTGTACTCAAATACAGGGATCTCAACCGACATAACGTTTTTTGTTCCGGTCTCGAGATATACCTCCTGTTTGGGAGCCATGAGAGCCACATTTAAGGCTTCAGTACTCATCCCCGCTCCGGCAAGCACAAAGTTCTTATTGCAGTTTTTGATCTCGTTTTCGACCTTTTCTCTCAAGGCCTTATTTTCTCTTACCAAAATGAGGAACTGTCTCATAAGCTCATCTCGCTTATCCTTGAGGAGCTTATGTCCTCTGATAGCTGTCTTGAGCTTGTTTTTAAGCTTTGTCAGCTCCATTCTGGTAGGATTTACATGTGCCTGTGCCATTCTTTCTCCTTCCGGTACGGATCAGGATAAGATCCTAATCCTCATAGGGATGATAGTACTCATCAATGAACTTGTCCTTGATACGCTTAAGCTCTGACTTGGGAAGAATTCCAAGGAGCTTCCAGCCGAGGTCAAGTGTCTCCTCTATGTCTCTGTTGGTCTCATAGCCCTGATTTACATACTGTTTCTCGAATTCATCGGCAAACTTTGCATAAAGCTTGTCCATATCTGTAAGAGCAGCCTCACCGAGAACCACCATGAGTTCCTTGGCGTCTTTACCTCTTGAGTAAGCCGCAAACAGCTGGTTCATGGTATCAGCGTGATCAGCTCTGGTCTTGCCTTCACCGATACCCTTATCCTTAAGACGTGACAGTGAAGGAAGAACATCGATAGGAGGAGCTATATTCTTTCTGTAAAGCTCACGGCTGAGGATTATCTGTCCCTCTGTGATGTATCCTGTAAGGTCGGGAATGGGGTGAGTCTTATCGTCCTCAGGCATGGTAAGTATGGGAATCATGGTGATGGATCCCTTCTTTCCTGTCTGACGTCCTGCTCTCTCATACATAGTAGCAAGGTCTGTGTACATGTATCCGGGATATCCTCTACGTCCGGGAACCTCCTTACGAGCCGCTGATATCTCACGAAGGGCATCAGCGTAGTTTGTGATATCTGTAAGGATTACCAGAACGTGCATATCCTTTTCAAATGCAAGGTACTCTGCAGCTGTAAGAGCCATCTTGGGTGTTGATGTACGCTCTACGGCAGGGTCGTTTGCAAGGTTTATGAACATTACAGCTCTGTCAATAGCTCCTGTCTCTCTGAAGGAGCTCATGAAGAAGTTCGCCTCCTCGAAGGTGATACCCATTGCCGCGAATACAACGGCGAAGGGCTCCTTCGTTCCTCTAACCTTTGCCTGTCTTGCTATCTGTGCGGCAAGGTTTGCATGAGGAAGTCCTGAACAGGAGAAGATAGGAAGCTTCTGTCCGCGGACAAGTGTGTTAAGTCCGTCGATAGCTGAAACTCCTGTCTGAATGAACTCCTCAGGGTAGCTTCTGGCTGCCGGGTTTATGGGCAGTCCGTTTATATCCATACGCTTCTCGGGAAGGATCTCGGGGCCTCCGTCAATGGGACGTCCCATTCCGTCGAACATTCTTCCGAGCATATCCTCGGAAACTCCAAGCTCCATTGATCTTCCGAGGAATCTTACCTTTGATGATTCAAGGTTGATTCCTGTAGATGCATCGAACAGCTGAACGAGGGCATTTCCCTCATCTATCTCAAGAACCTTACAACGGCGTCTTTCGCCTGTGGGAAGTTCTATCTCAGCAAGCTCGTCATATGTTACTCCCTCAACGCCCTTTACAAGCATCAGAGGACCTGCAACCTCTTGTATCGTCCTATACTCCTTAGGCATTTAGAAGTCCTCCTTTCTTGAAAGAGCCTCTTCGCATTCCTTCTTGAGCTCTTCTACGATATTTTTGTATTCTTCTGCAGTCTTTGACTCCTCAACGTATTTGAAACGTCCTATATCCTCTCTTACAGGGATATTTACAAGATCATTTACCTTTGCTCCCTTTGAAAGAGCGTCAGCCGCAACATGGTAGTACTCAAGGATGAGCTGCATCATCATGTGCTGCTTTTCAAGAGAGGTGTATGTGTCTGTATCGCTGAAGGCGTTCTGGTGGAGGTAGTCCTCACGGATAGAACGTGCAGCCTCAAGCTTAAGTCTGTCGGGTGCTGAAAGAGCATCCATTCCGACAAGCTTAACGATCTCGTCAAGCTCTGCCTCCTCCTGAAGGAGAAGCATGATCTCGCCGCGAAGCTTTGCCCAATCCTTAGCCGCATTCTCATTGAACCACTTCTCCATATTGTCAAGATACAGAGAATAAGAGGTCAGCCAGTTGATGGCGGGGAAATGTCTCTTATATGCAAGGTTCGAGTCAAGTGACCAGAATACCTTTACTATACGAAGGGTAGCCTGAGTTACGGGCTCAGAGGTATCACCACCTGCGGGGGATACGGCTCCGATAACTGAAAGAGCTCCTTCTCTTCCGTCCTTACCGAGAGAGATAACACGTCCTGCTCTCTCGTAGAACTGTGCAAGTCTTGATCCGAGGTAAGCGGGATATCCCTCCTCACCGGGCATCTCCTCAAGTCTTCCTGACATCTCACGGAGAGCCTCCGCCCAACGTGATGTGGAGTCAGCCATCAGAGCTACTGAATATCCCATATCTCTGAAGTACTCGGCTATAGTGATACCTGTATATATAGATGCCTCACGAGCCGCAACGGGCATATCCGAAGTATTTGCTATAAGGACTGTCCTCTCCATGAGGGACTTTCCTGTTCTGGGGTCCTTAAGCTCGGGGAACTCGTTAAGAACGTCTGTCATCTCGTTTCCACGCTCTCCGCATCCGATGTAAACAACGATGTCCGCATCAGCCCACTTTGCAAGCTGGTGCTGAACTACAGTCTTACCTGAACCGAAGGGTCCGGGAACTGCGGCAACACCACCCTTTGCAATGGGGAAAAGTGTGTCGATTACTCTCTGTCCTGTTACAAGAGGCATATCGGGAGAAAGCTTTGTCTTGTAAGGTCTTCCCTGACGAACAGGCCACCTCTGCATAAGACCCACATTTGTCTCGCCCTTCTCGGTCTCAACTGTTGCGACATTTTCCTCTACAGTATAGTCGCCCTCCGAGATAGCCTTTACCTTTCCCTTTACTCCGTAGGGAACCATTATCTTATGAAGAACAACGTCAGTCTCCTGAACTGTTCCGATAACGTCTCCCGACTCGACCTCGTCACCCGCATTTACGCAGGGAACGAAATGCCACTTCTTCTCTCTGTCAAGAGAGGGAACCTCAACACCTCTCTGAAGAAGATTTGAATTAGTCTTCTCCTTGATCTTTACAAGGGGTCTCTGAATACCGTCATATATACTGCTTATAAGTCCCGGTCCGAGTTCTACCGAAAGGGGAACTCCCGTGGACTCTACAGGCTCTCCGGGACCAAGTCCTGAGGTCTCCTCGTAAACCTGTACCGAAGCCTCATCACCGTGCATCTCAATGATCTCGCCAATAAGGTGCTCATCCGAGACTCTTACAACATCGTACATGTTGGCGTCTCTCATGCCCTTGGCGATAACCAAAGGTCCGGCTACTTTTTTAATTACACCTTTGCTCATGTCTTCCTCCAAAATTTCGGCCTTTAATCATTGCCGAAGATAATATCCGAACCGACTGCCTGTTCAACAGACCTCTTTACAGCCTGTAATCCCTTTCCGGTGTTACCGGATACTCCGGGGATCAATATGATCGCAGGTAATCTCCTCTCGGAAAAATACTCGATTTCCTTCTCAAGCTTTGCAGCCAGCGCCTCGGTTATATAAATGACCGCGTAGTTCCCGTCCGCAAGCTCACGAAGCTTTGCTCTAGCCTCATCCTCGTTTGTGATCGGGAAGGGTTCAAGCCCTACGGCAGCGAAACCGTATATGCTGTCTCTGTCGCCCATAACGGCTATCTTATACATAAGTCTCACGCACCCTTTCCCTGATTATTTCCTCCGGGAAGCCGTTGAGCTTAGCCGAGAGGATGATTCTTACTGATTTTATCTCGTTCTCTCTTGCGAGAACATATGCCGCTATAGGGCCTAATCCGAACGAATGGTAAAGCTCGGATCTCATTCTGGTTATTATCAGGTCATCGCACCAGCACTCGAAAGCCTGGGGAGATTCCTTGAGCCTGTCGGCGGCATCAGCATAGTCTGTAGTCGCAAGGTAGCTGCAAACCGCCTCTGTGCCCTGCATAGCCGCATTTGAAAGAGCGTTGATCTCTACAGTATCGCAGGGAGCGAGAGCCTGAAGGATGAAATCCTTGTCCTTTCCGCAGCCTGCCGCGCGCACGGCTATCTTTATGTCCGCACCTGCCACAATGAGCTCGGAGTACATGGAGAGGAATTCATTTTTGCTCTCCTTTCCGGCCTTGAGTATCGCCAAAAGACACGCCTTATCCACCATTACATCACAGAGCTGTCCGTCCTTTGTATGGAGGAAGGTATCATGGGCCTCCTTTGCGATCTCCTGCATATCATCGGGGAGAGCCTCATAGTCTCTCTCCTTTATGGCTGTTCTGATAAGCTCAAAGGGAACTGTCGACTCCTTGATATATATGCCGGGATAGTCATATTCCATGACCGACTCCTTGATGGCAGCCTTAAGGTTGTTGTAGTCATTCTCCAAAAGGAAAACATCGAACACTGACCTGTTGGGCACAAACTGAGTGACTGTCTCCCATGTCTTTTCTCTCTCCGCAGCGAGCATGTCCTCGGGAGTCTTTGTATCCTCCCGTCCCCAGCCCTTTTCCGCAAGGATCCTCATGCATTCATCTGCGGATTTTGCTTGAATAAGCTGATCTAAAAACGAGGCATTAAGGAGCTTTAACTCCTCCGACCTGATGGCGGCTACAGCGTATACATAATTTTTATCTACATAGGTTGATTCCATTATAACCTCCTACTGAAGCCTGCTTATCCAAACAAAACCTTCTGTACCTTATCCTGAAAAATTTCAACGTTGTCGTCAATAAGAGCCTTGAAGGAACAGTTTTCTTCGATTCCTCCGTATATAAGGATGAAGCCTCCGTCTATGTCGGAGCACTTGTCCGAAAGCTCTATCTCTCCTCCCTTTTCAAGGGCTGCCTTCTTTAAACTGTCAATGAAGCCCTGAGGGAGCCTTTCAACGTCCTTTTTGTTAAAGCTTATATAGCCTTTCTTTGCGGGGGCATACTTTTTGAAAAGCTGCTCCACGATATTAAAATATTCCTTATCGTCAAGCGCGAGGAGCTTCTCCCCCGCCTTTGCGACAGTTTCGTTTATTATTTCCTGTTTTTCCTTAAGAAGGATCTGCTTTCTCTTCAGCTCCGCCGATGAGGTACCTCTCTCGAGGATGTTTGCGACATCTTCCTGAGTTTTTCTCTCTATGCGCTGCAGCTCGGCGTTAAGCTTCTCAGCCGCTTCAGCCTTAATAGCGGCAGCCTTCTCGTCAGCCTCGGCCTTTATGCCTGCAGCTTCTCTATCGGCCTCAGCCTTGATGTGGCTTAATATCTTTTCAAGTCCGCTCTCCATCTTCGTCCTCCTTCCCTCTTCGTTTTTCAATTTGTATTAATTATAATGCAAGACCCTGAATACCGAAGATTGCAAGGATAGATATAAGGAGTGAAAGGATAGCGTATGTCTCAACCATGGCAGGGAATATCATTGCCTTACCGAACTGGTCGGGTCTCTTTGCAACAAGGCCTATAGCCGCAACAGAACACTTACCCTGAGCAATAGCTGAAAGAAGTCCGCCTATAGCCATGGGGAAGCAAGCCGCGAAGTAAAGAAGTCCCTTGAGAAGAGAGATGTCGGGGCTTCCACCCATGATTCCGATCTGAGTAAGTGTGATGAACGCGATAAGAAGTCCGTAAATACCCTGTGTACCGGGAAGAAGCTGAAGCACGAGAACCTTTGAGAACATGTTAGGCTCCTGAGTAACAACTCCTGAAGCAGCCTGTCCTGCTATACCTACACCGATAGCTGAACCGCAGCCTGCAAGTCCTGCAGACAGTGCCGCACCTGCTAATGCAAAAAACAATCCTAAATTTTCCATGACTAATCGTCCTCCTTGACTTTGTAGTATTTTGTATTTTCTTTGAACGGAGTGAAAGCTCTTCCTCCGCCGTCATAAAATTTTCCGTAGAACTCAACGTACTGAAGCCTGTTTGTATGAACGTATGAACCGAGCACGTTTATGGCAAGGTTCATTGCATGTCCTACAAGGAATACCGCTAAGAAAAGCAAAGCTCCGTACCATGTTGCTCCAAGCATGCTTCCCATCTTGTTGAATACAGTTGAAATAACTGATGAAGCAAGTCCCAGAGCAAGAAGTCTTGAGTATGAGAGCACATCGCTCAGATAGCTTGAAACTCCGTACGCACTGTAGGCTCCCTTAAGTATCCTCTTAAACCAGTTCTTTGACTCTCTGCCGCCTGTAAGCACGACGCCTATACATCCTGCTATGGCAACTGCCCCTGATATGGTTCCCACTGTAGGAGACAGTGTGAATCCGAGGCTGAGCATCCCTGTTATCATAGGCATTGTAAGAAGATATATTATGCCTCCTCCGACAAACATGTACCAGAATATGACATCATATACGGCATCCTTGTATGCCTTCGCCTTTATGCACTGGTAGAGCTTTATGGTAAGTCCTGTAAAGATGTGTATTATACCTAATGCGAAGGCAAATACCAGCTCCTTCATGGGCTCGTTTATGGGCTCGAACCAAAGCACGGGGAATTTGATATCAGGACGGTTGAAGAAGGTCGTAGCTATTACCGTGACCGAATCTCCGAAGAAGCTTCCGAACATCGCGCCCCAGAATATCGTCGCAATACCGCAGTAGAAGAAAAGCTTCATCATCTTCTTCATTCCGGGCTTTATGTTCTTACACTTCATAAGAACGATTCCGGTTCCCGCAACCATCAAAAGTCCGTATCCCACGTCAGCAAGCATCAATCCGAAGAATATGTAATAGAATACCGCTGTTATGACTGAAGGATCTATCTCGCCGTTTCCGGGAAGAGAATAGCTCTCGACAATCGTTTCCATGGGGTCTGTAAGGACTCCGTTTTTAAGCTCCACAGGTACATCCTCGTCCTCAGAGGGCTCCTCGACCTTTACGATCGCGTCAAACCTCTTCTGCAGAAGCTCTGTTATGGCTCCCGCGTATCTTGTGGGAATGTAACCTTCAAGGAAGAATGTCCTCCTTGTCTGTCTCAGCTTTCCGAGAGCGTCATACTTATCAGCCCTCGCGCTGTAATAATCCTCGAGGAATTTAAGATCATCCCTCTCCGATGAAAACGCCTTTATCTCCTCGACGCAGGCGGCTATGAACTTGTTGTCCTCCGCAATCTGCGCTTCGAGGTTCTTCACCTCCTGTGCGGGTACAGTCTTTGAAAGCTGTGCCTTCGAGAAGTTGATGTTTTTGAGCGCCTCCTCGATTTGTGCCTTATCCTTTCTAAGGCATACAACGAAGATACAGGTCATATCATCGCTGCTGCTTATGATGCTCACATCCACCCCGACATTGTCATCGAGACCGGATACGAGTCCTTCATAGATCTCGGACAGTTCCTTCTTGTCGGGAACGGATCCGATAAATGCCGCCGACTCCTTCGTGCCTTCAAAATCAAGGGGAAGGTCAAATGAGAGCCAGGGCCTCAGAGTCTCGATCTTCGTCTCGCACTTCGGTATGTCGGCCTTGGCCTCGGCAATCTTCTTGTCGAGAGCTATAAGCTTCTCTGCCGTCTTATAGTAGTCGTCATTTTTAAGGGCACGGTCCTCGTATTCCTTCAGATCAATGCTTCCGGCACCCTCCAAGGACTTAAAAAGTCCGGCTTCGGGATCCGGGGCATTGTTCTCAAGTATCTCGAGCGCCCTCTCACATACAGAAGCCTTCCTGTCGGACTCTATTCTGTCAGCCATGGTGTCGTCAGTCTTAAGATCGCAGTCTTCATCTTCCTCTGTGTTTTCCGAAATCTCTACAACTCCTTTTCTCTGAAGCAGATCTATAATGCTGTTTTTGTCTTCCTGCATACCACAGATGAAGATCCGCTTCATAGGAACTTTAGACATATCCTTTACCTCCTCTCCCAAATATTTTCCTTAAAAATCAGCTTAAAAGTTCGGAAAGAATACTGTCTATAGCTTCGTTTTCCTTAGAGGTTACTGAATTTTTAAGAGATGCGATATCCTCTTTTGCCTTGCGACAAGCCTCATCCACCATGTCCTGAGCCTTCTTCTCGGCCTCGGCCACAGCAGCATCTCTCTTTGCAGACATCTCTTCGACTTTCTTCTCGAATTCTTCGGATGTCAGACGCTTTGTATCGGAGATCAGAGTGTCAGCCGCTTCCTTCGCAAGCTTGACAGCTTCTGAGCTCTTAAGCTCGGCGTCCTTGATCGCATCGATAATCTCTTTTGCCACCTTTTGCCCCTCCTTACTTAAGTAATCTCGTTAAATAATTGTACTCTTTTTAATACATTTTGTCCATTAAGAAATTTTCTTCGCGACCACAAAAAGCCGCCCGTTTTCAGTTGAATATTCGCAGGTCACAAGCAGCAAAAATTCAATTTCCCTGATATCGTTAATTTTTTCACTTACCGGCACCGGATTTACCCCCTCAAGGTATTCCCCAAGGTCATATCGGTCCTTTGCGGTCTCTCCCTTTATCATTCTGAGGAAGCCCTCTGTTTTGAACTTTTTTTCTGAAATCGTGAAGGATGATACCATTTCATACTTTTCCGATATGATTTTTCCATCATCCCCTATGAGATATAAAAGTATCTGCGGAAAACGTCTCATGTATTCCCTGTCTGTGTACCTGTCCAGCTCTCCGAACATGCTTCCGTCCTTCATGTTGTGGCCATAGATTATCCTGTCGCAGGCGCTATCCATATATAGAGTACCGCGCTTTGACTCATTACCGTAAAAATCTCTCTTAAGGTAGAAATCCCTGTCCTCTTCGCCGCTTTGCATCACAGGAAGGCTGATCTCAGGGCCTTCTATATATATCCATCCCTTAAGGTCGTCATTCTCAGCCTTAAGCTCGGAAAGCCTCTCATAAAATCCGGGATACAGTTCCTCCGAAGGAGAGCAGGTCTCGGATGCCGTGGCATCGCTTCCCCTAAGCCTTTCCTCCAAAGCCTCCTGTCTTCTTATATCATAGGACTCCGCGAATATTTTCGCAGCGCAAATAAGCAGCAGTGCGCTGCCTATTGCTATAGCTATATTTAAAATATGATTTCTTATGTGGATATTTTTCATGAAAACGGATATCAAAGCCTCTTTAAAAGCTTTCTTCCGAAAGTGAAATATATGATAAGAGATGCCGCAGGCCCCAGGATATCCGAGAGGGGCTCGCAATAAAATATACTGTATACTCCGAATACAGGAGGGATAAGGAAAACACAGGCAAAATATATGAGCTTTCTCCATGCCGAAAGAATAAATGCGTATTTGAAAACTCCCATGCCCGTAAAGCCGTCCACTATGGTGTACTGAAGAGCAAGGAGCAGCACTCCCTTTGTGTAAAGGCCTGTTATGTCCTTTGTCATCTCAATATACTCGGGGTCCCTTGTGAATATCATTATGAAATATTCAGGCACAGTCTGAGCTATGATAAACATCACAGCGCAGAATATAAAGCTTAATAGGGCAATGTTCTTTTGGGCCTCGATTATCTTATCAGGCCTCCTTGCCCCGTAATTATAACCAAGTATAGTCTGGGTGCCTCCCGTTATTCCTCCCAGCGGCATGGTTATCATAAGCATAAAGGACTGGAGTATGGTGTTACAAGAAAGAAGCATATCCCCAATGCCGCCCGCGCCGTACTTTGTTATCATGGAGTTCAGGGAGATGAGCATTACATTGTCGAATGCGATTATGAGAAAGGGTGTAAGTCCCAGCTTTATGACCCTTTTCGCATTCTTTAATGAGGGCCTTCTTATCTTTATCCTCAGCATGGATTTTTTGCCGAACAGGAACTTCAAAACGAATATACAGCTTGCAAGCTGCGATATGACTGTGGCTATGGCAGCACCCTTTACATTCATCCCCAAAACAAAAATGAAGATGGGATCAAGCACGATATTCAGTGCCGCTCCTATAAGCACGGAAATCATTCCGGTCTTTGAATAGCCCTGGCATATGATGAACTGATTCATTCCTGTGCTGAGAAGAGCGAATACAGTTCCCGTGAGATACCATGTCATATATTCGTCGGCATAGGGAAATATAGCTTCGGAGGCTCCGAATCTCATCAAAAGCTCATCCTTAAGGATGAAGGAGATGATCATCACTATGACGGAGATGATACTTAAGATCACGAAGCAGTCGGAAAGTATCTCTCCCGCCTCCTTCTCCTTCTTTTCTCCGAGCTTTATGCTGACAAAGGGTCCGCCGCCTATACCTATGAGGGAGGCGAAGGCGGATATCATGGTAACTATCGGTCCGCAGACTCCTACTCCCGCAAGTGCCGCTTCCCCTATGCCCGCAATATTTCCTATATACATCCTGTCCACTATACTGTAAAGGACGCTTACAAACTGGGCAACCATACTGGGGATGGCAAGCCCTAAAACAAGTCCTCTTATATTGTCCGAATCAAGTCTTGTGGTCATCATAGCTCGTCACACACCTGGAATATGAAAAATTTCAGGTAATATGACTCATCCGCCGCCCAAAGCACAGGATGGTCAGGAGCTTGCTGTCTGAATTCCACTTGCCTCAGTCTTCTGTGTCCTGCTCCCGCAGCAGCCTCCCTTATGGTCTTTACCATAAGCTCCTCGGTGAAGAAATGGGAGCATGAGCAGGTTGCGAGGAATCCTCCGTCCTTTACTGTCTTAAGGCCTCTCATATTTATGTCTCTGTAGCCCTTTACGGCCTGCTTTACGGTATCCTTTGACTTTGTGAAGGCGGGTGGGTCAAGTATGACCACATCAAATCTCTCTCCTTCCGCCGCATATCTTGTAAGCAGGGAGAAAACGTCCTCGCAAATGAATTCGACCTTGTCTGAAAGCCCGTTAAGCTCAGCATTTATCCTCCCCTGAGCTATGGCCTGCTCCGATATATCTACAGCCGTGACCTTCTCGGCCCCTGCAGCAGCGGCGTTTAAGGCAAATGTACCGGTGTGGGTAAAGCAGTCAAGCACCCGCTTTCCCTTACAGAGCTTCTTTATGGCTTCTCTGTTGTATTTCTGATCGAGAAAGAATCCGGTTTTCTGGCCGTCCGCCACGTCCACCATGTACTTTACTCCGTTTTCCTCTATCAGCACATTTGTGTCAAAGGGCTCCCCTATAAAGCCCTTGCAAAGCTCCATGCCTTCCTTAAGCCTTACCCTCGCATCGCTCCTCTCATAGACTCCTCTGATGTTTATCCCATCCTCCGAGAGGATCTTCTTTGTAAGCTCCACTATCTCGGGCTTCATCCTGTCTATTCCGAGAGTCAGAGACTCCACCACCAGCACATCGGAGAACTTGTCTATCACTATACCCGGCATCCAATCGGCCTCTCCGAATATAAGTCTGCAGGAGGAGGTGTCCGTCACATTCTTTCTGTACTCCCACGCATTTCTTATGCGCTTTTCAAGGAGCTCCACGGAAGGCACATCCTCCTTCCATTTTGACAGCATCCTCATCCTTATCTTTGATTTTGAGTTTATGTAGCCGTAGCCCATAAAATAATCGTCAAAATCATGGAGCTCTATTATATCTCCGTCCTCGAAATCTCCCTCGGTGCGGTCTATCTCATTGTCATAGACCCACATTCCTCCTGATTTAAGGCTTTTTCCCTTACCTTTTATAAGATATGCCCTTGCATCCCTCACATTTATCATATCAATTCTCCGAAACAAGTATTTCCTTTACCCATTTAAGAAGTCTTTCACCCGACTCCTCGGCGATCCTTAAGACCTCCTCATGGCTGTGCTTTCCCTCTCTTAAGCCTGTCGCCATATTTGTTATGCAGGCTATGGCGAGGGTCTTTATTCCGAGGTAGTTTGCAGCTATGGTCTCAGGCACGGTGGACATGCCCACTGCATCAGCCCCTATCCTGTCGTACATCCTTATCTCCGCGGCTGTCTCGTAGTAAGGGCCCTGATGTATGGCATAAACACCCTCTTTAAAGTCTATGGAAAGCCTCTTGGCCGCCTTTACAGCCCTCTCTCTAAGCTCTGAAGAATAGGGCTCGCTCATGTCGGGGAACCTGACTCCGAAGCGCTCGTCGTTGTCTCCTATAAGAGGATTTGACCATGCTGTGTTTATAAAATCCGTTATAAGCATGAGGTCACCGGGCTTAAAACCTCTGTTTATTCCTCCGCAGGCGTTTGTCACTATAAGTTTATCTACTCCCAGAAGCTTCATAACAAACACAGGATAGGTAAGCTCCTTCATGGAAAATCCCTCATAATAGTGGAATCTTCCCTGCATTACCATAAGGACCTCTTTTCCGAGCCTTCCTATCACAAGATTTCCCGCGTGTCCCTGAACCTTTGACACGGGAAAGCCGGGTATCTCCCTGTAGGGAATGACCTCTTTTTCTTCCATTATATCGACGAGATCCCCAAGGCCGCTGCCGAGTATCACACCTACGGTAGGACTTTCCTTTATCCTTTTCGATATAAAGTCAGCCGAAGCCTTTACCTTATCATAAAATTCCACTTCATTTCCCTCCTCTTTATCGTTTTTATAAGCTTCTCGATTTTCAGGTTTTTAAGCTTTTGCTTTTTATCATCCGGTTTCCGGTTTTTATTTCACAAACACATAGCTGTTTTCATCGGAAAAGCTTTCCTCAAAGGAAAAGCCGAGCCTTGAAAATTCCTTCAATCCCTCGGGCTTACACACATTATTTTCAGCCATATACCTGATGGCCTCTCCCCTTGCCATTTTCGCCATGGTGGCCTTCTGCCTGAGCTTTCCGTCCTTAAGCTCACAGAAAGAGCAGTTAATGAATCTATCCCTGTCCCTCAAATAAGGCTCCACCGCCTTTGAATACTCCTTTGAGGCAAGATTTATCACTGTGTCCTCTCCTGAAAAGACCTCTTTATATATATCCTCTCCCCAAAATTCATAGAGGCTGCGGATGCAGTGCTCATCATGTCCGCAGTCCGCACCGGAATGCGCAGCTTCCGTCATGACCGGCGGGCAAAGCTCCGACTGCATCTCAAGCCTGTAGGGGACAACTCCGTCCATTGGCTTAAGCACACCGTAAAAGCCCGAGAGTATCCTCAGCCTTTCCTGCAGATAATCAAGAGCATTTTTCTCAAGAGTTTTAGGTGAAAGGTACTGATATTGTATTCCTTCGTAGGCTATAACAGCAGGAGTAAAGACACCGCCATGTATATCCATGTCTTTTATTCTCTCGAAATTGAGCGCTGCAATCTTATCATTGCAGCGCCAAATATTTTTGAGCTCCTCATAGCTTCTCTCGGAAAGATATTTAAAAAGCTCCTCTGTCTTATTTATAAGAACCGGCAGCTCCGAATATTGCAGCGTGTCTCCGTCCTCTGTCATCTTTTTTGCCGGTGAAATTATTATCTTCATTATAATGCCTCTAAGGTCTCACGGGGATTTTCCTTTGCCTTTACCTTTGAGAAAATCTTCTCAATATTTCCGTTCTCATCAATTATAAAGCTTGAGCGCACTACTCCCATGACCTTCTTGCCGTACATGTTCTTTTCCTTCCAAACATCATAGGCTGAAAGCACGGTCTTTTCCGTATCCGAAAGAAGTATATAGGGAAGAGAGTACTTATCCTTAAATTTTTTGTGGGAGGCGGAAGTGTCCTTGCTGATTCCTATGACAACAGCGTTTTTTTCCTCAAACCGAGGATACAGCTCAGCATAGCCCTGAGCCTGAGCTGCTCAGCCTGCTGTCATATCCTTTGAGTAAAAAAAGAGCACTACCTTTTTCCCTGAAAAGTCCGAAAGACTTATCTCGTTTCCATTCTCGTCCGGTAAGGTAAACTCCGGAGCCTTCATTCCCGATTCTATCATAATATTATTTTCTCCTGTTCTGTCAGTCCTGTAATTATATACTTTCATGCCCTATGCCGCAAGTACTGCAGAAATAATTCTGCCGATCAGCTGATTTTGCAGCTCTGCAGGCATTTAATATCCCATAACTCCCTCAAGAGACTCATCATCCTTTATCCAGTCGGAGACCTCTATGACTCTGTAATTTTCCCTGTCGTCTCTGACATAGACCCTTTCTATTCCCGCGTTTATTACCATGCGCTTGCACATTGAGCAGCTTGAGGCATGCTCAACATAGTTTCCCGTCCTTGCGTCAATACCTACAAGAAAGAGAGAGGAGCCTATCATCTTGTTCCTCTCGGCGCTTATTATTGCATTCGCCTCCGCATGGACGCTTCTGCAGAGCTCATATCTTTCACCTCTGGGTATACGCATCTTTTCTCTTATACACACGCCAAGGTCAGAACAGTTTTTCCTCCCTCTGGGGGCTCCCACATAGCCCGTGGAGATGACCTCGTCATTTTTGACTATGACAGCCCCGTAAAGTCTCCTGAGACAGGTACCTCGCTTTGATACGACCTCCGCAAGGTCCAGGTAATAATTTATTTTATCTCTGCGCTCCATAAAACCTCCTCTTAAGAATTACGTCTGAAACAATATTTTGAATCAAAGCTTACATATTAAAAAATACTTATTATCGATAAAATTATCATTAAAAGCGCCATAAGTCCGAACACACTGTATACTGCCTTTACCGCAAATGATTCAATGCGCTTCAGCGAATAATATAAAAACAAAAGCCAAAGAAGCCCCGCAAAAAAACTTACAAAAGGATTCGACACCACAAATGCCAAAAGAAATACTATATTTACAAGCCTCATGCATTTTTCCGAAAGTAAGTATCCTTTTATCCTCTCCATATCAAAGCTCCTTCCTTTAAGCAATATATTAGCATGTATCCGACTTTATTTTAAGAGGTTTTAAAGCAAAAAAACAAGGCCTCCTTTAAGGAGACCCGGTATTTTGCCTTTTTTCTGTTCATTCAGCTTATTTTTTTCTTTTTACGGAGAAAACTATGTGAGGCATGTCTATGCCATAATAATGCTTTACAAAGCTCCCCCGCCTTTCCATGCCGTTTCTCTCTGCCACCTTTATTGAAGCGGTATTGTTATCTCTGATTATTGAGTAGAGTTCACTAAAGCCAAGCACATTAAAGCCATACTCTCGGCAGGCTGTCGCGGCCTCTGTGGCATAGCCCTTATGCCAATATTCCTTTCTGAAAAGATATCCTATCTCGGGGATCCGCTTCTCGGCTTCCCTGACATAGTCTGCAGGGCAATCCTGCATGGTTATCCCGCACTGCCCTATGAGCTCTTCCGACTCCTTTAAGATGACAGCCCAAAGTCCAAAGCCGTATTCCTTGTATCTTTTCAGCTGTCTTTCAAGCCATTCATGGACTTCCTCATCAGAGAAGGCGTGCTCGTAGGCGTACATGACAGCTTCGTCCTTAAGCATAAGACAAAGTGCCTCATAGTCATCCTCTTTTAATCTCCTCAGATAAAGCCTTTCTGTATCCGATATTTTGGTTTGCATCCTGTACCTCCGTTATCCCGGCTTCGGCTTATATATACATTATTTTGACTTTAATGATCTCATGGAATTCAGCACACAGATAAAGCTCACACCCGTGTCCGCAAATACAGCCGCCCACATATTTGCTATTCCTAAGGCTCCGAGTATCAGGACTACTATCTTTACACCTATGGCAAATACGATGTTTTGCTTTGCTATGGAAAGAGTCTTTCTCGCTATCCTTATTACCTGAGGTATCCTCATGAGATTGTCGTCCATGATTACCACATCCGCCGCCTCGATAGCGGCATCAGAGCCCATGGAGCCCATGGCGATACCTATATCGGCTCTTGCAAGGACAGGGGCATCATTTATTCCGTCTCCTACGAATCCCAGCTTTTCCTTTGCGTTGAGCTTTCCTTCAAGCTCCTCAACTATACCAACCTTATCTCCCGGCAAAAGCTCTGTATAGGCTCTTGTAAGTCCCAGCTCTGCCGCCACCGACTCTCCGACATTCTTTCTGTCTCCTGTAAGCATTATAATGTCTCTTACACCTGCGCTCTTCATAGCGGATACCGCTTCTTTTGCCTCTTCCTTAATGGCGTCGGATATTATTATCGTCCCTTTAAATTTTCCGTCCTCAGCCACATATATTACGGTTCCCGCATTATCGCAGGGGGTAAATTCTATTTTGTTTTCCCGCATCAGCTTGTCATTTCCGCAAAGTATCTCTTTTCCTGAAACGACAGCCCTTATTCCGTGTCCGCTTATATTTTCGGAGCTCTCTATAAGCTTTTCATCGACCGGCTTATTGTATGCGGATTTTACGGATCCGGCTATAGGGTGATTCGAAAAACTCTCTCCATAGGCTGCAAGCCTCAGTATTTCGTCTCTGTTCTCCTCAGGCATTACGGAGCTTACCTTGAATTCTCCCTTTGTGAGAGTGCCCGTCTTGTCGCTCACAAGCATCTTAAGCTCTCCGAGGGTTTCAAGATAGTTTGAGCCTTTTACAAGGACTCCCGCCTTTGACGCCGCTCCTATGCCTCCGAAAAAGCTTAAGGGCACCGATATCACAAGCGCGCAGGGGCAGGATATTACAAGGAAGGTGCATGCCCTTCTTATCCACTCAAGGAGTCCGCCTGCCGCGGCGCTCTCCGGGAGCACCCCCTCAGCCACACCAAAATAAATCAATACAGGAGGCACAAAGGCAAGTATCACCGCTCCGATCACCACTATGGGAGTGTAGACCCTCGCAAATCTTGTTATGAATTTTTCTGTCCTTGATTTCTTTGATGAAGCGTTCTCAACAAGGTCAAGTATCTTTGCAACCGTGGAATCCTCATATTTCTTTAAGACCTTTACCTTCAAAAGCCCCTCTCCGTTGATGCAGCCGCTTATGATCATGTCTCCGGGCTTTGTGCTTCTCGGGACGGACTCTCCTGTTATGGCCTTTGTGTCCATCATGCTCTTCCCGTCGATTACCTCTCCGTCTACAGGGACCTTCTCTCCGGGCTTTATCATGATTATGTCTCCGACCTTTACTTCCGAAGGATCCACCTCCCTCGTAAGGCCGTCCTCCCCGAGAAGGTTCGCATACTCAGGAGCTATATCCATGAGCTCCTTTATGGATCTTCTGGATTTTCCCACAGCATAGCTCTGGAACCACTCACCTACGGAGTAAAACAGCATTACGGCCGCAGCCTCGGGATACTCTCCCACGGCAAAGGCTCCTATGGTGGCTACAGTCATGAGGAATTCCTCATCGAATATGTCCCTTTCCTTTATGCCGTGGAGGGCTCCGAGGACAACATCACGCCCCACTATATAGTAAGGTATCAAAAATATAATAAATCTTATAAGGCTGTTCTCCATAAAAGGAAAAAGCCCAATGTTTTCTCCTATCATAAATACAAAGAATATTACTGCCGCAACAATTATTCTTTTAAGCTCTCTCTTTTGCTTCTTCGTCATGCTCTTCACACTTTCCCGATTACTTTCCCGCTTTATCTTTCCTCTATATGCTGCTTTCCCATGTCTATTATCGTCTTGACATGGTCGTCATCAAGGCTGTAAAGCATTGCCTTTCCGTCACGCCTTGATTTTATAAGTCTCGCCTGCTTAAGTATTTTCAGCTGGTGGGATATGGCGGACTGAGTCATATTAAGCTTCTCCGCTATATCCCCCACGCTTCTTTCCGAATCAAAAAGCACATAGAGTATCTTTATCCTTGTGGAATCACCAAAGGTCTTAAAGAGCTCCGCCAGATCGTAAAGTTCATTTTCTCCCACATCTATTATCGTCATCTTTTCTTTTTTCATAATTCCCCTCTTATCGGGTCACCGGGCTCTTTACCGCTTCCTTTTTCAGGGTAAGGCCGGTTTTCCGATCACGAACTATTTTCCGATTACAGACTGATGTTGATTACATAAGTATGTTGCAGTCAGGCTCAACCTTCTTGCAGGCCTTAACCACTTCCTTCATTATCTCGTCAAATCTGTCGTCATCCGCATCGATAGTAAGCTTCTGTGCCATAAAGGAAATATTGATGTCATTTACCCCATCGATCTTTCTGATGGCATCCTCCATCTTTCTCGCACAGTTTGCACAATCAAGATCCTCAAGATTAAATTTCTTTTTCATAGCTTTCTTCTCCTTGGTTAAACATATTTTGTATGAATGATTGTTCATATGTTTATATTATCACTTTTTAAAATATTGTCAACCGTATATTTAATGAAATATCAGTTTTTTTAATGAGATATCAGTTTTTACGCCGAAACATCTGTTTTTCGGTACATAAAAGCCGCGGCATAAGGTATCAATTTCCGATACGCCGCGGCGTGATTATTTTCACTGATATTTAATTCTTTAATTTATGGATAATTCATAATATCACGAAAGAGTGTTTATGAATCTCTCAAGTCTTCCCATTGCCTCCTTGAGGCTGTCTATGGAATATGCATAGGATATCCTCAAGAATCCTTCTCCGCTGTCTCCGAAGGCTGTTCCCGGAACCACAGCAAGCTTCTCCGCTTTGAGAAGCCTCTCCGCAAACTCATCAGAGCTCATATTGAAGCGCTTTATGGAAGGGAACATGTAGAAGGCTCCCTCCGGTTCAAAGCATGGAAGACCCATATCCTCAAAGGCATTCAGGAGGTATTTCCTTCTCTGATCGTAGGACTCCCTCATGACCTTTATGTCCTCGTCACCGTTTTTTAAAGCCTCCACAGCCGCAAGCTGGCTGGTGGTGGGAGCACACATTATAGCGAACTGATGTATCTTTGTCATCTGCTTTATGACATTTTCCGGGCCGAGGGCATATCCCAGCCTCCAGCCTGTCATGGCAAAGGCTTTGGAAAAGCCGTTTATCACAACAGTCCTCTCCTTCATTCCCGGAAGTGACGCTATGCTTACGTGAGGCTCCTTTCCGTAGGTAAGCTCGGAATATATCTCATCTGACACTACAAAAATGTCTTTTTCCCTGCAGACCTCCGCTATCGCTTCAAGATCTTCTCTCTCCATTATGGCTCCTGTGGGGTTGTTGGGGAAGGACAAAAGCAATATCTTTGTCCTTTCTGTTATTGCAGAAAGGAGCTCCTCCCTTGTGAGCCTGAACCTGTTCTCCTCCTTAAGGTCTATTACAACAGGGATTCCTCCCGCAAGTACAGCGCAGGGCTTGTAGGATACATAGCAGGGCTCTGGGATTATCACCTCGTCTCCAGCGTCAAGCATGGCTCTGAAGGCTATATCTATGGCCTCAGAGCCGCCCACTGTCACAAGAGTCTCGGAGACAGTATAATCACAGTCATACTTCCTCTTTACAAAACGGCATATCTCCTCCCTGAGCTCCTTAAGTCCTGAATTTGAAGTGTAAAAGGTACGCCCCTTTTCAAGGGAATATATACCCTCGTCTCTGACATGCCAGGGCGTATCAAAATCAGGCTCTCCGACTCCGAGCGAAACCGCTCCCTCTATCTCATTCACCACGTCAAAAAATTTTCTTATTCCTGAGGGCGGTATGCTCTCTATTGTCTTTGAAAGGGGATTTCTCATGATATGGATATCCTTTCATCTTTTTCATTTTTTGCCATTACCACCCCGTGATCCTTGTATTTTTTAAGGACAAACTGGGTCGAGGTGCTGAGTATGGAGTCCAGAGTGCTGAGCTTTTCAGCAACGAACATTGCCACCTCTCTCATGGACTTTCCCTGAAGGAAGATAGCAAAGTCAAAGGAACCGCTCATAAGGTATATCCCCTCTACCTCAGGATACTGCCATATCCTTTCGGCTATCCTGTCAAAGCCCACTCCCCTCTGAGGCGCTACCTTTACCTCGATAATGGCATCCGCCTTCTCCTCGGGCATCAGGTTCCAGTTGATCATAGTATGGTATCCGCAGATAATGTTCTCCTCCTCCATCTTTTTGATCTCGGCAGCGACCTTCTCCTCGTCCTCACCGAGAAGCACTGCCGCCTCCTTGGCTGTAAGCTTGGCGTTTCTTTCTATAAGCATGAGTATTTTTTCTCTCATATCCGCTCTCCTCCTGTAATTATCCCATTGTTAATTAAAGTTAATGCCTTTGTTCAAATCAATATATTTTTATTTTACAGCTTAATCTTATCTTTAAATCTCAAAAGCTCATCGGGCTCGGGCCTTCTCAAAAATGCTGTTTCCTCTCCGTCTGTCCTCTTTCTCGCCTTTGTGCTGTCCGTTCTTCCGATATATGTTGAGACAAGGTCTTCGCAGCCTGACATTTCAAGATAAGCCGACAGCTCCCTTTCGTTATTGCAAAGGCAGACAAAGCAGCCCTTTGATGACAGCCTGTAAGGATTGATGCCGTATAACTCACATATCTCCACAGTTTGCTGAAGAACAGGTATTTTTCTTTGGCTGTACTCGCAGCCTTTTTTTGCCTTGTCAAGCACTCGCCACAAGGCGGCCATAACTCCGCCTTCATCAGCAGCTTCGATATAAGAAATAAGGCCCCTCCTAAGGGACTCTTCCAAAACAGCTTCGTCAGGAAATACGAGCTTTCCTTCCTCAAAGGGCCTCAAGAACCTGCTGCAGTATCGGGCTCTTAAAGCCTCTCTTTTAAGCTTGTATATCTCGAGGCTTCCCGAAAGCCCCGCGTAACCGATAACAACTATATCCATCCTTTTTAACCGCTATACTGAGAAGCTGCCCTTAAAGGGGCTTGTCTGAAGATGACTTCTCCCTTGCGGACAGCTTCTGTGTTTTCCTATAAAAATGACGCTACTGTGGGTAATACCATAGCCAAAATCAAAATTATAACTACTACAGTTGAAATGATCCTTCTCTTCTTCTCGGGGCTCATCTTCTTACCGTTTGCCATCTCACACACTCCTTTATTCTTTGTTTATAAAAAACTTTATCTATTCTATATTATTTTAAAGTGCCTATCAAGCCTTAATTTGCCCTTAAGCATGGCCTGCAGACCTTAAACTATACCCTTATAATATGCTGAGCCGCGGCCTTCTGCATACGGTTCATAATGGCATATCCGAGCTTTCTCGGGTCTACGCCCTCCGCTATTATGTAATCTATATTTTCGTCATCAAAGGATCTGAGCACAGCATAGAGATTATGAGCTATACTCTTCTCATCCTTCCTTGAGCCTATGCTTCGGATATCTATGGCCTCGGTCTTATATACCTTTTCCTTAGGGAGCTTTGCACCCTTTTCAAAGTAGTACTCCCAGGTCTCATCAGAGCATATGATACCGATGCGCTTTCCCGGAGCCGCATTTTCGTTGACAAGAGCCTTGACAGCATTGACTATCTTCATAAGCTCCTCATATATCTTCATTCCGTCCTCTATTCCGTCACAGCCCTCATAAAAGTCTCCCTGAACTATCACCATGGGAGCCTTGGGGGCATAATGCCTGTACTTCATTCCGGGAGCCTTGGGGTGAACCGAGCTGTCCATAGGCTTTTCGAGGGCGGGATCTATATCCACGTCTTCCTTGAGGCAGGCCTCAAGCATCTCAAGAGTTATGGCTCCGGGCCTTAGAAGCACCGGCTCATCGCCACTCACATCAACTATAGTCGACTCCACTCCTATACCTGTAGCGCCTCCGTCTATTATTGCGTCTATCCTGCCGTTTAAGTCCTCCTTCACATGGAGGGCTGTGGTGGGGCTCGGCCTTCCCGAGGTATTTGCGCTGGGTCCCGCAACCGGAACTCCCGCAAGCCTTATGAATTCAAGGGCAGCCTTGTCTGAAGGCATCCTTATGGCAACCGTCTCCAATCCGCCCGTAGTCTCGTAAGGCACCTTGGGAGATTTTTCCATGATCATCGTAAGGGGTCCCGGCCAAAACCGCTTCGCAAGAACCCTTGCCTGACGGGGTATCTCCTTTACAAGGGGCTCTATGCTCTCCATATCAGCCACATGAACTATCAGGGGATTGTCCGAGGGCCTTCCCTTTGCAGCGTAAATATTCCTCGATGCTTCCTTTAAAAGCGCATTCCCTCCGAGACCGTAGACCGTTTCCGTGGGGAATGCCACAAGACCGCCTTCTCTGAGGATCGTCGCGGCTTTTATAAGCTTTTCCTCATCCGAGAGACTTATCTCCCCTGTTTTTTTGTAATCAGACAGTTCAAAAAATTCAGTATCCATATACTGTCACCTTCTTTTTCTCTAAAACCTGTACATCTAACTAATTAAGCTGCATTTCATCCCATATCTCGGAGGGCTCATACCCGAGCCTCCACGCTCCGACTCCCGCAAGCCCATATTCCTTTATTGCGTCCACCTTAAGTCTTATGGAACGGGCATCCTCCTGCCATATCTCCGAGGTCACTGTGTCCGTCACTTTTTTACCGTAATACTGCCCGGTCTCATCATCCCAAGCGAGCTCTATTCCCTCATTTTCCACATATTCTGCGGCATCCTTCATACCGAGGGCCCTTGAGCTCAGGTTGGGGCCGCTTTTCTCCCATACTCTGGTGTAGAAGGGAACAGCATTTATGACTCTCTCCTTGGGAACCTCCTCGAGAGTCTTTTCAATGCCGGATCTCACATAGCCTATAGACGCTACTGAACCCGCCTCCTCGGAACCCGCAGTATGCTCGTCATAGCCCATTATTATCACATAGTCCGCAAAATCGGCCTGCTCGTCAAGCTCGTAATGGTCATTAAAGTTGAAAGGAACATAATTGTCTATAGAAAGTATTATCCCCTCTCTCCTGCATGCCACGGAGAGTTCTCTGAAAAACTGGACATAGTGGACTCCCGCGTCCGTGGGAAGGCTTTCAAAGTCAAGATTAAGTCCGTCATAGCCGTAGGTAACAGCATCATTTATAAGGTTATCTATTACTCTTCGCCTCTTTTCGGTATTGCTGAAGACGTCCTTTGTCTTAAACTCTGTCCGTCCTGTGGGACTGTTGAAATTGTCTGCCATTACCCATACCTGAAGTCCCGCGGCATGAGCCTTGTCTATATATTCCTGTGTGGTAAAGTTGTCGTAATTGCCCTCGTTATCCTTAAATTGTATCCATGTAGGGCATATCACATTGAGGCCCTTTGTATTTGCATAGTACTCATCAAAGGTAGCGTTTCCCGCGCTTCCCGAAACGAAATGCCATGCAAGGACCACCTTCTCGCCGATGGAATTCTGCTCAAATACAGGCTCCTCAAAATCGCTCTCGTAGGTGTAATCATAGGGCTCCGACAGTCTGTTGTTTTTGACATAGCCTACAAAGCCCTTTTCAGAGCTTACCTTTGACCAGTCTCCCATGTCCTCAAGTATATTTACGCAATCACCCTTAAGAAGCTCCGCAAGCACAGGAGACTTTATGCCGCCTTTCGTCCTTATGGCTGTATCCTTCTTTACTTCGGCTCTCTTATAAGGGCCGTTTTCGGTATAGATGAATATCCTCTTTGCAGTCTCCTCAGCCCCCGAAAAATCTCCGACTCTTATGTCTGTATACTTTTCTATAGTATTTATTCCAAGGAGCATTCCTGAGTCCCCGATGATAAATACAGGTAATCCCTCATCATCTGTGGATTCCGAATCCATATCTTTGATCTCATCGGGAAGCGTATAGGTAAGGAGCTCTTCCGCCTCATTCCAATAAAATCTTTTATTTATGTTTTCCGTGACCCAGGATATCGGAAGGTAAACCGTACCGTTTTCGTAAAGCCCCAATATATCCGCCCTGCTGTCATTCAAATGGACCTTGACCTCGTTTCCGCTGACCTCAAACCACTCGTTAAGGTCCTTTTGCTCCTTTGAAGGGCTGTATTTTTGGTATATAAATATTCCGGCTATGCCAACACACAAAAGAAGCACAACAAGAGCCGCAAGGAAGGTCTTTATCTTTCTCTCCTTCCTGCGCCTCGTCCTTATGTTCCTCTTTCTGCTGTACGCCTCGGAATTAATGTGAAGGTCCTCTGCAGCGTTATACTCCGCATTTCTTCGTCTCGATCTTCTCTGTGCCATTTTATCGCCTCTTTCAGATGAAAACTATATCAGATGAAAATCATAATCCCGATTATATATTACGGAAATACAAAAATCAACCGATAGACTCTTTCGGGATTTCAGGTCGACAAAAATGATACCTCTCTAAGCATGAAAAAGTCCTTCGGCTGATTTACATTCTCAAAGGCCCTGTGTCTTTAACACTACCCTCTCGAATCTTATCTCCTTCAATATTTCTCTTTCTCCTCTCTCCTCCCTTCCGGTAATATAATCGCCCATATAGAACGCTCCGTCTCGGCGCTTTTTAAACAGCTTTTTCCATCTGCTCTCAGGCTCCTCGACTCCGTCTATAAAGACCCTGACTCCTCTTTTTCTCAGATCCCTGAGTTCCTCAAGGCTTTTCTTCTTTTCTGACATATAGCTCCCTTCCTTAAGTTTTGCCCGAATATTCAAAAGGAGTTTTGCAGCAAGTTTACGGGCATCCCTCGGGACCTTTGTTAAGCGCTTCCGCCTGCCTTTCCGTCTGCTTACTTACTTTTTGCAGATAATGATTTAATAAGATGATTTAATTTTCTTTGCAACCGGGCACTGAAAGGAGAAATACCAATGGTCTTTGATGTCTCATTTCACCCTTCACTTTTTAGCCTCAGTAAAAATTGGGGGATTCTGCAGAATAGTATACAGAATTTTGAGTTCCGAGAGATTCCTCGGAAATACTGAAATTGTAATAGGATATTATGGATATTAAAAAATTTATCGATACGGTCAAGGCTCTTTGGCATAGCCGCTTCGGAAAAGTCCGCTGATATATTATCCTAAGGAGTCCGTGCAGTCAAGACTACTTATTTAGAGAAGGTTTCAGTTCAGCGGAAGCTCGATCTTTACTATCCTTTTAGGTCTTCCCTTTTCACCTCCACTTTTTCCTATAACAGTTGCATAGCCTTCATCCTCAAGCTTTGCTATTATACGGTTTGCGCTTCTCGGAGTAATTCCGAGATATTCTGCTATTCTTGCCGCATCTGCCGTTCCCCCGGATTCTTCAATGGCAGATACAAGCTTTTTAAGAGTTGCGGGACTTAAATGTAACCTTTGTGCAAGTCGGCTTCTCCGCTCGCTTTCCAAGCCGAAAGCAGAGAATCCCTCAAGTCTGCTGACGGAGCGGGAGCCGGAGCCGTCCTCCATAAGGTAAAAAGCCCCATCCTTTTCCCCGACAGACTTATTCAGAGCCATTACCGCACTTGTCTTTGCCTCAAGCATACTGCTCCCCATGCCTATTCCTATCCTTACACTGCTATCGGGAAATCGCTTTCCCAACTGTCCGAAATCCCAATAGGTTGAATCCTTAAGGAAAATATTTCTTACGTCGCCCCCTGTTGTAACTATAAAAAACAGATTATTATCACCTGAAAATACCGCAGCCTCCATGCGCTGGGCTATTCTGTATATCTTTTCTCTGTATTCATTCTTAAGCTGCATCTCATCATATTCCTGAAACATCAGATCCCTCTCATCCTTACATCTGCTGATGATATTTATTGCTATGACAGCAAATGACCCTCTGTTCTTCTGAAGAGACATGTATCTTATCTGAAGATTGTAGACTTGCTCCTGCAGTACCTCCTTCACAGGATATATCCTGACACATGGTATCCCCTCAGCTCTGAGAGGCCCCGCTATATGCTCCATGCTTGTAAAGCATATTGAGACTCTGCCCTCTCTGTAGGAGCTCCTGTGAAAATCCAAAAGACGCTTCTCAAAGTCCGGCTTTTCCGGATCTTCTTTTGCCCTGATTATAGTCGGGTTGATTATTCCGACCTCCGCCATAGCCTCCCTGAGAAGTTCTTCGCTGAACTGATCTATGCTGACGGCCCGAAGGTCACTGTGATATACCGCCATTCCGTAAAGACACGTCTGAAATGCCGCTACTCTGCTGTGGGGAAGATATGCCCAAGGTATCACAGGCGTCACCCGCCTTCTTGCATGGTTGTATACAGTAGGGCCTGAAAAAAGTATGGCATCCGCTGATTTTTTCTTTTGTATATCCTCAGCTATCCTCGCCGCCTCGTCAAAATATTCCGTGCAGCAGTATATGAACCCGACCTCCAGCAGCTCATCTATCAAGCCTTCTATCATACTCTTCATATTTTTGGTTCCTATTACAGCTATCTTCATACCACGCCTCCTATTTAAGGACATATATTTGCATTAAAGACATACTTATTTCCCTATTAAAGACAAGGATCAGATGTTAATTTTGTAACAGATGCATATAGTAATTATAAAAGGAGGATAGTATTTATGCAACCAATACAAATTGAACATTTCCTTAACTATAAATTTATTTCAGGACTTCAGTGCGGTCCGAAAAAAGAAAGCCTTTTCAATTCCTTTAAATGTTACAAAAATTGAAAAAATAAGCAATAAAAAATACCTTCTTACAGTGCGTTACGATCTCAGATTTTCAAAGCTTTGGCTTCTTGACGGAGAACTTAAAGAAAAGCTTCTTACTGAAAAAGAAAATGAAAAGGACTTTATAGTAGTAGATGAAACTCCTTTCAGGGCGGATGGAGCCGGATGGACAAACGGCAAAAGAACGAGGCTTTTTCTCTACGATGAAAGCTCCGCCGAGCTCAAGCCTGTTACCGAACCTGAAACCTTCACTGTGAACAGCTATACTCTCATAGATAACGGAAAGCGCGTAGCTGTTGTCGGAGATGATTTCACCTTTAAAAGAGCGGGCCGTCCGGGGGTATTCATTATTGATATCGAAACAGGAAAAAAGGAAACCGTGATTGAGGAGGAAACAATGGCTGTGGATACCGTATGTCCGTATAAAAACGGCCTTCTCATCGCAGCTACAAAGGCTGAAAAGCACGGTTGGAATGAGCGTCCCGACTTTTACAAATACGACCTTTCCAAAAAAGAGCTTTCATTCATATCCTCAAACGAATTTACTCTGCATACGGGAATAAGGACAGATGTGCTGTTGGGTGCCGTGAGAGCAAATAAATCTGTCGGAGATACCTTTTACACAGGAATCATAGACGGATATGAGGGGCCTGTAGTGCGGCTTGCCGACGACGGAAGCCTTGAAAAAATCGTATCTGTAAACGGAAATATCAATGACTTTGATATCTCAGGAGACTATATATATTACACGGCTATGGAGGGAACAAAGCTTGAGGAAATATACAGAAAAAATCTTAAGACAGGATCTGCAGAATGTCTTACCTCCATAAACTCAGCTGCTCTCGACGATTATTATATAGCTGAGCCCCATAGGATAGACTTTGAAAACGACAACGTTCCGCTCACAGGATGGATCCTTTTCCCCAAGGACTATGAGCCCGGAAAAAAGTACCCTGCTATCCTTGATATCCATGGTGGTCCCTGCATGACCTATGGTGAAATATACTATCATGAGATGCAGGTTTGGGCAGGAGAGGGCTATTTTGTATTTTACTGCAACCCCCGCGGAAGTGACGGAAGAGGTGAGGACTTCTCGGATATACGCGGGAAAATGGGGACCATTGATTATGACGATATAATGAAATTCACTGATGTAGTCCTTGAAAGCTTTCCTGATATTGACAAAGACAGAGTCGGCGTTACCGGAGGAAGCTATGGTGGATTTATGACAAACCGGATAATAGGACATACCGACAGATTTGCCTGCGCAGCATCCCAGCGTTCAATCTCAAACCGGGTATCCCAAAATGTCACCTCAGATTTTTCGTGGCCCAGAGGCTTTGACAGTGTACTTGACTCTCCTTGGGAGGATATAAAAGCTTCTTGGAATCAGTCTCCGTTACAGTTTGCCGACAGGTGCAAGACTCCCACTTTGTTCATACACTCCACAGAAGATTTCCGCTGTCCCATACAAGAGGGTATAGGAATGTTCAATTCTATTGCTTTGAACGGAACTCAGGCAAGGATGTGCATATTTAAAGGAGAGAGCCACGCTCTTGCATCAAAGGGCAAGCCCCTTCACAGAGTCCGCAGGCTCAGAGAGATAACCGAGTGGATGAACCGTTTCCTCAAAAAAGCAGATTAATTATGGAGGTTAAATATGTTTGATAGTGTATATTTCTTCTTTATGGCTGTTGTAGGCGTGTTTGCCGTAGGCGACCTCATAAGCTTCTTCACAAAGGGAAAGCTGTCAGGTCTTATGATGGTAATGCTGCTCTTTCTCATTGCATTTCTGACAGGGATCCTGCCTGCAGATGTAATAGACCGCGCGGGACTCACAGAAATGGCTTCTGTCTCCACCGACATGCTTCTCTTCAATATGGGGTCAACCATAAACGTAAGGCAACTCATCCGCGAATGGAGGACCGTGGCCTTAGCTACTCTGTGCCTCATAGGAACCTGCATATCCATGATAGTGATCGGAGGCCCTATCGTAGGCATTGAGACCGTACTTACCACAATACCTCCCATAAACGGTGCCGCTGTCGCAACTTCTATCATGTCGGACGCCGCTGCTGCCGCAGGCCTTAATACAGCAGCCGCTCTGTGCGCGGTCATATTTGCAACTCAGCGTTTCGTCGGAGCCCCTATAGCTTCCACCATGGGAAGGCGCTATGCAAAAGTACTTCTTGAGGAGTACAGAAAAGATCCTAAGCTGCACATGATGAATACTGAAGCAAAGTCCGATGACGGCAAAACGCAAAAAGTTCTTTTCTGTGACAAGTATAAATCACTTTTCAGCTCAAATGTTCTTATCGGCATTGTTGCCGCAGGCGCCTTTATCGCAAGGCTTTTGGGTTCTGTGACTCCCGTCGATTACAGTATATGGGCTCTTCTTCTGGGACTTATATGCAGCAGCACAGGAATAGTTCCTCAAACTCCTCTTCAGAAGGGCAATGCCTTCGGATTGATAATGATATGCGTATTCGGCTCCATTATCCCGGCTCTTGGAGGAGTGACCGCCGGTCAGTTGGGCACAATGGCATTTCAGCTTATAGTTCTCTTTGGAACAGCATGTCTCGGAATTTTCATTGTGGCTTGGATACTCCCCTGTTGGAAGCTTGTAGGCAACAGAAACCTTGCTGTCGGCATAGGTGCAATGCAGTTTCTCGGCTTCCCCTCAAATATCGTTGTCGTGCGTGAGGTAAGTGAGGTCGTAGGTGAAACTGAAGACGAAAAGCTCTGGCTCAACTCAAAGCTCAGCGTTTCATATGTAGTCGGAGGAATAACTGTAGTCACTATCCTGTCCGTTGTAATGGCAAGTATTATAAGCAGATACCTCTTCTAAAAATATTTTTAAGGCCGCAGATGTATAAATAAGCATCTGCGGCGTTTTTTGAAAAAATAAATCTGAGAACATATGCCAAAAGTATAGCTGAGAATATATAGTGAATATATAAATATTCAAATCTTGACAAATGCCTTAAGCAAATCTAAAATATTCCTAAATTTCAGGTATGACAATTGAATAATTGCTTTGCTTATAGTATATTTATGGTGGAGGAGAATCATGAAAATAGAGAGAATAAATGAAAACTCCATAAGATGTACGCTGACCGGATTTGATCTTAGCGTCCGCAATCTGAATCTTCGTGACATGGCATATGGCACGGAAAAGGCAAGAAAGCTTTTTCAGGAGATGATGACCAAGGCAAGCAACGAGGTAGGCTTTGAGGCGGAGAATGTCCCTATTATGATAGAGGCCATCCCCTTGAGCGCCGATTCCATACAGCTTATAATATCAAAGGTAGAGAATCCTGAAGAGCTTGATACCAGGTTTTCCAAGTTCACACCTTCGCCTCAGGGCACGGAGTCTTGGATACAGAAGCTTATACCCGAGCTCTTGGAGGGAGCCGATGACATACTTAAGCAGATGAAGGAGAGGGGTGGGCAGAATTCGTCAGTTCCACAGCCGCAGGCTGTACAGGGACAGGGCCCTCAGGCACAGGCATTTCAGAGTGCTATACTTTCCGATGCGAGTGATGAACTCTATCAGAGAGCTTTCCTGTTTGACGACCTTGACAAGGCTATCGTCACATCAAAGTCTGTAGGAAGCGCCTTTTCAGGACGCAATCGTCTTTACAAGAGAGGCGACGGAAGATTCGTGCTTGTCATACACAACGACGGAACTCAAAAGGATGAGTTCTCAAGAGTATGCAACATGCTTTCAGAGTATGCGTCAAAGCTCAAGATAACCCCCTCAAGTGAGGCTTACTTTGACGAGCATTACGATGTCATCATAAAGGATGATGCCCTTAAGAAATTGGCAATGATATAAAAACCGGTTTAAAGCATATTTTATCGGAGCACAGAGAAAATCAGGCGGGACAATAAGTCCCGCCTGATTTCGTTTATAAAATTATTGTAATACTATTTTATATACCTTTTTAATTCCTCATAAAAGTTTTCCCTTGTTCCTGCCATTATTACTACAATTATCTTACCGTCAACCTCCTCAACAGTATAAGCAAGCTCATAATTCGTTTTATTGTAATAAATATCCAAACAATAGATTCCTGACAAATCTCCTGTCTTTTCTTCCCCCACAGTATAGTCTTCCACAATACTGTCTATTGCTTCCCTGAAAAGCTTTTTAAGCCTTTTGTCCTTCAGTTTCTTAAGATATTTTACGGCAGGCGGGAGAAATCGAACCTCTCCCGTCTTCATTATTCTTCCTCCGAGTTAAATATTTCGTCATAGGTGCCATAATGAGAACCTCCCTCGGCTACCATCTTCGCCTCGGATAAAAGTTCTTCCACCGCAGGTCTTATTTTCCTCTGCCTGTTTCTGAATTCTCTGATAAGCTCTTCTCCCTCATATCCTTCTTTAACCAGGTCCTCGAGAATGAGATCTGCAAATTCTCCCGAAGAAGCTCTTACAGGCGTAATGACGAGCGAATCTCCTTTTACAGTGCACTCTGCGGAATCTGAGAATCCAAGCTGCTCATAAAATTTTTGCGGTATCGTTATTTGCCTCTTTTGAGATATTCGTATTCTTTTTTTTTCTTTTTGCTTTATAATCATAGTTATGCTCCCTGCCTTTGCATTAGTTATTCTCTATGTTTTTGTTTCTCATTCAGATCAGTCTATATTTTTCTTTGTTTCATGTTCCCTTTTTCTTTGTTTTTGTGTTTCTTTGTTTTAATGGTATCACACTTGTTAAAAAATATCAATAAAAACAATCCGATGATTCTTTACTCCATAAGGCCGGCTGATTTTTATACTCCGTCCGAGCTTGCATAAATTTGAACAAGAAAAAAGGAGCGCCTCAAAGCGCTCCCTCATCTTATAATTTTCTCTTTTGTTTTGTCCGATTAAGCCTGCTCGATAGATCCTGTAGGACATGTTGACTCACATGTTCCGCAATCTACACATGCATCAGCATTGATAACGTACTTTCCGTCTCCCTCAGAGATAGCTCCAACGGGACATGCATCTGCACAAGCTCCGCATGAAACGCAACCATCATTGATCTTGTATGCCATATCAGTATCCTCCTTATAATATAAAACTGCATCTTTTCGAATTTTATATTACAACATCACAGTTCTTTATTCAAGCATGTTCCGAATAAAGTGCACTTAATTATGCCTGCTCCTTTTCCTGCATGGCAAGGATCTCGTTAATACCGTTTACCAAAACATCACAGTCAATACCGTGAACCATACAAGCCTCCTCCAGAGACTCCATCTGTGATGCCGGTCAACCAAGACAATGCATTCCCGCTCTCATAAGTATGTTGGGAATAACTTCATCTATCTGAACAAGTTCACCGATAAGCATATCTTTATTTATCGACTTCATATTCCTTCCTCCCTTGAAGTTATTTAAAAGGCTTTCGCCTTGGATATATACATTAACATATTAATACTTAGTTGTAAACTCTCTCTTTGCTTACAAACTTTGTGGTAGCCGCCTGCCAGTATAATGTCACAGTACCGATGGGGCCGTTTCTCTGCTTTGCGATTATTACCTCAGCCTCTCCGGGGTGCTCTGTATCGGGATTATAGTAATCGTCTCTGTAAAGGAACATTACCATGTCCGCATCCTGCTCTATGGCTCCCGACTCTCTCAGGTCTGAGAGCATGGGCCTGTGGTCGGTCCTCGTCTCACAGGCACGGGAAAGCTGCGAAAGGGCTATTACAGGGCAATCAAGGTCTCTCGCAAGGGCCTTCAGGGATCTTGAGATATCCGATATCTCCTGCTGCCTGTTGTCGCTCTTTTTTGAGCTTCCGCTCATAAGCTGAAGATAGTCTATTATTATAAGGCTTAGGCCGTGCTCCAGCTTTGCCTTTCTACACTTGCTCCTGAGCTCCGTCACTGAAATTCCTGGAGTGTCGTCTATCATAAGATTCGCCTTGCCGACTCTTCCTACCGTGTCCACAAGTCTTCCCCACTCATCATCAGTGAGCTTTCCCGAACGCAGGTTCTGGGAATCTATACCCGAATCCATGGCAAACATTCTTTTTACAAGCTGCTCCTTGCTCATCTCCAGAGAAAATATCATGCAGGGCAGGCTCTTTTTTAGAGAGACGTGCTCCATTATATTAAGGACAAAGGCTGTCTTTCCCATAGAAGGCCTTGCCGCAACCAATATGAAATCCGAGGGCTGAAAGCCTGTGGTCATGTAATCAAGATCAGTAAAACCTGAAGGGATTCCGGTTATAGGCTCCTTCAGTCTTGAGGCCTCCTCTATCTTGTTCATGACCTCTATGGCTATCTCATCTATGGGAACAAATTCCTTCCTGTCCTTATTTTTAATAAGGTCAAATATCCCCTTCTCTGTATCCTCAAGTATAGCGTCAAGCTCCTCTGTCCCCGAATAACAGCTCTCGGCAGTCCTTTCGCTGAGATTTATGAGCTTTCTCAGTACGGATTTCTCCTTGACTATGTTTGCATAATTTCGCACATAGGCGGACGTCGGATTCAAGTCCATTATTGTCTTTATAAAAGACAGGTCTCTTATCTCCGCAGGAGCATTGTCCTTTTCGAGTTTATCTCTCAAAGTGACAAGTGTGACAGGTGTATCCGCCGCCACCATATCCCTCATGGCGGAGAACATAAGCTTAAAAGGAGGCTCGTAAAAGTCCTCCTCCTCAAGTATCTCGCATGCCGCAAGGGCAGCATCCTTATCCATAAGCATTGATCCTATTACAGACTGCTCCGCCTCCGAGCTGTGGGGAGACACTCTCTTTAAGATCGCCTCATCCGCACTCATTATGCTTCCTCTACCTTAACCTTAAGCTCAGCATTTACTTCCTTGTGAAGCTTTACTGTCACAATGTGGCTTCCCACAGACTTTATGGGCTCCTGAAGTACTATACGCTTCTTGTCAAGCTCGATCCCGAGCTCCGACTTTACAGCCTGAGCTATCTCTTTTCCGGTGACAGATCCGAAGGTCCTTCCGCCCTCTCCTGTCTTTATCTTTAAAGTAACTGACGCATCCTTGAGCTTTTCCGAGAGAGCCTTCGCCTCCGCAACCTTTGCCGCCTCTATCTTTTCCGTATTTGCCTTTTGCAGCTTAAGGTCATTGAGATTTGCCGCATTGGCCTCAACTCCCAGCTTTTTGGGAAGGATATAGTTTCTCGCATATCCGTCGTTTACCTTGACAACATCACCCTTTTTTCCAAGGCTCTTAACATCCTGTAAAAGTACTATCTGCATTTATGATACCTCGCCTTCATTTAACATATCGTCTATTATTTCTTTTATCTTTGTCTTCGCTTCTTCGATGCTCATATCCGGAAGCTGAGCTCCCGCAACTGATTTGTGGCCGCCTCCGCCGAGCTTTTCCATCATTACCTGGACATTTACCTCGTCTATCGAGCGGGCCGAAACATATATCTTTTCCTGATAGGGGGTAAGCACTATGGAAGCCTTTATGCCGTTTATCTCAAGGAGGCTGTTTGCGGCCTGAGCTCCCACTACGGTAGGAGCCTCCGTGCCCGAAGGGTCGCATACGCTTATAGCAAAATAATCCTTATATATCTCAGCCGTATCCACAGCCTTCGCCTTTGCCTTGTAATCCGCAAGATTATCTCTGAATATCTTCCTTATCCTTATGATATCCGCCCCGCTCCTCTTTAAGAAGGCCGCCGCCTCAAATGTCCTTACTCCTGTCTGGTTTGTAAAGTTCTGGGTATCTATCATTATACCCGAATACATAGTGTCCGCCTCAAGAGAGGTGAGCTTTATGTTGTCTCCTATGTACTGAAGTATCTCTGCAACCATCTCCGATGCCGATGATGCAAAAGGCTCCACATAAGAGAGGGTTGCGTTATCTATAGTATCCGAACTCTTTCTGTGATGATCCACCACGACCACGGTGTCGCAAGCCGCAAGAAGCCTGGGCTCCTCAGTATATCCGGGTCTGTTTACGTCAACCACAACAACTATGGTTCCGTCATCAACAAGAGCCAGCGCCCTGTCTCCTGTTACAAACATCTCCTTAGGATAGGAATCATTGTTTCTGAAGCTTTCATAGAGGGGACGCATAGAACCTCTAACCTCGTTTAAGACTATGTTTGCCTTCTTTCCCATGGAGACCGCTATGCGATAAAATCCGACAGCTGCTCCCAGACTGTCCACATCGCTTATCTTATGTCCCATGATAATGACTCTGTCCTTATTCTCAAGGAGCTCTCTGAAGGCATGTGCCTTGACTCTCGCCTTGACTCTGGTATTCTTCTCCACAGCATGAGTCTTTCCGCCGAAATATTGGATATTGTCCGCGGTCTTTAATACGACCTGATCTCCTCCTCTTCCGAGGGCAAGGTCTATTGCGACTCTCGCAAATTCATAATTGCGGCTGTAGTCTGAGGTCCCGTCAGCCCCGATTCCGATGCTCAGGGTCACAGCCATCTCATTTCCTATATTTATAGACTTTGTATCCTTAAGTATGGAAAATTTATCCTCTATCATCTTTCCCAGATACTCATGGGTCACAAGGAAAAAGTATTTGTCCTTTTCGAGCTTTTTTAAGACTCCGTTCATGGAGCTTATGTAGCTTGAGACCTTCCTGTCTATAAGCGCTGTAAGGAGGGAACGCCTTACATCGTCAACTCCCTCCATGGCCTCATCGTAATTGTCAAGGTATATAAGGCCCTCGCAGGGTCTGTTGTCGGAATAGAGCTTCTTGTATTCCACAAGCTCGGTCTCGTCAATAAAATACATGGCGGCGACTATCTTTCCGGATTCATAGAGTATGTTTCCGCCCTCCTCGTCATCGGCGATGGGAGTCCACACTATCTCAACGCTGTAGCGCCTGTCTCCGAAGGAGGTATGAACTATTACGTCCTCCTCGTCTGACCTCAATATCTCCTTTGTAATATCGGGAAATATGGCCGTTACATTCTTTCCTCTTCCTGCCTTTCCCGATTTAAGCATTTCAAGGAATGCGCTGTTGGAGGATATTATGTTTCCGCTCCTGTCACACATGGCAAAGGGTATGCTCATCTCATCGAAGAGCTGTCGTTCTATCTCCTCAAAGCCCTGGGCAAAGCTTACAAGGCCGCAAAAAAGTCCCTTCCTCGTATAGAGATAAAGTCCGCAGGCTATAAAGGCATACAAAAGCGTCACAGCTGTAGTGTATACCGAGGTCTCCGGTGATATCTTTATCAATATTATATTGGCTATTATGAGAAGCAGCGACAAAAACAGCGGCCACCTCAGATAATTCGCTATGGATATTCCTGATTTCTTTTTGTTCTTCATAATTATTACAGTCCGCAATATCAGATATGCTCTTTGCTCTCCGACAAAACAAATTTATTATACGCTTTAATATTGACCTGTATTTTATGATTCAAAAGTCGTATAAATCCCTCGTTACACAACTCATTTATAAGCTTGCTTATGGTTACTCTCGCTCCTCCCACTATAGTGCTGAGTTCATATTGAGTGTAATGCGCCTTTAGCGCATACCATTCTCCCTCAATGACTTTTTCAGTATTCGCTGTGCAGCAAAAGAGCTTTACAAGCCTGTCCTTACATGAATTAAAAGTAAGATTTTCGATTTCGTGACGCATTATAAGCAGCTTTCTTGTCACGCATAAAAAAATCGCATCCCTAAAAATCTTATTTGTATCATAAAGGAGTTGAAAATTGCTCCAAGATATCTTATAAAGTGTTGTTTTTACATCTGTCCTGGAATAGAGCCCTGTAGGCTCCTGCAAAAATGCCGGTGTCTCTCCGTAAAACCACCCTGCAGAAAGCATATATATCTTTTTTTCGGTTCCGTCTTTGTCTATAATATAATGCCAAGTACGCCCCTCAGCTATATAGTAAATGCCGTTTAACACATCTCCCGGCTCTAAAAAGACCTTCTTTGCAGGGTAGGTTACTACCGTCGAATAATCTCTCAAAAGCTCCTCAAGCTCCTTATGTCTTGGATTCGGAGCGGCAAATACCGACCTCTCCCTCCCGTCTTCATAAATCCTTTTGCCCATAAGTTCACATCCTTTATTGTTTATGCGCGGCAATTTTCCCCGCATCTCAGAGCTTTCTTATTTTTATAAGTATATAATATACCATATCTGAAGTTTTATAGCAAGAAAAGCCCTTTCAGTCGCCGATCTCCCTAAAACTTCAAGGAGTGCCGATTTCATCCCCTAAATCAGCACTCCCTGAAACAGCTTTATTAAATAATTACAGGTTTTTATATAAAATCAATACTCCGCCCCGAAGAAATCGAGAGCTATTCCGCTCAGTGTAAGGATTCCTGCGGTTATAGCTTTTCTGTCGCAGTAGAAACCGGGGCTGTGCATACTTCCGTAAGGTCCTCCCGGAGTTCTTGCGCCGAATCTTACAAATACTCCCTTTGCTTTTTCCTTTATATATGCAAAGTCTTCCGCTCCCATGCTGGGTATTTTCATAAGTATGACGTTTTCCTTACCTAAGAGCTTTTGTCCGCATCTTATTACTCTGTCTACCCATTCATCATCAGATACAAAGGGTGGCGGTCCGAGCTTTATTTCAACTTCGGCCTCTCCTCTCATGCTCTCTGCGATTCCCTTCACTATCTCAGGAATGCGTTTATTCACTTCAGCTCTCACCTCAGGACTTACAGCCCTTATAGTTCCTGCCATTTTCACCTCGGAGGGAATGATATTAAAGGCCTCTCCGCCTGCATGAATATTACATATGGATACCACACAGGGCTCGTGGGGTGTTATTTCTCTGGATACTATAGTCTGTAATGTAGATATTATCTGTGCGGAAATTACTATAGGATCTATTGTGGTATGAGGATGTGCCCCGTGTCCGCCTTTTCCTCTTACTGTTATATGAAGCTCATCAGAGCTTGCAAGTATCGCTCCATACCTTACGCCTATTGTCCCCGCATCTATTTCAGGCGATACATGAAGTGCCGCAACTCCGTCGATCTTTGAGAAATCCACAAGGGGACTTTCCACAAAAAGCTTTGCTCCTTTCATTATCTCCTCGGCAGGCTGAAAGAAAAACAGTACAGATCCCGAAATTTGATCTCTGTAGTTTTCAAGAGTCCTTACTGCGCCCAGCAGTATAGAAGTATGAACATCATGTCCACAGGCATGCATAACTCCGAGTACCTTACTTCGAGGATTCATCCCTTCCGCCTCCTGAATAGGAAGCGCATCCATGTCTCCTCTTAATGCTATGCACTTTGCAGGGCCTTCTTTTGTTCCCTTTATTTCAACAAGAAGTCCTGTGTCCCCTATATGCTCTATACGATCGACATGAGTTTTCTCTCTGAGTTCCTTTTCAATAAGGGCACTTGTATTAAATTCCTTAAGGCCAAGCTCGGGATTTTCGTGTATTTGATTTCTTATGTCATTTATCTCCGGCTCTATAGCCGCTACAATTTCGTGAATGTTTTGCATAGTATCTCCCCCTTCGCTTATTATTAAAGTCCTGTCCAGCCTATGCTCTGAAGAACAATGATAGCTATCAATGCAAGGGCTATCTGAATTATGATAAGAGGCATTACCTTCTTTAAATATTTTCCGTAGCCGAGCTGGGCAAATCCGAGTCCTCCCATAAGTGTTCCGACTGTAGGAACTATGCAGTTTGTGAATCCGTCACCAAACTGGAATGCCTGAACGGCTACCTGTCTTGTAATTCCTGTAAGATCTGCTATAGGTACCATAATGGGCATTACTGCTGCAGCCTGACCTGAACCTGATGATATGAAGAGGCTGACTATAACGTCTGCTATGTACATGAGCACCGCACCTACTACAGGGCCGAACATGTTTATAGGGATCGAAAGGTAATAAACTATTGTATCAAGAATCCCGCCATTCTGCATAAGTACAGTTATACCGTTTGCAAAGCCTACTATGAATGCGGCTGTAACGCAGGATGAACATCCCTTTATGAAGTGGTTAAAGGCGATATTCATGTCTCTGTAGCAGATAATTCCCATAACTATTGCGACAACAAAGAACGTTGCTGTTATCTTGTCTGCTCCCCACTGATAGTTGAGCGCTCCGAAAACTACTGTCAAAAGGCCTGCCGCCATAAGCAGCATGGCGATGACCTGTTCCTTTGTAACAACAGTGTCTTCCATCTTTTTGCTTGCTTCCTTGTCACCCATGATAGTGCTGATATCAACTCCGGGCTCATAGTTAAGGCTCTTTTTGGGATCCTTTTTTATCTGCTTGAGATAGAGTATTACAAAGCCATAGCTTAATATAAAGTTTACAGCATGGAAGAAGAGTCTTACCTCAAGTCCCGAAAATATGGGAAGCTCTGCTATCGTCTGGGCAATTCCCAATACTCCGGCATTTGCCCATCCTATGTTAAAGCCTGAAAACGACCCGAAAAATATCATGAAAAATCCGAGAGTCTTGTCAAAGCCCATTGCCTGTGAGAGGAAAATACCGATAGGGATAAGAACAAGTGTAACATTACCGAAAACACCTGTAGCACCGCCAAGGGACATAAATGCCATTACACAGAATATTGCTATCTCCTCTTTACCCTTTACGGCCCTTGCAAGCTTGGTAAATATAGTATCTATCGCTTTTGTTCCTGCAAGCATGTTTACAGCCGCACCTACAAACAAGATCATAAGTATAAGGCTTACCTGATTCTTAAAGCCTGTCACTATAGCCTGAAATACATCCCAGGGATTTTGTCCCTGCATCTCGGTAAACGCAAATGTCCCCGGAATTACCTCTGTGACATTGTCTACGGTCTGCCTTTCAAAGCTTCCCGCAGGGATGATCCATGTAAGTATCGCCGCAAATACAGCCAAAAGAAAAAGCAGCGAATATACATTTGGTGCCCAAAGTTTTTTAGTCTTCTTACTCATATCTTCCTCCTTAAAATCTTACTTTACCCCTCTGAAACAGGTACTATAAATACCCTTAAAGCCCTGAAGGCCTTTCCTTCTGCAAGTCCGCCGCCTGCAACAACGCCGTTTTTGGCGGCCATGCTTGCATGAATATGGACAAACAGCGGGCATTCGGTATCTTTATAAACGTCTTTAAGATCGGGATCCATCTTCTCTCTTCCCATTATCTCCCCTGTAAATGACAGTATTTCTCCCGCTCCGAGCACAGGATTCTTACATGTCCTTAAAGGAAGGCTGTCGCATACAGGAGTTGTGAAGATCATATCCTTAACAGACCCTACCGCACCCAAGATCAAAGCTTCATTCCAACCTTTTTTAAGAATAAAGCTTACTATCTCCTTTTTTATATCCTTGTCCTTTTCAATGATAAAATCGTATATTTTCATAATCTTAAGCTCACAAAACAGAGATATATCATTTCTTAATATGTTTTTTTGCCTGAGAGGCGGCGATGAGTATGGGATCATATACCGGAGCCACAGGCGGAGCATATACGAGATCCATCTCCGACAGATCCTTTACGCTCATACCTGCACTTACAGCCACAGCCAATGTATTTATCCTTCCTGCCACGCTCTCTCCTCCAAGTGCCTGTGCCCCCAAAAGCCTTCCGCCTGATTTATCAAAAATAAGTCTCAGGAAGGTATCACGTCCTCCGGGATAATATGAGGCCTTATCCGACTTTTTTATAGAGACAGCATCCGCATCAGTATACCCCTCGGCTTTAGCTCTCTCTAAAGAAAGTCCCGTCATGGAGATATAAAGATCAAAGCATTTCGTGACTGCCGAACCGAGAACTCCCTTAAAGCTGTCATGCCTTGAAAACACATTGCTTCCCGCTATCTTTCCCTGCTTGTTTGCTGTTGTCCCAAGGGGGATATAATCATTTTTTTCTGTAATGGAGTTAAAGGTACAGGCGCAGTCTCCACAAGCAAATATATAAGGGTCTGAGGTCTGCATATATTCATCCACCTCTATGCTTCCTTTTACGGAAAGTTTTAAGCCGCAATCCTTTGCAAGAGAGGATGCAGGCTTCACTCCGATACACATGACCACGAGATCGCAATCAATCTCTTCATGCTCTGTCCTTATTCCTGTAACCTGTCCGTCGTTTTCCTTTATCTCCTTTACAGACTCTCCTAAATGAAGGATAACATTATTCTTTTCAAGCTCGTTTTTTACAAGCTCCGAGTATTCTTCAGAAAGCATTGGCAAAAGCCTTTCGATTGCTTCGACCAAATGTACCTTAAGCCCTCTTTTGCACAGTTCCTCGGCAACTTCAAGCCCGATCATGCCTCCGCCTATGATAGCTGCTGTTTTTGCCCTTGATGCCGCCTCCTTAAGTCTTATTCCGTCCTCAACTGTTCTTAGAGGAAAAACACCTTTGCTGCCTATTTCCGGAATATCAGGCATTATTGGATGCGCTCCTGTCGCCAGCACCAGGGCATCATAAGGATGCTCTTTTATCTCACCCGAAAGCTCATCCTTTACAGTTACAGTCTTTTTAGCCCTGTTTACAGAGACAGCTTCATGCCTGATGAATACAGGTATGTTACGTTTTTCTCTTAATTCCTCAACTGTAAGAGAGACAAGATCCATAGGTTCCTTTATCATATCTCCGACAAAATACGGCAACCCGCAAGCTCCATAGCTTACATATCCGCTTTTTTCAAAAACCTTTACTTCTATAGAGGGATCATCCCTTTTTGCCTTGGATGCGGCAGAAAGCCCTGCTGCGGTTCCTCCGATCACGATCAGTCTTTTGCTCATTTTCTCTCCTGCCTTCCTGTATTCTGTCAGCCTCAGCTTACTTTACTCCGTACTTATCTATAACTCCCAGTTCTCCCATCAGTGTTTCCAGATCCTTGAGTTTCTGGCCCGAGTAGTCCTGATAAGGTTTTCTCAAGTGCCCTCCGGGAAGTCCCAAAATATTTAACGCCGCCTTTATGACTATAGGATTGGAGAAAGTGTAAAGCGCCTGCAAGAGCGGGAACCATTTGAAATAATTCTCTCTTCCCTCTTCCATTATCTCATAGCTCGTCCAAGGCCTTGAATATAAGGCTACTTCCTCAGGGATGATATTTCCTCCTATATTTGCCGTACCGGTTCCTCCGACTGCGAGTGTGGGGAGAACTATGGAATATTTCGGATAATCACAGCACATTATTTTTACCTTGTCTCCACAAAGTCTCTTTACCTGAACCAGCTGCTCCACACTCGGCAGTGCCTCCTTGTCTACAACAAAGTTCGAATGCTTATCCGAAAGCTTCTTTATAGTTTCAGGCATTACCTGAACCCCCAGCCTTGAAGGATTATTATATATTCCGCAGGGGATATCCACCGAGCCCATACATGTATCAAGGTGTTCAAGGGCTGCCGTCTGAGGTATCAAAACATATGGAGGAACTGTAAAGATAACTCCGTCAGCGCCCTCTTTCTCGCAATATTTGGCAAAGTCAACGCTCATCTCTGTTGTGAAAGCCGATGCGTTGAAAAACACAGGAATCTTTCCTTTGGTCATACTGATGACCTCTTTTACTATTGCCTTTTTCTCTTCAAGTGTGAGGAGTGTGGTCTCCCCTGCCGACCCAAGCACGAAAAGCTGAGAGGTTCCATACTTTATCTGACGATCAATAAGCGTCTCAAAGCCGGTAAAATCAATTTTGTTGTCATCAGTAAAAGGTGTGGGCATCGCCACCCATGAACCTTCCAATTTCATCATATTTTTTTACTTTCCTCCTTTGCGTAAATTTGTTTTAGTAAAAATACATATTTTTCTATGTACATTTGATATAATAGCTGATATTTTTTATCACTTCTATCTAAGTACTTACAATGTATATAGGTATATTTTGTATAAAATGTTACATTTTTTACTTTTATGCCTTTCCGGTTTTATCCTGCAGAGGGTGTATCCTACATTCTCCGCTTTCCCCTTCCCTTTATTGTTTTTCCCCTTGGCCGAAGGTATAATATTCTTTAAAAGGAGGAACCGCCATGTCGACATATGAAAACAGTGAGAGCATTAAAAAGCTCGGTGAATTAATAGAACAAAGCAAAAATATAGTCTTTTTCGGAGGTGCGGGAGTCTCCACCGAAAGCGGTATACCCGATTTCCGTTCCAAAGACGGACTTTATAACATGAAATACAAGTATCCCCCGGAGATGATAATAAGCAGGAGCTTCTTTATCAGAAATCCCGAGGAATTCTACAGATTTTATAAAGACAGGATGATATATAAGGATGCAATGCCCAACACCGCTCACTACGCCCTGAGCGAGCTTGAGAAAAAAGGAAAGCTTAAGGCGGTCATAACCCAAAATATCGACGGGCTTCATCAAAAGGCGGGAAGCAAAAATGTAATAGAGCTCCACGGCTCCGTCTTAAGGAATTATTGTACCCGCTGTAAAAAGTTCTTTGATCTTGACTATATAATCGAAAGCGAGGGGGTACCGCACTGCGATGAGTGCGGAGGCATCGTAAAGCCCGATGTTGTCCTTTATGAGGAGGCGCTTTCGGAGGCTTCAATACGACAGGCCGTTACAGCCATAAGCGAGGCGGACATGCTGATCATCGGAGGCACATCCCTCACTGTTTATCCCGCAGCGGGCCTCATAAATTACTACAGAGGAAACAGGCTTGTCCTTATAAACAGAGATGCTACAGACAGAGACAGCGAGGCGGATCTCCGGATACACGGAAAAATAGGCGAGGTGTTCTCAGCCTTGGGCCTCGGAAAGGGAGAATGATAAGATGAAGATTGTTATAATAGACGGTCAGGGAGGAAGATTGGGCGCCCTCCTTACAGAAAAGATAAAGTCTCGCCCGGAGCTTAAGGATTTTGAGCTTCTTGCTGTGGGGACCAACAGCATAGCCACAGCCGCAATGCTTAAGGCGGGAGCCGATTTCGGAGCCACAGGCGAAAATCCTGTTTCCGTCGCATGCAGGGACGCGGATTTTATAATAGGCCCTGTCGGCATAATATGTGCAGACTCGCTGTTCGGAGAGATCACCTCGGAGGCTGCCGCCGCAGTGGGCAGAAGCTCTGCCACAAAGATACTTATCCCTGTAAACAGATGCAGAATAGTAGTTGCAGGTGTTGAAGAGAAAAGCCTTTCGTCCCTGTGCGATGACGCTGTGGCGCTGCTCATAAAGAGCATTTCAAAATGATCACCCGGCATCATGTCATCACAGCCCGGGGGCATGCCCGGTTTCATTAAAATTTTTTTAAAATTTGACAGACAGGAACTTTTAGTCTATATTTTCTTTGGGCCAAGCCCTGTTTATATCCTCGCCAAGCGCGGACAACAACGATTTATTTGCAAATTAATGAATATCAATAATACCATGAAGGTATATGTTTTCAGGAGAAAGCATCTGAAGCCATATCTTTTTATGGTATTTTTATTTTGAAAGGAAACCGAACTATGAGACACAAAACAAAAAAGCTTTGCTTTGCGGGGCTCAGTCTTGCCCTCTGCCTTATCCTTCCCTTCTTTACAGGACAAATTCCCGAGATCGGAAATATGCTTTCACCTATGCACATTCCCGTACTTTTATGCGGACTTATCTGTGGTCCCGTCTACGGAGCCCTCGTTGGCTTTATCGCACCTTTTTTGAGATATTTTCTATTCAACATGCCTCCCCTTATACCCTCTGCTCCGGGAGGTCCCTCCGGGCTTTCCATGGCCTTTGAGATGGCGGCCTACGGCTTTGTGTCGGGAGTATGCATAAAGCTCTTCAAATTTTCAATAAAGGGGGTCTTTGCAGCTCTCATATCCGCCATGCTCCTGGGCCGCGTTGTTTGGGGAATAGCATCCTATTTCGTATTTCTCACCCTCGGAATGCACTTTACCATGCAGCTTTTCATAGCGGGAGCTTTTTTAAGTGCCATTCCCGCCATCATACTTCACATAGCCATAATCCCGCCTATAGCTATGGCTCTGAAAAGAGCGCATATCTGATGAGCTCCGGGAGATTTCTGCACGCAGCGAAGCATCTCTTTTTGTAATATCTAAAAAATACTCAGAAAGGTTTATCATGTCTGAAATGTATTATGAGGAAATAAAAGAGCTTATCTCAAGGCTCCTTAATAATAAAGAAAATGCCATTGCAGTAGGCATAGACGGAAGATGCGCCTCGGGAAAGACCAAACTTTCGGAAAGGCTGAAAGAAGAGTTTATTGCATCCGTCATACATATGGACGACTTTTTTCTCCCAAGAGAATTAAGGACAAAAGATCGTCTTTCCTCCCCCGGAGGAAATGTCCACTATGAAAGGTTTGAGACAGAGGTCCTTGAAAGGCTCCGCCTCATAAAGTCCGGTATTAAGGAGCCTTTCTCTTACAGGCGCTTTGACTGCTCCCTTATGGATTTTCAAAGGGAGCCTGTGCTCTGTCCTGCCGCAAGGCTTTATATAGTTGAGGGAGCTTACTCCATGCGCCCCGAGCTTTCGGATATATATGACCTTAAGATATTTTCCGACATAAGTCACGAGCTTCAAATAGAGCGAATTATGAAAAGGAACGGCCCAAATGCCCTTCCCGCCTTCATCGAAAAATGGATACCTATGGAAGAAAAATACTTTGATTTTTATAAAATAAAAGAGAATTGTGATGCGGTCTTTAATTCATATAAATCGAATGTGATTTAAGATTTGACAAGCCTCTGAAAAAAGTGTAGATTTAATTTGAATCCGGATAAATCGACTTATATAAAATCTCTTAAAGGAGGCCTTTGATATGGAGCCCACAGCAGCACGAAAAAGATACTTTAAGGATCTCAACAGACGCGACTATATAGACAAGGCCTTTGAGATAATAAACACAGAGGGAGTTGAGTCCCTCTCCATAAGACGTATAGCAAGGGAATTCGGTTGCAGCTCCACAAGTCTTTATCACTACTTTAAAAATCTTGATGAGCTTATATACTTTTCGTATATCGTATATCTGGACGAGTATCTTGAGGATCTCAATAAGCATGAAAGCGAGTGGAAGGATATTTGGGAGATCCATATAGGCATATGGGAGTGCTACTGCAGGACCGCCTTCAGGCATCCCAAGGCCTTTAACGCTATCTTTTTCAGCGAGACGAGCCGTATGCTTCCGGAAGCCATAAGAGAGTACTACGCCATGTTTCCCGAAAGGCTGAATATAGTAAGCCCCTATCTTCAGGTAATGCTGAAGAGTGCAAATCTCCTTGAGAGAGACATGGTAATGGTTCAAAGATGCGTGGACAGCGGAGTTTTGGCTCCCGAAAACGCCCCCAAGCTTAACCATCATGTATGCTTCCTTTATAAAGGATACTTAAAGGATATCCTTGACTACGGCATAAAGGAGGAGGATATCGAAAAGCGCGTTTCAGAGATAAAAAGCGAGATAGAGGAGATAATCGGGATGTATGCGGCGGATACCCTTGGTCATGACTACGGCCACAGAGGTGAAGAAGAGGAATTCTATACTGTATGGACAAGGCAGGATCCCGCTGTAGCGGATGTACTTGAGAGCGGAGAGGTCTATACCGCAAAGGAGGCCTATGTCCGCAAGAAAAACGGAAGCATTTCCGATTACTATATCGGCCTCTACAAATGGCTCACGGATAAATGCAGGGATATAATGGCGATCCCCAAGGGCGATATTTTCCCTGTATGGCTCTCCATGCATGAGGAATACAGGCTCAGGCCTGTGGAAAACACAGCAATATTAAAGCTTCGCATCCCCAAAAAATTCGTAAAGGTATTCTCCGAATATGCCTGGGGCTACAGGGCAAACTTCATGTACATGCCCTATGACAAGGTCGACAGCGATGCCTTCAACGCGGAGCTCAAGCGCTATGGAATAGCAAGCGAATCCTCCCTCATAACAGGCAGCGAGGGCAATTATTATCCTCTCCTAAAGAGAAAGATATTAAAGAGCTGGGACAGGATATTTTCCATTTCTCCCTTGGGCCCGGAGGATGAGCTCGGCATATGCTTTGAGCTGAGGCCCGAGTGGCTCATAGAGTGTGAGCGTTACTAAAAGTTACAATTTCTCACATGCGAATTTATTTTCGCAAACTATGTTTCAATTTTGAATTTTTATTCTTAAAAAGCAGGTGTGCATTTTACCCAAAAACACACCTGCTTTTTTTATGCACTTCTGTCCGTCAGACACAATACACAAACTTATCGCGATACATTTTTATCTTATCTTGATAACATTCAGCAAAACTCCGATTTTGATAAAATTAACACAAATTAACAGAAAAATTTAAGAAATTATGTTAGGATTTTAACATAAAGTTTTTAAAAGAACTCTTCAAATACAAGAAAGGAGCTGTATTTTTATGAAATTGGAACTCGGTAACTTTTATGTAAAGGATATCGTTTTCGGCAATGAAACCAAATACGAGAACGGGATCCTTACCGTGGATAAGGAGGATTGTCTTAATTTTGTAAAGCGCGATCCTCACATCACCGAGGCTGACCTTCGCATAGTAAAGCCCGGAGATATGGTGAGACTGGTTCCTGTAAAGGAGGCTGTCGAGTGCAGAGTAAAGCTTAACGGAGACGCACTGTTCCCCGGATATACAGGCCCCCTCTCACAGGCGGGAAACGGCAGGACTCACTGCTTAAAGGGAATGAGCCTTCTTGCTGTCGGAAGACACTGGGGCGGATTCCAGGACGGACTTATCGATATGGGAGGCGAAGGTGCAAAGTACACCTATTACTCACAGCTTAAAAATATCGTACTTGTAGCTGATACCGATGAGGATTTTGAAAAGAGAGAGCAGCAGAAAAAGAACAGAGCCATAAGAGAGGCGGTTCATAAGCTTGCAGAGTATATCGGAAAATGCGTAAAGGACCTTGAGCCTGAGGAGATCGAGAGCTTCGAGCTTGAGCCCGTAATAAAGAGAAGCCCCGATACGGAAAAGCTTCCCGCTGTTGTATATGTAATGCAGCCTCAGTCACAGATGGAGGAGATGGGCTACAACGACCTTTGCTACGGATGGGACTGCAACCACATGCTCCCCACCTTCATGAATCCCAATGAGGTACTTGACGGAGCAATGATTTCAGGAAGCTTCATGCCCTGCTCATCAAAGTGGTCGACCTATGATTTCCAGAATGCTCCCGTAATAAAGAGACTTTACAAGGAGCACGGAAAGACTCTTAATTTCCTCGGAGTCATAATGTCAAACCTAAATGTTGCCCTTGACCAGAAGGAGCGCTCTGCTCAGTTTGTCGCAAGGATAGCAAAGGATCTCGGAGCTGACGCGGCAATAGTTGCGGAGGAGGGATACGGAAATCCCGACGCCGACTTTACAGGCTGCATAGTTGCCCTTGAGGATGCAGGAGTAAAGACTGTAGGACTTACAAACGAGTGTACAGGACGTGACGGAAAGTCAGATCCCCTCGTATCAATGGACGAGAAGGAAAACGCTATCGTATCCTGCGGAAACGTTTCGGAGCTTATAGAGCTTCCTCCCATGCCCGAGGTGATAGGCGAGCTTGAGTCTCTCGCAAGAGACGGCCTTTCAGGCGGATGGGCAGGCGATGAGATACTCGGTCCCTCTGTAAGACCCGACGGATCCATCATTATGGAAAACAACGCTATGTTCTGCGGAGATCAGGTAATCGGCTGGTCAACAAAGACTATGAAAGAATTTTAATCCGGAGAGAAAGGAGTTTCATTTTAAATATGAAGAGCGTTATTTGCTATATAAATCAGTTCTTTGCCGGCATCGGAGGCGAGGATAAGGCAGACTTCGAGCCCGAGGTAAGACAGGGCGTCGTAGGCCCTACAGGCGCGATAAATATGGGACTTAAGGCTTATGATGCCGAGGTCACATATACAATAGTCTGCGGAGACAACTTTATGAGCACTCACAGAGACGAGGCTATAGAGAGGATATTAAACGAGCTTGAGGGCAAAAAGTTTGATCTCTTTATTGCAGGCCCCGCATTCCAGGCGGGCCGTTACGGAGTTGCCTGCGGCGAGATAGGAAAGGCTGTACAGGCCAAATTCAAGGTTCCCGTTATAAGCTCTATGCACGAGGAAAACCCCGGAGTGGAGATGTTCAAAAAGGATATCTACATCATGAAGGGAAGCCATTCCGCAGGAAGCATGAAGCACGATGCGGACATGATGGTTGCCCTTGCTGGAAAGCTTTTGACAGGTAAGGAAATAGAGGGCCCCGATGCAGAGGGATATTATCAGAGAGGCATCCGTCATCAGGTTTGGAGAAAGGACGGAGTTACTTCTGCTGACCGTGCTGTAGATATGCTCATAGCAAAGGCTACAGGAAAGCCCTATGTGTCCGAGCTCATTATCCCCAAGAAGGATCTCGTTCCCATAGCTCCCGCCCTTAAGGACCTTTCAAAGGCAAAAATAGCACTTGCCACAACAGGAGGAATAGTTCCCGTAGATAACCCCGACAGGATCCAGTCAGCATCCGCAACAAGATGGGGAATGTATGACATATCAGATTGTGACAAGCTCCTTAGCGGAGTATATAAGACTATCCATGCGGGCTTTGACCCTGCTGCCGCAAACGCGGACCCCAATGTCATCATGCCTGTGGACGTAATGAAGGAGTTCCTCGCTGAAGGAAAGATCGGAGCATTACACAAGTACTTCTACTCTACTGTAGGTACAGGAACCACACAGGGTGAAGCAAAGAGAATGGCAAAGGAGATAATACCTCACCTTAAGGATGACAATGTTGACGCTGTAATAATGGTCTCAACCTGAGGAACCTGTACTCGTTGCGGGTCAACGATGGTAAAAGAATTCGAGCGCGCAGGATATCCTGTAGTTCTTATGTGCAACCTTGTGCCTGTTGCACAGACCGTAGGCGTAAACAGAATAGTTCCCACTATCTCCATACCTTATCCTCTCGGAAATCCCGGAACCTCAAAGGAGGAGCAGCATCTTTTGAGAAAGTCAAGAGTAGGAACAGCTCTGGATGCTCTTGCTACGGATATAAAGAAGCCCACCGTTTTTAAGGTGGAGATTTGATCCTGACCGGAAAATAACTGTACATACAGACCGAGAATCATAACTTAACACAGGGGGAAAGAAAGGCGTAAATCTATGAACGAGAAAAAGACAAAAAAGATGAGCACGGTCTTCATCGTTTCACTGGTGCTCACAGCTGCTGTAACTGTCTGGGCGGTGGCCTTTAACGGCAGCTTTACCACTGTATCAAATGCTATATATTCATTTATAACCAACGACTTCGGATGGCTTTATCTCTTTGCAATGCTTGCCTTCGTTATATTTTCGTTTGCCATTGCATTCAGCAAGTGGGGAAATATAAAGCTCGGTCCTGATGACTCAAAGCCCGAATACTCGACTACCTCATGGTTTGCCATGCTCTTCGGAGCAGGCATGGGCGTGGGACTTGTGTTCTGGGGAATATCAGAGCCCATCTCTCACCTTGCATCACCTATACCCGGCATTGAGCCCGGAAGCGAGGAAGCTATAAACTTTGCATTAAGGTCATCTTTCATGCACTGGGGCTTCCACCCTTGGGCAAACTACTGCATCATCGGACTCGGACTTGCTTACTTTACCTTCAGAAAGGGAAAGCCCGGACTTATAAGCTCTATATTTGAGCCCCTTATAGGTGAAAAGGGCGTAAACGGTTGGCTCGGAAAGACTATAGATGTGCTTGCCGTATTTGCTACAGTAGCGGGAGTTGTTACAAGCCTCGGACTCGGCGTGCTCCAGATAAATGCGGGACTTAATCATCTTTTCGGAATACCCTCCACACTTATGGTGCAGATAATCATAATCGCTGTCATAAGCGTCATTTACATCTGGTCTGCGGTGGACGGAATCGGAAAGGGCATAAAGCTCATAGGAGACGCCAACCTTTACATAGCTATAGGCCTCCTTATCCTTACATTTATAGTAGGTCCCAAGGTGGAGATACTTGACAACCTGACAAACGGACTGGGCCAGTACATTCAGAACTTCTTCGGAGACAGCCTCCTGATGATCCCTTACGGCGATGACACATGGGTAGGCGCCTGGAGGATATTCTACTGGGCTTGGTGGATAGCATGGGCTCCCTTTGTAGGATCATTCATAGCAAGGATCTCAAAGGGAAGGACCATAAGGGAGTTTATCTTCGGAGTAGTGCTTGCTCCCGCCCTCGGCTCTATCGTATGGTTTGCAATAATGGGAACACTTCCCATACACCTTTTCACGGAAGGAGCCATGAGCCTTTCCGAGCTTTCGGAAATAGCGGCGGTTCCCGAGACAGGACTCTTTATAGTAATGCAGCAGTTCCCTCTCGGAAAGCTTCTTTGCATAGTTTCTCTGGTACTCCTTTGCACCTTCTTCATTACCTCTGCGAACTCAGGCACCTTCATACTTGCCATGTTCTCAAGCGATGGAGAATTGGAGCCTCCCAACTCAAGGAAGATACTTTGGGGAGTAGTTATGGCTGTGCTTGCTGTAGGACTTCTCATGGCAGGCGGATTGACACCGCTGCAGACTATTTCTCTCGCAGCAGCTTTCCCCTTCATCTTTATCATGTTCTTTGCGGCCGCAGCCCTTATAAAGGCCCTCGCAAAGGAAAGTGCTGATAAGAAGAAATAATTATTGAACCGAAAATATTAACTCAAGTTTCTTACTATAATATAGCGAGCCACATCGTATGAAGCGGCTCGCTATAATAATTCCGGACATTATAATGATTCCGAGCATAAAAACGGAGCTGATACGCTGATAAAGCGCCGGCTCCGTTTTTATGTTTATTCAACATATTTATTCTATATCTTTTTCTATTGCCTTTTCTCTATTTTGGCCTTTATCTTTTCCTTTTCGGGACTCCGCTTCACTCCTCGTTTTATCGTTTAAGGCTCTGTAATTATCCATAACATCGGCTATCGCCCTCTCATTTTCCGCGGAATTCCTCAAAAGATTATTGACTCTGAAGCTTTCTATTATGGTATCGATTATATCTATCTGTTCATCGGTAAGGTCTGCCGCCCTTATTACTGTCTCATCCGCATCGGAAAGCAGCGAATCTATGGTAACGTGAAAAACCTTTGCAAGCTTTCTTAGTACATCATAGGAAGGCGAGCGGCTGTCGTTTTCATATGCGGCGATGGTGGATTTTGTAACTCCTACCTTAATGGCAAGCTCTGTCTGTGTGAGCCTATATGCATTTCGCAAATCCTTGATTTTCTTTCCCAATAATACCATATCTGTCTCTCCTCAGGTGTCAATTATATGATAAGTGTATTTTTCTTATGGGATATTATTTTTATATAATTTGATATTGGAATAGTAGACTTTATATCGAATATGTGATACCTTTTTTAGGCTATCAGTAAACCGGCAGGAGATATTATTATGTCAGAAGCCTTCCGATCACTTATAATCCTTTTTATTCTTATTTTTGCCTTAAGCTACGCTGAAAATACAGGACTTTTATGTGCCTTTACAAGATTTATTATCTTTAGGTCAAACCTTAAATATATATTTCATATGACTGCGCTTGCGTCTGTTATATCAGGGGCTTCCGGAAATGGCGGAGCCGGATTTGCCGTAATGATGTGTGCCGCTGTTTTTAAGTCTCTCGGAGCCGATCCGAGAGTCGGTGTCATTATGGGCTATGCTGCCGCGGCCTTTGGAAGATATGTATGTATCCTGATATCTCCTGCGGATGTATTTCTCATACTCCCTTCAAATATTCTGCGCTCATTTAACGGTCTTTCAATCTTAAGCATCATACAATTATTACCTTTTACAGGTCTCGCATCTGTAGTATTTGTTTTTGCCCTCGTTTATATATCCGGGCATATTGTCTCTCCCTTTATAAAAGTATTTTTCCCGGGGCCCAGGGTAAAGGCTGATGTTTCTTTTCTCTCATCAGTAGCCCTTACTCCTAAAGAAAAAAGGGGGCTTTTATTTGCTGCGGCTGCCTTGGCCTTTCAGACAATACTATGCATATTTGTGTTTTTCCTGTATCCTGATTTGTTTGCGGGATTATTGCCTTACTCTCTTTTCTTTATATTTTTTCTGACCTCCGTTTTATACGGGATAGGCTCAGGTACAATAACCGACGTCAGAGTTTTTCTTTATTATGTCAGGCTTGCAATATCTTTAAACTGCGTTTCCCCGGGAATCATTTTTCTGATAATTGCCGCGCCCTTTTCAATTCCATACCCTATATCATCAAATCTGCTTTTCAGATTTGTTATAATGATCGCAGATATGCTGTGTCCTTTCAGCCGCTCATTTAAGTTTGCCCTTTCAATGTTCAACTTCTATAATACCGGAGTATGCAAAAAGGCAACAGCAAAAGATATGCTCTTTATGCTGCTGCCATATGCTTTAACAATTATAGTTTTATTTGCGGTCGCTTTTGCCGTTCACAGTCTTTACTCTCCCTGATGCTCCACCATATATTTATGCTCTTCCTTTATTCTCTTAAGAAGCTCGGGATCCTCTATGAGGTCAAGAGCAGTGAGTGCCAGTACCTTTGCCCCGAGAACGATAGAGTCGAGTCCTTTTTTCGAGCAGGAAGCCTCCACAAACTCAACGCTGTGGCCCTTTATGTCCTTGTCGCTTATATTTATCTTGGGCTGTATGGCGGGAATGACCTGACTTACATTTCCTATATCTGTGGAGCCTACACTCTTGTTTAAGGGCTCGGATACCTTTTCCCCGAAAAGCTCCATGTTTTTCTTGTATATGCTGTCAAAGAGAGGTGTGGGAACCATGTTTTCAACCCTGTTCTGGTAGGGTTGCATCCTTCCCTTAGCACCCATGGCAAGAGCAGAAGCCTCAACTATCCTCTCCACCTTTTTATACACATCGTCCAAGGTGCCCGCAGAAGCCGCCCTTATATAAAACTTTGCAGCCGCATAATCGGGAACGGCATTCGGAGCCTTTCCTCCGTTGGTGATTATACCGTGTATCCTTACATCGTCAGGAAGATGCTGCCTTAAAGCATTTATGGAGTTATAGGTCTGGATAAGGGCGTCAAGGGCATTTATACCCTTCTCGGGGGCAGCCGCCGCATGGGATGACTTTCCCCAAAACTCTATGTCCACAGGAGCGCAGCCGAGGGTCTTTTCAGTGAGCACATGTCCCACTCCGGGGTGTGCGGACAAAGCCGCGTCCACATCCTTAAAATATCCCTCTCTTACAAAGCTTCCCTTTGCGCTTCCGTTCTCTCCGCCTTCTTCTCCGGGAGTTCCGTAGACTCTGACCTCTCCGCCTACCTCGTCTATAACGCTCTTTAAGGCTGTTCCCGCAAGAGATGAGGTGGCTCCAAAGAGATTGTGTCCGCAGCCGTGTCCGAGGCCTGCAAGGGCGTCATACTCCGCAAGGAAGCACATTACAGGTCCGGGCTTTCCTGATTTGTATCGCGCGGCAAAGCCTGTCCTGTGTCCCGCAGCCGGAAGCTCTATCTCAAAGCCTTCGTCCGCAAGCTTCTTTGAAAGTATCTCAGAGGCAAAAAATTCATAGTTGCTGACCTCCGGCTTCTCATGTATTTTCAGCGCTATCTCCTTGTACTCATCACCATGCCTGTCGGCAAATTCGATTATCCTTTTTCTTATCTCGTCCATCTTTAAATCCTTTCTGCATTAGTTATTTTATACATGAGCCTTTGCACAAAGCTCCGTCACCTCAAGCACAGCTGTCATCACAGCGTCTGTTGCCGCATCAGGAAATTCCCAATCCGCCTTTCCTGTATTTTTAAGCATTATCCGCATAAGCGCATGTTTCTTTTCAGCCCTGTCACTGTCAGGTATCATCCTTATAATCCCTTTTCCCACTATGCTCTTATAATTAGCTGAGTAAGCGCAGGCTGAGGGGCCGTCCGTTATCTTGCAGCCGCAGTCAAGCTCAAATCCCGCCCTGCCTGTCCTTTTTATAAGCTCTGCCTTTCTTCCCTCCTTTGCGCCATGTATATAGAAAATCAGCTTGCCGTCCTTCTCCTCGCATCCGAAATTCACGGGAACTATATATACCTCATCCTTTTCCTCGTCATAGAAGCCGAGCCTTAAGACCTTGCATTCCTCAATTATACTTCTTATGGCATCCTTTTCAGTGATCTCTCTTTCCTTTCTTCTCATTCGGCGCTCCTCTTATTTATATTGAATATCAGCACTGTTGCTATTATGCACACAAAGCCCAAAATATCAGTGATTGAAAAAGTGGACTTAAGCCATATGGCGGAAATGACAGTGGCCGATACAGGCTCAAGGCAGCCTATAAGTGTTGCCCTGACTGCTCCTATCTTATTTATTCCTTCTATAAACAGTGTAAATGCTCCAACCGTACCAATAAGCACTATCATGGCCATTACCGCGATTCCCGCCGGGTCAAGCTCAGGTCTCAGACTGTATGAGCCTGTCAGAATACCGAGGGTAAAGCCTCCTATGAGCATACCGTAGGCGCTCACTATCCTGCTGCTCCACCTTGCCGCAAGCCTTGCAGAAAGCATAGAGTAGACCACTACTCCCACCGCCGTACACAGTCCCCAAAACAGGCCTTTGCCGGAAATGACCATGCTCCTTATGTTTCCGTGAGTGGCAATAAGGAAAACGCCAAACAGCGCAAGCGCTATTGAAAATATCTGCTTTTTCCCAAGCATAGTCCTTGTAATGACAGCGGTGAATACAGCTATAAATACCACGCTCAAATTTTGCAGCACCGTGGCTGTCGCGGAATTTGAATACTGTATAGCCGTAAGGTATGAAAACTGACAGAACAAAAGTCCCGCTATTCCGAATATCGCCTCGTTTATCATGTCTCTTTTTCGCCTGAGGATCTCAAAAAGCTCTTTTCTCTCCGCTATAAAAGATATGATAAAGAGCACTATTCCCGATATGGTCATCCTCATGGTGGTGAGCCAAACTGAATCCACCTCATAATTCATGAACATATATTGGCTGCAGGTTCCTGAAAAGCCCCAGCTCACGGCTCCGAGCACCGCACATATGACCCCTGCGCTCACGCCCTTTTTGCCGGAATCTCCCGCCTTATTATTTTCCTTTGCATCTCTCTCCGTAGTCATTTATCAATAGTACACCCCTTCCAAAAAAAGTCCCTGTGGAGGAGCCGTATATCCCGCCTTCTCTCTGTCAAGAGCAGAAAGCACAGCCTCCATATCCGAAGGTTCTCTCCTTCCGGAGCCTGTCTCAAGCAAGGTCCCTGTAATTATCCTTATCATATATTGAAGGAAGCCGTCGCCCCTGTAGCTGATTTCTATTATCCCGTTTTTCTCATCAAAGTCAATATCTATGGAATGCACATCTCTTACCGAGGATTTTTTCATGTGCTTGTTCCCGCAAAAGGACTTAAAATCATGTTTTCCCGTAAGGAATGAGGCCGCCTCTCTCATCCTTTCAAGATTCGGCATATATCCGATATGATAAACATATTTGCGGTCAAATACAGAGGGCTTTTCCCCTGTACTTATATAGTAGCAGTAAAGCTTTTCCTTTGCACAAAATCTGCTGTGGAATCTTTCCTCCGCCTTTTTAACCTCAATTATCCTTATATCCTCGGGGAGATATCTGTTCATGTATTCCCTTATCTCCGCCTCCCTAAGCTCGGTATCAAGAAAGACGTTTGCCACCTGCCCTCTTGCATGCACGCCCGCGTCTGTCCGTCCCGCGCCTGTCACCTGAACCTCTTTTCCTGTCATGCGGGAGAGCACCGTCTCAAGCTTTGACTGTATCGTATTGTCATTCCCCTTAAGTCTCTGCCATCCGTTGTAGCGTGTGCCGTCATATTCTATTGTCAGCTTGTAGTTTTGCATATTTCAGATTTATTTCTCCGTATAAACTGTTTAACTGTATATAATCGGGTCAATTTATTCAATAATTTTGACTCGGTTCTGACGTGATAAGCAACTTGAAAATGTAATTGATTATAATCTCAACCGGCATTATCAAAAAATTTAATAAGTCTCGTTAAAACCTAATACAAATATTATACTATTTTTTAGTTTTTTCATATAAAAAAGTGACTTCAAAACGATATTTTTAATATTTGAAAGAGAATCATATGACCGATAAAAAAATCGTGGAGGAAGCCGAGAGGCTTCAGGAAAAATTAGTGAATATAAGAAGGGAGCTGCATCAGTATCCGGAGCTCGGTTCTGAAATGTCTCATACCATAAGCTACGTTCGGGAAAGGCTTGAGCAGTTGGGAGTGGAGACCGAGTATTCAGAGGAGTCAGGGCTTTGTGGAATCATCAGAGGTAAAAGCAGCTCTCCCTGCATTCTTTTAAGGGCTGATATGGACGCTCTCCCTATCTCGGAAGAGACCGGCTCCTCATACAGATCCAAACGTGAAGGACGGATGCATGCCTGCGGCCATGACGCCCACACCACCTGGCTCTTGGGCGCGGCGGAGCTTCTTATGATGCATAAGGATGAGCTGCAGGGGACAGTAAAACTTGCATTTCAGCCATGTGAGGAAGGTAAAGGGAGCCCCGGCGCAAAGGAAATGATCAAAGGCGGAATACTTGAAAACCCTAAGGTTGACGCTGCCGTAGCTGTCCATGTATCACCTGAATTTTCTGCAGGCAGGTACAGCATTTCACCGGGTGGGGTAACGACTACCCCCTGTATCTTTGAAATAAAGATCTGCGGAAAGGGCGGTCATGGGGCCGAGCCTTGGAAATGCACAGATCCTATCCTTATAATGAATCGAATCTACATGGAAATTCAGTCGATACAGCGTACACTTCTTTCTCCTAAGGACAAATCTGTCGTAAGCGTGACCTCAATGCATGCGGGAAATGCCTTTAACGTGATACCTGATACCGGAAATATGCTCGGAACGATCCGCACCTACGGTAAAAGAGATGCACAGATATTAGCCGAAAAGATCGGAAGAATAGCAAAATCCGCAGCAGAGCTTGAAAACGCAAAGGCGGATTTCAGATACGAGATACCCATAGGCTCCTGTATAAATGATCTGGAAACAGCAAAGCTCGTTGAAGATACTGTAGTTAAATGCTTCGGAACCGAAGCTGTTGAAAGAGAGACTCACCTGTTTATGGGCGGTGATGATTTCAGCTATTTTACAGAAGCGGTTCCATCTTGCTACTTCTTTGCCGGAGTAAGAAACGAGAGCAAAAATTGCATTTATCCCATTCATAACTGCAAATTTGACTTGGATGAATCCTGTCTTTATAAAACTTCTGCGATCCTGGCGCAGCTTGCGTCGGATTATTTAGAAAAAAATAAATAAGAGGTGAGTGAAAAAATGGTTTTTGATCCGATGTACTTTCTTGAAATGATACCAACGATTGCACAAGCGCTGAATGTGACCGCTTTTCTTTCAATAGTGGCTCTTGTCTTTTCCCTGCTTATAGGCGCTGTTGCAGCCGTAGCGGAGTACTACAAGATAGCTGTCTTAAATCCCATATGCAGAGTTTATATCTCTATTTTCAGAGGCACGCCCTTGCTGCCGCAGCTGTTCTTTTTTTATTTCGGAATAGCATATTTCAGTGATTTCGTAAGAGAAATGAGTCCTGTTACCGCATCCGCTATAGTGCTCAGCTTAAATATGGGAGCTTATATGGCGGAAAACATCAGGGGAGCTCTGCTTTCTGTGGACGGCGGCCAGATCGAAGCTGCATTTTCTTTCGGAATGTCACGCTTTCAGACAATGACGAGGATCATCGCTCCCCAGGCTCTCCGTGTGGCATTTCCCTCACTTTTCAACAATTTCATCGATCTTATAAAGGGCTCTTCCATTTCCTTTGTGGTGGGGGTAGTTGACATTATGGGACAGGCAAAGCTTGAGGCTGCTATTACCTTCAGATTTTTTGAGGTATATGCGGCTGTCATGCTTATCTACTGGGTGATAATAACCCTTTTAGGCCTTGTTCAAAAGAGGATCGAGCTGTGGTGCAACGCGGCATATTAGACTTAGACTTTAAGGCAGTTTTGCTTTAAATAGAATATTTTTCATATGTAAGGAGAGAGAAAATGAAGAAAAAGGTACTTTCATTGATTTTAACAACGGTTGTTGCAGCGGGAATGATAGCAGGCTGCGGCAGTTCATCAGGTTCCGCAGAGACTACAGAAGCTGCAGAAACCGAAGCCGCCGCACAGTCAGGCAGTGAAACTTCCGACGCTGAAGCTTCTGCAGAGGGTGAGGCCGAGGCCAGAGAGGATGAAGATAAGACAATAGTTGTAGCATGTTCAAATACAGCCGAGCCCTATTCCTTTGTTGAGGATGGAGAGCACAAGGGCTTTGAGGTGGATATGTGGAACGAGATCGCAGAGCGCACAGGCTATGAGGTAACCATGGAGACTATGGGCTTCAGCAGCATTTTCGGATCTCTTGATTCGGGAAGAGTTGATGTTGCAGGCAACTTCTTCGGAAAATCAGAGGAGCGCTTGGAAAAGTATGACACTTCAATTTCCTATGGCGAGGACGGTGTCGGAGTTGCCGTATTGGCGGACAATACAGAGATAAATTCTCTTGATGATCTTGCAGGCAAAACTGTTGCTGTGGCAGAGGGCTCTCAGGGTCAGGCTGTAGGTGAAGGGGCTGCTGATGAACTCGGATTTACGATAACCGTATTCGGAGACGGAACCTCAGGTGTTCAGGATCTTTCTCTCGGCCGCTGCGATGCATGGATGGATTCAAGGATCACTCTCGCCTTTGACTCCAACAAGGCAGGTGTAGATGTAAGGATACTTGACGAGTCCTTAAGCTCTTCAGAGGTAGGATATTTCTTCCGCAAAAATGACGAGGAGTCGGCAAAGAAGCTTGAAGCTGTAAATGGGGCTCTTGAAGATATGCTTGCAGACGGAACCGTCAAGGAGCTGGCAGAAAAGTGGATGCACATTGATGTTACAAAAGGATTGAATCAGTAATATGATTAAAGTAGAAGATCTTTATGTCGAGTTCGGAGCCACAAAGGTTTTGAACGGTGTAAGCTTTGAGATTGAGCAGGGCGATGTTTTGGCTATTATCGGCCCTTCAGGAACAGGAAAATCCACGCTATTAAGAGGGATGAACTTTCTTATACCTCCCAAAAAAGGTCGGGTCACGGTAGGGGATGTTACTGTCGATGCCGAAAGAGCTTCAAAAAAGCAGATAAAAGCTTTACGGGAGCAAATGGCCATGGTTTATCAGAACTACAACCTTTACAAAAATATGACAGCTCTCCAAAATGTTATGGAGGCCCTTGTCACTGTTCATCATAAAAGCAAAAAGGAGGCCGAAGAAATATCTCTTGGTCTGTTGGAAAAGGTAGGAATGTCGGACCGAAAGGATTTCTATCCCTCAAGGCTATCGGGAGGTCAACAGCAGAGAGTAGGCATAGCAAGGGCTCTTGCAGTAAACCCCAAGGTCATCCTCTTTGACGAGCCTACCTCCGCTCTCGACCCTGAAATGGTCGGAGATATCCTCGAGCTCATGAAGCAGCTTGCCGAGTCGGGAATGACGATGATCGTAGTCACTCATGAAATGGGCTTCGCAAGAGAGGTGGCAACAAAGATGATATTTATGGATGGAGGTGTAATCAGGGAGGCAGGAACCCCAAAGGAGTTCTTTGAAAATCCCAAGGATCAAAGGCTTAAGGAATTTATGTCCAAAATACTGTAGGTCCGGTACTCCACCTACACCTATTTCCAATTTATAAATTTACAAAAAGCAAACGAAAAAAGCTTGCATGTTTCTTAGGCAGATGATATACTTTACCCGCTTTTTGGTCGGAGTCTATCTGATCGAAGATCTTGACCGCCTCCCCTGCCGGGAGGCCAAGGCTACACGGACGGCCGGGTCAAATGCCGAAAACCCGTCGAAGAGCCGGGGACCGCACCGCGGGTGCGGATTGGCAACTTTCGTTGCCTTATTGATTGAGTTAAGAGCTCAAATTTTATAAGTTGAAACAGCGCAACTTGTGAAACGGTCAATAAGAGTAGTAAAAGTGATCTCGCTACATAGACTCTGAATGCCAATCTCATGCGGCTTCTCTCGTTCGTTTACGGGCAAAAAGCCACTATACTGTCTTCACAGGTCGCGTATGTTTTCGCATGCGCGGCTTTTTTTTCGCGCATTTTCCGGTCGATAGCTCGTAAGAGTTACGAAAAATAGAACATTTAGGAGGAAAGAAACTTTGAAAAAGAAACTGACAGCCCTGTGTCTGACTGCCGGAATGCTGCTTGGCCTGTCGGCCTGCAGTACATCCACCCCCGAAAGCTCGGTCTCTTCTGAGACCTCTTCCGCCGCATCTCAGGCGTCCTTGGAGGAGATGTACGATCGATTTATAGACTCCGTATCTCCTGACTACGCTTACGATGTTGCCCTGGAGCTGACCACAAATCCCGTCTACTTCAACTCGGAGCTTGGAGGCCGAAATGCCGGAAGCAAGGCGGAGCACGCTGCTGCTGATTACCTGGCAGGCCTCATGGAGGAGATCGGCCTGTCTGACGTGGAGAAACAGGCAGCTCAATGCGACCTGTGGCAGTTCAATGGAGCAAGCTTCACAGTAGACGGTGTGGAGTATCCGGTATACTCCTACGCCACTGCAGCTACCCCTGCTGAGGGTATCACCGCCGAGGTGGTGTACGCCGGCAAGGGAACTATGTGGGACTATGAAGGCCTGGATGCAGAAGGCAAGATCGTCCTTGTGGATATAGATCAGCGAAACGACTGGTGGATCACCTACCCCATGCTGGAGGCTGAGTTCCAAGGGGCTGCAGCTATCCTTGCCGCTAATGTTGGGGGCTATTCTCAGATCGCGGACGATGCTCTGAACAGCCAGGACGTCTGCGGTCCCACATCAATCCCCACACTGTCAATCGGCGTATCCGACTCTCTGGAGATCCGTGAGAAGCTGGAGCAGGGCCCGGTAACTGCCACTCTTGTGGTAGACAACGAGGTGGAGATTGACGCTGGCACCACTTACAACATCACAGGAGTCCTAAAGGGCAAGTCCTCAGAACATCAGATCCTTATAGGTGGCCACTACGACGCCCACTTTTGGGGCTTCCAGGATGACAACTGCGCCGTCGGCCTGGTGCTTGCCATGGCCAAAGCAATGATAGACTCGGGCTATCAGCCGGAGAATGACATTGTCTTCTGCCTTCATGGGGCTGAGGAGTGGGGTTCCTCCTACACTCAGTACGACTGGACAGTCGGAGCCTGGGAGATGATCAATAATGTCCACCCTGACTGGGTTGGACGAACCTTGGCCTTTATCAACTTTGAGCTGCCCGCATATGAGTTCGACACCTACACCAGCACCTACTCCGCCCCGGAGATGTATGAGATGCTCGACTACTTTGCCAACGAGTACCCCTATTCACCCGACCCTGTGGGCTGCTTCCCGGATGGAGTGCTCACCGAAGGATATCAGACATACACCTACTCCGACGACTTCTCCTACTATGCGGCGGGTGTGCCCTCCACTGTCAATGGCTTCTTGCTGCAAAAGGACATGGAGACCGTATTCCCCTTCTATGAGGAGATCTACCACACCCAGTACGATACTCCGGACACCTACAACGAGGCGGTAATGAACTTCAATATCCAATACTACGGCGCTCTGGCCATGTATATCGACCAAACTCCCGCCCTGTATCTTGACTTCACCGCCCAGTACGACCGAATCCTTAATTCTATGGATGAAGAAACCATGGCAGCCGCCGGCGTGGATGTAGATGCCTTCAAAGCGGCTCTGGACCGACTGAATCAGTCCGCTCAGTCCATGGTAGACCGGGTGGTGGATGTCAATACCCGATACCTTCAGGCCGTGGAAGAGGGCAATACCGAGCAGATGGCGGAGCTTTGGGTTCAGGGAAAGGAGCTGACAAATCAGAACTTAGCCGCCTTCCAATATGCCCAGAAGAATCTGCTGGGACTCATGTACGAGCGTCCCATCGTACCCCACGAGGCCCCTCAGGAGAACATTCTGCTGTGTCAGGCCATCATTGACTGCCTGGAACAGGGTGATGTGGCCACTGCCGTAGATGAGTACGCATGGACCGTGAACAACGTGCTGGAGTGGTACGCCATGTACTTCTCCCCCGAGGTCATCGCCGTTCAAGATGACATGCTTTGGGGAGAGGACAATCAGGATAACCTCTATTGGGGCACAGACATCGGCTTCACCAAGGCCGACGTGGACGAGGCCACCCGCAGCATTTTTGCACGCTATGACGAGACAAGCGGAGACTTCTCTAAGGAAATTGCCGTATATCAGGCTGCCATCGAAGCCCAGACCCAAATCCTCAGAGACTTGGGCGGACAGGAGATTGCCGCCATGGAGGAACTGAGCGATCTGCTTATGTAGTAAAAAAACAAAGCCCCGTCACTCTCTCGAATGACGGGGCTCTTTATTATTACACACTTATATTTATTCTACTGTGTAGGGAAGAAGTGCAAGATGTCTTGCTCTCTTTACAGCAACTGTAAGCTCTCTCTGGTGCTTAGCGCAGTTTCCTGTAATTCTTCTGGGAAGGATCTTACCTCTCTCAGAAATGTACTTCTTTAATGTAGCAACATCTTTATAATCGATGGGCTTAGCCTTCTCGCCGCAGAATACGCAAACTTTTCTTCTTCTGCGGAATCCCATTCTCTTGGGCTTTACGCTTCCCTCAGCCTTTTCAGTCTTCTGAAATGCCATTGGTATTTCCTCCTAATTATTCTTAGTTGAACGGAAGTCCCTCATCCTCGACGCCATCGGGGATATTCATGAAGCCGTCTCCCACCGAGCTCTGAACAGGCCTTTCCTGCTGATAAGCAGGTGCGCTGTCATAGCCGCCCTGGGACTGAGCATTCTTGCTCTCCGCAAACTCCTGATCCTCAACCACAACGTCTGTTGTATAGACCTTCTGTCCGTCCTTGTTTGTGTAGCTTCCTGTCTGGATACGTCCTGTGACAACAAGCTTCGTGCCCTGGTGAAGGTATCTCTCGGCAAACTCCGCACTCTTTCCGAATGCAACGCAGCCAATGAAATCAGCTGTCTGCTGTCCGTCTGCGCTGTCTCTTCTCATACGCCTGTCGACCGCAAGAGTATATCTCGCAACCGCCATGCTGTTCTCTCCCTGAGTATATCTGATATCGGGATCTCTTGTAAGTCTGCCCATTAAAATAACTTTATTCATACTTTCACACTTTCTCTTATACTTAAATTAGTCCTCTTTTTTAACTACCAAGTATCTGAGAACAGGCTCCATAATGCGAACGTGTGACTCGAGCTCGTTAGGTGTTACCTGAGTTCCCTCAAAGTTGATGAGATAGTAATATCCCTCGCTCTGATGCTGAATGTCGTAAGCAAGCTTCTTCTTGCCCCACTCCTCAATCTCACCTACTGTTCCTTCGAAACGAGTGATGTATCCTTTGATCTTCTCTAAAGCCTCGTTTCTCTGCTCTTCCTCGAGTTTCGCACTAAGAATAACTGTGATCTCATACTTATTCATATTGCGTTACCTCCTTTTGGTCGTATGTCCCCTGATCCTTGATCAGGAGCAAGGAATTTAATTGCTGCAAGATATAATACTAACAAAAAAAGCCCTTTTTAGCAAGGGCTTTTTGAATTTTATTTTGTACATTTTAAGCCGGTTTTTACGGGCTTTTTAAAGCTTTTCGCACATATGAGCTTTGCCGAGCAAAAGTTCAATCCTTCGTCGGCATAAAGGAGCTCTCTCTCATCTTCATTGAACTCCCAATCATACTCAAAGCCGAGGTGTCTGTATATCCCGGGGTCTATGGGGACCAAAAAAGTAAGCTCTCTTTTTTCCTCCATCATACGCTCAAAGGTAAAGCTCATGACTTCGTCCATGTAGCCCTTATGCCTCTCCTCGGGCAGCGTCGCAACATATAATATATAGTATACATCGCAGTATTCCCCGCCTTCAAAGAAGAGTCTTCTCTCCGCAAGGTGCGCCATGGAAATTATCCTCCCGTTACGTTCCTTCACGGCAATGAGATTATCATATATATCTTTGCTGTAGTACTCCTCGTCAAAGTCCTCTTTTCCGAAGCATATCTCGGCAAGCTCCCTCGTCTTTTCATATTCCTCAGGTCCGAGAAATCTCAAGGTCTCCATATATGTCTCCGCCTCTTCGTGTCTGATTTAAGCATTACGCATCCTGTTTATCATGAGGTTCAGTATTTTGTATTATCATATACTTTCTCTCATAGCCTATAGGACAATATGAAAGCTTTGCCTTCCTGAGTCCGGGCAGTCCCACGTCATCCTCCCTGTTTACTATCTCAGCATCGGGGAATTCATGGACCAAAAACTCTCTGTTTATCATCTGATAGAGTCCGTTTACCTCCGGATCCGCCTTCTCGATATCTATAATGGCCATGCGCTCGGCAGGATTGTAGTTACCTATAGAAAAGGCCCTCAGCCTTCCGTCTATAAAAATACCGCCTATCTTTACACTGTCAAACACCTCGTCATTGTTGAGGATATCGTGTATTCCCAGTATCTCGGCATCAAGGGATTCCATGGCGTCAAAGCTCTCCTCATCCATGGCGACACCGCTTCCCTCTCCCTCGCTGTCCTTGTTGAGCTTCCACTCGGACAAAAACGAGAGTATTGAAAGCTTATCCTCCTTTTTGAGAGTCTTGTATTCCCATCTTCCCTCATAGGTCTTCATAAAAATATTAATATGGTTTCTCTTCTTGGAAAATTTCCTTCCCTTAAGCTCCCTCAGGTCTTCTCCGCTGTAGAGATAATCCTTAAGGTCCTCCTCTTCCTTGACTGTATAGTTTTCAAGGAGTCCTGCCTCCTTTACAAGGAGCATTCCCTCCTCATCGGCAAGGTATATCCTGAAGGGCTCCTTTAATACCTCATTGAAATATCGCTCAAGAAGTCTGAAATATTTTCCTACCTTTTCAGGAGCGCAAAGCGGTATTATTCCTGCGGTCTTTCCGCCGCCTCCCTCTGTCATAAGGAGAGCCTCATCATTAACGATGCAGTATTTCACATCATAGTACTCTCTCCAAATGTAGCTGTCCACGGGCCCGCTGTCACAGCTTTTGTTGGGCCTTATGAAAAAGAATTCTCTGCACTTTATAAGCGCATCCGCGTCAAAGCGCTTGAATTCCAGATCCTCCGGTTTCAGTAAGTCTGATTCCGTCATAAATCACCTGATGTTATCCTTTCTTATGTCATATAAATTTATGCTCAGGGCCTTATCTTGCCCATCTTGTAGTGCTTTCTGCAAAGAGAAGTATAGCTGTCATTGTCACCCATGACCACCTGCTCCCCCGTGCGAAGCATGTTACCTTCCTTATCGAAGCGCGCATTAAAGTTTGCGCGCTTTCCGCACCAGCATACGGTAGGAACCTCCTCTATCACCTCGGCGACCTCAAAAAGCCTTCGACTTCCCTCAAAGAGGTGTCCCGTAAAGTCTGTCCTTAGGCCATAGCAGAGCACAGGCACCGCAAGCTCGTCTACTATATCCGTGAGGAAATCCACATCCTCGGCCTTCAGAAATTGGGCTTCGTCCACAAGCACAGCATCGTAGGCCTTTATCTCCTCATCGCTCATTTCCTTAAGGCTGTCGAAGTTTTCGCATTCAGCCTCAAGCCCTATCCTTGACCTGACCAGCTTCTCTCCGTATCTGGTATCTACCTCCGGCTTAAGAAGAAGAGGCTTTAAGCCTTTTTCCAGATAATTATATCTCACCATCAATATGTTTGCAGTCTTTGAGGAGCCCATAGCCCCGTACCTGAAATATAGCTTTGCCATAAAACCTCTCTCACCGATAGGATATTTTCCCGTATTACCGGTATCATCATCTCTAAAAATATAAAAACATCAATAAATATTCCAACGCCGCAACAAAAAGCCCTACAAGGACTCCTGCTCCCCCGGCTCTCAGATACAAAGCCTCAAGGCTCTTTTTCCTGAAGCTTTCCTTGAGTTCTCCTGAAAGCCTCTCGGAAAATTCCTCCTTTACGGCCTTCTTGTAAAGGCTTTCCGCCTTATTCTCTATGTGCTCTTTATCAATACCAAGCAAGGAGCAGACTTCTGAGGTTCTAAGCTCCGACTTGTTTTCAATGAAGCTCAGGACGTCCTCCCTCACAGCTTCGCCTGTATGCTCAGCGAGATATCTGCATATCCCCGCGCCCACGGGTTTCACCATTCCCGCTATGAGCCTGTCGCTTACTATGCTTCCGAAAAAACTGTTTTTGAGCTTTTCTCTCACAGCTGCGGCCGCTTCCGTTGAAAGTGTATCCTGAAGCTCCTCTCGGGAAAGCCTTTCCGATATCAAAGCTCCTATCTCTTCTGCCGCGCTTTCTATGGCGGCCCTTCGACTGTTTTCATCTGTAAGCGCATCCGAAAGCTCACTTAAAAGAGGACTTTCCTCCTCCGACAAAATATAAGAAATGTTCTCGTCAAGCTTTCCTCTGAAACTCTTTATGACATCTTCGGTCAAAAGTGCGGACTCAATATCACAGGCTTCATATAAAAGCTCCGGAAGCTTTCTCTTTATTGCGGAAACCGCACATATGCCTGCCGCTCCGCATGCAAGAGGGAGCAATACAATATCTGCTGTCATTTATGTAAGGCCTCTTTTCTGAAACATTTATTTTTTTACCGAGTACCCGAATGTGCCCAGAAGCTTTCCGAGAGCGAAATACTCTCCATGAGAGTAAGCCGTAAGCTTACATTTGTCAAGTGCAAGCCTTCCCCTCTCATCTATAAACCTTTCCTCCACATCAACCGCCAGGACCTTAGCTATGAACATATCGTGGCTTCCGAGCTTTATTATGTTTTCAACAGCGCACTCTATATTTACAGGGCTTTCCTCGATGACCGGAGCCTCGACCTTAAAGGCCCTGCCTCTTGTAAGTCCGCAGGCCTCCCACTTGTCAATGTCCCTTCCTGACCTTACTCCGCAAAAATCTGTCTTTTTTACCAGAGCCTCCGTGGTAAGGTTTATGACGAACTCTCCGCTCTCCTCTATCATATGATAGCTGTATCTTTCAGGCCTTACGGAAATATATACCATGGCGGGATCGGAGCATATTATCCCGGTCCATGCCACGGTTATGATATTGTCCTTTCCGGACTTGTCCCTGCAGCTCACCATGACAGCGGGAACAGGGTACACCATAGTTGCGGGCTTCCAGGAGACCTTCCTGTGCTTTTCGGCCTTTTGCTCAAGCCTCTTTTCCTTTTTCTTTCTTACAGTAGAGGGCATCGTCTGTTATATCCTTTCGGGCTCTGCGTACTCTTCTCCGAAGGTCTCTACGCTCATTTTCGCGATCTTCTGCTCCTCTGTCGGCCTGTCGCTGTAATCTGTCCTTACACAAGCTATCTTATCCACCACGTCAAGTCCCTCTATGACCTTTCCGAAGGCAGCGTACTGTCCGTCAAGGTGAGGAGCCTTCTCATGCATTATGAAGAACTGTGAGCCTGCACTGTCGGGTGCCATAGCCCTTGCCATGGAAAGGACCCCCTTGTCATGCTTCAAATCATTTTTAAAGCCGTTTGCCGCAAACTCTCCCTTTATGGAATATCCGGGGCCACCCATACCTGTTCCTGTGGGGTCCCCTCCCTGGATCATGAAGCCTCTTATAACTCTGTGGAAAATGATTCCGTCATAAAAGCCCTTCTTTACAAGGCTCACAAAGTTGTTTACTGTATTGGGAGCTATATCGGGGTAGAGCTCCGCTCTCATCACATCTCCGTTTTCCATCTCAATAGTAACTACAGGATTTTTCTTTTCCATCGTCTTTCTCCTTAAATCTTCTTTTTAGAGTATTTGATTTATATTTCAGCTAAAATGAAGCCCCTGTATAATTTCTCACAAGCTCCTTTATATAGCCGTTGTTGTCTGTATCTATATCTTTAAATACCTGCCAGATATACTTCTTGCTAAGAGGCTTCTCATTTTCGGCGGAATTCATATCCGTATTCCATATGCCGAAGGAATGTCCAGCCTGAACCTCCGACTTTGCGTCCACCTGACGGTTGAGCATGAAGGCCTTTATATAAGGATTCCGCTCTGCAATAAAATATCCGTAGGCATAGGCTGCCGCCTGAAGGCTCTCGTCCGAAACGCCTCCCGACACAGAGGTAAAGCCCTGCTCCGAAAGGATTATATTTCTGACCTCTCCTGTAGGAGAAAGCATTTCGGGCCTCTGCATGTAGTCTGTAAGCACATGGATATTTTGAAGGTTCACTATATATGCATCAGCGGAATTCGAAGCAATGGCGTCATCCCAGAATACAGGACTTGTGAGAGGATCGGGATATGCATGCCATGCAACTCCCCAGTCTATATCTCCTCCCTCCTTAAATATGGCGGAGAACAGATCAAGGCAATTCCTTCCGCTGTACTTTGTGCTTCCGTTTTCCTCGTTCCTCCATCCGTAGTCAAAGGGGATATATACCTCCGCCGATGAATTGTAGGATTTGATTATGTCATAGCAGGTCCTGAAAACCTCCGCATATTTTCTGCAGTAGCTCTCCCTGTCCATAGGGCCGATATAATTCCAGACCTGATCCTGGACCTCGTTTCCGATTATCCAGTTGGAGACCTTGTTTTGCCATCTTGACGCAAGTTTTCCCACCACCTCGTTGACAGCCGCCCTTCCCTCTTCGGTAAATACATTCAGCATGAAATAATTGCAGGCCGCATTTTGATCTCCGTATATAAGCTCGGGCCTTATGCTTTGCCTGTCGTTTAAAAGCACGACAGTTATGCTTATGCCGTTAGCATCAAGCTTGTTTATAAACGAATCATACGCCTGAAGTGTCCCGGAATTTAAGGCCGCGCTCATGGGAACATTAAATATCACCTGATCCGTACCGAGCTCTATACAGTCTGAAAGCATAGCCTCGGTCTGACATAAAAGGCCTTTCTTTGAGGCGGGCTCCCTGTAAAAAGCGGACTGTGCAAAGGCGGGTATACACTGTGAAAGGGTCATACACAAAGCGGCTGCGAAGGCCAGAGCCTTCCTTGCTTTTTTACTCATAGCTTTTCCTCCTGCTCATTTTTCGCCTGTGATATCCGGTCTTTCATTTCTGTTTGCAATTTGGCGACTTAGTAAATATAATTTTATCATAACAAAGCATATCTTTCCACAATATCACGGTGACTCAAATGAAAAATGAGAAATATATAATCAAAAAAAATATTTACGGAGGAAATATAAGGCTTCCCGAAAGAAGCCTTCCCGAAAGATTTTTCGGGCATCTCTCCACTATAACAAAGCACAAGCTCTATGTGGCGTCAGGCTGCTTTAAGCTAAGGCTTTATCGTCAGGGGCTCCTTCACGATATGTCAAAGTATTCACCCTCGGAGTTTTTTACAGGAGTGGCCCATTATGTCGGTGATCGCTCTCCTAACGCTGTGGAGAGGGAGCTCTACGGCATGTCAAAGGCCTGGCTGCACCATAAAGGAAGGAACAAGCATCACTTTGAATATTGGACCGATTTTTCTTCAAAGGCCCCCGGAGGCGTGATAGGCTGCAGGATGCCTCTTCGCTATGTTGCGGAGATGGTCTGTGACAGACGTGCCGCATGTATGGCCTACCACGGATCAGACTATAAGCCTTCGGATGCATGGGATTACTATGTGCGTACCAGAGACAGGGTCATAATGCACCCCGACACGAGAGCTGTCCTTGAGAAAGCGCTGGTTATAATGAGGGATGAGGGTGAGGATGCCGCATTCGGCTTTTTGAGAGACATCCTGAAAAAAGAAAAGGGATCCGACTATACAGCCGAATCCCTTGGCCTGGATTATACTCCTCTTAATTAGCAGATGACTCTATAACATTTTTCGCCTCACTAAGGAGCTCCTCATCGCCCAAGTCCTGCGACTCAGCCCAAAGGCTGTAATCTGTATTCCATAAAGACCAGGTCGCGAGGGCTCCTTTTTTTGTGCCGTCATCCGAAAGGGCATATTCTATGGTTACAGATACGTCTGTAACCGATTCTGAATCCCCGGATAATGTAACAGGTTCTTCAACGGTTCTTTTTCCGCTCTCGTCAAACTCATAATATACTCCCGAAAGCTCTTTTCCGCTCATTCCTGCATCTGACGAAACGGCTCTCAAGGTGACTTCGGCGGCAAGATTTTCGCTGTAGTAGTTTATTTGGGCTATGCTGTCGGATATCACGGAGCAGCTGACGTTGTCCGCTCCCTCCGAGGGCTCAGAAAGCCTTATCCCGAGCTCTGATATAAAGTCATCCTTTGACTGCACTTCTTTTAAGGGATTTACCGATGCCGCACTCGTATCTGCTGAAGCTTCGGATATGCCTGCCTCTTCATAGCTTTCCTGAGCCTTCATATCTGAATTTTTCATGCTCGTATCCGCAGGAGCTCCGGGAGCTGTCCTTCCGGATTTAAGCATAGCCGCGCCTGCCTCCCCATCACTCGCCTTGGCAGAGCTTTCTTCTGCGCCCGTCTCGGCAGAGTTTTCTGCCGCTGTCTCAGGCTGATTATCCATACTGTATGCCGCAGCTGCTGCCGTGGATTCGTATGAGCCTGCAGAATAATTGACTCTCAGCGTAAGGAAGGCTGCTCCCGCAACAAAAACAAGGGATGCCGCCGCCGCAAGGCTTCTCTTTCTCAGGTAAGGTATACGTATTATCTTTCTATGATCTTCCCCGCTCTTCTTATCATCGCTTAAATCAATGTCCGAAGCTCTGCCATTGTCATCACTGTCATTGCAGGCCTCGTTTTTATTTTCTACTTCCGAAGATTCCGCGCAGGCCTCATCTATAAGCGCGTTTATACGAGACTTGAAATCGTCGGAGAACTCGTGTTCGAATTCCTCCGCCTCCTTTAAGCTCTTTTCTTCTTTCTCCATTTCAAGGAGCATCTCATCATAGAGAGCGGACTTCAGCAATTCATCGCTTAGTTCAAAGTCTTTATTTTTATCTGTCATCTTGAGCTGCCTCCGTCCTTTCTTCAATATTCTCTCTGTCCAATATATCCTTTAGGGCCTTCCTTGCCCTGGACAACTTTATGTTCACCGAATTTGCACTGATACCAAGTATTTCTCCTGTCCTTTGAGCCGACAGCTCATGCAGGCACCTAAGCTCAATGATCTCTCTGTATGCTTCCGGCAGCCGATTTAACGCAAGCCTTATCCGCTCCGTCTCAGCCTTCGATTCTACCACCGCATCAGGAGAGTCCGCAGGCTTTTGTCTTGCCTCAAGCTCTATAAAAACATCCTCTGCCGGTGCGACACGGCTATGCTTTCGCACCATATCTATGGCTGTGTTCTTGGCTATAATACAGCATAAGGCCCTCGCCTTCAGCTCTGTCACATCCTCTATCTCATCTATCATCCTTATTATCTTTATGAACGCCTCCTGACAGGCATCCTCCGCCTCATGGGCATCGGATATGACGGAATACGCCTTCTGCCACATAAGCTTCATATAATTTTCGGCTATGTAATTCAACTTTTCTCGCCTGTTCATTGCCTACCCCGATAACTTATTTTCATGCCGCTCGCACGATTAATGTCTATAATATACTATCCTCCCGATAAAGACAATGCCGCATTTAAGCGCTTTGAGTCCGGGGTCTTTTACTATATATACGAATAGAGACGGGGAAAGCTTTCCTGACATCAACATGAATTTCAAGATCATAATTAAAGGAAATGTTTTAAATAAAGACCTGCAGAGAACATTTCTCTCCGCAGGTCTATTTTTCTTTAAAATATTTTTGCAGTAAAAGATAAGTAATACGCCTCTTTAAGACCTAAAACTGATCATACTGAATAGATGCCTTCACCTCTTTTGCCTTGTCCTCGGAGATAAGAAGCGCTGTGAGCTCGATTCCAAGATCAAGAGCATAGCCTAGGCCTCTGGCGGTAGTTATGTTTCCGTCTGTCACAACACCCTGTTTTGTGTATTCAGCTCCTGTAAGCTGATCCTCAAATCCGGGGTAGCATGTGGCCTTTCTCTCCTCAAGGAATCCCAGACGTCCGAGCACAGAAGGTGCCGCACATATAGCCGCGATCCGCTTATTATTGCCATACTGCTCCTTCAAAGCCTCTGTAAGCCTTTCACATTTCATGAGATTGAGTGTTCCGGGCATTCCTCCCGGAAGGAAAAGAACATCCGCATCGGAAAAGTCCTTCTTCTCCGAGATGCTGCTGTCACAAATGATATGTACATTGTGGGAGCCCACTACCTCCTTCCCCTCATTAACAGATACAAGCTCAACCTCAACGCCTGCTCTCTTTAATACATCGCACGCCGCAAGGCACTCTACCTCCTCAAGACCGTTTGCAAGAAAAGCATATACCTTAGCCATTTTTGTTCCTCCTTTTTCCCTGATAACTTTCTCTTATCTTAAATTCCTTTGTAAACGCATTTAACACTCTTTTTTTATCACCGCTCCACTTCGGAGCAATAAGGAGACTTTTCGGTGCGTCCCCTGTTATTCGGTGCACGACTATTCTCTCAGGTAAACGTTCCAATATATCAGTCACAAGAGACACATACTCCTCCATAGAAAATATATGCCATTTGATAAAACTCCCTTCAAAAGGAATAAGCATATCCTCGCACCCTCCGTTCTCGGGCAGCGCCTTTCCTCCTCCGTATTCCTTATACAGCCTTCCCAGATCTGTGCCCTCAAGTACATACAAAAGATGGATCTTCATTCCGTCAATAAGGGGCTGTCCTGTCTCATCACTAAGCTCGGAAATATAACCTGCCGTCTCTTTTATCCGCTCCTCGGACTCTCCCGGAAGTCCCGCTATCATGTGGGTGATAACGGTTATTCCCTCTCTTTTAAGTCTCTTTACCGCCTCCTCAAAAGTACCAAGCTCATATCCCCTTCTTATAAAACGAGCTGTGTCCTCATGTACTGTCTGCAGCCCCAGCTCCACCCATACCGGCTTTATTTTGTTAAGCTCACCCAAAAATCCGTACATCTCATCACTTATGGAATCCGGACGTGTTGCAATCGACAATATCAATATATCGGGGTTTTCTATGGCCTCCCTGAAAAGCTTTGAGAGTCTTCCGAAGTCTCCGTAGGTATTTGTAAAAGACTGAAAGTAGGCTATATAGCCTGCCGGGCTCTTTCCTGCCTTTAGCCGGACTCTGTTTTTGGCAAGCTCTATCTGCTCCCCGATTGGAATAAGGCAACTTTCCGCAAACTCGCCTGAGCCCTTCTCTCCGCAAAAAATACAGCCACCACGCCCCTTTGTTCCGTCTCTGTTGGGGCATCCGCAGCCTGTCTGCAGGGACAGCTTATATACCTTTCCTCCGTATGTGTCAAAAAGCTCGTCACCTATACTCCTGTAGGGCTTTTTACGACCGGCATTATTTACATTCGACCCTGAAGGCTCCATTATGAGAACTCCTTTATCTCCATAAGTACATCTCCATTATAGCAAAGCTTTATGGAGAATACATCATTGCTTTCCATAAGCCTTTTCAGCATGGGCCTGTCGCCCTCCCAAAGATCAAGGCCTAAGATATCACTTTTGTCCACCCACTTAAGCTCACCCTCGCCGCACTCAAAATCCGTAGGCTCTCCCTCAAAGCTGTCGGAGGTATAGGTAAATATGTATTCAGGCTCCTTGTCATCATAAATAAAGGTCAATACCCCTCTGAAGCGCCAGCTTAAAAGCCTGCATCCCGTCTCCTCAAGGACCTCCCGTATAAGGCACTCCTCGGGAGCCTCTCCGCTCTCAAGCTTTCCTCCTACTCCTATCCATTTTCCGTGGTTTACATCATTTTTCTTTTTGTTTCTGTGGAGCATCAGGTATTTCCCGTCCCGCTCCATATAGCAAAGTGTTGAAAGAATCATGCCTCCTCCTTAAAATCCCGAATATCAATTATCCTTTAAAATCTTCAATGTCTGTTACCTTAAAGCCCTTATCCTTAAGGAGCTCCGCTGTTATTCCGCTCCCCGCCTTAAGTTTCCCTGTAAAGCTTCCGTCATATATCTTATTTACACCGCAGGACGGGCTCCTTGACTGTAGTATACAGAGGTCCGGCTTCTCCGAAATTGCTCTTTCAAGAGCTGTCTCGGCACCCTTTTTGTACTCCCGGGTAACATCATCTCCGTCCCTTGTCATCACTCTTTCGCCCACTATTTCCGCAGGCTTCCTCGGAGTCTTAAGTCCTCCCTCTGTCTCAGGACAGATGGGTATCACCTCATGATCTTCAAGGAATCTTAACAAGGCCTCATTTTTGTTGTTTCCACCATTATATTTGCAATTCCGTCCCAAAAGGCAGGCGCTCACCATTATCTTCATTACGCATCCCCCCAAATATCGGCTATCATCCTTTTATTTTTGTTTTCCGGTTTTATCCTGACTGTCTCATATTAATTTTTCAGTTTTATCCCTGCTTTAATATTAAATTATGCTCCCTCGGGCCGCAAGTATAAAAGCAACCTGAAGGAGCATTTATTAAGTGTTTTATTGAGTACTTTATTTAGCTTTAATTGCCGCAACTGCCGGTATTGACATTGTTGTCATTATTATTGTCATTATTTTTATTATAGCTATTATTGTTGTCAATACTGTTATTAATGTCAGTGCTTTCAGTATTATTATCGGAGCTTATTTCTATGTACCCCTTATCCTCTCCTTCTGTCGGATCAAAGGGCCTCGGCATGCCATAGGCGTTCTCTCCGGGAGTTGAAGGGAGTACGAGAAATACAAAATTAACTATAAGAAGTACAAGGGCTATCAGCCCGAATATCCCCGCTGATGACAAAAGGGCAAGAAATACTCCTGTGCCTTCTCCGGTCGCCATAAAAACGGCTGTCATGGCAGAGCCCAAAAGAAGCACTAATGCGATGCCTCCAAGTACGGATGTGACAATGCTGAATAATAAGGACAACCATCCGGGCTTTCCCGAATCATGATATCTCCTCATAGCGGCAAACATTAGCGGCAGAAAAGTCGCAAGCCCCCATAATGACACCAAAATGCCGAATACATCACTTACAGCCTCAGCGAGTATATTCAAGATGAGAGTGATAAGTGTTATTCCGAGCCAGCCCCACCAGTATCCGGCTCTTGAGAGCCTCCCGTGCCAATTTACATAATTTTTAAACATGTCCTTTGTGGCAAAAACAATGCTTTTCATACATATACCTCCGGTTGTATTTTACCGTATAATTTCCCGGTTATCAGGTATTATATTACACTTTCAGGATAATAGATACTTAAATTTTCCTTTACTCTCAAAGGCTGTTGCGTTAAAATCCGATTGAATGAATTTAATTTTTAGGAATTCTTTCTTAAATAGAAAATAATATCAACAGGAATCAAAGAGAGGTAGTTTTTATGGGAAAGACCTACAATGCTTACACCGAGTTTATCGTCGATGAGACCAAGGCCCTCCTTTCCTACGACAGCCCCTCGGGCTACGGACAGGAAGTTACGGAATACCTTCTTTCCGAGTTCGCAAAGATGGGCGTAAAGGCATGGAGGACTGTAAAGGGAGGTGTGATGGCGGACCTTGAGACAGGCGATGAAAACGATGCCATACTCCTTGAGGCTCATTGCGATACCCTTGGAGCTATGGTTCATGAGATCAAGTCTGACGGACGCCTTAAGCTCACAAATATAGGCGGAATGCAGCCCAACAATGCGGAGGCTGAAAATGTAAGGATAATCACAAGGGGCGGAAAGAGCTATGAGGGTACCTGTCAGCTCATAAATCCGTCTGTACATGTAAACGGAGAATACGGAAGTACTCAGAGGAACTGGGACACTGTAGAGGCCGTTATAGATGAGGATGTCAAGAATGCCGATGATGTAAAGTCTCTCGGAATAAGGCCCGGAGATTATGTATGCTTTGATCCCCGCACAAGAGTAACCGCTTCAGGCTATATAAAGAGCCGCTTCCTTGACGACAAGCTTTCAGCAGCTGTCCTTATGGGCTATGCAAAGTATGTAAAGGACAACAATATCAAGCTTAAAAGACGTGTATACATGCACTTTACCATCTACGAGGAGGTAGGCCACGGCGGAGCCGCAAGCTGCCCCGCAGGAGTTACCGAGGCATGGTCTGTGGATATGGGCTGCGTCGGAAAAGGACTCACCTGCACGGAGCACGAAGTATCCATAGCCGCAAAGGACAGAGGCGGCCCCTACAACTATGAAATAGTCTCAAAGCTTATAGAGCTCTCCGAGGAGAACAATATCGGATATGCCGTCGATATATATCCCTTCTACGGCTCTGATGTGGAGGCTACTCTTTCTGCCGGAAACGATATCCGCCACGCTCTCATCGGCCCCGGAGTCTATGCCTCACACGGCTACGAGAGAAGCCACAAGGATGCGGTGGAAAACACCTTTAACCTTATAAAGGCATATATGGCGACACAATAATTTTCCTCCCGGTAATTACAAAATCCGAATTTCATTTTTATGCCGATAAAGCGCTTATTATAAAAGGGCAGTCCCTGAAAAAAGCCTGAAGCCTTAACTTCAAGCCTTTTCATAAGGGATCACCCTTTTATTTTTTCTCTGTCAACTGCCATCATAAAGAAAGCCGCAAGGAGAAATACCACGCATATAAGCATTGCCCGCTCCTTAAATATACCTATACAGATATTTCCGAGTACTGCTCCCAGTATAAAAAATACTATTGCCCCGTAGTAGAACAATCCTGAAAAAAGGCTTTCCCTGTCTCTCGTCTTCAAATATCCGCAGATATTTTCAGTGGCGCTTCTGAGATTGCCTATGCACATGGTGGTGGCGGCGCTCCTTCCGTGTATCTTCCTGAAGCTCTCTACTTGAAGCCCGCAGGCAAAGGAGGTCATGCTGTTTGCCAAAAGATTCATACTCAAAGGAATAAATGCCACAACGGACAATATTATCATCTCCACAAGTACAGTCCGCTGCCGCCAGTGGAGTCCCCTGTTCTCGGGAGCCCTTATGAGGCTTGCCATAGCTATTCCCCCTGTGAAAAACAGTATCGGGAAAAGATAGTGCAGTATATCCCCGAATTCTCCCTCGGAGATCTTCACACCCAAAAGAAGTATGTTTCCTGTCTGGGCATTGGCAAATACCTTTCCTCTCATTATATATGAATAGGCATCCATAAAGCCTCCCGCAAGTGAAAGCATTATTCCAAGCTCTATGGATTCGGAACTCTGTATCGCTCTCTTCATAGTATTAAGCTCTCTCCTTGAGCATTACCTCTCTGAGTGTTCCCCCGTACTTTTCACCCTTCCATACAGGTCTGTAGCAAAGGCCTGTGATATTTCCTCTGCTGTATATGTTCTCGGGATGGACCGTACACATAAAATACCTGAAGCCCTCGGCATAAAGCTCCTCCTCGGCTCTCTCCATAAGCCTTCTCTGAAGCTTTAATCCCCTGTATGCGGGAGCCACGGCCGCCGTATCCATATGGGCGACCTTCTTAAGCTCCTCCTCCGAAAGTCCGATATAGGTCCCGAGATTTTCTCCGCCAAATCTTGATGGTATCTCCACAATGAGGACTCCCGCCGTATCTCCTGTATCGGCGCAGACCGCCCTGTATGCTATATCCGTCCCATTGTCTATACGCCTCATCTCGTCCTCCGAGTTATTGAGAAACAGCCAATCGCTCTCATCCCCCATGGTGGCCTTTACTGACTTTACAAATTCTGTTATGGCTCTTCCCTCTCCCTTTTCGGCTCTTACTATATGTATCTCCCTTGAACCTTCCTTCACAGCTTCCTCCCCTCACCCTGATAAATCCTTCACATCTGCCAAGACCGCTTCCCTAAACAAGCTCCGCAAACTCGGCTCCTGTATAATCCGAAAGAACCTCAGGTGACAAGAGCACTTGTACGCCTCTTTGCCCTGCGCTTATGCTTATTTTTTCCTGTGCCTTCGCGCTTGCATCGATATAGGTTTTGAATCTTTTTTTCATTCCTATGGGCGAGCAGCCTCCCCTTATATAGCCCGTAAGAGGCAAAAGCTCCTTTACATGTATCAGCTCGGCACTCTTGTTTCCCGATATCTTCGCGGCATTTTTCAGGTTTATTTCCCTGTCTACAGGTATACAGCATACAAAATATCCTGTCTTGTCTCCGCGCAGTACAAGGGTCTTAAATACCATCTCGTACTTAAGACCCAATACATCCGCCGCATGAGTTCCCGAAAGGTCATCCTCGCTGTACTCGTACTCCCTTGCTTCGTAAGGGATCTTAGCCTTGTCGAGAAGCCTCATGACGTTTGTTTTAATTTTATCCTTGTCCTTCATAAGTGTCTGTCCTCAAGTCATTCAAATCATCTTTCGGGGCATCAATCTCCCACTACATTTACATAATTAGTGAAGGTATGCACCCTTGAATACATCTCTATAGTATCGGAGATAACTCCCGTGGCAGTCTCCGATGCATGCACGAATTTTCCGTCACCGATATATACTCCCACATGTCCGGGCCTCCCGAGGATATCTCCGGGCTTTAACTCCTCATAGCTCACATTCCTTCCGAGCCCAAGCATAGCGTCTGATGAGGTCCTGGGTACAGATACACCCGCCGTGTTCATCACATAGTAAACATATCCCGAGCAGTCAAAGCTGTCAGGACCCGCTGTGCCCGCCTGATAGGGCATACCGAGAGTCGAGAGAGCCGTCTCCACTATCTTTATCCTCGTCTCATTATCAGTGTCAACCGTCACAGAAGAGGTCTCCGTGCAGTCAGCCTTCTTCAGCCAAAGCTCATTGTAGAAGGAACCGTCGTCCGTAAAATAATCGCCTGCCTTCGTGGCATGAGCGGCACATACATACCACTCCACACCTGTGCTGTCCGTCTCTTCTCTCAGGACTCTGTAATAAGGGTTCATAATGGCATAATCATAGGACACATCGGCCCATGTACCGTCAGCCCTCTGCACGCTTCCCCACGCAACATTATAGTCTCCCCTGAAATGAGCGGGCGTAACAAGCTTAAAGGGAAGCTCTATTACAGTACCGCCTTCCTGAGATGTCGATGGAGAATTGACAGCTCCCGGGCCTCCTGAGCTTTGTCCCACAGGAATTATCACAGCTCCCCCGGGCTGTGCCAAAGCAGTCAACGCTCCCGCAAACGAAAAAGACATTCCAAGCATCAGTGCCGCTGCGCGCGCCGAGAGTTTTCTTCCTCTTTTTCCCATAATTTTATCCCCCGTGATTTACTTTTTATTATATTTTAATACTTTATTTCCCCTCTGAATACCTCTTTAAAAAAGCTATGCCCATGAGATAAGGCCCGTTGTGGGCGCCAACCATGGTTCCTATCTGAACAAGTTCCGGATTTCTCTCATACCCTGCCTTACTTAACTCCTCAATAAACATGGTCTTAAGCTCTTCTCCGTCCTTTTCATTAAGTCCGTATCCCACAAGCAGCTCATAATCGCTTATATCGGTTCCTGTCTTTGTAAAATAAAGGGCCGCCTGCCTTGCAAGCTCGCTTAAGGATTTTTTCCTGCTCCTTGTAATAGCCGCAAGGGAGATACTTCCGTCTTTAAACAAAATAACCGGTTTTATGCCAAGGCCTATAGCAGCGAGCTTGACAAGCCCTCCTATACGTCCGCCCTTATTGAGATATGTAAGGTCACCTATGGTGAAAAACGCTCCTCCGAGAGCTTTGACAGAATTTATGGCGGCAACAGTCTCATCAAGCCCCATTCCCATATCTCTCAGCCTCACAGCCTCCATCACGAGCATCCCCTGAAATATGGTCAGCGCCCTTGAGTCGATGACCTCTATACGCGCATCAGGATACTCCTCCAGTATCTCATCCGCCGCAGCCTTGGCGGAATTATATGAACCGCTCATGGTTGTGGTCATGCATATGCAAAGGATATCTCTTCCCTCCTTTACATAAGGCGTAAAAGCGTTGATATATTCTCCGATATCCGGCAATGAAGTCTTAGGAAAATTCCCCGGGTTATCCAGCATCTTTTGATAAAACTCGTGATAGGTAAAATCTATTGTATCCCTTTTATATACCCCGTCCTCAAAGGCAACATAAAAGGGAACTGTCCCTATATCATTTTCCTCACAGCATTTTTTCGGAAGGTCACAGCAGCTGTCGCTTATTATCTTAAAATTGCCATTATCCATATGGTAATCCCTTCTTAAGTATCTCAGCACCCGGTATTAAAAACCGTAACATCGGGTTGCCTAATTTAAAATCATTATACACTCCGAATTATTATTTTTAAACCCCTTGACATAAAATACTTATTACTATATAATAAAAAAGCTTTGAAAAGCGTGGCGACGTAGCCAAGTGGTAAGGCGTGGGTCTGCAACACCCTGATCACCGGTTCAAATCCGGTCGTCGCCTCTATATCTGAGATAGTCCAAAACCCTTTATTTGAAGGCTTTTGGGCTTTTTTGTTATATACGAATCAATAAATAACTTAAGCCCCTTCATTATCCGTACAAATCCGTACACTCTCAGAAGGGGCTCAAATTATATTTTAATAAGTATTATTTTATTCCTCTGATTTCGGGAATATCCTGCTTCCGTAATGCGCTCCGAAGACCTTTCCGTTCTCATCACGCACTGCCGTAAGATATACATCAGTATACTTTTTCCTTACCATTCCCTGCCAGGGATATACAGGCGTCAGTTCAGCCGGCTTTCCGTTTGAGATCATAGAGAGGCTTCCGTCAGCCTCTCTCTTAAGGCTGAAGCTGTCTCCTTCTCCTGAAACATAGCTTCCCTCAAGCTCGGAAAGCTCTTCCTCACTCCAATGATAAGGCTTATGCTCCGGGTGTTCCTCCTGAATCAGAAGTCCGCAGAATGCGCGAAGGAAAGCGTCTCCTATAGCATATACCGGCACATCCATGGTATTGCAGAGCACTACTACTCCCAATCCGGCCTGAGGACAGAAGGAAAGGTTTGATGACACGCCGGGCAGGCTTCCGCCATGTTCTATGACGGTCATGTCTTCCATCTGCTTTGTCTCCAAGCCGTATCCGTAATATACTCCCGGCTTCATGAACTGTCTCGGCTTGCACATCTCCCCTATAGAATAGCGGTCGATAATACGATTTCCGTTCACACCGCAGCCTTCGTTCAAATACATTGCCGCGTACTTAAGCATATCTCCCAATGTGGATTTCAAAGCTCCGCCTCCATGCAGCACAAAGGCATCGTTCTCATAGTCCTTATCGCAGCGCCATGAGCCGTCAGGCTCCTTCGAATATAATACCGCGGCATTTTCATCCAGAGAATTCCTGAGAAAGCCGATATTGCTTCTGTTCATTCCCAAAGGCTTTAAAATATGCTTATCAAGATACTCCGCAAAGGAGCTGCAGTCCGAATGACGCCTTATTATATCCGACAAAAGTCCGAAGCCGTCATTGCAGTAGCTGAGCCTCTGTCCGGGCCTTCCGGTAAAATGCGTCTGAGCGTCAAGCCTTTCGGCAACACGCTTTATTCCCTCCATTGCAAAGTCATCTCTGAAGATAAGCTCGTTATCAAGGGAATCCTCAATGCCCATTTCTCTCGCAGTCTTGTCCACCACTATGCGGGGAAGCGGAAAATATCCGCCGCTGTGGCATAAAAGATGCCATATGCGTACAGGCTCCGGGCTGTTTTTCCCTGTAAATTCGGGAATATAGTCCTTTACCTCATCGTAAACCGACAGGCGGCCGTCCATCTGCATCTGCATGATAGCCAAAGCCGTAAAGGACTTTGTCACAGAGGCCATGCCGAAAATAGTGTCGCGGTCAACAGGTAATCCCTTTTCCGCATCCCTGAAGCCGAAACACTCCTCATAAAGGATGTTTCCTGCGGCATCAGTAACGCCTACAGCGATTCCACGGGCTCTGCTTTCCTCCATGATCTGCCGTACCAGCTCTTCCGCTTCTTTTCGGGAGCCTTCCGTTATAAGGTTCATCCGAGCATCGCCTCCTTAAGTCCGCTGATTCCAAGTCCTGCAGCGTCGGGAAGGACAAGCTTTCTTGTATCCACTACAGTAAAGCCGCCCTCATAGGGAAGCTCTGATAGGGTAAATGCCGCATCAAGGTCCGCTCTTGTAATGTTTTTAAGAGCCGCACCCAAGGCAGCGGCAGCGTTTACGGCAATTCCGCTTTCTTCCGCCATACAGCCGAGCATGCACTCAACACCTGCAGCCTCGGCAATGTTTACTATCTTCTTTGCCTCATAGAGACCGCCGCACTTCATAAGCTTGATGTTGATAAAATCTACAGCTCTCTCGGAGACAAGCTTTAAGGCATCCTTTGAATCCCAGCAGCTCTCATCAGCCATAACAGGCACAGGGCTGTGAGTCGTCACATATTTCAAGCCTTCAAAGTCATATCGGGGAACAGGCTGCTCCACAAGCTCTATATCATACTCGTTCAAGCGGCTTAAAAGCTCTACAGCCTCTTTTCCGTGCCATCCCCGGTTGGCGTCAAGTCGTATCTTTACATCGTCTCCCACAGCCTCTCGGATAGCCTTTACATGAGCAAGGTCGCTTGCGATATCCGTGCCGACCTTTGTCTTTATCACATTAAAGCCGGCCTTCACATGCTCCTTTGCGCTTTCAGCCATGGACTCGGGTGTAGCTATACCCACTGTTATATCAGTCTCAATGGTATTTGCCATTCCTCCCAGCACCTTATACAAGGGCAGTCCCGAGGACTTTCCCAAAATATCATGGCAGGCTATATCGATAGCAGCCTTTGCCGTTGCCGCATATGCAACAGCTCTGTTCATTACTGTGTACACAGCTTCAATATCACGGGGGTCTGTTCCGATAAGCTTTTCCTTAAGCACTCGAACAGTCTCCACGGTCCCCTCAAGGTTTTCTCCTGTAATAAGAGGTCCCGGGGATCCCTCTCCGTATCCGGTAATTCCTTCGTCCGTCTCCACCTCAACGAGACAGCTGACGGCGTGAGTAATTACGCCCAGTGAGATATGAAGAGGCCTTGTAAGGGGCACTCTCATCATATGTGTCTTAATATCCGTAATCTTCATCGTACACAGTCTCCTTTATCCCTGCAGCTTTCCGCCGCACATTCCGTTCTCTTTCTTCCCGCAAAAATGGCAGGCACACATATGTCCGTTTCCGATATCCTTAAGCTCGGGCTTTACCTTTGAGCATATATCCTGAGCCATAAAGCATCTTGTATGGAAAATACATCCCGAGGGCTGATTTGCCGGACTCGGCAGGTCTCCCTGAAGGATGATCTTCATCCTCTTTGAATGCCTCTCGGGAAGAGGTATAGCCGACATCAATGCCTGAGTATAGGGATAAGAGATCCTCTCCCTCAAAGATTATCTCTCCGCCTGCGATCTGTCCCGGCGGGATCTCCACAAGGCCCATTATTGACAGAGAGGTGATACTCTTTCCGCATCCTGACTCTCCCACGATTCCGAGGGTCTTTCCCTTTTCAACAGAAAAGGATACATCATTTACCGCCTTTGAAAGTCCGGCATCCGTATGGAAATATGTTTTCAAATGCTTTACTTCTAATATTTTTTCTCCCATATTAAATGCCTCCCTTTAGCTTTTCAGCTTCGGATCCGGAGCGTCTCTCAAGCCGTCTCCGAAGATATTGAATGCGATAACTGTTATCATTATAGCCACGCCCGGCATAATGCTGTAAAGAGGACGGTAGCTGATAAATGTCTGGGCCGCACTGATCATATTTCCCCAAGAGGGCGTCGGCGGCTGAATACCTATTCCCAAAAAGCTCAAAGACGCCTCGTACATTATGGCATTGGGGATTCCCAGGGTCACAAGTACTATAATGGTGGAAAGGCAGTTGGGTATAAGTCCCTTTGTAATGATCCAGAAGGTCGTAGCACCGTTGGCACGACTGGCCTCGATGTACTCCTTTTCCTTAAGCTGCATTACAGAACCACGTATCATTCTGGCGGTCCTTACCCATGTGAGAAGTCCGAGAGCAATAAACAGGTTTAAAACTCCCTTTCCCATGAAGGTCATGATAGCCATAGCGAAGATAAGGTCGGGGAAGGCCTGGAATATCTCCATGATACGGGAGATAATACTGTCTATCTTTCCGCCGTAATATCCCTCCAAAGCGCCAAGTGTCACTCCCACAAGAGAGGCAACCACCTGAGCCACGATACCTATACTTATAGATACTCTTGATCCGTAAATGATCCTTGAAAGTATGTCTCTGCCGTATTCATCTGTTCCGAAAGGATGTGCGGGGCTCGGGCTTGCCAATACCGCTGAATAGTCCTGGTATGTGGGATCGTAGGGAGCCGGCACCGGTGCGAAGATAGCCACCAGTATTATCAATATAAGAAGCATCGCGCAGAACATAGCCATCTTGTTTTTCTTAAGGCGCTTAAAGCTGTCTCCGTAAAAGCCCGAATAGCGCATGCCGTTTTCCGGCACGTCCTGTTCAAACTCTTTCTGCTTATTAAAAAATCTGAATATCTTCTTGCTCATGCTATTCCGCTCCTTTCCCATATCTGATTCTCGGATCCAGGAATGCATAGGACAAGTCTACGATCAGATTCACAATAACAAATACGAATGCAATATACATTACCGTTCCCTCCAAAAGAGGAAGATCACGGTTTGACATGGCGTCTACCGCCAGCTTTCCGATACCCGGAATAGAGAACACCTTTTCAATAAGCATGGATCCTGTAAGCATATATCCGAAATCCGTACCCACGAGGGTAACGATGGGGATAAGCGCATTCTTAAGCGCATGCTTCATGATAACACCCCATCTCCTTACACCCTTTGCCTTTGCGGTACGGATGTAATCCTGTCCCATTACCTCCAGCATGCTGGTACGGGTTATCCTCGCCATGCTGCCTGCGTATCTCGCTCCCAATGCGATACTGGGAAGGACGTAGCTGGCAACGGTATCAAAGCCCGAGATCGGAAGGACGGCCAACTTCAGACCAAAGATGATCTGAAGTATAATAGCCACCCAGAATGCCGGCGCGGACACGCCGACTATCGACAGTACCATAACAAGTGTATCTACACCTTTTCCTCTTTTGACGGCAGAAAAAATACCGCTGGGGATACCTATGATTGCCGCAAATATGAAGGACATGCATGCAAGCTTTACCGTTACCTTGAAGCAACGGAAAAGAGCCTCTGACACAACCTCTTTTGTAAAATAGGATGTTCCGAAATCCAAATGAACGGCACCTTTAATAAAATTAAGATACCGGACATAAATCGGAAGATCCAGCCCAAGTTCATGCCTCACCTTTGCGATCGTCTCGGGATCCGCCCTCTTTTCAAGCATGAGGGCTACAGGATCTCCCGGAACGACCTGCAGTAAAATAAAGGTAATCAGACTTATTCCGAACAAAACAAATACAGTCTGAACCAAGCGTTTTGCCGTATATGAAAGCATCACTTTCCTCCTTGCTATCTCATAAAAACTGTCTCTTTATCTGAAAAGCGTGCTTACTGGATATCCGCATTCTTCCAGAACATACGGAAGGTTGAGTCGATCTCAAAGCCTGTGATATCAGGATTTAAGAGATAGTACTTTGTCTCATTGTAAAGAGGAGTTGTAGCCCAGTCTTCTCTTGTCATAATGTGCTCTGCCTTTGCATAGATCTCCTGACGCTCTGCTGTATCTGTTGTTGCGATACCGTCCTCAAGGAGCTGCTCGAACTCGGCATTATGCCAGAAGCTTGAGTTTGTATCTGTCTTTGTCATAGGATAAAGCATGCTCTCGGGATCGGAGTAGTCAACATACCAGTTTGATATACCGCAGTCAACACCGCCTGAAAGCTTATCTGCTGTTCCTGCGCTAAGCTCGTCATAACCTACAACATTCTCAAGGAGAGTAGCCATCTTTGCCATCTTTATAAGACGCTCATAGGAATACTTTACATCTGAAGACTTGAGAGTCTCTCCGTTGTGGAACTTAACATCGGGAAGGAGCTCAAAGCTGTATGTAAGCTGGTCCTCAGAGATCTCGGGCATTCCTGTAAGGAGTACCGGCTCAAGGCTTCCGTCTCCGTTAGTCATAAGGAGAGATTCTGTGATATTGTCTGTGATCTTCATAATGATACTGTAGGTATACTGCTGAGGGTCCAATGCCACCTGAGGGTCAACAGCCGCAACGCGGACCACTTTATCCCCCCTGCGACGTCTGATTACCTGCCGCCTCTGTGGCGGTATCTCCTGCAACGGCTCCGCTTTCAGCTGCGGACTCCGATGTACTTGTGGAGCTTCCGCATGCCGCCAGGGAAAGTACCATAGCGCCAAGAAGGAATGCTCCTGCAAACTTCTTTTTCATTACTGTTTTTTCCTTTCTAAAAATATTATTTTTTACGCTTGTTGATTTTGTTACATGGGCGCGTCAACGCTTTACCTTGACAGGATTTTTAACGCAAAAAACCCAAATGTACATCCGGCTCCGGACATACATCTGAAATAGCCTCATTCCAAAATCTGCACACGAAAGCTATCATCGTACGATATTTTGCCGTTGTCAATAAACACTGACCTCCATGTGAGGAACATGTAAAAAGTTTATAAAAAACCAACAAAAATTCCCCGCAGGCCATAACCCCACAGGGAATCCCGTTTTTTCTCAAGGTTTTTTGTGAAAACTAAGAAAAAATTTTTTTAATTTATTTAATTTTTGCTCTTTTTAAGCATCCATGCGATCTTTGCGCTCTCTTCAAGCTCCTCAAGGCAATAAAAGGCGTCCCAAAGATCCTTTCCCGGCACAACAGCTCCGTGCTGTTTTAAGAGATATCCGTCGCTTTTTTCAACCCTCTCGGAAAATGCGTCAAAAAGCTCCTTTGAACCGGGCTTCTCATAAGGAACCCCGCCCACAGTTCCCAGCTTCATTTTAAGATAGGGTGTAAGGGGTGGTATTACATCTGTCTCATCAAGAAAGTCCTCAAAGCTCCAGAGAATAGCGTAGCAGCCGTGAGTATGTATAACAGCCCCCTTCTCGGGCTTCTTCCTGTAAATATTAAGGTGCAGAGGCCACTCCTTGCTGGGCTTGTTTTCCGAGAGTATATTTCCCTCCGGGTCAAGCACGGCAAATTCATCCTCCTTCAGTGTTCCGAAGCAGCTTCCGCTCTGAGTAATATAGACCTTTCCCTCATGCACAAAGCTCATATTTGCAGAGGAGCCTGTTGTACGGTTTCTGTCAAAAAGGCTCTTTGCTATCCAAATGGCGGTCTCCTTTTTTTTCTTAAGCTCCTCATCTGCCGCCGTAAGCTTAAGCGCCCTCTCAAAGAAGTCAGGCTGTCCGAAATTGCCGGACTTTAATACAAGCCTTACACTCTCGTCCTCCACAGGGACCATGACAGGCACTCCCGGAGCCACACTGTCGCCTATGATATATGAGGAAAAGCCGAGTTTCTTTGTCACTGCTCCCGAGGTCTCGCCTCCCGCAACTATTATGCGCTTTATTCCCGCCTTGAGGGCTCTTTTTGCTATCTCCGCCTCTGTGTCCTCCAACAGTCCTGCTATCCTCTCCTGACCGAGGCTCTGAGTTTTTTTCACATTTTCAGGAGTGTCCGAGCTGTATATAAGAACGTCCCTGTCAGGATTTTTCTCCACAAAGCTCCAAATATCCTCAATGCTTTCCTCTCCTGAGATAAGCTTTTCAGGGCTTATTTTCTTTGCGGCGCCTCCATGCTCCATAAAATAGGCTATCTGTCCCAGAGTAGCCTTCGAGCAGCTTCCCGCAAGGAGTATACCTCTTCCCGGAGTTGAAGATTCAGGCATTTTCCCCGCTGTTTCTCCTTTGCTGAGGTGCGAAGCCAGCTCCTCAAGTATTCCGCTTCCCCCTGTGATAAATCCGAGGTCTCCAAAGAGCCTTACTATATCATGAGCGTCCACATCATCCCTGTAGTCGGGGATCACATAAAAATGTGAACTATCCTTACCGGATTCCTTACTCGATTCTGAAAGCTTTGACAAAAGCTTCTCCGAAAGCTCATCCCTGCTTATTCCAAGCTCGTCTCCCCAAAGCTCCACACTCGGATACTTACTCTGAGGCTCTATGAGCTTTGCTATGCTGCTCTCCCACATAGGTGTGAGAGGATGGTCCTTCATAGGACTTTCATTAAGAGGGACCCCGTTTACATAAAGCCTTCCCTCCTTCACCACTCTTCCGTTTACAGGCAGAGCGGGACAAAGGATAGTATAGGGTACTTTGAGGTATTCCATGACAGCATCGGCCACAGGGCCTATGTTTCCCTCTCTTGTGGAGTCAAAAGTGGAGCAATACTTAAAATAAAACTGCCGGGCTCCCCTTTCCTTCAGCCATTTAACGGCCTCAAGGCTGTCCTTTACAGCCGCCTTTGTCTCCTGAGTTCTTGATTTTAACGCAATGACCACAGCATCTGTATTTACAGCTGCAACGGTATCCCCTGAGGGAATACCGTTGAACAACTGAACCGACATACCGCCCTTTACAAGGAAGGAGGCGGCGTCGCTCGCACCTGTGAAGTCATCGGCTATGCAACCGAATCTAAGCATTTTTTCTCCTTTAAGGCCTTTCGGCCTGATACTTTTATTATTAAATGAAAGCTACGAATACAAGCCATGCAAGAAGGGGTCCGAAAAGTACTATACATGCTGCCGCATAGAGAAGGTGATTGTAAAGAGTGCTCTTTTCCTTACCCTGTGCATTTGCCACAAAAATCGCTCCTGTTGTTGAGAAGGGGCATACATCAACGATACTTGAAGCCATGCATATGCATGCGAGAACTCCTATCTGCCATACTCCCGGCTCCTCAAGTACAGGTATGCAAAGAGGAATAACACCTGAAAGGAAGCCTGTTGTTGAAACGAATGCTGATACAAAGCCTCCGATATATGCTGTAAGGAGCGTTGCAAGCTTAGGGCTGTTGAGTGTGCTTATAAGCTGTGTGAGCCAATCCATTACTCCGATGTCCTGCATAACACCTACATAAGTAACGATACCGCTGACCATAAAGATTATGCTCCAAGGCATGCTCTTTATGATCCCGCCCTGACGCTTGGGCTGGGTGCAGCCGAGGATAAATCCGAGGATTATAGCCAGAAATCCCATGTTGAACTCGAAAACTATTCCGAGGAATACAAGGACTACCAATGCAACAAGTGATGCTGACTGGAATGCATTTATAGAGAGCTTTTTGTTGAGCTTCTCAAGGATCTCCTTGTGCTCTTCACCTGCAATACCTGTAATGTCCTGAAGCTTTTTGGTTCCGAGGAACTTATAGCCTCCGAAGATTATAAAGGTGATAAGTGCAAGTGCAAATGAGAATGCTACTGTAGCTATCCAAAGTCCTGCGGGATTTGAAGCTATGGAATACTCGCTCAATACTCCGTCAACTACAAGTCCCATGATATTAAGGGGTGAGAATATTCCTCCTGTCATTCCGAAAGCTACCATAAGAGCAACCATAAGCTGGCTCATTCCGCAAGCATTTGCAAGCTGCATAGCGATGGGAGTTACTATGATTATGGCTGCCGTTCCCTGAGTACCTACAGCACAGAGGATGAGCTCAAGGACAAACATTACCCAGGGGATAAGTCCCACGTTTCCTCTTACAAGCCTCAGTCCCGCCGTAGTTATTACGTCTATCGTGCCGTTGTCCTGAAGTGTGTTAAAGAAATAGGTTACACCTGCAAGTATTATAAAGAGCTCTGCAGGGAAGCTCGCCAATACATCGTCCTCGCTGAGTCCGCATACCAAAACACCCACGACGAAGGCTGCAACAAAGCCCATCACGCCTATATTTATGGGCTTTACAGCGCCGATAAAGAACATTATAAACAGCACTGCTATCGCGATTATTGATAACATTTCTATACTCATGTTTTCTTCTCCTTTTCATACTTTAAGCCCCTTAGGGCTTCTACAACTTCTGTCCCCTTACAGCTTTAAGCCCTCGGCATAGAATCTGTATGCAGGCTGTCCTGTGATGTCCACATCATCCGTAGTCACAGGCTCTCCCTTTTTGATATCATTTTTAAGGACCGCTCCGTTTAAGAGATAGAAGGGAGCCGCCTTTCCCGATGAGGAAAGCTCAAGGAGCTCAGGTACAAGGCCATCTATCGCATGATGATGTCCGTGAACCTCAAGCACAGTTCCCTTGGGTATATCTCTGTCCGCCACTCCGGCCATGACAGAAACCTGTCTGCACTCGGGATGATTTCCGATCCCCTTTAAGTCTCCGAGAAGCATGGTAAGCGGTGTCTCCATACCCATGAAATGATAAGGATAATAGATGCAGCAGTACTTTTTGTTGCGGCTTACCACATGTCCCTTTCCTATAAGGATCTCCCACATCTTTTCATTCTCGCAGCGGATCACAACGAATTCGCCTCCGCAGAAGCTTGCCTCGTCCACAGCTCTTAAATTAAAGAATACATCCACAACTCCTGTCTTCTTTAAGATGCCGCCATCCTCCTCAGGGATGAATATATCCGCAAGCTCTGAGGGCTTTGCTATGGGATAGCTGAGCTGAGGCTTTGCGGGAACAAGCCCTGTTATGTTTGATACCAGATTCATCTCGCAAAGGTCTGCCGATATAGCTCCTGTATATTTCTCAAGAAGCTTGTGTCTCTTCTCAAGAGTCTCTCTGTCCTTATATCTCCAGCAGTCAATGAGCTCCGGAAGCATCTCCTTTGTTCCGCTGCCGTCAGTGTAGCTGAGCTCTCCCGTCTCTCTGTCCCACACAAGATCATACTCGCTGGATTTTCCTGCGCATATTACTTCAAGGCCTAATGCCTTTGCCCAGGAATAAAGGTCAATAAGGTTTCTGGGCTGATCTCCGTTTACAAGGGAATACACAGCATTATTCTCCTTTGCAAGCCTGCTCAATACGGGGCCGCATACACTGTCTGTCTCCTTTGATACCATGTATACATTTATTCCCTTCTTGAGGGCTGACTCCGCGGCATCCGAGCTTATAGCGGTGTTTCCTGTAGCTTCAACGAGGGCTGTGATCCCGCACTCATTTACAAGCTTATAGTCAGAAACTATTATTATGGCGTCATCGGGGGCCTTTTTTATATCCTCCACAGAAGCGCACTCCACTATTGTCTTGTCTCCAAAGCCCGTCTCCTTGAGTACCTCTCTGCACTCGTCACTGTGTCTTGAGCATATGACTCTCAGCTCCATATGCTTTACCTTGGGCATCTGAGCAAGCAGGGTATATCCGTATCCCTTGGTCGCTCCGATGATTCCGACTACGGACTTCTTTTCTCCCACATCGTCAAACAAGTATGTATAATCCATAGACCAAACTCCTTCCGCCTCTTCATAAGTTTCAAAGAGACTTACTATTTTCTTTTCTGTAATTTTTAATAAGCAAAAAGCGTGCCAAGTTTTAAAAATTCGTTTTTCCGGCGTTATTCGGTCTTTTTCAGATAATTTAAATCCGATTTTCTAAAATTTTATGTTGCAATATTTCAATATTTGTTTTAAATTTGCAATATATATTGCAATCAGGCAATAAAACTTTCAGAAACAAGCTGATAAACTGCTGTGAAAAGTATCAGAAAAAAATCAGGAAAGGTCAGGAGGAAATAATTGAAGATCCTGTTTATCGTCCCTTATCCGGAGCTCAGGGAAACTGTGGAAAGAGTCGTTGCGACCACTGAGCTTCCGTCCTACATAAGCCTTGTGGCTGATGTCCACGCTGTAGAAAATATAGAGCAATTAAATCCCGCAGGCTATGACGCTATAATAGCCCGCGGCTACACCTCCAAATATATAAGGAGGACTCACCCCGGGCTTATAAATATAGATCTGGATATTACAAGCTATGATATTATCCGTTCCTTTCAAAAAATAGCCTCTGTATATAAACCCCATAAGGTCGCATACTGCGGAGGATACAAATATATGGAAGCCTGTCTCCCCTTTTCCGACTGGCTCGGCTGTCCTCTCGGAGTATACTATGCGGCAGACAGCGCGGATATTAAAAAGACTGTACTTAAGGCCGTCTCCGACGGATGCGATCTCATACTCGGAGGATTTTCCGCCGCCAACTATGCAAGGGAGGCGGGAGTCACGTATGTGGTCATAGAAACCGGCGAGGAGTCTGTAAGAGAGGCTGTCGCCTCCGCTGTACAAAGCGTTGAGATAAAGAGAAACGAGCAGGTCAAGGCGGAGATGTACCGCATGATAACAAAGAATTCCACAGAGGGAATATTTTTTGTAAATACAGAAAAGTTTATAGGAGTCGACAACAGGACCGCCCATGTAATGTCGGGTTCTCCAGTGGCATTATGCGGAAAGAGATTTGACGCTGTCTTTCCGGAGCTTGCCCCTGTGCTTGACGAGGTATTTAACACAAGACATCAAAAGACAGTTGATGTAGTAAAGCTCAGCTCCGGCATATCCGTCACTGTGACCGTAACCCCCGTCATCGGAAGAGGTGAGCTTTTCGGTGCCGTGGTAAATATGGTAAATATCACTTACATACAGGCTCTTGAAGGAAGCATCAGAAAAAAGCTGAGTGATAAGGGACTTGTGGCGAGATATCATTTCGAGGATATAAAATACAGAAGTGCGATCATGAGCTCTGTTACAGAGGAGGCCAAAAGATTTGCATGTACAGAAGCCAACATCATGATAGTCGGAGAGACCGGAACGGGAAAGGAACTTTTTGCTCAAAGCATACACAATGAAAGCCGTAGAAAGAGCGGCCCCTTCGTTGCCGTAAACTGTGCGGCGCTCCCGGAAAATCTTCTGGAAAGCGAGCTTTTCGGTTATGAGGAAGGTGCCTTTACAGGCTCGAAAAAGGGAGGAAAGCCCGGACTTGTGGAGCAGGCTCACGGGGGAACTCTTTTCCTTGATGAGATAGCGGAGATCCCCATAAATCTTCAGAGCAAGCTTTTGAGAGTCATTCAGGAGAGAGAAGTAAGGCGCATAGGCTCCGATAAAGTCATAAATGTTGACATCCGCATTATAGCCGCAACCAACAGAAACCTCTCGGAGGAGGTCTCCTCAGGACGCTTTCGCCAGGATCTTCTTTACCGCCTTGATGTACTAAGACTGTTTTTGCCTCCCCTCGGCATGAGACGCGAGGATATAGTACTGCTTTTTGAATATATGACCGGAAAATTCAGTAAGGCTGCTCCCGGCATATACAAGCTTGACGCCAATGCCGAAAGACTGCTTACCACATATGATTTTAAGGGAAATGTCAGAGAATTAAGGAATATCGCAGAGAGGCTCTGCGCGCTGTGCGGGCCGGGAATTATTGATGAGTCGGAGATGAAAAAGGTTCTGTACCCTTCCGATGTGGAGCTCATGGGAAACAGAGAAAGCGACGCATCGGGCACAGCTGCGGAAAATATAATCTCCGCGCCTCCGGGAAGCCTGAGCACTGCCAAGGAAAGCGCGGAATACGACAGGATAATTGCGGCAAGAGACGCCTGCATGGGCAATCGCGGAAAAATGGCCGAGCTCCTTAAAATAGACAGGAGCACACTGTGGAGAAAGATGAAGCATTACGGCATCAGCTGAGGACTCGCTCTAACCCCTTTCCTTCCTGTCGAAACTCTGCTTTATACAAAGCTCTTCTCTGTATTTTGCAACTGTTCTTCGGGATATCTCCACGCCCCTTTCACAAAGAAGCTCCGAAAGCATTTTGTCAGAAAGGGGCTTCTTTCTGTCTTCCCCCGCTATAAGCTCGCGTATAAGCCTCTTTGCCGACTCGGCCGACACAGAAGGGGCATCAGGCTTACCCTGCCTTGCGGCTGCTCCCGTAAAGAGACTCCTCGCTTCTGTAACTCCCGCAGGATATTCTATATATTTATCCTTTACAGCGCGGCTTACAGTAGAAGTGCTTATTCCGAGACTGTCGCCAAGCTCCTGCATGGATAGAGGCTTGAGTTCACCTCGTCCCTCAAAAAAATCCTTCTGTCTCTTTAAAATCTCTTCGCAGACCATAAGGACGGTCTTTCTCCTTTGAGCTATGTTTTGGAGCACCTGTCTCGCCCTCTCAAGCTTTTTTCTGAAATATTCCTTGAGCTCCGGATCCTGTGCACTTCTCATCATCTCGACATAATAGTCATTTATGTGATAATCTTCAGTCCAGCGGTCGTTAAGCCTTATTTTCCACTCCCCCGAATCTCTCGTAAATATTATGTCGGGGACAACATAGGCCGAACGCCCTGTGTCAAGTCCGTTTACAGGGCGTGGCTTAAGGCTGACAAGCTCTTCTATAGCCTTCCTCACCTCAGATGTCGATATCCCAAGGCCTCTCGATACCTTACTGATATTTCCTTCAGCTATGTCATAAAGATATTTATCCACTATGTCCCAAAGATGTCCTGTTTTTTGTCCCTTTCGCTCCAGCTGCTTAAGCAGGCATTCCCTGAGATCCCGAGAAAAAATACCTGCAGGCTCAAGGTCAGTCAGTACACTAAGGGCCTTTTCTGTGTCAGATACACTGACGCCCGCACCCTCTGCCGCCTCCTCTAAGGACATTGTGAAATAACCCGAGTCATCAAGACAGTCCGCAAGGTATCTGAAAAGCTCGATCTCAGTCTCGCTGTAGGCTCCTGCGGGAAGCTGCTCCATAATATAGTCCCTCATGGCGGCAGGCTTTATATCCGGAATATCCCTTTCCTCCTCATCGAAAGCTTCCTGAAGGCTCTTTTCATAGCTTAAGGTGTGTGGAAATGCCGCAGCCGAAATATCCTCCCGCCTCTCGGGAGTATGGGCATTCGAGCAATCCAACAGGGGATTCTCCAAATATTCGTTTTTCAGAAATTCATTCAACTTCATGCTATCCATAGCAAGTATTTCCAGTGATCTCAGCTGGTTCAGAGACATTGTCTGCTTTTGGATCGCTTCAGCGCTCATTCTCATATCCATAAATTATATTCCTTACCAAAAAAGGCACCGAGCCCGAGCTCGGCGCCGAAATAGTATTTTAAAACTACTCTGTAAGTACCTCTGATACTGCCTTTACATGAGGCTTTACCTCTCCCTCGATATAGCTCTCAAGGAAAGACTTCATGCTGTTTCTGCTGTACCTGTTGCCGTGAACTATCTGTGCAAACCTGCTGACCGCCTTATCCACACTGTCGTTTATGATCACATAGTCATAAAGATTGGCACATTCTATCTCTTCTCCCGCTATTTCAAGAAGATTGTTGACTGTCTTTTCGTCATAATACCCTGTCTTTACAAGTCTTGCTTCAAGCTCATCCCATGAGGGCGGAAGTATAAATACGAGAGTTGCGTCAGGACAGAGAGTTTTTATCTTCATGGCTCCAACCACGTCCACATCCAAAATGACATTGCGTCCCGCTTTTCTCGCGTCCTCAACAGCCTTCTTCGGAGTTCCATACGCATTATTATTAAAATAACCGTACTCCAACATCTGTCCGGTCCTTATCATCCTTTCAAACTCTATGAGAGAGAGAAAATAATAATCCTTTCCGTCAACCTCGTCGTCACGCTTTTCCCTGGTTGTTGCGGAAACGCAGATCATAGCGTTGGGATGCTCGCTCAAATATTTTTTTATGACTGTACTCTTTCCTGCCCCCTCAGGCCCCGAGATAACTATAAGCTGGCCGTACTCTGCTATCTTATCGAAATATTCCTTCTTCATCTTTTCTCTCCTTTAATCAAAAATTTTGTAATTTCTTTGATGATGTTGATTAAAAAATTGTATTAAAATAAATACATTTTGATTGTAATTTAATTTCTTGTCAATGTCAACAAATTTTGATTAAATTTTAGAAAAAATTTTGTGTATATTAGATAGTTTTTTAACAATATTGTTTATACTTAATCAGAGTCAGTTCCAATATCTTATTTATTCCTAATCTCATTCCGGCTTTAATGTATCATTTGTTCTTAATCACAGCTCAAGTTTAATGCTTACTTTGCCCTTTATCACAACCAATATTAATGCTTACCTTATTCTTTATCACAGCTTTGTCTTAACATCGTTTATCTTTATGAATTCGCTCACAGGGACAAGGAGATATTTCCTTCCGTCTATCATCCTCTCCTCTATGCTTTCCGCAATATCCGGCTCCGCCTTTATCTCAACACTTCCCGTTTTTATGATAACGGCTTTCTTGTTTATAAGATTCTCCGCAGGTATCTTTTTGTTATTTTCTATCCTGTCATCAAATCCTTTGTCAAACTCCTTTACGGCATCATCTCCCACACCGCTGTCCCTCAGGATGTTCTTCAGGTCCTCCTTATCAAGATTTTTGTTATACTCCTCCTCGGACATGGCCCTTCTTCCTATCTCTCCGTATATCTCGTTTACGGTTTCCGCTCCGAACTTTCCCGAAAGAGTATCATCAAGAAGCTCCGTAACTATAGTCTTTTGCTTCTTTGCTGAAAGAGGCATACCGCAGCCGAACATCTCCTTTACCAGCTCGGCAACAGCGTCCTCATCCTTTCTCAGGTATAAAAGCAACTCATGATCGTCCGTATATCTCTCATTAAAGGACGGGAACATCATGGCCGTAAGAGGCTCACCCACAAGCCAATCCGTCATTCTTGTCTCAATATTATTCTTGTCCTCATTATAGAATAATCCCTCTTTGGAAAGCTTCACCGGACAAATGATAACATTTATAAATCTGTGGAGATAATCAGAGGCATCATCCATTGTCGTTCCGTCAGATGCCTTGCCCGGAACATCGTAAGTACTGTTTATAATGAGGATAAGATAGTTCTCCCCATACGGGAACATCTCTATAAGAGAATCATAAAATTCATTGATAAGCTCATCATCCTCAAGCTCCGAATCCTTAAGCTCAGTCAAGAGCTCGTACATCCTTCTTTTTTCTCTTGCACAAGGCACAAGGTCAAGATTAAAAAGGCTTCCGTCTATCTGACCCGAAAGAGACTTCTTTATGATCGAAGTATATCTGTGCTCCTCCCTCTCCTCCAGAGCCGCAAACAAATTTTTATATACCAGAAGCTTTCTCTTTTCGTGATTTACATAGCAGCCGCAAAGCTTCGATATTATTCCGTAGCTCGTAAGAGCCTTCCTTATCTCCGCCACCTCTTTTTTATTCATTTACCATAGTCTCCTTAGCCTGTCTGATTTATGCTTTAATGTAATTTATTTCTTTAAATCCGGCTGTGCCACATCCTCGTACTGTTCTTCCACATCGCATGCCACAAGATCGTCAAAGCTCTGCCTGCGTACCACCTGCTTTGCCTTTCCCTGATATGTAAATACGATTGCGGGCTTCGGAAGCTGATTATAATTGCTGGACATGGTGTAATGATATGCCCCTGTAGAAAACATGGCAAGAATATCTCCAGAGTGTATCTTAGGAAGCCTTATCTCATGTATTAAAATATCTCCCGACTCGCAGTTTTTTCCTGATATGCACACAGTCTCCTCGGGCTTCGACTCAGCCCTGTCGGCTATCACAGCCTCATACTCCGCACCATAAAGAGCTGTCCTTATATTATCAGACATTCCGCCATCCACACTCACATATTTTCTGATTCCGGGAATGTCCTTTATAGAGCCCACTGTATAGAGTGTAATTCCCGCATTTCCCACCACATAGCGGCCGGGCTCTATAAGGACCATCGGCCTCTTCCATCCCCTCTTTTCAAAGCCTGCGGTTATTATTTTCATTATCCTTTCTGTTATCACCTTAAAATCCAAGGGCTTATCATCGTGAGTATATGCTATACCGTATCCTCCACCCGCATTAAGCTTCGATATTACGACCCCGAACCTGTCATATATTTCATAGGCTATCTCAACAAATTTTTCCATGGCCTGCTCATATTTTTCTATCTCAAAGACCTGAGATCCGATATGACAATGTATCCCTTCAAATTTGATCTTTTCAGATTTAAGTATCTGCTCTATAGCCTTAAAATGCGAACCGTCATGGGTGGAAAATCCGAATTTTGTGTCCGTAGCCGCAGTCATTATGAATCGATGACCTCCTGCCTCTATACCGGGAGTCACCCTGACTGTGGCATATACCGGTCTGTCCGCAAGCTTTTCAATAAGCTCAAGCTCATAAAAATTGTCAACGACAAAATGCGTAACATTATGCTCTACTGCATAAACCATCTCCGAAGGCAGCTTATTATTCCCGTGAAAATAAATCTTTTGAGGATCAAAGCCGGCCCTTAATGCCATAGAAATCTCTCCTGCACTCACGCAGTCAATACCTATTCCATACTCCTTCGCAAGCCTGTATATTTCCAGGCAGCTGAATGCCTTGGAAGCGAAAAGCGGCAGCACATTTTCAAATTTGTCCATAAACTCCGTCTTGAGTTCATTCATCTGATGCCTGATATGACCCTCGCTCATAACATAAAGCGGAGTCCCGTATTTCTTTGCCAAGTCAACAGCTCTGACCCCGTCAATATAAAGCTCATTATTTTCAACAGTTGCAAAAGGTGTCTGTATTATCATTGATGTCCTCCGTAAAATGTAAATTTATAAGTCTGCTTATGTAATGCTTCTATAAAATCTTGCGTTGTGCTCCTCTTTTTCCCTATGCCTCTAATCATCCGGCTTTTCTATGACATATGAGCTCAGACTTCTTTTGCATCCGGTTTTTTCATAAAAACCTTTCGCATCCGGTTGTGCTCCAAAGTAAAGCATGGTAGGAGTATTTGACTTGGCCAATTCGAGAAGCCTGCTTCCTATCCCTTGTTTTTGATATTCGGGAAGAACAAGCAATTCTGTAATAGTTCCGAAGAAATATCCGTCTGATAAGATCCTCAGACATCCTACTAACTTTCTATTGTCATAGGCAGTTATATTTATAGTCTTTGATAAAGCTTTACGAGTCTTCTCCAAATCATAATTGCCGTTCCAAACCCGATTGACAAATTCAATAAAGGCCTCGGCTGTAAGCGCTTTGTCATCTGCTATGTATTTCACCATAAGAACCTCTCATCGATTTCAAAGATAAAATTAAGATACATATGCAAAAAAGTTTTATTTACTTTTTGAGCCAAACATAACTTTTGATCCGGCATATATAATTTTTCATATTTTTTTATTATTCATCGACCGGCTGCCCCTCAATAGCAGAGTCAATTTGCATTTCTGCACTTTCTTTTATATCCTCAACAACATCTTTAACTTGTTCATAATTCTCGGACTCCTCTGCTATATTTGTGAAATACCGGTTATTCAATTAAACTCCTTAAAACCCTCCGGAGTATTCCCGGAGCATTCGAAATATCCATATTTATTGTTACATTGATCCGATTTTAATCATTTAGAATATAGCATAAGTCTCCCTATAAAGCGAGCATATGTATATAAAAGTAAAAAGATTAATAAAAAAGAGACGCCCCAAAACCTAAGTATTCTCAGATTTTAAGGCTACTATGCACCAACGGGCCGATACTTGTGCCACCGGACCTGTCTCTCGCCGAACATGTTCTCGATTACTATAAGAAAAACAGAGAGTTTTTAGAGACCTTTGAGCCTAAAAGAAGTGAAAAGCTTTTTCATTAGAGTATCAACAAGAGATATTAAAAAAGGAAATTGCTGAGTTTGAAGAAAAAACAGCGTTTCATTTTTATATTATGCCGGTCGAACAGCCTAAAAAAATTATCGGCAGCATCTGATTAAGCAATGTGGTATGGGGACCTTTTTGTTCTGCTTTTCTCGGCTACAAATCAGACAAGGATTTTATCAACAAAGGCTATATGTCAGCTGCGGTTGAAATGCTGACAAAATACGCATTTGAAGAATTGGGTTTGCATAGAATAGAGGCAAATGTAATGCCCAAAAATAAGGCGTCTCTAAGAGTTTTAGAAAAAAATCACTTTGTAAATGAGGGACTTTCAAAATACTACCTTAAAATTAATGGAGTTTGGGAAGATCATATTCATATGGTCAAAATTAATTACTCTATGCATTAAAATAAATTTTTTATGTTAGTATGGCTAAAATTGGGCTAACGGCCATTTCAGGCATGGAAAATGGCGATTTTTCAAAGAAATGAAAAAACCTTAAAACCTAAGTATACTTAGATTTTAAGGCTATTATGACGCCAACGGGAATCGAACCCGTGTTACCACCGTGAAAGGGTGGTGTCTTAACCGCTTGACCATGGCGCCAAATATATTTCTATATATGCAAAATCAGACGCCCCAACCAGGACTTGAACCTGGGACCCCCTGATTAACAGTCAGATGCTCTAACCGACTGAGCTATTGAGGCTT
>CALWOX010000006.1 GCA_944383265.1 uncultured Lachnospiraceae bacterium | reverse complement strand
TTTTACGAGGCTATATTACTACCGATAAGTAAATTTATAGGGGTGAACTTTGTACATATAGAAAAAATTTAAACAGACTTTATAAAATTTGAATAAATTATATTTTTATTAAATGCATTTAACAAAATTTATTTAAATGTTTTCTTAGTCAAAAAAGAGTGGGGACATATGCCTCACACTCTTTCTAAGACTGATTTTTATAAATGAAATTTGCAGTCATGTAACCTTAGTATAATCTATAACCGCAATTTCCTGCATCATTTTTTTAGCCACATTAACCATCTCTTCAAGCTTTTCAGCCACATCATCACTGTAAAATTTAGATTCACATTCTTCGTATTCTATACAAGGAACATTTTTTATGACTATTATACAGTTTTTGTAATTTACTACATGCGTTGTGGTAGATTCTTTATAAGTATTGCATTTACAAAACATACACATATCATTTATTCCTACTTCTTGTATTAAGATCACTCTCAAATTTTACAGTATCAGAATAATATACTGTTACTATACAAATATATTCCATGTGCATTCATGAAAATATAAAATACGTTTTGTTTTATTATAAAACGGTTAATGAATTATCCCCATTCCTCCATCAACAGAAAGTCTCTGATATTTTTATGCTTTATCCCGTCACGACTCATATCAAATTCATCCATTGATACAACATATTTGGTAAAATTGTCTTTGATACCGCGGTAAGCTCCGAACTCTCTTTGTACAGTATCTTCTGAAGCGAGAAGATATGTTACCTGAATATAAACAGTCATATTATTTTTTTCACAGACAAAATCTATCTCTTTGTCTCCGTTTTTCCCTACAGTAACCGAATAACCTCTTCTCAGTGCTTCAATACAGACGATGTTTTCTAATGTAAGATTTATGTCTCTCATGTTTCCGCCGAACACAGCTTCTCTGAGACCGTGATCGGAAATATAGTACTTATCATTTACTGTCAAAATTTTTTTACCCTGAAGGTCTTGCCTCCGTATTTTGTAAAACAAGAAAGCATCGGTACATGCCTTTATGTAGTTGAGAATAGTCTCTGCATAAACTTTTCGTTTTTCGCTTTTTAAATAGTTTGATATTGATGTTGCCGAAAAAATCGTTCCTATATTTGATGTCATGTAGGCTATTATTCTCTCAAGCATGTCGATATCTCTTATATTGTTTCTCTGAACCACATCCTTAAGGATTACCGAATTATAAATATCTGTGAGATACTGCCGTGAGGGCTCGGGAGAATACATTATATTGCTTAAATACGGCATCCCTCCGAGCTGCATATATTTATTAAAAAGCTCGGAAATCGAAACATTAGGAAATATTGAAGTATACAGCTCCTTAAATTCAGAAAACGAAAAGGGGTATATTTCGAACTCCACATATCTGCCCGACAGATATGTAGCCAATTCTCCCGACAGAAGCTTTGCGTTTGAACCTGTGATATAGATATCACAATCTATTTCAACACGAAAAGAGTTAACGGCCTTTTCCCAATTTTCCACCTCTTGAATCTCGTCAAAAAACAGATACTTCTTCCCTGATTTATTTTCAAAGGCGGTCATCACTTCTGAATGGAGAGCCTCGGCTGTACAAAGGTGAGAATTGCTCATATTTTCAAAATTTATATAAACTATGTTTTCATCCGATACGCCTGAAGCCCTGACAGTATCCATTAATTGATTCAACATTACAGATTTGCCGCATCGACGGATTCCTGTAAGAACTTTTACAAGGTCTGTTCCTATAAAAGGCTTTATTTTGTTTATATAATGTTGTCTGATTATCATTTGCTTCTCCGATTAATATTTAATGATTTTAAATATATTTTATCAGGTATACATTATAAAATCAATAAATAATATATTTTGTAATATATAAACTATAAAAATATCCATTTCCGATAATCCTTCTATAAAATTACTTATAAAACGAGTGCGGATTCTGACCTCAATAATTTGAGAAATTTTAAAAACATAAGGATCAGCATTTTAATTTTTTATACATTTGTATTGCATATAGATATACAGAATGCTACTATGACTTTACAAGGAGGTGCAAAGTTTATGGCAGTTAAAAGTTCGAATGTCATGGCCAGAGTAGAGCCTGAAATAAAAAAACAAGCGGAGGAAATTATAGAGAATCTCGGATTGACATCCTCGGGAGTGATTAATATGCTGTACAGACAGATCATATATACCCGCGGCATACCTTTCTCTCTTACACTCCCTGACAGATTACCCGACATGAGTTCCATTACAAAGGATGAATTCGATTCAATCCTGGAGACAGGATACATTCAGGCTCAAAAAGGCATGGGGACGGAGTTGAATGAGGCGTTCGCCAAAATTTCGGAGAAGACAAAACAATGACAGAATATAAAGTGATGCTTACAGACTATGCGATGAATCAAATTTCTTCAGTTGTGGATTATATTTCAGACGAGCTGAGGGCACCCGAAACCGCAGAAGTATGGTTGGAAAAATTGAAATCAGGCATGGAAACACTTGCTTTTATGCCTGACAGAGTTTTGCTTACCGATGAAGAGCCTTGGAGAAGCCGAGGTATCAGGAAACTGATCATAATGAATTATTACATATATTTTTGGATAAACAGATCCGAAAAGACAGTATGGATTATAGCGGTAATTTATTCGGGAATGGATCAAGCAACTCAACTTAAAAGAATAAAAAAGTAGCCTTCTCTATTTGACTCTTTTCTAAGACATATTTACAAAGACATGCGTTCTATAATTGGCACTCCCCTATAAATTTACTTATCGGTAGTAATATAGCCTCGTAAAAGGCGTATAAAAAGGGCTTGATATAAGGATTTCAAGGATATAAATCAACAGCAGATTTAATACCGATAAATCATTATCAGGAACAGAAAATAATACGCAAATCAAATTTTAAAGGAGAGTGCATTTATTATGAGAAAGCAGACAAAACTCGTTGCTGTACTTTCAGCGGCGGCTTTACTCGCAATCGGCGCTTCAATGACATCAATGGCAGCCCAGGGCTGGCAGCAGGAAGGCGACGACTGGTATTACTACGACAATAACGGCGACTACGTTGTAAACGAGTGGAAGAAGTCAGGTAACAACTGGTACTACCTCGGAGATGACGGTTACATGATGAAGAACTATCTTCTCGAGGATGGCGACAGCGTATATTATCTTGACGGAAACGGAGTTATGGTTACCAATTCATGGGTAGCATACACACCCGAGGACGATTACGAAGAGGATGCTCCCGATCATTACTGGTATTACTTCCAGAACAACGGCCGTGCTGTAAAGTCTTCAGACGGCGTTAAGAAGAAGACCATCAACGGAAAGACATACGGATTCGATGAGAGCGGAAGAATGCTCTTCGGATTCGTTACAAGCGACGGAGACAGGATAACAGATGAGGATCCCTTCGAGGATGCTATGTACTACTTCGGAGACAGCGATGACGGAGCTATGCATCAGAGTTGGCTTCATTACACAGACGGTTCAGAGCTTGACGGAACATACGGATGGGCTGATACAAAGGACTACGACGATCTCGATGAGATGTGGTTCTACTTTAATCCTTCTACCGGTAAGAAAGTAGGAGAGGAAGGAAAAGCAACAACAAAGACTATCAACGGAAACAAGTACATCTTCGATGAGCACGGTGTAATGGTATCAGAGTGGTCAACTGAGGTAACAAAAACAGCAACAAACTCCAAGTACTACAACGACCAGACACAGGGATGGTTGGAGAGAACAGGATGGATCTGGGCTGTACCTTCAGTGGATATAAATTCTGAAGATAATGCGAACGATGAGTACAGATGGTTCTATGCTCCTTCAAGCGGAAGGGTAGTTACAAAAGATGTTAAGACAATCAACGGTAAGAAGTATCTCTTCGATGAAACTGGTATCATGAGAGATGGCCTTGCTATACTTGATAAAGATGACTATATCCTTGCACTCATTGACGAAGATGAGACAGAGGGTTCTCAGTTAATGAAGGGAGACTATGAAATTGATGATATAGACGGTCTTGATTCAGGAAAAACAAAGGAGGCTTTAGATATAGAAGGAGCTGCTCTTTACTACTTCTCAGGAGATGGTGAGACAGAGGGATCAATGAAGACCGGAAAGAACATCAAGATTGAGCTTGAGGATGACGAGTACACATTCGGATTCAAGAGCAACGGTGAGGCATACAACGGAGAGGAAGACAACAAGATCTATCTCAACGGAGTACTTGCAAAAGCTTCATCCGATTACAGGTATCAGGCAATTGCTCAGGTTTCGTCTACAGTGGCAAATGATGCTGATGATAATACAGATACTATAACAGATCTGACTTCTGTAAAGAATGATGAGATCGGACTTAAGTATGACAACTATGTAGTAGGAACATCAGGAACTATTGTTAAGCCCGGTAAGTATGTAAAAGACGCTGATGACGGATACTATGCTGTATCAGAGGCTTCAGATGCTGATGTTGAAGCAGGCGGAGCTGCAAAGGGAACTGTAGCATACTTCGAGGATGATGAGTTCGCAAGAGACAGAGCTAAGAGCTTTGCCGAGTGTGGACAGGTTGGTACTATATCTGATAATGACGGCGACGAAGAGTATGTTGAGCCCGCAGCTTGCAAGTAATATTTAATAACTAAAACAAAATATTTCAATTTACATAAAAATGCGGTGGAGCAATCCATCGCATTTTTATAGTGTGTTTTTTGGGCTGTAATTAACTGCTTATTTTGATACATTCAGTCATATTATTAATTTCTACTTAGTCAAGTTTCAGCATTCTTTACGATGATATTTCAATATATTCCTTTCTGCTGTATCTCTTTTCTTTTCCCATATGGAACATAATATCACTCCTTTTGAAATAAATGTGACAAAAATGCCTTTTTAAATTCAAACAATGTTACAAAAGCTTTATAAAATTCTAAAAAAATGTTACACTCTATTAAAACCAAAAGTTAACGGAGATAAATATGCTTAAAAGAAAGGCCTATAACAGACTTATAGAATGGAAAAGCAATAAGGAGAGAAAAGCTCTTTGTATAACAGGGGCAAGACAGATAGGTAAAACAACTTTGATAAGAGAGTTTGCCCTTCAAAACTATGAAAACTTTGTAGAGATCAATTTTATAACAGAGCCTAATGCCTCGGAAATATTTTCTGGCAGTTTGAATGCCGATGCAGTAATAACAAATTTGACCGCTTATACACGAAAGGCTACAGCTCCGGGAAAAACACTGATTTTTTTGGATGAAATACAGGAATGCCCGGAAGCTCGTACCGCAATCAAATTTCTTGTTGAGGACGGGAGATTTGACTATATAGAATCAGGCTCTATGCTCGGAGTAAGGCATAAAAATGTTAAATCTTACCCTGTAGGATATGAGGAAATATATCGTATGTATCCTATGGACTTTGAAGAGTATCTGTGGGCTAACGGATTACAGGCTTCTACAATTGAGTATTTGCATGAGTGTTTTAACAATCGGAAACCTGTGAGCGAATCTGTACACGATACTTTAAAAAAGCTGTTTTACAGTTATATTGTCGTGGGCGGAATGCCCGAAGCTGTTCAGATTTATGTGGAAACACATGATATAGGAAAAGTTATTTCATATCAGAACAATATCCTTGAGCAATACAGACTTGACATAGGAAAATATTCGGAGGGAAGTGACAAGCTTAAGATCCAAGCAATATTTGACAGTATACCCGCCCAGTTAAATGATAAAAATCGCAGATTTTATGTGAACTCTATTAATAAAAATGCACGGCTGGCACGGTATGATAACAGTTTCAAATGGCTTGATGACGCAGGGGTCGCCCTTCCATGTTACAATACCGACACACCACAGCCTCCGCTTAAGCTGAATGAGAAAAGAAATTTGTTCAAGCTTTTTATGAATGATACGGGCTTGCTGTGTGCCGCATGCATGGAAAACATTCAATTTGATATCCTTATGGGAAATCTTGAAGTGAATTTGGGCAGCATCCTCGAAAATGTTATAGCTCAATCATTGAAAGCCAATGATTTCAATCTGAATTATTTTGATTCGTTAAAATATGGCGAGATAGACTTTGTTATACAAAATGGAGTTCATGCGGAGCTTATAGAGGTAAAATCAGGAAGGGACTATACAAAACACAAGGCTCTCGACAATATTCTTGCGGTAAAAGAATGGAATTTCAGTAATTCATATGTTCTTTGTTCCGGTAACATTTCAAAACAGGGTATGATAACATATTTGCCTTGGTACATGGTCATGTTTATAAGAAAAAGTCAAAATGTTGGAGAAATGAAGTATGAGGTGGACCTTGCGGGATTGTAATAATTATTACTTTTACGAGATAAATTTTATGAAAATATAAAGTATACTTTATTTTATCCTAAAAACTAGATTGATCGTAATATCATATCAGTAAGAGCTCGCCACTTAAATACATTTTATATTGTGTACATGATAAATGTGATTTATTTTATATTTTATAGTGTATATCCAATAAAATATGCCTGAATAAAAATATCATTGGATGCATTAAAATCAGTAGTTTTTATTACAGCTAAAAATAGACACGCTATATAAAAAATGCGATGGATTGCTCCACCGCATTCATTAAATTAAAATTAATTATTGGCAAACAGATGTATACTTCATATCTCCATCTTTATCAGGAGCTTCTTCGCCATAAGCACCGCAATCAGCCCAGTCTTTAGCCTTGTCTCTTGCAAACTCGTCATCCTCGAAGTATGCAACAACACCCTTTACAGGCTTGTTATTATTGTCCAAAGCAACTCCCTCGGTGATAGTTGCATTTGCTTTTCTGCTACCATTATCAGAAACTGCATAGTATCCGTCATCAGAATCCTTTACATACTTTCCTTCCTTAACGATAGCTCCAGATGTTCCAACTACATAGTTAGAATACAACTTACTGTCAACCTCTGCTGCTATGTCATAATCATCAGAGATAAGTGTATCGTTAGAGCCAATGCCTTCGATACCTATAGTTGATATAGCCTGATATCTGTAGTCAGATGAAGCCTTTGCAAGAACTCCGTTAAGATAAATCTTGTTGTCTTCCTTACCGTTATATGCCTTACCGTTGTTAGCGAATCCGAATGTGTACTCATCATCCTCGAGCTCGATCTTGATGTTCTTTCCGGTCTTCATTGATCCGTCTGTCTCTTCGTCTCCGAAGTAATAAAGAGCCTCTGTAGAATCATCAGTATTATCTACAGTACCCTGTACGGGAATATATGTAACGCCATCATCAGGAACAATGACACCTGTCATAAGCTGCTCACCTGTTGTCTCATCAGCATCAACAATTGCATTAATCTTGTCATCATCACCGATTACGATGAGACCAGCTCTCATAATTCCATGCTCGTCAAATACATACTTCTTACCGTTTACAGACTTAACATCGTCCTTAACTACCTTTCCGCTTGAAGGAGCGTAGAACCATCTGTACTGGTCATCATCATTATCTTTTCCGTTAAGTTCTGCTGAAGGAACAGCCCAGATCCAGCCCTTTCTCTCCATCCAACCCTGTGTCTGATCGTTGTAGTACTTTGAAGACTCTGTAGCACTCTCTGACATCCACTCTGAAATCATTACACCGTGCTCATCAAAAGCATACTTGTTGCCGTTGATGGTCTTGGTTGCAACATCATTTGAACCTGAAACTTTTTTACCTGTTGATGTGTTGAAGTAGAACCACATCTCATCAAGATCGTCGTAGTCCTTTCCGTCATCCCATCCCAAAGTAGAGTCAAGCTCTGATCCGTCTGTGTACTGGAGCCATCCCTTGTGCATTGCTCCGTCATCTGAATCTCCGAAGTAGTAAAGAGCCTCCTCGAAGGGATCCTCGTCTGTTATTCTGTCTCCCTGTGCATCAACGAAACCGAAGAGCATTCTTCCGCTCTCATCGAATCCGTATGTCTTTCCGTTGATGGTCTTCTTCTTGATATCGTTAGCCGCCTTTACTGCACGTCCGTTGTTCTGGAAGTAGTACCAGTAATGGTCGGGAGCATCCTCCTCGTAGTCATCCTCGGGTGTGTATGCTACCCATGAGTTTGTTACCATTACTCCGTTTCCGTCAAGGTAATATACACTGTCTCCGTCCTCGAGAAGATAGTTCTTCATCATGTAGCCGTCATCACCGAGGTAGTACCAGTTGTTTCCTGATTTCTTCCACTCGTTTACTACATAATCACCGTTATTGTCATAGTAATACCAGTCGTCGCCTTCCTGCTGCCAGCCCTGTGCTGCCATTGATGTCATTGAAGCGCCGATTGCGAGCAAAGCTGTTGCAGAAAGTACTGCAACCAATTTTGTCTGCTTTCTCATAATAAATGCACTCTCCTTTAAAATTAATTTGCGTATCCCTTTTTTCGGTGCCTGATATCAGTTTTGTGATATCAAATCGGTAGCGATTTTCATATTAAAAAACCTTATACCAAGCCCTTTTTATACGCCTTTTACGAGGCTATATTACTACCGATAAGTAAATTTATCAACACTTTTTTGAAAAATTAAGAATCTTTCTTTTAAAAATGCCTTTATTTGCTGTTTTGATAGTAAATGCCTTACCTACAATCAGCAGTATAACTCAGCTCTTTTTATATTGCTATTACTTTTATCTGTGCGATTTCTTACGAATTTCTTACACGATTTATTAATATTTTCCATGTTTCTGATGAATATATTCTTATTTTGTGTGAGATTATACCTATAAGTATAAGTAAAGGCGAAAGCCTTTTCAGACCTTCGCCTTTATCATTTTATTTTTGTATTCTCATATATTTGCTTTATATTGCATCAGATCAAGGCCCTGTCGTAAGTCCGGGACGGAGATTTCCGTAGCTGTCATAGTTTCCCGATGAACTGCTCCCGGGAGACGGGCTTCCTGTATTAGGGCCGCTTGAAGTTATGGTTCCGCCGCTAACTCCCGGGCCGCTTGCCACATAGCCCGAATTCGTTCCTGACGAATTGATATTGATCACTCCGCCTGTAGTGCCTGTTCCGGGCGCACTGCTGCTGCCGGGTGCTCCTGTTCCCACAGTTACCGAGGTTCCCGGAGTAATAGTGCTCGTTCCTGTCGAAGGGCCTCCTGTCACACTTCCGGGCGCTCCCGTAGATACTCCCGTGCTTGTATTCGCGGAGATACTTCCTGTATAGGCTCCGCTTGAATTAAAGGTATAATTTATGCCGCCTATATTTAATGTAGTATTTGCTGCCATGCTTCCGTCGGACTGCAGATAATAATATGTGCCGTTAAGATTTATCCATCCTGTCATCATATGGCCCGCATTTGAGAAGTAATACCACTTTCCGTCTATCTGCTTCCATGCTGTAGCCATGATTCCACTTGAGGGATCACAGTAATATCTGTTGGTATTGTCAGAGAGCCAGCCTGTAAGCATCTTTCCTGTGGATGTGTCAAGATAATAATAGCTGCCGTTTGCCTGCTGCCAGCCTGTGAGCATCTTGCCGTCGGTTCCAAAGCAGTACCACTCGTTATTTATCTTTGCCCACTGTCCTATTACGGCAGAGCCGTCGTCAAGGAAATAGTACCAGGCGTTGTCTATGCTCCTCCAGCCCTTCGCCATGGCTCCGGAGTCCTTGAGGTAATAGTATTTTCTCTGTCCGTTGGCATCGTTTAAGTTTATCCAACCCTTTACCATCTTGCCGTCGGACTGCAGGTAATACCATTCTCCGTCAACCTGCTGCCAACCTGTGGCCATAGCTCCGTTATCTCTGAAATAATACCATGAGCCGTTTATCTGCTTCCAGCCCTTTACCATGTACCCGGTGCTGTCAATATAATAGTAGGTGCTTCCGTCCTGAAGCCAGTTGTTGTAGACTACCTGTCCGTTATATACATAGTAGTATCCGGTCTGATTCTGCATCCAGCCGTCTGCGTAGGCAGTAATGGCCATACCGCCTGCTGTGAGGGCAAGAGCGGCTATAAGCCCCAATCTATGTGAAACCTTTTTCATATCCCGCCTCCTCCATATTTATAGAAACTGTCAAATATACTATAGCATATCAGTCTTTTTTATGTATATCTTTTTCTTTACAAATTAGAGGCGATTGCTTAATTTTTTCCAAAGGGGCGCTGCCTTTTTATAATAATCCTTGGCATATCTGTACATTTTTAAGGTGTAATCCCCAAATGTGACCCCGAGGCTTTCCTTATATACTCCCCATAATGCCCAGAGGAAGCCTCCGAGGGCTATGTAGGAATATATTACAGCGAGCTCATCGGTGTCCGCCTCTCGTCCCAGATATATCCTTATAAGATCCTCCGCCTCTCTCTCGTTCATATAAGAATATATAATGAACATCCCCACATCTATAAGAGGATCGCACATTCCGCAGTATTCCCAATCGATGAGCTTTATTCGACTTAAGTCTCTCTCTGTCTCAGATACATCAGCGCCCTCAAGAAAGATAAAATTGTCAGGCACGGAGTCGATATGGGCGATGGTCTTTTTCCTGTCGGCCATCCTGAGGTAATGACAGAGTTCAAGTTCCTCTTTGTATACCTCGGGGAAGTCCTCAAAGGGTATGGCTGACTCAGAGCCCTTTGCCTTGTTTTCCTCACAAAGTCCCACATAAAAGCGTATCTTTTCTTCTATATCAAAGCAATGGGGCACTGTAAGGCCGCTCTCATGGAGCTCCTTAAGCTTTGTCATGCATGCCTTTACATCCGCGATATTTCTCGCATCGGCATTCCTTGAGCCCTCATAGTATCGGGATATCTTGTAGCCTGTTTCAGGGTCGAGGTATACAAGCCTTTCCGTAATGCCTGTATCCTTTATGGCCTCGTATACGGCGGCCTCCTCCCTGCGGTTTATGAGTTTTTCCGTTCCCTCTCCGGGGATCCTGCATATGTACTGCTTTCCCTCCACGGAAAAGAGCCATGACTTGTTGGTCATTCCCGACTTAAGACAGCGTATCTTCATGATATCAGATTCAGGAACTTTAAATACGCTGCTTACAAGCTTCATAGCCTCCGAGCCCGAATCCTCTCTGTAGCTCTCGTCAAAGCTTCTCAGCTCCTCAAGGTTTTCAAACTCATACACCATATTTTCGGGCTGAGGATTTATGTACATCTCTATGTCAGAGCAGTTCTCCGCCTCCTTCACATGTCCGAAGTATGCTGTTATGCGCTTTCCGGCAAGGCCGTTAAGCATATCCATGAGCACATTTTCCCAGTAGAACTGCTCCGTTCCCGGTATTTCATAATAGCGCTCAAGGACAGGCAAGAATTTCTCGGAAAATTCCTTTGAAAAATAAGCGGGCCCATACATATACCACGAATTTCTGCCGCCCTCCATTACGTCTGTTATTCGGCCCTTCTTGTTGGTCTTTATTATCCATTCTCCGGTGTCTCCCTCGGAGAAGGCTGCCGAGTACCATGCTCCGCCTTCATATTTATGGTAGATATTTTCTCTGATCCAGTTGTCCGAGCTAAGGATGTAGCAATTCTTTCCGTAAAGCAGCTCCCTCGCATGCCATATGGTAGCGAGGTTATTCTTTGAGGTATACTCGGGATTATAAAGGAGCTTTACGCCGTACTTGTCTCTTAAATATTCAAATTTTTCCTTCATATATCCTACTACGACGGTTATATCGGTAACTCCCGCTTTACGCAACTGCTCTATCTGTCTGTCTATCATCCTCTCGCCGAATACCTTTATCATTCCCTTCGGCATCTCATAGGTGATAGGCACAAATCTCGAGCCGAAGCCCGCCGCAAGGACGAGAGCTCTGTCCACCTTAAAGTTCTCCAAAAAAGCGAAGCCCTCTGCAGTGACCTCTCTCTTGTCTCCTCCCGCAATATAGCCCTCGGCTATGCATTCCTTAAAAAGTCCGTTTACCGCACCCAAAGAAAGCCCCAAAAGCCTTGCAAGCTCTCTCTGTGTAATTCCCGGATGTTCTGTTATTGTCCTTAATAAAATTACTTTTCTGTTCATAATTTCGGATTATACAATATTTTTGAACAAAATAAAAGAGGAAATCTCTCACGTATCATCACGCGAAAGCTTTCCTCTTTTTTAATTATATAAACTTTTCCTTATAAATTTCAATCTGTAAGCTATTTTTACAGTCAAAATTGTATCTTGGATTGTCTTACTTTTTCTTACTCTTTAAACCTCGAACATCAGGTCTCCGTAGCTCGGCATAGGCCAGTATTTCTTGTCCACTATCATTTCGAGCTTATCAGCAGGAGTCCTGAGCTTCTCCATAACGGGGACCACCTTGGAATGGTAAGCATTAGCTCTTTCCTTACTGTCTGTAAGCTTCTTCGCTTCCTTTCTCGCGGCTATGAGCTCTTCTCTTGCCTCATACATCTGAGTAAGGAGCTCGCTGCATCTTTCTATGAGCTTTGTCTGTACGGTGACGTCCGCAAGAGGGCAGGCCTTTCTGATCTCGTTCATATTTCCTGCTACCGCGCCTATATACTCGGATACTGCAGGGATTATCTGCTTTCCGGCAATGTTTACCATGCTCTTTGCTTCTATATTTATAGCCTTGCTGTATATGTCGTACTCGACCTCGGCTCTGGACTCAAGCTCTCTCTCCGTAAACACGCCGAACTCTCCGAAGAGCTTCTTTGACTTCTCGGTCACAAGGGCGGGAATGGCGTCTACCATAGACTTGATATTGGGAAGGCCTCTTCTTTCGGCCTCCTCCTCCCATTCCTTTGCGTATCCGTTGCCGTTAAATACTATCCTTCTGTGCTCTCTGAGAAGCCTCTTTATAAGGTCATGCACACAGAGATTGAAATCCTCGGCCTTTTCAAGCTCGTCCGCAGCGTCCCTAAAGGCCTCTGCGGCAATAGTGTTAAGTGTTGTATTTGCGGATGATATGGAATCCGAGGAGCCCACCATCCTGAACTCGAATTTATTTCCGGTGAAGGCAAAGGGCGAAGTCCTGTTTCTGTCTGTGGCGTCCTTGTCAAAGTCGGGAAGATTCCTTACACCTGTAGTGAATACGCCTCCCTGCTTGCTGTGAGTAGCCTCGCCTGTTGAGGTAAGCTGCTCTATAACGTCCTCAAGCTGCTCTCCGACAAACACAGAGATAACTGCGGGCGGAGCCTCATAGCCTCCGAGACGCTGCTCGTTTCCGACATTTGCCGCAGACATCCTGAGAAGGTCAGCGTGCTTATCTACAGCCGAGAGCATACATGCAAGTATAAGAAGGAACTGGATATTTTCATGAGGTGTCTCTCCGGGGCTCATGAGATTTATTCCGTCATCGGTGGAGAGGGACCAGTTGTTGTGCTTTCCTGAACCGTTTACTCCCGCGAAGGGCTTCTCGTGAAGGAGGCACGCAAGGCCGTGTCTGTTGGCGACCTTCTTTAAGGTCTCCATTATTATCTGGTTGTGGTCCACCGCAAGGTTGCACTCCGCATATATGGGAGCCAGCTCATGCTGGGCGGGAGCCGCCTCATTGTGCTGGGTGGTGGCTGTTACGCCGAGCTTCCAGAGCTCATGATTGACCTCATCCATGAAGGCTCCGACTCTCTCTCTGATAGGGCCGTAGTAATGGTCATCAAGCTCCTGTCCCTTGGCGGGGTTCGCGCCAAAGAGGGTCCTTCCTGTATAAATGAGATCCTTTCTCTTAAGATATTTTTCCTTATCTATAAGGAAGTACTCCTGCTCGGGGCCTACCTGTGCCGTAACTCTCTTTGATGTGGTGTTTCCGAAAAGCCTTATGAGCCTTAATGCCTGGTCGTTTACCGCCTGCATTGACTTTAAGAGAGGAGTTTTCTTGTCGAGGGCGTCTCCTGTATATGAGCAGAAGGCTGTGGGTATGCAAAGAGTCACGCCTATGGCGTCCTCTCTCAAGAATGCGGGGGAGGTGCAATCCCATGCTGTGTAGCCTCTCGCCTCAAAGGTCGCTCTGAGTCCGCCTGAGGGGAATGAGGATGCGTCAGCCTCTCCCTTTATAAGCTCTTTTCCGGAGAACTTGAGTATAGCCTGTCCGTCGTCATCGACTCCCGAAATGAAGGAGTCGTGCTTTTCCGCTGTAACTCCTGTCAGGGGCTGGAACCAGTGGGTAAAGTGGGTAGCACCGTGCTCAACAGCCCAGTTCTTCATGGCCTCAGCCACGATCCCCGCTATCTCGGGCTTAAGCTCGGTTCCGTCCTCTATGGTCTTTATCAATTTCTTATATACATCCTCAGGGAGCCTTTCTCTCATTACCTTGCGTGAGAAGACATCGCAGCCGAAGATCTCGTCAATCATATTTTTTCCCGGCATATTCAGGTATCCTTTCCTTAATATTATATATGGATATCAAACAGAAATAAGCGGAAAATCATACCCGCAAAAAGTATGATACAGGTATGATTTCCGCCAAATTCAATTTATTTTTTAATTATTTTGCGGAGTTGATGCTTCCGAAGATCTCGCACTTCTCCTTAACAGTAGCCATAATAGCCTCTGTGCCGGGCTTTAAGAGCTTACGAGGGTCAAAGCCCTTTCCTTCTCTGTCCTTGCCGGCCTCGATGTACTCTCTTGTAGCTGCAGCGAATGCAAGCTGGCACTCGGTGTTTACGTTGATTTTTGAAACTCCGAGAGAGATAGCCTTCTTTATCTGGTCTGTGGGGATTCCTGTTCCTCCGTGAAGGACGAGGGGAAGCTCACCTATCTTTTCCTTTACAGCTGCAAGAGTCTCAAATGAAAGTCCCTTCCAGTTGGGAGGATATACTCCGTGGATGTTTCCGATTCCCGCTGCAAGGAAGTCAACTCCGAGAGATGCGATCCTCTCACACTCCTCGGGATCAGCGCACTCTCCCGCTCCCACTACTCCGTCTTCCTCGCCTCCGATAGCTCCTACCTCGGCCTCTATTGACATTCCGTGGTCGTGAGCAAGCTTTACGAGCTCCTTTGTCTTCTCTATGTTTTCATCTATAGGAAGGTGTGATCCGTCAAACATTATTGATGAAAAGCCTGCCTCTATACACTTTAAGCATCCCTCATATGAGCCGTGATCAAGGTGAAGGGCAACGGGGACAGTTATATCCAAAGTCTCCATCATGGCATTTACCATAGCGGCAACTGTATTGAAGCCGCACATATATTTGCCTGCTCCCTCGGAAACTCCGAGGATCACAGCTGTATTCAACTCCTGAGCCTCTGTGAGAACAGCCTTTGTCCACTCAAGGTTGTTGATGTTAAAGTGGCCTATAGCATACTTTCCCGCAAGGGCTTTATCAAGCATTTCTTTTGCCGGAACAAGTCTTGACATAAAGTCTACCTCCTGATTTTGATTTGATTATATTAAAAACTTTTTTAACGATTGTTCATTATACATCAAATATCACGCTGCGACAACATCCGTTTTTAAAGTCTTTTCTTGAGCTCCTCTGAAAGCTCCTCGTATCCGGGCTTTCCCAAGAGAGCGAACATGTTCTTCTTGTAGCTCTCAACGCCTGGCTGATTGAAGGGATTTACTCCGAGTATATATCCGCTCACGCCGCAGGCGAACTCATAGAAGTAGAAGAGCTGTCCGAGATAATACTCGTTCTCCTCAGGGATATTTATTATCATGTTGGGAACGCTTCCGTCGGTATGGGCAAGCACTGTTCCGTTCATTGCGGACTTGTTTACGAAGTCAACGGTCTTTCCCTTGAGGTAATTCATTCCGTCTGTATCGACCTTTTCTTCCTTAAGGACTATGGTCTCAGGGCTCTCTTCAACGTTAAGGACTGTCTCCATAAGTATGCGTGAGCCGTCCTGAATGAACTGTCCCATTGAATGAAGGTCTGTTGTAAGGTCTACGGATGCGGGGAATATTCCTCTCTGATCCTTGCCCTCGGACTCTCCGTAGAGCTGCTTCCACCACTCTGAGATGTAGTGAAGGCTCGGCTCGTAGTTTGCGGTGATCTCTATCATCTTTCCTTTTCTGTGGAGTATGTTCCTCAATGCGGCATAAAGGAGGGCGTCATTTTCCTCGTAAGCATTCTCAAGGCAGAGCTTTCTCATGGAAGCGGCTCCCTCCATGAGCTTGTCTATATCGCAGCCTGCAACAGCTATGGGAAGGAGTCCTACAGCTGTAAGCACTGAATATCTTCCTCCTACATCATCAGGAACAACGAACTCCTCGTAGCCCTCCTCATCGGCAAGCTTCTTTAATGCTCCGCGGGCCTTGTCTGTAGTAGCGTATATCCTCTTTGCAGCTTCCTTCTCACCGTACTTTTCAATGAGCTTTTCCTTAAGCACTCTGAAGGCGATGGCGGGCTCTGTGGTAGTTCCCGACTTTGAGATGATGTTTATGGAGAAATCTCTGTCTCCTATAACTCCAAGGAGGTCTTTCAAATATTTTGAGCTTATGGAATTTCCCGCAAAGAATACCTGAGGATATTTCCTGTCTTCCTTTGTAAGTGTGTTGAAGAAGGAGTTTGTGAGGAATTCTATCGCGGCGCGGGCTCCGAGATATGAACCTCCGATTCCGACCACAACAAGCACTTCTGAATCAGACTGAATCTTCTCGGCGGCCTTCTTTATCCTTGCAAACTCATCCTTGTCATAGTCTACAGGAAGGTCTATCCAGCCGAGAAAATCATTTCCCGCACCTGTCTTATTTACAAGTATGTCTCTTGCTGTCTCTGTCAATGCCTTGAAATTTTTTATTTCGTCTTCGCTCACAAAGCCTGCGAGCTTTGAATAGTTAAGGTTTACTCTGTTCATATTTTTACCTTCTTTTATAATTTATAGCTTGTCCTTATATAATTTTTACAGCTTGTCATTTACAGCTTTGGAAATCTTACATATTGTCATTTATGACTTTGGAAATTTTACATAATGGACTTAACTGTATTTACAACATTCTCCACTGTAAAGCCGAACTTTTTGAAGAGCTTATCGGCAGGTGCCGAAGCTCCGAAGCCGTGCATGCTTACCACTGCTCCGTCAAGTCCTGTGTACTTGCCCCATCCGAAATCGGAAAGTGCCTCTACAGCGACTCTCTTTCTCACGTTCTTGGGAAGGACTGACTCCTTGTATTCCTCGGTCTGCTCCTCAAATATATCCATGCAGGGCATTGATACTACTCTCGCGTCTATTCCGTCCTTCACAAGCTCAGCCTTCGCGTCTATAGCAAGGCTTACCTCGGAACCTGTGGCGATAAGTATAACATCGGGCTCAGCCTTTGCAGAATCCTCTATGATATATCCTCCCTTTAAAGCTCCCTCCTTTGTGGAATTTGCAAGCTGAGGAAGGTTCTGTCTTGTAAGAGCAAGGGCTGTGGGATGTCCCTCGGAATTCATAGCGTTATACCATGCGGCAGCTGTCTCTGTATAGTCCGCAGGCCTCCATAAGTGTACATAAGGTGTTGAACGAAGCTGAGCAGCCTGCTCTATGGGCTCATGAGTGGGACCGTCCTCTCCGACTCCTATGCTGTCATGGGTAAGGACATATATTGCGGGAAGCTTCATGAGAGAAGCGAGTCTTATCATGGGCTTCATGTAATCACTGAATACAAAGAAGGTCGAGCAGTATGCTCTCAGGCCTCCGTGAAGGAGTATTCCGTTTGTCTCGGCGGTCATGGCAAGCTCTCTGATTCCGAAGTGAAGGTTCCTTCCGCTGTAATTGTCCTTTGAGAAATCTCCCGCTCCCTTCATATTTGTCTTATTTGAAGGAGCAAGGTCCGCTGAGCCTCCGATAAGGTTCTCGAATCTGTCCTTAAGCTTGTTGATTATGTCTCCTGATATATTTCTGGTGGCCTGGGGTTTGTCCTCATAGCTCCAGTATTCCTCATCATCGTAAAGCTTTGTGGCGTCATCGCAGAAGTAGCTGTCCCATTTTGCCTTCATCTCGGGGAACTTTTTGCAGTACTCTCCGAAGAGCTCGTTCCACTTTGCTTCCTTCTCGGAAAGCGCCTCGGTGAGATTCTTATAATTTGCATAAACGTCATCGGGTACAAAGAAGGGCTCCTCAGAATCCCATGCGAGATTCTTCTTCATTATAAGTATGTTTTCTTCTCCGAGGGGCTCGCCGTGAGCTGAAGCCATTCCCTCCTTGGGTGAACCGAAGCCTATCTTTGTATGTACGGTGATAAAGGAAGGCCTCTCCTTATCAGCCTTTGCCTCCTCTATGGCCTTGCCTATTGCCTCAAGGTCGTTTCCGTCGGCAACATCTAAGGTCTGGAAGCCCATGGCCTTCATTCTTTCGGTTACATCCTCAGTAAAGGCAATATCTGTGTTTCCTTCGATTGAAATCTTATTGCTGTCATATAAAACTATAAGCTTTGAAAGGCCAAGTGTTCCCGCTGTTGAGAATGCCTCGTAGTTGATTCCCTCCTCAAGACATCCGTCTCCGCCAAGCACGAAGGTGTAATGGTCTATAACATTGTATCCGTCCTTGTTGAATTCAGCCGAGAGATGAGCCTCTGCCATAGCCATTCCTACAGCCATAGCCATTCCGGCTCCGAGAGGTCCTGTGGTCGCCTCCACGCCTACTGTATGTCCGTATTCGGGATGTCCCGGAGTAAGGCTGTCCAGCTGACGGAAGCTCTTTAAGTCATCTAAGGTAAGGCCGTAGCCGAAAAGATGCAGAAGTGAGTAGAGCATGGCGGAGCCATGTCCGCCCGAGAGTATAAATCTGTCCCTGTTTATCCACTTGGGATTCTTGGGATTGTGGGACATATGATGAGCCCAAAGCTCATAGGCCATAGCCGCGGAGCCGAGGGGAAGTCCCGGATGTCCCGAATTTGCCTTCTGGATCATATCTGCAGAAAGGACCCTTATGGCATTTACGGATCTTGTATCTGTTGAATTCATTTTTCTACCTCCCGGAAAAACTTTATGAATTTATTGCATATAGTACTGCATATCAGAAATATTATACATTAGCACCTCGGGTTTTATCAACAGTTTATTGAAGACGTTGAATCAGACTGCAGGTCATGCTATTATTTAAAAAATAAAGCTTAACATACTTTTACCGAATATGCTTTCAAGGAGGATAAAACATGCTTTTTTTTATAGGAGCTATGGAGGCTGAGATAAAGGAGCTTGTGGCTATGCTTGAGTCCGCAGAGGTTCATGAGCACCCGGGACACAAGGTATATACAGGCATGCTTTCGGGTACAAAGGTCGGGATCACAGACGCCGGGATAGGCAAGGTGAATGCGGCTATGTGTACCCAGATGGTTATAGACTGCTACCATCCGGAGGCAATCATAAACACAGGTATAGCGGGCTCCCTTGATAAAAGGATAAATATAGGGGATCTGGTGCTTTCGGAGGATGCGGTCGAATATGACATGGACGCCACAGCCTTCGGCTATCCCATGGGACAGATTCCACAGATGGAGGTCTTCTCATTTAAAGCGGATGAAATCCTTAAAAAAAAGGCTCTTGATGCGGCAAAGGCTGTGCTTTCGGATATCAGCTTTTTTGAGGGAAGAGTGGTCACAGGAGACGCATTCGTAAATTCTGACGAGAAGAGAGCTTATCTGAGAAATGAGTTTAACGGACTTTGCTGCGAGATGGAGGGCGGAGCCATAGCTCATGTATGCCATGTCAATAAGGTTCCCTTCCTTATAATAAGGGCCATATCCGACAGCGCCGACAATTCTTCTCACATGGACTACGAGGTCTTTGAGAAGAAGGCGATAGAAAATTCCGTAAAGCTCTCAGCTGCTATAGCGGAGCGTTTTTAAGAATGAGCCATATGGTATATGATAAGTACGATAAACCGAAAGATGCTCTGAGGGCTTCCGGTGGAAGAAGGCTATGTGAATATTTCATCTGCTTTCTTTTGTATTCGTTTTTGGGATGGGTCTATGAAGTGTTTTTGGAGGTTGTCGTATACAGATGGGGATACTCCGACAGAGGCGTCCTTTTTGGGCCTTACTGCATAGTATACGGCTTCGGGGCCTGCTTTCTGATATTTCTTTTGTCGGGCTTAAGAAAAAGAAAGCTTCTTCTCGGCGTCCCCGGATTTAAAATATCCGTTATTCCATTTATAGTTTTCTTGGCAATAGTAATTATAACTACTCTGACTGAGCTTTGTGCAAGCTATATCATGGAATTTACACACGGGAATTGGCTTTGGGATTACAGAAGATTTGCCTTCAATTTTGAGGGGCGCATAGCACTGAATCCTTCCATAAGGTTCGGCATAGGCGGTATGGTAATACTGTATGTAATTCAGCCCTTCTTTGAAAGGCTATTGTCAGGGCTTTCCGACAGGAGACTGAGGGTAATATTTACTGTACTTGCCGTGATATTTGCGGCGGATGTGATTATTTTCTTGTTGAATTTATTATTTAATATTTAAAACTTTTCAGTCGGAAAGATAAATAAGATTTTATGACGGAAATAACAGGAGCGTTATTATATCATTTAACAGTTAATGATATAACAGCGCTCCGTTATTTTTATTTATCCGAGACTCTTTCTGTACCGTCTCACCGCAATGCTTATACCGAAGCATATGACAAAGTAGCAAAGTGCCTCAAAGGCATAAAGTATCATCATTCCTCTCACATCCGAGAGTGTTCCCATTACTACAGAGCAGTTTCTCATGAACTCCGCTATGTCTACCATCCTCAAAAACGAGGTGTCCTTTATTACAGTGATGACCTGGCTCAAGAGTGCCGGTATGACCTTCTTAAAGGTCTGAGGCCATACGATGTAGACTATAGTCTGGGGGAAGGAGAATCCCTGAGACTCCGCCGCCTCAAACTGTCCCTTGGGAATGGAATTAAGGCCTCCTCTGAATATCTCGCTCATTACAGCCGAGGTAAACAGTGTGATGGCAAATATTGAAACCCAGACCTTGTCTCCCTTTACTGTAAAATATATCCAGAGTATCCACAAAAGGTTAGGGGTACAGCGGAAAAATTCCGTGTAAGCCGCAACTATCTTTGCAAGTATCGACGCCTTCCCCTTGGCATATGTCCTTATGAGAGCCAAAAGGCTTCCGAATAATATACTGAAAAAGACCGCGCCTATGGAAATCATTACAGTCATTCCCAGTCCCTTCATCATGAAGGTGAAATTGTCGGGGGTAAATATCAGTCTAATTTGCTCCGCCATCTGCATTTACCTCCTCCAGAAGTCTTTTGCCCACAGGCTGTCTCATCGCCCTTATCTCAAGGTATCTGGCAAGCCTTGCGATAGGATAGCATATTATAAAGTAGAACAGGGCCGAGGTAAAATATGCCTGTGCGAAATATCCCGTGTTGGAGCCCCATGAATCCGTAAAGTACATGAGATCCATTCCTGCAACCATGGCAAGTATCGAAGTATTTTTTACAAGATTCAGCGCCTGGTTTGCAAGGGGAGGCATGATTATCTTTATAGTCTGAGGAAAGATGATATACCTCATGGTCTGCATATATGAAAAGCCCTGAGAGTAGGCGGCTTCGGTCTGTCCCTTGGGGATAGCCTCGATTCCCGTCCTTATTACCTCGGACATATATGCTCCTGTATATATTCCCACGCCCATTACTCCGAGCACGAATTTGGGTATCCTCATGCCGCCTCCTCCCAAAAGTATGGGGAGACAGCTGTAGTAGAATACCACCTGAAGTGCAAGGGGCGTGTTCTGGAAAAATTCTATATATACCCTTGATATGGCCCTCAATATCTTTGACCTTGATGTGGAGAACATACCGAATATCACACCAAGTATCAGAGCCAGTATCAAGGCGCAGAGGGCGGTCCTTAAGGTCATAAGGAACCCGGGAATGTAGTATTCCGGCAAGGCCTCAAGGAGCCTCTGCCACCTGTTTACGTTAAATAATCCTTTTAACACGATCTACCTCGAAATTTTAAAGTCCCCACTTCTCAAGAAGCGCATCCATTGAGCCGTCGTCAAGCATCTCCTGAACTGTGGTATTGATGAGCTCGCTGAGCTCCTCATTCTCCTTGTTGGAACAGATACCGTACTCCTGCTCTCCGTATCTCACATCAAGAAGCTCATTTGTGTCATTTACATATCCGGCAAGGATAGCTCCGTCTACCGAGAAAACATCTATCTGCTTTGCCGCGAGAGCCTGAGCAAGCTCGGGATAAGTAGCGAACTCCTGGAAGGTGGGAGTAGCCTTGACTCCGTTCTCCTCCTTATACTTTTCGAACTCAGCCTGAGATGTCGAGCTCTGTGCAACTCCGATTATCTTTCCGTCAAGGTCCTCAACATCCTTTATTCCCGAATCCTTGAGAACAAGAAGCCCTACAGCGTCTGTATAATATGCGGGTGAGAAATTATATGTTTCCTTTCTCTCAGGGGTTATGGTGAAGGTAGCTATAACGCAGTCTACCTCTCCGTTCTCCACAAGGGGACCTCTGGTCTTGGCGTTTACAGCCTGGAACTCTACCTTGTCCTCGGCCTTTGCCTCCTCGCCTGTCATATCGAATATCCTTCCTGCTATCTCATATGCAAGGTCATCCTCAAAGCCCTCGTATCCGCTTCCGTCTGTCTTCTGAAGACTGAACTTGGGAACATCGGCCTTTACTCCGACCTTCAAAACGCCTCTCTCCTTTATAGCGGCAAGTCCGTCGGAGCTTCCGCCGCCTGAGCAGGCTGAAAGTGACATAGCCATAAGTCCTGCAAGTGTCATTGCCGCGATACGTTTAAATACTGATCTTTTCATACTTTTCTCCTTTCGGATGGGGATAGCTCCCTTGTCATCCATACAATTTTTATATTTTAATGAAGTATCTTTCCGAGGAATGCCTTCGTTCTCTCATGCTCAGGATTAGTAAAGAAATGCTCGGGAGTTCCCTCCTCGACGATCTGCCCTCTGTGAACGAAGATAACTCTGTCCGCAACCTGTCTTGCAAAGCCCATCTCGTGGGTAACGCAAATCATGGTGATATTTTCCTTTGCAAGCTCCACCATAACATTCAATACCTCCTGAACCATCTCCGGGTCAAGGGCTGATGTGGGCTCGTCAAAAAGTATCAGCTTTTGCTTTGTGCAAAGAGCTCTTGCTATAGCTACTCTCTGCTGCTGGCCTCCGGAAAGCTGGTTGGGGTACATGTTGGCCTTATCCGTAAGGCCTACACGCTTCAAGCACTTAAAGGCCTCCTCCTCAGCCTGCTTCTTGTTTACATGCTGAAGCTTTATTGGAGCAAGGGTAAGATTTTCAAGTACTGTAAGATGCGGATACAGATTGAACTGCTGGAAGACCATGGCGGAGTAATTTTTTGCCATCTCCCTGTGGTTTTTTCTGTTTACCTCCTTGCCCTCTATAAAGACTTTTCCCTTGGTGGGCTCCTCAAGATAATTTATGCATCTGATAAGGGTGGATTTTCCGCTGCCTGAAGGGCCTATTATTACAAGCTTTTCGCCCTCATTGACAGTGAGATTTATATCCTTAAGCGCCTCAAAATCCCCGTAATTTTTGCAGAGATTCTCAACTCTAACGATTTCAGCCATAAGTTTGCATCACACCTTTCCGAAAAAAATTTAAAAATAAAAGCTCGGAAAAAGCTCCGAGCTTATTGCTCATGTCTGTCGATAAATAACTTCTGTCTTTGCCTGTAGCACAAGAATATTATATATTTTCGTTACAAAATTGTCAAGAATTTTATCACTACAAAGCGTTAGTGTGTTTTATCGGACACGCCCTCCGGAAAAAAGAGTTTTTATGCCGGACATTTATGTCCTTTCATATCATTTTATATCCTTATTTCCGGATGTTCACTTATATTGAATTTTTTCTCCGCGGCAAAAACTATCATCTCCGCAATATAATCAAGGTCCATGATAGCCGAGTTTATCATAAGGTCATGATGCTTCTCATCAGAGGGAAGGAAGCCCGCATATTTTTTGTGGTATGCTATCCTCGCCTTGTCAACGCTTGCTATCATGTGCTTTGCCTCCTGCGGGGTCATCTCAAGATAATTGACGCAGTTTTCAAGCCTTTTTTTGTAGGGGGCATAAATGTATATATTTAAATTATCGGGCTTTTTTTCGAGTATGGCATCAGAGCAGCGGCCTACGATTATGCAGTTTTCCTTTTTGGCAAGGTCAAGTATTACATCCCTCTGCACGGAAAATATCATATCCTGCATATATTCGTCATCGGTTCCCAGAGGGAATTTTCTTATGAAGGGGATAAGTCCGTACTTTGCATTCTCCTCCTCGTTGCTGACTGTCGATACCGGAAGGTTCAGCATGCTTGAGACCTTCTCAACTATATCTCTGTCATAAAACTTGATCCCGAGCCTGTCAGCCACCTTCCTCGCTATGGTCCTTCCCATGCTTCCGAATTCACGCTGTATGGTTATGGTGTAATTAGCCATCTTTTTATCCTCCCTAAAACCTAAGCCTGCGCCTTTTTATCGGCTTTTTCCGATATAACTTCCTCTATAAGTCTTATTATAGTCTCAACTCCGTCGGATAGTCCTGATTCATTCATCCTTAAGATATATGCTTCCCTGTCTCTGTAAAGCTCTGCAATATCCTTTAAGAGTCTCTCGTCGGATATGTCTTCCTCCTCAAGCACCTTTGAAAATCCCTGCTTTTCAAATGATCTCGCATTGAGGATCTGGTCTCCTCTGCTGGCCTTTGCGGAAAGCGGTATCAAGAGATTGGGCTTTTTAAGGGCAAGTATCTCGCATATGGCATTGGCTCCGGCCCTTGAGACTATTATGTCGGCTGCCGCAAATATATCCTTGAGCTCCTTGGATACGTACTCATACTGAACATACCCTTGCTTTCCTGTGAGGCCTGCGTCAATATTTCCCTTTCCGCAGATATGTATAATATCAAAATCCTTTAACAGCTTGTCAAGTATGCTCCTTATGGCTTCATTCACTCTCACGGAGCCAAGGCTTCCTCCTATCACAAGAAGCACAGGCTTTTCCCCGGAGAGTCCCGCAAAGGAAAGTCCCGCCTCCCTTGAGCCTGAGAGGAGCTCCCGCCTTATGGGAGAGCCTGTGAGGACGGCCTTATCCTTCGGAAGATACTTCATAGTCTCAGGGAAGTTGCAGCATATGCGTGTGGCAGAGGGCATGCTGAGCTTGTTGGCAAGTCCCGGCGTCATGTCCGATTCATGGGATATGACGGGAACCCTGTAATGCTTTGCCGCAAGGGTTACGGGAACCGCCACAAAGCCTCCCTTTGAAAAGATGATGTCAGGCTTGAATTTCCTTATTATGCGTCTTGACTGAAGATATCCTCTTAATACTCTGAAGGGATCCGTAAAATTCTTAAGGTCAAAATATCTCCTGAGCTTTCCCGAGGATATGGCCCTGTACTCTACTCCGGCATCCTTAATAAGCTCTCTTTCTATGCCCTTGTACGAGCCTATATATAAGATCTCATATCCCCTTTCCCTCAGGTCGGGGATCAGGGCGAGGTTGGGGGTCACATGTCCCGCCGTGCCTCCCCCTGTAAGAATTATTTTTTTCATTATACACCATTCCTTTTAGATGCCAAGGGCTTTTTTGAGTTCCTCGGTCTTATCTGTAGCCTCCCAGGGAAGGTTTATGTCGTCTCTTCCGAAGTGTCCGTATGCGGCGGTCTGCTTGTATATGGGCCTTCTTAAGTCAAGCATCTTTATCATTCCTGCAGGCCTGAAATCAAAAACCTTTCTCACAGCCTTTGTGAGCTCTGTCTCCGATACCTTTCCTGTTCCGAAGGTGTCTATCATGACAGAGGTTGGCTGAGCGACTCCTATGGCATAGCTGAGCTGTATCTCGCACTTTTCGGCAAGGCCTGCGGCAATGATATTCTTTGCCGCATATCTTGCGGCGTAGGCTGCCGTCCTGTCCACCTTTGTGGGGTCCTTTCCTGAGAAGGCTCCGCCGCCGTGGCGTGCCATTCCGCCGTAGGTGTCCACTATTATCTTCCTTCCGGTAAGTCCGGAGTCTCCCTGAGGTCCTCCTATAACGAATCTTCCTGTGGGATTTATGAATATCTTTGTGTCCTCATCCATCATGTCCGCAGGGATAACAGGCTCTATCACATGCTTTCTTATATCCGCCTCGATCTCCTCATGAGTAACGCTCTCATTGTGCTGTGCGGAAACTACTATGGCATCTATCCTTACAGGCTTTCCGTTTTCATCGTACTCAACTGTGACCTGGCTCTTTCCGTCGGGCCTCAAATACTTGAGCAGTCCGCTCTTTCTCACCTCGGTGAGCCTCCTTGTGAGCCTGTGAGCAAGCATTATGGGGTAAGGCATGAGCTCGGGAGTTTCGTTTGTGGCGTAGCCGAACATCATTCCCTGGTCTCCCGCGCCTATGGCCTCTATCTCGCTGTCTGTCATGAGGTTCTCCTTTGCCTCAAGGCATTTATCCACACCCATGGCAATGTCCGAGGACTGCTCGTCTATGGCTGTTATGACTCCGCAGGTATCGCAGTCAAATCCGTATTTTGCCCTGTCATAGCCTATCTCCCTGACGGTCTCCCTCACTATCTTCTGGATATCGACATATGCGCTTGTGGTTATCTCTCCCATTACCAGCACAAGTCCTGTAGTACAGGTCGTCTCACAGGCCACTCTGCACATGGGGTCCTTCTCAAGAAGAGCATCAAGTATGGCATCGCTGATCTTGTCGCACATCTTGTCGGGGTGTCCCTCGGTAACGCTCTCCGAGGTAAAGAAATGTCTCTCTCTGTTCATAAAATTCTCCTTTCCGAATCTTTGCGGAAAAATTCCGTCTGTCTATCCCTCCTTAGGAGCGGAGCAAAAGAAAAACCCGTGCTTTTCGAACACGGGTTGACTGTCATACGACGCCTTGTTGTTCGAAACTTAAGTTTCGCTCAGGTGGGCACCTTCCGCATGCGGGGTTGCCGTGACTTCTCAGGTCCTCTGTACCTCCATCACTCTGAACAAGGGATAAATCCTTTATTTATTGCCGCTACAGTATACCGGCAAACTTATTCAAAATCAAGCTCTTTTCTTATTTTTCTGCGAGGGCTTATATTTATCACCGAAGCTATGATCATAATAACCGCCATAGTGAGCTGGCTTAAGGTGCTTATAATGCTCCAAAAACCGATGAGCCCGCTGTGATAGCCTGCAAACACCCGGGATGCAGCCTCCGAGAGCATAGCGGTCTCTCCCATCTGTCCCGCCACGATATTGGCGACATTTATGAGCGGATTTATGAGAAGTATCACCAGGGAAAAGACATTTCCTCCGCCGCTTATGACTGCAAGTAGCATGCTTATTACGGCAGTTCCGAAGCAAAGAAAAACAAGGAAGCCGTAGGTGAAGGCGGAGGCCCTGGCCGTGCTCTTTGAAACTGAGCTGAAGAACATTCCCGCAGACATAAATACAAAGGCCTCAAGGGTATAGATAACAAGAAGCTCGGCTATCTCTCTGACTGTGACCCCTCCGTATATGAGGGCAACAAGCACCGCAGGTATACAGGATATCTCAAGCACTATTATAAAGGAAAGATTGCTCATAAGCTTTCCCGAGACTATCTCCGAGGGCTTCATCTGTGTGGTCAGCATCAGATCAAAGGTCTCCCGCTCACGCTCGGAGCTTATGGCTCCCGCTGTGAGGGACGGCGTTATAAAGAGAAGCAGAAGGAATTCAAGGAGCACTACAAGCCCGTATATCCTTAAAAATGAGCTGTAGTCGCTCTCCGCGCTGACCTCCATGGCGGTGACCACTCCGGAGGCACCTATAAGAGTGACCGCAAAGAGCAGTATGTTCACTCCACAGATAAGGGCGGGAAGGCTCTTGCTTCTTGAGCTAACCATTATCTCTCTTTTAAAGATCGGATTGATTTTCATATGAAAGCACTGTCCTTTCCTCATCATGACCCGTAAGCTGTATGAATATGGACTCAAGGGAGCCCTTCTCTCTTGAAAAGCTTACCACAGGTAGCCCCGCGTCTATCATCTTTGCCAAAAGCTCGGCCTCATTTTTTCTGCTGCCCTCAAAATTTATCAAAAGATCATTGCCCTTTATGCTCATGGACTTTACATTTTTTTCTTCCTTAAGAAGCTTTATGGCCTGGGTTATCTTTGATGAAAGCGTCACTATAATGGGATTTTGAGATGTGACCATCTTCATCACATCCGTCAGCCTTCCGCTCATGACCATGCTTCCCTGATCTATTATGCCTATGTCCGTACACATCTCCGATATCTCTGTGAGTATGTGTGAGCTTATGAGTATGGTCTTTCCGAGCTCCGAGAGCTCTGAAAGCTTTTGCTTATATTCAAATCTTGTCCTCGGATCAAGTCCCAGAGTGGGCTCGTCCATTATAAGGAGCTTCGGATCATGTATCAGAGCCCTTGCAAGGGAAAGCTTCTGCTTCATTCCCCTTGACAGGGCTTCTATATAAAAATCGGCCTTGTCTTCTATGCCCATGTATTGAAGGAGCCTTGTTATCCTCTTTTCGGCTCTCAGTCCGTCTATTCCGTAGCAGGAGGCAAAAAAGCTCATGTATTCGGATACCGTGAGATTGTTGTATACGCCGAAGCTGTCCGGCACATAGCCTATCTTTTTTTTGAGTCTCCGGTTGTCCGTGCCTGTTTCCATGCCGTCTATAATAACGCTACCCTCATCAGGATACATTATTCCCGTCATTATCTTTATGGCCGTGGTCTTTCCCGCTCCGTTGGGGCCTACGAAGCCATAGAGGGCTCCCTCCTCTATCTCGAGGTTGAGCCCGTCAAGGGCACAGAACTTTCCGTAAAATTTTTTTATATTTCTCATTGACAGGATCATAGCTTCTCTCCTGTTATGGCGGGTATCGGAAGAAATACCGCCGCATCTGACGAGGTGCTCTCCTTGGGGATGTACCTCACTGTGATAGAGTTTCCGGGAGACAGATAAGCTGTGAGCTCGTCCGCATCAAAACTCATCTTTCCGCTCTCCATGTTGTCGTAGGAGCTTGTGTAGTAATTGTAGAGGGCTATGTCCCCGTCAAAAGCGTAAAGCGCGTTTTGGTCTCTGTCCCTCATCCCCTCGAATTCCTCCGAAAGGCTGTTGAACTCAAGCCCTGTGATATTAACGTCAGTGCCAAGGAAATATTCAAGTATCACTGCCGCATTTCCGCCTGTGGTATTGTCGTAGACATTATACTCCCCGGAAATGAGCTTCGGCTCCTCGGAAAGCGCCACCCTGTATACCTCCCCGTTGTGCTCAAAGCCTGCTCCCGCGTCCATCGCAATAAGTGTGGTACCGTAGCAGTCCGTTCCCGAATCTGAAAGGCTTCCCGGGGCATCTTCATTCTCGCTGAAGGCTATAAGCTTTGCTCCTCCGTAATAGTCGCCGAGAGAGTTTTCCATATAATATTCTATAAGCCCGCTTCCCGAAAGGTCCGACATATATTCCCTGTCGGAGCTGCGGCTGTCATCATCCACACCCATTACGTAGTTTCCGATTATATACGGCATGCCTGTGGGGGCAAAGCTTATCTCTCCCCCTGTAATGCGTCTGCTCTCACCTGCCCCTATGTCTCCTATCTTGAGTACTCCCCCATAGAGAAGGAGCGTAACATTTTTGAGGTTCTCTTCACTGTTATTGGAAATGTTTCCCTCGACTCTCCTGTCAAATATATAAAGCTCCGAGCTTATGGGATTTTCATCAGTATTTTTCTCACTTTTATTGAGTTCAAACACAGCCTCGGTAAAGGGCTTCATATTTTGTGTCTCAACATAGGTCATGTCTTTCCCGTAATCAACAGTTATACGCTTTAAGGTATTGTCCGTCACAGCTCCCGAAAGGCTCTTTCCGCTTTCGTCCGCTCCGATTATGGGCCTTACTGTATAGCTCGTATCAAGGCCTATCCTCACCGAGCTGTTGTAGGGAGAGGCTATTCCTATAAAGTCTGTCTCTGACTCTCCTTCCGGGCTTATCTCCCTTATTGAAGCAAAATTTATAAAAGGCCCGTCAAGCCTTGTTCCCATACCCATAAACCAGATGAGAGCCGATGCCGTCACTGAGGCGCCTATAACTCCGAGGCCGTATATATGGCTCAGTCCTCTCTGCTTAAGGAAAATATACAACCCGGGCCCTGCAAGGAGTACATAGGCAAGGGCCGCCAGAAGGTACAACGTGAGGTTGGGAAAGCTGTCCACATTTCCGACATTTATAAGCCTTGATATCTCACTGTACTCATCTCTTCCCGACTCCATGGTCTTTGAGAGCCTTCCTATCCCCGCGCTTCCTATAAGCGAGGTGAGAAGCTCGTCCGTGTAGGATATCTGTTCCTTGCAAAATTCCGAAATATCACATAGATCATAAGCGGTTATTCCCACTGTGCCCGCTCCCACCTTTACAGTAGTCAGCACAGCCACATCATCGCTTGTAAGCTTCTGTATGCCGCCGTCTATGTATACATCGTTCACGGGAATATTGAGTATTGCTCCCTCAAGGCCCTCAGTTGAATATCTTATGCCCATGTTTACAGGCCTTATCTCCGGACTTCCGATAATGGTTTCGGGAAGGTATTCCATAAAATCTCCGATGGGATTATGCCTTGCTCCTGTTCCAAGAAGCAGTATTCCTCCGTTTTCCACCCAATCCCATATTACGCTTATAACCTCGTCATCAAGGAGATTGACATTATAGTTGCTTATTACTATTACATCCAGCTGGTCAAGGCCATCCTCAGTCGTGGGAAGCTCGTCCGCATTCAAAAAAAGCGTCCTTGCCTTAAGGGCGGTGTTGTTTAAGCTGACTCCTGACATGAAGTTGAGGCTTGTGGGATCGTCGCTTATTATACCTATGAAAAGCGCGGGACCCGAGCTGTCTATATTCAGCCTTACAGTCTCTTCCCTGAGAGTTGCTCCGCTGTCGTTCTTGAGTACGGCCAATAGCTCTCCCACATTTTCGCCGATGGATATGTTGCCGCTTATCTTCTGCTCGCCTGATGCCTCGACGCTTACAGGATATTCGTAGCAGTAGACCATGTCGGAGCTCTCTATCATATAGAGCTCCACCCTTCCCGTAAGGGCAGTGTCGCGATTGTTCTTTATCGTCATCCTCACAGGGAGAAGGCGCCTCGGCTTTGCCGTGTTCTGATAGCCGTAGCTTAAGGAAAGCTCCACCTCTTCTTTCTCAGCGGGGATCTGAGAGAACTCCACCGAGGTTCCCGCTCCCAAGGTTTCCGTCTCAATAGAGAGCTGAGACGCCGATACGGGGATTGCTCCGACAGACCCGAGTGAAATGATCAGCGCATATAAAATTGACAGTCCTGTCTTCTTTATGCTCATAAGCTCCAAAGGAGGGTCTATGCCCTCACAAAATTCTCATTATTTTTGTTGAAATGTCGTTTAAGTCTTACAGTAAATACCGTTCCGTTCAGGTCCGACTGAACGCTTATGCTTCCGCTGTGCATCTCCGCGATATCCTTAGCTATGGCAAGTCCGAGACCTGTACCTCCCGTGTTTGTGGACCTGGACTGATCCACCCTGTAAAATTTGTTGAATATAAGAGGCTGATCCTTTTCGGGGATAATATAGCCGTAGTTTATGACCTTTACCTCAACTGTCTGAGGCTGAGCGTTTATTTTTACTATGACCCGCTTCCCCTCTGCACCGTACTTTATGGCGTTTCCTATGAGGTTATCGAAAAGCCTCGCCAAAAGATTTCCGTCCGCCGTTATCTCAAGGGATTTCACGTTTGTCCTCAGCTCATAGGAAAGCCCTCTCTCCGCAAATGCGGGATACTGCTCCTCCAAAAGCTGCTCCAAAAGCTTTACTATATCCACATAGCTGACCTTCATGGTTATCTTTCCGTAGCTCAGCTTTGTGAAATTGAAAAGGTCCTCTATGAGCTGCTCGAGCCTTCGGGATTTTCCGTAGGCTATATCAAGATATTTCTTTTCGAGCTCGGGAGTGAGCTTTACCTTATTTTTTCCCGATAAAAGCTCAAGATAACCTATTATAGATGTAAGAGGAGTCTTCAGATCATGGGCGATATTGGTTATGAGGTCATTTTTGCTCTGCTCCGACTCCCTCTCTCTTTTTAAAAGCTCTTTTATCTCGTCCGTCATCTTGTTGAGATTTTCCGCCATGCCGGAGAACTCGTCGTCGCCCTTTATCTCCACCTTCGTGTCAAGGTCTCCCCCTGCCACTCTCTTCATAGCGTCGGAGAGCATGTTAATATACTTTGTCTCATTTCTTTGCAAAAACCAGAAAACGCAGCAGAAAAGCACAATTCCCGCTATAAGGAACAAAAACACGCCTGCAGGACTGTAGGTATAGGCTTCATCTGTATGGATCTGAAAATTGCCCGTAATAAAGCCCATAAGCCTGCCCATGTTAAAAATGAGCAGGCCTCCTGTAAGGCATGTGATTATTGCCGCGACTATAATGTTTATAATAAGCTTTGTGTGATATCTCTTGCTGATATCCTTTCTACTTTTCAATCTTGTATCCAACTCCCCAAACAGTAGTTATTATCTTGTCCTGTCTCGAGTCCTCCTTCATCTTTCCCCTGAGCCTTCGGATGTGGACCATAACTGTGTTGTTGGCCTCATAGACCTTCTCGTTCCACACCTTCTCAAATATCTCATCAGTGGAGAACACCTTCCCGGGATTTGAAGCAAGGAGGTAAAGTATATCGAACTCTATGGGGGTAAGCTTTATCTCGTCCCCGTCTATGGTCACCTTATGATTGTCTTTGTTTATGGAAAGTCCTCTTATGTTTATCTCATTCGCTGTCCTGTCAGACACAGTATTATTAGGGTTCAGCTGAGTGTATCTGCGAAGCTGTGACTTTACTCTCGCAGTGAGCTCAAGAGGGTTGAAGGGCTTTGTGACATAGTCGTCCGCACCTGTCCCCAGTCCCATTATCTTGTCAAGATCTCCCGATTTTGCGGACAGCATTATTATGGGAACATTACTGTCCTCCCTGATCTTTTTGCACATGGAGATACCGTCCATGCCGGGCATCATAATGTCGAGAAGCACAAGATGTATGTCCTCCTGTGCAAGTATGCGGAGGCCCTCCTCCGCGCAGGACGCCTTGTAGACCTTATATCCGTCAGATACAAGATATATCTCCACAAGATCCGCTATCTCCTTTTCGTCATCGACTACAAGTATATTTATCTCAGGCATATATATCTCCTTCCGCTTTTACTGCTATATATACGATTATAAGGCCTAACTCCTTTCAGCGCCATTAAAATTTGCTTACAAAATTCGATATTTATTCCGCTTCGCAGGGAATAAAGGTCCTTGTGACCTCGGGGCTCTTCATTTTCCTTATGTGCTCGGCGGCCTCTACAGCCTCCCTGCAAAATTCAAGCTGGCTGTCCACCTTCTTCTTTCCTCTTAAGTCTTGCTTCTCATAGCTTCCGTCAGGATTCATTACAGAGGCTTTGACATTATCCTGAAGTTCAAGCTCAAGGATGTGATCGGCCTTCTCCTTGTCCTCCTTTTCAAGGATAGGGAAGACGATCTCGACTCTTTTATCGAGGTTTCTGGGCATCCAGTCGGCAGAGCCCATGAAGTAAAGAGGATCGCCGTTGTTTCCGAATCGCATTATCCTCGCATGCTCAAGGAAGTTTCCGACTATAGAGCGCACGCTTATATTTTCGCTGAGGCCGCTGATCCCGGGTCTCAGGCAGCATATTCCTCTCACTATAAGGTCTATCTTTACTCCCTTTGATGAAGCATTGTAGAGAGCGTCTATTATCTCCTTGTCGCAGAGAGAGTTCATCTTTGCGGTGATGGATGCAGGTAATCCCATAGCGGCGTTGTCCGCTTCCCTGTTTATCAGCTTCAGCATCTTCTTTCTGAGCCAAAGGGGCGCTACTATAAGCTCGTTCCAGTTTGCGGGCTCCGAATATCCTGAGAGCATGTTGAAAACCGCCGTGGCGTCCTCGCCTATGCGCTCGTTGCAGGTGAAGATACCGCAGTCTGTATACTGCTTTGCTGTGGAGTCATTGTAGTTTCCTGTTCCGAGATGTACATATCTTCTTATGCCATCGTCCTCATAGCGCACCACGAGGGTTATCTTTGAGTGGGTCTTAAGTCCCACAAGTCCGTATATTACATGGCATCCCGCCTTCTCAAGGCGTTTTGCCCATACTATGTTGTTTTCCTCGTCAAATCTCGCCTTGAGTTCCACCAAAACAGTGACCTGCTTTCCGTTTCCCGCCGCCTCCTCAAGGGCTGCAATTATGGGAGATGTGGAGCTTACCCTGTAAAGTGTCTGCTTAATGGCAAGCACCTTGGGATCCTTTGCCGCATTTTTTACAAATTCTATTACAGGCTCAAAGCTCTCATAGGGATGGTACAGGAATATATCCTCTCTCCTTATGTTTTCGAACAGATCATCGTCGTTCATAAGCTCGGGCACAGGCTGAGGTGTGTATTTTTTATATTTAAGCCTGTCAAAGCCTTCAAGTCCGTACATCTTCATAAGGAAGGTGAGATCAAGAGGTCCGTTTATCATGTATATATCGTCATTTTCGATCTCAAACTCCTTTTTGAGTATCTTCAAAAGGCGCTTGTCGGTCTTGTCCTCTATCTCAAGCCTTATGACCTCTCCTCTGCGACGCTTTTTAAGCTGCTTTTTTATCTCCTCAAGGAGATCCTCCGTATCGTCCTCGTCAAGCTCGAAATCCGCATTTCTCATTATCCTGAAGGGATGGGCTGATATTATCTCATAATTAAGGAAGAGCTTTTGGATATTTCTCTCAACTATCTCCTCCAAAAGTATGACTTTCCTTATGGGCTTTCCTTCCTCGTCCGAGGACTCCGGAAGCTCCACGACTCTGGGAAGGACGGAAGGCACCTGCACCATGACAAACTCCGCCTCATCATCCTTTTTTTCACCCTTTTTCCTCACAAGGGCGGCCAGATTCAGAGTCTTGTTGAGGATAAGAGGGAAGGGTCTTGAGGAGTCAAAAGCCATGGGAGTAAGCACAGGATACACCATCTCCTCAAAATAGGTGTCAACTGCGGCAGCCTCTTCCTCACTGAGTTCCTCATGCTCTCCTATAACTGTAAGTCCCTCCTGCTTTAAGGCCGGTATAAGTCCTCTCTTATATGTGGAGTACTGCATGTCCACCATGGCGTGAGTCCTCTCGGATATGCGCTCAAGCTGCTCCGAGGGAGTCATTCCCGCAATGTCGGTCTTCTTGTATCCTGCATGGACCATGTCCTTTAACGAAGCCACTCTTACCATGAAAAATTCGTCAAGGTTAGATGCTGTGATGCTTAAAAATTTAAGTCTCTCAAAGAGCGGAAGGCTTCTGTCTCTCGCCTCCTCAAGGACCCTCTGATTGAATTCGAGCCAGCTCAGCTCTCTGTTTATATATTTATCCGATAAAGTTTTATTATCAGGCATAGTTTTTTCCTCCCGCAACAGATCTACAGTGTTTTCTTGTGCTTAAAAACAGGCTTGTAACCGAATATTTCTTCAAAAAATCCGGCTTTGCCGTCCACTTCCATACGCTCAAGAGTCATATCCTCCTTTGAAGAAGCACTTATGATAAATTTCTTCTCCTTTTCATTTATAGTGACCTTGAGATTTTCGAGCTTGTTCTTGTGACCTCTGTCAAGGGCGTTTGCTATCCTAAGGATCGCCGTAAGCTTTGCTGTCCTTATAAGATCCTCGTCGTTATCCGTCATGGAGTAGTCAAACTCCGTGGTATTGTACATGACAACACTTGCGGTGATCTCCCTTTCTCTGTGGGAGAGGCCTATTATCTCTGTGGAAAGGATTATATTGTAGCCGCACCATGCCGAGTTCTTTATGTTTATGAACTTTCCGCAGGAGTGAAGCATGGCGGCTATCCTGAGTATCAGGCGATCCCTCTTTGTAAATCCGCCTATTTTTTTCATTCCGTCAAATATTTTAAGAGCATATTCCTCCACAAGACGGGAGTGCTCGGTATCGCATTTGTACCTTTTTGCCATGTTCTTGGAGGCGGCTACTATGTCCTCGTCAAAATCATGCTTGAATTTTACGAGCTTATTTTTCTCCGCATACTCTGCCGCCGCTCCGTCACAAAAGCCGCTTCCCGGGAATATGACCTTCTTTGCTCCAAAGCGCTCTATGAGTCGCTTATATATTACCGAGCTTACCAAAAGAGCGTCCGAGAGACTTCTGTTTATCTGAAGCTTCTCCTCTATACCTGAGGAACCCATGGCGATAAATTCCTCGCACTGCCTAAGTGCCTGATCCGCATCTACGGATATCACGCCTTCGTTTACGGGAGATCTTCCTCTGAAAAGATAATCTGTGCTCTCTCCTATGCCCACCAAGGTATTTATGGTGTTATTTTTCAGATACAGCCTCTTATAGCTTGTCAGCTCGGCGTCTATTACCTCTTTTATCTCCTCCACCATAAGACTTCTTGTTATGGGGAGGCTTTCCACTGTCTCAGCTATCTTTGCCGAGGCAAGTGGTAGATTCTCCGTAGACACAAGCTTGTCATTGTCAAAAAGTGATATCTGTATACCACCGTAGCTTGAGTCTATTATTGCCGCGCCGTCCTTTATTATCTCATTAAAGCTTATATCGGGCTTTACGGCTATGGCCTTATAGTTTATAAAACGCTGCTCCGAGTTAGACACCACATCTATGCTTATACCTGTTCTTACCTTTATCCTGTCGGTAACTATCTTTGAGTTCTCCGCCTCTCTGAAGGCCGAGGTGGCATAGGCCTTGTAGGCGTTTACCCTGTAGGTCTTCATTATCTCGGTAAAGCCCTTTAATACGTCAAAGAGCTGTTCCATGCTCTCATAAGATATACGGCCCAGCTCAAAGGTCTCCCTCCCTACAGGGAGCCTGTTTATTATTCTGTCTATTCTGCGGAATTCCTTCTTTCCGCCTATCTCGTAGATGCTGAGCTCCTGCTCAAGGCTTCCGACCCTGATAACGGCAAATATCTGATATGCCATTTAATCACGCTCCTTCCGGTACTCCTCCTGCATCTCCTTGAGCATATCTGAGATCAGCTCTCTCGTGTATTTTCCCGGGTGCTTTTTCACCTCCTGAGGAAGCTCGTCAAGCACTATGGGCTTTCCGAATCTCACCATTACGTCAGCAGACTTCACCTTGGGAAAATGCTTTTCAAATATCTCATCTGTGCCCAGCATAGCCACAGGAATAATCTTACACTTGGATTTTACTGCTATTTTGAGACTGCCCTCATGGAATTCCATAAGCTCTGAAGGATCTTCGCTCTTATTTCTTGTGCCCTCGGGATATACCCATACGGATATGCCTGACTTTATCTGATTCACTGCATCCACAATGGTCTGCATGCCTTTTTTGACATCCTGTCTGTCAAGGAAAAGGCATTTTATATTTTCCATCCACTGCTTTAAGAGAGGGACCTTGCCTATCTCTTTTTTCGCTATGAATCCGGTCTCCGTCTTTACAAAAATATAGGCTATAAGTATATCAAAGTCCGAGCGATGGTTCCCCACAAAAAGGACCGCCTCATCCTCAGGAATATTTTCCGTGCCTGTGACATTTATATGTGTGCCCGAGAGCTTCAGAAGAAATCTGAATACGCTCTGAATTATTTTCAGACAATGCCTGCCCTTTTTTTCAGGGTCCTTCTTCCCTATGGCCCACTCATAAATCAAAACCGGTATGCTGAATATAAGAAAGGCTATAACTGTTATGAGAACTGCCGCTAGTTTTATCATGATTTTCCTCTCGTTAAAGCACGTCCGAAAAATGAGGACGGAGCTTATTGAATATCTTGAGCCCGATATAGAAGATCCCTATGGTCACTATCCAAAAATATAAGGTGTTAAGGGGTCTCTCCCAAAAGGCGTTTCCTGTCAGCATGCTGTCCCTGTAGCCCGCTACTATGTAGTAGAAGGGATTGAGCTTGAATATGGGGGCCATCCACGGATGCTCCTGAGTAAACATTCCGTCCCAGTACATTATGGGGGCAAGCCACATGCCGAACTGCAGGCATATCCCCACTATCTGAGACATATCCTTAAAAAACACGTTCACAGAGGAGGTGATATATCCGAGTCCCAGAGCAAGGACTGTAGCTCCTGCAGTATAATAGAATACCTGTATCCAACTTATCTTCGGAGTGTATCCCGCCACAAGGAACACCACCGCCATTATCAAAAGAAAGCAGAAATGAACAAAAAGGCTCGAGAGCACCTTAATTATAGGAAGGAGCTCTACAGGGAAAACCACCTTTTTTACAAGATAATTGTATTCCTGAAGATTGTTGGTCACGCCGAGAAGGGCTTCCTGAAAGTAAAACCACGGCACAAGTCCCGGAATCAGCCATATCACATATGGCGTATCCGGAACAGGAGGTGTGGATTTCATTCCAAGCTGGAATATAAAGAAGAATATCAGCACTGTAACTATAGGCTGTACAAACATCCACACTATCCCGAAATAGGAACCCACAAAGCGCTTCCTGAAATCCGCCTTTGCAAGATCCCATATCATTTTTCTTTTTGAAATTATGTCTCTTAATAAATGTGTTATGCTTCTCATCAGCTGTAATTCCTGATCACGTAATATTTAATCCTTAAGTGCGGGCATCCGTCAATAGACTTTACCTAAGCTTAACCCGAATTTTATGCAAACTTAAAGGTATCCTTGAGGCTTCCCCATTTTTTGTCCTTTTCAGACATTATAAGCTCCATTCCCTCTGGTATAGGCCACTGAACATTTATCGTGCTGTCATTATAGATAAGCCCGCCCTCATCTCCGGGATGGTAAAAATCCGTACATTTGTAAGCAAACTCCGCAATGTCGCTTAAGACAAGGAAGCCGTGGGCAAAGCCCTCGGGTATGTAAAACATCTTTTTGTTTTCCTCTGAAAGCTCCACTCCGTACCATTTTCCGTAGGTCTCGGAGCTCTGTCTGAGATCCACAGCCACATCAAATACTGTGCCTCTTATCGCTCTGACCAGCTTTCCCTGAGGGTATTCCTTCTGATAATGAAGACCTCTTAAGACTCCCTTTACCGAGCATGACTGATTGTCCTGTACAAAGTCCATGGAAAGTCCCGCCTCTGTAAAGTCATTTTTATTGTAGGTCTCCATGAAATATCCCCTCTCGTCCTTAAAGACGGTAGGTTCTATCACATAAAGTCCTTCTATCTTTTCTCCGTCACATGCGCATTCCGTAACCTTTATCTTACCCATTTTCTTTTCCTCTTTTAATTATTTTTTGCCTTCTGATATCTTACAGGCAGAACACAGAGACCGCACAGCTCCAAACGCTTATCATAGCCACTGCAGCCTCCGAAATTATTAATAAATAATAGCATATATCATTTTGCCTTGCAAGGACGCGCCCTCCCACAGATCTGTTGATAAGGATATAAAGAGGGAATATCAGCGGTATGAAGTACCTTCCCTGCACTCCCGCTATCTCCTTCGCCCCGGGGACAGTAAATGCCACATACATGCTTGTCCATATAAGAACGCAGGCCGCTCCCACCATGAGGAAGATCCACAGCTTTTGCAGACCGCAAAGGCTCTTTTCGGCTTTATTTTTCCTGTCTGTGACTATAGCTGTAAGTAGTATGAGAAGGACAACGGGATAATATCCCTTAAAGCCCTCGTCTCCTGTCACTATATGCCCCATAAAAGTAGTGCAATCCGGACCGAAGAAGCACTGCGGTATCCAAAGTATCATCTGTCTTATAAGTATTACGGCGTACCCGACAGGGTCTCCGAGTATATAGTCTATCTGAGATACCTCCGAGGTCGCTCCTCCCCTTATGTCTCCCGTATCGGAAGGTGCGATGACAGTGGGCATTATAAAGCTCGCTATCAACAGTAAAAACAGAAGCACTATCACCGCCCTGTAGATCCAAAGGCCGGTCTTTTTTTCAAATTTTTCCTTCGGCATTAAAAGGGCTGTAAGCATAAGGGGCGCATACACCGCCTTGACCATGCATCCCGCAAAGAGAGCTATAGCCATTATGGCCTGATTTTTGGGATTTATCCTTCGCCCGGGATTCAGCATCTCTTCCATAAGGTAGGCCAGTCCCAGATATATCGCTGCTGTTATAAAAGGGTCATAGGAAAATGTCGACGCCAAAAACAGGTTCTGGGGGAATAGTGCCACCGCCATCATAATGAATTTCCCGCAGGGTATCCGCCTTATGGCAAGGGTCATGATCACTGCATACATGAGAAGATTCATCACTCTTCCCGCCTCTATCAGGCATGTCCATGGAGCATCAAGGCCCTTTGCCGCCTTTACTCCGATAGCCGATGCGGCATATGCGGGCATCCTGTTCGGCAGGGTATGGAAATCCGGGCTCCTCTCGCCTGTCTTATAATTGCAGGCGCCGTTTAAATTTTCCGAATATATCTTTCTCTCCTCTATGGTATCAGGCTGAGCCTTAGGATTATTGAAATCAGTTACCATAAGTTGATTTAAAACTCCGTCGGATATGTGCATCTCGTTCGGAAACGAGGCCATGTCCATGACAGCCTGAAGATGGGTCTCCTCATCATTTCCCACCTTGTTCTGCGGAAGAGCCGCTGTCATCGCCAGGCCGCTCAGCACACATATGAAAAAGAAGGCGATGTGGGGATTTTTTATAAGTACTCCTGAAAACACCGCCGCCCCGATAAGGAGGAAGGAGGCGCAAAATACTGTAAATGCTCTGTATATATTAAATTCGGGAACATTCTTCACATATGCCTTTGATATGTATATTCCCGAAAGATCTCTCCCGGAATATGCCTCGTCGGAAGCATCCGCACCTGCAGGGACAGACTCTATATATATCCGCACTTCATCCACACTTTTTTTATCAAAAAGCCCCTGCTCACCGTGGTCGAAAACATTTATCACCTCTGTACTCAGGAATGCGGGCTGACTGTCATAAAAGGTAGTGAAGTCCTCGTCTCCCTCATATTTTATATGTACAGACAGCTCCATGCTCTCATTTTCAACAGGATACCTGTTTCCCGAAGCGTCATAGCTTTCTCCGCCCAGTTCAAATACGATCTTATCTGTATAAAGTCCCGAGGTGTCAAATACCGGTCCTTCTCCGGACTCGGAAAAATAAAGTCTCTCGGAGGAAAGCTCATGTATTCCCCTGTCGCTGTTAAAGATAAGCGCCGACTCACAGAAAAGCTCCACGGCCCCTGCAATAAGCACCGCGGCAAAAAGCACTGTCAAAAAGGCTTTAAGGCCTCTTTTTTTTGATGTTTTTTCAGCTTTTTCCGGAATTTTCATTATATATCCTCTTCTTTTTCGTTTTGAACCTCATGTTTTTCAAGAGCCTCATTCTGAGCCAGCTCCTTAAGCTTTGTTTCCAACACCGATATGGTTATACTCATGGAAAACAGCTTCATTATCAGAATGAAGATTGTAAAGAGGAAGAGGAAGTTCGCCGTCGAGTATATTCCGAGCATAGCCGCCAAAGTATCCGCAACTCTCGGAAAAAGGGCGAACACAACGAACATAAGGCAGAGTATTACCCAAAATATAGAATCCTCTATCCTCATCCTTGAACGTCTGATCTTTTGAACTATAACCGCGAAGGTCCCCACAGAAGCGATTATGAGGACTATCCTGAAAAGTGTCGTCATCATATTTTAATGCCTCTCTTTTCACATTATGTTTTTTATTATCCTTTTACATTACCTTTTTGCATTTATGTACTTATCTATATAGGTCTTGTTTCCGGAAAGCAGTCTCACAAGCCTTTTGGGAAGCTTCCTGTAATTTTTTCCCAAAAGATATCCTGCGTATTTTGACGCGGATGATATAAAAAGTCCGAAAAGCCCCGCCATATGTCCCGTTTTTATAAGGTGAACGGCAGTGGAACGAACAAGCCTTATGCCCTCTCCCTCGCTCCTTATGCCTGAAAAGACCTCCGGATGCTCGGCCTGGCTGAGTCCGAGGTCGAAATTTCTGTGAAGCTGTGCGGCAGGTCCGTAATTATGAGAATGTATGACCCGAGCCTTCGCACTGTAGGATATGGCGTAGCCGTTTTTAAGCACCTTCCTCGCGTATATCATGTCCTCGTTAAAAACAGCATGCTCCACAAGTCCTCCAAGGCTGTCATAAACACTTCTTCTGTAAGCACAGCAGACATCCGAAGCAAAAAAGGCCTTTATGCCCAGTCTCTCTACGTCCTTTTCTGTCTTTATCCTGCTTTCATCGGGATAATTAAAGCTCCTCGTAAAGCGCTCCGCCTCTCTGCAGTCGTCTCTCGCAAGCTGCCTTGCGTAGGACATAGCCACTTTTTCATCCTTAAAGGGCTGAAGGAGCTCGTATATCGTATCATCCTCAGGTATGGCATCGTCGGTCATAAAGACAAAAAATTCCGCATTTGAAAGGGAGACCCCAAGCCTTCTTGTGGCAGCGTGATCGAAGTCCTCTTTTTTTATATGGATAAGGTCGATCTTCCCGAAGAGCGGCGAATCCTCCGCCTTGTCCGCTTTATCTGTAGCATCGAGTACAGACTTCTCCATAAGGCTCTCTTCGGTATTTATTATTATGATCCTCTCTATATCAGCGGCGTTTTCTTTTAATATCCCGATCTGCTTTATAAAGAACTCTCCGGGCTTATAAACAGGGATTATAATGTCCGCCTTAAAGCCTTTTTCAGGCATAATGTCAGTCCCTCCTCTCATACCCGTCCTTTGCTCCCCACCTTGAAAGAACACAGAAGCTTATCATGAGTATTATCATAAGTATGCAATAGCCTGCAGCGGCCCCCTCTATTCCAAAGCCCGAGACCGCAAGATCCGAGAGGATGAGAGCTATCACCGCTGTGATAAGATACACTGCAAATATGCTTTTCTGCTTTCTCATTATGACAAGAAGGTAGTAATAAAAGTTTGCCATGGCGTAAAACCCGCCCCCTGCTATTATTACCGCAAAGGCATATCGATGGGGGTAAAGGCTTCCCGCGTACTCCCCTCCCAAAATAAGCTCTCCCAGCTTAAGTACAGGTCCGCCAAGGATAAAGGCAAGCAGCACACAAACAACTATAAGTCCCGCTATGACAAGCTTTATCTTTTTGCTTATTTCAGAAAATTTCCCGTAGTCCTTAAGCTCATAGGCGGAAGCAAGCGTGGTCATAAAGGGCTTTATGATAAAATTAGCCACCAGATACACAAAGCTTGTAGGCATAAACAGCACATTGAATATACCGCTTGCCTCGCTTCCTGCGGAAAGATCTATGGCGTATTTTACCGAAGAAAAAACATAAAAATCCAAAAATACCGACACAAAAAGTAACGCCGTGTCCTTAAATATCTTAAGGCACTTGCCTTTTTTAACGACCGTACTTATATTTTCCCTGCACTCCCCTAAAAACCGTGCGTTAAAGGAGAAAAATCCGATAATCTGTGTCAAAACTCCGCATACGGCAGCCGCAAGCAGGCTTTTTGTAAGCCAAAGAGCCGTCATAAAGACCGCCATAACAAATATAGTTCTTAAAAACAGCGCCTTTCCGCCCAGATAAAGCTTACCCGCTCTCTGGCATTCAGACTCGTACACATCGGCAAAGCCGTCCGCTGTCTTTGACAGGGCAAGAAGCATTATCACCATCGATTTGTATGCGCTGTACTCCCCTGAAAAGAACAGCACCGACAAAAATATTGCTGAAATAAATACAGCAACAAGAGAGCTGAGTATTCTCGCTCTCCTGTATTCTCCAAAGCTGTATTCATTGCTTACATCCGTTATCTGAAAGGGTCTTATTCCGAAATATGCCACTATGAACATCTGCTGTCCGAAGGTGGAAAATCCGAAGCCGAATATTCCGCCGTCAGAAGCCCCCGCCACTCTCATGACAAAAAAGGCAAGTATCATAGACGACAGAGCATATATAAGGCTTCCCGCCGTATTCCAGAACAGATCCCTGTTTATGCTTTTATTCATTTTTCACCTGTTTTACGAGGTCTTCCTGAAATTCTGTATGATAAGGATGGATATCAGCATCCTCATCATATATTTTGCAGCATTGACAGGCTTAAGATAGGATTCTCCCGCCTCCCGCTCTCTCACCTTTACCGGGACCTCCGCAACCTTTGCCCCGTTTTTCACAAGAAATGATATGGTATCAGGCTCCGGTGCATAATTCAAATTGTCGGCAAAGGCGTCAATCATCTTTTTGTTGTACATCCTAAGTCCGCAGGTCGGATCCGTGATCCTTTTCCCGGTCGTAAGCCTTATGGACAGGGCAATGAGCTTTGAGCCGAGGCTCCTCATACCTCCCATACTGTTTTCAAGCCCGATAAACCTCGACCCCAGTACAATATCGTAGCCCTCTCTCATCTTGTCTCTCATAGGTAGTATGTATTCAGGTCTGTGCTGTCCGTCGCCGTCAAACTGTACCGCATACTTGTAGCCATGTTTTTTGGCATATTTCATGCCTGTCTGAAAGCAGCCTGCAAGTCCCAGATTTATAGGAAGCTCAAGAATATTGTAGCCCCTTTTTCTGCAAAGGACAGGCGTATTGTCTGTGGAGCCGTCTGTGACCACCACATAATCAAGCTCCGGATATGAGCTTATAAGTTCATCCACGACAGGCTCTATGCTTTCTTCCTCGTTATATGCCGGTATTATCAGAAGGATCTTTTCACTGTCTTTGAGCATTCCTTATCACCATATCCTTATATCCGTGTGTGTGACAAACTGTATTAAAGCAGGCCGGATCAGCCTTAGCATTTTCAAGCCACTCAACTACAGCCCGAGGAAGATCAAGCCCCGCCAGATGCGAGAAAGGATAGCCTCCTCCGAAGCGGGCATTCATATCTATCACATAGGGGCACATATTGTCGGGATTCATGATCACATCCACATCCATATTTCCTATATGTCCGAAAGCATCGGATACAGACCTTGAAAGGTCATAAAGAGTCTCATACTCCTCATCCGAAGGTCCGAGTATAATAGCTTCATCTGTCTCACCCGCCCTCATGGAAAGCTTTTTCTTTATGACAGCCGTAACAAAATTTTTGTCAAGGTCATTTATAATATCCAGTCCGTACTCGTTTCCCTCTCTCATTTCCTGTATCAGCACGCACTCATCGGCATAGGCCTTTGATTCATATTTCAGATAGCTTTTGCCTATGCTCCTTTTGCAGCTCTCATAAAAGGCCTTGAGCTCGTCTCTGTTGTATGCCTTAAGTATACCTATAGAGCCCATACCGAATCTCGGCTTTATCATTACCGGGTAGCTCATAGTCATAGCCTTTATTGCAAGCTTTGCCTGAGAGAGGCTTATTTCCGTATGGGGACATCTGATGCCTGCCCTCCACAGCTTAAGGTACATCCCATACTTGTCATTGCAGGAATCCACAGTCTCCTTATCAGATACAAGCACAAATATTCCTTCCTTCAAAAACTCTTCTCTGTGTCTTGCAAGGACAGGCAGATCTATATCAAAGAGAGGCACTATAAGTCTTATGTCATTTTTTTTGCAGAAATCCAGGAGAAAGGGTATGTACCCGCTGTCATATATAAGCGGAGTTATGACATATCCGTCGGCATTATATAAGGCGGGACTCATGGTGGAATTGGCCGCAAAAACAAGCCCTCCTCCCGAGAGGGCCTTCTTAAAATAATCGACCATATATGTCCTTCTTCCCGCACTTGTAAGTAAAATATTCATAGTCTGTATCATAGCATATTATCAGCGTTTTTTATAGCCTTTTATGATTCCTGTAAGGTAGATTAAGCTTTCAAGCTTAAATATCACAGCAGGTATCAGGTAAAGCGCCACCCCCTCTGCAATAAGTAAAAACAGTACAAGAGCCTTAAAAAAAGCTCCCGAAGGCGAATCAAACACGCCTGTAAGGCCTGAGACAAGCTTGGAGCTTATATATACTGCCGCTCCCATGAATGCGGATACCAAAAACTCGGGCAGCACATCCCTCCACTGCTTGAGAGGGCCGTAGCCTATAAGCCTTCCGTTGGGGGCTGCGTTTATGACGGTGCATACAAAGTCAAATATCGACTTTAAAAATATCATCATCATTATCCCGTAGTTTATGCTGAAAATAAGGACAAAGGCACCCGTCAGCTTCTTTATTATCTCAAGCTTAAGGTATATGTCGCTCCTTCCCTGAGCATTTATGGCTTGAAGGTTTGCCACATGCATGGGCCATACGCTGTAGCCCAAGGCGCAAAGCATGAGGTACGGAGCGCAATCACTCCATGCACTCCCCAAAAGCACCTCTATGAGAGGCCCTGATACCGCCATTAGCCCCGCCATCATGGGAAACATCACAAAGCTCCCCATTTTTATGGTCCTTCGAAGCATTGAGGCAAGGTTATCGCTGCTGTCCTGATTTTTTGAAAAGGCGGGCAGCATCACCGCCTGCATGGTCTGAGCCATGGAGTTGGCTATTATCTGAGGAAACTGATTGCCTCTGCTGTAAAGGCCTGTCGTAATGGGGCTGTAAAGCTTTGATATTACAGGAGTGTAGATATTATTGTATACAGTATCTATAAGTCCCGACACCAATACCTTCCAGCCGTAGGAAAAAAGTGATGAAAGACGCTTTAAAGAAAATACAGCGGCGGGCCTTAAGCTCACGGTCATCATAAGTATCAGCATCAAAAATATGTTTTTAAGGAGCTGCTGCAGCACAAGAGCCCATGTTCCCATATCCATAAGAGCGGCATATATACCTGCGGCTCCCGACAATATGTCTGCTATGACCGTGGCCGCACACTGCTTCTTAAAATCCATGTTCCTTGCGATATATGCGGTCTGCACAGACACCACAGCTCCCGCAAAAAGCATAAGGGAAAGGACCCTCAGCATCGGACCGATCTCATCGTCCGAAAAATACTCCGCCGCAAAGGGGGCTATGGCAAATATTACAAGATATATGACAAGGGCCATTATAAGGCCCAGATAAAGGACTGAAGAATAATCCTTTATATCCACCTCTTTTTTTTGAATGAGGGCTGTCTGAAAGCCTGTCTGTATCATGACATTGGCTATTGAGACAAAAATCAGCATAAGGGCCATGGTGCCGTATTTTTCAGGTCCCAAAAGTCTCGCAAGGACCAAGGATATCACAAAAGTTATAAGCTGGTCTCCGCCGTTTTCAAGAGCCTTCCAGAAAAAGCCGCTGATTATATTTTTTTTGAGTTCCGAGTTATTTTCCTTCATTTTTTACCGAATAATTTTCCTTTTTTTCGGAAGCTCCCTTTTTCTTCGGAATAAGCCTTAAAATAAACGGCTTATAGATCAGGTGATAGGCAATCATCGCCATTATGAGGGCCATGGAAAAGGACAAAAGCGTAAGCCCTATCCACATCCCGTAGCCCACAGGAGTCTCCGTAAGTATATTCATTATAAGAAGATTTTGCGTAAATCCGTGGAAGAGATATACAAAGAAAATATACCTTGCCACAAAATTAATACCCTTTTCAATATGCCTTGTAATAAAGCTCCCGTATCTTGTCACAAGGATATATACCGAGACTGTCATAAGAATCATGCTGGGAGCATAATCGTGAATGTAGGCATTTTTTCCCGGAATGTAAAATTCCTCTACTGAGGAGATCAAAAGTCCAACGGCCCCCAAAGCTATGAGAAATATCTCCTGCCCCTTTTTAAGCTCTATAGTGTCAAGAAGGTATCCCAGCACGCAGTAAAATACCCAGCTGTAAAAAATATACGAGGTGAGCACCTGCTCCATTCCTTCAAGATGATAGAGATCCTGAACAAGAAAATATATGAAGCTTACCGCTATAAGCGCCTTCTTTTCTCCCTTGGGCATGCCCCTGAGCATTCTTGAGAGAAAGGGCACAGCGAGGTAAAAGCCGGCGAGGGCAAATACAAACCACAGGTATCCGAGCACCTTCGCCTGAAGGAAAAGCTTTAAATAATTCTTTATGTATGCTATATCCGGCGAAAAGCCGAAAATATATATGTAATTGAAGGTAGTCACCAAAAATACAGGGATACCTATCTTTACTATCCTGTCCCAATAAAAGCTCCATATCCTGCCGTCATATTTCTCTATGATAAAGCGGCCGCTCAGCATAAAGAAAAGGCCGTTGCAGGTAAGGGTGAGAGTCCTTATTATCTCTCTTACATGCCATCTCACAGGCTCAGTCGCGGCATCCGCTATATAGGTCTGTCCAAGCATATGGGTGGATATAACCATAAGTATAGCCAATATCCTCAAAAAGTTGTAGTTTGTAAGTACCTTTTTCTCCGAAGCCATTTTAATCTCCAAAAAAGGCTGCCTCAAAGCTTTTTCTTTTTCGGCAGCCGATATTTTTATGCTCCTGTAATGGCAGGATCGGTGGGATCGTAATTCTGTGTCATAGGTATGGCCTGTTCAATAGCCGGCCTGTCAAAAGGACCTGTCACCCACTCGTCATTGTATATGGTTATCTGTGTACCTGTAGGGCAATTATTGTATATCCATGCGGCGTCTCCGGATCTCATCCTCACGCATCCGTCGGAATATATCTTTCCGAGATAGTTGTAGCTTCCCGCATCCATATGATAGGAATCCGGCTGATCCATATATATTACCGAATGGAGAAGGAAGCCGTCCTTAAACCTGCAGAGATACTGGCAGTAGATATTGTCATGCATGAATTTCCATCTGTATTTAGCATAGGTCTTGAAGGTTCCTATGGGAGTGTCGGGTCCTATGGTCACAAGGAATACCTTGTAGGGGATTATGTACCCGTTGTCTCCGTCCTTTGTATAGATGGTGAGAGTCTTCATGTCCTTATTCAGCTTTATGATAAAGTCTCCGGGATTTCCTATAACAGGCTCAAGGTCTGTGACGACCTTTCCCATAGCGTCAAAGTAGTACTTGTAGCCGTCTATATACTGCCAGCCTGTGACAGCCTGACTGTTTACAAAGTAATACTTGTCCCTGTCATTATAAGCCCAGCCTGTATAGGGCTGTCCGTCAAAGGTTGAGTAACGCACTATGCCGTCGGCTCCCGTCACGACTCCCTCATAATTTGCGGCCGCCATATGGTTCTGCGTTCCCTCAAAATAAGGAAGTCCGTGCTTCCATAACTTCATCTGTATCTCTGTTATGTACTGACCTGTGCCCATCGCTCCCGAGGTCTGTCCGTCATGGGCCCAGTCAAGGACAGTTCCGTCGTTGAGCTTTACTCTGTAATATAAGTCGTAGAGGTTGTGGGTATAGCCTGTCATCCTCATCTGTATGGCTGTGACCTTGGCTCCATCCCCTCCGTAGGGAGTGAGCATCTCATTCATGGCCCAGTTGCTCCAGCCGTGCTCGGCTGTGTATACCCTGTAGTATACATCACCTATTCCGTTTCCCATCCTGACCTTGAGGCCGTAAAGCGCCCCCTCGGGAGCCGCAAAGAAATCCATATTTGTAGTAAATCCGTCGGTAAGATTTCCGTCGGACTTTATCATCTGTGCATGTACCTCAGGGACAAGTCCCAGTATATCGTCAGCCTTTACGGAGCCCTCCTGAAAAAGCTCCGACTGTCTTATGGCCTCCGCCTCGGCCTTTGCAGCCTCCTCGGCAAGCCTCTGCTGCTCCCTCTCGTAGCCCTCTGTACCGGGAGCCCATATGATCCCGCTCTGCGCATAAGCCGCCACAGGCGCAAGCATAAGCATGGCCACTGATATGCCCAGCGTCAATGCGGTTCCGATTTTCTTGTGCATCTTAACCTCCTTGTCGTAAAAACGCAGATATTTGAATATAATCTATCACAAAAAACATACCTTTTCCACAAAGTATTGATTTTATCAGGAAAATGTAAACAAGTTGTAATAAAGAATTCTCAAAAGCTTCCACAAAAAGGGACAATAATATTTAAGCAAAAGCAGCCTTCTCTGCATGGCGGGAAGCTCTGCTTTAAACTTTTTGTTTTCCCTTTTTGTGAGCACTGAAAGGTCATCGAGCTTAAGGCTTACAAGAAAGCTTTCTCTGTTAAAGGCCTCACAGGCGGCATCATGAAAGCTTCCCGAGGTCTCCATGTCAAAGGCCTTATAAAGCTCCTTCATAGCTTCAAGGTGAGCTCTCCACTTTTCACTGCTCTCTCCCGACTCTATGTCATTGCTCCACGAGCCCTCCGACCCCGCCCTGTAAACAGACATCATCCTGTCAAAATAATAAACCGTACCCCTTGAGGCCATGTAAAGGTGTAGCGGAATATCCCCCACAGGGCACCTGAAATAATATTCGGGAAGCTGCTTTGCATATTCTGTCCTTATCATGAGCGAAACCGTAGGGTAGTTTGCCCGCTTTGAAATAACAGCCTCAGGAGGTATCAATCTGTCTGACTCGTAGGGCCTTATGACGTCATTTTCATGCCATGCTCCGTCAAGCCTCATTATTTTTGCGCTGTGAAGGGTCATGGCGCACTCAGGATGCTCCTCCATGTACCCGGCCTGTATGGAAAGCTTTTCAGGGTCAGTCCAAAAATCATCTCCCTCACACATGGCTATATATTTTCCGCGGGCCCTGGGGAAATTAAATACCCCGCTTATATTCCTTACCCCGCGGCTGTATTGATTTTCCTTCTGTATGACAGGTCTTATAATATCGGGAAATCTCGCCTCATACTCCCTTATTATCTCAGCTGTATCGTCTGTGGAGGCATCGTCATGTATCAATATTTCATATTTAAAATCGCATTTCTGCATTAAAAAGCCCTCAAGGGCATCTCTCAAATATTTTCCGTGATTATATGTTATACAAGATATTGAGACGAGTATATCTTTATTATCATTCTCCCCTGCCTTCTCCAAAGCCCTGCCTCCTTTCCGATGCTTCCCGTCTTTTCAGCATGTCGAAAAAGCCTGCTGTTCCTCCTGTATGGATAAAGAGTATATTTCCTGAAAGCCCTTTTTTTTCGATCTCCTTGAGCATGCCATAAAAAGCCTTTCCACTGTAGCAGGGATCTGAAGGTATGCCGTAAGTATTCATAAGCTGAAGCACTGTTTTTTCAACAGCCTCGTCGTATTTTCCGTATCCTCCGAAAAGGTAATCATCACTTATATTTATGGCATCAGATACTTCTTTTCCGAATCCGCAGGCTAAAAGAGAGCTCAATACAGAATCCCGGGCCTTTTCGCGGTCTCTGGCTATGGATATGCCCTGTATGATACTTTTTTTATCGGAGTTTAGTCTGAGGCTCCCTGCTATTAATCCCGCCTGAGTCATTCCTGTGCCTGTTGCGGTAAATATCCTGTCAAAGCCTATGCCTTTTTCCTCTTCGTATTCCGTTATCTCATGAAAGGCCTTCTCATATGCTCTCGCGCACACGGCCTCATTCCCTGTACCACAGGGATTTCCGTAAACATAGTAGGGCCTGAAGCCCTCACTTTCAGCCTTGCAAAAGACCCTTTCCACTGTTTCTCTGACGTTTTCTCTTCTGCAATGTACGATCTCAGCTCCCGAGGCCTTCACCATAGAGGCATTGAAGCCCTCCGTCCCTCTGTCCATTGCCTTCCCGGCGGCAGCTTCAGCAAAGCCTGCCGTATTGTCGGAGTCCTCATCCTTGCAGATAACAATACACTTCATCCCTAAAGCTCCCGCCATATGTACGACGACTCTGTTTAAATTTGAAGCCCGGGAGCCGTAGGATATCATCATATCACAGTGCTTCTTTTTTGCATCCTCAAAAAGCTCCGCCGCTATCCTTACTTTGTTTCCACCGAAAGAAAACGGGATCATATCGTCCCGTTTGATGTATATCGAAGCTTCGTTATATTCTCTTAAAAATCGTATTTCTGATCTTAAATTAGGTATCATAGCCTTATCCTGTTATGATCTCGCATATCCTGTCCACATCCTCCGCCGAAAGCTCAGGGTAGATAGGGAGCGTGAGTATCCTTTCCGATATGGAAAGAGCTGTCTCGGTGTCATGAGGATCATAGCTGTCCCTGTAGCAGTCATAGGCATTGACACAGGGATAGAAGTATTTCCTCGAATATATGTTCTCCGACAGAAGCTTCTCATATATCTCGTTTCGCTTGAATCTCACTCCGTCAAAAAGTACAGGCATGTAGGCGTAGTTCCTGCTTGCATCCTCTCTGGGCTTAAGGAAGCTTATTCCCTCCGTATGAGAAAGATTCCTCGCATATCTGTCATTAACTGCCTTTCGCCTTTTTATCCACTCATCCACATGTCTCAGGTTGCATATCCCCATGGCCGCGCAGAACTCATTCATTTTGGCATTCCCGCCCACATACTCCACGGCTTCCTTCCCGGTTATACCGAAATTTTTAAGCTTGTAAAGCTTGTCGGAAAGCTCTTTATCTTCGGCATTCTTCCAGGTAACGGCTCCACCCTCGATAGTGTTAAAGACCTTGGTGGCGTGAAAACTGAACATGGAGGCGTCTCCCAGTGTGCCCACACCCCTTTCTCCCACCTTCTCTCCGAAGGCATGGGCCGCGTCGTAGATTACCTTAAGACCATAGGCATCCGCAATGGCCTCGATCTTTTCAAAATCGCATATATTCCCGTACACATGCACAGGCACTATAGCGCAGGTATCCTTGGTGATAAGGCGTTCTATCCGGTCCGCATCTATAGTGCAGTCGTCAAGCTTTATGTCACAGAATACAGGCTTTAAGCCGTTTCTGACTATGGCGTGGGTGGTGGAGGCAAAGGTAAAGGGCGTTGTAATGACCTCTCCCTTAAGTTCAAAGGCCTTAAGCACCATCTCAAGAGCCATATGTCCGTTTACAAAAAGCTCTATTCCCCCCACAGAAAGATAGTCCTTAAGCTGCCTTTTAAGCTCCTCATGGTACATTCCCATATTGGTGAGCCATCGGTTCTCCCAGAGCTTTTCTATAAGCTCCTCATATTCAGAAAGCTCAGGCAGGCTTGCCTTCGTCACTGTTACAGTCTCATGATTTTGCAATTCTATCACCCTTTTTTCTGTGTTTTACTTTTAATCCGTGTCGTTTCTTTTCCTCAGCGCCCCTTAAGGTCTTTTTCCTTATAAGAAGCTCTCCGTTCTCCTTGTCAGGCACCAGCGTTACCTCCCTTATAACAGGGTGGCGTTTTCTGTAGTGAGGCCTTGATGTATGCGGTATCTCAGGCTTCGGAATGTCATTTAAGGCATCATTTATTACCTTCTCTATTTCAGGCGGAAGCTTTTCATCCGACTCATCCTGCACCGGCTCCTCCGTTCTCGCTTCTTCAATTTCCGTCTCACGGCTTTGTATCGGCTCAATCTCTTCATCAGCCCTTGTATCCTCAGGCTTTTCCTCAAGCTTTGACTCTGAAGGCTCCGGTTCTTCCTGCTCCTCCGTTCCTTCTTCAATCTTTGTCTCGGAAGGCTCCGTAGCCTCCGGCTTTCTTGAGGTGTAAAGCTTTCCGCTGTATAAAAGTTTACAAAGCCGATGGTAAAGCCCTGCATTTTTGCTCTTAAACAAAAGCCATGCCACAATATTTTTAAGCCCCTTCGGGTCAGTCTGAGCTATGAGCCTGCGAAATTCCTCCCTGCCGCAGAGTTCCTTTATTATTTCGAGTTTTTTCTCATCGCTGTAGTCAGTCTTGTAATAGGGCATACCCGCAAATCCGCAAATATGGAAAAACATCCTGTTGTTCATGGCATTTACGATCTCATCATCCACATTGCAGCTGTCCAAAAGCTCATCGCAGGCCCTGAGCACATCAAAGCAGGTCTCAAGCCCGTTCTCATTATATTTTGTTATGAGAGACTCCCCCACGTCATGCTGAACATAATTCATATAGGCTTCCCTCACCACAGATATGCTCTCGCAATACCTCAGATATCTGAGAGAAAAATATATGTCCTCATTTATGCTCATACCCTTTTTGTAATATATGTCATGCTCCCTCACTATCGAGGTCTTGTAAAGCTTGTTACTGTGGGTATGGATAAGCTGTTCGTCAAAAAGATTCAAAAATACCGTGTTTAAAAACTCCTCGCAGGTACCCTGAAAATCCGTCTCCGCTCTTCTTATTTCTTTTTTTCCGTTGTCAAATATGCGTCTGAACCCGCAAATGGAAACATCCGTCTCATAGAGCTGTACATCCCTAAGGAGCCTTTCCACCATGACCTCATCTGTGTAGTCATCTCCGTCAAGAGTAATGAATCGCTCTCCCGTGCATGCCTTTATGCCGTCATTTCTGGCGGCGCTGACGCCTTCATTTTTTTTATGTATTACCCTTACCCTCGAATCCCTCGCAGCAAAACCGTCCGCGAGCTCCGCTGTCTTATCCGAGGAACCATCGTCGATTATTATGACCTCAATATTTTTGTAAGTCTGAGTCAGTGCCGAGTTGACAGCTCTCGAAATAGTGGATTCCGAATTGTATACAGGAATAATAATGCTTACCTTTTCATTCTCCATACCGCATAAACCCTCCGGGTACTTGTCCGAATATATTATTTTATATCTTCCCGAGCGTTTGTGCAATACAGGTCTCAAGAAGGACTATAGCCTGAAACACATGGGTAAAGGCCATCTTAAGCACTCCGGCCTTGAGATAATTCCTGTAATAATATCTCTCGGAGCTCTGTCTTATCCTCTGTCTTTGAGTCATGGCGCTCATTGAGCGCTTTATGGTGGAGCTTCCCTCATGCTTATATGAGAGATCGGTAATAAGGACAGTCTTATAGCCGGCGTTTTTCATCTTAAAGCCCAAAACATTTTCCTCACAGTAAAGGAATATATTTTCATCATAGCCGCCGCAGCTCACGAACTTATCGGCATCGACACAGAGAAGAGAGCCGTGAACGGCGCCGACGTACACCTTGTCCTTACCCTCAAAGTATTCACTGTCATAGTTTAAGTATTTTTTAAAAAGCCTCCTCGACAAAGGTCCCGAGTTGAGAAGCTCAAAAAACCAGCCCCTCATCATCCATGCGGTCTGCTGCCGGCCTTTTGAGCCGTCATCCATCATTGCGGAAGCCACAGCCGCCTCGTCATCCTCCGAAAGAGCCTCAACGAGCCTCCATGCACACTCCTCGCTGAAGCTTACATCAGGATTTGATATTATTACATACTCTGCTCCAAGCACTTCATAGGCATACTTAACACCCAAGTTGTTTCCGGCGCCATAGCCTCCGTTTTTGTCGGAGCATACCAGCATAAATTTCCTGAAGTTGTCATCCTCTGAGCACCCGTCTTTCTGCTGCCTGCCGTTCAGGCTGTCGAAAAATCTCTCAAGCCTCTCCCTGCTGTTATCCGAGGATGCATTGTCCACAACTATCACAGCGTTTATCACAGAGTAATCCTCTATACGCTTTACAGCCTCTATACATTCATCGGCATTATTATAATTTAAGATCACAGCCGCAAGCTTCATTACATAGTTCCATCCTTAGTTTTAACAGTTTCAGAGGTTTTAATATTTTTGACATTTTCAGTGTTTCCCGAGGCTTCAGTCCTCTTTACCACATATTTCCTTTCAAAAGCCCCGCTTATAATTCTTCTTGACCATGGAAACAAAAGCGTCAAAAGCTCCATGAGGTGAAATGCGAACACCTGAAGCTCTCTTCCCGAGATCTCGCCCTCTCCCTTAAAAAGAGTCCGTCCAAGCATGTTTTTATATATATTCCTGTAGGGGTTGAGATTTCCCCTTATCCAAGGCCTCTCGGTGCCGAGAAAGTGTATTATGGCAGGGCTTTTCTTTGCCTCTTCAAATTCATGTTCTTTAACAGCCCTGTAGGATGCGCTCTCTTCTTTAAGATATTTATAGCTGAAATATCTGTAATTTGTAAAAAAGTTATACTTAGGCGGCAGGACTCCTATATCGTTTCGAAGCACAGCATTTATGGCATCCTGGTCCGCGCAAAAAAGCCTTCCGCCGTTTTCCTTGTAAAACTCGATGAGCTTATCCGATATCTTCTCCGAGACCCATTTCTTAAAATCTATGAGTATGACTCCCGCGTTAAAGTAAAGCTCATCCTCGTCAAAGCCTATGCTTCTTAACACCGACTTATATATGGTGGGTTCGGGAACAGCCATTGCCGTCTTTCCCTCCATGTCAGTCTCAAAAAGCCCATCTATGCTCCCGTTTACAACAGTATCACAGTCTATGTATAAAAGTCTGTCGATCTTTTCGGGAAGCAGCTTTCCCATAAAAAATCTGCCGAAAACATTGATACCGTAGCTTCCCGCGTCTATCTCCTTTGAGAATTCCTTAAGCTCCCTCGAAACATCCATAAAAAAAATGTTTCTCCCGAAGCTCTCTGCTGTCGCTTTCAGCCGCTCTGTGTTTTCGGCACTAAGATCGTTAGAAATTATATAAATGTTTATCTCCCCGGCACTGCGGTTGTTTTCACACAGGGAGTATACAGATACCCCTGTGTAAACCGCATAATTATCTCCCGGCGCATAAACTACGTCCATGAAAAATCGCTACCCAATTCCTTTCTGCAAAGCTCCACGGCTGAGGCTATGACCTTATCCATGTCATAGTACTTGTACTCTCCGAGGCGTCCTCCGAAGATGACCTTTTCCTCCTCCATGGCCTTCTTCTCGTATATCCTGTAAAGGCTCTGATTCTTCTCGTCATTAACAGGGTAATAGGGCTCCATGCCCTCCTGCCACTCTGAAGGATACTCTTTAGTTATGACAGTTTTTTCCTGAGTTCCGAACTCAAAGTGCTTGTGCTCTATTATCCTCGTATAGGGAGTCTCCCTGTCTGTATAATTGATGACCGCATTACCCTGGAAGTTGTCTGTGTCAAGAAGCTCCGTCTCAAATCTGAGCGTTCTGTACTCAAGTCTTCCCTCACTGTAGTCATAGTATGCGTCAACAGGCCCTGTGAATATCACCTTTCCGCAATTATCCGCAAGGTCCCTCCTGTCAAGGAAATCCGTGTCGGTCATAATGTCGCAGCCCTCAAAAAGCTTGTTTATAATGACATTGTAGCCGCCCTCGGGAATTCCCTGATATCTGTCGTTAAAGTAATTGTTGTCATATATGAATCTTACGGGAAGCCTCTTTATTATAAAGGCGGGAAGGTCCTTACAGTCTCTTCCCCACTGCTTTTCAGTGTAACCTTTTATCAGTTTTCTGTATATATCCTCTCCCACAAGGCTTATGGCCTGCTCCTCAAGATTTTCGGGCTCGTGCTTTATGGCCTGTCTCTGAGCCTCTATCTTTGCTCTCGCCTCATCAGGAGTCCTTACGCCCCACATCTTGTTGAAGGTATTCATATTGAAGGGAAGATTATAGCGCTCTCCGTGGTAGTCGGCAACCGGTGAGTTTGTATATCTGTTGAACTCGCAGAGGGAGTTTACAAAATTCCATATGCTCTTGTCGTTGGTGTGAAAGATATGGGCTCCGTACTTATGCACATTTATGCCCTCAATATTCTCGCAATAGACATTTCCGCCTATTTCACCTCTCTTTTCCACAACAAGGCAGCTCTTTTTTGCCTTTCCTGCAAAGTAGGCGAATACACCGTTATAGAGTCCTGCTCCCACCAGCAGGTAGTCATAATGCTTCATAGCTCTCCTTTCGTCTGTGAGACGGCAGCTTTGTCCTTTTTAGGCCTCCTCTTTATTCTCAGCCTTGTTCTCGTCAGCGTAATAAAGCCTGTTTATCGCCGAGAAGATTCCGCGTATTGACGCTCTTGTAATATTCGAGCTTATGCCCACTCCGAAGGTAACTCTTCCTGTAGGCTGGTCCAAAAGCTGAACATAGGCAACCGCCTCCGCGCTTGATCCTGAGGTAAGCGCATGCTCGCTGTAGTCCATTATCCTGATTTGGATTCCGAGCTCCTCCTCAAGTCCTCTCTGAACAGCATCTACAGGTCCTGTTCCTATGCCTGTAAAGGTCTTTGTCTCACCGTGGTTCTTGTAGGTTACAGTCACAAGGGTCGTGCTTCCGTCTACCTCAAGGTCAGGCTCGCTTATCTTTACAGACTTAAAGTGCATAGGCTCCTTGGCATCCACATAGTTCTTTATGAATGCATCGTTCACCTGCATAGGAGTGATCTCTCCGTACTCTTCGGAAAGAGGCTGTATGATATCCGCAAACTCTCTGTGCATAGCCTTGGGAAGCTTGTAGCCGTAGTAGCTCTCAAGCACAAAGGCAACACCGCCCTTTCCGGACTGAGAGTTGATGCGCACGATAGGCTCATAGGTCCTTCCGATGTCTGCAGGGTCAACAGGAAGATAAGGAACATGCCAGTAGGGAGAATTCGACTCCTTGAGGGCATGGACTCCCTTATTTATAGCGTCCTGATGCGAGCCCGAAAATGCTGTGAATACAAGCTTTCCGGCATAGGGATGTCTGTCGTCTATAGGCATTCCTGTGCATCTCTCATATATCTCGGCTATCTCCGGCTCATTTTCCAAATTAAGCTCGGGGTCTATTCCCTGAGAGAACATATTGTAAGCAAGGGTAAGGATATCCACATTTCCTGTTCTCTCGCCGTTTCCGAAGAGCGTTCCCTCCACTCTGTCGGCTCCTGCCATAAGCGCAAGCTCTGTAGCCGCCACTCCTGTGCCTCTGTCATTGTGGGGGTGTACGCTTAAGATTATCGTATCTCTGTCCTTAAGATGAGTATTCATCCACTCCACCTGATCGGCAAACACATTGGGAGTGCTGCACTCTACAGTGGTGGGAAGATTCAGGATAAGCTTGTTCTCCTTTGTAGCATTCCATATATCCCTTACTGTATTGCTCACATCAAGGGCATAGTCAAGCTCCGTGCTTGAAAAGCTCTCGGGAGAATACTCGAGTCTGAGCTCCCCGTCAAAGTCCTGCATATACTGCTTTACAAGCTTTGTGCCGAGGACTGCTATATTCTTCACTTCCTCTTTGTTCTTTTTGAATACGACCTCTCTGTGAAGAGGGCAGGTATTGCTGTATATATGGAATATCGCCTTTTTTACCCCCTTCAAGGACTCGAAAGTTCTCTTTATAAGGTCCTCTCTGCACTGTGAAAGCACCTGAATATAAACATCGTCGGGGATAAGCTTTCTGTCCACAAGCTGTCTTATAAAATCAAATTCTATCTGGCTTGCAGAGGGGAATCCCACCTCTATCTCCTTAAAGCCGAGCTCGCACAGCTTTTGGAAGAACTCTATCTTTTCTTCCACGTTCATCGGCTTCACAAGAGCCTGGTTTCCGTCTCTAAGATCAACAGACGTCCAAACGGGCGCCTTGGTTATTATTTTAGAAGGCCAAGTCCTCTCAGGAAAATTGATGACAGGGCCTCTCTCATATCTCTTGTAATTAAGCACATTTCCCTCCTGCATTTATTTTTGTCTTATATTGCGGTCTATAAAAGGTGTCCGCACTCCTTAAGCACAGCTATGACCTCGTCCACCGCAGCCTCACATTCCGCAGCGTCGACAGACTCAGCCATGACCCTTATAACAGGCTCAGTGCCCGACTGGCGAAGGAGCATCCTTCCTCTGTCGGCAAGCTTCTCCTCAGCCCGCTTTACGGCTGCTATGACTCTCTCGTCATCCTGCGCCTCCTGTTTGCTCTTTACCCTCACGTTTTTAAGGCACTGAGGATACATAGGGCATTCCTTTGCAAGCTCGCTCAAGGGGAGCTTTCTCTCAAGGAATACATCCATAAGCTTCAGGGAGGTAAGGATACCGTCACCTGTAGTTGCATTCTTGCTGAAAATTATATGTCCTGACTGCTCACCGCCCAATGAATGGCCATTTGCAACCATATTTTCGTAAACAAACCTGTCTCCGACCTTTGTCTTTTCATATTTTATGCCTTCTCTGTCAAGGGCCTTGTAAAGTCCGAAGTTGGACATTACAGTGGTGACTATGGTGTTATTGTTGAGCTTTCCCTGCTCTGACATATATTTTCCGCAGATATACATTATCTGGTCGCCGTTTACCACATTTCCCTTTTCATCGACAGCAAGGCATCTGTCGGCGTCTCCGTCGTAGGCAAAGCCTATATCACAGCCCTCCTTCACGACGAATTCCTGAAGTCTCTCAATATGAGTTGAGCCGCAGTCCTTATTGATGTTCAATCCGTTCGGTTCATTTGAAAGCACATGGGTGTGTGCTCCCAAGGCATCAAACACAGGCTTTGCTATGGATGATGCGGATCCGTTTGCACAGTCAAGCGCCACATGCTTATCCTTAAATGACCTTTTGGCTATTGATATGAGATATCCGATATAGCGGTTCCTTCCCGCCGCGTAGTCCACGGTGCGTCCTATCTCCTCTCTCTTTGCAAGAGGCAGCGAGTCTGTTCCCTCATCAAGATATCTCTCAAATATCTCTATTGTGCTGTCGTCGATCTTTTCTCCCGAAGAGCTTATTATCTTTATTCCGTTGTCATAATAGGGATTGTGGCTTGCGGATATCATAACTCCGCAGTCAAAGCCGTCAACTCTTGTAATATAAGCTACGGAAGGTGTCGTCGTGACATGCAGAAGATAAGCGTCAGCCCCCGAGGCTGTAAGACCTGACGAGATAGCATCCTCAAACATATAGCTTGAACGCCTGGTATCCTTACCGATGACCACTCTGCACTTCTTATCGGGATGCATCTTCCCATAGTATGCTCCCAATATCCTTCCTATCTTGTATACGTGCTCCACCGTAAGGTCAACATTTGCCTCTCCCCTGAAGCCGTCTGTACCGAAGTATTTACCCATTTGTTCTTCACTTTCTTAATTAAATTATGTAATCATGCGTATTAAAATTACGCTATACAGTCATACACAAAATCTGTTCTGTAAACATACATATAAGATTTATGCCGTATAATTTATCTCCTCAAGATATCTTTCAAGGGCATCCTGCCATGAGGGAAGCTCGGTAAAGCCCTCCTCTGTGAGCTTTGAGAGATCCATTCTTGAATTGTGGGGCCTCTTGGCCTTTGCGGGATACTGTGAGGAGTCAACAGGAACTACCTCCACATCCTTCCCCGCAAGTCTGAATATCTCCTTTGCAAACTCATACCAGCTGCAAAGCCCGGTATTTGCCACATGATAGGTTCCGTACTTGTCGGAAAGGATCATGTCGACAGCTATGCGGGCAATGTCGGGAGTGTATGTGGGAGAGCCTACCTGATCATCCACCACCGTAAGCCTGTCATGAGTCTCCGAGAGCTTAAGCATGGTCTTTACGAAGTTCTTTCCGTTCTTTCCGTAGACCCACTGTATTCTTACTATAAAGTGCCTGTCAGGTACGTATTTTCTCACAGCCTCCTCGCCCTCATATTTGGTCTGTCCGTAGACATTCAAGGGCTCCGCCTTATCATCAGGCTCCCAAGGTCTGTCTCCCTCGCCGTTAAATACATAGTCTGTGGAGAAGTACATCATGGGTATCATCAGCTCTCTGCATACCTTGGCGATATTCTCCGTTCCGAAGGCATTTACCTGTCTGCACTTTTCCTCATTGTCCTCCGCAGCATCCACTGCCGTCCATGCGGCACAATGGATCACCGCATCGGGAGACGCCTCGGCGATAACATTCCTTACCGCCTCGGGATCTGTTATATCCATCTCCTCGATATCGACTCCAACGCAATCTATGTTGCGCTTTGCAAGCTCAAGCATGATGTCATGGCCGAGCTGTCCCTTTGCGCCTGTGACAAATATCCTCTTTGCGCTGTCCTCAATGAGCTTGTCGATATCAAACTCGCCGAAGTCCGTCTTTATTATAGTGTTTTTCAAATCATTGCTTATCATATTTATTTATGTCCCTTGATTCAGTATTCCGTGAATAACGGATATGCAAATATACCTGCTTATTGAACTCTGTCCTTGTACATTTCCTTAAAATAATTCTGATACTCGCCGCTGATGATCCTCTCCCACCAGTCCTTGTTATCGAGGTACCACTCTATAGTCTGCTTTATACCTGTATCAAAATTGTACTTGGGCTTCCAGCCGAGCTCTCTCTCAAGCTTTGCAGGGTCTATAGCATATCTCCTGTCGTGTCCGGGTCTGTCCTTTACATATTTGATAAGAGACTCGGGCTTTCCGAGAGCATTGAGGATGGTCTTTACCACCTGAAGGTTTGTCCTCTCATTGTGGCCTCCGATATTATATATCTCGCCCTCCTTGCCGTTTCTCACTATAAGGTCTATAGCCTTGCAGTGGTCCTCAACATGGAGCCAGTCTCTCACATTTGCTCCGTCGCCGTATACAGGAAGCTCCTCGTCCGCAAGAGCCCTTGATATCATAAGAGGGATGAGCTTTTCGGGGAACTGGTACTGTCCGTAATTGTTGGAGCACCTTGAGATGGTCACAGGAATCTTGAATGTCCTGTGGTACGCCATAACGAACATATCCGCCGAAGCCTTCGAAGCCGAATAGGGGCTTGAGGCGTGGAGGGGAGTCTCCTCCGTAAAGAACAGGTCAGGCCTGTCAAGAGGAAGGTCTCCGTAAACCTCGTCTGTGGATACCTGATGATATCTCTTTATTCCGTACTTTTTACATGCGTCAAGGAGAGTTGTGGTTCCCATAACATTGGTGCGAACAAACTCCTCCGGATGTTCTACCGAACGGTCAACATGGCTCTCCGCCGCAAAGTTGATTATAACGTCGGGCTTTTCCTCCTCAAAGAGCTTAAAGATAAACTCTCTGTCAGCGATATCGCCCTTTATGAACTTATAATTGGGTTTTCCCTCAACACTCTTTAAATTCTCAAGATTTCCCGCATATGTGAGCTTGTCAAGGTTTATTATCATGTCCTCGGGGTAGGTATTTACAAGGTACTGAACCATAACACTTCCTATAAATCCCGCTCCGCCTGTAACTACTATCTTCATATTTAACTCCTGAAATATTTTGAAAATACTTTGTTTATTCTGTTTATCTGTGGATTTTTCGGGCAAAAATATCCCGAAGCTTTACTTTTGTATCTTGTCCACATATTTTCCGTCAAGGACGTCCTTTAAGTACTTGCCGTACTGATTCTTCTTGAGGATCTCGTAGGACTTAAGTACCTCCTCCTTGGTGATCCAACCGTTGAGATAAGCTATCTCCTCAAGGCAGGCTATTTTCCTGTGCTGGTGCGTCTCTACTGTGCGGACAAAATTGCCTGCATCCATAAGAGACTCATGAGTACCCGTGTCAAGCCAGGTAAAGCCCTGTCCCAAGAGTTCCACCTCAAGCTCGCCGTTCTCAAGATAGATTCGGTTAAGATCGGTTATCTCAAGCTCGCCTCTTGCTGATGGCTTGAGATTTTTCGCATACTCAACCACCTTGTTGTCATAGAAATAAAGGCCTGTAACACAGTAATTCGACTTGGGATGCTCAGGCTTTTCCTCTATGGAAACGGCCTTTCCCTCACTATCAAATTCAACTATACCGAAGCGCTCAGGATCGTCCACATAGTATCCGAAGACTGTGGCTCCCTTTGTCTTTTCGGCGGCTCTCCTCAGTCTCTTTGTAAAGCCGTGTCCGTGGAAGATATTGTCTCCAAGTATCATTGCCACAGAGTCGTCACCGATAAATTCCTCTCCTATTATAAAGGCCTGCGCAAGACCGTCGGGAGAGGGCTGCACCTTATAGCTTAAGCTTATTCCGAACTGGTGTCCGTCTCCCAGGAGATCCTCAAACCTCGGTGTGTCCGTAGGTGTGGATATAATAAGAATGTCCTTTATGCCCGCATTCATAAGCACAGACAGCGGATAATATATCATCGGCTTGTCATATATGGGCAAAAGCTGCTTTGATGTTACCTTTGTCAGCGGATAAAGCCTCGTTCCCGAGCCGCCCGCAAGGATGATTCCCTTCATTTTTTCCTCCGAACCCGCACAGAGCAAAGCTCTCATGCGGCATTTTTATTTAAAATACTGCTTTTTATAATAGCATAAAGCCGCATAGTTTTCTACTATACGGCTTTTAAAGTTTTCTGAATATTTGATTTTCATAAAGCTCCTCAAAAGGTCTGATTATTTTATTTTGTCAAGAAAAATTACTATTTATGCACAATTCAATTTTTCTGACTGCAAAATCTGTATTATTCAATCAAATTTCCCACATTCATATATTATTGAATATTTGTTGAATTACGTGATAATACGTATTATAATTATAAAGGATGGTTCCTGTTATTATGCCAATGACCTCAAAAGAAATGATTTCATATCTTCATAAACATGGTTTTGAAATAATCAGTCAAAACGGTTCTCATGTAAAAATGGTGAACCTTACCACTTCAAAACAAACCATAATTCCTTATCATAACAAAACCTTAAAAAAGGGATTGGAAAAGGCAATTTTAAAGCAGGCCGGCTTATTATAGTGTATTCAGGAGGTAGCAAATGGAAAACACTTTATTTTATCCCGCAATTTTTCACAATGCTGAAGAGGGTGGATTCTGGGTCACATTCCCGGATATTCCCGAGTGTCTCACTGAAGGCGACAATATATCTGAAGCCTATAAAATGGCATACGAGGCATTGGGATTGGCCCTTAGTGAGAGAATCAAAAATAACGAATCTCTGCCTGTCCCTTCATCTCCCCGTACTATACCTGTAAATGAAGATGAGTATCCTATTTTGGTCGAATTCAATCTCTTTGAATATAACAAAAAATTCAATTCAAAATCTGTAAAAAAGACTCTTTCTATCCCCGAATGGATGAATGAAAAGGCAATTTCAATGGGTATAAATTTCTCTCGAGTCCTCCAAGAGGCATTAATGGAAAAGTTTGATTTGGCGACACATTGATACACCTGAAAAGAGCCATTGCTTCGCAGATAATCTATCCGCTTTGCAATGGCTCTCATATGCTTGTATTCTCTTTTTAAAAATATGCTTAAAGTATTTTATTGACCCGCTTTTTCCTTCCGGCTTGTCGCGATCCCCCATATCACAAAGCCCGTTATAAGGAAGGCCAAGCCTGCAAAAATAAAGCTCCCGTCTATAACCCCGCTGCAGGCATATGGAGCAGGATTTTCCTTTATCTCTTGAATCGCTTCCCCAAAGTCATACAGCTTATTTTCAGCGTTCCCCTCTCCCTTTATATCTAACTTTGCATCGTCCGGAAGTATCATAAACTCCGCTTTTTCAGAAAGCCCTATTGCCGCAGTGTAATATAATCCCGGGATCTGATCTGCAAATACATATTCGTAATCATAAAAATCTCTCCCTGTATCCTCGACTGTCTTTTGTACCTCCGCCATAGGATCAGTAAACCCGCTTTCATACACGCTTACCGAATTTAATGAATATTCCCCCGGGCTCTCTCTCGGTTCTATACAGGCAAGTATAAATCCATGTCCTCCGCTGTCACTTCTCTGTCAGAGACCCTATACATATTTATTTGTGAAATCAGTTCATCTGTTATTTTGTCATCTGTAATATCTATATCAGCTCCGATAAACATGTCCCTTGTTGATGCAAAGCTCGGGAGCGCCGAAATTATAGTTAAAAGCGATATAATTGCGGCGCTAACTATCCGTTTTTTCATTCTTTTTCCTTTTCTCGTTCCTTCTCTTTTCCTTGAGTCTCCTTACCGCCTTCACCGCTTTATACCCTGCAAATACCACTGCTCCCAAAACAGCCGCTACAGGAAGGAAGCTTACAATAAATATAACGGCATTTTCGAGGAATACTCCAAGTCCATGCATGTTCTTTGCGATTCCTGCGCCTATTCTTTCAAAGACTCCCGCCTCTTTTTGTGCTGTAAACACCTGCACCTCCGTCACATCAATACGGACTGTGCTGTAGCTCACCTGATTGTCATAAAGCCTTAATTGAGACTCATAATTTTGAAGCTCATATCTTATCTCCGAAAGCCTGTCCTCCAAAACAATAAGAGTATCAACACTGTCCGCCTCGGCAAGGAGCTCCGTAAGCCTTTCCTGCTCTGTCCTTAAGGCTGTGATGCGTGACTCGGTATCCGTATATTTGAGAGTAATATCCGTAAGCCGCTCGCTCTTTGAAATTATGTTTGCATACTCAAAGGCCGAATCCATAAATTCATCCAGCCTGTCTGTGGGGATCCTTACCGTATAATATCCCCACCTTGTCTCCCCGTTTTGTACATTACCGCTTACAGACGAGCTCTCCACATAACCGGAAACAGCCGCAGCCTTTGCCTCTATAGCAGCCGTGAGCTTATCAAACTCCCTTGTCTCAACGCTCATATTCACATCCTTTATGAGCTTTCGCGAAGTGTCCTCCGTAGCTGTCAATGACTCTGATACAGACTCCTCCGGTACTTCTGCACCGGGCATTGTGTTTTCTGCTATCCCCATTCCTCCGGCTGCGCTGTCAACCATAGCAGCCTCATCATATACAGAAGACGCAGCGGTCTCTGCAGCTGTGGTCTCCGCAACGACAGCCTCCTCTTTACTCGAGTCCGCAGAGGCAGAAGAACTTATGCATGCGGAGAGAGCTGTCACAAGCGACAATGTTAATAACAATAAATACGCCCTCTTCATAATAATACCTCCCCTCAATATCTTAAATATTGTCTTCTGAAATATATACGAGTCAGGAAGGCCGGAGCTTTCTCAAAAGCCTTTAATAAAGCCTTTATTTTATCCCCGCAAGCTTCTTTAATGTATCTCCCGCAATTCTGTAGGTCGTCCAGTCCGACATAGGCTCCGCTCCGAGTGAAAGATAAAAGTCAATACTCGGCTTGTTCCAATCAAGGCACCACCACTCAAGTCTTCCGCATCCTCTCTCAACCGCTGTCTCCGCAAGCTTTTTCAGTATTGCCTTTCCTATGCCGCGTCCCCTGTATTCAGGCCGAACATATAGATCCTCAAGGTACAATCCCCTTCTTCCCAAAAAGGTGGAAAAATTATGGAAGAACAAGGCAAAGCCTACTTCCTTTCCATCATACAATGCAAAGATGACCTCCGCTCCGTTTTTATCAAATATCTGTTCCTCCAAGGTCTCCTCATCCGCTATGACCTCGTCTCCCATCTTTTCGTATTCCGCAAGCTCCTTTATAAACGTAAGGATAAGCGCAGTGTCCTTCCTCTCCGCAAATCTGAAGCTTACATTTTTATTTTCGTTCATGCTAATACCTTTCCTTCCCATTGTTTATATTTAAATTTTTTCTTATTTTATCCGACAAGATGTTCGTTCAAAAAGCTTATTTTTCAAAATATTCGTGACAAGTGTCGTTGTCTGCTGCATTTGCAAATGGTTGGACAATGAATACTAAGACAACCGGCCTGAAAGATTAAGCCACTTTACGGAATAGGAAAGCCCCTGAGTTGCGACCTCAGGGGCTTTTTTCAAGGGATAGAGTAAACTTACCGTCAGTTGCAAAAAGGCTGCTTACTCCCGATTATCGGCATCGCATATTCGCATATTTATTGTTCATTCATCTTTGAAAGCTTAGCCGCCTGGTCAGCTGTGATAAGTGCATTTATCAGCTCGTCAAGGTCACCGTTAAGCACGGAATCAAGCCTGTAAAGTGTAAGCTTTATCCTGTGATCCGTTATCCTGCTCTGAGGGAAGTTATAGGTCCTTATCTTCTCCGAGCGGTCTCCTGTTCCGATCTGCGATCTTCTGAGGTCGTCCTCCGCGTCGTGCTTTTTCTGAAGCTCCATCTCATAGAGTCTTGCACGAAGTACCTTAAGGGCCTTGTCCTTATTCTTCAGCTGAGACTTCTCATCCTGACAGGATATAACTATTCCCGAAGGATAGTGGGTAAGTCTTACGGCGGAATCCGTTGTATTTACGCACTGTCCTCCGTTTCCTGACGCTCTGAATACATCCCAGTGGATATCATTAGGGTTGATTTCAACGTCTACCTCCTCAGCCTCAGGCATTACAGCCACTGTCGCTGTAGAGGTGTGTATCCTTCCTCCGGACTCTGTCTCAGGAACACGCTGGACTCTGTGGACTCCGGACTCATATTTGAACTTGCTGTAGGCTCCCTGTCCGTTCACCATAAAGGTGATCTCCTTAAAGCCTCCGATACCGTTCTCATTAAAGGAAACAAGCTCTGTCTTCCAGTTGTTTCTCACAGCATAATTGCAGTACATCCTGTAGAGATCCGCCGCAAAGAGAGCCGCCTCGTCTCCGCCTGCTCCCGCTCTTATCTCGACTACGATGTTCTTATCATCGTTAGGGTCCTTGGGAAGGAGGAGTATCTTTATCTCCTCAGCAAGCTTTTCCTGATTTTTCTTTGCCTCGGAAAGCTCCTCCTTGGCCATCTCCCTTAATTCCTCATCATTTTCCGTGTCAAGTATCTCAAGTGAATCCTTCTCCGCCTGCTCGGCATCCTTATATTGCTTGTATGTATTTACTATGGGCTCAAGCTCCGCCTGTTCCTTCATGAGAGCCTTGAATCTTTTCTGGTCATCCGTAACTCCGGGCTCACCGAGGGCGCCCATTATCTCCTCATAGTGAGCAACTATATCATCCAATCTGTCAAGCATCTTTATTCCTCCGATTTATTGAGGGACGCCTTGTCCCCGGTCCATTTTCCCTTTACCACTCTGTCTTTTCCGGCAAGGTCCTTTATAACTGTGAGCTCACAAAACCCCGCATCCTTAAATATTTCCTTAACATCCTCACCCTGATCGCAGCCTATCTCAAGGTAAATGCTTCCTCCCTTCTTAAGGTAAGGCACACATTCTCCGGCTATCCTCCTGTAGAAATGAAGGCCGTCCTCGGTTCCGTCCAAGGCCATCCGCGGCTCAAAGTCCCGCACCTCAGGCTCAAGCTCCTCTATATCTTTGCTTCTTATGTATGGGGGATTTGATACTATAACGTCAAACTTCTCAAAGCCCAGCTCCTCCATGGCCGCTCCCATATCGGAGAAGAGGTCGCTTTTCACAAACCTCACCTGCTGGTGAAAATCGTCCTCATCCTTTGAAAACAGCGAGCTTATAAAGCTCCTTTTCATATCGGTCCTTGCGCTTTTTTCCTTCATGAGCTTCATGGCATTTTTCTGCGCCACATAGAGAGCCTTTTCTGATATATCCGCTCCCACGACCTCGTTATATCCGCCAAGTACCGCGAGAGCTGCCGCTATACAGCCCGAGCCTGTACACATGTCAAGCACACATATATCCCTCGAAGGGAAATCGTAAAGAACCTGCTCCACCAGTGTCTCCGTATCCTGTCTCGGTATCAAAACGTCAGGAGTCACAGCAAAGTCAAGACCCATAAACTGTGTTTCTCCCAGTATCTGCTGCAGGGGAACTCTTCTTCCCCTGAGGTACAGGCTTTGCTCGTAGTCCTCTTTTCTTGCAATGAGCTCCGAAGTCTCAAAAATTTCGGTGAGCTCTCTTTCACAATTTAACAAATATTCCGAAAGCGACATGGAAAACGCATCCTGCAAAAGGAGCCTCGCGTCATTTCCCGCATCGGGCACTCCTTTTTTGGAGAGTATTTCCAGTCCGTCGTTGTAAAGTTCTCTAAGCTTCATATCAATTATTTCTCTTTTCGGCCTTTATAAGAAGCTCTCTTCCGAGAGCGTCAGATCCCTCGGGAAAGTTCTCCCCGAGATAGCTCTCCCAGTCAAAAACCGCCTTGACAGCTTCTATGGCAACCTCTATCTGATCATCGTCGGGCTCCTTTGTTGTAAGGCCCTGCATCCACATTCCGGGGCGGGACAGCGCATTTACTATGGGATTATCGCTTCTTCCCGCTATCCTTAAAAATTCATAGCTAACTCCCGCTATAACAGGGATGAGTATTATCCTTGACGCAAATCTCAAAAGCACACCCTCAGGCCTTACGACCATAAAGAAAAGTATGCTTATTATCATTACTATAAATATAAAGCTGGTTCCGCAGCGCTTATGCTCCTTGCTTGAGACAGCAACATTATCCACAGTAAGGGGCAGTCCATGCTCTATACAGTTTATGCATTTATGCTCCGCTCCGTGGTACATGAAGGTACGTCTTATGTCCTCGGTACGGGATATCAGCTTTATGTAGGCTATAAATATGATTATCCTTATAACTCCCTCAAAAAGGGCCTTGAGATTATCATGTCCCGCAAAGTTTATGCGCTCCGCAATAAAGAGTGGGAGCCACATAAATATTACGATAGCCATGGCAAAGGCCAATACCATCGAAAATGTAATGAGCACCTTTTCAAGATTTTCTCCGAAGGTCTTTTCAAGCCACAGCTCAAATTTCGAAGGCTTTTCCTCCTCGTCATCCTCGAAAAACGAGGCCGAAAATGTAAGTGCCCGCATTCCCAATATCATAGATTCCCCAAAGGCAAATATGCCTCTTATAAAGGGAAGCTTTGCCCATTTATGTCTGTCTGAAAAGCTTATGTATTTGTCCTTTTTTACTTCTATGGTCCGGTCAGGCTTTCTCACAGCCACGGAGTAATCCTCTCCGTTTTTCATCATAATGCCTTCTATTACGGCCTGACCGCCTATTCCCGAATACTTCATTATGTCTTCTCTCTGCCGTAAAAGTACTACAAAAGACCGGACTCGCACTGAGTCCGGTCTTCAACATGCATAAACCTGTTATTTAGCGTTCATACCATACTTTCTGTTGAACTGCTCAATACGTCCACGTGCTGATGCTGCTTTCTCCTTACCTGTGTAGAAGGGATGACACTTTGAACAGATCTCGACTGTGATGTTCTCCTTTGTTGAACCTGTCACAAATGTATTTCCGCAGTGGCATGTAACCTTTGCCTGGTAGTACTTAGGCTGTATTCCTTCCTTCATAATAATCCACCTCTTCCTCATTTTTGGCGATTTCCAACCGCCGATGCCTGATTAGCTAAGTCAGTATAGCATAGCTTTATCCGTTGTGCAAGGGAAAATATCTCTAAAAACGTGTTTTCTTTGCTATCTGAACGAATTCCCTGTTGTTCTTTGTGTGAGCGAACATGTCAAGTATCCTCTCCATGGACTCCTCGGGCTTTAATGAGCCTGTGGCCTTTCTTATGTTGTCCACAGCCTCCTTCTCGTCTTCGGTAAGAAGAAGATCGTCCCGCCTTGTACCTGATTTCAGTATGTCTATAGCAGGGAATATCCTTCTTTCGGACAGCTTTCTGTCAAGGACAAGCTCCATATTTCCCGTGCCCTTAAACTCCTCGTAGATAACGTCGTCCATTCGGCTTCCCGTATCCACAAGGGCTGTGGCAAGTATCGTAAGGGAGCCGCCCTCTCTTATATTTCTCGCCGCTCCGAAAAATCTCTTAGGCATATGCAGAGCCGCCGGGTCAAGTCCTCCCGAGAGGGTCCTTCCCGAAGGTGGAACCACGAGATTATAGGCTCTTGCAAGCCTTGTGATGGAGTCGAGAAGTATGGTCACATCTTTCCCGTACTCCACGAGTCTTTTTGCCCTCTCTATTACCATTTCGGACACTCTCTTGTGTCTCTCGGGAAGCTCGTCAAAGGTAGAATATATTACCTCAACATTTTCACCTGTGACCTCCTCCATAATGTCCGTGACTTCCTCAGGGCGCTCATCTATAAGAAGGATGATAAGGTGCATATCCTTATCCCTCTTGATTATATTTGCCACCTGCTTTATGAGAGTGGTCTTTCCGGCCTTTGGCGGTGAAACTATCATTCCTCTCTGGCCCTTTCCTATGGGAGCCAGAAGATCCATTACTCTAAGAGAAAGCTTTGCATTTTCTGAATCCGCAAGCCTTATCCTTCGGTTGGGAAAAATAGGAGTGAGGTCGGAGAAATTAGGTCTCTTCCCCGATTCAGACACAGGCATTCCGTTCACCTGCGTAAGGTACAAAAGAGCGGCAAACTTCTCCGTTGAGGTCTTTACTCTCCTGTGTCCTGTAATTATGTCTCCGGTCTTTAAATTGAAACGCTTTATCTGAGAAGGCGCCACATACACATCATCCTCTCCCGGGAGATAGTTTGCGCATCTTATAAAGCCGAATCCGTCAGGCATTACCTCAAGTATACCTGAGGCTTCGATACCGCTGTCCAGCTCATTTATCTCAGGAGGTCTCTGCTCTTCTTTATGGGTAAACCTTTTTTCAGTATCCGCAGGTTTACTTTCAGGATCGTGCTCCGCGATCTTGTTTTCGGGATTTTTTTCAACGATCTTGTTTTCAGTATTTTTCTCCGCACACTCGCAGAGCAGATCTATTATCTGCGCTTTTTTCAGGCCTGTTATCTTAATGCCCTGTGACTTGGCAAGCTTTTTGAGCTCATCAAGGGGCAAAGTAGCCAATTTTTCTTTCATTTTTTTCTCCTTGGGTTTGCAAAAAAGACTTCAGAAACTAAGAATTCTTAAAACCGGGGCAGAGCCCTCTTGCGTTTTGATCCGTATTCAGGGAAATTATAGCTTATATTTTTCACAAATACAAGAAAAACCGATTTTCTTACGCCAAACTCAATTATTATTAATATTTACACTCCTTGATTGAGCCGGGATTTTCCGGTAAACTAAGGCATTAATGATATAAAATACTTTTGAATCGTTTTTTCATATTTAAAGTGAAAGGATAATTATGCAGCCTACAAGATACAACAATAAACATCCCAAAAAGAGCCTGAGGACCACCGACAGCAAAAAGCTTTTATATGACGCTCGCGGCGTAAGGGTCCAAAAGAGCCGATTTTCGGGCGGATTTTACAACACTCTCCTCTATTGGGTACTTCCCTTCCTTGTAATAAACCTACTGATATTTACCCTTGTGACCGCGACGCCTAAGGTGGAGGTACAAGTAGCGGAGACCAATGACTACAAAACTACCACTGTTACCTTCAATGTAAAGTCCATGCTACCCGTAAAAAGTGTCACAGCCCTTTGGGAGTATGCGGAGCCTTTGGAACTCACTCAGGACGGAAAGACATATACAGCTCAGGTCACCAAAAACGGAAATATATCCTTTGACGTCACCTCGTTAAACGGAATGTCCACAAGGATATATGAAAACATAGATATACTCGACAGTACTCCTCCTCAGGTAAATCCGGATGACTGTGAGGTATCTCCCGACAAGCTGACTATAAAGATAACCGACAGTCAGTCCGGCGTGAACTTCGATTCCGTCTACGCAACAGATCCTCAGGGAAGAAAGATAACTCCTTCTTCAATAGACAAAGAAACAGGAACTGTAGAATTTGCAATGTATCTCGGTGCCCTTGAGGTATATGCCGAGGACATGGTGGGAAATCCCATGCAGGCTAACTTCTCCACCACAGTTGACGGTATGGAGGATACATCATCCGATACAGACGAAAGTCAGGATGTTGATATTGATAATGTTGATATTGATAGCACTGATACTGATACAGAAGATTCCGATTTATAAAGAAATGAGAGCATTGCTCAGTCATCCGTTTGGTGGCGAGCGATGCTCTTTTTTACTTTCTTAAATCCATTTTTATTTTTTCTTTTACAATTTATACCCTTTACATGCTATATCAAAACAAATTGGCATATATTATAATTTCACATAGAATATTAAAGCTTTTCATTCGTTTGCCAAGCAGGTATTACTGTTGCTGAAAAGAATAGCTCATTGGAATTATAATATACCTGACAGAACAGCCGATAGGCGTGCTGTCCTCAGCTCCGAGTTCTGAGGAGAGGAGGAATGCTTATGAGTACTTATGAGGAATCTCAGATTATTCTCGGTATTGCCGTGTTGATAGTCGCAATCCTTAATTTAAACAATAAGTAAGCCGCCTGTCTCCGGCACGGACAAACGGCTTAAAAAGTATAGTTTTTTTAATTGTCTTTCGCCGGAGCGGATAGGTAACGTCTATCCTTCGGCTGTTCTGTCATGTATATTATACGCAGAAATCATAAATTCGTCAAATTGAATTCACTTACAAATATTGAATGATGGAATTGATCCGATTACCTCTTCTGCACCAATCCGTTTACTACCCACTCTCCATTTGCATTTACGGTGTAACCGTCAGGAGTGGTCACATTTCTCAGCATTGCCCCCAGAGGAAGTCCGTTTGCTCCCGATGTCTGATTGAAGTAATAGCACTCCTTAAGCCCGTCTCCGTTTCCGTCTATCCACTGCCAGCCTGTGAGCATTGCCCCGTAGTTTCCGTCCTCTGTGTCATGGAGCCAATAGGTGTTTCCATCGATATCTGTAAACCATCCGTGCTGCATATAGCCCGCACCGTCAAAATGATACCAGCCTGAGCCCGCCTCTGTAGTGCACTCCTGCCATATTCCTGCGGGATATGTGCCCTCATGCCTTTGGAACCACCATCCTGTATCGTCCTTTAACCATGTTCCGTTTCCGGGACGGCTCATAGCCTCCTCGCGGGCCTGCTCATTTGCTTCAATCTCAGCGTTCCACTCATCAAGGAACTCCTCCTCGTCGGGTCTTCCCTCATACATTGAAGGAGTATCTCTTCTCGGATCTATTCCCTGGCTCTCTCTCCACTCGTTTGTGGATTCAATCCTTCTCGCCTCGTCCACATCTTCTCCATTTTCCAAAACCTTGTCATTGTTTGACCATCGGTCACGAACGCGATATGCTCCGCACACACTGCACTGATACAGATCCGCAAGCCCTTCCTTTTCCATAGTTTCGTGATAGCCCTCGTCTATGAGCTCCCACTCGCATTCTTCTGTCTCTACATGAGCCGATGAACCGGAGTAACCGGGCTTATACTTTCCGCAGACAGTACAGCGCTGTGCATGGGATCCCACATCACCTTCTCCGCCTCCACCATACTGCACCCACTCGTAAGAATCATGGCCACAGTTGAAAGCTTCGCCCACAAGCTCTATATAAATAGTGTAGTCCTGAGTGGTCTCCCCGTCAGCGGCTCTTACCGTAAAAGTCCAAGTCTTTCCTCCGTCATCTGTATTAAGGCCCTCAACCTTGGCATAATTGTAGTCGTGGACCGTATGGCTGTCCGCAACGGCCGCCCCACTCCCCAAGGGTATCCAACGGTCCAGCACATCGTTGGTCTTGTCTCCGTCCTCAACCCTGATTTTTATATCAAACTCCTCAGGATAATCGGTTCTGTCCCACTTTACGCTTATATCAGAACCGTCCACATCCGCTTCCTCTCCACCTACAGATACCCAACTCAGGCTGGTGTCCGTGCTTTCCGGATCCCCTATCAGCCACTCATAATTTTCCTCCGCAAACGCCGCCACAGGGCTTGCCATAATCATCGCTCCCGCCATAAGAATGCTTAAAATTCTCTTTTTCTTCATAGCTTACCTTTCTCCTTCAACCAATGATAATTTTTACAAATGCTATGTTGCCTTAAAAACATTGTACCCATATCGGCACGCAAAAACAATTAACCGGCTGCATAGTGTTTGGCCTCAAAGTACAAAAAAGAACATCGCTCTGTCCACGATATTTGAATGACTTTGCGATGCTCTGTTTTTATTATTTATTCTCAATTATCTTTGTTGCAGTGTCCTTTACAGCCTTCAACAAAGCCTTAGCTTTCTTTGACGTGCCTCGGGCAGTCTTTTCATCAGCGTCTTTCTTCGACTCCTTTACCTTTGCCGAAGTCTTTTTCACGGTTTTCTTTGTATTACTCTTTCCCTTTTCAGGCTTTTTCTCCTCTTCCTCCTTTGTGGGAGTACATGAAAATACAAGGACACTCATGGGAGGGATATTTATCTTTATTGAATTCTCTCTGCCGTCACAGTCCGCTTTTCTTGAGCGCTTTGCTCTGGGGTTGCCCTCACCGTTTCCTCCGAATTTTACGCTGTCAGAGTTGAATATCTCCTTATAATTTCCCTTAAACGGAACGCCTATCTTAAAGTCCTTGTGGGCCATAGTGTCAAAGTTGCTCACCACAAGCAGCGTCTCCTCGGGGTTTTCCGTCTTTCTCAAAAATATTGCAATGCTGAGCTCATGGTAGGAGCAGTTTATCCACTCGAAGCCCTTCTGATCATAGTCGTATTTGTAGAGTGCGGGATGCTCAAGGTAGAGAGCATTCAGCTCCTTCATATAGCTCTGCATATTTTTATGTATAGGATACTGCAAAAGCTCCCACTCAAGGGATCTCTCCTCGCTCCACTCATCGTTTTGGGCAAACTCCTGTCCCATAAAGAGAAGCTTTTTGTCGGGGTGAGTCATAAAGAATCCGTAGGCCGCTCTCAGCTGTCTCGCCTTCTCGTGCATATCTGCGGCGGCCATCTTTCCCAAGAGGGAGGCCTTTCCGTGAACCACTTCGTCATGAGAGAATACAAGTATAAAATTCTCGCTGTAATTGTAGAACATGGGGAAGGTAAGCGCCCCGTAATTGTCCTTCCTGAAATAAGGGTCAGTGGACATATATCTGAGGAAATCATTCATAAATCCCATGTTCCACTTATAGTCAAAGCCCAGACCGCCGTCCTCTACCTTTCCTGTTATCATAGGCCATGCGGTAGACTCCTCCGCGATCATTATCACATCAGGATAGAGCTTATGCATCATGGAATTGAGGTGCTTAAGGAACTCCACCGCCACAAGATTTTCATTTCCGCCATAGATGTTTGGCAGCCACTCTCCGTTGTTCCTTCCATAATCCAGATAAAGCATGGATGCCACCGCGTCCATCCTGATTCCATCGATATGGTACTTTTCAGCCCAGAACATAGCATTTGCTATGAGGAAATTGCTGACTTCAGCCCTGCCATAATTAAATATGAGGGTGCCCCAATGAGGGTGCGCTCCGAGTCTGGGGTCCGGATGGTCATAAAGATGGGTGCCGTCAAACTCTGCAAGAGCAAAGGTATCTCTCGGGAAATGGGCGGGAACCCAGTCCACGATGACGGCTATGCCCTCTTTGTGCATGTAGTCCACGAAAAACTTGAAATCATCGGGATCTCCGTATCTTGAGGTAGGGGCATAATAGCCGGTTACCTGATATCCCCATGATCCGTCAAAGGGATGCTCCATTACAGGCATGAGCTCGATATGTGTATAACCCATTTCCTTTACATAAGCGGCAAGCTCCACCGCAGTCTCTCTGTAATTGAAAAAGCCTGAGCCGTTTATCTCTTCTCCGTTCTCATCTATGGCTAAAGGCCTTCTTTTCCATGAGCCGAGATGTACCTCGTATATATTTATGGCTGAATCCTTTGAATTTACCTTGCTTCTTTTTTCCTTCCAGTCCTCATCCTGCCAGCTGTAGCTGTCCTGGTCCCATACGATCGATGCCGTGGCAGGCCTCAGTTCTGAGTAAAAGCCGTAGGGATCAGCTCTCAAGCCTACATCTCTGTTTCCGAATTTCACCTCGTATTTATACAGATCTCCGACCTTAAGCTCGGGGATAAATATCTCAAAAACTCCGCTGTCCGAAAGCCTCTCCATCTCATAGAGCCTTCCGTCCCACATATTGAAGTCTCCCACAACGCTGACTCTCAAGGCATTGGGAGCCCACACTGCAAATCTCACGCCTGAAACTCCCGCCTTCTCACAGGGGTGTGCTCCCAGCTTTTCATAGGCATCATAAAGGATCCCTGCCTTGAATTTCTTTATATCCTCCTCGTCAAAGCTCTCCTTGAACTTAGGATTATATATGTCCTCCTTTATCTCCTCAAAATCATTGTCATATTTCAATTTGAATTTGTAGTCGCAGAGCTTTTGTCCTTCGATAAAGCAAACATAAAATCCTTTGTCGGCCTCACAAAGCTCATATTCCTTTCCGTCCTCAAGCACAGCCTTTATACTCTTTGCATGAGGAACGTATGCCTGGATCAAAAGTCCCTCCTCGGTCTCATGAGCTCCGAGTATCCTTTTGGGATCTGAGGATTCGGAATAGGTTATTTCTTCCACATCCGCCCAATTTATTATATCAAATAGTTTTTTATCCATAAGCTAAGCCCCCTGTTTTGCTATAAATACCGAGATACTTCTTTCCTTTATCATAGCCTCTCCATTCTCGCAGAGCTCAGGCTCTATAAAGGAGTCATTCAGAGAGGTATCAATTATTTTATACCATTTTTTTATCGGTTTTGCATTATTTTTTGTATCTTTTGACGAAATTCTCAAGCCATACATGGGCTCAGGCAGGCTGAAGCTGTGATCCTCCCAGTGCATGTTTACGGCTACATATATCAGATCATCAGGTTTTCCCTCTTCATTTTCGGCATACTCGCCGTTAAAAAGGAGTCCGATATTCCTCCTGAAGGGCTCAAGCTCCGCCCTCCATGCGCTCTCTCCGTGGTATGAGAGATCAGGGAGTCCTGTCCTTTTACTGTCGGTATTTGTAATGACTTTTCCTGTGGAAAATATCCTGTGGGACTTTCTGAAGGCTACCATATTTTTAACAAACTCAAATATATCAGAGTTTTTCTTAAGATCCGCCCAATTTATCCACTCGGTCGCATTGTCCTGACAATAGGAATTATTGTTTCCTCCCTTCGTGTGTCCCATCTCATCCCCTGAGAGTATGAGCGGCGTACCCTGAGAGATGAAAAGCATGGTAAGAGCGTTCTTCATCTGTCTTAGCCTCAAATCCTTTATCTTCCTTCTGCCGGTCTCCCCCTCTACTCCGCAGTTCCAGGAATAATTGCTGTCGCTTCCGTCTGTCCCGTTCTCTCCGTTTGCCTCATTATGCTTTCTGTCATAGCTAACCATATCCCGCAGATTGAAGCCGTTTACATTGGAAACATAATTTATGGAGTAAGGCGGCACAGAGCCCTCCTTTGTCCTTTCGATAAAGGCGGGAAGCATTCCCTCGTCGCCTTTCAGAAATCTTCTTATATCTATGGAAAAGCCGTCATTGCAGCAGGCCGCAAGGCTGTTTCTGCCTGTACCCGCAGGAAAGCTGTCCGCCCAAAGCTTTACATCCTTAATAAAGGGATCGGCACATATTTCTTTTAACGGCGCATATCCGATGATATGAAAGCCGTCAACGCCTATGTTCATAGCATAATATCTGAGGACAGAAAGTACATAGAAAGTGTCCTCATTGCCCGAAAAATATATGTCGCATATCAGCTCCATGCCGTTTTTGTGAAGAGTATTTACAAGAGACCTGAGGCCTTCCACGCCTCCGAAGGCATTCTTCACAGAAAATCTCAGAGCATCGCCTGTAAAGCCCCAGTAATTTACCCTGTCATTTTCAGGTGCCGGCAAAACCGCAGTTTTTTCCTTTGGTATCTCCTCAAATCTTCCCTTTTTAAAGCTCTCATTGAACTCATAAAAAGGCATTAATTCAATAGTGTTTACGCCCAGCTCCTTCAGGTAAGCTATATTCTTTTCTATTCCCGAAAAGCGGCCTCTGTCCTCTGCCTGGAGACCCGAGGAGCGATGCTCCGTGAAGCCTCTTACATGGAGCCTGTAAACTGTCATGTCTCTGTACTCAAGTTTTGGCGAAGCTGTCTTTACAGGCTCGTTTTCACAAAGCTCATCGCTTATTTTTATGATTCCCCTCACCAGCCTTTCAGAGGGGATCTGCCCCCACTTCTCGGGAATATCCGTATATCTCGCATATATGTCTGTAAACTCTGCGCCGTCAGCCACGTAGTTATAGTAAATGTTTTCCGCAGGAGACTTAAGTCCGATACAAAGCCTCCACACATCCCCCGTCCTTTCCTCAGGAGAAAAAGGGATATCTGTGTAAGCCCCGTTCTTTTTGGTCCAAAGCCTCAGCGACAGGCTCTCACAGTCTCTGTCCACAGTAAAGCAAAGCCTTACCTCATCACCTTCCTTAAAGGCTTTTACCCCGAAAATATCGGGGGCAGTTCCCTCGGACCTATACCTTCTGTACTTCATATATTTTCCCCCTCCCCATATTTTAGAGATCTATCAAAAGCTCCACAGGAGCGTGATCCGATCCGAATCTGTCTGTAAGGATCCCTGCTCCCTTTATCTTATCCTTTATTTTTTCGGAGACCACAAAATAATCGATTCTCCACCCCACATTTCTCTCTCTGGCCTTCATCCTGTAGGACCACCACGAATACTCCTCCCTGTCGGGATAGAGATATCTGAAGGAATCCACAAAGCCGCTGTCCAAAAGCTCTGAAAACTTCGCTCTCTCCTCATCCGTAAAGCCCGCATTGTGATGGTTTGTCTGAGGATTCTTTAAGTCTATGGTCTCATGAGCCACATTGAGGTCTCCGCAGTATATAACCGGCTTTTTCTTGTCAAGCCCGCAGACATATTCCCTCCAGGAATCCTCCCAGGTCATTCTGTAGTCAAGCCTTTGAAGCTCATTTTGTGAGTTCGGCACATACACCGTAAGGAGATAATAGTCCTCATATTCAAGGCATATGCTCCTTCCCTCCTTGTCGTGCTCGTCAACGCCTATTCCATAGCGCACTGAAAGAGGCTTCTCCTTAACAAAGATCGCCGTGCCCGAATATCCCTTCTTCTCAGCATAATCCCAGTACTCATAATACCCCGGGATATCCATCTCTATCTGGCCTTCCTGAAGCTTTGTCTCCTGAAGACAGAATGCGTCAGCGTTTATCTCGTTGAAAATATCCATAAAGCCCTTGCCCATAATGGCTCTGAGCCCGTTCACATTCCATGACACAAATTTTTTCATATCTACCTCTCATAAAGCTCTGTGAGCTTTCTCATTTTTTCAGCCTGCTTCTCGGAAAAATCCTCTTTTTTAAGCCTCCACTTCCAGTTGAGCCCGAGGGTGGACGGAGTATTTATCCTTGAATTACAGTCAAGTCCAAGCCAATCCTGCATCGGTATAATGGCGGTGTCGGCCACACTTCCGAGAAGGAGCCTTATCATAGCATCATTATACTCTATCCTCTCTCTTCCCGAAAGGTCGAGATAATCTGTGACAAAGGAAAGCTCATCCTCGCTGAGCTCGTCAAACCAGGTATACAGAGTCTCATTGTCATGAGTGCCTGTATAGGCTACACAGTTTTTATCCCATTTATAGGGAAGATAATCGCTTCTTTCGGAAGTTGAGAACGCAAATTCCAGTACCTTCATTCCGGGGAAGCCCGTGTCCTTTACAAGCTTTCTCACGCTGTCCGTGAGAAGCCCCAGATCCTCCGCGATTATGGGCTTTTCTCCGAGCTTTTCCTTTATCCTCTTGAAAAACTCAAGCCCGGGGCCCTTTTCCCAGTGCCCGTTTTTGGCGTCCTTATCTCCGAAGGGAACGCAGTAATATTCGTCAAAGCCTCTGAAATGGTCTATCCTCAAGACATCGTACATGCTGAAGGCATGCTCTATCCTTAAAGTCCACCACTTGTAATCCGTCTGCTTATGGTAATTCCAGTCATAGACGGGATTTCCCCAAAGCTGTCCCGTCTCCGAAAAGGCGTCAGGCGGAACTCCCGCCACCGACTTCGGTCTGCACCTTTCATCAAATTGATAAAGCTTCGGATTAGCCCAGGCATCCGCACAATCCGCCGACACATATATGGGGATATCGCCTATAATGCTTATACCGTTTTCGTTGGCATATTCCTTCAGCTTTTTCCACTGCTTCATGAAATGATACTGCTGCCAAAAGTAAAATCTTATGCTGTCTCCGAGCCTTCTTTCCGCCGCTTCAAGGGCTGATTTTTCTCTGAGCTTCAGCTCATCCTCCCAATCGTACCAGGGAAGTCCGCCATTTTCTTCCTTAATGGACATATACATAGCATAGTCCTTAAGCCAAAAGCTGTTTTTTTCACAAAACTCCGAAAAATCAGGATAGTTTTTCTCTATTCCACAATAATTTTCCACCTGATACGCTTCATAAAGTACAGCCCTGTTTCTCTCATAAAGCTTTTCATAATTTACGTATCTCGCATCCTCACGAAAAGCCTTCTCCTCTTCCATAAGCCTTTCGCTTTTAAGCACATAGTCGGGAAAGCCCTCTATATCAATAAAATAAGGATTTCCCGCAAAGGTTGAGAAGGGCTGATATGGCGAATCCCCGTAGCCCGTCGGACCTGTGGGCAATATCTGCCAATAGCTCTGCCCCGCCTCCTTTAACCTGTCTGTAAACCAAAATGCATCCTTTCCGAGCCTTCCTATTCCATATTTTCCCGGAAGGCTGAAAACAGGAAGCAAAACTCCCGCACCTCTCACTGAATGTTCTCCTCAAGTTTTATTTTCCGTTTTATCTCATGAAGCGGAAAAGGGCTCTTAAAAGCGTACCTGCCCTTCCGGAATTTTTTGTCACAGGGGCTATGGGCCTCTGTATATTCATAACCTTATATGCAGCTGTCCTTGCGGATCTTACCGAGTATTCCTCAAAAGCCGTGGCATCCTCAGGCATCTCTACAAACTGCCCTATGGCAGCAAAATTCTCCGAACCCGCAGGAATTATCAAGGGCCTGTCATCCGCTCTCCTCGGCTCCCTCGCCCCACAGGCATACGGAATATATTCAGGGATGACATCTGTTACCGCATCCATAAGCTCCGATATACGCTCTTCATCAAGCTTAAGCTGATGAAGATACTCAAAAATTATCTCCCTTCCTGTACACTCCTTCATGGGCTTCTTCACATAGTCTCCGATTTGCTCGGGATAGAGGCCGTAGCCTGAAATTACGATTTCGTCCTCCGACAGGTCTTTCCTTAAATCTTTATCCGGCACAAAGGAAACAAGCCCCCAGTTTGAATCCTTAAGCATTACAAGGTCAGTATTTATTATCTCTTTTAAAGCGGAGTCGCCCTTTAGCCGAGCGGTAAAGCCCTCAACTGACGTATCCGAAATCCGCTCAAAGAAGGGCTCGGGATTTCCGAATCTTCCCGGGAGCTTATCGGCAATGCGCTTCCAAAGCTCAAAGGACATAGAATGTCCGAGATCCGCTCCCACAGGGGTGTCCGTATCACCGAGCGCTGTACAATCCGTGACACAGCCCACTGTCACAATGCAAATATCCTCATCCCTAAGCCTGATCTCGCCTTCGCCCTCAACAGTCTTTATTTTTAGGCACTTAGCTGTCACAGCATCCCCTTCGGCAAAGTCGATATCCGTGACCTCGCATCCGTTTTTAACAGTAACTCCCTTATCCTCCAAATATTTTTCAATATCCTCTGAAACAAAATCATTTTCGCATAAATGTTCTTCAGCCGAAGTCTTCACAGAGCTCCGGCCCATAACGGAAATCTCTTCTGTCCTTTGCCTTATAAAGCGTCTGAATTCAACAAGAGAGCAGCATTCCTTTATGCCGTAGCAAGCCTGCATCAGGCTCCAAATCGTGGTGTTAAAGAAATGCCCGTCCTTTCCGAAATAATCCTCCACCGTCATTCCGTAAAGCCCCGCTTCTTTTGAAAGGGACAGCCTTAAGAGCTTTATCCTGTCACAGCTGTCAAGTCCTGTGCGCTCGGTATTTTCGAGCTTTCCGTCCCTGTCAATAAGACTTACCCTCTTCGCCGCATTTCGGAACAGTTTAAAGCTCAGTATCTCGTCCTTTATTTTCCTTCCGCTTCTTCCCTCAAGCACAGTTATGTTTTCTCCGGGAAATCCGCAGTCTCTTATAAGAAATGCAGCACAGGAAAGGGACGCTATCCCTCCTCCCACAAAATATACCCGCCTGTCGCCATAGTCTCTCTGTGCGACTACAGCATCCTCTATGGCATTTATCTTTTTCTCCTCATCCTGCCTGAGCTTTTTAGCGATCTTGCGTCCTGCTATGGCTCCCGCAGCGGCACCTGCGGCTATCATAAGTATCCTGAGCCTGACTCGTCTGTTGCTTTTATTCCTTCCCATAAAATATTTACCTGTCCTTCCTTATTAAAATCCCGCATTAAATCATTAAAAACCGCAAGTCCTGCTATGCACATTAATGCACATGGCTGTGACCCCCGAGTATCAGCATTCCCACAACAACTCCCACTATGGCTGCAAAGGCTGTCTTTCTCGAACAATAGAGGTTTATAGACTGCGGGAGCACCTCTCCGAACACAACGTAAAGGAGTGAACCTGCCGCAAATCCCAGGCTTAAGGTAAGGCCCATAGGCCCCATGTCTCCTATAGCATATCCCGCTATTGCTCCCAGCACAGTAGGTACTCCGCTCAAGGCTGCCACAAGCGCAGCCTTTCCCCTGTTCATTCCTGAAGTTATGAGGGGTACCGTCACCGCCATTCCCTCGGGGATGTTGTGGAGGACTATGCTTACGATAAGTACTATAAGGGCAGGGCCTATCTTTCCGCCCTCCTCGGCGTATACCGCACCCACGGACATTCCTTCCGGAATATTATGTATGGCAATGGCAAGGGCCATAACTATTCCCGCTACAAAAAGCTGAAGATGGCTGGCCTTTTTGTGATGGTGAACATGGCCGTGGCCTCCATTGTGTTCAAGATTCCCGCTGTCATAATTGATGTTATCATGGCTGCAGTCATGCTCATGTTCATGCTCGTGCTCCTGATCTTTGCCATGCTCATCATGATGCCCATGAACACCGTGGATATGTGCATGTATATGACCGTGATGGTGTCCCGTCCCATGGACGTGGCCCTCACCGTGGTCGCAGTGCTCATGTTTCTCATCATTTTCGTACTCGTACTCACAGTCCTCACAGGTTATGAAATCATTCCTGTGTTCTGTCTTTTTGTCTATTATATAGTCAAGCCAAGTGACACACAAAGCGCCCGCCAGGGTCGCAGCCGCGGCCGGCCACAATCCTCCTGTCTCTCCTGCCTCAAGTAAAAGCTCAAAGCAAACCAAGGATAACATCGTTCCTGCGGAAAAGCTCAGAAATATGGCCTCGGACTTTACGGATTTTCCTCCGAAAAATACTCCGAGTATTCCTCCGGCTCCGATTCCCAAAACTCCGGCGGCAAAGGTAACCAAAATCAAGTCTGTCATTTATGCAATTATTCTCCTATATCAATATTATCAGATTTTAGTGTTTATATCAGCAGACTGAGGGAAGCCTTATGGCCTCCCTCTTAATCATCAAAGCAATTATATTCTGTATTTTAATTGTCATTCTCATCGTCGGCTGTAAGACTGAAGGTAAAGCTCTTTCTCGCGTGCTCATCCGCAGCAAGGTACTCGTCATAGGTGGTCATCTTATCTATGAGCTGTCCGTTTCTTATCTCCATGATTCGGTTTGCGGTAGTCTCCACCACCTGATGATCTCTTGATGAGAAGATTATCACTCCGGGGAACTTTATAAGTCCTGTGTTAAGTGCGCTTATGGACTCCATGTCAAGATGGTCTGTAGGCTCATCCAGCATAAGGATATTTGCGCCCGAGATCATCATCTTGCTGAGCATGCAGCGGACTCTCTCTCCTCCTGAAAGGACGTTTACCTTCTTCATTCCGTCATCTCCAGCAAAGAGCATCCTTCCCAAAAAGCCTCTGACATAAGTCACATCCTTCTCGGGGGAATACTGCATAAGCCACTCGTATATTGTGTCGTCAGATGCAAACTCCGCCGAGTTGTCCTTGGGGAAGTACGCAAATGAAGTCGTTACACCCCACTTATAATCTCCGGAGTCAGGCTCCATCTCTCCTGAAAGAATCTTAAAGAGAGTTGTCTTCGCAAGCTCATTAGGACCGACGAGGGCTACCTTGTCCTCTCTTCCCAAAATAAAGGAAATATTGTCAAGGACCTTTACTCCGTCTATAGTCTTTGAAAGGTTGTTTACGCTTAATACCTCGTTTCCTATCTCCCTGTTGGGTCTGAAATCGATATAGGGATACTTTCTTGAAGAGGGCTTTATCTCCTCAAGCTCGATCTTTTCAAGAGCCTTCTTTCTTGATGTCGCCTGCCTTGACTTTGAAGCGTTGGCTGAGAATCTCGCAATGAACTCCTTCAGCTCCTTTATCTGCTCCTCCTTCTTTCTGTTGGCTTCCTTCATCTGCTTTATCATAAGCTGAGAAGATTCCATCCAGAAGTCATAGTTTCCGGCATAGAGCTGTATCTTTCCGTAGTCAATGTCCGCAATGGCTGTGCATACCTTGTTAAGGAAGTATCTGTCGTGGGATACGGTGATAACAGTATTGTCAAAGTTGATGAGGAACTCCTCAAGCCATGCTATAGCATCAAGATCCAGGTGGTTCGTGGGCTCATCCAAAAGCAGTATGTCAGGGTTTCCGAAAAGAGCCTTTGCAAGAAGCACCTTTACCTTCAAGGGTCCTGTGAGATCCTTCATAAGCTTGTAGTGATGCTCTGTATCGACTCCGAGTCCGTTTAAAAGGTTCGCAGCATCGGATTCCGCATCCCAGCCGTTCATCTCTCCGAACTCCGCCTCAAGCTCAGCCGCCCTGATTCCGTCCTCATCCGAGAAGTCGGGCTTTGCATATATGGCGTCCTTCTCCTTCATTATGTCATAAAGTCTCTGATTTCCTCTTATTACAGTGTCAAGCACGGTGCAGTCATCGTACTTGAAGTGGTCCTGCTCGAGGAAGCTAAGTCTCTGATTTTTTGAGATTATAACCTCTCCGTTCGTAGGCTCAAGCTGGCCTGAGAGTATCTTAAGGAATGTGGATTTTCCGGCGCCGTTGGCTCCGATAAGTCCGTAACAGTTTCCCTCTGTAAATTTTATATTTACATCCTCAAACAGTGCCTTCTTACCTACTCGGAATGTCAAATTAGCTGTAGATATCATTAAAATTCTCTCCTATGTTTATTCATATAAGGCTTGATTTAAATCTTGCCATGTATTCCAACATATTTTGCATGTCGGCTAAAGTATAGCACATCCTTTGTTTATAGTTCAAGGCTGTTATTGACAAGGAGATTTTCTACTGAAAAGCTGATAAGTATTTTTACAAAATTTACTTAATAATAAATTCTTTTAATTTGGGCAAAAAATGTTTAGATACTTTCTTTGTGCTTCAATAATTTATTATAGAAACTGATTTTTGTATGAATTGACAAACGAATTTATAACTTATAAATACTTCCGCTCATCTTGTATCCATCTCCCTCACATTTTAATATGATCCAACCAAGCTGTAAGCGGTCATCTTCAGGGTTCCAACGATTGCTTTTAGTAAGGTAGTTATGCCGCCCAAACAGATTCAATTTTTCAGTGCCTTGCAATAATTTTTCCGGATGTTGTTCTTTAAATCGTTTCTGAATCGCCTTTATTGATTCCTCATTTTCTCCATGAAAAGCGCAGATTACACCGTCTAAAAGAGGCTTCATTACAGAGGCAGGGTGCATCCGTAGATACCTTGCTGAATTTGGAACTATCAATGTTATTTTGATACCAAAGGATTCGGTATCAATATAATCCTGTTTTGAATCTACTATAATCTTTGAAGAGGCCCTTCTAATTGCCGCATAATACCGATCCGGTTTATCATTTTGTCCTTGTTTGGTGTCTATTGGAACATCATTCCATTCTGCTATCGAATTCTTTCCTGCAAATTTATTCTCTAATACTTCTTTGCGTATCACCTCATACTTGTACAGATATTTTCCGTTACCAAGGTTGTCCCCCATCTGAAATGCAGCTTCCTTCGGGAACCCTGAAAATATCTTGGAGAATGCACCTGTTCCTATATTGTAAAACAGTATATTTTCCAAATCATACTTATAATTTCCTACAGAGCTGCCCTCTGCATAGGACGCAAGCAGTACTTCATCTGTTCCTACCTCAAGACTGCCTACGGCCTTACGAATTTCATTTTTAAGATTAAACTCATCCTGTTTTTTTGGTTCAAACGGAACATAACAGTTTGATTCTTTATAAACAATCTTTCCCCTATCCATTCCAATTTCTCCTATTTTTATCTCATTGATTTTTCCGGTAATTTTACCGGTTTTCATCAATAAGCTCTTGTGTGCTTACATACGAATTTGGTCAATGTCGAAAAATATTATTTACTTTCTTAAATCACTTCAACCTTAAGTCCTGTTTTTTCCTCAATGAAGGCTTTGAAATCCGCATCAATTCCTCCATACATACGACTCTTATCATAGGCCTGAACATGACTCTTACTGAAAAAGAATATAAAGAAGTCCTTATCCTCCGCAATATGCTTTATCTTGTCATAATGCCACTCTGTAGTTCCGATATCCGTGGAGGATATATACCTGTCCTCATAAAAATCAGACCTCACCCGCTCCATCCCCGGGAGCATCCTCCTCATGGCAAAAAAGGCATTTATCCTGTTTTCAAATATGAAAACAAGGATTATCAAAGCTATTGCGGCGATTGTAAGGGGCTTTGGTCCCCAAAGCAAGGATGCGGCAATGCCAAGTACCACCACAGCCGCGCCGAATATATGACTCCTTCTGCTTCGTTTTTTTCCGACCGTCTTCCTTATGGCTCTTGCCATGGCGGTAAATGTGGTCATATCATAGTCGGTCTTAAAAGAAAATCTCGGTTCCATGTTTTATATGTCTCCCTTTAATCTGACCGTTGACCTTTGAACCTCAAAGCCTGACGGATATCTCTTTTTAAGCTTATCAATATTCGCCTGAAGGACGTCTTCCAAAGGGACATCCAATGCCGTGGCCGCTTCCGCCAAATACCAAGCAATATCTCCGAGCTCCCTTATCAAATGCTCCCTGTCCAATTCATGACCTTGTGCCATCCACTTTTTTACTATATCAATGGCCTCTCCCGATTCTCCGCATAATCCCATCACGCTATTGATCAAAGCGTCTCTTTTGCTGAATTCGGGATTCACTGTGGTCATTGCCGCTTTTTGATATTCATTTACATTCATTTTCTTTCCCTGCTTCTTTTCCGCTCTGCAAACTCACAGGCTTCATCAGTTGCGTTCTGAAACACTTCATATTTTTAATAAAGCAGGAGAAATTTCCCCTGCTTAAAAAATCTTCTTATAATTTTCATTATTACTTATTACTTCAGCTTTTCACTGTCAGATATTACTTCAGCATATCCTTAAGAAAGCTCTCTCCCGGGATCTCCTTTGCATCAATTCCGAATATGTCTGTCACAGTCTTTGCAATGTCTGTAAATCCTACTCTCGTGCCAAGGTTGACGTCCTTTTTCAATGCCTTTCCATAGGCAAGGAAGGGGATATACTCTCTCGTGTGATCTGTTCCCTTGAATCCGGGATCGCAACCGTGGTCCGCTGTTATCATAATGATATCATCGTCACCCATCTTCTGCTCAAAGTCCCCGAGCCACTTATCAAACTCCGATATTGCGTTCGCATATCCGTCAATGTCTCTTCTGTGGCCATATGTCATATCTGTCTCAACGAGATTTACAAAGGCAAGACCTGTGAAATCCTCGGAAAGCAGCTTCATGGTCTTATCCATTCCGTCCGCATTGGATACTGTGGGAGTTGTAAGTCTATTGTCGTCAACACCCTTTCCCGCAAAGATATCCCTGATCTTTCCTATTCCTATGCTGGCCTTTCCCGCCTCCTGAAGCTTGTCAAGCATCGTTACCGAAGGGGGAAGTATTGAGAAGTCGTGCCTTCTCGGGGTACGCTTAAAGTTCTCCTTTGATGTTCCCTCAAAAGGTCTTGCTATCACTCTTCCGACGCCATGCTCTCCCTGAAGCATCTCTCTTGCGATGCGGCAGTACTCATAGAGCTGCTCAACAGGCACGATCGCCTCGTTTGCAGCTATCTGGAAAACAGAATCCGCAGAGGTATATACTATGAGAGCGCCAGTCTTCATATGCTCCTCTCCGTAATCCTTTATGACCTCTGTACCCGAATAGGGCAGATTGCAGATGACCTTTCTTCCTGTCCTCTTCTCAAACTCCTCTATTACCTCTTTGGGGAAGCCGTCAGGATAGGTGGGAAGCGGCTTAGGTGAAATGATTCCCGCTATCTCCCAGTGACCTACTGTAGTATCCTTTCCCATAGACTTTTCCTGAAAACGTCCGAAAACTCCCTCAGGCTCTCCTGTATAAGAATCACCCTCCTCGGGCTTAAATCCGTCTATATGAAATAATCCGAGCTTCTCCATGTTGGGGCAATGGAATTTCTTGGATCTTCTTATGGTGGCAAGGGTATTTGCCCCCACATCTCCAAAGAGCTCGGCGTCGGGCTCGTATCCGCAGCCACAGCTGTCAAGCACGATCAAAAATACTCTCTTTATCATGAAATACTCCTTAATTATCGGTCTCTCGATTCCAAATCACATTATATCTCAGGCACTTGAAATTCAGAATATAAAAGCTTTTTCGCTGAAAGCCACTGCGTTCGGCCTCGCCGATTAACTTAACTCGCTTTTTCAAAACTCGGGAACCTGCGCTCCCTCAAACAATTGAAAAAGCTCGAAGTTAATAAGGCTCTGCCTCACTCCGTAAGCGGCTTAATGTCGCTCAAAAGCTTTTATATCTGAATTCTGATGCATCGAACTTATTTATTATCTTTCTTTATAAGCTCCCTTATGGCCTCGATAGCGACCTTTATGGGAATATCCACATCATATACCTGAGGATCCTCAAGGCCGAGGGCACGTCTTGTCTGGTTTGCTATAACGAGAAGTACAGATCCCGCTCTCACTCTTCTTGCTGCGGCAACAGTAAATAAAGCTGCCGACTCCATCTCCGAGCAGAGTGCTCCGAGCTTCATCCATGCATTCCACTTGTCATTAAGCATGTAATCAACGGGCATGCTGTCGGGGCTGTGCTGTCCGTAGAAGCTGTCCTTGCACTGTACTACACCTGTGTGGCTTCTCTGTCCGAGTTTGTCGGCGCCTGTCTTTAAAGCCTGAGTGACATCAAAATCCGCAACCGCGGGCCATTCCATAGGCGCATATTCTTTTGAGGTTCCTTCAAATCTGATAGCTCCTGTAGCGATGCAGACATCTCCGCCCATTACATCCTCCTGCATTCCGCCTGAGGTTCCGACTCTTATAAATGTATCCGCTCCGCAGTGGATGAGCTCCTCCATAGCTATTGCCGCTGATGCTCCGCCGATTCCTGTAGATGTAACGCTTACAGGTACTCCGTCTATCTCTCCTGTATATGTGACATACTCTCTGTTTGAAGCTACAAGCCTGGGGTTATCAAAATACTTTGCTATCTTTTCGCATCTTCCGGGATCTCCGGGAAGAAGTACATATCTGCCCACCTCTCCGGGGCGTACATGAATATGAAACTCCTTATTGTCATGATTATATGCAAGTGCCATAGCTGATCTCCTTCTGTTTGATCATTATTTAAAATATCAATAATTACATTTGTAAAAACTATTGTACTATTTTTTGAAGGAAGTGTAAATCAAAACAGGATTTTAGCGTGCTTTGTCCTCATACAAAGCTCCTTGTCCTCCCCCTGTCCTCTCATACTCCCCTTCAAATATACCGCTTTCATTTAGGAAAAGTATGGCTCTGTCACCCTTAAGCGGTATCCTGTCATAATTGTAAACCATGCTGATAAGATCCGTATCCTTATAATCTCCTCCGACCTCATTTTCAAAATCATAGGGAAGGCTGCCGTACTTTTTCTTGTAGTCTCTTGCACTTATGTTTCTCCCCATCATTACAACTTTAATATCCTCGCCCGGCGTGATATCCCCTTTAAACACCTCTTCCACATGAAAATCGCACCGCGTCCAATCAAAACTTGATTTTTTAAAGGCCCTGCTCCCACGACACTCAGCCAAGACAATGTAAGCGGAGTCATTCGCAAGCTCTTCAGTGTCCTCATAGTACTTTGCCGTTACAACTTCACCCGATATACGATAGATCACATTTTCAGGTGTGCGTGCAGCTTTCAGTCTGAAGCTTGCCTCATCTGCAGCAAAGACAACAGCCACTGATGCAGCTATGCCAATAATTATCTTAAAAGTCTTTCTCATACCTTATCCACCGCCCTTCTGTTTGATAATTACCATTTAATAATTACCTTTTATAATAATACGATTTGACGAGTCCTTTATTTCAAATTATCGGAAAGCATATGAAGGAAGTATTTATGTGTCCAAAAGGCTTTCATGCATTTATACAGCCAACAGGATTTCATCCCTTGCTTTTTCCCGTCCCTCTATCTATTATATAAGCATGAAGATAATATTTTCCCTGAAAAAAGACAACAGTATAGTAATAAGGCGCTGCCTGTCTCCCGCAGGGGATGTGGCTCTGCCCGCTTTTATAGAAGGAAGGCCTGTCACGGAGCTTGCCCCATATGCATTTTCCCATTCCGAGCTGGGAGTCTATGACAATGCCTTTATCTTTGACTGCGATGAAAATACTGTCGCGGAATGCACTGCTGAAAATGAAGCTTTACTTAATAAGGATGAGGAGGTGATATGCGATCGTCTGTTATCCATATCACTTCCTAAGACGCTCTTAAAGGTCGGAAGGTACTGCTTTTACAACTGTGGAAAGCTCAAGTCCGTAAAAATGTATTCCACGACCATAGACCTTGGCTTCGGTATGTTTACAGGCTGTAACGGTGTGAGAAATCTTGACATGACTGTCACTGAGGGCAGGCGTTCCTCATTAAACGATGTGTTGGTAAATATACGCTTTCCCTTAAAGCTTACCTACAGAGAGGCTGCTGTCGATGCGCCCGAGGAGGCGGAAGGCTCTTCCGGAAATGCCGCAAACGACCCGACCTTGACCTCAAGGATAGCCCCTTCTGATATTTCGGGAGACCTTTTACCCGAATGCTACAACATAGGAATAGGAAAAGCTGACGGCCTTGAGCCTATGCTCCTAAACGCCTCAGACAATTCCGCTCTTTACGAAAAGTCTCCTGTAAAATACAGGCTTATTTTCCCTGAGTACTATGAAAACTCAAAGGAAAACACTCCCGCAAGGATAACCGTAAGAGATATGCAGGGGAGCGGATATATGTACAGGAATTGCTTTGCAAATACTATGTTTCAGATAAAGCGCTATGATTCTCTGTTTGCCTATGCCGAGGCCCTCGAGCCAGAGGAGACAGTATGCGAGCTTGCCCTTTGCCGCCTTGAAACTCCCACAGACCTCAGCCCTGAGGCAAGGGAAAAGTATGTGGCTTACCTTAAGCTCCATGCTCCAAAGCTTACAGAGCTATTGATAAGGCATTATGAGAATGATGAGATCTCCATGGATACCTTAAGAGGCATAGCCTCCGATGATTTTGTGACAGAGGATTACCTTGCAAAAATGACTGACACAGCGGTCAAATTAAAAAAGCCCGACATCCTTTCTGTTCTTATGGATGTCAGGCATGAAAGGTTTAAGTCACAGGTTCAGGACGAAAAAGGGGAAAACGCTCCTAAAAAAAGAAGGTTTTCCCTATAACATCTTTACAGTATTTCCGATATCCTCTCTTTTATCCTGTCCTCCCTGTCGTCAAAGAGCAATTCCTTGTTGTATTGGAAATACCTCTCACAGTCGTAATCCTTCAGGAATTCGGGTATAGCGGGGTTTGAATTGAGGGCCGTCATAAACATTACCATCTCCTGTCCCGCTCCGAAAACAGCCTCCATGAAGTCAAAGGCATGCTCAAGCTTAAGGCCAAGCTCATCAAAGCTGTCCTCATATTCATCGGCGGCTTTGTTGTACTCTCCTGATATTATGCCCCAGGCCTTGGTCTCGTCAGTTATTCCCTGCTCTCCTATAATAACGGCCGTATTTCTAAGAAAGTCCGCAATATTTTCTCTCAGCTTGTACTCCTTTTTGGTGATTATCCTTGCGGCCGCATCTTTTGAAAGCTTATCGGAAAACTCCTTTATATAGCTGTTTATGCGGTCATTAATGCTGCTTCCGCCTTCTTTGCGGACTCTGCTGTCAACGCTGCCCTCAGCATAGTCATCGGCCTTCGCCAAGTCACCTTCATAAAGCTCAGTCTTAAGTATTGCATTCTTATAAAGTTCGGTCTTAAGTATTGTCAGCCTTTCCTTAAGCTTCGTCATATATGCAGCCATGTCCGAGAGCCTTACGGCATCCGAGGAAAGCCTGCTTACGATAAGCCCTGTAACACTGTACTTCTCATCAAAGGGCGCCTTTTCAAACCTGTCGCAAAGACTCTCGTCTATCCTTCCGGAAAGTATCTCGTCAACTCTGTATGCGGACTGATATTTATTATAAAGCTCATAATAATTGGCAAAATCCTTGGCCGTCTCAGGAAACTGAAGGTACTCTCCTATGGTCTCCCTTCCCACAGGAAGGCCGAGCTTCTCATAGACATATATAAGCTTTGAGAGATCCTCCCATCCCCTTGGGGTTACAAAAAACTTTCCGTCTACGGTAGTTTCTATCCTGCAGAAGTTCTTTTCCTTTATGCCGAGATAGGTGACTACCGCGGGATGTATACCCGCCTCAAAGGCATACTTTTTCCACGCCTCAAGGTCAGGAACCACATCGATTTTTCTGATCCTGTCAAGAGTAACTATGTCAAACTCTCTCACGGACTTATTGTATTCCGCGGGATTGCCTGCGGCAACTATGATCCAGCCTTCGGGAATCCTGTGATTTCCGAAGGTCTTTCCCTGAAGGAACTGAAGCATGGTAGGCGCAAGGGTCTCCGAGACACAGTTTATCTCATCTATAAACAGTATTCCCTCCCTGACTCCTGTCTCTTCCATATAATCATAGACAGAGGCGACTATCTCCGACATGGTATACTCGGTCACAGCCATCTCCTTTCCTCCGTATTCCTTTCTTTCGATATACGGAAGTCCTATGGCTGATTGCCTTGTATGATGAGTTATGGTATAGGCCACAAGTCCTATCCTGCACTCCCTTGATATCTGCTCCATGATCTGAGTCTTGCCCACTCCCGGCGGCCCTATAAGAAGCAACGGCCTCTGTCTTATATAGTCAATGGCATATTCTCCGTCCTCATTTCTCATGAGATATGCCTTTATAGTATTTTTTATTTCTTCTTTAGCTTCCCTTATATTCATAAAAGCTCCTTCGACAATTTCCTGCAATTTACTTTGGGACATTTCGGATCAGATTTACAGCCTTATGTATTATCTTTCGCTTCATCTCTCAGCTGTGAAAACGCTTCGCCTATGGCATTTTTAAGCTCCACTCCGGGCTTTATATCCTTTTTCATAAAATCGTCAGGCTCAAGTATCAGCTTCATGGCCCAGCCCGGAACATCAGCGTCCTCATAATTATCCCGCATAAAAACAAAGGCTGTGTCATATGCGGGCTTTTTCAAGGGAAATATTCCCTTGCCGTCGGTAAAATATATAAGGCCCTTGAGCTTTTTGAACTCTCCCTTGTTTATAAGTCCTTCAACATAGGAAAACACCGGGCGAAAGTCTGTGCCTCCCTGTCCCAAAAGCTCGAGATCCTCCATGTATTTTTCCATGTCCTCACGGCTTTCTATCTTCACATCGGAGAGTATCCTGTCATCACACTGTATTATCCTTACATTGATCTTCAGAAACCAGCTTTCCTTTTCGCTGAGGACATCATAGGTCTCCTCAAGGAACTTTTTCACAAGCTCCCCCGAGGTGGAATAAGAGGTATCCACAGCTATGACAAACTCCTCAACCGCAAAGCTCTCCTTTGTCTCCTGCGGCTCTATGAGAGGCATGTTTTTGTAAAGGCTGAGACCGTAAGTGTAAAAGATATAATCAAAACTGTCATCGTCCGCCCTTATTTCTTCCTTGAGCACAGAAAATTTTCTTAAAAAGCTCCTGTAATCGTATCTCTCCCTGTTTTCTATGCGAAGCTGTTCGGATAGGGCATCCGTCTCCTCCTCCGAGGCTTTGTCCCCTGTCTCAAGGGCAGTCATGGTCTTTTCGCTCTTTTCCTTCCATTCATTTTTATTTCTTTCAGCAGTCTTCTCATCTCTGTTTTCATCATACCAAAAGCAGTGATTATCGACTGTAAAGGATTTAAAAAGCGCCCTTATGGTGTTTTCCGAAAGCTGCATGCTGCAGAAGGCCTCATATATGCTCTCTGCGTTCATCGCACGGATCCCCGAGCTCTTAAGCCTCATGTAAAACTCTCTTCTCACCGCATCCGGAGGTATCCTTAAGCTCCTTAGCTCCATGCTGTCGCAGATATATTCTACAGCTATGTCGCAGCTTAAGTCCCACAAAAGCTCTATCCTTTCCCTTCTGTTATAAAGATGAAGAAAAAGGCAGTGAAGGAGCATGTGGAGATAGGCTCTGTTTACAAGCACTCTTCCCGAGCTGTAGCTCTTCATAAGATAGTCAGGCTCATATATGATATAGCTCCCGTCTGTAGCTATCCCTCTCAAATTCCCCTTTGTGATTATGGAGGAATCACATACAAATTTAAAAGAGCTTAACGCAATATCCAGATAATGCATGTTTATGTAAAGCTCATTCCTCGCAAGATACAGTATATCCGTGCAAAGCCCTACGGCCTTATCCTCCTGCCTCTGTTTTCTTCTGTCAGGACTCTCCATTTATCACCTCATCCGTAATATCTCTGTAGGCATTTTCCTCCGGCACCTCCTCAATTACAAGTATATTTCCTGTCTCTATCTTTGATGAGGGTATGTCGGATATGCTGTCAACAAAATGTACCTCTGTGCCCTCGGCCTTTCTCTTGGGATCAAAGGTCTTAAAGAAGGTATCACCGTAAAAATCGCTCATCTCGTAGCTGTTTTCAAGTATATATATGTCTCTTCCGAATATGCTGTCTCCATATTTTTCGTAGGTCTCCTCTGTAAGGGAGTTCATCCTCAGCTGGTTCGGCCAGAAGTAGAGCTTCGGAAAGCAGCTCCTGTAAAAGCTGTCCGCATTAAGCATTATAACGCAGTATGCCCCGAAGAAAAGGCACAAAAGAAGCTTTACTATAAAAAGCTCGTGACGCAGCGGCCTCTTACAAAGGGCTGCCTTTTCCGAGGCATAAGTCTCAATGACGGCTCCCACCATATGTCCGCAAAAAAGGAGAGCCGCAGCATAGGACACATATATCCATCTCATCTCCACTCTTATGGTCACGGAGGAGCAGCCTATGCACATAGCGATAAAAAGGAGAAAAAGAGAGGCTGTCTTAAGGTACTCAAAAAGCTTTTTTCTGTCATTTTCATCTCCCCTAAGCCTTATAAAAAGCGAAAGGAGATATTCGAAAACTATTACCGCAAGTATTAATGCGGACATCTTTACCGAGACCTTGACCCAAACAGGCGTATCCGCCCAGGTTATTCCATTTAAGTGTTCAGGTCCCGCATTTACACCGAATATATAAAATACCTGGCTTACGGCAAAGCTAAGGGCCTGTGAAAGACTGAAGGTATCTGTGACCTCCGTCCCTCCTGTTCCCGCAGGTATCGCTGTTCCTATGGCAAACGTCCTTATAATAAATATAATAATAAATACTATTACGGGCTTCAAAAGCAGCCTGAGCCTTTCCTTTAAAGGCATGTCTTTCTTATGCTTAAATATCATAAATGCCGCAGCAAGGAAAAACATCGGAATGAGCGAGATATACCTCTCATGTACAAATGCCAAGAGGAAATATACGAAAAGAGCCCTGTTGTAGCAGCGCCTCGAGCTCTCTTTTTTTCCTTCAGTATATAAATATAAGAGGAACAGTATAAGAAGCGCCATGAATGTCGCTTCAGTCTCCATAAGCCCAAGGGCCTGGCCTATCTGATAGTATGAAAATCTTGATGAAAGGTACATTATACCTGCGGCAAACCCGAAAAAACGCAGCCCCGAAAGCCTCTTTGCAAAAAAATATATAAGTACTGCGACTAAGGTGTTTGCAATTATGTTTATCGGAACGAAGAGGTCTATATGTGTCCCTATGATTCCCATCTCAAGGTACGCCAAAAGCCAGTATACAGGCCTGAATCTTGTCGAGGTCCCTATGGGAAATACATACTCGAAAAAGCTCTGCTCCCCATAGCAGGACCACATGTAAAGGTCATCCATATAAAGACCTTTAATTTCTATCCCGCGATTTACATAAAATCCGAAGATAAAAAGACCGGTTATAAGAATGATATCCAAAAGGAGCTTTCTTTTGTCGCAGTCGCGGATATCCTCATAAAGACTGTTTATTCTTTTTTCAAAGGAAATTTTTTTATCACCGAAAATATTCATATGATATCCTTTAATATGTTTTTGAAATTTCTCAGACCACCGGGCCGGCTGTAATTCTCAAAAGAATCTATGTAATACTAAACCGAACCTGCAGCACCTTTAGCTGCGTCTGTCGCAGCCTCATAAAGCCCTGTCTCAGCTTCGGCCGCAGCCTTCTTCTCATCCGAGAGCGGTATCTCCCATTTTTCTCCGGCCCTTTCCTTATCTATCCTTCCGTAAAACTTCGTGAGCCCGCGCTCCCTTATAAAGCTTTCTTTTTCCTCGATGCTTTCACCCTCAAGACTCTCGTTAAACTTAAGATCCACGAGGGTCCCGTCCTCAATAAGGTCATGCACAAGGCTCCTTGCCCTGTCTCTTCCGTCCTCCAGAAGATAAGAAGTATCTACATAAATAAAGTCTATATCCGAAGATGTGAGATATTCCTTAAATATGTTAAGCTTCTTTACAAGGTAAACATTCCCGCCGCTTCCCTCTATATCTGTATAGCTCTCTACGGCCGAGAGAAAGCTGTAGCAAAACGGATCCTTCTCAAAGGCTATGATCCTCTTTTCCCCGGACTCGCAGGCCTCATTCAACTCTCTCCATATTTCATCGCTTCCCGAGTCTTCTCTCAGGCCCTCGATTATCTCCTCATGATCGAAAAATCCGGGATTTATAAGCCTTACAGGTGTAAATCCGACGGCTCCCGCCCAGCCTGTATGGGCTGTTATAAAGATCATAGCTGCGGTAAAAAACATGACCGCGGCATTCCTCAGCTTTTCGTGAAACCATGCTGTCCCGCCGGAGCCTGATACTATTCTGTCAACGCTGTAAATACACAGCACAGCGGCCATGCTCACAAGGCAGTACATAAGCATGAAATAATTGCCGTCCACCTGCCACAGAAGATGGAGACTTACCACGGCAAGTGCGATCATCGTAAAGGAGATAAGGCTCATATATTCAAAGCCCGCTCTCGCCTCTGCTCCATGGCTTTTGCTTATATACTTTTCGGATGCCCTTCTCTCAAATATAAACACAAAAAGTAATGCTGCGAAGAAAAGGCCTCCCCATGCCATGATGACATGGGACATATCCTCGCCCTCAGGAAATACAAGGAATTTTACTATCCTTATAAGCGTATTTTTAAGTCCTTCAAAAAAGCCTAAAGATATGCCCTCGGAGGGTATCTCCTGAAGCCCGAAGGGATATTTAAGTTCAAACCCAAGCCTCGTAAATATTCCTGAAAAAACCGAGGTTATGGGAAGTCCTGTCAAAATGAAGGTCCTGGCACATATGATAAAAAAAGTGACAAGGCTTATGGCAAGGGCTCCTATGCTGTCTCGCATACTGACTGCACCGGCTGTGCCTGCGGCATCAGGTACCTTTATCTTCATATTCAAGTCCGAAAAAAGCTCTTTTCTTTTTCTCACGAGGAAAATTGCAGACGCAATGAAAAGTCCTGTGGAAAACACAGCGGCTGTGGGCTTTCCCGTAAAGCTGAGTATAAGCGCTGATACCGCGTTCAGCAAAGCGGCGGCTGTCTCCCTGCCATCTCCGTCTTCCGCCCTTTCTCCGCCGCCGGTTATCCATTTCATGATAAAGCATACTGCAAGTATCTGAAAAAGGAGAGTCAAAAGATCAGACTTTGCTGTAAGTGCCATATTTGTGATTCCCGGTATAAGTGACAGCACCATAGCCGCAAAGAAAGCCGTATGTCGGTCTCTTATGACAAGGTATACACATCTGCCCGCAGCAAAAAGTATGACGGCAAGTATAAATATATTTGCACACAGGGTAAAGCTGTAGCTTGGAAGAAAAGAGAGGCCAAGGGTCAGGATCTCAAAGCCCTTCGGATATGTGTATACAGTATTTACAAGTCCGTGATCCTCAAATATCCCCCACCTTCCGTCCGCCAGAATGTACTCACTCCTTAAGCCATAGTGAAGCGAGTCATAGTCTATCGCTATATTTATCCTGTTCAGCTGTATCAAAAGCGCAATAAGTATTATCCCTATTATGAAAAGAAGCTTTTTGTCCGCTTTTTTTGACATGAATTCCTTTATGTGTTTGGAGCCTCCGCAGTTTTTCATGCGAAAAACAAAAAGCACGTATATAAGAGCTGTCGCTACGGCATATATATATCCGTTTCCCGCAAGTCCCAAAAGACTCAGAGCAGCGCAAAAGATAATCCAAAATCCGTAGCCCCCTATAATCGACGTTCCCGAAAAAATCTTTTTCTCAGTCCTGCAACGCTTTCCGGAAACAAGTGAGGAAACAGTAGGATAAAGCAGAAAAAATATACCGAAAATGTATATTCCCGATACTATAAATGGCAGTATTGTCCTGTGAAGGTACAGAAATACTGTAAACAGGAGTCCCCACCATGCCGCGAAGCTGCCGTATTTTTTCAGTCTGAAAAGAGGCAGCAAAAATAAGAGCAGCATCAGAGCTATCTCTATCTGCATCGATACATTGGCTTCATTTGTTATAAGTTCCGCTATTTCCTGCATATGTGTATATAATTGTATATGTTCTTATGTTCTATGTATTATATATCTGTTAATCCTGTGTATTAATTGTATGCCTTATATGATTTCTTATAAAAGTGCATTAAAATTCCCACAACAGCCCGAGGCCAAAGTCTGAGGAACATCTCCTCCTCCTCCCGTTCTCTGTTGTGGTTCAGTATGTTTTGTTTTGTGGCGGCTCCTGAATGTATCCTGTATGCAATCATCGGCCGCTCTATGCATATAAATCTTCCGGGAGCTCCTGCAAGCCTTAAAAGTGCGTCCCAGTCCGTAACAAAACGATAGTTCTCTTTAAAAAGCGGCATTCCCGTTACAGAAATATTGTAGGTGCAAGAAGGACATACTATGGAATTTCCCAAGCTCAGCACCGCTCGTTTTATAAGCTTTGTATCCGAAAAATGTCTGAGTCTTAAAGGTGATCTGAGGAGCCGCTTAACACGCTCCGCCTTTCCTGATATAGACTTACCCTCTCCGTCGATATTTTCGCAGGCCGAACAGAAGACCGACATATCAGGAAAAAAGCTGTAAGCATTCATTAGGGCCTTTACATAGTCTCTTTTGTAGACATCATCCTGATGCGCTACCGTCACAAGCTCAGCGCCCATTTTTTTTACAGCTGTCTCAACAGAAAAATTCCAGTCTTCACCAAGTCCGCTTTTCCCATCTCTCACATAATAGGGAATACCGTATTTTTTTGCCATATCTTCAATATATTGACACGGAGTGGATGTACATATAATGATCCCGCTCCTTTCGCTTTGTCCAAGGAGTGAGGCTATACACTCCTCAAGATAAGGCGATTCCTTGTAAGCACATATGGCAAATACATGAACAGGTTTCTTAAAAGACATGGCCTTTATTCCTCAAAATAGGTATCCTCAAGCATGAGACATATAGCATGATAGATAGGAAGGTGCAGCTCCTGGATCTTGTAAGTCTCCTCCTCAGGAACGATAATGCTCACATCAGCAGCCTTCGCAAGACGTCCTCCCGTCTTTCCTGTAAGTCCAAGGACCTTCATTCCCTTTGCCTTTGCGACCGCTGCCGCATACATTATATTTTTTGCATTTCCGGAGGTCGATATTCCAAGGAGCACATCTCCCTTCTTTCCGTAGCCGTAGACCTGCTGTGCATAATAAAAATCAGCATCCACGTCATTTGCAAAGGCAGTATTAAGAGCCTGATGATTGCTCAGAGCCATGGCGGGGAGTCCTCCCTGAAGCTTTCCCGCTATCTCCTCTCCGTTTTCGCTGTCTGCTTCAATGAGCTTTTCCCTGAACTCATCGGAAACAGCTCTCCTCTTGCAAAAGCCCTTCATCAGTTCCCCGACTATATGCTCCGCATCGGCGCAGGAGCCTCCATTCCCCGCTATGAGGAGCTTTCCTCCATTGTCATAGCATTCCTTCAGGGTCTTGTAAAAGGCATTTATATCATCCCTCACAGTTAAAAGCACAGGGTATCTTTTGATAAGCTCGTCTGTCCTCTCGTAAGCTGTCATTTTGTCCTCCTGAAATTCTTTCACCAATAATTTTTAAAGGCCCTCAGGCTGTATGTAAATAGCATTAAAATAAGCCTGAGAGCCTTTTTACAGTTTATCAATTCCCAAGATGGAATACAAGCTGTTTGAAAAAATATAAGATTTAATTAAAGAATTCCTCAATCTCCGATCTTGTGGGAAGCGCCGCAATAGCTCCCTTCCTTTGAACACACAGCGCTCCGCTCACATTGCCGTATCTCGCAGCCTTTATCACCTTTTCCCTGTCAAGTCCATGTTTATCCGCATTGTCAAGAAGCAGGCATGAGATAAAGCCTCCCCAAAACGCATCTCCGGCTCCTGTGGTGTCGGCTACCCTGTCAACCTTGATACCTTCTACAAATATCTCTTCACCGTCATAAAAGCATTTCGCACCTTCACCACCGAGGGTCTCAACCACGCAGCTGATATTTTTCTCAGCCATCAGCTCTGCTACAGCCTGCTCGCCGCCGAGCATGTCTATCTCTTCCTCCGATACCTTTAAAAGGTCCACATAGTCCAATATCTCGTTTACCTTCCTTGTGGCGGCAGCCTTATCATTTTCCCACATGGTATCCCTGTAGTTTATGTCAAAGCTCACGAGCTTTCCTTCCTCATGGCCTCTTTTAAGGGCATAGACCGTTGCTGAAGCCGCAGGATCTTTTGAAAGCGAACAGGAGCCGGCATGAACAAGGCGGGAATTTCTTATTATGTCATCATTTATGTCTGTTAATGCAAGCAAGCTGTCCGCTCCCGGCTTTCTCGCAAAGGTAAAGCTTCTCTCTCCCTTATCCGTAAGAGAGACGAACGCCATAGTAGTTATCGCATCCTTGCACAGTTCCTCACAAAGATGCTCCACTTCGTTTTCCTTTAATGTTTTCATGAGGAAGTGTCCGAAATCATCATCTCCCGCCTTGCAGAAAATTCCCGACTTCAGGCCGTTTCTCGCAGCAGCAATTGAGAAGTTCGCAGGAGCTCCTCCAGGATTTCTTATATAGCTTCCCTCTTCCTCCCCCGGGAGAAAATCTATCAATATTTCTCCTACGGAAACCACATCAAATCTTTCTTTATTATTCGACCCCAAAATTATATCCCCTCTCCCTAATTGATTCTTACCTCTCGGCTTTTTCTCTCTTCAAAAGCTCCTGTCTTGCGTGTATAGCCGCTCCCATCACGCCGCTCTCCTGTCCTTCCTTGGAGTATATAAATCTCAGATCCTCATCCGGCAAGGGCTTTCTGGCATATCTGTGTATGTGGCTTTCCAACTCTTCCCTGGGGAAGCCCTCCATATTGGGAAGTCCGCCGCCTATTATTATATAATCAGGATCCAGGATATTTATCTCTGTGGCGGCAGGAATGGAGAGGTCGTCCACAAACCTCTTTATTACCTCAGAGTCTCCATGCTCTGTAAAGACCTTGCTTATATCCTCTCCGGGAAAGTGCCTTTCCATTATTCCCTCAAGAGCTCTGCCGCAGGCTACGACCTCCGCACAGGAGCTGTTTCCGCATCCGCATCTGCCTTCCACTCCGCGCATAGGGATATGCCCCAGCTCCGCGCTTACGCCATGCTTGCCTGTAAATATCCTTCCGTCTATGGATATTGCGTTTCCTATACCTGTGCCATAGTAGATCCCTATAGCCACGCCCTCCGCGGGAATACGGTTTTTTTCCATATCGTTTATAAGGATAAGGCAGGTATCCCTCTCCAAAAATACAGGAACCCCGAATTCCTTCTCAAATGTATCCACCACAGGGATATTGTTAAGCCCCGCAATATTCGGAGTCTCTATGACTACTTTTCTGTCCTTATCTACAGTGGAAGGAAAGCCCACGGATATGGCATCAATAGCCTTGCTCTTTGCATGCTCACTTATATATTTCTTTACCAATTCCATAAACAGAGTTACCGCCTTGCCCTCTGTATTATATTGACTCGTGGCTTCCCTTACAAACTCGGTCAGCTCTCCCGACTCGGAGACAAGGCCGAGTCTTGTGTTGGTACCGCCTACATCTATTCCAAGTATATAACCCATACTTAAGGCCTCTCTCCCGTTTCCTTCTCGAAGTTTTCGTACATGATGTCACATGCTTTATTGAGATCGGGATCGTTCTTGAAAAGTCCCGATGAACCCACAACGAACACATCAGCTCCGGCGTCCCTGAGTCTTTTGAAGGTCTTTACATTACAAGAGCCGTCTATCTGGATCTTATAGTTGTATCCGTACTTTTCTCTTAAATCACGAGCCTCTTTGATCTTATCGATCATCTCCTCTATAAAGGGCTGTCCGGCAAAGCCTACATCAACAGTCATTATGGTAAGCATATCTATCCTGTTGAGATAGTGCTTAATGTAGCTTAAGGGTGTGGCGGGATTCAAAACAACGCCCTTCTTGCATCCCAAGGACTCGATAAGGTTCATTACTCTGAATGCGTCTGTATTTATGGTCTCCGCATGCGGGGAAATATAGGTTGCTCCCGCCTTAGCCACGAGTTCTATCCAGTCCGTAGGATTTGTTGTCATAAGATGTACATCCATGGGAAGCTCTGTAAGAGTTCCGAAGGTCTTTATAAGGTCCGGAGACAGAGTTATATTTTTACAGAAATGTCCGTCCATGATATCACAGTGATACATGTCGATACGCTTGTTGAGTATCTCCATCTGCTCCTTTATATTAAGAAAGTCCATACACATAAGTGAAGGCGCAAATTCTGCTTTCATAGCTTTTTCTCCCTTCGATAAACAAAATATCTGAAAGCGCTTTGGCGCTTTATTTTCAATCTTTAAACATTTCAGCGGCTATTACCGCTCCGATAAGGACCGCATCATCCATAAGCATTGACGGCACTATCTCATATCTCCCTTTATTTGCTATAAAGGCATACTCATCCGTATACTTCCTGAGAGCATCAAAGAGGATATATCCCATCTTTGCCACTCCTCCGCCTATGACTATCCGGTCAGGCCCCTCCAGGGCAAGGACATTTGCAAGTCCTACAGAAAATGTCTCGGCAACCATCATAAGCTCTGAAACAGCAAAGCTGTCTCCCGCCTTGGCCTCTTCTGCGAGATCTTTAGCGCAAAGACTGCTGTTTTCCCTGAGTATCTTATAAAGAGATGAGCTTTGCGGAACATAATTTTCACTGCAGAGCCTCTTCTCTATACTCTTTCCGGAGCAGATGAGCTCAAGCCTTACAGCCTTTCCCGGAACCTTCGAAAGCTTATCGGGAACCAACGAATTTCCCAGATATGACGCTCCGAAGCCCGAACCGTCATAGTACTCTCCGTCTATGTAAAGTCCTCCGCCTATTCCGGTGCCGATATTTGTATAAAATAAACGTTTGGAGCCTATTCCCGCTCCCCGCTTAAGCTCGGCAATACCTCCTGTCACAGTGTCGTTTACCACCACTGTACGCTTGCCGAAGCTTTTTTCAAACCATTCCTTCAGTTTGAAATCCTTCCATCCGGGTACCTGGAGGGAACAAAGCACACGTCCCGTGGCGCTCTCAAGAGGGCCTCCGAAGCCGACTCCTATGGAATCGATATCCGAATATTCCTTTATTAGTCCTGTGGCCTTTTTATTTATCCAGTCAAGGATGTCTTCAGCTCCCCTTTTATAGTCAAGCTTTACCGATTCCTTAAAAAATATGTCTCCTTCGGCGCTTCCCACAGCGATCTGCTGCTTTGTTCCTCCTATCTCCACTCCCAGATGTTTATTCATGCCAATGAGCTCCGTACTTTTTCTCAATATCGGAGATCATATTTACTCTCATCTCATGACGGCCTCCCTGGAACTTAGCCCCGAAGAACTCGTCAACGATCATCTTTGCAAGCTCAGGTCCTACTACCCTTGCTCCCATAGCGATAATATTAGCATTGTTGTGCTCTACTGTGAGCTTTGCCGAGTAGGGCTCGCTGCATACAGCCGCTCTTATTCCGGGCACCTTGTTTGCAGCAAGAGAGATGCCTATTCCCGTTCCGCAGATAAGTACTCCCTTATCTACATCACCTCTCATTATTGCCTCTGCAACCTTAAGTCCGGGCTCGGGATAATTGATCTTAACATTAGGATCGTATCCGCCGTAATCCACGCACTCATATCCTTTTTCCTTGAGATGCTCCATCAAGATATTTTTAAGCTCCACAGCAACATGGTCGCAACCGAATCCTATTTTCATTTTGTCTCCTTCCGGTATTCAGAATATTACTTGAGTCAGCATAAGTTACTTATACTGACTCAAGCCTCTGAATTATATTAATATTTTTTTGCCTTATCAGCAATATGCAAAAGCGATATTACTCTGCAAGATACTCGGCAGCGTTTGTAGAATCAATGAGAACTGACTCAACGGGTGTTGTCTCGGGGAATACTCCAACCTCGCCCTTGTTGCCTGCCTCAACAGCCTCTACAAGAAGCTCAAGGCTTATAGCGCCGATCTGAGCGGGATCCTGAGCAACTGTTGCGCTCATCTGTCCGTCAGCAACTGACTGAACAGCTTCCTTGTCGCCGTCTGTACCTACTACAAGGATCTCTCCTACCTTATCAGCATTTATAACAGCCTGCATAGCTCCGAGAGCCATACCGTCGTTACAGCAGTAGATTCCCTTAAGGTCGGGATACTGCTGGATGAATGTAGCAACAGCGTCCATAGTAACCTGACGATCCCAATCGCAAGACTGGCTTCCTACGATTTCCATTCCGCCATCCTCAAAAGCCTGTGTAGCACCATTTGTTCTGTCCTCTGAAGACTGGTCTCCTGACTTTCCTTCGATTACAAGTACCTGTGAGCCGGGCTCAAGGTTATCAACAAGCCACTGTGCTCCCTTGTTTCCTACTGCGACGTTATCAGTTGAAACGAAAGCTACGCATGCTCCGCCCTGATTTGCAAGCTCGTCAACATCGAACTGAGCGTCAACGTTTACTACAGTGATTCCCTTCTCTGTAGCCTGTCCGATAGCAGGAAGAACGTTAACTGATGAAAGAGGTGCAACACCGATTCCTGTGTAGCCCTGGTTTACACAGTTCTCAACTATAGCAAGCTGTCCCTCAAGATCCTGCTCACTCTGTGCGGCATAGAGATCAACATTTATTCCCATCTCCTCTGCCTTAGCCTCGATACCGTTCCACATCTTTACCCAGAAGTCTGTTGCCTGAGTCTTAAGGACCATAGCGTAGGTTGCATCTGAAGCTGCAGCTGCATCTCCCTCAGCCTCTGCCTCGGTCTCCGCCTCTGCGGCATCCCCTTCAGCCTCTGCGGCTGTTGTCTCCTCTGCCGCTGCTGTTGTTGTCTCATCTGTTGATGATGAGCATGCCGCAAGGCTCATTACCATGGCGGCCAAAACTGCTACTGACAATAATTTCTTTTTCATTTTTTCCTCCTTTTATATTCTGCCTGCGAACAGAGCTGCATCTGATGAATTTAATAATACGCCTTATCTCTGCCCGCTCGGCTTGGAATCTTTGTTTATGAATTTATTATTTTAATTGACTTTAAGAACTGAATCTATGTTTTATTAACTCTATTACTTCTTTGTAGCTACAAGGTGATCGATGGCAACTGAGATGATTATCAAAGCACCCATGACGATCTTCTGATAGCTTGAAGGTATTGTAAGGGCTGTCATTCCGTAGTTGATAAGGCCTATGATAAGTCCTCCTACAACAACTCCGGGGATCTTTCCTTTACCTCCCATGAAACTTGTTCCGCCTATGATGGAAGCTGCTATCGCATATGTCTCATAGCCTGTACCTGCTGTGGGAGCCGCCGCTCCTACACGTCCGAGAAGGACTATACCTGCGATACCTGAACAGGTTCCTGATATCATGAATACAACGAGTGTGTGAAGCTTTACATTAACACCTGAATACCAAGCAGCGTCCTTGTTGCCGCCGAGGGCGTATATATTACGTCCGGCCTTGCATTTTGTTGTGAAGAACCAAAGTATAACAGCAACTATAAGAGCTATGATAACTGTCACGGGGATGAATCCGACGCTTGCGCTCATTGTTGCGGTGAAGCTTGTGGGGAAGCCGTAAATATTCTGAGACTTTGAAATAACAAGCATAAGTCCCTGATATATGGACTGTGTACCCAAGGTAATGATGAAGGGGTGAAGGTCTGTCTTATTTACAAGCATTCCGTTTATAAATCCTGCTATTGTTCCGAAAAGGACACCCGCCACTACAGCTACAGGAACAGGAATACCCGCCACCATCATCTGCGCCGAAAAGATACCTACAAGTCCTGCTACCGCTCCTACGGAAAGGTCAATACCTGCTATAAGTATTGCGAAGAACTCTCCGAGAGCAAGAAGGATGTTTACCGATGACTGCTTCAGTATCTGGGGGATACTGCTTGAGTTGAATACGCTGCTGGGCTTGGCTATCGTAAGGACTACCAGAAGCAGAAGGAATATACCTATAGTTCCGTATCTCTGCCACAAAACGCCGAAATTTTGATTTTGCTTTTTAACTTTATTTTCGCTCATTTTTCTTACCTCTTATTCACCTGTGGATGTTTTTACTATCTTTTCTTCCGTTGCCTCGGAAATATCGTAGGTCATTCTTATCTCGCCGTCTCTGAATACACATATCCTGTCGCACACGGAAAGCAGCTCGGGAAGCTCTGAGGATACCATCACCACTCCCTTGCCCTCACTTGCAAGCTTTCTCATGAGTACATATATCTCAGATTTACTTCCTATGTCGATTCCCTTTGTGGGCTCGTCAAAGATAACGACCTTTGACTCCGCAGCCATCCACTTGCCGAGTATGACCTTCTGCTGGTTTCCTCCGGAGAGCTCTGTGATGTTCTGCTCCACATCTCTGCACTTTATGTTCATGTCGGCCTTTTCCTTAGCCGCATATTCATTTTCCGCTTTATTGTCCACAAGACCGGTTAAGCCTTTAGCTCCCGAGGTTTTAAGGAAGGGAACTATGGATATGTTCTGCTTTATGCTGAAGTTATCCAAAAATCCTGTCTCTCGCCTGTTCTCAGTAACCATGGCAAGGCCGTTCTTTATTGCGTCATAGGGGCTCTTTATCTCGGCCTTTTTGCCGTATATATATACCTCTCCCGATGACTTGGGTTCGGCCCCGAATATGGCGTTCATAAGCTCACTTCTTCCTGAGCCTACGAGCCCCGCAAAGCCTAATATCTCTCCCTTATGGACCGCAAAGGAAACGTTGTTTACCTTTCTGTCCTTCCTTGATATATTTTTTACCTCAAAGATAACAGGTTCCTTTGAGAGGTCGTCACTTTCCGTATTGTGGTAGGTTCCCTTTATCTCACGGCCTACCATCATCTTTATCATGTCGTCCACGCTGACGTCTTCAACATTTCTTGTGCCGACATATGTTCCGTCCTTTAATACGGTAACTCTGTCTCCGATCTGCTTTATCTCATCCATCTTGTGTGAGATGTATACTATACCCTTGCCCTCTTTTTTGAGCTGTCTTATGATACTGAAAAGATGCTCTGTCTCCGAGGTGGTAAGGGATGTGGTGGGCTCGTCCATTATTATTACATCCGCATTGGATACGAGAGCCTTCGCTATCTCACACTGCTGCTTTTCGGAAATGCTTATGTCCTCAACCATGGTGTTGGGACTTCTCTTTATTCCTACCTTCTCGAGAACTTCCTTTGCCTTGTCGTTCATGTACTTGTAATCCACAAGGGACATACCCATGACCTTCTTTGAAGGAAGCTTTCCTACAAAAAGATTCTCAAGTATGGAGAGCTCGTTTATAACGCTCAGCTCCTGATATATTATGCTTATTCCGTTGTCATATGAATCCTTAGGGGTGAGCCTGTCATACTCCTTTCCCTTAAGATAGATTTTTCCCGAAGTCGGTTGATAAACTCCGCTCAAGATTTTCATGAGTGTCGATTTTCCTGCGCCGTTCTCTCCGAGAAGTATATGTACCTCCCCGGGCATTATATCAAAGGATATATTGTCAAGCGCTTTGACACCCGGAAACTCTTTAGTAACATTTTCCATTCTTACTAATGCTTCCATAGATAGAATGTCCACCTTCCTTTCCGGATTATTTTGTCAGGGATGTAGACTCCCTCTTTGTAAGTGCGACGGGAATAATTATGTCCTTTTTTTCTATGGACTCGCCGTGTATCATCTTAAGAAGTGCGTCCGCCGCTCTGTCGGCTATCTCCTTAGTATCCTGAGTCACAGTGGTTATCTTGGGAACACAAAACTCTGATGTGGGGATATTGTCATATCCGACCACCTTCACATCCCCGGGAACACTGTAGCCCGATTCTCTCAGAGCGTCTATCACGCCTAATGCCATCATGTCATTTGTAGTAAATACACCATCGAAATAGCAACCCTCATCGTGCAGGATCTCTCTCATCCTCTGTCTTGAGCTCTCATAATCCGGCAGCGAGCCTACAAAAAACATTTTGTCATTCTTAAACCCCGCTTCCCTGAGGGCTTTCCTGCATCCATCTCTTCTGCGCCTCACCGGTGAGCGAAGTCTCTCGTCCCCGAAAAACATGATCTTCTTGCAGCCCGCATCAATAAGCTCCTTAGTGGCCAGATATCCTCCCGTGACATTATCCGAATGAACCAGTACCTCGGCATTTTTGGGCGATCTGTCCACATATACTACCGGAACTCCTATCTGCTCAGGCTTCAGGACCTCATTTTTCCCTGAAATATAAATAATTCCGTCCACATTTTTTGTGAGAAGGTTACGAAGGTGCATATTTTCAAGCGCGGAATCCTCATTAGAGTCACAGATAAGGACCACATAACGATGCTTAAGGAAATACAGATCCAGCTCTCTTATGATCTTTGCAAAGAACTCGTTCATAATGTCAGGAACCATAACACCTATACTGTGGCTCCTGTTGGTTCTCAAGCCGCTTGCATTGGCATTAGGTGTATAATTGTATTCCTCAATTATCCTGTGTACTTTTTCCTCTGTCTCCTTGGAATAACCGCCTCTGTTGTTAATGACCCGCGATATGGTAGCTACGGAAAAACCTGCTATATCAGCGATCTGGTTTATCGATAATCTGCTCTCCATACCCTCATCCCTTCTGCAATTTAAGTAAAGGATTACGGTAAAGGTTTACGGTAATCGTTTACGTAACTTATAGGCAGATTTTAACACTAAAAGAGGGAATATGCAATGATTTTAAACATATTCCCTCTTTTGCACGAAATTCGCATATGCTTTTTGTATAGTTTTAACAGATTCTTTACATTCCGTCACATGATCCCATCCACATTTTTACGTCACGCTGTACGATAATGTTCTCTTTTCTTACTCTCTGAAGGTTATCTCTCCCGTCTCAGGATCCATAGCATCAACTATAGCCAGTGACTCAAGCCTTACACCCTTATTTCTCAGGGAGTCGCCTCCCGGCTGAAAGCCCTTTTCTATTACTATGCCACAGCCGCAGAGCTCTGCTCCCGCATCTTTTACAAGTGAGATGAGACCCTCGAGGGCAGCTCCGTTTGCGAGGAAATCATCAACTATGAGCACCTTGTCATTTTTACCGAGAAAATCCTTTGAAACTATTATGTCAAACTCTCTTCCGTGGGTGTATGACATTACCTTTGAGGTCCATACCTCTCCGGCTATGTTCTTTGTCTTTGATTTTTTTGCAAATACAACAGGAACTCCGAATGCTCTTGCGACCTCAACAGCTATGCCTATGCCTGACGCCTCTATAGTAAGTATCTTGTTTATATCGCAATCCGCAAATCTTCTCTTGAATTCCTTTCCGATCTCCTCCAAAAGCTTTACGTCTATCTGGTGATTCAAAAATGAATCCACCTTTAAAACATTTCCGTCCTTTACTATTCCGTCTTTTCTTATTCTCTCCTTAAGCAGTTCCATACTCCACCTCTATATAAAAATAAATAATATAACCTACATAAAATCACAAATTCCTAAACCACAGGCTCGTAGCTCTCCGGAGAATAGTGTACCACACCTGTGCCGTTATTTTCAAACTCAAAGGGCACATGGAGAAGCTCATCCATAGCCTTCATGACAGAGGATCTTGCATCAGGCTCGGCAAAGAACAGAAGGAATCCGCCGCCTCCCGCTCCGAGGAGCTTTCCTCCAAGGGCTCCGGCCTCCATAGCCTTTTTGTAAAGAGAGTCAATAGAATCGGTAGAAATAGAGCTGCTGATCCCACGCTTTAACTCCCATGTATGATTTAACAGTCTTCCGAATTCAGAGAGAGACTTTGACTTGTCTGTAAGGACCGCTTCCGCCTCGTCAACAAGTGCATACATCTCCTTAAGCTCAGCCTCTTTATCTTTTATAGCCCTTTTTGTTCCCTCCTGAATATCAGAAGAAAATCTTGAAAACCCTGTGAAAAATAATAAAAGGCTGTCATTAAGCTCTCGTTTTCTCTCCGGGGATATTATTATGGGACTTACTCTGTAACCGTCCGCGTCAAAATCTATCCTGTTGAGTCCTCCGAAGGCTGCTGCGATCTGGTCCTGTACTCCGCCCGACTCGTCGCAAAGCACCCTCTCAAGATATATCGCATCATCCGCAAGCTTTCTCTTGTCCGCATACTTTCCCTTAAGGGCATAGAAGGCATTCAAAAGGCCTACAGCAAAGGATGAGCTTGTGCCGAGTCCGCTCCTTGCGGGGAGGTCGGCATCATAAGTTATCCTGAGCTCATGCATATCCATCATTTTCATGGCGTTCCTGATGGCGGGATGAACTATCTCATCCTCGGACTTCACTCTCTCTATCTTTGAATATATCAGTTCATTTTTATAATCGAAAAAACGGGGAAGATGCCTTACGCTGACGTAGCAATATTTGTCGAAGGTAGTCGATATAACAGCGCCTCCGTTTTTCTTATAATACTCCGGGAAGTCTGTTCCTCCCCCGAAAAATGACATACGAAAAGGTGTCTGTGTAATGACCATCAGAGCCTATTCCTCCGTTTCCGCCTGTGAGCTCTCTTCGGATATTCCGTCCGCTTCGGCCTCCGACTCTGCCAAATCGTCATCGGATACCTCTCCTTCTGATGTATCTGACAGTTCATCTGCCGATACATACTTTACAACAGCATTATCGACAACAAAGTCTATAGCCTTCTGCTCAAGGACAGTCTCCTCCGCAGTCTCTCTTCCGAAAGCATCTATGAGCTCGTCAAGGCTTACATGATTGTCCTCGGCATACTTCTCGAGGTCGGCATCAGTAACCACCATGTTCTGTACTCTTGCCACCTCCTGAGCAACCATGATCTGCTTTACAGTATCCTCGGCTACAGACTCAAGCTCTGCCTCATAATCGGCTCTTGTCTTTCCCTGCATCTCAAGTATATCATCAAGGCTGAGCCCGTAGGTCTGCATTATCACAGGCTCAAAATAGTTCTTTATCAGATCCTTTACCTTCCACTCTACAGCCTCATCTGAGGGAGTTATCTCAGAATTCTCAACTATTTTTTCGATAGCGGCATATGAGAGAGACTGCCTTGCGGAGTAATCCGCATTATCCTGGAACTGCTCCTTGAGCTTGCTGCGGTATTCCTCAACAGTTCTGCACTCGGGATCAAGCTGAGGTACCAGCGCATCTGTAAGCTCGGGAGTCCTCTTTACATCGTTTATGGTTACAGCAAACACTGCCGGCTTTCCCGCAAGGTCCGCGTTTCCGTAAGACTCGGGGAAGGTGACATTGACGTCTACCTTGTCTCCCTTCTTGTATCCTATAAGCCCGTCCTCAAATCCGTCAATAAAACGTCCGGAGCCTATCTCAAGGTCAAAGCCCTCGTCGCTTCCTCCGTCAAACTCAACTCCGTCTATGGTTCCGACATAATCGATATTTGCGGTATCTCCCTCCATTATCTCGTCGTCCACAGATTGTTTATTCTGAGGCAAAATGTAAGTCTTTATGTAAGAATCCACCTCTTCATCTGTAACGATATAGGGTTCCTCTGTCTCCACCTCTATTCCCTTGTACTCTCCAAGCTTTATCTCGCCAAGGCTCTCAGGCCTTACTATCTCTTCCTCCTCGGCGGCTGTCTCTGATCCGTCCTCCGCAGTTTCGGATTCCGCTACGGAAGTCTCTGTTTCAGACTCTGTATCAGCCTCCTTATTGCCGCAGCCCCATGCCATGCTTACAGCTGCCGCAACTATCGCCGCAACCGCAAATCTCTTTCCTGTCCTTTTTTTCATAATATTCTCCTCGTTTTATGATTTTATCTGAAATATTTATTCTTACTGTTTCTTATTCTTTAAATCAGTCCAAAAGCCCCGGATTGGGGAAATATCTCAGCATTACCTTTGCTATTATCTTATCCTTGCTGATAAAGGGATTATTCCAGAATCTCGCATCCTGAGAGTTGTTTCTGTTGTCTCCCATCATAAAATAGCAGCCCTCGGGAACTTCAAAACGACATACTCCGTCCTCCGTCTCATAAAGAGCTCTGTTATTATCACCGACAAAGTAAAGCATGGGCTCCTTAAGGTAGTCCTCAGTAAGCTTTTCGCCGTTTACATATACCGAAGCTCCATCGTATTCTCCGTTTTCATCAGGAGCGGGAAGTGACGGATTTTCCGATATATCGGAGATATTTACCTTGCCCTCTCGTCTTATCTCCACCACGTCGCCCGGCACTCCTATAACTCTCTTTACATAGTAGAGAGTATCGGGCTTCTTTATCTCCTCACCGCAAAACGGGCATACTTCGGGTGCAGGGGATTCTCCCATTGCCTTTTTACAGTTTTCGCATATCCAGCCGAACTTAAATATAGCTATATCTCCTCTCTCCGGAGCCCCAAAGGTATAGCTGAGTCTTGAACCTATTACTCTGTCCCCGGACATTATGGTAGTCTCCATCGAACCCGTAGGCACCTTGGAATTTGCTATAACAAAATTATTGAGGACAAACGCAATGACAACAGCCGCGACTATCACCTGTATCCAGCTGATTATCTCGGCCTTAAGTCCTCCCTTTTTCTCTTTATCACCGGTATTTTTTTTGCCATCCTGTTCCTCAGGAGATGTATCCCCGGCTTTTCCCTTCTCGATCTCAAATATCTCGGAGTTTTCCATTCCGTTATTTTCGTTTCCCAAATCCTTCACCGCCGCAAATAATAATTAAATTTTTCTGTTTATTGATTTTACTTATATCATACAGCCTGCTTATATAAGCAATTTATCTTATTTCCTGATTTTAATTTTTTATTTTTTGATTTCATTTTTTATCTCTGTGTTTTCAGATATTATATTATTCTACCCTATGCCCCGTTTTAACGCAAGACAAAAGCTTTTCAATATTGCACGGATAATTCGAAAGATAATCTTACAAATTAATAAGCTTTTTAATATGCATTGAAATCTCCTGATATTATAAAAGGAGCCGCAGCAAATGATATTTTGCGGCGGTTCCCTCTGAATTCAAGTTACTCTTTTATTGATTTTCTTTTCGTGATTCGATTTTCAATTCCCGTCACTTTGCATAACGGCTTTAATCAGTAATACTTAGTAGTTTATTGTAAGTCTCTCAAAGTAAGCCTTGGGATGAGCACAGCAAGGACATACATCGGGAGCCTCCTCACCCTCGTAGATGTATCCGCAGTTGCGGCACTTCCATCCGAGAGGAGCCTCTGTCTTAAATGTTGTCTCTGATTTAAGTCTCTCAAGGAGAGCCTTATATCTCTTCTCGTGAGCGGCCTCTACCTCTGCTACCAGCCTGAACTTTGTAGCGAGCTCATGGAAGCCTTCCTCATCAGCCTCTCTTGCCATGCGGGCATACATGTCTGTCCACTCGTAGTTCTCACCTGCAGCTGCAGCCTTGAGGTTCTCTGCGGGATCGGAGATATCATTTAACTCCTTGAACCACATCTTTGCATGCTCCTTCTCATTGTCTGCAGTCTCAAGATAAAGAGCCGCCATCTGCTTGTAGCCTGCTTTGTCTGCTATGGAAGCATAATAGGTGTATTTATTCCTTGCCATTGACTCCCCTGCAAAAGCATCCTGAAGGTTCTTCTCTGTCTTGGTGCCTGCGTACTTGTTTGCCATTTTTTGATTCCTCCTTTAATTTGCTTTTCAGAACTTTCGGTTCTTTATTTGAGTCTAATATACCACTTAAAAAGTTTAAAGTCCATCGATTTCAGGTTTTATATTGTCTATTTCACTTCTTAACAGGAAAAAGGTCCCTTCATGAAGAACATTTACACTGTTTTTTGTGCTTAGATGTAAATAAGTAATAGTTTTGGGGGTAACCATCTTATTGTCGATTCCTTTTTCAAAATCAAGTAAAGAGGGGACATATCATTTAAACTCGTTTACTCTTCGATTTATTTCTTTTCTTCCATTTCCTTTGTAATAATTGACACACCTTAGCTCATCCGGTAATATTTCAAAGCATCGCCAAAAACGGTAGGGCGGTTGCCCTTCATCAGCGGAGTTTCAGCTGCTGTTTACATAAAAACCGTGTAAATACGGAATAAATGTAAGGAGGGCCTTGCGCTATGATCAGCATTGAGGATATTTATTATCTTTTTGTAATCATTTCCACTCTTTGCAGTGCAAGCTTCGCGCTTGGCTACAAATTGGGTAAAAACGCAAAAAAATAGACCGTCCGCCCCTGCAAAAGTGAACGATCTATTTCTTTAGATTACAATTTTCAGGGCAGCCGTCTTATCGGCGGTGCCTTTTTTCATTCTTTATTATAGTATCATATCCCGATTTTGTCCATAAAAACCCGCCATATAAGTGCCAAAAAGAGCAGACATCTCTGCCTGCTCTTCTGATCCACATATTCTGAATTTCAATTTATGCGAAGTATCTCTTAAGAAGTCCCTCGAATGCCTTTCCGTGACGAGCCTCATCTCTTGCCATCTCGTGAACTGTGTCGTGGATAGCGTCAAGATTAAGAGCCTTTGCTCTCTTAGCGAGGTCTGTCTTACCCTCTGTAGCGCCGTGCTCAGCTGCAACTCTCATCTCAAGGTTTTTCTTTGTTGAATCTGTAACTACCTCTCCGAGAAGCTCTGCAAACTTAGCTGCGTGCTCAGCCTCCTCAAGAGCTGCCCTTCTCCAGTACTCACCAATCTCGGGATATCCCTCTCTGTGAGCTACTCTTGCCATAGCAAGATACATTCCAACCTCTGTGCACTCTCCCTCGAAGTTAGCTCTGAGGTCCTTTATAATATCCTCGGGTGCGCCCTGTGCAACACCTACAACGTGCTCTGCCGCCCAAGTCATCTCGCCAACCTGCTCTTTGAACTTCTCAGCAGGAGCGTGGCAAACAGGACACTCTGCAGGGGGATTCTCTCCCTCACAAACGTAACCGCATACTGTACATACCCAAGTCTTCATAGTCTTTTCTCCTTTTATATAAAATTATTATTTTATTTAAATATGTAAGACCGCAAAGTTCGGAGATCCTCAGATCTTCATTTCTGAAAGCATCTTAACATATTTTACGCATTATTTCCGGTACTCTTTAAGCAATCCCTGCAAACTCCGTAAAAAACAAGATCATGTGACTCCACAGTTCCGGGAGCTCCCGCCTTTGCAGCCTTCATTATCACATCCTTAACCTCAGCAGGCATGTCATATATCCTTCCGCAGCTGCGGCATATATAGTGATAATGGTCAGAGGTGTCGCCGTCATAATGGTCAGGACCAGTTGTAAAGCTGAGCTTTTTTATCTCGCCTGTCTCCTCAAGTCTCGCAAGATTCCGATATACTGTTCCCAAGCTGACATTCGGAAATTCACACTTTACATGGGAGTATATCTCATCAGCCGTAGGGTGACTGTGAGTCTCCATTATAAACGCCTTTACCGCGTCTCTTTTCTTAGAATTCTTCGTTGCCCTCATATGTACTCCGGTATCCTATATCATATAGGATTTTAAAAACAATAATCATTACTATTATTGTTATCTGCATTATAATACCGAAGCTCCCCCATGTCAAGTCAAACTCATGTTCTTATTTAAAAACTTTTCCGGCGCTTTTCCGACGAATAAATTTTACTCCTAAATTATCGGTTCATAAAAAGCTCTGTCAAAAGCAGTTCAAAAAAAGAACGCCTAACGATAAATTATCCATTTATTTAACCGTTACACGTCCTTTTATATATTTAACCTTAATTATTCAACATTAAGCTCCATAAAGTAATCATCCATTACATACCCGCCTCCGATATCAGTCACCTGAGAGTCGAAGGTCTTGAAACCTCTGTGCTCATAAACCGCGATGGAACCTGAATTATATTTATTTACTGTAAGCCATATGGATTTTAATCCTCTTTCCCTGCAAAGCTTTTCCATAAATTCAAAGGCTCTGCTTGAAAGGCCTTTTCCTCTGAATTCCTTCCTTATATAGAGCTTGCTTAAAAAAAGCCTTGGGGTATCCTCCTGATGAATGCCGATATAGCCTGCGCTCTTTCCCTCATCCTTTATTATGTAATACTCGTAGCCGTCCTTTATCTGCTCCTTCAAGGCCTCCTTTGACTGGAGCTTGTCCGTCATATAATCCACCTGCTCGACTCCAAGGAACACATCATAATGCTCATGCCAAATCTCCTTTGCAAGAGCCGCTACCTCCTCAATATCCTTCTCATTTTCAGCTAAAACAAATTCCGCCATCACTAAAGTCCTCCATCTGTCTATATCAATTCAACTATCCTTATGCAGTTTGGCTGGTTCACCTCTATGGGAAGCTTATTCATCATAAAAAGCGACTTGTCATAGTCCACCTTAAAGAATGTAAGGGTTCCGCTGACGTGATTTGCCACGACCAGATGCTTTCCGTCAGGGAAAAGCGCAATGTCCTTAGGATACTCACCGCTTATGGGGAGAGATCTCTTCATAGTCAAAAGCCCTGTCTCCTCGTCTCTCTCGTACATAGTCACTGTGTTTTCACCCGCATTGGAGCAGAAAACATACTTTCCGTCATCAGAAAGCTTTATGCTGCAGGCTGCTATATTGGGATTTCCCGTCTTGTCCGCTGTTGTTGTTATGCTCTGTATCTTCTCTATTATGGGAGCTCTCTCGCCTGCCTTGTAGGAGTACACCTCAATAACATTTTTTATCTCATATATAAGGTAAATAAATCTGCCGTCCGGGCTGAACCTGAAAAATCTCGGCGATGAGCCTCTCTCGCACCTTATGGCGTCCACCTGCCTTAACTCCTCATCAATATGCGGATCAAATCTGAATATCTTTACCTGATCTATACCTGAGTCGACAGAGAAGAGGTACTTATTGTCAGGCGTTATCTTTGAGCATCTTACATGGGGGCTGAAATTTCTCTCCGCGATGGAGCCGTAGCCCTGATTGTAGACCTCGTACTTTATGTTTCCCACTGTGCCGTCCTTGTTTATCTCAAGCACAGTAAGCTTTCCGTCATGGAAGCCTGATACACAGATGTATTTATTGTCGGGGCTCACCGACAGATGGCATCCCCTCATTCCGTTTATCTTTGCACAGTTCATACGGTTTAAGGTTCCGTTGGGAAGTATCCTGAATGAAACGACTCCCTCATCAGCTATGCTGTAAAGAAATTTCTTGTCGTGAGAATAGACAACATAGGAAGAATTGTCCACATCCACTTCACATCTCTTTTTAAAATAACCCTCTTTAAGGTCTATATCATAGACAGTTATTCCCTTGGCCTTTCCCAGATAGGAATAAGAACCCACATAGGCCATATACTTACCGCTCATAAAATTTCCTCCTGTAAGGCGGTCCTTTTCGCTCTCCGCCCTTATCGATATCAATGCTATCATTATACTAAATTCGAGATTGATATACAATAAATCTGCTGACTATTTCTTTGTACAAAGGCCTATCGGAATCACTTATAATTTACACTTTTCTTCATCGGGAGTATAATCTCGAAATATGGAAATGAATGTTAAAGCAATACATGGAAATCATTGAAATGGATATCAAAATAAGAATTGAAAGAAGAAAGATAAAAAATTTAAATATGTATCTGCGCCCACCCTATGATGAGGTGCTTGTCACCGCGCCTATTCATATGCCCGAGTCGGTCATAAGGAATTTCATATCCGACAAAAAGCCTTGGATGGAGAAAAATTTAAAAAGACTTCGGGAAAAGGATAAGGAAGCCGGATCTCAGGGCCTGAAGTACCTCGACGAAAAGCTTAAGGCCGAGTGCGTAAGAAGGCTTGAGCTTTTTCTTCCCGGGCTTATTGAGCTTTGGCAGGAAAGGCTTGGCGTGAGCCTCGCCTCATATAAGCTCAGAGTGATGAAGACCTGCTGGGGAGTATGCCACTGCAAAAAAAGGACTGTGACCTTCAACAAGCTCCTCGGGCTTAAAAGCCCTGACTTGGTGGAATATATTGTAGTACATGAACTTTGCCATCTCATAGAGCCCTCCCACAACAAAAGATTCCACGGCCTCATGGACAGGTATCTCCCTGATTGGAGGAGCAGAAAGAAAAGGCTGAACAGCGCCGAATCAAGCCTTCTCCCTTCTTAAATGCACGGAAAGGGCCGCCCCCGATAATGCTTTGAGAGCCGCCCTTTCCAACAGGTTTTAAGTTTTATATTAAAGAGTTATGTTGAAGCCGATCCTTCCGTCAAACTATTGATTCAACAGTGAATCCCAATCCTTGCACAACGTCTTTTATGAGGTTTTCATCAACTGCCTCGCATATCACCTTCGCCTCATTGTTTTTGAGATCCACCGAGGCTTTTATGCCCTCTATAGAGTTGAGGGCCTTCTCGACGCTTTCCCTGCAGTGCTCGCAGTGCATTCCCTTTATCTTTACAGTCCTTACGCCCACAAGGAGTTCTCCGCTGCCGATCTGCCCGGGGAAATCCCGGATACTTTTATTCCCGCAAGATGAGCAGCTTGCTCCGCTGCAACCCGAGCAGCCGCAGCACCCCCCTCCCTTGAATTTCTTTACAGTTTTTACAGCGGCAAGGAGGAAAAGCACCGCAAGAATTAACACTATTATTATATCTACAGGTTTCATCAAACGCCTCCGGGCACCATTATTCTGTCTGTTTTTTTAAGCTCTTGCAGCCTCTACTGCAGACCTTGTAAGTTTCTTTTTATTCTTATAAGGGTCCGGTCTGAACAACATATAGAGCATGAACACCAATATTACAAGGGCAACAGCCGTTCCTATTCCAAAAGCTCCGCCCGCCATAAACATACCAAACTGATATATCATCAGGGCAACGCAATATGCAAATACATTCTGATATATGATGGCAAACCAGAACCACTTCCTTGACTGCATCTCCTGTGCCATGGTAGAGATAGCCGCAAGGCAGGGAGAATTCAAAAGATTAAACACGAGGAACGAAAATCCTGCGGCGACTGTAGGGAACCAAGTTGAAATAGCCGCCGCCACTGCATCGGCATCTTCCACAAGGCTTTCATCAACATTTGCCAGAACGCCCATAGTTGAAACTATAGCCTCCTTTGCCGTAAATCCCGATATGGAGGCCGCAACAGGCTGCCATGTTCCGAATCCCAGCGGTGCAAAGATAAATGCTATAGCTCCCCCAATCATTCCGAGAAGAGAATTATCCTGAGATTCCACCATGCCGAATGCGCCGTTTTCAAATCCGAAGGTTGAAAGTATCCACATTACAACACAGGCTACAAAAAGTATCGTTCCCGCTTTTATAAGGAAGCTCTTAAGCCTCTCCCAAACATGGAGAAGGACTGTCTTGGGCTCGGGGATATGGTATGCGGGAAGCTCCATGACGAATGGAGCCGGCTCTCCTGAGAAGGGCTTGGTCTTCTTGAGTATTATAGCTGATATAAGCACCGCCGCTATCCCTATAAAATACATTATAGGTGCGAGATAAACTCCTACCCACGCCGAGCCTGTTGCATATCCCGCCATCACAGCACCCATAAGGGCTATTACGGGAAGCTTGGCTCCGCAGGGGACAAAGGTCGCCGTCATAATAGTAAGTCTTCTGTCATTTTCCTGCTCTATGGTCTTTGAAGCCATTATTCCGGGAATTCCGCAGCCTGATGAGATAAGCAGAGGTATAAAGCTCTTTCCTGAAAGTCCGAAATGTCTGAATATCCTGTCCATCACAAAGGCTATACGTGTCATGTATCCGCAGTCCTCAAGTATTGAGAGGCAGAGGAAAAGGACCGCCATCTGAGGCGTAAAGCCCAGAACAGCTCCAAGACCTCCGATTATTCCGTCAACCACCAGGCTTATAATAAAAGCACTTGCTCCGATCCCCTCAAGTCCTGATGTGACAGCATCCTGTACAGCTACTACAAAGCTGTCATTTACCCAATCGGTTCCCATTGTTCCTACGGTACTGATAGAAAGATAATACACCACGAACATAGTAAGTGCAAATATAGGCAGTCCCAATATCCTGTTTGTGACTATGCCGTCGATCTTATCCGATATGCTCACCTTTCCGGCCGTCTTTTTTACACAGTCCTTTATTATCTTCTGTATATACCTGTATCTCTGATCTGTGATGACCGCTTCCGCATCGTCGTCGTACTTCTTTTCAAGCTCATCCGAGAGGCGTGAAAAACAGTCTTTTAATGACGGGTACTGCTCCAATATGTTTTTATCCCTCTCGAGAAATTTTATCGCATACCATCTTTTCTCACTCTCGGGTATAGACTGAGGGAGCTCTGTCTCGATATTTGATATCATATCCTCAATATCAGCGTCAAATATCCTTGAGACTTTTGCGGTTTTCTTTTCCTTTGCGGCAGTTATCGCCTTTTTTATCACCTCGTCAAGTCCCGTATTTTTAAGTGCCGATGTCTTTACTATAGGGCAGCCAAGGATCTGTGAAAGCTTTCTTTCATCTATCCTTATCCCGTTCTTTTCCATAAGGTCACTCATGTTAAGGGCTATAACCACAGGTATACCCGTCTCTATGATCTGGGTGGTCAAATAAAGGTTTCTCTCTATATTCGTGGCATCCACCAGATCTATCACCACGTCCGGGTCTTCCTTCAAGATAAAGTCGCGGGAGACTACCTCCTCAAGAGTATAGGGAGAAAGAGAATATATTCCGGGGAGATCTATGATCTCCGCATCCTCTCCGCTTGTCCCTCTCTTAAGCTTTCCGCTCTTTTTTTCAACTGTGACGCCGGGCCAGTTTCCGACATACTGATTTGCTCCTGTGAGAGCATTGAACATTGTAGTCTTGCCGCAATTCGGATTGCCTGCCAGCGCAATTTTTATTGACATAATCTTTCCCTCCTCAAACTGTCATGCTTAAAAGCTCGATCCGGCTGCCTCTCTGACCTCGACACACTCCGCATCATTTTTTCTCAGAGACAGCTCATAGCCCCTTATGGTAAGCTCTACAGGATCTCCCAGAGGGGCAACCTTCCTGACAAAGATCTCGCTCCCTTTGGTAATACCCATATCCATGATCCGCCTTTTATAGGCGCCGCTTCCGAGAATTTTCTCGACAGTGACGGTGGTCCCGGGCCTTACGTCTTTTAATGTCATGTTGTTCATCCTCCCTACTTTATACTTATCGCTCAAAGAGCGTTTCCGGCTTTCTCATCAGACCATTATGTGCCTTGCCTGCTCCTCATTTACAGCCACTCTCGAATCCTTGACTCCCAATATCACATCTCCTCCGTGTACCTTCGTGATAACTCGTATCTCCGTCCCCGGATTAAAGCCCATAGCTTGCAGATGCGATCTCACCTCTCTGTTTCCGGTTATCATCTTTATAATATAGTTTTCTCCTATATTTCCCATTGAGACAGGCATATCACATACTCCTTCTTAAACAATCAGTTAGAGAATATTAATTTTAATTAACTTTCCCTAACAAAAGTTAGATTCTCTTAACTTCTATTAAGTTAGCACCATCAAACTTGAATGTCAAGTATTTTCGTGATATACTTTAAAAAACTTAAAAGGAGTCATGAGCTATGCCCAATTCTAAGAACCCCGAATCCATGGAAATGTATTTGGAAACAATATTGAAACTCAGACAAAACAAGAGCTACGTCCGCTCTATAGACATAGCCTCGGAGATGGGATTCTCCAAGCCCAGCGTGAGCATCGCCATGAAGGGCCTCAGAGAGAACGGGTATATAATAACTGAAAACGACGGGAATATCGTGCTCACTGACAAGGGTATGGATATCGCCTCCGGAATATACGAGAGACATCTCGTACTCACAAAAATATTTGAGAACTTGGGCGTGAGCCATGAGACGGCGGAGACAGATGCTTGCCGCGTGGAGCACTTCATCTCCGAGGAGACTTTCAACGCTCTCAAGAAGCATGCGGAAAAGTACGGTGAGCTGTAGCAAAAACCGGTTTCATCAGGGAAATATATATATGTAAGATAAAAGGGAGCGCCGCCCCACTATTTGGTGTTTTGCGGCACTCCCTTTTTGTATATTTGGTTTTAACAGTAAAGCGCTTATTTCTCAACCTCAGCCTTGAGGCTGTCCGAAGCCTTGTCGAGGTCTACCACAATGGTATCTCCCTCAAGCACCTTACCCTCAAGTATGATCCTTGCGGAAAGGGTCTCCACATGCTTCTGAATAAATCTCTTAAGGGGCCTTGCGCCGTAGGCGGGGTCATAGCCGTTGTCGGCACAGTAATTCTTTGCGTCCTCTGTGAGCCTTATGCTGATGTCCTTGTCCTTAAGTCTCTTGTTAAGATCCTTTATGCAGAGATCGATTATCTGCTTTATATCGTTCTTTGTAAGAGGCTTGAACATTATTATTTCGTCGAGCCTGTTCAAAAACTCAGGTCTGAAGCTGTTCTTTAAGGCCTCCATGACGGCGTTCTTTGCCTCTTCCTTTATCTCTCCGTTGTTGTCTATTCCGTCAAGAAGATACTGAGAGCCAAGGTTTGAGGTAAGTATTATTACCGTATTCTTAAAGTCTACAGTCTTTCCCTTGCTGTCTGTCACACGTCCGTCGTCAAGTATCTGCAGGAGTATGTTGAATACGTCAGGGTGAGCCTTCTCTATCTCATCAAAAAGTATTACACAGTAAGGCTTTCTCCTTACGGCCTCCGTAAGCTGTCCGCCCTCCTCGTAGCCTACGTATCCCGGAGGTGCTCCTATAAGCCTTGAGACTGAGTGCTTCTCCATGTACTCCGACATGTCGATACGTACCATGTTGTTCTCATCGTCAAAGAGGTCTGCCGCAAGAGTCTTTGCAAGCTCCGTCTTACCCACTCCCGTAGGACCCATAAAGAGGAATGATCCTATGGGCTTTGTGGGATCCTTTATACCTGCCTTTGATCTCATTATGGCCTCTGTTACCTTCTCAACAGCCTCATCCTGGCCTATTACCCTTAAATGAAGCTGGTCTGCAAGCTTAAGTACCTTGCTCCTCTCGGACTCGGAGAGCTTTGCAACAGGGATACCGGTCCACTTTGATACAATCTTTGCTATCTCGTCCTCGGTGACGTTCTCATGTACAAGATCGTGTCCCTCGTTCTTTACCTTCTCTTCCTCTTCTGCAAGCTCCTTCTGCATTGAAGGGAGCTTTGCGTAGAGTATCTCTCCGGCCTTCTCATATTCTCCTTTTCGCTGAAGTATCTCAGCCTCATTCTTAAGGTTCTCTATATTTTCACGAAGCTTTGAGAGCCTGTCCGCTCCCTGCTTCTCGTATTCCCACTTTGCCTTCTGCTCGTTGAACTTGTCCTTGAGCTCTGCAAGCTCCTTCTGAAGCTCGGAAAGTCTCTCCTTGGAGGCGTTGTCCGTCTCCTTCTTTAAGGCAGCCTCCTCTATCTGGAGCTGAGTTATCTTTCTCTGCTGTTCATCAAGCTCTGCAGGCAGAGAGTTCATCTCTGTCTTTATCATGGCGCAGGCCTCATCCACAAGGTCTATGGCCTTGTCGGGAAGGAACCTGTCGGAAATATATCTGTCGGAAAGCACTGCGGCCTGCACAAGAGCCGAGTCCGTTATCTTTACTCCATGGTATACCTCGTATCTGTCCTTAAGTCCTCTCAGTATGGATATGGTGTCCTCAACGTCGGGCTCATTCACCATAACAGGCTGGAAACGTCTCTCAAGAGCGGGGTCCTTCTCTATATATCTGTACTCCTCAAGGGTGGTGGCACCTATACAGTGAAGCTCTCCCCTTGCAAGCATGGGCTTAAGCATATTTCCTGCGTCCATGCTGCCCTCGGTCTTTCCCGCTCCGACGATAGTATGTATCTCGTCTATAAAAAGTATGATCTTTCCCTCGGAGTCCGTTACCTCCTTTAATACAGCCTTAAGTCTCTCTTCAAACTCACCTCTGTACTTTGCACCTGCAAGAAGCGAACCCATGTCAAGGGCAAATATGACCTTATCCTTAAGGCTCTCGGGAACATCTCCTCTCACGATACGCTGGGCAAGGCCCTCTACTACTGCGGTCTTTCCTACTCCCGGCTCACCTATGAGAACAGGGTTGTTCTTAGTCTTTCTCGAAAGTATCCTTACAACATTTCTTATCTCATTATCACGGCCTATTACAGGGTCAAGCTTCTGCTCCCTTGCCCTCTCCACAAGGTCATAGCCGTATTTGTTAAGCACATCGTAGGTCGCTTCAGGATTATCGTTTACCACTCTCTGATTTCCTCTGACCGTGGAAAGTGCCGCAAGAAAGCTCTCCCTTGTGATACCGTATCTTGAAAACAGCTTCTTCATGTCGCTGTCCGCATACTTGATCAACGCAAGGAAAAGATGCTCCACCGACACATACTCGTCTCCCATGGGCTTTAACTGATCCTCTGCTCCCATAAGCACCTTGTTAAGATCCTGAGAAACAGTAACCTGTGAATTCCCCGATACTCTGGGAAGTCTCTCTATCATGGACCTGAGCTCAGACTCAAACTCATTTACAGGGACGTTCATTTTCTGAAAAAGCTTTGCAATAAGGCTGTCGTCAAGGCTTAAAAGGCTCATCAGTAGATGCTCCTCTGTAAGCTGAGGATTACCGTATTCCATGGCGATCTTCTCGCAGCCGTTTACCGCCTCTATTGATTTTTGAGTAAATTTGTTTATGTTCATAATTTTTCCCTCCCTTCCTCGGGAAAACCCGGACAAGCCCGTGAGCCTGTCCTCTGTTTAAATCTCTGCAATAATAAAACCGGTCCATTTCCGAACCGATAATAATATACCACTTGTTGTTAGCACTGTCAACTTGTGAGTGCTAATTTTCAATAAACAATTAATAAAGAAAAAATAAAATCTTTTTCTTCATCCGTGTTAATACTACATTGACAAAGGCATATCCCCTCAGTGCCCCGGATTCGGGATATTTGTCCCGTTTTAAGCACTTTAGGTATATGCCTTTTAATTGCGTTTTTTGACACGCCTTTAATGTGTCTTATGTATTTTCAGTTATTATCTTCCGACTCCTACGACCTCCACAGGTGATACCGACACAGCCTTTACTATTCTGTTGTAAAGATTTCCGTCATATATTACCTTTACCGTATTTCCCTCGGAAAGGCTCGCAGCTATCTCGGGAGTACATGAAAATTCAAAGGACATAGTGTCTCCGTCTATCATGAAGGTATTGGTCTCGGGATCTACGTAGTTTACGGTGCCTACAACTATGTTCTGCTTTGCCTCCTCTGTATTTCTCGCTGAGGCAAGAACTATCTTTGTGGCAATGGGAAGTCCTATAGAGCCCTCCTCATCCTCTTCGTCCTCAATAGGATTAAGGGTTCCAACATAGGTAACGTCCACCTCGGAGCCCACGTTTAATTCTTCATTATTTACAGTTACGACATACGCCATAACGCTTGAGAGCTCATGAGGCTTTCCGTTGGGGTCTGTGACTGTGATCTCCGAGGGAGTCATATCTGTGACAGTTCCAACAAGTACAGGGTCGATTCCGAGGCTGTCAGCCTGCTGCTCAAGAGACATTACCACGGACACCTCCTGAACAGGTGTCACATCAGACTTCTCACCCTCATAGGATACATCCACAAGAGCTCCGGGAAGTATATCATAGTCTGGGTCAAGCTCCGCATTTGCGATATCAAACACATAGCTTGTACCGTCAGGGCCCTGAAGGGTGATCTGAGTACCGTTCATAGCGGTGACTGTTCCCTCATAATAGCCCTCGTCCTCTATATAATCCTCGTCCTCGGTCTCCTCCTCGGAAGCTTCCTGACCTGCATCGGATGAGGCGCTCTCATCGCTGCCCTCCTCAGACTCATCAGCCTCGCTCACAGCCTCTGTCGATGTCTCTGAAGCTGAGGTGTCCTCCTTCTTTCCGCAGGCGGATGCGGCAACAGCCATAGCGAGCATTATAGTTATAAGTAATTTTTTCTTCATAAAATCATCTCCTTACAGGCAAAACGCACTTCATTGATTATGCTTCTATATATTACAACATTTTCATTTACCGGTAAATTTCATTTGTCTTAATATTGTTTAATATTATTAATGAATTTCTTAAATCCGGCTTTATATATTTTATAAATGAATTATATGTCAGAATCCTTTGACTTAAGTCTTCTCAAAAATTCCTTCGTATCCTTATCCCTTCCGCAATCCGAAGGTTCATAAAATATCATATCCTTTATAGCATCCGGAAGGTATTGCTGATCCACCCAGTGATTCGGATAGTCGTGAGCATATTTATAGCCAATGCCTCTTCCCAGATCCTCATGTCCTCTGTAATGAGCATCCTGAAGATACGGAGGTATAGGCAGGCTTCCCGACCTCTCCACCTCAGCGAGCGCCTTCTCCACAGCCATATAGCTCGAGTTGCTCTTTGGCGCGCAGGCCACATAGTTGGCGGCCTGAGAAAGTATTATCCTTGCCTCGGGCATCCCCACTCTCTCCACCGCAAGACAGGCATTCACAGCCACCACAAGTGCCATGGGATCGGCGTTTCCGACATCCTCGGAGGCGCATATCATTATCCTTCTCGCTATGAATTTAATGTCCTCACCCGCATACAGCATCCTCGCAAGATAATATGCCGCGGCATCAGGATCGGAGCCTCTCATGGATTTAATGAAGGCGGATATGGTGTCATAGTGGTTGTCTCCATCCTTGTCATAGCCAACTGCCCTCTTCTGTATGCACTCCTCGGCTGTCTCAAGGGTAAAATGTATCTTCCCGTCCTTGCTGCGGTCTGTGGTAAGTATGCCAAGCTCCACGGCATTTAACGCGGCCCTTGCATCTCCTCCCGCAATATCCGCAAGGAAATGAACGGCATTGTCATCTATCACAGCATTGTACATTCCCATTCCACGCTCATCATATACCGCTCGTCTTATTAATTCCTCTATATTTTCAACAGAAAGAGGCTTCAGCTCGAATATGCGTGATCTTGAAAGCAGCGCGGAATTCACCTCAAAATAAGGATTTTCGGTGGTGGCTCCTATAAGTATTATGGTTCCATCCTCCACATAAGGAAGGAGATAATCCTGCTGGGCCTTATTGAAACGGTGTATCTCATCCACAAAGAGTATCGTCCTCTTTCCGTACATTCCGAGATCATCCTTTGCCCCCTTTACGATCTCCTCCATATCCTTTTTTCCGGCAACTGTGGCATTTATCTGCCTGAACTCGGATTTTGTCGTATTGGCAATGACCTTTGCGAGAGTCGTCTTTCCGGTTCCGGGCGGACCGAAAAATATCACAGAGCCGAGCTTATCTGCCTTTATGGCCCTGTACAGAAGCTTGTCCTTTCCGATTATGTGCTCCTGCCCCACGACCTCATCAAGAGTCCTCGGGCGCATCCTGCCCGCAAGAGGAGCCTCCTTCTTTTCGTTTTCCTTTCTCATATAGTCAAAAAGATCCATTTATACCTCCAAAGCCACAGGCTTTTACGAAATATCTTTAAAACAATCATATGCTTACAGCAGGACAATTATAACACAATATCAAGCTTTTTCTTTAACTTTTCGTTCTTATTCTTATTGTCCTTAAAATGTATGTGTTCTATAATGTAATCAGATAATATGTTGGGAGGGTTCTATGAAAACTTTGCTTATTGGAATAGCCGGCGGAACCGGCTCGGGAAAGTCCACTTTTACAGACCGTATAAAGGATGCCTTCCCTGATGATGTGGCGGTCTTATATCTCGACAATTACTATAAAGCTCACGATGAATTGGTTTTTGAAGAAAGAAAAAAGCTCAATTACGATCATCCTGACGCCTTTGACACCGAGCTTATAGCGTCGGATCTTAAAAAGCTCAAAGAGGGAAAATCCGTAATTTCGCCCACCTACGACTATGCCAATCACAACAGGGCTAAGGAAACTCTCATTATAGAGCCTAAGCCTGTGGTGCTTACAGAGGGGATACTTACCCTCTATGATGAAGAGCTCCGCAACCTCTTTGACATAAAAATATTTGTGGATGCGGATGCTGATGAGAGGATATTAAGAAGGGTACTTCGCGACACAAAGGAAAGAGGCCGCGATATTGAAAATATAATAGATCAGTATCTTACAACCGTTAAGCCCATGCATTACCGCTATGTCGAGCCTACCCGAATGTATGCGGATATAGTGCTCAACAGCGGCATGAATGATGTGGCCTTTGATCTTGTAAAGCAGAAGATAAAGAGTCTGCTTTAGATTTTATCCGATTTTATTTATCGGATCTTACTTATTAAATTTTATGTGCTCAGGCACTGTGATGCCTGCATTACAGCACACGTCTTATGGCCTTTATGGGCCTGTAGGAGGCCGAGGATATTTTTATCCCTGTTTCCTCTGTGCTGGCGTGGACTATCCTTCCTCCACCTATGTATATTGCGGCATGTCCGCTGTAGCATATGATATCTCCAGGCTCGGCCGCAGCAAGATCGGTTCCGACACTTCTTCCCACATAGGCAAGCTGTCCGGATGAATGAGGAAGAGATACACCGAAGTTTGCATATACACTCATTATAAATCCCGAGCAGTCCGATCCGTTTGTCAGGCTTGTTCCGCCGTATCTGTAGGGATTTCCCACAAACCTTACCGCAAAGTCGGCGACCTGCCTTCCCTTGGGCTTTGAAAAGGCTGAAGCTTTCTCGGCACTCTTTAAGGCAGTTTCGTTAATTTCGGCAGCTATGCTTTCCTTCACTTCACTTTTAGCCGCCTTTGCCTCCTCGCTCTCAGCCTCAGAATAATATATCTTTGGAGAATCCTCATAAGCCTCATAGGATGCTTCAGTATCAGCTCTTGCACTGAGCGGTACTGAAATACACATTAATGAAAGCGCCAAACAGATTCCCGATAAAGTCTTAATTCCCGTTTTTCTCAATTTTCCGATATCACTCCTTTGCAGAAATTTTTCAAATCGTTTTTTGAAAACACCTGACAGAGTTTACCGGACAAAATTAAAGATTAAGGCCTTATTTTTCATACGATATGCTTACAAATATTTAAGTGTTCTTACAATTTTTTTATTTTTCATAAATTTTTGCCGAATTTGTTTTTCTTATGCGGACAAATATTTTTTGGATATGGAGGATAAATCTTTGAAAACATTTGACAGAGCTGCACTCGGAATGAAGATAAAGCAATGCCGAGAAGAAATGGGACTTACTCAGGAGGAGGCCGCAGAGCTTTGCGGTATATCCGCCTCCTATTACGGCAATATAGAACGGGGCACAAAGACCATGTCCATAGCAACCTTGCTTTCTATAAGCGCGGCCTTCTCCGTGAGTTTTGAATATCTCTTAAGCGACAGCATTGAGCGCGAGGATCGCGCCATCGTCAATATAATAGAGGAAGCCAAACGAAGCGGCACCGTTCAATTCAAAAAATACCTAAAGGTCATAGGCGCTCTGGCTGTGGTTGCCGACAGACTGTAGCGACAGACTTTAACTGCTCGACCTTTAGCCTTTCAGCCATTTTCTCGTATTATAGTAGATTATAAAGAGCACAGAGGTGACAGTCCATGTGAGCGGATAGGAAAAGCTTATGGTCTCTATTCCGGGACTTATCCTTTCCGCTGTGAATATCCATACTATACGGAGCACGCAAACTCCGAAGCAGGTCAGTATCATGGGCATCAGAGAATCTCCGCAGCCTCTGCAGGCTCCCGAGAGTATCTCTATACATATATAGGTGATGTACGCAGGCGAGATCACCATTATCATTCTCATACTCAGCTCTATTACAGAGGCATCATCAGTAAAGAGCCTCAAAAGTATGCTTCCGTATCTGACCACTATAAAGGCAAGTACTATACTTGTGACAGCAGCCATCATAAGACATATCCTTACGCTCTTTCTCACTCTGTCCTTCTTTCCCGCACCGAAGTTCTGTCCGGCAAATGTGGTGATTGCTATTCCATAGGCGCTCATTATCATCCAGAAAAGATTGTCCACCTTTCCGTATGCTGTCCACGCAGCCACCGCGTCTGTTCCGTAAACATTTATTGCAGACTGTATTACAAGGTTTGATATGGAATACATAGCTGACTGCAGTCCTGCAGGAAGGCCTATCTTAAGGATTATCTCCAGATATCGCTTGTGAAGCATCACCCTTTTCGGAGTTACCTTGTAAGGCTCATTTGTTCTTAAAAGTACATAGAGTGTAAGTACGGCTGAGGCAACCTGAGACATGGTGGTTGCGATTCCGACTCCCGCTACGCCCATATCAAGGACAACCACAAAGAAAAGGTCAAGGACTATATTTACGCCGCAGGCGGACATAAGAAAATAGAGAGGCCTTCGCGAGTCTCCCACAGCTCTGAGGATAGCCGCTCCCATGTTGTAGAGCATGGATGGTATCATTCCGAGCATATATATCCTCATATATGTCACAGAATCCGCCATTATCTCAGAGGGAGTTCCCATGAGGGAAAGGGCGAGAGGCGCAAAAACTATTCCTATTATCATCATTACTCCGCCGCCGAGTATGGCAAGGGCCACCGAGGTATGCACGGCAACAGTAAGCTTGCCCCTGTTTCCTGAGCCGTAATACTGAGATATTATAACAGAGGCTCCGGAGGAAAGTCCCACAAAGAATCCCACAAGGAGGTTTATTATGGTAGAGGTCGAGCCGCCTACCGCAGCAAGCGCCTCCTTTCCCACAAACTTCCCGACTATGACGGCATCGGTAGTATTATAGAGCTGCTGGAAAAACGTGCCGAAAAGTATAGGAAAGAAAAATATAAGGAGCTGCTTCCCTATGTCCCCCTCGATTATTTGATTTGACAATGAAGCCTGCTTTTTAGTATTCATAACCCCGCCCTCGGATCCTTAAATAAAGTCTGTTTTCAAAGCTTGTTTTATCAACGCCTGTTTCTGATTATTTTTCAGTTCAACCGATTAATTTGTTAATTTTCGTCGGAAAATCTCTATGTTTTTGTTTTACCATAGCTCCGGGCTCTTATGCAATATGCAAATTCAAATTGACAGAATCATTGACCCCGCTCCCCTCTTATGGTATGCTTACAGCGTTTCAGACCGCATATCGCGGTCCGTTTTTATAATATGGTTCATTACAAACAATACAGTGATAATACAATAATTGAGGTTTTTATGAGTATTTTAAATGTAGAGCATTTGAGCCACGGCTTCGGAGACCGTGCAATTTTTGAGGATGTGAGCTTTCGCCTTTTAAAGGGCGAGCATATCGGGCTTGTAGGGGCAAACGGTGAAGGAAAGTCCACCTTTATGAGCATTATCACCAATAAGCTTGTGCCTGACGAGGGAAAGATAGAATGGGCGAAAAATGTACGCGTGGGTTATCTTGACCAGCACACGGTCCTTGAGAAGGGACAAAGCATAAGAGATGTGCTGCGTGGTGCTTTTTCATTTCTCTATGATATGGAAAAGGATATGAACAAAATATGTGATGAGCTTTCCTCAGGAACTCTATCCGATGATGATATGAACGAAAAGATGGAAGAGCTCGGAACTATTCAGGACCTTCTTATGTCCCATGATTTTTATATGATCGATTCTAAGGTCGAGGAGATAGCAAGGGCCTTTGAGCTTGATGAGCTTGGGCTTTCCCGTGATGTCAGTGAGCTTTCAGGAGGCCAGAGGACAAAGGTGCTCCTTGCAAAGCTCCTTCTTGAAAAGCCCGACATCCTGCTCCTTGACGAGCCCACAAACTATCTTGATGTTCAGCATATCGAATGGTTAAAACGCTACCTTCAGGAATACGAAAATGCATTTATACTTATCTCCCACGACATTCCCTTCCTGAACAGCGTGGTAAATCTCATATACCACATGGAAAACAAGCGCCTTGACCGCTATGTGGGTGACTATGACAAGTTTCAGGAGGTCTATGCCGCAAGGAAATCTCAGCTTGAGGCGGCCTACAGGAGGCAGCAGCAGGAGATCGCGGAGCTTGAGGACTTTGTGGCAAGAAATAAAGCCAGAGTTTCCACAAGAAATATGGCCATGTCCCGTCAGAAAAAGCTCGACAAGATGGAGCTCATAGAGCTCTCAAAGGAAAAGCCGAAGCCTGAGTTTCGTTTCAAGGAGGCTCGCACAAGCGGAAAGCTTATCTTTGAGACCAAAGAGCTTGTTATAGGCTATGACGAGCCCCTGTCGCGCCCCGTAAGCTTTAAAATGGAGCGAGGCGAAAGGATAGTTTTTAAAGGAGCCAACGGTATAGGAAAGACCACTCTTTTAAAAACCATCTTAGGAAATATCCCCTCGCTTTCGGGTTCTGTTGAGCAGGGCGATTATCTTCATATAGGCTACTTTGAGCAGGAGGTCCCCGCCTCCTCCAACACCTGTATCGAAGAGCTCTGGGAGGAATTCCCCTCTTTTTCCCAATACGAATGCCGTGCAGCCCTTGCAAAGTGCGGACTTACAACGAAGAATATCGAGAGTCAGGTAAGGGTTCTCTCAGGTGGCGAGCAGGCAAAGCTTCGCCTCTGCAAGCTCATGAACAGAGAGAGTAATGTCCTCTTTCTGGATGAGCCCACAAATCATCTGGATCAGGATGCGAAGAATGCTCTCTTATCCGCGCTTAAGTCATATAAGGGAAGTCTTCTTCTCATATGTCATGAGCCGGAGTTTTATGAGTCTCTGTCCACAAGGGTAATAGACTGCTCGGAGTGGTCATTGAGGATATAGGCTGAATATCAGACTTATCAGATATTTCTTTTAAATAAAATCGGGCTTAGGATTTCCTCCTGAACCCGATTTTTCTTGTATATAAAGCCTACAAAACGAAATGAATTGCCTTAATTGCAGTTTCCTTTTTATTTTTATACATATTGTTTTAAATCTTCCATAGCCTTTTCGTCCTGCTGGGATTTGTCTATTTTTGCATGTTTTAAATATTTTCTCCACACAAGTATCAGGCAAAGCCCAAAAGCTATAACAACAGCCAGAAAGGTGAAGAAATATTTATACCCTGCTTCCCCCGGATTGTTGTCGATGATATTTCCCGCAAGGAGAGACACGAAGGTCTCCGGTATGGCACCTGCTGTACAAATGAGTCCCGCCGCAGTTCCGCAGTACTTAACAGGTACCGCACCCTCGCTCATCATTGTCCACGCCATGGCATAATTCATATGGAAAAATACCAGTATACATACGAATAAAACGGAGATTATGAGGGTCGTTCCGGAGCTTGCAGGTACAAACAGCATAATGACCTGACCCGCAAGCATAACCACAAAGGCAAGGAGCATTATTTTTGCGGTTCCAAAGGTATCCGCAAGGTATCCTCCTATGATATTTCCTCCTATTGATCCGAACTTTCTGAATACCCCGAGCATAGCTCCGAAAGCTACTCCCGCTCCCAATATATCTGTAACATAAGGAATGTAATAATATATTGAAAGACAAAAAACATGGTTGCAGAAAGATACGAGACATATGATCCAGACAGCGGGATTTTTTATTACCTCGGCTATCCCTTTAAAAGAAACAGGCTCGGCATCCAACAGGATCTTTTCATCCTTCACCGTATACATTGCGAAAATTGCCATTGCTATATTTACAAATGAATAGAAAATTATGGCATATTTCATGGCAAGGACTTCATTTTCCATGCTCGTTGTTCCGAATCTGAAGATTATAACAGCTATCAGCGCAATAACAGCTCCCCCGACATTTTGAGTTCCCTCAAAAAATCCGTATGCCTTGCCGTAGCTGTCCTCATCCGACATCACTCTCACAGCCTTTACGCATGCAGGCCAGAAAGCAAAGGTGGTGGATATCCCCCATAGAGCATATATGAACAAAAGTCCTGTAAAGCCCAATGGCAAAAGATGTAAAAGTCCTCCGATCCCCGTAGCAAAAAGTGATATGACTATTATCTTTCTTATAGGAAGCCCATCAGCCACTATTCCTCCGAATAAATAAGAGATTATCCCGAAAACACCTATAACAGTTCCGAAAATTCCCATTTGAGTATTTGTCAGATGATATGTTGAGATATATACATCATAATAATCGAATCTGAAAAACGGGAGGCCGAATATCACAGAGCCGCTGAAAGCCAAGATCAATATGGCACCGAAATTTTTCTGCAGCTTTCCGTTTATTCCTATCTTTTCCAACAGCTGATTCATATGGTACCCTCCTTACTCCTGCTCATTGACAGACATTATATGAAAAGTCTTTCCCAGATCGTATGTCCTTGAGTAAAGAATAAAGTCGTCATAATAGAACCTTCCGGCATAAACGCCTCTCTCACAGCCGTTGCCATCCATGTTAAAGTCGTTCCATTCTCCCAAAGCTTCTTCAACCTGATCTCTTGACAGATCCTGACCGATCAGTGTTTCTGCTGTTCCCTTATCGCCCTTAGCCGAAGAAGTGCCCTCGCCTGAATCACTGTCATCGGCTGCATCCCGGCTCTCCGCAGCAACTGACTCGGCGACTGCTGTCTCCGAATTTAATGTCGTTGATGTTACAGTTATTGTAATTACCGCAAAAACTGCTATAACAGCAAAAATAAGCATACATAAAACCAAAGTCTTGTTATTTTTCATTTTTACCATCCGTAATCTGACAATGTGCCCCTGCATCACAGAGGCACATTTGTCTGTAAAATTTTATGTTTACCGCCCTTACTACTCTTCTCCTGTACTGTCGTCAAGTATGTTCACTCCGTCTCTCATGTCGTTGCCGTTTTCGTCAAGCAAAGTGTCACGGTACTTATCATAGTGAACCTTGTTTCCGTTGTGGTCTATGAACTCGTTTCCTTCATTTGACCAAGGTATCCATCCGTTACCCCACTCTTTAATGTTGTTGATGTCAACTGACTGGCACCAGTAAGCTATCTGTGCAGCGCCCCAGCTGTCTCCGCAGAAGAATGCTATCACTCCCTTTGAGGTGTCAAGTCCGCAGCCCTCCATATAGTTTATAAGCTCAGCCTGAGTTCTGGGTGTATGATCCGCATTTAAGAAGTACTCGCCGTTCTCATCATCGCCCTGGAGGCACCAGATACTTCCCTCAATATGTCCTGCAAGGTCATGATAGCTGTATCCTGAGTACTCGCCCTTCCACTCATCCTCTCCACGGTTATCGGCTACCTGTCCGTCCATCTCACCGTTAAGTATTGCCTTTATATCATCCATCCAAAGGATCTCGTCAGGATTTGCGATCTCATCGGAGCCGAAATCCTCTACTGAAGCAGGAACGACAAGTGTGCTTTCATCTGTGTCAAGCTCATATCCGTTATATGTCCATGCGGTAAGATTTCCGCTCATTACATATACCTGCACTCCAAGGCTTCTGAGCATGAATGAGATCCTTGCCTGAGGTGAGCTGTCTGTTCCGCTTACGATCACTATAGAGTCCTTTGTTATTCCGTACTGTGTACATACGCTGTCTCTGAATTCCTCAAGAGGGATAAGCCTCCACTCTGTAGCATAGGCAGATCTCTTTTCAGGTATGTATACCCTGGGTCTCTCATAAGAGTCTGTATTTATATGCACTGATCCGGGGACATGTCCTACCGAGAAATATGTTGACTCCCTTGCATTTCCCCAGCTTACGTCAACCAAAACGACATTATCAATGTTGTCGCCTACGATCTCATAGGCCTCATCACTGAGTTTGTCTGCCTTTCCTGTCTTTACATCGGAAATGCTCTTTACTATCTCTGTGGGAAGGAATCTGTCATGATTCTCATATGATACAAGGTCAGTGCCCGCATCTATCAACTCATTTGCCTGATATACATACACATCCTCTATGCCCTGCTCCTTAAAGTAGGATGCAACATCCTGAGCCTGCTCGCCTGTGTAATCGTATACGATAACTTCCTTGCCGGCGGTAATGCCCTGATCGTTCATTGATCTCTCCAAATATGCCTCTCTGGGAGCTGATTCCGCATATTCACAGTCAAGCCAGCGAGCAGAGAAAAGCAAAGCATTCTTTAAATGTCCGCCGTTTGCCGCACCTTCCAATGCCCATCCTGAATAAGCCTCCTGAGGACGTGCGTCAACAAGCAATGTATTCTCATCATCGTCATTCATAAAGCTCTGAACCTGCTCTGCTGTTGCTTCGGGAGCGGGCTCTGAAGGCTCTGCGGACTCAGTCTCTGCCTCGGCTGTATCGCCTTCGGATTCAGTCTCCTCTACCGTAGTCTCCTCAGCTTTTTCCGCATCCTCCGCTGTAGTCTCTGCAACGGAAGCCTCTGTTGTCTTGGTATTGCTTCCGGTTGAAGAGCATGCTGTAAGTATAGAAGCCACAGCAAGTGCGGTTATCGGTAATGCCAATCTAAGCTTTCTCATATTTCCTCCTTAACACTGAAATTTATTTTATAGTGATTTATTGTTTGTAAACCATTGGAAATATTATCAAAGTCAAATATCAAATACAAGAGGCCTGAAAAAGCCTTTGAAAGTTAAATTAAGCTCTATTTTTACAAGTTTTTTCATAAATTTTACGAAATTTAATGCTTGTAGGTAAAATATTTCCCTTTTATACGTTTGGCAAAATAACAATAATTTACAAAAATTTATTTTGTACTTTTTTTCATACATTAATAAACTTCCGGAGTCCGACAATTATACTTTCAATGAAAGTGCATCCTCTGCGAAATACGGTGTTGCTTTTATCTGAATGCGGGAGGAAAATGAACACAAAAAAGGAATCGCATACGCGATTCCCTTTAAAAATTTCATATTTAAGCTTTGATTACTTAAGAGTGATCTTAGCTCCCTCAGCCTCAAGCTTTGTCTTGATATCCTCAGCCTCTTCCTTAGAAACGCCTTCCTTAACGTTCTTGGGAGCGCCCTCAACGAGGTCCTTAGCTTCCTTAAGTCCGAGTCCTGTGATCTCACGAACAACCTTGATAACCTTGATCTTGTTAGCTCCAACGTCTGTGAGCTCTACATCAAACTCTGTCTTCTCCTCAGCTGCAGCTCCTGCACCTGCTCCTGCTGCTGCAACTACAACGCCTGCTGCTGCAGATACGCCGAACTCTTCTTCACATGCCTTTACAAGCTCGTTGAGCTCTAAAACAGACATCTCTTTGATAGCCTCGATAAACTCAGCTGTTGTCAACTTTGCCATTATAATTTCCTCCGTTTAATTCTCAAAATTGAATTGCCCATATGGGCCTTGTTAGTTTTCTTTTGCAATTAAGCTTCAGCGGGAGCCTCAGCCTCTGCTGCGGGTGCTGCTTCCTCAGCACTTCCTGCTCCACCCTTCTCCGCGATCTGATTAAGCACTCTTGCGAAGTTTGTAATAGGTGACTGGATGCTTCCGAGGAGCTTTCCGATAAGCTCGTCTCTTGAAGGGATGGACGCAATCACCTGGATTCCGTTCTCATCATAATATGTTCCCTCAACGATACCTGCCTTCAAAGAGAAAGCCTGGATATCCTTAGCATACTTTGCAAGTATTCTTGCAGGTGCTGTAGCATCTGTCTTTGAAACCGCAAGTGCTGTGGGGCCCTCAAGGTGCTTGTCAAGCTCTGCGAAAGCTGTTCCCTCAGCAGCTCTCTTTATAAGAGTGTTCTTGAATACCTTGTAGCTTACGCCATTCTCACGAAGCTCTTTACGAAGCTTTGTGTCCTGCTCAACTGTAAGTCCGAGATAATCAACAACCACTGCTGACTGTGCGCCGTCAAGTAAACCTTTGATCTCGTCAATAATCGGCTGTTTTAATTCAACCTTCGGCATACTATACCTCCTTGTAAATTTTTAGAAGTATAACTGCGAAAAAATAAACCTCCATGCACAAAGACACAGAGGTTTCATTAACTCATATTAATGTAAGTCCTCGGCAGGTGTTATCAACTTACGCCTTGCGGCACCTGCTGTCTTCGGCAGTTATTACTTTCAGTATATTAACATGCACATATAGTGCCTGTCAACTTTGTTTTATACGTTTTTAGCCACGTTTTTAAAATTAGTTCATGAGCTTTGCAACGTTCATCTTTACGCCGGGGCCCATTGTGGATGTCATAGTAACGCTCTTTAAGTAAGCACCCTTTACTGCTGCGGGTCTTGCCTTGTTGATAGCATCCATGATAGCCTGGAAATTGTCTCCGAGCTGCTCCTCTGTGAAAGAAGCCTTTCCGAAAGGAACGTGAACAATGTTTGCCTTGTCAAGTCTGTACTCAATCTTACCTGCTTTGATATCAGCGATAGCCTTTGTAACATCCATTGTTACTGTGCCTGCCTTGGGGTTGGGCATGAGGCCCTTAGGTCCAAGTACCTTACCGAGTCTTCCGACTACTCCCATCATATCAGGTGTAGCAACTACAACGTCGAAATCAAGCCATCCGTCGTTCTGGATCTTGGGTACAAGCTCCTCAGCTCCTACGTAATCCGCTCCTGCTGCCAAAGCCTCGTCAGCCTTAGGTCCCTTAGCGAATACAAGGATACGAACAACCTTACCTGTTCCGTGAGGAAGCACTACAGCTCCACGGATCTGCTGGTCAGCTCTTCTGCCGTCACAGCCTGTTCTGATGTGAAGCTCCATTGTCTCGTCAAACTTTGCTGTAGCATTAGCCTTAACGAGCTTTATAGCCTCTTCTTTATCATACTGAGTAGTGCGATCGATCTTCTTCACATCCTCAAGATATCTCTTACCTCTCTTCATATCTGCGCATCCTCCTTCAATTACTCTTCAACCGTAACGCCCATGCTGCGGCATGTTCCCGCGATCATAGACATGGCAGCCTCAAGGCTTGCCGCGTTAAGGTCGGGCATCTTGGTTTCAGCGATCTTCTGAAGATCGGCCTTAGAAATAGTTGCAACCTTTGTCTTGTTGGGTACAGCTGATCCGCTCTTAAGCTTGCAGGCCTTCTTTATAAGAACTGCAGCGGGGGGAGTCTTTGTGATGAAGCTGAAGCTTCTGTCAGCGTAAACAGTGATAACAACGGGGATTATAAGGTCTCCCTGATCTGCTGTTCTCGCATTGAACTCCTTTGTGAACTGTACGATGTTAACGCCATGCTGACCAAGTGCAGGTCCGACAGGCGGCGCCGGTGTCGCTTTGCCGGCAGGAATCTGTAATTTTATATATCCTGTAACTTTCTTTGCCATCTTAGGCACCTCCTTGTGGTATTAGCGGGGGTCTAACCCTCCCACTTTTAAAGCTTTTTAATTTCCGCGAATGATAATTCTACCGGTGTCTCTCTACCGAACATCTCGACAGAGATAACAGCCGAATGCTTTGCCGGATTGATACTCTTAATCACACCTGCTGTATCTTTCCAAGCACCCTGAGTAACAACAACATTGTCGCCCTCAGCAAAATCAATAACAAGCTCCTCCTCATTGTGGGAAAGCATTGCTATCTCTTCATCTGATAAAGGAACAGGCTTTGATCCCGGACCTACGAATCCTGTCACACCTCTGGTGTTACGTACTACGTACCAGGTCTCATCATTCATGACCATATGTACCAGCACATATCCGGGGAACATCTTCTTGTCTACCTTCTTCTCAGCGCCGTTCTTCAGCTCGACTACGGGCTGTACCGGCACAGAGACCTCAAGTATCCAGTCCTGAAGATTTCTGTTTTCGATAGTCTTCTCAAGGTCAACTTTTACTTTATTCTCATAGCCTGAATAAGTATGTGCCACATACCATTTAGCTTCGGAATTAGTATCTGCCATATCTACCTCTATTCTCTTAAATAACGAAATGTAACAAGTACTTTAAGATGAAGTCAATCGCCGCAATAAGAACGCCGACAAATATGCTGACTATTACGACAGCTATCGTCTGCTTCCTGACAGTCGCGCGGTCTGTAAAGACTATCTTATTATACTCCGCCCTCACTCCTCCGAAAAAGTGTGATATTTTTCCACCGAGAGAAAGCTTTTTTGCATCATCTGCCATAATTACTTTGTCTCCTTATGAAGAGTATGCTTCTTACAGAACTTGCAGTACTTGTTTACTTCCATTCTGTCCGGATGTAACTTCTTCTCTTTTGTGAGAAAGTAATTACGCTGTTTGCACTCTGTACAAGCAAGAGTGATTTTGGTACGCTTTGAAGCCACGGTTATCCACCTCCCAAATTTTTAACACAAAAAAAAGAGCTTTTGTCTCTTGTGCTTTGATAGCATAGCACAAGTAAAAAGCTCCGTCAACATATTCTGAAAAGAATTTTGCCTTTTGTATATTTTTTATGCCTCATCGGGCCTTCCTCCGCCTGCGCATATCGATATGAAGCATACTTTCTTTGCTCCGGCATCATATAAAGCCTTGGCGCAAGCCTCAACAGTAGCCCCTGTGGTATATATGTCATCCACTATGCAAAGATTTTCAAGCCCTGAAAGACGCCTTGCGGAAAATGCGTCCCGAAGACTCAGTCTGCGCTCTCTCGCTCCGAGCTTTTTGAGGGCCCCGGTGTTTTTTCTTCTTATTAATATATCGGAAACGGAAGGTATATTCATATACCGGGACAGGATCAGGGAAAGCTCCTCAGCCTGATTGTATCCCCTCAGCCTTTTCCTCTCGGGATGCACGGGGACAGGAATAAAGGCATCAATATCCATGGCCTTTATTTTCTTTCCCAGCCTTTCATAAATACGCCTGCCGTAAAAATCAAGGTACTCTCTCTTGTGTCGGTTCTTTATGGCTGACATTGACCTTATCATAATACTGTCATAATTTATCAAGGCCGCTCCCCTGTCAAAGTATCTCCCGCCCTCTCTGCAGTCGGAGCAATATGCTTCATTTTCCTCAGACTTTTTGAGCTCTTTCCCGCACCTCATGCATACGGGCTCCGAGACATAGGATATAAGCTCCTCGCACTCGCTATGTATCAAAAGTCCCTTCTTCCCCATCGGTCTCTCGCATATCGGACAGCACCTCGGAAACAGTATCTCCGTAAACCTCGAGTATACGCTCCTTAAGTCCGGAATATCTTTTGTTCTCGTTCTCGTTTTCCTCCATTTCCTCAAACACTCTCGGAAGCCCCACAAGGCATACACAGCTTTTGGCCCTTGTGACAGCTGTATAGAGAAGGTTCCTGTTCATAAGCATATGGGGGCCGGGATACATAGGCATTACTATTGCGGGATACTCGCTTCCCTGAGATTTATGTACCGTAACCGCATATGCCGGCTCAAGTTCCTCAAAATGCTTGCTGTCGTATTCGACATATCTCTCATCATCAAAAAACACGGTTATAGTGTCCGCAAAACTGTTTATCTCTGTAATTACTCCTATATCTCCGTTGAATATGCCTGTTCCTCTCTCGTAGCATATTCCGTGGCGTTCCCGTTTTTCCCATTCCAAATCATAGTCATTTTTTATCTGCATCACCTTGTCTCCGGTCCTGAAGGTGTATGAGCCCACTTTCTTTTCCCGCTTGTCCTTTGCAGGCGGATTCATGTGATCCTGAAGTTTTAGATTAAGCTGCTCGACTCCGAGAGCTCCTTTTTTTGTGGGAGTAAGCACCTGTATATCCATAGGATCGGCGTTTACGTAGGTCGGCAGCTTTTCGGTTACAAGCTTTTTTATGGACTCGGCAATATCAGACGGCTCTCTTCCTCCTATAAAAATAAAATCAAGGCTCCTTTTTGTAAGGTCAACAGGCTCACCGTTATTTATTTTATGAGCGTTTACCACTATGTCGGACTTCGCCGCCTGTCTGAATATTTTTGTGAGAGATACCGTATTGAACTTTCCCGAAGCTATCATATCTTTGAGGACGTTCCCGGCTCCGACGCTCGGAAGCTGGTTTGCATCCCCGACAAATATAAGCCTCGTTCCGGGGGCTGTAGCCTTAAGCAGAGAGTTGAGGAGAAATATATCAACCATGGAGGCCTCATCCACTATTATCACGTCCGCCTCCAAAGGATTTTCCTCATTGCGAAGGAAATTAAGCTTTGTATCCCCTGTGCCTTCGGGGGCTCCTGTATACTCCAGCATACGGTGTATCGTCTTGGTCTCATGCCCTGTGGCCTCAGACATTCGCTTTGCGGCTCTGCCTGTGGGAGCGGCGCAGAATATACACCTTCCCTCATCCTCAAAGTACCTTATTATCATATTTATGGTGGTTGTCTTTCCTGTCCCCGGTCCTCCCGTTATAATAAGGACTCCGGAGTTTACAGCCTCCTTTACGGCCTCTATCTGCTTTTCGTCAGGCTCTGTGTTTTCCTCTCTTCGTATCAGTGAAAGCCTCTCCTCGATCTCTCCCGAATCCACATTTCCTTTTATATTAAGCTCCTTAAGCATAGCGGCAGCGGAGAGCTCCATATAATAATATTTGCTGAGATACACCGCCCTGTCTCTCACCATGACCTTTCCCTCTATCTGAAGATCAAGCAGATGATCCTCAAGGTCCGAAAGAGAGTCAAGCTCCAAAAGCTCACAGGCATAGGGCATAAGCTCATCCATAGGCAAGTATGTGTGCCCGGCGGAAACAGCCCTCGTAAGGGCGTAGATTATTCCGCTTTTTATTCTGAAATCCGAATCGGCCGAAAAACCCGCTCTCCTTGCGATGTCATCAGCAAGCTTGAAGCCTATTCCCTCTATATCGTCCGCAAGCTGATAGGGATTATTTCTCAGCACAGTATAAAGAGCAGGGCCGTATTTCTGATATATCCTGACTGAAAGTGTGTTGGATATTCCGTAGTCCTGCAAAAACATCATGGCATCTCGCATATCCCGCTTCTCTTCCAGCTGAGAGGAGATGCTCATTGCCATCCTTTCGCTTATTCCCTTTATTTCCGCTAATCTTTCGGGTTCTTCCTCGATGATACGAAATGTATCGCGCTTGAATTTTTTGACTATTCTTTCCGCTAAAGACGGCCCGATGCCCTTTATGGCTCCGGAGCCAAGATACCTCATCATTGAGTCAGTATCCTCAGGAGGCAGGACCTTGTAGTCCGCCACCTGAAGCTGCTCTCCGTATACGGGATGCGATGTAAATCTCCCCTCCGCCTCTATGAGCTCTCCCTCGCTGACTGCGGGGAAGGTTCCCACGAGAGTATAGCTCTCTCCGTCGGAAACAAGCTCAAGTACAGTATATTGGTTTGCATCATTCCTGTATACTATATGTTCAACATAACCTTTTATTAAAGACATATCAATCAGTACGAGCCCTCATCGTCTCCGCTTGCGAACTCGATAAACCTTCCTGTGCCTACAGCCACAGCCGACAGAGGATCGTCAGCAACAACCGTATTTATTCCTGTCTTTTCCTCTATGAGCTGATCAAGTCCGTATATCAGAGAGCCGCCTCCCGTCATAACTATACCTCTGTCATAAATATCAGCCGCAAGCTCGGGCGGAGTCCTCTCGAGAACATTGTGTACAGCGTTTACTATCTGCATGGCAGGCTCGGCAAGGGCCTCCAAGGTCTCATCGCTTGTGACCTGAACTGTCTTTGGAAGTCCTGTTACAAGGTTTCTTCCTCTCACCTCCATGGTAAGGTTCTCGGGCCTCTTGTATACGCAGCCCACATTTACCTTTATGTCCTCGGCGGTCCTCTCTCCTATAAGGAGGTTGTGTTTTTTCCTCATGAATCTTATTATGGCTTCGTCAAAATCATCTCCTGCCACCTTCACCGACTCTGAGACAACAGGGCCTCCGAGAGATATCACGGCTATGTCGGAGGTTCCTCCACCGATATCAACAACTATATTTCCGCAGGCCTTGCTTATGTCTATTCCCGCTCCTATAGCCGCCGCTACAGGCTCCTCTATTATAGTGACCTCTCTGGCTCCCGCCTGGTAGGTCGCATCCTCAACAGCTTTCTTCTCAACCTCTGTAGCTCCCGAGGGGATACATACGGCTACTCTGGGCTTCCTCAAAGTCTTTCTTCCCACAGCCTTGTCTATAAAGTGCTTAAGCATTTTTTCCGTGAGGGTGTAATCCGAGATGACCCCCTGTCTCAAGGGTCTCACCGCCAAAAGATTGCCGGGAGTCCTTCCCAGCATCAGTCTTGCGTCTTCTCCGTAAGCGACCACATTATTTGTATCTCTGTCTATAGCTACTACCGAGGGCTCTCTTAAGACCACTCCTCTACCTTTTATATAAACAAGTATGCTTGCTGTTCCCAGATCGATACCTATATCGTTTGACATAAGTGAAAACATCGCCATATAACTACCTCCTCAAAAAATAAAACGATTAAACGAATTCAACGCAGGGCATGGCCGTTTTATGCCCTTTTTACTCTCTGTATATAATGTACATATATTTTCTGAAATATATGATGAACGTCTCTGTGAATATGCTCTGATAAAGCTTTTACGCAAAATTTTACTAATACAATATATCATCAATTAATAAGTTTTTAAAGTTGTTTTTCGTTTTTCATTTTCAGTTTATACTTTGTTTAGAATTTTTGTGCTTTTTTTATGGACAGGACATATTGTTGTCACATTTTCCCCGTATATTAAAGATAGTTATCAACGAGGATAACTAAGCAAAGCTTTTTCATACTCATACCGGGTCAGCGATGAACTGACCCGGCCCCCTACAAAAAATATAAAAGTCTGCGGAACGCCCCGCAGACTTTTTGCTGTATATAAATATGTCTGTTTCTGCAGCTACAACCCTCCAAGCTTTTTCAAAAGGCTGTCGGGCGCCGCCTTAAGCGGTGTAAATATCCTGTTCACAGATTCGGTTCCGAGAGCAAGCGTAAGAAGTACAGAGAAGACGATGATCAATAAAAGCCCCACCTTGCTTCCCGGAGTAATAAGCTCGTACAAGCCGAAGTATTGGCACAGATCCCTTATGGGCCTGTGGAGTATATAGACCTGAAGTGTTCTCTGTCCAAGGCCGGTCAGTATGAACATCTTCCTGTTAAGCATTATTCCTATAAGTGTCATCGACATACAAAAGGCCCCCAGATACCATATCAGATTTATGAGCCAAGCTTCATTATATACGGACTCATGGTATCTTATGTAATCCGCGCCATAGACCACCAGATTGTATATCATAAGCTTATCATACATAAGAAAGAATATCACAAGGGCACAGCATATGCCCACAGTATCTATAAGCTTCCTTCCGTTGGAGGCAAGATATACGTCAAGGTTTTCCTGCGAATAAAAATATCCTATATAGAAAAACGGGGCGAAGGCTATGGTCCTGTCAAGGGATAGAAAAGAGCCGGGGCTCACGAAATACTTTATGAAAATACAGAAAAGCATCACCGCTCCGATAAAAAGGAAGTTTAAAGGATACTCTCTGAACTTTTTGGCCTGTGAGACTGTAAGATACCATATTCCGAGAGACATAAGATACCACGGGGCTCCGCTCTCCCTCAGAAAATCAGGAAATACCGGAATATATCCCGCCAGCAGTCCCTCTGTAATATTTACGAGCATCTTGAATATAAAGTACAGCCACAAAAGCTGCACCACCTTGCCCCACCGAAACCTTCCGTTTTTGTACAGGCTTTTGGAGTAAAAGCCTGAGATCATTATAAAGCAGGGCATATGAAAGCTGTATATCAGATAGGTGAGATTGTTTACGAGCCTTGTCTGATATAAGGGCAGCAAAAAATGTCCGATAACCACAAGGATTATCAGGACACCTCTGACGTTATCCACCCGCAGATCCCTTCTGACTCCGGTCTTATATATAGTGTAGACCTGTGGAGATTCGTCAATAGTTATACTGCAAATTCTTCTTCCCCTCCTGCGAGGGCCCGCCTTCATCTCCTCCATTTGAATTACAAAGCCTTACTTCCCGCTCATTTTTTCAGGGCTTCTCTTTTAAAGAAGCCCTGTATTATTTCCCCTGAATCCTTGCGGATCATTATATAAACTTTTCAGCCTCATTCTTTACGGCAGCTCCGAGCTCTGCGACTATTCTGTCCGCATCCTCAAGGCTCTTTCCCTTGGCCCCGAAGTAGAACTTTATCTTGGGCTCGGTTCCCGAGGGTCTCGCACATACCCAGGCATTGTCAGTGAGTTCATAATAGAGGACATTGGATTTGGGAAGTCCTGTGGGGCATGTCTCTCCCGTCTCCATATCCTTAATATAATCAAGCTGATAGTCTCTCATCTTCTCGACTTTAAATCCAGCAAATTCAGAAGGAGCATTCTCTCTGAGACCTGTAAGGATCTTTTGTATCTTCTCAAGGCCTTCGATACCCGAAAGCTCCATGGAGATGATATCCTCCTTGTAATAGCCGTACTTTTCGTACATTGCGAGCATCGCATCCCAAAGGCTCATGCCCTGCTTTTTGTAGTATGCGGCAGCCTCGCAGAGAGATGTGACCGCCGATACCGCATCCTTGTCTCTACAGTAGGTTCCTATGAGACAACCGTAGCTCTCCTCCATTCCGAAGAGATATGTCCCGTTTCCATTTGTCTCATTTTCAAGTATCACTCTTCCTATCCACTTAAAGCCTGTAAGCACCTCTATGAGCTTGCAACCGTAGGCCTTTGCTATGGCATCTATAAGATTTGTGGAAACGATGGATTTTACCACTTCTCCGTCATCAGGAATCTCTCCTCTTTCCTTTCTGCGTGAAAGCACATACTCGCAGAGAAGTGAAGCTGACATATTTCCTGTAAGAGGGATGTATTCTCCGGACTTTTCATCCTTTACATATACCCCCAGTCTGTCCGCATCAGGGTCTGTGGCAAGGACTATATCGGCGTCCTTTTCCTTTCCGAGCTTTAAAGCGAGCTCAAACGCCGCCTTGGACTCCGGATTCGGATATGAAACTGTGGGGAAGTCTCCGTCAGGCTCAGCCTGCTCAGGTACCTCGTACACATGAGCGAATCCCAGGTCCTTCATGACTCTCATTACAGGCACATGTCCTGTACCATGAAGGGGAGTATACACGATCTTTATCTTGTCCTGCATCTCCTTTATAACATCCTTGTCAAGGATAGCCGCCTCAACATTTGCTATATATTTGTCATCGATCTCCTTGCCTATAGTCACATAAAGTCCTGCCTCTGTTGCGGCTTCCTCTGACATTGTGAGACACTCATCCATGTTCTTTATGGCAAGTACTTCCTCCGTAACCCCTTTATCATGAGGAGGAGTAAACTGCGCTCCGTCCTCCCAGTATACCTTATATCCGTTATAGTTTGCAGGATTGTGGCTTGCCGTCACGTTGATGCCCGCTATGCATTTAAGCTCTCTCACAGCAAAAGAAAGCTCCGGCGTGGGCCTTAAGGACTCGAAACGATATGCCTTTATGCCGTTTGCCGCAAGACAGAGAGCCGCCTCACGGGAGAATTCTATGGATCCGTGTCTTGAATCATAGGCTATAGCTACGGCATTCTCCTTCCTTCCCTGCTTTTTTATATAGTTTGCAAGACCCTGAGTGGCGCGGCGAACCACGTATTTATTCATACGATTGGTACCTGCGCCTATTATTCCCCTCAGTCCCGCTGTTCCGAACTCGAGATCCTTGTAAAATCTCTCCTTTATCTCATTTTCATCATTTTCTATAGCTTTAAGCTCCGCCTTTGTCTCTTCATCAAAGTAAGGGTTTGAAAGCCATTCCTGGTAAATCTCCTTATAATCCTGCATATCGGTCCTCCATGTGCGTTTTTGATCATTTATAATAAAGATATTATATCTGAATTATATAGAAATAACTACTGAAAAATCATTTTTTTGTTCAGTTTTACTTTTATTTTACACTGTTCGCCTTTACAAAAAGAATTTATTGATGAGGTAGCTCTTCTCATTATTTTCAGGATGCTTAAGCACCTCCTCAAGCATGTCCGAAAGTGTCTTGCCTATACGAGGCCCCTCATTTTCTCCGAGTGCTATGAGATCCGCCCCCTTTACAGCAAGCTCCTTCAAAAATATCGGTTCATTATGAGCTTCTATGTCATCATATATGTACTTTACCTCTTCAATGCTTTCACTGCAGGCCTTCATATAAGAGCTCACGCCGCCCTCAAACAATTTTTTCTTAAGCTCAAGAAGCTCCCCCATAAGCCCTCTTCCGATTTTTTGAGTCAGCTTTTTTATCTCATATCTGTCCGCCTTTACAGGCCTCAAAAGATTTTCTGCAAGCACGGAAGCGCTGTTTATGGTGTCGTTGTCAAGTTTCAGTTCCCTGAGAAAACCGCGGGCACTTTTTTTATCGGCCCCCGCAAGAAGAAGACCGTAGCGCACATGTCTTTCCTTTACTGATACAGCCTTAAGCCCCAGCCCCTTTGCGGCCTCGCAGAAACTTTCGATATCCGTATTCTCAAAGCCTTTGCATATGTAAGGCCCCATAGAAAGTCGCTTTACATCCTTTATCATGTAAGGATTGGCGGAGCAAAGGAGCTTTGTGAGTTCCGTCTGTATCCTTTCCTTGCTCACATTTTTAAGATTTTCCGCATGCCTTAAAATTGCCGCTTCCGTATCCTTATCTATCACAAAGCCAAGCTGAGCCGCAAACCTTACAGCGCGGAGTATCCTTAAAGCGTCCTCGTCAAATCTCTCATCCGGGTCTCCGACACATCTTATGACCTTGGCATTCAGATCGCTTATGCCTTCAAATTCATCCACAAGGCCCGCCTCGTCATTATATGCCATGGCATTCACAGTAAAATCCCTGCGCTTCAGGTCTTCCCTCAGGGAGGGTGTGAATGTCACTCCCTCCGGATGCCTTCCGTCCTTGTACTCGCCGTCTATCCTGTAGGTCGTTACCTCGTAGCCTGAGAGCCCTCCGTTTTTTTTGTCCTTTAAGATAACAGTGACCGTACCGTGCTCTATGCCTGTATCCACAGTCCTTTTAAAGCAGGCCTTGACCTCCCTCGGCAGGGCATTTGTTGTAATGTCCCAGTCGTCAGGCTTCCTTTTCAGAAGGCTGTCTCTGATGCAGCCTCCGACCGCGTATGCCTCATGGCCTGCCGCCCCGAGCTTTCCTATAATGAATCTCACGTCCTCGGGAAGCTCTATTTTTATGTCTTTCTTACTATACTCCAATATCTGCTCCCTCCTCCCGATCAGTCTTAAGTTCAAACATTACTATAAGTGTCCCCGAGCCAACACTGACAGAAGCGGGAAGCCCCGTAAACTCATTGCTTAAGCCCAAGGGGGTGTCATTTTTAAGGACATGCTCCGCCACCGTATATTTAAGCCCCGATTCCCTGACCCTTTCACAAATATCACTGTGGGAAAATACTGATATCATTCCTGTAAAGGTCTCCGGAAACTCTGCCTTTCCGTCAGTCACAGCAGTAAGGACATAATCTCTGAAAAACATAAATACCCTGACTCCATCCTTTGACAGTCTCGCTATGTCCTGTATGGCGGAATAGGTGTGATCGGGCCTTCCCCCGGTGCAGCCATAGACAAAAAAAAGGCTGTATCCCCTCTTTATCCCCTCAAAAAGAGCCTCCGAGAGATCGCTCAGATCCTTTATGGCGGAAAGTCTCATGACTTCGCAGTCCTCATTTTCCGGAAGTCCGGAGGAGTCGAAGTCTCCCACTATAAGCTCAGGCTTAAGCTTAAGCTCCTTTACATATTTGAGACCACCGTCTGCGGCTATTATAAGGTCGTCCTCACGGGTCTCTGTTTTAATTCCGTAAAATTCACCCGCTCCGAAAATAAAGCAGGCCTTTTCTCTATCCGATATGTTAAAATCTTTTCTTATATTTATATTCATAGGCATAACTATACCACATAGGCGATTATCCGGACAAAAAGAGCCAAGGCATGTTTTATGCCTTAAGCTCGTACTCCTCTATTATCCTTTTCATATGCTCGGGGCCCTCTATAAGTATCACCTCATCGTCTATGACCATGCAGGGGATCCCGGCTCTGTGTTCTCTCCTCACAACCTCCATAGCCTGCGCGGTATCCCTTATATTTAAAAAGAGCTTAAGCTTTCCCACGCTTTCGCATATATCCACATACAAATATTTAACATTATTTTCTGAAAGAACCTCTTTCACAGGAGGGCAATCGCCTCAGGTCCCTGTTCCGTACAAAATTATTTTTCTCATATTTAATGTATCTCCTCAAAGAGATTATATACTGAATCCTTCTCCGTTATCTCGCGTATAACTCGGGCGGGGACACCGGCCGCAAAGGAATTTGCGGGTATATCCTTTGTAACCACGCTGCCCGCTGAAAATTCTCTCTTCCTCTGCCACGAGTATGTCTCCTCTTTATACTTCAGTAAATTTTCATAACTTTTTTCATTATAATATCGGAGATATAAAAAATCAATTTTGTATTTGTACACCGGACGCTTTATCCTTCAAGCGTTGCGTCAATCCTATGAGCATTTGTCAGCGTTCCCTTCATACACTTGAAAAATACGCCGTTTTTCTGTATAGTAATAAGCACTGACGAACGTCGGTAAAAATGCGCATGCTTTCAATGGCGGAAAGGTGAAAAAATGTCAGAAGAAAACAAGAACAAAAAAATGGTGGAAGATATCACTCCCATGAATGTCGACTTTGCCCAGTGGTATACGGATGTGGTAAGGAAGGCTCAGCTTGCGGATTACAGCTGTGTAAAGGGATGCATGATAGTGGAGCCCGCGGGCTATGCTCTATGGGAGAATATTCAGCATGAGCTGGACAAGAGATTCAAGGCCACAGGAGTTGAAAACTGTGCTATGCCCATCTTTATTCCCGAAAGCCTTCTTCAGAAGGAAAAGGATCATGTGGAGGGCTTTGCCCCCGAGGTTGCATGGGTAACTCATGGCGGAATGGAGGAGCTTCAAGAGAGGCTTTGCGTAAGGCCTACATCCGAGACTCTCTTCTGCGACTATTACAGCAGACATGTACAGTCTTACAGGGACCTTCCCAAGCTTTATAACCAGTGGTGCTCTGTAGTAAGATGGGAAAAGACCACCCGTCCCTTCCTTCGTTCACGTGAGTTCTGGTGGCAGGAAGGCCATACAGCTCACGCCACTGCAGAGGAGGCAAGAGAGCGCACAGAGATGATGCTTAACCTCTATGCGGATTTCTGTGAGGAGGTACTTGCTATCCCTGTTATCCGCGGACAGAAGACAGAAAAGGAAAGATTCGCGGGAGCGATAGCCACCTATACTATAGAAGCGCTTATGCATGACGGAAAGGCTCTCCAGTCGGGAACCTCCCACAACTTCGGAGACGGCTTCGCCAAGGCATTTGACATTAAATATTCTGATAAGAACAATCAGCTTCAGTATGTTCATCAGACATCCTGGGGAGTTTCCACGAGAATAATCGGAGCTATCATCATGGTTCACGGAGACAATGACGGTCTCAAGCTTCCTCCGAGAATTGCTCCCACTCAGGTTATAATCATTCCTATCCAGCAGAAGAAGGAGGGCGTGCTTGAAAAGGCCGACGAACTTAAGACCCGCCTCATCGAGCACGGATTCAGGGTAAAGGTCGATGACTGCGACAAGACTCCCGGATGGAAGTTTGCCGACTGTGAGATGAGAGGAATACCTCTCCGTGTCGAGATAGGACCCAGAGACATAGAGAACAATCAGGCTGTGCTTGTAAGGCGTGACACCAGAGAGAAGGTCACAGTTTCTCTTGACGAGCTTAATGAGAAGGTAGCCGAGCTTCTTGATGACATTCAGTCAAATATGTACAAGATGGCAAAGGAGCACCTTGACTCCCATACCTTCACAGCTACTACAATCGACGAGATGGAAAAGATCCTTGACGAAAAGACCGGCTTTGTAAAGGCCATGTGGTGCGGATGCCGCGAGTGCGAGGATGCTATAAAGGAAAAGACAGGCGCCACATCAAGATGTATGCCCTTCAAGCAGGAGCATATCTCTGATGTCTGCGTAAACTGCGGAAAGCCCGCCACAAAGATGGTTTACTGGGGAAGGGCGTATTAATCTTTCGGAGCTTAAAGCATCATAATATATTCTTATATTTAAACTATAAAGGAGCGAGTGCATATTCAGATATGTCCCGCTCCTTACTTTTTTGGCATTTCTCATTCGATTCATCAAATAAAATCAAAGATACTCATCTGTACGCCCTGCTCCCCGGCGTTCTTTTTCTCTCTGTCGCTCTTTGTGTAGGCCTTTACTTCAGCTTCTTTTATAAGCTCCGGAGGAAGTTCATTTATAAATCCCGGCTCCTTTTCTGCCGTACATATATAAAGCTTTTCCTTTGCTCTTGTCATAGCCACAAAAAATATCCTTCGCTCTTCAAAGAGCTCCGCCTCCTCTTCGGGGAGCTTTCTCTCATCTGCTCCGAATATAAATACAACAGGAAATTCAAGTCCCTTTGCCCCATGAACAGTTGAAAGTCTCACAGCATCAGCGCTATAGCCTTTTTTACCGACACGACTGATGTCACTCTCTTCCCCCATGGAAAGATCGGTCAAGAATTCCTCCATATCCGTATAAAAAAGAGCACAATTCATGAGCTTTTCGATGCCTTCATCCTTTGAAAGACCCGAGGCCTCCGCCCATGCTGAAATTATGTCATAGGGTACGGCTTTACCAGCGCTTTTAACCGATTCAATATATTTATCCCGCTCCCCCTCAAGTATCACTTCGGACAATGCATTCTTTTTAAGCCCGGACATTATATTAAGATAAAGCCCGCCTGCCCCTTCATCACCCAAAAATACATATTTAAAGAACTGCACACAGGCTCTCACACTTTCCTCAAGAAGAAAATCCTCTCTTCCCGAAACGATATACGGTATTCCCTCCTTCCTTAAGGCTTTCTCTATAAGTCCCGCCTGATAATTGCTCCTGTAGAGCACGGCTATATCGGAAAAGCTCCTCGTCTTTTCAGGGTCATTGCCTCTTAGATCCCTGTCAAGCATATCTATTCCGCCCACAAGCTCGTTTATCTTTCTTGCAATAAATATAGCCTCCGAAAGTCCTGACTCCGCTCTCGCGATTTCTATGGCATTCCCATCTTCAGAATTTCGTTCTTCGGAATTTCGCTCTTTTGAGCCTTGTTCTTTATCACCTTCAGCCTCCTCGGCCGCACTTCCTATCGCTTCTTTAGCACTTAAAAGCTCCCTTTGCCCTCCCGGGTTATCGGATATCAGAACGCGGGATGCCTCAACAATATCAGGCTCCGACCTGTAGTTTATATTGAGCCTTATCAGGTTGAGATTCGGAAAGTCCTCCTTAAGCCTTAAAAAGATGTTCGCATCCGCTCCTCTGAAGCCGTATATAGACTGGTCGCTGTCTCCTATTACAAACAGCTCCTTCCCTCCCTCAAAAAGCGCCTTTATCACCTCGTATTCAAGCCTTCCGATATCCTGAAACTCATCTGTAAAAATATATGAAAAGGCCTTGCCCTTAAGCTTTCTGCCTTCCTTTGTATGAAGAAGCTCTGTACAGCTTATGAGTATATCGTCAAAATCCATGAGGCCATTTTCTTTAAGCCGCCGGTTATAGTAATGGTACGCCTCCTTCATATTCGATATGTCGGTGGTCTCCAAATACTCCTCACCTGTATTTTTTATGAGCGAGATTTCTTTCAGGAAATCTCTTACGCTCAAGGAAAGTCCGAAGGCTTCTACAGCTTCAAGAGCATACCCTTTTGCGACAAACTCATCGGCGATCTCGCAGTCCTTACAGGCTCTTTTTAAAAGGTCGAGGCAAATGCTGTGTATAGTTCCCGTTTTTATGTAGCGGGATCTTGACTTCAGTCTCCTGTTAAGCCTTTCTTTAAGCTCTCCCGCCGCCTTTTTGGTAAAGGTAAAGGCTGTTATCTCCGACGGTTTTACCCCTCTTTCCTCCACCCTTTCGATTATAGCCTCAACGAGGGTCTTGGTCTTTCCTGTTCCGGGACCCGCACTTACGGCTGTGACCTCTGACCTGCTTTTTACGGCGAGAAGCTGTCTTTCATTAAGCACTGAAGCTACATCTCCGGTATTTTTGGCAGCTTCGGTCTTTTTGATTTTTTCGATACTTTTGGTCTTTTCGCTCTCTTTAATACTTTCCTTGCTTTCTTCGGTTTCCCTTTGAGTCATTCCGAAAAAGCTCAGCTGTCCCTCGGAGTTTTTAAGCTCGTCATCGGTAAAAAGGCTTACCTTGCCGTATTCTCCGTCAAAGCCCGCCTTAAGGATGACCTTGCCTTCTCTTAGCCTTTTTATCCCTTCGGCTACAGAGCCTCCCGCAGCCGTTTTTATGTCTGATATGGGGGCTTCCCTTAAAATAAAAAATTCAGGGCCCAGAGATGAAAGCATTTCCTCACAGCATTCTTTGACCTTTGCGCTCTCGGGAGATTTTCCCCATGACGCGCCTATTACCTCATTAAGTGGCATCAGAGATTCAAAAGGCTTTGCTTGGGGATGTCTGTAGTCATCTCCTCTATCCGCAAGCTCCTCGACTCTGTGAAGCACTCCTATGGTTATCTTCTTCCCGCAGACAGGGCATATACCATTATAGCTTTCGGTCTCTGAAGGACTAAGGCTTAAATGACATTTCCTGTGGCCGTCAAGATGATACTTTCCCTCCTCCGGGTAAAATTCTATGGTTCCGAAAAGTCCCTCTCCCTTCTGTATTCCTGCGTAAAGCCCGTCATAGGACAGCTCTCCTGAAAAAATCGTGGCCTCTCTTCCGAGCTTTGAGGGAGAATGGGCGTCCGAGTTCGATATAAGCTGATAATTGTCAAGCATCGACACCCGCCTGTTCATAACAGGATCCGATGAGAGTCCGGTCTCCACCGCATGTATCTCGCCTGACATATCCTTAAAACATTCCTCCACTGTATCAAAGCCTGAAAAGGCTCCGAACATGGAAAAGTGCGGAGTCCAGATATGTGCCGGGACATAGATGGCCTTGGGACAGGTGTCAAAGACTATCTCTGCAAGGTCTCTGCAGGATAAACCCAGGATAGGCCTTCCGTCCGAGTGGATATTTCCTATATTTTCAAGCCTTGCGGATATCTTCTGAGCGTCCTCAAGGCTCGGAAGGATTATAAGGCTGTGTACTTTTCTTACCTTTCCGTCCTGTTTATATATTGAGCTTATCTCTCCCGTTATTACAAAGCGTGAACCCTCGGCTTTATCCCCGCAGGTTTTGTATTTTCCTTTTTCCTGCACATACTCGTTCTTAAGCCCGTAGAGACCATTTCCCAAAGGATTCAGCTTTTCACCCAGCTCCCTCCTCCATTCGGGATGAGTAAAATCTCCTGTGCCTATAAGCTCTATTCCCTTTTTCCTTCCCCAAAGCTCCAGCACCTCGGGGGTAATATTTTTCGCCGTAGCCCTCGAATAGCTTGAATGAATATGAAGATCCGCAATATACATTTTTAATCTCTTTCTGTCTTTTTTATAGTATCCGAGTCCTTATCGGAAGCACTGCTTACTATGTTTATATCAAGCTTATTATACGGTATCTCTATTTTGGCCTTATCAAAAGCAAGCTTTATCTCCTCCGTAAGAGCCCACTTTGCTTTCCAATAATCTTCAGTCCTTGTCCAGCCTCTTGCGGTAAGGAGTATCGAGCTCTCCCCCAGATCATCCACATATACGTCTATAGCCTCGTCCTTAAGCACCTCGTTTTTTTCTCTGAAAAGCCTCTCCATTATTTCCTTTGCCTTTTTGAGATCGGAGTCATAGCCTATTCCAATGCTTATTATAAGCCGCCTCTTGTCCTGAGCCGTCACATTCGTAAGTGGTGAGCCCGAAAGGATCCCGTTTGGTATTACCACCTGCTTGTTGTCAACTGTTATGAGGGTGGTGTATATAAGTCCGATGTTTTTTACAGTGCCCTCGCCGCTTTGGCATATGATGTAATCCCCCGCCACAAAGGGCTTTACCATAAGTATCATCACACCACCCGCAAAGTTTGAGAGGCTGTCCTGCAATGCAAGGGATATAGCGATACCTGCGGAGCCCAGAAGGGCAAGGAGCGAGGCGGAGCTTATGCCGACTCTGTCCGCCGCAGCAAATATCAGAAGTCCGAACAGTACAACGCTTATGCATGAACCCAAGAATACACTTACCGTATGGTCCACCTTGAGCCTGTCCATAGACCTTATACACCACTTGCGAAATACCGATATGACCTTCCACCCTATGAGAAGTATCAGCACCGCCACAACAAGATTTATGAGAAAGTTCAAAAAGGCGGGGAAAAGTCCCTCCACCTGCTTTTTCACACTTTCTATATCAAATTCATTGATGTTTTTTACAATTTCCTCTATATCATTAGATGTGTTTGCAAGGAATATTTTCATGTTCTCACCACTTACTGTCTTTATGTTACCTTAATTATATGTTTGCCCTACAGTATTTTACAAGCATATTTTTTTCCTTGACGGAGGTATCAGCGTATTGTCCGAATCGGTCGTATATATTATTATAGAAAGGTCGTAAATCATAAACAATAAATAAGGAACTGTTATGAAAATAGAACACATAGCAATGTATGTAAATGACTTGGAAGGGGCGAAGCGCTTCTTTGAGAAATATTTTAACGCCACATCAAACAGCGGCTATCACAATAAAAATACAGACTTTCGCTCATATTTTCTGAGCTTTGAGGATGGGGCAAGGCTTGAGATAATGCAAAAGCCCGGGATGGACGATAGTGAGAAAAGCCCTTTTCGCACAGGCTTTATTCATCTTGCCGTAAGTGTAGGGAGCCGTGAAAATGTCGACAGCCTTACAGAAAAGTTAAGAGATGACGGTTACGAGGTTATAAGCGGTCCCAGGACTACGGGAGACGGGTACTATGAGAGCTGTGTCCTCGGCTTTGAGGGAAATCAGATAGAAATAACAGTTTAAAAACCTGATTCGGAGGAAGGATTTTAATGAACTCAACAGAATTGTTTTCAAAGACTTCACCCCTGAAGCTCTTTTTTATTGCATCGATACCGGGAGCCATAAGCATGTTTGCCTCGGCTCTTTACTATACCATAGAGGGAATATTCGTGGGGCATTACTTGGGCTCTACAGCCTTTGCGGCTCTCAATCTCGCTCTGCCCTTTGTCATCATAAATTTTTCTCTTGCCGACCTTATAGGCGTCGGCTCCTCTGTGCCCATATCCATATATTTGGGGAAGGGAAAGAGGATCAAGGCTGATAATATTTTTACATGTGCCTGCATTATGATACTTTTAGCGGGCATTATTATAGGCGGAGTTCTTTATTTTTCCGCCCCGCTCCTTATAAGACTTATGGGGGCTGACGGTGATTTTGCGAGGCATGCCGTACAGTATCTCAGAGTTTACGCTCTGTGCTCCCCGCTTACCACCATTCTTTTTGCTGTGGACAATTATCTGAGGATATGCGGATACATACGGGGAAGTCTTTTTATAAATATTTTTATGTCCCTGCTCTCCACTGTCCTGGAATTTATATTTCTCGGGATCTTTGGCTGGGGTATTTGGGGCGCCGCCCTAGGGACCTGCCTTGGCATGGCTACCTGCTCTGTCATAGCATTTATCCCCTTTTTCAGAGGAAAAGCCCTCCTGCATTTCAGAAGGCCCATATTCAGCCTTAAAATGATAAGAAGGATAATTGCCTGCGGCAGTCCCAACTTTCTGAATAATATTGCAGGAAGACTTACGTCAATAATATTGAATTTCATACTTGTAAGGATGGGCGGAGAGACCGCTGTATCCGTATACGGCATACTGATGTTTGCCGAAGGCCTGATACAGCCTCTTCTCTACGGAATGTGCGACGCTCTCCAGCCTGCTGTGGGCTACAACTTCGGCGCAGGAAAATACTCGAGGGTCAGAGCAATAGAGAAATGCTGCTTTACCTCGAGTGCTGTTATATCCTTTTTGGCGGTGATACTTATATTCAGTCTTCCTGAGCTTTTGACAAGGCTGTTTGTGCCCGATCCCGGCCCCGATATCATCAAAATGTCGGTTTTCGCATTGAGGCTTTTTGCCTTTACATATGTGACCAGGTGGATATCCTTCGCCACTCAGAGCTTCATGCTTGCCATAGGAAATCCCAAGCCCGCAACCGTTATATCCGTATCAACGGCAATAGTTTTTCCCGTAATTTTAATAGTGGTCCTGTCTCCCTTGGGGCTTACGGGGATATGGATGATCTTTGCAGCCACGGCATTCCTTTCTGCCGTTCTCGCATTGATAATACTTAAACGAAATCTGAATAAGGTTCAGCTTCCCGATACTGTGGCTTAGGCCTTTACGCCTTCATTAAGTATGGCCTGCATGAAGCTGTTGCTCTCCTCCTTGCCCTCCTCAAGCTCTGCGGGGTAGCCGAGAGAGTCAGTACTCTCCCTGTCAAAGAGGTGGATATGGCTGTAATCCGGAACAAAGTGTACCTTCTCTCCGCGTCCCGCAAATACGCTGTCGGCCATGGATATAAGTTCAAGCTCTCCGAGCTTTATGTATATTCCGTATCTGTTTCCGTAATCCTCCACATACTCTACCTCGGCGTTTAGTCCGTCAGCATTATATCCGGGGCAGAGCTTAAGATTTTCCGGCCTTATTCCCAGATAAAGCTTTGTTTTTCCGTGTTTTTCCACTATTTCCTTCCACATTTGAGGAAGCTTTATGCACTGGTTCCCCACCAATAACCTCTCGCCTCCTGCCCATTCCGCTTCCATTATGTTCATTGACGGAGAGCCGATAAAGGTCGCTGTAAACACATTTGCGGGCCTGTGATAAACTCTGTAGGGTGTGTCAAGCATTTGCAGCACTCCATCCTTCATGAGAGCTATCCTGTTTGCCACAGTCATGGCCTCCACCTGATCGTGGGTAACATATATGAAGGTCTGCCCATAGAGCTCATGTATCTTTACAAGCTCCTTTCTTGCCTGAAGCCTGAGCTTTGCATCAAGGTTTGAAAGTGGCTCGTCCAAAAGCAGATAATCGGAGCGCTTCACGAGGGCCCTTGCAAGAGCGACTCTCTGCCTCTGTCCGCCTGAGAGCTCCTTCGGCTTCCTGCCTGCGTATTCCTCAAGCCCCAATATTTTTAACACCTGCTCAAGCCTTTCCTTTATGTCCTTTTTGTCCACCTTATGCACGGAGAGAGCGTAGGTTATATTTTTTTCAACTGTCATATGAGGATAAAGGGCATAATTCTGGAATACCATAGACACGCCTCTCTTTCCTGAGGGCACGTCGTTTACCACCTTTCCGTCCATAATGAGCTTTCCGTCTGTTATGTCCTCAAGTCCCGCTATCATTCTGAGGGTCGTTGACTTTCCGCATCCCGAGGGTCCGAGAAGCACGAGCCTCTCCCCCTCCTTTATTGTAAGGTTGAGGTTTTCTATAATAGTTGTCTTATCGTCATAGGACTTCTTTACATTTTCAAAAATTATATCTTTTCCGGCCATTATCATTACCTTTCCGATATTTAATACCGCTGTATTTTTTTTATCCCTTTATTCCCGATGAAGCAAAGGTGCTCATTATATATCTCTGGAATATGAGGTAAAGAGCTATAGGAAGTATCATTGTGATCACGGCCATAGCCATGGTCATAGTGTACTCCACGCCGCCCTCGGAGTCTGTAAATACCTGCATCGCAAGAGAAAGAGTGAAGTTCTCATTTGAGCGCAGTATGAGTGTGGGCCACACGTACTCGTTCCATGAATTTATAAAGAAAATTATTCCTGTTGAGATGATAGCGGGCCTTGTCACGGGAATGATGATGTCCTTAAGTATCCTGAGCTCCGATATTCCGTCAAGATGAGCTATCTCCGTAAGGGGCTTGGGAACGGCCCTCATGGCCTGCCTTATAAGGAAGATCCCCGACGCATCCGCAAGCTGAGGGAGCATTACTCCCCAAATCTTATCCACAAGCCCGAGCTTTGAGATGGTGAGATAATTGGGTATCATGGTAACGGTAAAGGGGATAAATATGGTGCTTATAAGGATAAAGTATATTATCTGCTTTCCCTTGAAATCAAAGTATACAAAGGAGTAGGCGGCAAGGGTGCTTGTAACGACCTTAAAGGCTGTAACGCAGACCGCTATTATAAAGGTGTTGAAGGTTATGCGAACTATGGGGACAGCCGCCGCTATCCTTTTAAAGTTGTCTAATACTATCTCCTTAGGGAAAAAGCCCCCGTTGTAGAGATCCTCAAGAGTCTTTACCGAGCCTGTTACAGCAAAGAGTATGGGGCACACGGAGATCAGCACAAGCACAAGCATCAAGAGATGCCATACAGCCTGACCGTCCTTAAAAATGCTTTTAATTTTCATAGTACACTCCTTTTTCCACATATTTGAACTCAAGGAACAGGAGCAGTCCGAAGAGAACAAGCATCAGGATGGCATATGCGGATGCGGTTCCTGTCTTGTAAAAGCCGAAGGCCTCATTATAAACATTGTATATAAGGTTCGTGCTTCCGTAGTCAGGCCCTCCCTGAGTGACCATGTTTATGGGAGTAAATACCTGCTGCATTCCCTGAACTATTGAAAGGATAAGGACATAGATGCCTGTGGAGCTGCTCATGGGAACAACAATGTTTAAAAATATCCTGTGAAGAGGTATGTCGTCCATCCTTGCGGCCTCTATGACCTCAAGAGGCACTCCGCCCATTCCCGAAAGTGCAACTATGAAATTGTAGCCGAATATCTTCCAGGACGTCATTATGCTTATGACCACTATGACAAGTCCCTGAGTCGTGCTCCACACAGGGGCCGTCAGTCCGAAAAGTCCCATGAGCTTTGCGGCAGGTCCTGATATTGGATTAAGTATCCACACAAAAAGCATAGTCCCCACAACAAGAGATACAACGCTCGGAAGGAATATAACACTCCTGTAAAAATTCTTCCCCATTTTAATTACAAAGGAAAGTATGAAGGAAAAGATATAAGGAGCTATAAAATCGAATATCAAAAGCAGCACAATATATATCAGTGTATTTCCGAATATCTTTCCTATGTTGGGATCTGTGAATATATCGAGATAATTCTGAAGGCCCACGAATTCCTTTACGGGCTTTATCATGTTCCAGTCAAAAAAGCTCAGATATATGGTGTATATAAGCGGGTAAAACATGAATACGGCAAATACCACAGCCGCCGGCAATATGAAGAGCCAAGGCCTTATCCCGCCTTTTTGCGGGATAAGACGTTTGGCCGATGAATTATTTTTTGTCATCAGATTTTCCTCTTTTTTAGTCAAACAGAGCATTTATCCTGTCCTGAGCCTCAGTGAGGGCTGTGTTCACATCCTCACCTCCGAGGATCTGATCTCTTGCGTCAGAGATGTACTGCTGAGCTTGAAGGCCTGAATCTCCGGGATATGCCGCCCAGGGAACTATGTCGCCGACCTGTGAAGCTGCAGCCTCCATAAGGGGATCTGATGCAAGGAGATCCTTCATTCCTTGACACTCGTTTGAGCTTATGGTGGGAGCCACATAGCCTGTTCCCGCTATCCACTCTACGATGTTGTCATCCTCATAGAGATACTGAATGAACTTTGCGCATGCCTCCTTCTTTGCATCGTCCTGACTCATTACGGCAAGCACGCAGCCTCCTGCGGGAACCGCTCTCTTTTCTCCCTCAAATACAGGGAAGGGAGCTGTGCCTATCTCAAACTGAGCAGAATCCTCTATACCCGAAAGGTTTGCGCAGGATGAAGCGAGCATTCCGAGCTCTCCCGCATTGAAGGCCTGAATAGCCTCATCTGTGCTTATATGGATCGATGTTCCGTCCACAAGAGTCATGTCCGCATAGAACTGAAATGCCTCTTCGTTCTTGGGATCCGCAAGAGTACATGTGGGAACTCCGTCTGTCCATGTGAGCATCTTTCCTCCGTTGCACTCAAGAAGAGCCTGAAGAGCCCAAGTATCATTCTCCTGAAGGTGGAAGGCATTCTTTCCGGTCTTCTCCTTTATGGTCATTGCAGCCTCTCTGAGCTCCTCCCAGGTCTCGGGAGCCTCGGTAAGACCCGCCTCCTCAAAGATATCCTTATTATAATAAAGTATGGGGTTGCTGACTGCATAAGGGAATCCTACAAGATTGCCCTGATTGTCGCTTCCGAGGCTTATGATATTCTCGGCGAAGTTATCTGTCACAAAGTCAGGTGTATCTGAGTAATCCTTCATGAGCTCGTCAGGAGCTACATAGGCGAAGTTGTTGGGGAAATACTCTATATTTGAGTATGAAACCTGAACTATGTCAGGCGTCTTTCCCGCCGCCACATCAGCCTGAAGGTTCTGCATAAGTCCGTCATAGCCGTCATTATATCTTGTAATAACCTCTATATCGGGATTTGCCGCATTGAAGGCGTCAACTATAGACTGAACAGCAGCGCCTCCTCTGGTCTCGGAGTTTGTATGCCAGTATTCTATGGTGACCTTCTCTCCGGAGCCGCTTTCAGCAGCAGTTCCCTCCGCTTCGGTTCCCGCTGTGCTTCCCGCCGCTGTTGTAGTTGTATCAGTCGTGTTTCCTCCTGAGCATCCTGCAAGTGTCGCCGCCGCCATGACAGCCGCCATAGCCGCACATGTGATTTTTCTTAATTTCATTTTCTGTTCTCCTCTTTTGAATATATTTATATTGATCTGATTAATACTGTTGCTTCATTTTTCAAAAAGACTATACCTGCTCCCCGAGCTTAAATCTCTTAAATACCTGCTCATAGGGGGTCAGCACATGTAGGTGGCTCCTTACGTCTCTGCCCTCCGCTATAACAGTGCTGTAGCCTCTTACATCTGTGTATATGACCTCGTCTTCCTTTGTCTCAACTCCGTAATCAAAGGACTCTGTGACAAGCTGTACAAAGCCTCCCATCTGTCTCGACTCATTAAAGTGGGCATGTCCGCAAAGATATGCTATGACGTCGGTATCCGAAAGCCTCTCGCATATGTCCTCATCGCACTCCGTAACATACCAGCCCTGGTCGGTCTTGAAGGGATGATGGCCGAGGATAAAGGTTCCGTTGCCGTAAGGCTTTTTGAGCTCATTGAAAAGTATATCCGCTCTCTCCTTCGGGAAGTATCCGTCCCCGTTTCCCTCTCTTGCCGTGTCTATGACTATGAATCTGTAGTCCTTTACATACTCCACCGCAAAGTAGGGAGAATCGTCATCTGTCCCGAGATACCCCTTATAAAATGCAGCCTTAAAGTCATGGTTTCCGAGAACAGGTATCACCTTTATATCGGGAACATATTTTTCAAGAAGTCCTCTCAAGAATCTGTAGTCCTCATCTGTGCCCTCGTGGATGAGATCCCCTGTCATGACTATGACATCAGGCTTATCCTTTGCTATCTCCTTTAAGGCCCAGGTGAAATAGTCGAGAGGCATTATCCTTTGTCCGAGCTCCCTCTCAAAAAACGAATTGAAGTAATCCTTTTTGAGATGCAGGTCGGAAATATGCGCTATCTTTATCTCTTCCATTTTTCTTTCCTCCGGTTATTTAACGCTGTATATGATAGCATTCAATTTTTTCCGGAAAAATCTCGGAAGCCTTAGGTTTTTGTAAAAGTTTTCTAAAGTTTACAAAGCATATGTAAAATTTACATACAAAAAAGACCTCCGCCTTGCGGCGAAAGTCCTGATGGTAGATTGGTTTTTATATATTATTTATTATGTATTTATTAAGATAATTATTCCCTAAATGATACATTTTTGTCCGTGAATGGAATTTAAAAATTACAGTTGCCTGTCAAATTCAGCATACTTATTATCATTGATTTTACTGTGTCTTATGTACTCGGGAAGGATATCATCCAATCCTATTTTAAGATTCAATCCTTTTTGTGCTGTATCACAACCCGATAATCAATCATGATAGTTAAAGCAAATCAAATAATTTAGACAGAAAATTAATTAAGCATTGTTATTATTTCTTCGTTTCCGGTATTTTGGACATATTCGTATACAGTGGTTCCATCTTTTTTGATTGCATCTTTATCTGCTCCGTAATCCAACAGCGTCCTCACACATTCAGGCGACTCCCATGATACTGCTATCATAAGGGGTGTAAGGCCTGTTTTATTTTCAGACTCATTCGGATTGGCTCCGTACTTTAGAAGTACCTCCAATGTATCTTCATCCCCGCGTGCTGCAGGCAACATAGCTGTAGCGCCGATTTTGCCTTTGTCATCAAGATCAGCTCCCAATTCTGCCAATTTTCTTACTGCCGCTGTATCTCCTACACTTGCCGCTTCATAAATCGAAAGCCGGACACCCTTATAATTATCCAGAGGGACCCCGGCATTATAAAATGCTTGTACTATCTCTTCAGAATCTTCATTGGGCATTTGACTTTCTTCACTGAGTATTTTTGCAAGAGAATATGTAAGCTCCTTTTTTATATCATTCGGTATATCTTCCAATATTGTTCTGACTTGTGATGATGAAAAACAAAACTGTAATATATTATTTAAGAACTCACTGCTGTTAAAATACTCTTTTGTGTTTTTATTTTTTTTAATTATCTTTAATGCGGCTATATTTCCATTGTCTGTAATACTTGTGCACAGATATTCTGTTTCATCCAAGTCAGGCTTTTCGTTCTCTATATAATATTCTGTGAACTCGTCATCTGCATATGACAGCACTTCACATTGTTGCCTGAATGCATCATCCCAATCAAACTGATCCAAACTTACAAATATATTTTCGTCCGATTCCTTTATTTTCTCGGCAATGTTTTTGTTTCCTCCTCCCAGCGCCGCCATAAGTAGAGTTTCCTTTCTTTTATTGATCGTATCATGTGATATTTGATCCCAAAGATATGAGAAGGTCTCTTCATTTCCTCCTAATGCAGCTGCCATAAGCAAGTTATTTTCTTCACTATCCAAAATTCTCATCGTAACTCCGGTTTCATCAATAGACTCCTTCATTTCTTCGAGAGTTCCGTACGCCGCTGCATAAACCACAATCTTTTCTGCAAGTTCTTCTTTCTGAGCATCTGTTTTTATATTTTTCTGAAAATAGTTTCTATCTTCAAGCAAAAGAGCCTCGACACAATTTGTAGATTTAATTTCCAGAAATTGAACTTTGATTTTGTCAGCCACCAATTTTAGACTGCCGTATCCGCAGTTTTTGCTTTCAGTTATTATATTTAAGGTCTCCGGGCGTACCGGTGAGCCTACTTCCATCAAAAAATTAATGGACTTTTTCATTTGTATATTACTTTCTATTGGAACTTCATCCGAAACTATCACGTGCTCTGTAAGAATATAACCATTTGCATCGGTATGATTGATATCACAACCACTTTTTATAAATTTATTAATAAATTTTTCATATTCCGGTCCATAGATCCAATCACATACATACATTAACTCATTGACTCCATATTCGTCCTCATATTCAAGATCTATACCTTGATCTATCAAATAATATGCAAAAGAATATGTTCCCTCGGAAAGTGCATATCTGAAGGTCGAATTATCATATCCATTTAGTTTTATCCCTTTTTTTACAGCATCATCCCATAAATGAGGATTGGCTATGTCCAATATATTGGATATATAGTCAGAATCAGATCCTTCGTTGATAATTTCCTTTGACGTTTTTTTAATCTCCTTTGATATATTACTGACTTTACCGGATATATTTGCAATATCATTACACCCATTTAAGACCGGGCAACAAGTAAGCACCATTGTTACAATGCCCTTTATTTTCATATTGGTTTTGGGAGGCGTAAAAAAGCCTCCCTTCTTCTCCTCCCTCTCTGCGTTAATCTTCCGGTGACTACGTTATAACTATTTTATTTTTATTTGTGCTCCAAGATAGTGTTTTTCCAAATTTTCTTAATTCGTTCTGCAATCATCTTGACATGCTTTCTTGTTCATTGGAAAAGGACAGTTTCACCTCCAATCTTAAATCTTCTTTAACCGTATAGTCCGTTTTTCGGTAAAAGCTCAGGTTCCGCAATAATATATTTTCTTATTTCCGGCGATACACCATACAGGGTTGTAGCAGCATAAAGACTTTTAAAATATGGATTTTTATTTATTCTTTTTCCCCATGCATCACACATCCCATCAGGATTTTCGGGCCTGTAAAGATATTTATAAAATCCATAATCTAATTCCTTTTCTTCTTGTGATAACGGAATATTTTTTATGTTATAAAAATAGCCTCTTGTCCGGAATCCTTGATCTGCCAAAAACATAACAACCTTCCGGTAGTAATATTGCAAAAATATCGCCTTCTTTTATATCCGGATTCCTTTTTCTCTTTATAGGCTTGATATAATATTTTTTTGATTTCTCATCATATGCCGACATTATCTTTTCTTTTATTTCATTTGGCAACGACTCGTACCATTCATCTCTTTTTTTTCAATTCCTGATCTCTCTATTGTTTTCTTCATATTTTCAATTTTGACGGGGCATAATTTACCCCGTCACTATACTCCTATAAAATATTTTTGATAAAGTCGTCTGTTCAAACTTTGGTGTGTAATCCCGGTATAAACAAATTCTAATGTTCCCTTGTCAACTCAAAAATATAATATATTATATACTTTATAAAAAGTATTCATTTTTTCCTTATACTGTCCGCTTTTTGTCCATCAATAATTCTAAATCAGCACTGTAAAATCTGTTTTCCCGGTAATCCTCGGTAGGCATAATTAAAGAAAAGCCGAAGTTGCCCTTGTTTTTAGCCATGCGCAACATATATAAGGTTAAAATTAACGGTATATGCTTCATGCTGATAGAAAGCGGCTCTGATGAAAAGTTCGGGATCAAAGCTTTCAAAAAGCAAATTGCGATATATGAGGAAGTATTTCAATTACACGAGCATCAAGTCAACTGATTATTATGGGGCTGATAATACAAAAAAAGCAGGGCCGTATTTGATAAATCCTATTAAGAATATAATCACTATTAGAAGGGAAGATCTTCCGGATAGTTATTTTTATGCGGGAGAAAGCGCCCTCAGTGAATACTCAATGCTTAATCCTCCTCCAATACCTGAAGTGGCTGTTTATAAAGATTCATTGAATGAAAAGACAATGAATACCTTAGACTCGAGATGGGCGGATCCAAATGATGAGTTAGTTCACGTTGAGCTTTGGAATTACGATCCGGCTTTATTTTCATTTGAAGGAAAGGTAGATCCGGTTTCCTTGGCTTGTACGCTGAAAGAAACAGATAATGAAAGAGTGGAAGATGCTGTTAATGAAATGATGGAGGAATGGACATGGTAAAAGGAATTGACAGTTTCAGAGGAAAATTCAAAGATTATTCTGACTGTTATACGATAATTAGAAATGACTGAAAAGTCCTTTCATACTTAAGACAAACCGGGTTTAGGAGGTACTACCTAAGCCCGGTCTCTGTCAAATTAAAACAAACTCTTCAATATAAGTCGTGTATAAAAAAGCAACTGATTACGTGCCTGATTTTATCAATCATCATATCCCATTCTCTCAAGTGCCCTCTCCAAAAGCTCCTCTCTCATGTCAAGCTCCTCTTCCTCACGTATATCCTCTGTCCTTGAGCTTACGAATTCATCCCTTGTGATATTGCCTGCCCTGTAGTCCGACTCAAGCTCGCGCTCTCTCAGCTCAAGCTCCCTTTCCTTGTCTTTAAGGCTGCTCATCTCATTAAAGAGCGTTTCGGCATCTCCCTCGGGAAGAGCCATATCAGAACGGTATCGGGAAAACTCTATAGCGTCCTCAAGCATATCCTCCTCGTTATCAAGGCGCTCCTCCTCCATTCTGAGCTCCCTTATCCGAGACTCAAAGCTTTCCTTGTCAAGCTCTCCAACTCTGTATTCGGCCTGAAGGTTTTCTATATCAAGCTCCACAGCATCCTTTTCAGCCTTTACTTTGTAATAGTTCTCGGCATCAGCTGAATAATCTGTCCCTCCCATATTTGAGCCTTCATTGAAGACTGTTGATGAGTCGGCTGTTTCTGTCGAAGCTGTTGTCGGCTCAGCACTTTCCGAGGATGCCGGGCTTTCCGATTCTGATGCCGCGATCTCCGAAGAAGTCATTGTCTCCGAAAAGGCCTCTGACTCCGTCACTGATAAGGAGCTTTCCGATATGGCCTGAGTCATTCCTGTGGCAGGCTCCGAATTCTGTGAGCACCCTGATATAACAGCAGCTGCCATTAAAACTGATAATACATATTTTTTCATAATATTTCTTCTCCTTGTTTTTTATAAGCTGTCAGATAGCATCGGCTTTTTATTGAAATTATTGATAGCACTATCTTTTTTAATTTACTTTTATTATTTTCCTTACAGCTTTATAATAATACATAAATATTAAAGCAGGATTAAAAAATCGCATAAAATTTATTTTTTGGAGGAATTTTATGAGGATATTATTTGCGGAGGATGCGAAGGACCTTTTGGAGGTCGCTGTAAAAAGGCTTAAGGCCGAGGGTTTCGGAGTTGACGGCTGCGCTGACGGTGAGGAGGCTCTTCTTTATGCCATGAGCACAGACTATGACCTTTTGATACTGGATATCATGATGCCCAAGGCGGACGGCATAACAGTCTTAAAAAAGCTCAGAGCATCAGGTAAAAACATGCCGGTTCTTCTCCTTACCGCAAAGGACGCTGTGTCCGACAGGGTGGCGGGACTTGATGCGGGGGCCGATGATTACCTCACAAAGCCCTACGCTTTCTCGGAGCTTTTGGCAAGGATAAGGGCGCTTCTTCGCCGAAACGGAGGCATAAAGAGCGATGTGCTTACGGCAGGTGACCTTAAACTCGAGCTCTCTACCCACAGGGTAAAAAGAGGCGATGTGGAAATAGAACTCTCTTCAAAGGAATTTGCCCTTCTTGAGTCATTTATGAGGAATAAGGGCAAGGTCCTTACCAGAGCTCAGCTTGAAACTCAGGTATGGGATTACGGCTTTACAGGTGGCAGCAATGTTATAGATGTTTACATAAGATATCTCAGAAAAAAGATAGACGAGCCCTTCCAAAAGAAGCTTATACACACGGTAAGAGGCAGCGGCTATGTCCTTAAGGAGGACTGATATTTGAAAAGACTTTCCATAAAAACAAGGATAACGCTCTGGTACACAGGCTTTATGATACTGCTTGTGGCCTTTTCGCTTGTCATTATATTTATTGTGTCGGGAAGGATATCCTCAAGGCAGACTGAAGATACTCTGAGAAATGTTGTTACGGATGTGGTAAGTGACATCAGCTTTCGCTACGGCGAGCCTGATACGGAGGATATAGATTTTTACAGAGACGGAGTGTCCGTATTTATATATGATACCTCCGGAAGGCTCCTTGCCCCGAGAGTGAATATGGGCGTCCAAGTGGACTCTGTGCTTCAGGACCAACGCATGAGAAAGGTTGAGAATGCGGGAGGCGACAGCATGGTTTACGACATCTATGCTGTAAAGGATGACAATGCCTTTTGGGTAAGAGGCATAAGCTCAATGGCAGAGGCCGAGAGCGCCTACAGGACCTTAAATCTCCTGATACTACTCACCTTTCCCATATTTATCATAATAAGCGCCGCGGGCGGAAGACGAATAACAGAAAGAGCCTTTGCCCCTGTACGAGATATGGCCGCAACAGCCCAAAGGATAAGCTCGGGAGATCAGCTCACAGAAAGGATAGACACGGGCGGCTTTGATGACGAGCTTTCAAGTCTCGCCGAGACACTTAACAGCATGTTTGAAAGGCTTTCCCGGTCCTTTGAGAAGGAACGGCAGTTTACCTCTGACGTGTCCCATGAGCTTAGGACTCCTCTTGCTGTGATAAAGGCGGAGTGTGAATATGCCCTTTCTTCATGCAGTGAGCCAGCTGAAAAGGAACAGGCTCTTCTTGCCGTGTACAGACAGTCGGAGAGAATGAACAAAATGACCGAGCAGCTTTTGATGCTCTCAAGGGCTGACAGGGGAACTCTGAAATTTGAAACCGGTCCTGTGGACATGAGCATGCCGGTCTCTCATGTATGCGATGATCTTATGCCCGTAGCCGAAGCCGCAGGGCTCTCATTAAAGGCAGAGGTGGAGAAGGAGATCCGTGTCATGGGCGATGAGACCTTGCTTATAAGGCTTCTTACAAATCTGATAACTAACGCTATAAAGTATAATCGTGAGGGCGGAAGCGTAACCGTGACATTAAAAAAAGAGGCTTACGGCTGCTCCCATGCCTCGGATTTATCAGGTGTTGACAACATTGATAAAGATACCGGCTCTGCCTGCATCCTTACCGTGAGCGATACGGGTACAGGTATCAGCGAGGAAGATCTTCCCAAAATATGGGACAGATTTTACAGAGCCGAAAAGTCAAGGAGCAGTGAGGGCTCAGGCCTCGGGCTTTCCATGGTAAAGAAAATTGCAGAGCTCCATGGGGCCGAGATCTCGGTAAAAAGCAAGCCCGGTGAGGGAAGCAGCTTCAGTTTAAGATTTAAATGTATCTGATTCCATTCCGGATACAAGACGATCAAAATCGCTCTGATATAATCGGTCTTGAATGATCCGATATTGCTCAAATTCGCTCTCTGCAAAGGCTTTTGCGATTGCTGCTGTGACTTTACCCTTGTTTTGCAAAACTTCTGCATCGTTGAATTGCAGAAACGCATCAAGTTTGGAAGCCCAATCTGACATCGTCATGGGAATATGTCGCCTTGCTTGTCTTGTAGCGTAATCCAGATACATCGTGACAATCTCGTTAAGCTCCTGTATTTCATCCTTAGACAGGTAATTCTTTGCGATCGTTACATCTGCTTTGACAATTTTCCCATCAGGTGCATTACGCCATGAGGTCAACCCCATATGTTTTTTTGTATGATCTGCCCTTGCTATAATGACCTCCGCTGCGGTATTTCCGTGAACGGCATAATGCATCTTATTTTGCACTGTTGAAAAGAAGTCTTTTGTGATTTGGCTATCAAGGGAATAATCAACGGCAGTAACATAGATGTCTGTAATCTTTTGATAGAAACGGCGCTCACTAGCTCTAATTTCCTGTATCTCAGAAATTAAGTGGTCAAAATAATCCTCATCGAAGATTTGACCGTTAATTAATCTGCTTTTATCTAAAACATACCCTTGCTTTGCAAAGGTATCCAGTACCTTTGTTGCCCATTGCCGGAATTGTGTTGCCCTGCCTGAGTTGATACGGTAGCCAACGGCAATTATGGCAGATAGAGAATAAAACTTATATTGATAGGTTTTTCCATTATTCGCAACTTGTGCAAAATTAGCACAAGTTAAATTCTCGGATAATTCACCACTTTCATAAATATTTTTCAAATGTTTTGTGACAACACTTCTGTCTACATCGAAAAGCTGTCCAATCGCTTTTTGCGTCAACCATACATTATGGTCCTGCACACGGACTTCAATGCCATTTTCATTGGCATCCTTGGTAAATATAAGAAAATCCACAGTGCTGTTACGAATCTGTAATTTTGTGTTTTTGTTCTCGGCCATTATGTATAATTCTCCAATCATTTATTAACTTGATTATATTTCATCAATTATACTATTTCCTTTCCCCGGAATCAATTTCCTTCCTGTTTTCTCCCTGATATTGAGTGAATATATCTCGTAATTTATGGCAAAAGTTAATTTTATTAGTTCTTTAGATTAAAAAATATTAAATTAACGACTTTCCCCGGATAGAGGATAAAGCAAAGCGGGAGGCATTACGCTTCCCGCTTTTTTATACAATATTAAGCCCTTGCAAGTTTTTCTCCCAGGCTTCTGCAGGCCTCCTCAGCCTCGCTGTCAGGAGCCTCATTGCAGATAACAGGATCCGATACTATTACAGCTCCATCCGCTCTGCACTGAGCTTCCCAATTTCTCATCCATTCTCCGTCGCCCCATCCGTAGGAACCGAAAAGCCCTATTTTCTTGCCGGTAAGCTTTGGTTCACAAGCATTGAATACCGGAGCGAATTCAGTGTCCTCCAGCTCCTCGGAGCCCATGGAAGGGCATCCGAAGGCAATAGCGTCATATTCGTCAGCCATGTCAGCACTGAAATCTGTCACACTATATAGAACGACATCCGCGCCCGCAGCCTTTGCTCCTTCCGCAACAAGCCCTGCCATGGCTTCTGTATTTCCTGTTCCGCTCCAATATACTACAGCTGTTTTATTCATTGCGTTTTACCTCTCTACTATAAACATATTTATGGTTGATATCCCTTACGCCCGGTAAGGGCTCAAACTTCTTTATTTTATGTTTTTCTATATCCCGACTGTCAGCTTCTCTATGCCTCTCCCCATCTCCCAAAGTCTTATATAAGTATCTGTACACTTTTTAAACCTTGAAAATCTGAGCCTTGCATCAGCTACGTTTCCGTAAACCTTCCAACAGCCTGTAAGCTTTGCATTTTGCCCCTTGTTCCTTATGAACTCAATAACATCACATATAGGATACCCGAGAAACACACCTATTTCATGAGGAAAGTCTGCCTTATTTGTAAGCTGTTTCGAAAGCATTTCTATGGCCTCCGAGGATTCGGTAAAGCAGTATCCGCAGCTTTTAAGAAGCTTGCAGGCCTCACTTTCCTTAAGAGCCTCATCAAGCCTGCTTTTTCTGTAAACATAGATAAGCGCTCTTCCCTTTTCTTTCCTGAGTATCGTGAAATACACGTCCTTTTTATTCAGCCTCATATTCAGCTCACAAACAGCTGCCGCGATCTCATTTTCGCTATCATATCTGCAATTAAAAAGACTTCCTGTCTTAAGCCTTGCAAGCGTTGGAGAGCAGTATTCTATTACCTGTCTTTCTATGCACATACGATACGCTCCTTAAGTGCATTGTTTAAGGCTGAGGCCGAGCTGCTGTTTACCCTGACTATTTCAACTCCGTTCCTTTTTGCCTCATTTACCGCACTTATCATCATTTTGTGAGAGACTGTTGCGGTGAAAAGTATCAGAATATCCGGACATCCGAGTTTTTTCTTCATAGAGCCGTTTTCCTTCGGAAAAACCTTGACCTTACACCCATGCTTTCTGCATATACTTTCATATTGCCCCGTCATTCTCTCGTTTCCGCCTACTATAACCACACTCATGACCCTTCTCCTTTTTCGGCTTTGTTTTAATTTAGTTAGTTATATATAACTTAAGTTTAAAAATATAAGCGGATGTTCCCGCCTTCTTAGTTTCCGCTTTTTAATTAGCTTTAGCTAACTTATTTAAAATATATCAAATTAAACTTCTTCTGTCAATTAGTGTATATGAGAAATTCATAGGAAAAGCGGCCATTCCTGAGAACATGACCGCTGATATGGATACAGTAATATCAGCTATTCCGGTTGCTGTCCGAACACAAATGCAGCCTGTAGATTACCAGTCTTGCAATCGGCTGGGCAATACGCATCTCCACAAACAGAGAGATTGCGAAGTTGCGCGGCCACTTGTAGAAAAACATTCGTATAGGCTCCCATGTAACAGAACGTGTTCCGATCCATGTCCCTATCACGGTCAGAAGAATTGACATCATAAAGACTGTACACAGGATATTTATAATGATATGTGCGTTAAAGCTGTCCTCTTCGGATACGATTTTTGCAGTCAGCTTTTCTGCCGGTACATAGGTAAGCAGTACAATCACAATCACGCTCAGCCAGATAAACGGCAGTACGGTCAGAACGTCTTGATACACATACAGATGGAACCCGGCCTCAAAACAGGTAATCAGCGGAGCGATAATGTTTACCGAGATGATTGAAATAATACCCATAAACAAAGCGAACTCCTTTTTGTTGCGTGGTAACTTCATGTAAAACTCCATTGTTCAAACACCTTTCAGTGCCAAAAAAATAAGCGTGAAATCACTTCGATTTCACGCTGAACCATTATACGCGTTTCCAACAAAAAGTATTATATCACACGCTTTCGAAAAATTTCAAGAACAAAATTTCAGCGGATATACTGATCAAAACTTATTTTCTGTTTCACTTGGGAATAATATGTTACTTTATGACATATGAGCTTTTTCGTGCGTCTTGTCATATTTTAGGGTATAATAATCATCAAAGTCATATATTCTCTGTATAAACAGAGGTATCTTAATAAAAAAATCTGAAAATCAAGGAGAACTTCTGAACCCATGGAAAACACATCTTTTTTAAGAAGGATCGACACAGTTGAAAAAAGAATGTCAGAGAGAGGTATCGACTGCTTCCTTGTATTCCCCTCATCAACCATAAAATATCTCTCGGGCTATTCGGGAAAGGCTGACGAGAGGCTTCTCTGTCTGGCGCTTTTTCCAAACGGAGACAGCTTTATTATAGCAAACAAGCTCTATGAGCCTCAGGTAAAGGATATACCTGTAAAGGAGCTCATACTTTGGAATGACGGCGAAAATGCCATGGAGCTGCTTTTTAACGCCTTGAGAAAAAGAGGTATAGAAAAGTCTGTGATAGCAACAGATAAATCTGTCCCCGGGATGTTCTTGATACCCCTTTATAATGCCTTCCCGGAGGCTGATATACGCCTTGGAGACAGCCTTGTGGATGACCTCAGAGTCTATAAGGATGAGGATGAGATGGAACTTATGATGACAGCCTGTCGGAAAGCCGCAGAAGCCTTAAAGGCTACTATAGAAAAAGGTCGTTACTGGATAGGAAAGACAGAGGCTGAATTTATGGGGCAGTTGTCTCTTGAAATGACAAACCGCGGTCTCACGCTCCCCAACATGATAGTTGCTGTAGGGGCAAACGCGGCAGCGCCTCACCATATTACAGGGCAGACTGTTATAGAGGAGGGAAAATGCCTCCTTGTGGATTTCGGAGGAAAGTTCAAAAACTACAGCACAGATATGACAAGGACCTTCCACTTCGGAGAACCCTGTGATGAATTCAAAAAGGTATACGAGATAGTTCTTGAGGCGAACAGGCTCGGCAAGGAGGCCGCAAGGGAGGGGAATCTCCTTCAGGATGTGGACAGAGCCGCAAGAGGCTATATCATAAAAATGGGCTACGGAGAATACTTCACCCACAGAACAGGCCACGGAATAGGCATAGACGGCCATGAGGGACCCTCGGCTCAGGAGGGCGAGCTCACTCCCATAAAGGAGGGCATGGCGTTTTCTGTGGAACCCGGAATCTATCTTCCCGGAAAATTCGGCGTGAGGATAGAAGATCAGGTCCTCATGACAAAGACCGGGGCAAGGATACTGCATGATTTTACAAGGGAACTCATAATAATAAAATAGCTATAAACCTGCTATAAAATAATAATCTCAATAAAATAAGCCTGTTGTGCTTTAAAAAGAGCACCGCAGGCTTTGACCTTAACAGGCTTTTCATTTATAATCGTTCCTATAAACTTAAAAACTATATATATTTTAAACTATATATACTTTCAGCTTTGTATACTGTAAATTTATGAATACATTAAAACATTGACCTTTAATCATACTTTTAAGGAGATCAAAATGAAACATGTAAAGCTTTTGAGAGTAATATCCTTTATACTCCTCGTAACAACTGTCGGCTACCTTGTAAAAGGACTGTATCTGACCGCCATTTTGGCATTTCTTGCAGCAGCAGTCGCAAATCCTATGTTTATAAGAAGAGTTCACTTAAACAAATATGTGCATATCGCACTCTTTGTGATACTTTTTCTTGCGGCAGTCTACTCTGTCCCCTATGAGCACATGGAGGAGCTTTTAGAGCAGCAGAACGAGGAGCTCGGCATCTCTCAGTCAGTCTCTTCAGATGAGGAGCTTTCTCATTTTATCTCGCGTTTTTCATAAAGAAGTTATAAGCATTATCAAAGTAAAGCTTGTCTATTACCTCCTCCTTAATTCCCATTTGGAGGAGGTATTCTGCAAATATTCCCAGCTTATAAGGGTTCTCCACCTCAGGTGCGGGAGTTATTTCTCCGTCAAAGTCGGTTCCCCAGGCTATCACATCTTCTCCTCCAAGCTCCAGCATGTGATATATATGTCTGAATATATCCTCTTTATTTTTTTCGTTTTTCTCACTCAAAAACTTGGAATATATATTTATTCCGCAGAGTCCGCCTCTCTTTACTATCTCGGAAAACTGAGCGTCCCTCAAATTTCTGGGGTGTCCGCAGCAGGCTCTTACATTGGAATGCGATGCAACGAAAGGCTTCTCCGAATTCTCAAGGAGATCCTCAAAGCCCGCATCATTTAAGTGGGAGCAGTCGATTATGACTCCCCTTTCCTCCATTCTCTTTACAGCGGCCTTTCCGAAGGCTGTAAGTCCCGTATCGTTATTAGGACCTGAGCCAAGCTCGTTTGCTCCGTTCCACACAAGGCCTATCATCTTAAAATTCATGTCCGCAAACTTGTCTATGTTGTCAAGGTTTCCGTTAAGGCATGCAGCGCTTTCAATAGAACGCATGAATGCCCATTTATGTTCCCCTGTTATGCGGTCTATATCAGATATATTTTCAATTATGCCTATCTTTTCAGGATATTTTGCCGCCTGCTCATTAAGTATTCGGTAAAAGTCCTCCACAAATTTTACAGCTGCCTCTCCCCTTATCTCATCGGGCACGAATACCGCCATGGTCTGTACAGCCTTGTCAAATTTGTCAAGCTCTCTTATGGAGAACTGGGTGCTGTTGTTTACATAATCCTCGCCTCTTTCGTGAAGAGCCTCTATAGTGTCACAGTGCAGATCAAAAAGTCTCATAAGTTCCTCCTGAATACATTTTTAAAATTTAGAATAAAGTTTTATGATATTTGATTTATTATATCACAATCTGTCCCGGCTGTATCAAAAGCCGATAAAACAAAAGCGATAGGACTTTTAATAAGTTTCCCGCTTTTATTTTCAAACATTTTTTATTTGAGGAGAGCCTTCATCACACCGTAGTAGGATTCCATAACCTTGGTGAGCTGGTCAAGCTCTATGTACTCGTTGATCGTATGGGCAAGTGTCTCCAGTGAGGGTCCTACGCCTATGGACTTTATTCCCGCCTCTCCTGCGTAATGGCTTGCATTTGTGCAGAAGTCGTAGTTTGTTATAGTGGGATCAAGTCCTATAGCCCTCATCTCCTTGTAAATGTTCTGAATCCACTCCTCGTTCTTGTCAAAGAGCCATGCGGGGAAGAATCTTTCAGCGCTTATCGTCTCACCTGTCCAGCACTTTTCTTCTCCCACAGAATATGAAACCTTAGCCTTAAGCTCGGGATCCTCCTTTGACAATCTGTCTATAAGATCCTGAAGGGGCTTTAATACTCCCTCCTTTGTCTCTCCGACGAGAAGCCTTCTGTCATATGTAGCCTTGCAGTAATCAGGCACTACAGATGCTCCGGGGTAGGGTGAGGATTTGATATCAACAAGCTCGAGGATTCCGTCTCCAAGGCCGTCCTGATGGGGAGGAACCAGCTTCTTTATCTCCTCAACTATCTTGCACATCTTATATACTGCGTTTATACCCTTCTGAGGGCTTGCGGAATGGGCGGGAACTCCGAAGGTCTCTACGACGATCTCCGCTCTTCCTCTCTGACCTATCTTCATATTGAGCTGTGAAGCCTCTCCGATAATAACATAGTCAGGCTTTACATAAGCGCTTATCTCTCTGGGCGCAACACCCTCGAAGCACTCCTCATGTACCGCTCCCGCCACATAGATATCTCCGGGGAAATCATAGTTCAGATCCTCCGCATAGTAGGCTGCAGCCGCAAGCATGGCTGAAAGAGCGCCCTTCATGTCAGAGGTTCCTCTTCCGTACATTTTTCCGTCTACGATCTCTGCTCCGAAGGGATCGTGGCCCCACTTTGAAGGATCGGGAACGGGAACTGTATCCATATGTCCGTCAAAAAGTATCTTCTGTCCGGGTCTTGAGCCCTTTATATGGCAGATGCAGTTTCCGTATTTGTCCACATGTATATCTGTGAATTTATGATCCGCACAGAATTTCTTCATCTCCTCAACGACCTTGTCCTCATGTCCGCTGTAGCTCTTTGCGTGGATCATGTTCTGAGTAAACTTTATAAGCTCTTCTTTTCTCTTTTCATTAAGCATAGTCATAGCTCATTACTTCCTTCCGAAAATTTTAAAATATTTATGATTATATTATTTTACAAGCTTGTAAAACTCGGCGGATCTTCTCTCAAGCTCAAGGTCCTCCGCTGTCTGAGGCGCAAGCTCTGCCGTGAGAGCTCCTGTAGGGCATACATCAAGGCATAATCCGCATGAGCGGCACTTGTCCATGTCCACTGTCATCTTGGGGAAATCAAGTACCCTTGCATCGTAGCAGCATACCTTCTCGCATTTTTTGCAGCCGATACACTTCTTTGTGACTCCGTCCTCCTTAAATGGCTCGAATTTAAAGTCAAGCTTTGTCACATACTCCTTTTTGGGGAAATTCTTGTGAGCGGCCCTGTTTACGTCCTTTATAGAATCATAGCCGAGCTCTTTAAGCTTCTTTGACAGGTCATAGCAAAGCTTCTCCACATACTCTACGCCCTTAAGTATTCCTGCGGTGCATACTCCTACTCCCATTGCTCCCGCCATCATGTATTCTATGGCGTCATTTGCCGTCATTACTCCGCCTGATGCATAAAGATTCATAAGCTCCGGATGATTTCTTGCTATCTCGTAGTTATACCTCATAGCTATGGGCCTCATAGCCGCTCCTGTCATCCATCCGTAGCCGTCCCCGCTCATCATCTCGGGGGCCGCCTTTTCTATGTCTATTTTTAAGGTGGGGCCTATTGAATCTATAGCGCATAATCCGTCCGCGCCGTGCTCAAGACACTTTTTTGCTGTTGCGACGGTGTCGGGCCAGTTTCCGGAGAGCTTGCATATTACAGGTATATTTACATTTTCCTTGGTGTAGTCAAGCATGGGGAGCAGAGTATCCTCCGTGTAGGACACAAGCTCTATCATATGTGCCCCCGCCTTCTCCACATCCTTTACAATGGCCTTTGCTTCCTTTAATGTATGGCCCACAGAGCCTATAACTATGGCTCCTGCGGCTACTGTCTCGGGTATCTCCTTTTCATACCAGTTTAATCTGTCGGAGTCCGCCCACTTCTCACAGTTTATAAGTGAGTCATTGTTTACTGTTCCCATGTGGTGAACAGGGTTTATGGCAGCTCCGAGACGTATGGTCTTTGTGACAACGGCTCCCGCTCCTGCCTTATGTCCCTTTATCATTCCCTCTGCTCCATAGCAAAGCGGGCCTGAGGAAAGTATATAAGGGCTCTGCAGACGGTATCCGCAAAAATCTATGGATATATCAGCTCCTGTAAGCTTTTCCTTGTCAAACATATCTGTTGCTCCTGACAATAAATTATTTATTTTTGTTTACTTATCCATGCCGTACCAAACGATGTTCTTCCATCTCTCGGGATCCGTGTCTCCCTCCGTGGAAAAGAGAAGCACCTTCGAGTCCTTATCAAGCTTTAAAGCATCCCTGAGCTCTCTGTATTCGTCGTTTTCCATTATCTCCGCCACGGCTCCGAAGGGCGCGGCTCCCGACTCTCCCGATATCACCTGCCTGTCTCCCTTAAGGGGCGCCGCAAGCATCCTCATTCCTTTCCTCGATATGT
>CALWOX010000005.1 GCA_944383265.1 uncultured Lachnospiraceae bacterium | reverse complement strand
TTGTCTTTATTGCACCGTCCTCTGTTCCTTCATTCCAGTATCCGTTCACAACCGCAAACTTCACTGTTCTCTGGTACATATCCGGCTTCTGGTCCGGCTCGTCTCCTTCGTCTCCGCCGCCTGTCTTGTCTTCTCCGAAGTTTGCGATGTAAGTCTCTGCAACATTCAGATTGTTGACCTTCTCGGGCTTGAATTCATCATCCCAACCCACAACCGCTCCGTCGGATTCTCTCGTCCAATTTATGAATGCGTATCCGTCTTTAGCTGTCGCTGTCGATCCCTGTACCGTTCCCGTTACGGGTGCAACCAAATCTTGGTAACTGCTAAGTGTTCCGCTTCCTTCAGGTGAAACTTTGTATGTGATTGTGACCTTACCGGCTTCATCGTAAGTGTAGGTGTATGTCTTTCCGTTCTCGGTGTCTTTGTCTACATTCACGCTTGTCGCCTCGGCACCGATTTCGTTGTCCCAGCTTCCGCTCTTCGCAAATCCGTCAGCCGGCTTCTCTCCGACTCCGGGCAATGCAACCTCAACGGTCGCATCAAGGTCGTAATGACCCTCCCCGTCAACCAATGTCGCTGTCTTTGTCTTTATTGCACCGTCCTCTGTTCCTTCATTCCAGTATCCGTTCACAACCGCAAACTTCACTGTTCTCTGGTACTTGTCGGGGATTCCGTCTCCGGGTTTTTCCTCGGTTCCTCCCATCTTGTCAATAAGGTAGTTCACCTTGATTACATTCTGCTTATCTTCCAATGAAAGACTTGAGATAGTGTAGTCGTTCTCCGGATCTAGCACATAGTTATCTCCGCCTATATCAATGCTCGAAGGGATATTGTCTCCGCTTTCCGCATCGATGTATTTCGCCACATTAACAGGCTCTTCAAATGTTCCCGTTCCTCCGGTATACATTCCGTCTTCGGCTGTCAGATTGTTCTCTCCGTTATCTCCGTAAGTGTACTCGACGCTGTATTTCACCGTTATTGGCTTTTCCACAATCTTCCCATAGAAATTAACTTCTTTGGTTTCTTCATCATCCAGTATTGCTTTAAGAGTATTGTATGAATAAGAGATTGTGTAATCTTCATCCAAATACCATTCAACTGTATCTGTAATGCCTTCTTCTATATTTTGCTTAATTGTATTCCAACTTTTCATCGCCTCATCAATATCTCGAGGTATCATCCAAGTTATTATATGTTTCTCAGATCCGTCAGAATTTTTCAAATAAGCATTTGCAGTAATTTCATTTGCATTATAGAGAGTTACATCACCATCTATATGCCAAGTATTACCATCTGTTATTGTCTCGTCATTCTCATCTGTAGCACCTGCAGCTATAGTATATACCGACCATTTAACTGAATATTTGTTTTGTGAGTTTAATGCATTAGGATCCGTGCTGTTCTCATGATAATAAGCTGTACGGTTAGATCCTGAAGCAGGATAGTACAAAATAGGATATCCTTCAGAGTCATAAGGCGAATCAGATTCTGCAGTAGCATGATTAGGACTTTCCGGTGCGTCATATCTCACATCAGATAAAGGTAATTTTTTGAATGTCGGGTTTCCGAATCTGTCCCAAGTTACATATTTATTATTTTCTCCACTTTCAACATATGAATCTGCAGGTCCGAGTTCTATTGTTCCGGTTCCCCAATATTCAAAGTGCTCCGGATCGCTTCCCGCATCTCCACCTGATGAGCCATCAGGTTTTGTTGCGTATTCAGCTTTCTTAATATAAAAATAAACTAAAGTTTTCTCACCGGTTATTAATACTGTATAGGTTTCGGTTTCTTGTACATACTCCAAAAAACCAAGCCTATAATACGTATGTGTAACTTTAAAAGTTTTGCCTACAAGATTAGGATTATTAGGAATTTTAATACTTACTTCTTGTCTATCTTGTCCTTTTACTATTTTTACTCCTGAAAGTCCTTCAGTATCCAATTTCCATAAGTGATTCCGAATACTCGAACTACCTTCGATAGAGAAAGTTTCACCTATCTTGGCTTCAAGGTACCTTGATTTTGCAAGTACTGATATTTCATTATTTCGAGCCAACACAGACACATCATAAACTCCGTCTTTTACATCAAAGCTCTCGCCTGTCTTTTTTGCCTTGATTTCCGCAATATTATCTTCGTCATCCGGAGCTACGGCATTGAGTGATACAGCATTTGCCATTCTTGCTGTTGTATTCTCCTCGGTATTGGCTGCAGCCTCATCCTCGGACTCTGTGGCTTCATCCGTCGCTTCTTCCTTGGACTCTGCTGTCTCTACTTCAACTTTGTATACCGAAAGCTCTGTGGGCTCTGTCTCCTCGTCCTCGGACTCGGGTACACTTACCTTTACCTCAACCGAACCGTTGATGTCATCCTCTGTAAGAATATTTCCATCGGCATCTCTGAGCTCTATACGGTATGCTGAATACTGAAGGCTTTCCTCGTCTTCCGCTCCCGCTTCCTTTAATACCTCGGTCTTTACAGCGTCGGCATCTATATCCTCCACATCTTCAAGGCTTATGATATTGACCTCGGTTCCCTCAGGCAAAACTCCTTCATCGGCGCTTACCTCAAACAGGAGTCCGTCCGCTTCGATCTCATCATTGAACTCGGGATATTCGACCTCATCGACTTCCTCAAGGCTGACATTTATCTCGGGTGCAAAGTCTACACCCTCAACCTGATAATAATATCTGTCATCCTCTTCATCGTACTCTCCTTCGATATCCTCTCCGAAGACTTCAACCCGAGAGATCTTGTAGTCGTCCTTGACCTTCACGCTGAATTCAAGTGTATCTCCTGTATCGACCTTCTTCGGTGCTCTTACATTAGCGCCATCCTCGGGATCGATGTTGACTGTGACCTCAAGCTCTTCCTTTTCTTCTTCAGTGTTCTCTTCTTCGGCTTCGCTCGGGGTAGTCACATCTTCCTCTGTCACGGCATAGTCTTCTTTCATGTTGTCGAGACCGTCAGCCAATACTCCGAAGGGCTGGCTTGTCAGCACCATGGCAAGAGCCAATAACGCCGCGACTTTTCTCTTCACTTTCATCGCTTCTCTCCCCTTTCCGCAGGCCCTGCATTTCCTTTTCGGCCTGTCGTTTTTATCTATGTAAAAGCCTTATTTAAGGGGCTTTGCCCCCTCCTTTCGGGCTGAGTTTTTACTGCTGATAAATTCGTTTATAAGTGGAAGAAAGAAGTCGATTCGTAATGATAAAATTATTGACCACCCCTCGTATAATTTCGTTTTTTATTGTTAAATTTACCTTCGCGGTATGGAATTTGTGTACGAAATATGGTAATATTAGTAAAAACGATACGGGTAAGGTTTTCTTTTTGTTCGTTACATGTGTCGGACGATTCCGTAAGATACATGTTCCCCCTCTCATATGAGGATTCTCCGATAAGGGGGTATTTAAAGAAGATCGAAGGCCGTTTTCGGATATAATGACAGCTTTTTACATCACGGGGCATTACATCAGGCGATAAAGCGAAGGCTTTAAGGCTTATGTGGGGCCTCGTTTATCAGGTTTAAGGACCTTACTTCCGATAAACGAATTTATCGGAAGTTCTTTTTCTTTTTATCTTGTCTCTGAAAATCCTTTATTTTCCGTGTTTTTCTTCGTTTTTAAGCAAAAGAAAAGAGAGCTGATATCAATACTTCTTTTCTGATAATTATGGTATAATTTTCCATGGTTCCGGTTTACAGATCGGAGCCTTAAATGTAATATTAACGAAGCCAAAATACAGTTTTGGAGTAATGGAGGTCTGACATGATAAATTGCTTTTTTGTCGGTCTTGGAGGTTTTATAGGATCTGTATTCAGATATTTGATAGGGCTGATTCCCTTGAATGAAGATACGGTATTTCCTGTAAAGACGCTTGTCATAAATATAATCGGTGCATTTATAATAGGGCTTATAGCAGCAGCCTCTACTAAAAGCCACGCCATAAGCCCACGGTTTGTTTTGTTCTTAAAGGTTGGAATATGCGGAGGCTTTACCACCTTTTCGACCTTTGCTTTGGAGAGCCTCGATCTGATAAAAGGCGGACATGCGGGTATTGCATTAGTATATGTCATACTCAGCACTGTACTTGGAATCCTCGCGGTTTTTGCAGGGGAAATGGTAGTATAATTAGGATTTGTGTAGCCCTTTTTACTCCTCCCACCCTTCGGTAAACTTTACAGTGGCAGATATGGTCCTTACTGTCTCATTTTCCGCTGTCACTATATCGCTCACCGCGGTGATCTCGGGAAGTATCCCCTCGTCCTCAAGCTCCACTGTTATCCAGTTTTTCTCTGCCTCCTTGGCATTTTCTATAGCCGACTCAAGAGTAGCTCCCTCGGCAATGCAGTCCTTGAGATCGGGAAAGCTGACCTTAAAGCAGCCTTCCTCCTCTCTTATGACTGCGGGATATACAAATTTCATTTTGTCCTCCGATTTACGCAGTATGCTTTATGCAATATCTATTTGAGTTTTACCTGTGCGTCGCAATAAATGCAGCGATACATCTTTTTGCTCTTGTCCACAAGCTCAAATACATGAGGTATCTCCTGCTCTGTACTTGTAATGCATCTGGGGTTTTTGCACTTAATGACATCCACCAGCTTCTCGGGAAGCTCAACATGCTTTTTCTCGACGAGCTTTCCGTCCTTAATGTAGTTTACGGTAATGTTGCTGTCGAAGTACCCGAGCACGTCAAGGTCAAGGTCTATTATCTCATCTATCTTTATTATGTCCTTCTTTCCGTACTTTCCGCTCTTTACATTCTGAATGATCGCCACGCAGCTTGAGAGCTTGTCCAGTCCGAGGTACTCATATATAGCCATGCTCTTTCCGGCCTTGATATGGTCAAGGACTATACCTGTATTAACACCATCTATATTCATGCTGTTTCCTCCTTATTCCGCCTTTATTCCCAAAAGGAAAAGTATAAGAGCCATCCTTATGTGCTTTCCGCAGAGGGTCTGGTAGAAGTAGCAGGCTCTATCGTCCTCGTCCACCTGCACCGAGATCTCGTTTACTCTGGGAAGGGGATGCATGATGGTCAGATCCGTTTTTGCGTTTACGAGCTTTTCGGGAGTAAGAATGTAGGTATCCTTGAGTCTTACATAATCCTCCTCGTTGAAGAATCTCTCCTTCTGTACTCTTGTCATGTAAAGTATGTCGAGCTTGGGCATTGCCTCCTCGAGGTTTGCTATCTCCTCGTAGTCTGCTCCCGCCGCCTTTATCATGTCTGTCATGTATTCGGGAAGCTTCAGCTCATCGGGGGATATGAGCACGTACTTTATGTTCTCGTATCTGAGTGTCGCCTCTATGAGTGAGTGGACTGTACGTCCGAACTTAAGGTCTCCGCAAAGGCCTATGGTCATGTTTGAAAGTCTTCCCTTCTTGCGGCTTATGGTAAGGAGGTCCGTAAGAGTCTGGGTGGGGTGGAAATGTCCTCCGTCACCTGCATTTATTATGGGAACCACTGTCTTCTGTGCGGCTATTACCGGCGCTCCCTCCTTGGGATGGCGCATAGCGATAATGTCGGCATAGTTTCCAACAGTCCTTACAGTATCTGACACGCTCTCGCCCTTTGCGGCGGAGCTTGAGTTTGCCGATGAAAAGCCTAATACCTGTCCGCCAAGGGAGAGCATAGCCGACTCAAAGCTCAGCCTTGTCCTTGTGGAGGGCTCGAAAAACAGTGTGGCAAGCTGCTTGTGAGCGCAGAGATCCTGATACTTTACAGGATTTTTCTCTATATCATTTGCCACCTCGATAAGTCCGTTTATCTCATCTACAGACAAGTCTGTGATGCTTATCAAATTCCTGATCTTATTTCCCTGCATTTTACCTCTCCCTTCATCCATGATTCGTCCGAGGGGTTATCCCTGAACTGTAAAAGCTTTATCTTGTCTTCCTTCTTAATGTAATTCTCCTGTGCCGCTATATCCACAAGGGTGTCAAGGTCGCAGAGGCTTATGTTGTTTACCTTTGCCTCTCTCAGTCGGTCAAGCCCCTTCTTCATTCCGTAGGTAAAGATGCTGACGATTCCGAGGACCTCCGCTCCCGCCTCTCTGAGGACATTTACGACTTCAAGCACGGATCCTCCTGTCGAGATAAGATCCTCGACAACTACTACCTTCTCACCCTTCTCAAGCTTTCCCTCTATCTGATTTGTTCTTCCGTGGTCCTTTGCGGAGCTTCTCACATAGCCCATAGGCATGCCGAGCATGTGAGCCGCGATAGCAGCGTGAGCTATTCCCGCTGTCGATGTTCCCATAAGGGCCTCACAGTCGGGGTAATACTTCTTTACGGTCTCGGCTATTGAGCTCTCAACCATAGTCCTTACCTCCGGAGCTGTCAGTATCAGTCTGTTGTCACAGTATATGGGGCTCTTTATTCCGCTTGCCCAGGTAAAGGGCTCCTCGGGTCTTAAAAATACGGCTTTTATTGAAAGTAAGCCTTTTGCAATATCCTCTTTCATATATCCTCCTTTGCCTTATGTCTTTAATTCTTATATTGATTATTATATTAATTCTTTTCAATATAATATAAAGTTATATATTCATGTTCTGTTTTTATGGTTAAAAACTTATTATCCTACGAATTCGCGCATGCATCTCTCATATGCGGCCACCGGGTCCTCAGCCTTTGTGATGGGTCTTCCCACTACTATGTAGTCAGAGCCTATCTCTCTTGCCCTCTCGGGAGTGGTAACTCTCACCTGGTCTCCTATGTCTCCGTCTGCAAATCTTACTCCCGGAGTCACTGTCAAAAATCCCTCTCCGCAGGCCTCATGTATCTTTCCCGCCTCAAGAGGTGAGCATACGACTCCGTCAAGTCCCGCCTCCTTTGCGTTCTGTGCGTACTTTATTACTACCTCGTCAAGAGGCTTCTCAATTAGTATCTCCTTTTCCATGCGCTCCTGTGATGTGGAGGTGAGCTGAGTCACGGCTATGAGAAGAGGCCTTGTGCCATCCTCTCTTGTGAGTCCCTCAAGAGCCGCCTTCATCATGTCTATAGTTCCTGCCGCATGGAGGTTTGTCATATCGACTCCCAGATCTCTCAGGCTTCTCATTCCTCCCTTTACAGTATTGGGGATATCATGAAGCTTTAGGTCGAGGAATATCTTGTGTCCCCTCGCCTTTATCTCCCTCACGATCTGAGGCCCCTCAGCATAGAAAAGCTCCATGCCTATCTTCACATAGGGCTTCCTTCCCGTAAACTTGTCAAGAAAGCTGAAGGTCTCCTCAGCATTCTTAAAATCCAGAGCGATGATTACATCCTTTCCCATCTTCGATACCTCTCCTCTCCTTTTATTCTATACATCCTATTATATCCGAAAGCTTTTCAATATGAAGCCTCTCACACTCCTTGGGAAGCTCTTCTATTATCTTTTTGCATGCCCAAGGGTCTGTGAGGTTTGCGGCTCCCACCTGTACTGCCGAGGCTCCCGCCATCATCATCTCGATGACGTCTCTTGCGGAGCTCACGCCGCCCATTCCTATTACAGGTATCTTTACAGCCTTTGAGACCTGATATACCATCCTTACTGCTACAGGAAGTATGGCGGGGCCTGAGAAGCCTCCCATCTTGTTTGCTATGACGGGCCTTCTCCTCATTATATCTATCCTCATACCCATGAGGGTGTTTATGAGGCTGAGGCCGTCAGCTCCCTCGCTCTCTGCAGCCTTTGCCATCTCTGTAATATCTGTCACATTGGGGCTGAGCTTTATATAAACAGGCTTTTTTGCCACAGCCTTTACCGCCTTTGTGACCTTTGCTATGTTGTCAGCTGAGGTTCCGAAGGCCATTCCGCCCGCATGGACGTTGGGGCAGGATACGTTTACCTCTATTATTCCGACATTTTCAACCTTATCCACAGCCTCGGCGCATTCCACATATTCGTCCACAGAAAATCCGCTGATGTTTGCTATGACAGGCTTTTTGTATATCTCACAGAGCTCCGGAAGCTCCTTTTCCACAACCTCCTTGATTCCGGGATTCTGGAGTCCCACGGAATTTATAAGTCCCATGGGGCACTCGGCTATTCTCGGCTGAGGGTTTCCGAAACGTGGCTCTCTTGTGGTTCCCTTTACGCTGATGGAGCCCAGTATATTTATATCGTAGAGCTCGGCAAATTCCTTTCCGAATCCGAAGGTTCCGCTTGCGGGTATCACGGGATTGTCAAGCCTTATTCCACTTAATTCTGTGCTTATATCAGGTACTACCATATTATTTCCTCCCTATATAAAACGGGGCCGTCCTTGCAGATGCGCTTGTTTCCGTACTTCGTCTTGCAGCTGCAGCCCATGCATGCTCCGAATCCGCAGGCCATCCTTGCCTCAAAGCTGAACTGTCCGTCTCCCACAGCATTATATACAGCCTTTAACATGGGCTCAGGGCCGCAGGTGAACACATAGTCATAGAGAGGCTCGCCCTTCTCATCCTTCATCACATCGGTTACGACTCCCTTTACTCCCATGCTTCCGTCCATAGTGCTTATCTTTACAGAGAGCCCGAGCGCCTCAAACTCTTCCTTATAAAACACATCCTCCGCAGAGTTAAAGCCCAAGACCACATCAGGCTTTACTCCAAGCTCCGAGAGTCTCTTTGCAAGTCCGTAGAGAGGCGGAACTCCCACTCCTCCTCCCGCAAGTACAACGCGGGTAGCGGGCTCGTTTTTAATTATATTAAGAAGAGTCTCTGTGGAATATCCGTTTCCGAGAGCTGTGAGCACAAGGAGTTCATCCCCCCTTGAGAGCTCCGACATGTACTTGGTGCCCTCTCCAACGACCTTATATATTATCCTTATCTCATCATTTTTCCAATCGCATACGGATATGGGCCTTCTCAGGTAAAAACCGTCAAGCTTAATGTTTATGAACTGTCCCGGGGCCTTTATGTCGGAGGCGTCTCCTTTAAGGAGCATCTCATACACATCCCGCGCGATCCTTTTGTTTTCTTCTATTTTAAAAACTGTATCACGCATTGTCATCACCTTTCAACATTTTCGATATTTTAAGTGTTTCAATTTCGATATTTTAACTGTTTCAAATCTTTTAAAAATCCGGTCTGAATCTTCCGGTTGAATGATAATCATTTCTCAGGCAGGTCACGTTCTCTGTCAAAGACCTTCTCGCCCTTTACAAAATTCATGACCACCTCGCCCCATACTCTCTGTCCGTCAAAGAGCGTGCTCTTTCCCATGGAGAAGAAGGTCGAGGAGTCGATATCATACTCCTTGTTAAGGTCAAGCACACAGATATCCGCCGGCTCTCCATCGGCTATGCTTCCCCCGGGGATGCCGAATATCCTTCTGGGATTTATGCTCATGAGCTCAACCATCCTTTCGAGGCTTATCTCCCCTGTCTTTACAAGCCTTGAGTATACAACGGGGAAGGCTGTCTCAAGTCCGACTATGCCGAAGGCCGAGCCTGCAAGTCCCTTTGATTTTTCCTCCTTCGAGTGAGGCGCGTGGTCTGTTATGATGCAGTCCACTGTCCCGTCCTTTATTCCCCGAAGAAGCGCGTCCCTGTCCGCGGCCTCTCTTATGGGAGGATTCATCTTCCAGGAGCCGTCCTCCTTTAAGTCCTCGTCCGTATATATAAGGTAATGAGGACCTGTCTCGCAGGTGACCTTAACGCCTCTCTTCTTTGCCTCTCTTATGAGCTCCACGGATTCCTTTGTGGATACATGGCATACATGGTATGAAGCTCCTGTCCTTTCCGCAAGCTCTATGTCCCTTTTTACCTGCTTCCACTCCGAGGCGGAATTTATACCTATGTATCCGTGCTCCCTCGCGAAGCGTCCGTCATGTATACATCCGCCCTTTTTGAGCTCGCTCTCGTCCTCGCAGTGCGCGACTATGAGCTTTCCGAGCTTTGCGGCCCTTTTCATAGCCTCCTCCATGAGCTCCGCGGTCTGCACTCCCTTTCCGTCGTCACTGAAGGCTATGACATTATCAGCCATCTCTTCCATGTCGGAGAGCTCTCCTCTTCCCGACTGATCCATGGTGATGGCGCCGTAGGGATATACCCTCACCACAGCGTCCCTCTCTATTATATCAATCTCCTGTGAAAGGCTCTCCCGGGTTGACGGCACAGGCTTCAGATTGGGCATAGCGCAAACCGCGCTGTAGCCTCCTCTTGCCGCAGCCATACTTCCTGTCCTTATAGTTTCCTTATAAGAAAAACCCGGCTCTCGCAGATGCACATGTACATCTGCGAAACCGGGAATAACAACAAAGCCTTCTATATTTTCAGAAACGTCAAAGGCACCCGTTATATCAAAGCTTATCTTTCCGTCACAAATGGAGATATCACGCCTCACAAAACCGCCGTCAGTATAAACCTCAGCACCCTTTAAAAGTGTCCTCATAACCTCTCCTTTCAAAAAACCTGCGATATTATAGCACGGTGTTACCTATCAGTCAACGTCTGCGCCGCATCTTTTGAGGTAAGGCTTCAAGTATTTTCCTGTATATGATGCGGGATTTGCCGCCACCTCCTCCGGAGTTCCGCGGGCTATTACCGTTCCGCCTCCCGCACCTCCCTCGGGGCCTATATCTATAATGTAGTCCGCTGTCTTTATTACGTCAAGATTATGCTCTATGACAACTATAGTATTTCCTCCCTCGGAAAGCCTGTGAAGTATGTCTATCAGCTTGTGGACGTCCGCAAAATGAAGTCCTGTGGTGGGCTCGTCAAGGATATATATGGTCTTTCCGGTGCTCCTCTTTGAGAGCTCAGTTGCAAGCTTTATCCTCTGAGCCTCTCCTCCTGAAAGCTCTGTGGAGGGCTGCCCGAGCTTTATGTATGAAAGTCCTACATCATAAAGAGTCCTTATCTTTCTCTCTATGCTCGGAACATTTTTGAAGAATTCCAACGCCTCCTCAACAGTCATGTTAAGAACGTCATATATGGATCTTCCCTTATACTTTACCTCAAGGGTCTCTCTGTTGTAGCGTTTTCCTCCGCAGACCTCACAGGGAACATATACGTCCGGAAGGAAATGCATCTCTATCTTTATGATTCCATCTCCCGAGCAGGCCTCGCATCGTCCGCCCTTTACATTAAAGGAGAATCTTCCCTTGCTGTAGCCCCTCTCCTTTGCATCGGGCGTTGCCGCAAATAGGTCTCTTATAAGGTCGAATACCCCTGTGTATGTGGCGGGATTTGATCTCGGCGTCCTTCCTATAGGAGACTGGTCTATGCATATGACCTTGTCAAGCTTTTCCGTTCCCTCTATGTCGGTGCACTTTCCGGGAATGAGCTTTGCGCGGTTAAGCCTCCTTGCAAGAGTCTTATACAGTATCTCGTTTACAAGGGATGATTTTCCGGAGCCCGACACTCCCGTAACACAGGTAAATACTCCAAGAGGGATATCCACATCTATGTTTTTGAGGTTATTTTCCCTTGCGCCTACTACTTTTATCCAATCCTTCGGCTCTCTCCTTACTGCGGGGACCTCTATCTTCATTTTACCGGAAAGATACTGTCCTGTCAGGGATTCGGGGCATTTCATAATCTCCTCGGCTGTACCCTGTGCGACGACTCTTCCGCCGTGCTCTCCGGCGCCCGGTCCGATATCCACCACCCAGTCGGCAGCTCTCATGGTATCCTCGTCGTGCTCCACTACGATAACAGAGTTTCCCAGATCCCTTAAGTGCTTTAAGGTTGCAAGGAGCCTGTCGTTATCTCTCTGGTGGAGTCCTATGGAGGGCTCATCAAGGATATAGGCAACTCCCACAAGGCCCGAGCCTATCTGTGTGGCCAGCCTTATCCTCTGGGCCTCTCCTCCCGAAAGGGTGGCTGTAGCCCTTGAAAGGGTGAGATAATTGAGTCCCACATCTATGAGGAAGGTGACCCTCGCCCTTATCTCCTTTATTATCTGGTCTCCGATCTGATGCTGCATATTGCTTAAGTCAAGGGCGTCAAGATTGCTTCTGAACTCGTCTATGGAGCAGTCCGTCATCTCGAATATGTTCTTTTCGCCTACCGTAACGGAAAGAGATGAGGCTTTAAGTCTCTGTCCTTTACAGAGAGGACAGGTTATCTTGCTCATGTACTCCTCATAGGAGGCCTTCATCTCTGTGGAATAGCTCTCCTTGTATCTGCGGTTGGTATTTTCCAAAAGTCCCTCGAAGGCTACTTCATGGATATTTCCTCTTCCGAATTTGCTCTCATAGTGGACCTTTACCTTTCTCCCGCCTGTTCCGTAAAGGATGATATGCTTTATGTCCTCGGGAAGCTCTTCATAGGGCGTATCAAGGCTGAAATCATAGGCCTTTGACAGGGCCTCAAGCATTGCGTGGGTATATGAGCCCTTCTGTCCGCTGGACTGCCATCCCATAACGGATATGGCTCCCTGATTGAGGCTTAAGCTCTGATCAGGTATCATAAGGTCCACGTTAAACTCCTGCTTGTATCCCAGTCCGTAGCACTCGGGACAGGCTCCGAAGGGATTGTTGAAGGAAAAGCTCCTGGGCTCTATCTCCTCCACGCTTATGCCGCAGTCGGGGCAGGCGAAATTCTGGGAGAAGGTAAGAGGCTTTCCGTCAGCCACATCCACAGTCATAAGTCCTCCTGCAAGCTGCAACACTGTCTCTATTGAATCCGTAAGTCTTTTTTCTATTCCGGGCTTTATTATTATCCTGTCCACAACTATTTCTATGTTGTGCTTTATATTTTTATCAAGCTTTATGTCCTCTGAAAGGTCGTACATGTTTCCGTCTATGCGTATACGCACATAGCCCGAGCGCCTTGTCTTTTCGATGAGCTTTGCATGCTCTCCCTTTCTTCCTCTGACCACAGGAGCCAAAAGCTGCACCCTCGTCCTCTCGGGGAGCTTCATTATTATGTCCACCATCTCATCGACGGTCTGCTTCTTTATCTCCCTGCCGCACTTCGGGCAATGAGGTATTCCTATCCTCGCGTAAAGCAGTCTCAGATAGTCGTATATCTCCGTCACTGTACCTACTGTGGATCTGGGGTTATGGTTTGTGGACTTCTGGTCTATTGATATGGCCGGAGAAAGTCCCTCTATGCTCTCCACCTTGGGCTTTTCCATCTGTCCCAAAAACTGTCTCGCATAGGAGGACAGAGACTCCATGTATCTCCTCTGCCCCTCGGCATATATAGTGTCAAATGCCAGTGAAGATTTTCCCGAGCCTGAAAGGCCTGTAAGGACTACGAGCTCGTCTCTCGGTATGTCAAGATCTATATTTTTAAGGTTGTGCTCTGAAGCACCTCTTATTTTAATAAATTGTTTGCTCATATACGTTTTTTTCTCCATTTATACCGTTTATGTTCTGATTTTTCAGATACGTTCTTCTTTTTCCTTGAGCATTCTTTTAAATATTTTTTCACATATGATGTAAATATAGTAAAGGACTATACTGAGCACTGCCCCCCAGAACACATCCACTATGGAATGCTGCTTTATTGCCATGGTGGAGTAGGCTATGAGAAGTGTCACTGCTCCGCACAAAAGCTTTACGAGAGGCTTTATTTCCGGAAGCTTCGTATCATTTATCGCAAGCTGTATCGCGGCTATCGTTGAGATATGTATGGACGGACATACGGCATAGGGGGTGTCGGCGGCTCTTATAAGCTCAACTATCCTGCTGCATATGTCTGTTCCTGTTATCTCCTCTCTCAAGTCCACTCCGTTCGGCCAAAGTACGTATATTATAAGGCATATGGTCATGCCTGAAAACATGACCACAGCGAGCCTTATGAAGTCGTCCTTGTCCCTTATGAGGAAGAAAATAAGCCATCCCACAAACCAGGGATACCATATGAAGTAAGGTATTACCATGTACTGATTAAAGCCTATAAAACTGTCAAGAGAGCATTCTATTATATATCTCGCAGGTATCTTGTCTATGGTAAAGAACGCCACAAGATATACAGGAAAATAAAGCATTAAAAGACAGTATTTATGTGTCCTTATATATTCTTTTATCTCCATCCGCACCTTCCTGTTTTATCTGTTATCTGAACTATAATAAATTTAAAGCTCTATTTCAAGGGGAGCCCGCAAATTGGCTCATGTAGAGTTCATGATAGAAGCCCTTTTTCCTGAGAAGCTCCTCATGTTTTCCCTGCTCCACTATGCTTCCGTTCCTCATAACGAGTATTACGTCTGACTCCTTTATGGTGGAAAGTCTGTGAGCCACAACAAATGAGGTCCTTCCCTCCATGAGCTTTGCAAAGGCGCTCTGCACCTTGACTTCTGTCCTTGTGTCTATGGATGAGGTGGCCTCGTCAAGGATCAATACGGGAGGGAGCTTCAGCATAAGCCTTGCAATACATAAAAGCTGCTTTTGTCCCTGAGAAAGGCTTCCGCCGTCCTCTCCGATGACAGTATCATAGCCCTCAGGCATCCTCCTTATAAAGCTGTCGGCAAAGGCCTCCTTCGCTGCCCTCACGATCTCCTCATCAGTGGCGTCGGGCTTTCCGTAGGCTATGTTTTCCTTTATGGTTCCCGATTTGAGCCATGTCTCCTGAAGCACCATTCCGAAGCTGTCTCTCAAAGAGCCTCGGCTTATATCTCTGCTGTCTGTTCCGTCTATCATTATCTCTCCTCTTAAAGGATCATAGAAGCGCATGAGAAGGTTTATCAGAGTGGATTTTCCGCAGCCTGTCGGACCTACTATAGCCACTCTCTCGCCCTTGTTTACGGAAAGATTCATGTCCTCTATCAGAGGCTTTTTCGAATCGTAGGAGAAGAACATATGCTCTATATCCACTCTTCCCTCAGCATTCTCAAGCTTTTTAACGTCCTCCTTCTCGGCCGGTATGGGCTCCTCATCCATGAGGTCAAATACACGCTTTGCACAGGCTATGGCGTTTTGAAGCTCTGTGACTACTCCGCTTATCTCGTTAAAAGGCTTTGTATACTGATTTGCATAGCTCAAAAATGAGGTCAGCCTTCCTACGGAGATAAACCCGTAAATAGCCGCTATGGCTCCCGTTATACCCACCGCCGCATATACCATGGAGTTTACAAATCTCGTGGCGGGGTTCGTTATGGATGAGTAGAAGGTGGCCTGCTGTGAGTATTCGCTGAGCCTTTCGTTTATTTCGGCAAATCTTCTCTTTGAATTCTCCTCCTGCTCGAAGGCCTTTACAGTCTTTATATTGTTTATGAGCTCATCAGTAAGCGCCGTCAGTTCTCCCCTCGACTCCGACTGCTTCAAAAACATGGTGTAGGTGCGCTTTGCTATAAAGCCGGCCACCACGAAGGAGAGGGGCGTAAGGACAACTACTACCGCAGCTATTACAGGATTTATAAGGAGCATAAAGCCGAGGGTACCGACTATTGTCATCACTCCCGTAAAAAACTGGGTAAATCCCATAAGTACTCCGTCTGAGAACTGGTCGATGTCAGCTATTATCCTGCTGACAGTATCTCCTGATTTATGAGTGTCAAAGTATCTCACAGGGAGTTCCTGCAGGTGATTGAAGGCCTTTACTCTGACGTCCGAGACCACATGGTAGGTTATCTTGTTGTTTATGTGGTTCATAAGCCACTGGAAAACTCCGGACAGCAAAGCGGCTTCCGCTATCTTTATGAGGACTGACATAAGCTCATTAAAATCAACATTTCCTTCACCTATAACGCAGTCCACAGCGTTTCCCGTAAGTATGGGGATATAAAGCGTAAGGGCTGTAGTCAGGGCCGCAAGTATCAGCGATACGAATACGAGTATCCTGTATTTTCCTATTAAAACAAGTATACGTTTTATAGTGTCTCTCTGCTCGGCTATACTTTTTATACCTGTGAGAGTCTTTTTAAGCTTGTTATCAGGCTTCATCTCGTGCCACCTCCTCTGCTGTCATCTGGCTCAGGCATATCTCTCTGTAGGCGTTACAGCTTTTTATAAGCTCTCTGTGGGTTCCGAAGCCCACGCTCCTTCCCTCCTCCAGCACAAGTATCCTGTCCGCATCTCTCACGGTACCTACTCTCTGAGAGATTATAAATACTGTCATCTCTGAGGTGTTCTTTTTAATGGCGCGCCTTAAGGCCGCATCTGTTGCAAAGTCGAGAGCCGAGGCAGAGTCATCCATTATAAGTATCTCGGGCTTTCTCACAAGGGCCCTTGCTATGGCAAAGCGCTGCTTCTGGCCTCCCGAGAGGTTTGAACCGCCCTGCTCTATCTTAAGATCAAGTCCCTCCTTCTTGGAATCCACTATCTCTCTTGCCTGGGCTGTGTCTATAGCCTCGTATATCTCCTCGTCCGTGGCGTCCTTCCTGCCCCATTTCATATTGTCTCTGAGGCTTCCCGAAAAGAGCACAGATTTCTGAGGAACTATACCTATCCTTTTTCTGAGCTCCATGAGCTCATGAGCTTTTATATCCTTTCCGAATATATTTATGCTTCCCTCCGTCGAGTCAAAGAAACGTGGAATAAGGTTTATAAGTGTTGTCTTTCCCGCTCCTGTGGCCCCTATTATTCCTACAGTCTCACCGCGCTTTACGGAAAAGCTTATGTCCTTAAGGCTTTCGGCTTTTGCCCCCTTATAAGCGAAGGATACGTCCTTAAATTCCAGGACAGGCAAAGAGAAAGTATCCGGGTTTTCCGGAGCTCCGTTTTCCGAAGCCGCATTAGAGCCTGTATGTGCCGAATCTGCGTTTCCATCTGATATTACTTTTAATATATCCGCCTCGCTCTCCGTGCTCATTACCGCGTCCACACGCCTCATGCAAGCGATGGCCTTTGATATAAGTATTATGAGGTTTGCAAGCTTTATTAGCTCCACCAGTATCTGGCTCATGTAGTTTACGAGAGCCACAAGCTTTCCCTGAGTAAGGTCTCCCGCATTTACCTCAAGAGCTCCTGTATAGAGAAGTGCAACTATTGCTATATTGATAATGACTACTGTCAGAGGATTGAGAAGGGCCGATATCCTTCCCACAAATATCTGCAGCTTTACAAGGACAGTATTTTCCTCCTTGAAGTCGGCCTTTTCGCTCTCCTGCCTGTTGAAGGCTCTTATGACTCTCACACCAAGGAGGTTCTCCCTTGTGGTAAGCATCAGGCTGTCAAGCTGCTTTTGTACCTTCTCATAAAGTGGCATGCTCAAAAGCAGTATACAGAAAACCACCACCATAAGAAGAGGGACCGCCACAGCAAATATCATTCCGCCTTTTATATCAACAGAAAAAGCCATTATCATGGCTCCGAAGACTATGAACGGCGAGCGCATAAAGAGCCTCAAAAACATGTTTACACCGTTTTGAACCTGATTTATATCAGAAGTGAGCCTTGTGAGAAGCGTTGAGCTTCCTATAGTGTCAAGCTCCGAGTAGGACATTCCCAAAATATGTGAAAAAAGATCGTTTCTTATGGCTGTTCCTGTCTTTACCGCCACCCTTGCGGCAAACCACTGTGCTGTGATGGAGCAGGCAAGACCTATGAGCCCGAGGGCTATAAGGAGCCCGCCTCTTCCGAGTATGTAGCTTATGCTGCCTTCTCTTATCCCTATGTCGATCATGTCCGCTACAACCAGCGGCACGAACAGCTCAAAGCATGCCTCAAGACACTTAAAAAGCGGGGCCAGCACCGAGTAAAGCTTATATTTTCCGAGATACGCCAGTAATCTTTGCATTGTGCTTTCTGTCTCATCCTTTCCTTGTGTGTGTAATTATTATGTCGTTTTCCGCTACATTGAACTATACGGAACACAAAGTCAACTTATATATCTTATACCAAATATAATTAATTTTAAAGTCATATCTCTTTGCAAATCTACAGCTTCATGCTATGATTTACTAAATCACACAAAAACGCTTTATTTTTCGGAGGAAAAACTGTAAAGCTTTTCCTTCCGGAAATCGGCTTATATTAAATTACGGAAACAAAAGAATGAAGCTGATAGTATTCGGATATCGATTATACAAAAAGTTCATCAATGACGAGATGGTAGTCTACGCCGCATCCGCATCCTTCTGGATGCTCATATCGGCGCTGCCTTTTTTGATGCTGCTCCTTTCCGCCGTGCAGCTGGTTCCGGGGCTCTCCAAGGACTATGCCGAGACTATGCTTATGTCCGTCACTCCTGATATGCCGCAATTTAAGGCGCTTATTAGCTCCCTTATGGACAATGTCTTTGTAGAGGCTCCCGCCACTGTGATCTCCCTCTCCGCCGCAGCATCTGTATGGACCTCCTCATCGGGAGTTTTCAATATAGATAAAGGTCTGAGGAAGATTGCAGGCGCTCCTTTAAACGGAGGATATGTAAAAAGAAGGCTTGCATCCGTTTTTTATACCATCATATTTATAATTCTCTTTGTGCTTACACTTTTGTTTCTGGTATTGGGCTCCGCCATATCAGATCTCATACTGTCACGCTTTGTATTTTTGTCTGAGATAATAAACCACATTTTGGGCTTAAGGACCATAATCGCCGCCTGCGTGCTCTTTGTAACATTTATGTTCATATATGCCTTCATGTCCGGAAAGCGCGAAAGCATTTTCAAGCATTACAAAGGAGCTCTCCTTGCGGCGGGAGGCTGGATAGTCGTATCCTACGCCTTCTCCATATATTTCACTTATATAAGGAATATCTCCTACATGTACGGCTCAATAGGAGCTCTCATACTTCTTATGTTCTGGATCTTTGCAATGATATGCGTCATTTTTCTCGGTGCGGAGCTCAACTGTATGTCGGATTAACGCTCCGTTTAAACCCACGCACGAAAGGATTTAAGCTTTTAAATTTAAAAGTCCAGAACGATTTTAAATCCGAATATATTTAAGCATACAAAAAGCCGGTCTGTTCAAACATGACCGGCTGAATTTATAGCTTATGCTTTGTTCCACTCTCCTGATTTGTGGAGCTCTCTGTATATGCTGTAGGCATCCTCAAGCATCTGTCTTTCATTAGGAAATTTGAGGAGGTGTATGGCCTCGTGATATTTGTAATATCCGCTGTCCAAAAAATACTCCTCTCTCTGGGGCTTCGATCTGTAGCTGAATCCTCGCATGAGATACCAGTATACATCCTTTTCCACCTTATCCTCGGGAACTATGAAGGAATATGAGCTCTTCCCCACATATCGGACTATCTCGGCATCCGCTCCCGTCTCCTCCTTTACCTCTCTCAGGGCTGTCTCTTCATGAGTCTCTCCCGCCTCTACAGTGCCCTTGGGAAGGACCCAGCCCTCATATCTGTTTTTAAAATTCTTGTACAGGAGAAGTATCTTCCCTCTGTATATAACTACGCCTCCGCAGCTTACTGCCTCTATCATATGCAGTTCCTCTTTTCTGTCCTTCGGACCACTCGATCGTCCTCTGAATTCTCTTCGGGTTATTATAGCATAATTGAGTATACATATACAAATTAATTTTTGAGGAAGGAAAAATATGCGTCCGTCACCTGTCTTGCCACGGGAGCCGCCGTTGAACCGCCTGATCTTCCGTCCTCAACTATGACCGCTACGGCAATGTCCGACGGAGCGTTTTCTCCTGATGCGGGGACAAAGGAGAGGCACCATGCGTGAGTCTTTTCTCCGTTTTCATACTCGGCAGAGCCTGTTTTAATGTAGGCCTCATAGGGGGCGTCCCTGAAGGCAGAGCCTGTTCCGTCAGTCACTACAAGTCTCATCATCTCTCTAAGCTTTGCCGCATCCGAGGCATCCATGAGCCTTCCGTACTCCTCAGGCTTAAAGCGTTTTACAGTCTCTCCCCCTGCGCTCTCTATGCTTTCTGTAAGCATTGGCTTCATCAAAACTCCGTCATTTGCTATGGCAGAGGTCACAAAGAGCATATGGGCGGGGCTTACGAGGGTATTTCCCTGGCCTATGCCTGTCAGCTCCTTTACAAAATTGCTGTCGCTGTCAGAAAGCGTATATTTACTTTGAGTATAAGGGAGCTCTATGGGGAGCTTTGAGTTGAACAGAAGACTCTCGCAGAGCTTTTTCATGCTGTCCGTGTCCGTCTCCCTTCCTATCATGGCAAAGGCTCCGTTGCAGGAATTTGCAAAGGCCTCGTAAAGATCCTGCTCCCCGTGAGCCTCATTTCCGAAGCATCTTATGACATTCCCCTCCGTATCCTCATATGAGCCGTTGCAGGTATAGCTGAAGCTCTCATAATCATATGGATGCTCATGCATATATTGGAGGACAGTAAATATCTTAAATATCGACCCCGGAGGGTATGCACCCTGGGTGGCCCTGTTAAGGAGCTGTCCCGCGTCATTTCCTTCTGCCGTGAGACTGTCCCAATCCTCGTTTATGGTATTCGGATCAAAGCCGGGCTTTGACACCATACAGAGTATCTTTCCCGTCTTAGGATCCATGGCCATCACCGCTCCTCTTCTGTCTCCCAAGGCATCGTAGGCCGCCTTCTGAAGCTCATAGCTTACCGTAAGTACAATGTCATCTCCGGGACTCTTTACCCCGAATATGTCGTTTCGAGCCTGCTCTATAAGGTTTATATGTGATGACAGCAGGTAAAAGTTCGCGAGGGACTCCATGCCTGTCTTTCCTCTTGTGGAATATCCTGTGAGATGGCAGAAAAGGTCCCCGTAAGGATAGCTTCTCGTCTCAGTTCCATCCGGGTCTGTCACAGTCTCTGCTGCCTTTACACCGTCGGAGGTCCTTATGGCACCTCTTATTATCCTCTCCGAAAAGAGGTCAAGCCTCGGATTGTAGGTGTTTCCTATCACACTTTGGCTTTGCACAAAGACAAAATACATAAAGTAAGCTATGAGAAGGATAAACACCACCGTGACAGCATAGGTTATGTGCAGTATGCTGCGGTTTGACCTGTTCCTCAGATTTCTCGACTTTATTCCGCTATCTGAATCATCCTTTTTTTTATTCATCAGACTCATATTCCTCGTCGTACTCCTCCATGAAAGCCTCGTCCTCATTTTTCTTTATCAGATAAAGTCCTTCCACCACCATAAACAGAGCAAAGGAGCTTAATATGGAGCTTCCTCCGTAGCTCATGAAGGGAAGAGTTATTCCTGTGGAAGGAATGAACTTCGTCACCCCTCCTATGGTCAGAAAGACCTGGACTATATATTCAAAGCCGAGTCCTACAGCGACAAGCTTGTAAAAGCTCATATCCATGTATGTGGCCACTGTCATCATCTGGAGAAAGCATCCGAGGCAAAGAAGTATTATACAGAGTGCAACAGCGGCTCCCATTTCCTCAGAGATGGCCGAAAAGATAAAATCCTTCTCCACTATGGGGATCCTCTGAGGCATTCCCTGCATAAGACCCATACCCACAAAGCCTCCCGTACCTATGGCAAAAAGTGAATGGGCTATCTGGTATCCCTTGTCAGTGATATCGCTCCAAGGATCAAGCCACGCCGCAACTCTTGTCCTCACATGGGAAAACAGCCTGTAGGCAAAGACTCCCGCCAGAGAGAACATACCTCCTCCCATAATGACATATATCTTTTTTCCCGTGGCTATATAGAGTATCACCACATAGGCTATAAAGAATATAAGGGCTGTACCCAGGTCCCTGCAGGCTATAAGTATGAGCACATGAAGCGCCGCAATGGCTGAGGTTATGACTATATTTTTGAAGTCCACCGATCTTCCCAGCATACTTGCGGCAAAGAATACAAAGGTTATCTTCACAAACTCCGAGGGTTGAAAGGCTATGGGCCCAAGCTCAAGCTCCATCTTCGCTCCGTAGGTGACATCTCCTGTGAAGAGCACTGCCAAAAGCAGCAAAAGCCCCGCTCCCATATAGAGGAAGCTCCATGATGCTATTCCCCATACCTTGTCTACAATGAGAGGTATGACCCATGTTATGACAGCGCTTATGGCTATTATCACAAACTGCCTCATAGCATCATTGAGGTCAAGCCTTGTGAGCATTATAAGTCCCAGGCTTATAAACATGCAGATGTTGTTCAAAAGAAGCTTTGATATATTTTTATAGAATACAACAGAAAGTTTCAGATAAACTGTAACAAATACAGCTTGTGCAAGGAAAAATATAATTATTGCAGGATCCTCTGTCTTTAAATATATGACACTGTAGGCGATAAGCTGCAGTATAATCACAGCCCTCCGCTGCACCCTGCAATATCCGTCTGCCGCGGTCTTATCCGTGACTGAGAAATATCTGAAATTGCAGAAGGTGTAGAGAGCCATAACGATTATAATAAGATATTTACTTATCTCTACATATATATTTACCATACACAGTTACTCCGTTATCCTGTTGCTCCGCTTGCCGGTCATATTGCTCTGCTTATACAATTACTCAACGCCTCTCTTAAAGTGTCCCCTTGTAAAATCTTCCGCTCTCCCGGATCTTTTTTCGATATCTTTTCCCGTGCTGCTCCATATTTTTGCAGCCTCAGATATGATCCTTGCGGTATCTTTATAGTCTTCAACAGTGAACTCAAGTCTCATAAAATCAGGGGCAAGCTCCTCTATCTCATCCTTCATGTCGTAGATCACTGTGGGCTTTGAATTGAGCACAGTATTATAGCAGAAGCTGCAGCAGTTTTTTACGGGCATAAGCTCATTTTTCCTGTCCTTAAGGTAAAGCACACAGGGCTTTTTGTCACAGCCCGCCTTTGTCTTTTTTACGCACTGGGCAGTCACCATCATAGGTATCCTGCCGTAGACTGTAAGCTCAATCCCGGGTGCCTGTTTAGTCTCTGCCTCTTTCTTTTCCTTATATATACGATATTTGGAGCAGAGGTATTTCAGTTCTCTCATGTTAAGCTCAAGAGGAAGCGTGATCGTGTCGGCTCCAAGCCCTGCCGCCGCCCTCAAGGCTTCAAGGTTAAAGCTGTACATGCTGTGGTCAAAGATAAGGGGAGGTATATGCCTTCCTTCCTTATGGAGCCTTTCATATATAAATCCCAATTCCTCAAAGGAGCGCAGCAAAAATGCGTCAAAAGCACTCAGCTCCTCTATATTTTCAGTAAAAAGCCTGTCCGCCTCTTTCCTGAATATGTGAGGAAACCTCGCGGCGCAAAGCTTCCCGCTTTTCCTTACGGCCTCCGCCTTTTCCCTCCACATCTCAGGGGCAAAATATCCTGTGTCTATATATATTAAAGAAAGCTCAGGGGCATCAATGCAGGCCCTGAGCTGTTCCTCTGTTTCCACTCCTGCTCTCAAGTATCTTTCCTGTAATAGCATCTGCAGCAGCTCTCCTTATTTCATTTATCTGTTTGACAGGTATAAAAATATCATCGTCGGCGTCGATTTCTGTATCCTCCAAGTAAAAGCAGGTATTTCCGAGCTTTGATATCCTTTCGGAAAGCTCGTCTCTGCTTATGGCTCTGTTGATGGCGGATTCGACAGTTGTATCCGAAAATACCGTTTCCTCACAGCTTAAGCCTCTGTAATCGTACTTAAGCTTAAGGGAAAGCCTCTCACCCTTTTTTGCTGTGAGCTTTGCAAAAAGAGGTATCTTCCTGTCGGTCTCAAGGTATTCCCTGCGTATCCTTCCTATGATCTCCTCGTCGGGAAATCTCTTCTCGGGCTTTTCAAAAAGTGCGGCCATATCTCTGCCGTTGTGCTCGGTGAGATAGCCTGCGGTATAACCTCCCCTGTCATATATCTCCGAAAGGATCCTCATATCCTCGGGCTCTACAGGTATAAGCCCGGGCTCACTGTCTCCGGCCTCGTTAAAAAGCTTTATGGCAAGATCAAGATATTTCCTGTATACGGAGGTGACTCCCGCCACATAGAGAGGGCTCTTTACCCTTCCCTCTATCTTCATGGAGCATACTCCCGAATACAGCATCTTTGCGAGGTAAGGAAGAGTGTTCAAGTCCTTAAGGCTTAAAACATATCTTTCCCCGCTCTTTCCTATGCTCCTCATCCTGTCGTCAAGCACATCGTAGGGCAGTCTGCAGGGTCCTGCGCACCTTCCTCTGTTTCCGCTCCTTCCGCCTATTACGGAGCTCATAAGGCACTGCCCGCTGTAGGCGTAGCACAGGGCTCCGTGGACAAAGGCCTCTATCTCTATATCAACTCTGTCTTTTATAGTCTTTATTTCCTCAAGAGAAAGCTCTCTTGCCGTCACTACCCTTACCGCTCCCATGTCCTTAAGGAGCCCTGCAAAGTAGTGGCCTGTTACGGTCATCTGGGTGCTTGCGTGTATAGGAAGCCTCGGAAAGCTCTCTCTTATAAACTCAAGGACTCCCATATCCTGAACTATGGCTGCATCCACGCCTCTTTCAACATAGGGAAGCATGTAATCATACAGCTCAGAAAGCTCCCTGTCCTTCAGGAGAGTGTTTACTGTCATGTAGACCTTCACTCCGTGAAGGTGACAATAATCAATAGCCGAAAGGAGCTCATCCTCCTCGGATACGGCACTCTCGGCATAGGCCCTTGCTCCGAAGCGCTTTCCACCCATATAGACAGCATCCGCACCCGCGTTCACAGCAGCCCTTACACATTCCATGCTTCCCGCAGGTGACAGGAGTTCAGTATAATTATTTGCTTTCACGCTTAAGCTCCTCATACTTTGCCTTGAGCTCATTATAGCTCTTCTCCACGCTCTTTTGCTGCTTTAAGGCGGCATCAAGCTTCATCTGAGTGCTGATGAGATCGTGCTTAAGACCATAGAGATCCTTTTCGGACTCGGCCTTTTCCTTCATAAGCCTTTTAAGCTCGATCTCCGATTTGAAATACTCGTCGGCAAGATTGAGATTAAGAAGAAGTCTCTTGTACTCGGAGTCAAGCCTCGAATATCCGGGGATCTTCCTTATCTCCTCAAGCTTTTTATTTATAAATGCGGCCACCTGCTGCATGTAAGTGTCCTCGGCGCCGCTTATAGTGTATACCTTGCCGTCTATCAAAACCTCTGTAGAATTTGTCTCGTTCATATATGTACCTCTTTAGGGATATTTATGTATGACTGTATATCTGATCTTTCAGGCCTCTAAAGGTCAAGCCTCTGCTGGCCGTATACCTCGTCCTTTGCCCTCCCGCCTGTATAGGGGATGCCCAGATGTCTGTAGGCATTTTCTGTGGCTATTCGCCCTCTGGGAGTCCTCTGTATAAGTCCGTTCATAAGAAGATACGGCTCGTACACATCCTCAAGAGTCCCCGAATCCTCCGAAAGGGCTGCGGCAAGGGTGTCTATTCCCACAGGCCCGCCTCCGAATTTCCCGATTATTGTCGAGAGTATGGTCCTGTCATTATTGTCAAGACCAAGCTTGTCAACGTCAAGTATGTCAAGGGCAAAGTCGGCGACCTCCCTTGTTATTACGCCGTCATACTTTACCTCTGCAAAGTCCCTGACTCTCTTAAGGAGCCTGTTTGCAAGCCTCGGCGTTCCTCTCGAGCGTCTTGCTATACGCATTGCCCCTTCCTCATCTATTCCCACTCCCAGTACTCCTGCGGAGCGTATAACTATCTCCTTCAGCTCCTCAGGGGTATAAAATTCCATTTTTTGGACCATGCCGAATCTGTCTCTCAAGGGCGCTGTGAGAAGTCCCGCTCTGGTGGTTGCCCCCACAAGAGTAAATCTCGGGAGGTCCAGCCTTATGCTCCTTGCGGATGCTTCCTTGCCCAACATTATGTCTATGGCAAAATCCTCCATGGCAGGGTAAAGCACCTCCTCAACCTGTCTGTTGAGCCTGTGTATCTCGTCTATAAAAAGCACGTCTCCCGCCTGAAGATTGTTGAGTATCGCCGCCATCTCCCCGGGCTTCTCTATTGCAGGCCCTGAGGTGACCTTCATATTCACACCCATCTCGTTTGCGATTATGCCCGCGATAGTAGTCTTTCCCAGTCCGGGAGGCCCGTAAAAAAGAACATGATCCAAAGATTCTCCCCTGTTTTTTGCCGCCTCAATATAGACCTTCATCATTTCCTTGATCCTTGACTGTCCGATATATTCATCAAGTCTTTTCGGCCTCAGGGAGGTCTCTATTTTCTTTTCCTCTTCACTTACATCAGTGCTTATTATCTTTCTTTCCATATATTTTCAAGTTTCTTCCCAAAAGATGTTTTTATTATATTTTATCTGAAACACAAGATATTTTCCTTAAGCTTCACTTTAAAAATTTCTTAAAGCCTGCTTAAGTATAGCCTCGGCTCCGGCATCCTCTCCTATCCCTGAGTTTTTCACTTTCCTTAAGGCTGTGCCCGCCTCGCTCCTTGAGTATCCGAGAGAGATAAGGGCTTCCATAGCCTCTCCGAAGGCTCCCTGTGAGCCTGAAGCAAAGGCTCCGCCCGAGGCTATGTCTCCATATCCCCCGGTCACATCTCCGAGGTCAGGCATGGAAACCTTGTCCTTAAGGTCCAGTATGACTCTCTGTGCCGTCTTAAGGCCTATGCCCTGAGCTCGGCTTATGGCCTTTGCGTCCCCGGATATTATGGCAAGCCTCAGCTCATCGGGCCTCAGAACCGAAAGGATCCCGAGAGCCCCCTTGGGACCCACTCCGTTGACTCCCAAAAGCTGCCTGAACATCTCTCTGTCCTCCTTCTGAAGGAAGCCGTATAAAGACTGTCCGTCCTCCTTTACGGAAAAATGCGTGTATATCTTTATCTCATCACCTAAAGGCGGGAGCCCCGGAAGTACCGTCGCAGGGACATATATCATATACCCTATACCACAGGCCTCAACTACCACAAAGCCCTCTCCTATATCACTTAAGATCCCTCTCACATAGCTTATCATCTGTTCAATCTCCGTGCTGTCCTAAAAGCATATTTAATATAAGTTTACCACATACCGGCTGTCATATCAACGCTGAGACACCAGGGTTTACGCTTTAAAACATTTCTTTATTTTGCTATAATTTATGGTGCTGAAATCAACGGACCCGAGCCAATGTGAGCTTACTCATGATCGGCGAGACCGTATCTTTTAAGGAAGAATTCACTATGATCACGATAAAAAAAGAAGTAAACCCGAATTTCGCTTATGACCCGAAGCTTTTAGGCCCTGAGGAAAATCTTGTATTTTTTGACATAGAGACCACAGGCTTAAGCTTCGGAAGGTCATCTCTGTACCTTATAGGCGTTCTTTTCTCGGAGGATAAAAAATGGATCTTTGCCCAATACTTTGCAAAGAGCATATTGGATGAGGAGGCGCTCATCGACTCCTTCTTTGAGCTTGTAAATAAGAAAAGGAGGCTTCCCGGAAATCTCATACTCATCCACTATAATGGTGACATGTTTGACATCCCCTTCATGAAGGGCTGCATAAAAAACTACAGGCTCTCCTATGACTTCACGGATATAATAAGCCTTGACCTTTACAGAAAAGTAAAACCATTAAAGAGCATTCTGGGGCTTAGCGACTGCAAGCTGAAATCAGTTGAAAAATTTCTCGGGCTGTACAGAGAGGACGGCTATAGCGGAGGTGAGTTGATATACGTCTATGAGGACTATCTCAAAAGAAAGCAAAAGGGTGACGAGGCAACAGAGCTTCTTGACATGCTGCTTCTTCACAACGAGGAGGACATTCTTGATATGCCCCGGGTGCTCTCTGTCCTCTCATATAATGATATGTTCAGCTCCGAGCTTAAGCTATCCTCCCATGAGACGGTCGATCTCTCAGAACTCGGCTTTAATGCAGGAGGCTCGGTCCTTGACTTAAACTATCAGCTGCCCGCAAGGCTCCCTGTGCCCCTTGACTTCAGTACAGGGCCTTTTAATATTGCCATGTCAGATGAAAATCTTAATATAACAGCCGAGATGCGCGAGGGCGAGCTCAAGTATTTTTTCAATAATTATAAAGATTATTATTATCTCATCTATGAAGACTATGCGGTTCATAAGTCCGTAGGAGAATTTGTGGATAAGGGCGCAAAGAAAAAGGCTACGGCAAAGACCTGTTATATGAAGAAAACGGGGCTGTTTTTCCCTCAGCCCAAGGAGATATTCACTCCGGGATTTTATGAGGAGTACAAGGGAAAGGATATATATGCCATATATGACGATAATATCTTTTCCGACATCAGCAGGGCCTCGAACTATGCCCATGCTGTGCTTGAGCTTATGCTCAAGGCCTCAAAAGCTGCAAAAAAGGCGGATATAAGCTGACTGATGTCAGCCTGTCCGCCTTTTGTATCCGGTTTCATTCGATTCTATTGTTTATTTTCGGACTTCTCATTTATATAGTTAATGAGTCCTCCCGCATTTATCATGCTCTGAAGAAAGCCCGGGAAGGGCTGAGCCTTAAAGCTCTCATTCTTTGTAATGTCCTTTATATCTCCCGTGTCAAAATTTATCTCGACCTCGTCTCCGTCATTAATGGCCTTTGCCGCCTCGGGACACTCGATTATGGGAAGTCCTATGTTTATGGCGTTTCTGTAAAAGATCCTTGCGAAGGACTCCGCAATGACGCAGCCGACTCCGCTGTCCTTTATTACCTGAGGAGCATGCTCTCTTGATGAGCCGCAGCCGAAATTGCTTCCTGCGACTATGATATCGCCGTCATTTACCTTCTTTGCAAAATCCGCGTCAAGGTCCTCCATACAATGTGAGGCCAGCTCCTTTCTGTCCATTATATTAAGATATCTGGCGGGGATTATAATGTCTGTGTCTATATTGTCCCCGTATTTAATTGTTTTTCCCTTTGCTCTCATAAGTGCGAACCTCTCAAACTTTAAAATTTACATTATCGAAGCGGGGCTTGATATATAACCTGTAACAGCGCTTGCGGCAGCCACATAGGGGCTTGCAAGATATACCTCCGAAGTCTTTGCGCCCATACGTCCGACGAAATTTCTGTTGGTGGTGGAGACGCAGCGCTCCTTGTCCGCAAGTATTCCCATATGTCCTCCGAGACAGGGTCCGCAGGTGGGTGTTGAAACTACAGCTCCCGCCTCTATGAATATCTCAAGAAGTCCCTCTCTCATGGACTGAAGATATATCTCCTGGGTAGCGGGGATAATTATGCAGCGCACATTATCCGCAACCTTTCTTCCCTTTAACACTTCGGCAGCCTGCCTCATGTCGCTTATCCTTCCGTTTGTGCAGGAGCCGATGACAACCTGGTCTATCTTTACCTTCATGTCCTCAGCCTCGTCTATGGTCCTTGTGTTTGAAGGAAGGTGAGGGAAGGATACTGTGGGCTTCAGCTCTGAGAGGTCTATCTCAAGCTCCGCAGCATATACGGCGTCATCGTCAGCCTCATATATATGCCCTATTACAGAGCCTATTCCCTTCTTTATCTCCTCTATATCCGCGTTTTCTCCAAAGAGGGCTCTGTTCTTTTCGGAAAGATGTGTGGCCACATACTCGAGGGTCTGATCGTCCACAGGGAATATTCCGTTCTTTCCGCCTGCCTCTATAGCCATGTTGCAGATAGCAAGCCTGTCATCCATAGAAAGATACTTTACTCCCTCTCCGCAGAACTCCATAGACTGATAAAGCGCTCCGTCCACACCTATCTTTCCTATAATATGAAGGATGAGGTCCTTTCCTGTAACATATTTTGAGGGCTTGCCCTTAAGCCTTATCCTTATGGCCTGAGGCACCTTGAACCAAAGCTTTCCCGTAGCCATGGCAGCCGCCATATCTGTGGAGCCGACTCCTGTGGAAAATGCTCCGAGAGCTCCGTAGGTGACTGTGTGGGAGTCCGCTCCCACCACAAGGTCTCCGGGAAGGCAAAGCCCCTTTTCAGGTATAAGGGCGTGCTCTATTCCCATTTTCCCGACATCATAAAAATGACTTATGCATTGGCTGCAGGCAAACTCCCTGCAGGTCTTTGCATTCTCCGCCGACTTAATATCCTTATTAGGTACAAAATGGTCCATAACAAGGACTACCTTATCCTTATCATAGACCTTATCCGCATTTATTTTAGCCATCTCCCTTATTGCGACCGGGGAGGTTATGTCATTTCCGAGCACAAGGTCAATATCGGCCTCAATAAGCTCACCGGCTTCAAGCTCATTCTTTCCTGTGTGTGCTGCCAAAATCTTTTGGCTCATTGTCATTCCCATAAAGCTTCTCCTGTATTTTTATTAAAAATCCTTTTATCATTGTTGTATTTTATCATAATATCCGGTATAGTTAAAATACATAATACTAATGATTTATATAAGGGTAAGTTATGGAACAAGCATTATCATCTTACAAAGTTTTTTTTGAAGTGGCTAAGTCGGGAAATATCAGTAAAGCCGCAAAAAAGCTTTACATAAGCCAGCCCGCCATATCAAAGTCAATAGTGAAGCTGGAGGATCATCTGGGCGTGAAGCTCTTCTCCAGGAATTCAAGAGGTGTCCACCTCACGGCCGAGGGCGAGATACTTTTTAACCATGTCAGCGAGGCCTTCGATTATATAGACCGCGGTGAGGATGAGCTGAAAAGACTGAGGGAATTTAATATCGGGCACTTGAGGATAGGCGTCAGCAATACGCTGTGCCGGTATATCCTTATACCTTATCTCAAGGAATTTTTGATAAAATATCCTCACATGAAGATAACCATAGAAAATCAGGCTACCGCAAAGACTGTCCAAAAGCTTGAACAGAAAAAGCTTGATATAGGCCTTGTGGGAATGGGCTCTGTCCCCTTAAAGCACGGGCTTAAGTTCTCTACCGTCATGGAGATAGAGGATGTGTTTGTGGCTACGCCCGATTATCTCAAGAATCTCTACCTGAGAGAAGGCGAGGACACGGATATCTTTGAGACAGCAAATATCATGCTCCTTGACAAGGAGAACCTTACCAGGAGATTTATCGACGAACACTTAAAGGAGATAGGTGTGGTTCCCCGCCAGGTGCTTGAGATATCAACTATGGATCTTCTTATAGAGTTTGCAAAGATCGGCCTCGGAGTGGCCGCTGTCATTAAGGAGTTCGTCCTTAAGGAGCTCCACGAGGGGACCCTTGTTCAAATACCATTAAAGCCTCCTGTAAAAAAGAGGACTATAGGCTTTACCTATGATGAAAACAATATGAATTCCGCTCTGGATGCATTTTTAAAGTCGGCAAGATAAACCTGCCGACTTTTTTATGCACCGTAGCTGTGCTCTATAGTTATTATGCAGTTCAATCTGCTGTCCTTTTCTTTTACGCTCTTCTTTATCCTTCCGATAATATGCCTTATCCTGTCCTCCTCATAATTCCAAGGTGTAACAAGGTCAAAGACTGCGTTTATCCCCTCCGAGCCGTGAACAAGCCTTAGATCGTGGAAGGATATGCCGGGATCCTTTTCCGCTCTCACCACCTCATCTACTATAGCTCTCACCTCGTTTGTGCTCTTGTCATTTAAGTCAACGGGATCCGCATGGGTGACGAGAAGTATTCCAAGCTCTCTCTTCGCATCGTTTTCTATCTTGTCCAGGAGGCAATGGGCCTCATCGAGAGTCATGGTATTGGGAAGCTCCACATGGATGCTTGCTATGCTGTTTGAAGGCCCGTAGTTGTTTACTATAAGGTCGTGGCTTCCCACAACACCTTCATATTTTCTGACAAACTCGCTTATCCTCTCATACATCTCAGGATCTATGGCCTCGCCTATGATAGGCTGAAGAGTATCCTTTGCTATCTCATAACCCGCCTTAAGTACAAAGACGGAGACTATCACTCCTATAAATCCGTCGCAGTTTATAGAAAAAAGGCTGTAAAGGAGGAGCGACAAGATGGTGGCCGAGGTGGCAAGGACATCTCCCCTTGCATCAGCTGCTGTGGCAAGCATTACCTGAGAATTTATCCTTTTTCCGAGCTTTGTATTGAAGGCCGAAAGCCACAGCTTACCCAGCACCGATATCAAAAGGATAATGACGGAGATATATGAAAATGTCATATCCTCCGGTGTGAATATTTTTGCTACGGAGCTCTTAAAGAGAGAAACTCCCACCAGTAAAACCAAAAATGCCACTATGAAGGCTGAGATATATTCTATCCTTCCATGGCCGAAGGGGTGCTCCTCATCGGCGGGCTTTCCCGCCATTCGCGCTCCCACAAAGGAGATAATACTTGAGGCCGCATCGGAGAGGTTGTTGAAGGCGTCCGCCATTACAGAGACCGAATTGCTTATAAAGCCTATCAAAAGCTTTACAGCAAACAATATGATATTAAGTGCAATGCCTACTCCTCCTGAGAGCTGGCCGTAAGCCGTCCTCACTATCCTGTTATCTGTATCCTCACTGTTTTTGACAAAATGTCTGACAAGAAAATCTGTCATACCGGTTTACTCCGTTTCTTTTAAAACTTTAATTATGTATCCTGTCACCCTGTTTGCGGGGCAACTCGTTTTATGTCTTTATTTACGTCTTTTTATGGAAGCTGTTTTGTCTTCATATAGGCAAATCTCGGAGAACCGTCCTCCATATACACGACGCCGCAATAGGAAAATCCCGCTTTCTTTATTACCTTCTGCATGGGGATATTGTCCTTGTGAGTGTCTATCCTGAGATTGTCACAGCGCTCAAAGCACTTCTCAAGGCAGTAAAGTCCCACTCCCCTTCCATGGGCCTTTTCGGATACCGCTATCCTGTGGATGACTCCGTAGGGCCTGTCATTAAGCCACTCGCCGTCCTCTATATATCCATAGTTGGGATCCTCCACTCCGATAAAGAATGCAAATACCGCAAGGATGTCCTGAGCTTTGTCCGGATCCAAAGCATGTCCTGTAGTGTCAGCCTCATTTCCTTTTGCATCAACGCATACATAGAGATCTCCCCCGCTCATGTCCTCCCTTATACGCTCCTTGGAAGGATATCCGTCTGTCCACTGGGTAGGGTTTCCGTTTTTAGCCATATAAGCCCTTGCCGCCTCGTATATCTCCATTATTTGAGGAAGTTCAGCCTCGGAGGCTTTTCTTATAATTAAATTATTTTTATCTTTCTTATCCATATCAATGCTCTTGTTTATTTTATATTTATGCTTACTTTGCATTTAGCATCTGTATCCTTAGCATAGATTTATCAGCTTAGGATAACACAGACTGTGATTAATTATAGCAGAGACATAAAATGAGCGCCACACCTTAATTGTATTAAATAAGATGTAACGCTCAATGTTTTTATTAAGTTATGGATTAGTTGGCTCTGTATACTACCATATCGTCGGGGATAATGGATGCGCCATGATCCTCACCTATAGGCTCTCCCTTTTTATCGTCAGCATCGCTGTCATACTCATATGCGGCTCCGTCCTCCCATACGGGTTTGTGGTCGTCATCATCGTAGTAGCCATAGTATTTATCCTCATTTATAAGGATATATCCGCCATTGCCATCCTTAATAGATTTCTTGTTACCCTTCTGAATAGTTCCGCTTGAGTTTACAACAACAAATCCATTCTCAGTCTGTACGACACCGTACTTTGCCTCCTTATCGGCTGCGAGAAGAAGTCCGTTTATGTAGTACTTTCTGCTCTCCTCCTCGAGCTTTCCGCCTGAGCCGTAAGCCTTTCCGTCCTTATTGAAGCCGAAGGTATATGTATCGTCAGCAAGCTCTACCTTAACGCTCTTTCCGGTCTTCATCTGTCCGCCGTTCTCCTCGTCAGCGTCGAAGTAGTAGAGTGTTCCTGATGAGATATCATCAAAGAGATCGCTGCTGCTGTCCTTAAAGTCATCAGACTCAATGTCGTCATCCTCTACTGTGAAGTTATCTTTGAACTTACCATCACCATCCAAAAGAACGAACTCAGTCTGCATTCTGCCCTTATCGTCAAAGGCGTACTTCTTTCCCTTTACCTTGTCGATTCCGTCAGTATAAGCCTTACCGCTCTTATTTACATAGAACCAGCTGTACTCATCGTTATCGTAATCTTCCTCATCCATCTCCTTGCTGGGAACAGCGTAGATCCAAGTCTCCTTTCTCATGTGTCCGTCCTCGTCACCTGAGAAGTACTTGAATGAAGGGCTTGCTGTTGATGAAGATGAGATTATCCAGTCTGAAAGCATAACTCCGTTCTGATCGAAGATATACTTGCTTCCGTTTATAGTCTTTTCTATTGTTTCCTTGCCCTCTGAGGGTACTACCTTCTTTCCGCTTGAATCAAAGAAGAACCAGAGCTCGTCTTTATCCTCGTATTTGATACCATCGACGTTACTCTCCTCCTCGGAAGTCTCCTCATAGAGCTCCCAAGTGTTCTTCCTCATCTGTCCGTCGTCAAAGTCTCCGAAGTAATACTTCGCGTCCATGAAGGCGTCCTCTTCATCCTCAATGAGCTCTCCGTCCTCGTCTACCCAACCGTAAAGCATCCTTCCGTCCTCATCGAAGCCGTAGGTCTTTCCGTCTATGGATCTTGTGTAGATATTGTCGCTGTCGCTCTTTCTCTTTGCAGCCTTTCCTGATCCGTCAAAGTAGTACCAGTTTGATTCTCCTCCGTCCTCGTAGAGAAGCCAGCTGTTTGTCACCATAGCTCCGTCAGAGTTGAAGTAGTAGATATTTTCGTCCTCGTCCTCGTACATATAGTCGGTCTGCATAGTTCCGTCAGAGCCGAGGTAATACCAGATTCCGTCCGATCTCTTGAGCTCGTCAGTAACAGGATTTCCGTCGCTTCCGTAGTAATACCATGTTCCGCCTGACTGCTGCCAGCCCTCAGCGGCATAGCTCACCATTCCTCCCAATATATCTGATAAAACCGCGTTGTTTCCTGCAGCTCCTGCCAGAGCCATAAGTGCAGCTGCTGAGAGAGCTGCGGTCAGCTTTACTGTCTTTTTCATAAATAAGCATTTCTCCTTCCAAATTCTTGCTTGGTATATATTATACACATCAGTTCTTAAAAAACCTACATCTAAAATATGTCAATATCTTACAAATTTAAAAACTGAATTTATATTTTCGTATTATTTCCCGCTTCAAATCTTAAGCTTTAGTAATTATAGCATATTACAGGGCATCCTACATATATAAGATCAAAAAGTGCGGGCGCCTTTGAAGGGGGCAGATTCACACAGCCGTGAGAGCCGCTCGTCTTATATATGTCTCCTCCGAAGCTTCCTCTCCAGTTTGCATCATGGAGTCCTATTCCGCCGTTAAAGGGCATCCAATAGGAAACGGGGCTTTCATACTCATAGCTTCCGTCAGCCTGCTTCGCTCCTCTGAGGACCCTGTCGCGTTCCTTGGAGTATATGGAATAAATTCCTGCAGGTGTGGTGTAATCCTTCGACACATTTCCCGTAACGCAGGGAGCATCCCATACAAGGGCTCCATCCTTTATCATGTAGACATGCTGTCCTGTAAGATCGACCTCTACATAGGTATTTCCCCAGTCATTTCCCGTCTCGGAAGCAGCCTTCTTGGAGTACTCGGGGACTCTGTCCTGAGTAGTGCCTGTCCTTATCATTCCTATAAGGGCAGCCGCCTCCTTGTCTCTGTCTATGGCCCAGCCGTAGGCTCCGCTTACGCTCACGTCTCTTCCTGTAGCTGTCTTCAAGGTCCTCGTGGTACCGGAGGTGTCATACTTTGCCTTCAGACCGTCTATATAGGCATAGACCTGATTTGAGTCAACTCCCATAAGGCCGCCCTCGTCTGTTCCCGTAAGCCATGTAACTATCACAGAGCCGGGGAGGACCTCATCGTTTCCTCTTATCTTATATGTGATGGTCATGTCCACGCATTTGTTCATGTCCTCCATGAGCTTTAAAAGCGCGGGATCCTGAGCTGTCTTTGTGACCTCATCGTATACTCCGATGCTGTTGAGGTCAATGTATGTCTGACCTGATGATACAGCCTGAGTTATGGCCTCCTTGGTCTTTTCAACATTAAGACTGTCTCCGTATACCTCGGGTATTATGGTGAAATCCTTGCCCTCCTCATAGGCGCTTATATATGCATTCGAGGTCTTAACCTGATCTGTAATGCAGCTTAAGCTGTCCAGCTTTGAGTTGAGCTTTTCCTGATCATAGGAGGTAGTGACGCTTAAGGGAGTATTTATGGGAACTTCGCTTCCGAATACTCTGCCTGCGGCGTTCTGCTTTGCCAAAAGCTCATTTAAGAGCTCGGGAGATACAGTAGTTGTAAGGCTTATGTCTCCGCCGTATATCTTTTCCTGCTCTCCGTTTTTCTCGTTTATGGTGAGGCTGTAGGTATTGCTGTAGGAATCAGCTATAGCCTTTCCGGCCTCCTCCACAGTCCTTCCGCCGACTACAACTCCGTTTATCTGAGTACCGGCGATAAAGGTCTTTGTTATGTCATCCTCGGCAAAGGCGCTGCCTGCGGAGAGCGCCGCAAGTATTCCGCCAAGGAAGAGTCCCTTTAAAATATTTTTAAATCTCTTCATATTACGTAAGATCCTCTGAATTTTCAATAATTGCAAAAGTATTATAGCATAGAGCCTTACAAAAATTCCTTACGTTTATTTTACGGATTTCAGCCTGCAGCTTCAGTATAAATTAATTTTATCTTATTTTATCATCCCGGGAGGTCACAGGTTGCCCCAGATTTATGTCAAAAGTACTTTCCGCATGCTCTACAGTCTTGAGGTTTCTGTATCTTTCCATAAGCCACTCGTCAGAGAAATGCTCGTCCACATACCTCTCGGCCCAGTTTGCGGGAGGTATGTCCTCCGCCCTTGTCTTCATTCTGTAGAGAGCCGCGGCAGAAATTGCTATGTCAAAGGCAAAGAATATTATAAGTATGAATGTCATTATCTTTCCGAACCTTATGGGGATCTTCTCTATTCCGTGGCTCATCCAGGGGTATATGATCTTTAACCATACGAGAGCCATTATCCCCCAGAAAAAGCAGAAAAGCAGATTTACCCTTCCGTTAAGATTAAAGGGTATGTGGCTGTAGTCCCAGAAGATGCATCCGAACACCTTCTCTGTAAACACAGAGCAAAAGTACTCAAAGGCTCCTCCCAAAAGCGTTCCGCAGAGGAAAATATATCTGTCGTCCTTGCCTATGAGCCTGTGAAGAAACAGTGTCAAAAGGAAGCATCCGAGGCCCCATACTATGGAAAACTGCCCGAAAACGAGGGAGCTTCGGCTCATCCACTCTCCCGCCGTGATCCTGCACCAGAGAGTTTCCACTATATCCCCATAAAATGAACCCAATACAAATACCCAAAAGAGCTTGTAAAATCCGCAGCCCTTTGCAAAGACCTTCTTTTCCGGTTCATCCGGAAATTTCTCCTTCGGCCTTGCGGCTTTTCTTAATACAGTATCTCTTTTTTGGCTGTATCTTCCGTAAATGTCCTTTCCTTTTGTGTAAAAGCCTGAATCCTTGATCTTACCCATTTTTACTTTCCTGTCTTTGTTTTTATGTCCTTATCTTTATTTTGTCCTCAGCTTTTTCTTCAAGCTCGCGGACTATGCCTCTTACTATAAAGCCTGCTATCACAAAACTCAATACATCCGCCACAGTTTGTGAGACCTCTATACCGAAAAGTCCGAATATCCCGGGGAAGATAAAGAGTACGGGGATCAGGCATATTCCCTGTCTTAAGAGGGATATTATACTTGACCTGAAACCGTAGCCGATAGTCTGAGTAAACATGTTGCACATAGTGATATATCCGAGAAGTGGCAATGTTACAGACTGAAGCCTCAGAGTAACGGAGCCTATCCTCATGACCTCAAGATCCTCTTTTCTGAAAAGTGCAATGATAGGATCCGCAAATATAAACGATATTACGGCAAATACCAAAAGTACCGCCGTCGCCACCTTTATACAGAAGCGAAAGGCCTTAAGCACTCTGTCATAATTTCCGGCGCCGAAATTAAAGCCCGCCACCGGCTGAAAGCCCTGACCGAAGCCTATTACCGCGGAATTCAGGAAATTCATGAATCTGTTTACTATGCTTACCGCAGCAATGGCGGCGTCTCCGTAGGGATGCGAGGCGTGATTGAGTATTATGACCGCTATGCTTGATATTCCCTGCCTTGTGAGAGACGGTATGCCGCTTCTTATTATATTCATATAAATTTTTGTGCTCGGCCTGAATCCCGAGAGCTTTATGGGTATGCAGGAGGGGTTAAAATTACACTGCATAAGCAGTATGAGAAATGACACGAACTGGCTGAAGCCTGTGGCTATGGCCGCTCCCGCTATCCCCATATCAAATCCGAATATCAGTATCGGGTCAAGTATCATATTTAATATTCCGCCGGAGGTTATGCCAAGCATCGCATAAAAAGCGTTGCCCTGAAATCTCAGCATATTGTTCATGCCGAAGGAACACATCATAAAAGGCGCGGCATAAAGTATGTACTTTGCATAGTCCATAGCATAGGGAGCTATGGTCTCGGTAGCCCCGAGAAGGATCACAAGAGGCTCAAGAGCAAAAAGACATACAGCCGCAAGTATGACACCCACTGCAAACTCCGTGATCCAGCCGACAGCGGCGTAGCGCTCTGCGGCTTCCTTCTTCTGTTGGCCTAAAAGCCTTGCTATATTGTTCCCCGTCCCCATACCTATCATAAAGGCGAGGGCCTGTATAATGGCCATCAGAGAAAAAATTATGCCTACAGCCCCTGAAGCCGAGGTTCCCAGCTTGCTGACAAAGAAAGTGTCCGCCATATTATATATTGAGGTAACGAGCATGCTGATTATGGTGGGGACTGCCATCTTGGGGATAAGAGTCTCCACAGGCTCATTCATCATCTGAGTATATCTTTCCTCCTGAGTGATCGCTCCCTTCAAAAAAATCCCTCCTTCAAATTAAAAAGGACTCGGCAAAAAGAGTATCTTGGTATATACTTAATTCTTTTTTGCCGCAGTCCCTCTATACTCACAGCTTCTGAAGTCTACTGCTCAATGATTATTTTTGTTATATCCTCTACTGTCTCGGCTATGTAATCAGCACCTGCCTTTACGAGCTCTTCCCTGGTGCCGTATCCGTAAAGCACCCCCAGAGCCTGTGCGGACATCTCCTTCGCTGAGGTCATGTCATAATATCTGTCTCCGACCATGACAGCATTCTCAGGATCCTTTATATCGTTGGTCTTGAGGATGTATCTTATCACATCTGTCTTTGTCCGCCTTGCGTTGGGGTCGGTCTCGGCAACCTCTCCTACTCTGTCCTCGGTAACTCCCGCCATAAAGCAGAAATACTGAGACAATCCGAAATGCTCAACTATCTGCAGAGCCATATGCTCAGGCTTTGCGGTACAGAGCATCAGCTTCTTTCCGTGGGCGTACAGAGTCTTAAGTACGTCCTCTATCCCGGGGTAAAGGTGATTTTCAAACTTACCCCTCTCGCTGTAGTACTCTCTGAATATCTTTATGGCAAGGTTCACATCCTCGCCCTTAAGGCCGTATACATTCTCATAAGTAATATTAAGAGGCGGGCCTATAACCGATCTGAAGGTCTCAGGCACAGGCTCTATCCCAAGCTCCGAAAGCGAGTACTTCAAAGCATTGATAATGCCTTCATATGAATCCGTCAGTGTTCCGTCCAGATCGAACAGAATATATTTCTTATCCATAATACTCCCGATTACTGTAAAAACGTAAAGCTATATTTATATGCAAACACATACATTCTACCACTTTATATAGTTATAGGCAAGCAAATTTGTTCTAATCCCCCACATATTCCATTATTTCACCTATATTGCAGTCAAGCAGTCTGCAGATCTTCTCAAGAGAATATAGAGAGACCTGCCCGTTTTCTTTAAGTCTTTTAAGGGTTCCGGGAGAAATATCCGCCTTTTTCCTCATATAAGATCCGGGGATCCTCTCTTTCTTGAGTTTAATCCATAGTTTTGAGTAGCTTATCATGCTTCCGACTCCTCTTTTTCCTCAATACTTATTATATCCTGCACGCCGCATGAAAGTACCCTGCACAAAAGATCTATAAGATCCGTATTCACGTATTTATTATGTTTCATATAATATATCCTGCTTTTTGAGACTCCGAACTCCTTGTGGAGCCTGTACTGGCTGATTTCCCTTTTTCTCATCTGTCTGAAAAGTCCGTCATAGCTTATCATTCTTGTTTCCGCCTCCCGAAATCGTGTTTTACTATTTTGCACCGGTTTCTAGGATTGGAAAAGAGCCCCATGGGATTTTTTCCTCCCGTGAGGCTCTTTATCAACCGAGGCTTCTGTGCTATTTTAAGTTTATATCGCCGTTATAAGTACAATAGTTATCCGTTATATTCATCTGCTTTATCCATTGCTTTGTCTCATATGTCTTTAATCCGTCAGAATTTCCGAATTGAGCATCATATATCCACGCAGGGCAGCTCCATATACATGCCTTTGGTGAAAGCTTCTTATAGAAATTGTCCTTAAGTCCGTTTTGCCCGTGATGAGACATAACACAATAATCAGCATTTAAACCTTCGAGGACTCCTGCCCTAAGGAGCTCTTCCCCTCCGTCGGGCCCCATATCCCCGGGTACAAAAAAGTTCTTGCCCTCAAAGCTTATGTCATACATTATTCCGGAATCATTTACCGAGTATGCGCTGTCTTCTATCTTGAGGGGATCGTTCAGTACCCTCACGGATATATTTTCGGATACATCTATAACGTCTCCCTTCTTTATTTCGGAGTGGAGCACTGTGGGTGATCCCGAAGCCCTTATATTTTCAAATTCCTCCATAAGGTTCCATACCATACCCTGCTCATCCGGGGCCACCTTTGAGTACCATGAAAAATCATGGAAATTATAATATATATTTTTTATCTCTATGCCTGTGCTTCGGTTATGAAGTATCTCATACAGGGCCCCGACATGATCATCCTGAGGATGAGTTATAAGCCATGCGTCCACGCTTCCCCCCGCCGCACTTATGGCGGAAACAAGCTTGTCGGCATTTTCGGGAACGCCACCGTCGATCACAAGAAGGCTGCCGTCCGCAGACTTAAATATGCCGCAAAGCTGCTGTCTCTCTGAGGCATCGTTAGAAAGGAAGCTTACCGTTCCTCCCTGAAACTGCTGAGGCTTATCAAAATTGTCGAGTCTGTAGGAAAGATTGGAAGCCTCCCTTCCGGGGCCATCCGACTCTGTCACCCTATAGATGACCTTTGCGGGCTCTGCCGAGGCCTCAAGAGAGGATGTACCGAAAATCCCCAAAAATACAGAGGCCACAGCCAATCTCAAAAGCATTTTCATGTTTATTTCTCCACTCTTATATTCATACATCACTGATATACCGTTCTTATATTCAAACATTATTAATATACTTGATACATAATTTTTAAGCAAGATATATTCTTTACATCCTTAGTGACTGCTATTATAATTTTTTCTGACGATTTTCTGACATATGAAATAAACGTGATAGGAGAATAAAAATATGAAGTTTGTAATACAGAGAGTACAGCATGCTTCCGTGACTGTGGACGGTGAAATAAAAGGAAAGATAGGCAAAGGCTTTATGGTGCTTATAGGCATATCTGATACGGATAATGAAGCCATAGCGGACAAGCTCGTAAAAAAGATGTGCGGATTAAGGATATTTCAGGACTCTGAGGGCAAGACCAATCTGTCTCTTGCAGACGTCGGCGGCTCGCTGCTTCTCATATCTCAGTTCACACTTTATGCCGATTGCAAGAAGGGCAACAGGCCGAGCTTTATACAGGCGGGAAAGCCCGAGCACGCTTCAAAGCTCTACGAGTATATAATCGAGGAAGCAAAGAAATATGTACCTGATACGCAGCGTGGAGTTTTCGGCGCCGACATGAAGGTCGAGCTTTTAAATGACGGTCCATTCACCATAATCCTTGACTCAAAGGAAATACTGTAAATAAAAAGAGAGAATGTAAATAAAGTCAGCAAAAAGTCCTCCTGTTTTCGAATCAATTTCCGAAAGCAGGAAGACTTTTTTATATGAGAAAACAATATTTAATAAACAAAATCAGCTTTTAAGTTCCGACATTCTTAACCGGACTTTATAAGATTTTATAATTAAGACAAGCTCTTTCGCAGGTATATGGCCTTACATATGTATCCGCCACCTTTACATGCTCGGGGTGTGTACCGTAATAAAGCACAGCCTCTGCGGATTCATGCTCTGTAACAAGAGCTATCTCGTGTGTACTTCCCTCCTCCGGATTTTCGATAAAGCTTACGCTCAGGAGTCCTTCCACCTTTCCCTGAAGCTTTGAAAGGTTTTCCTTCATATTTCTTTTCAATTCAGCCTTGTCTTCTTCCTTTATCTCAGGTTTGAAATTCCACATTACCACATGCCTTACCATGGCTTAAGCCTCCTTTTCCTTGCCCTTAAAGAATATCCCCAATGTTCCGGGGCCTGTGTGCGAACCTATAACTGTTCCTATATTAAATATGCGAGTCTTTCCCTTTATATTCGGAAAAGTGTTTTCGGCCATTTCCTTCATGGCCATGGCATCCTCCATACAGTCGGAATGACAGATGTAGAAGTATCCTTTATATTCATTCCCGTCATCACAGTTTTCAAGCATTTTGGAAACACAGGCCTCCATAGCCTTCTTCTTTCCTCTGCATTTAAGCACAGCCTCCAGCTTTCCCATGCGGTTCACCGTCATTACAGGACATATCTTTAAGGCTGTCCCGAATACGCAGGCTGTTTTTGAAAGTCTCCCTCCTCTGTAAAGATAAGTAAGATCCGAGGTAAAGAACCATGCCTGTACATGATCCCTTATTCCGAGGATATATTCTCTCAGTTCGTCTATATCCGCTCCCTCGTCTCTCTTATCTGCCGCAAGAGACATTATAAGTCCATAGCCTGACGAAGCATTTTCCGAATTTATGACATATATCCTGCGCTCAGGGAATTCCTCAAGCATGAGTCTTACCGCAAGGCATGCGGAGTTGTACGAGCCTGATATTCCCTCCGAAAGAGTAATGTGGATTATGTCCTTTCCCGATTCAAGATACGGTCTCCACAGCTCCTCATAATCGGAGGCGGGAACCTGAGAGGTCTTTGAAACAAGTCCCCTTCTGAGGCTGTCGTAAAATTCCTTTATCCCCATAGAGTGACCATAGTCATCCTTATAATCCTTCCCGTCTATCTGAAAAGAAAAGCAGGCAAAGGGGATATTTCTCTCCTTAAGATATTCCTCTGTAAGATCAGCTGTGGATTCACAGCTCAATATATAATCTGCAGGCATGTCATACCTCCGTTTTTAATCAAGCTTTCCCAGATCCTTCTCGAACTCGATATTTACCTCTGTCTGATAGCTGTCATCATAGCTGCCGGAGGTGAATTTCACGATACCCTCTTTCATAAATTTTTCCCAGCTCTCGGCCTCATGCCTTACAAGAATAGGGAAAAATTTAACTCCCGCCTTCTCTGCGGACTTTCTGTCTCCGGGGGCGTCGCCTATCATTATTACCTTGTCACTGTCATATCCGTACTCAAGCATCTTCTTTATACAGTATGACTTGGGGCCTACCTCCTGGGTAAGCATTATATCTATGTGTGATATGAGGCCGTGCCTGTTCCATTCGCTCTTTACAGCCTCGGGATTTGCCGATGAAACTACAGCTATATCCGCAGCTTCATGCATTTTTTCAAGTTTTTCTATCATGCCGGGAAAAGGAAGCATCTCTTCCTCCGGGAGAGCCGCTATACATTCATTTGTCTTTACAGACCACTCCAATGCCTTTTTTAAAGCTGAGGGGTCCCCGCCTTCACGCTCTCTCCTTTCTATCTCCTCCTTCAAGGTGGTATTGCTCAGAGCCTTTGCATTCTTAGCCCAGTCTGATATATCCTCGTAACCGCTGACGCTGCATATTCCGCGCTCCTCGCAAAGTCCCATGGTAAGGAGCAAACCCTTGAAACGGTTGGTACCTCTGGTCATGGTATAGAGATTTACTTCATTCCATATATCGAGTACCTCTTTTTCATGCTCCATAAGTCCCCACTCCTTTACCATACAAGGGCCGAAACAGTGCTTGTGCTTAATATCCATGGTATCCATGGCACAGCCGTCGGAGTCTATGCATATAAGATAATCCTTCTTTTTCTCAAAGCTGTCAAATGAGCATTTATCCATAATCTTACTCTCCTATGCAACACATATAATTCATGATCCGGATCATGTTATTTGCTGAAATTTTATCATACAGACTAATATTAGTAAATAAAAGTCTCCTCCTTAACGGCAGTGTTATTATGTTGACCTTATTGTTTTATTTTTGATAAAATTGTTAGTTATTTATCAATTACCTGTTCTGTCCGCATTCCCTGAAGTCTTGATTCTCCGTCATGCCCTATTCACGGGGAAGGTCCACCACAGTATAGTCGTGTCCGACAGCCTTCAAGAACTTTTCCGTTATGTCTGAGGTCTTTATCTTAAGGCTTGAAGTATTTACACAGGGATGACAGCCTATATACTCGTCCTCTAAAAGGTCCTTGTCAATAATTAACCTTACCCTGTTTTCCTTGTCGTTCATAAGTCCGAGAACTGTCACAGCTCCGGGAGTCAGACCCAAAAGCTCCTTCATAAAGTCCTCATTGGCAAAGGAGAGCCTTGCAGTATTTATCTGCTTTGAAAGATCCTTTGTCTTGAATTTCTTGTCGCCGGGCATCATAAGCAGATAGAAAGCGGTCTTTTGACTGTTGCAGAGGAAAAGATTCTTGCACATATGGGTATTAAAAAGCTTATCTATCGCTTCGCAGGCTGCGATAGTATAGGCAGGACTGTGGTCTACTCTCTCGTAGCTTATATTAAGCTCGTCAAGGAGATCATATGCCCTTATTTCCGTATCCTTTCTTCCGGTGGTATCCGAAGGCCTTCCTGTATAGACGGTCTCGTCCACCTCAAACATTTCTTCACAGTTCTCGTTTTTTATTTCTTCAGCTCCCATAATTATCTCCAATCTCTATGTTTTAATTTTATATACGGAATATCCTTCCTTTATTCAGAAATACAATAGCACATTTTATCCGAGATTTACACATTCCTGATTAAATTTGAATCAAAATATTCCAAGCAAATGCTGCATTCCTATGCTTACAAGGGCAATACCCACCCAACAGCAAAAGCCCATAAATACAGGCTTTCCTCCGTTTTTCACAAGCTTTACTATGTCTGTGTTGAGTCCTATGGCAGCCATCGCCATTATTATAAAGAACTTTGAGATGTCCTTAAATACAGAAAACATTGACTCGGGAGCGCCCATTACTGTACAGATAGTGGTGATCAGGGATGCAAGCACAAAGAAAAGTATGAAAAAGGGGAATATCCTCGCTAAATTAAATCCGCCTTCGCCTGAATTTCCCGCTTTTTTGTCTTTGGAGGCCTTGTAAAGAGCAAGCACAAGGGTTATGGGGATTATGGCAAGAGTCCTTGTGAGCTTTACTATTGTAGCTATGTCAAGAGTATTGTGTCCCGGGTGCATTCCATCCCACGCAGCAGCCGCCGCAGTAACGGAAGAGGTGTCGTTTACCGCAGTACCCGCAAAAAGTCCGAAGCCCTCCTCACTGAAGCCGAGCACAGTGCCGAGAGTGGGGAAGGTGAGGGCTGCGATCACATTAAAGAGGAATATTACGGATATAGCCTGAGCTATCTCCTCATCGTCAGCTCCTATGACAGGGGCTGTGGCAGCTATAGCCGAGCCTCCGCATATGGAGGAGCCAACTCCTACAAGGACGGCTGTGTTTGAAGACACCTTCATGAGCCTGCACAGGATATATGAAATTATAAGTGAGGTGGATATGGTTGATATTATTATCGGAAGGGAATCGGATCCTACCTTTGCTATCTCTGAAAGGTTGAGTCCGAAGCCGAGAAGTATTACCGCATACTGCAGCACCTTCTTTGAGGTGTAGGCAATGCCGGGAGTAAGACTGCTCTTATCCTTGATAAACAATGTTATTATCATGCCGCAAAGTATGGCAAATACAGGGCCTCCCACTACGGGAAAGGCTTTTCCCAAAATGTGACAGGGTACCGCTATTATAAGGCACAATGCAATACCCGGGATCATTTTCTTTAGTTTTTCCATTAAGCTTTCTCCTATTCAGTTTTTTCCTGATATGTTTGATATGTTTTTTCCGCCTGAGCGGACGAAATTTTCATACCGTCAGGGCAGCCTATAAAATATAGCTTATTTTAATTCCTATTCCAAGGATTAATTTATCTTTGATTGCTCTTTTGGGAAAACAAGGACGCAAAAAGGCAGGCTGCAAAATACCTTATAGTACTTTTGCAGGCCTGCCGCCTTAACATCTGTTAAAATTTAAAACTCGATCTTTTCTCCGCTCAAAACAGGAACCGCTCCCTCGGGAACAGGGCAATAATAGCCGTCCTCTGTCTTTTCCTCAAACTCTTCTCTCGCAGCCTTTATAATATCCGGATCCTCGTATAGATCGATGGCAGTTGAAGCCATGACCTTTCCCGCACAGATAAGACCCTTGTGTCCTATGGAGGAATGTCCGCATGAGACATTCTGCCAGCTGTGTCCGGGAGAGCCTGCCGCAAAGCATGCGACATTTATCTGGGCTGTGGGTGTAAGCCAGCTCACATCTCCCACATCGGTGGAGCCTGCCCTCATTTTTGAGCTGTAGTAATATGGAATAAGGAAATCATTTAAGGGCTTGGTTCCGTTTTGAGACTTTTCCTTTACATATTTCTTTATATCCTCGCTCTCGTCTGTGGCCGCGCCGGGAAGCCTTGTCTTTTTTATCTCGTAGGAATCCACAAGCTTTGCCGCATACTCCTTCTCTTTTTCGGTATACTCAGGGACTCCGACCTCCTCGAAGTTCTTATAGAGAAGGCTCTCAAGCACCTTGTTTGTGACAGTATTCGAGCATCCGTCTATGAATTTCTTTTTGAGCACGGTGCCTGTCATCTTTGCCGCACCTTCCGCTATGTCGTCTACCCTTTTCTGAAGCTCAAGGGCGTCCTTTGCAAGGACCGACCTTACCATATACAGTACCTGTGCATGGGGCTGCACAACGTTAGGGGATTCTCCTCCCGCATCCGTTATGGCGTAATGTATCCTTGCCTCCGAGGGCATATGCTCTCTCAAAAACTGTACGCCTATGTTCATAAGCTCCACAGCGTCAAGCGCCGAGCGGCCGTACTCGGGAGCTCCCGCCGCATGAGATGCGATACCCTTAAAGGCGTATTCAGTCTGTATACATGAATTGCAGGTACCGCTTGTGACCTGATTACAGTCCCCCGGATGCCAGGTAATAGCGCAGTCGAGATCCTTCCAGACCCCGTCTCTTGCCATAAAAGCCTTTGAAGCTCCGCCCTCTTCTCCGGGGCATCCGAAGAATATAACGGTTCCGCTTCCCTCTCCCTTATCCTCAAGGTACTTCTTTACCGCAAATGCGGCGGCCATTGAGCCTGCTCCCAACATGTTGTGTCCGCATCCGTGTCCGCAGCCGCCCTCAACAAGTTCCTTGCGCTCGGTACCCTCAGCTACCTGGGAGAGGCCTGTCAGTGCATCGTACTCTCCGAGTATTCCTATTACGGGTCTGCCTGAGCCGTAGCTTGCCTTAAATGCTGTCTCTATTCCGCATATGGGAGATTCAACCTCAAAGCCCTCCTCCTTAAGTACCTTACAGTAAAGCTCGCAGGACTTGAATTCCTTAAGGCTAAGCTCAGCATACTCCCAAATGCGGTCGGATACATCGATAAATGTATCCTTCTTTTCATCTATATAGTCTGTATATTTTTTCTTGTCCATTTCAGGTCATCCTCCCTGTCCGGGTTTCTAATAGAGAACCTTGCTCAAAAACTCCTTTGTTCTGGGATTCTTAGGATTCTCGAATACTTCCTCGGGTGTTCCCTCCTCGGCTATAATGCCTCCGTCCATAAAGAGTACCCTGTCGCTGATCTCCTTGGCAAATCCCATCTCGTGAGTGACTATGACTGTTGTCATTCCTGTCTTAACAAGCTCCTTTATTACCTGAAGCACCTCTCCTACCATCTCAGGGTCAAGGGCCGAGGTGGGCTCGTCAAAAAGCATTACATCAGGCTCCATGGCAAGGGCCCTTACTATGGCAAGCCTCTGCTTCTGTCCTCCCGAGAGCTTCTGGGGATACTCGTTTTTCTTGTCTGAAAGTCCGACTCTCAAAAGCAGCTCATCCGCAAGCTTGTCAGCCTCCTCCTTTGTCTTTTTACCGAGAAGCACGGGAGCCATGGTTATATTTTCTCCCACCGTCATATTGGGGAATACGTTAAAGTGCTGGAACACCATTCCCATCTTCTGTCTGTGCTTGTTTATATCGACGCTCTTGTCAGTGATGTCCACTCCCTCGAAATAAACCTTTCCGCCGTCAGGTATCTCAAGAAGATTAAGGCATCTCAAAAAGGTGGATTTTCCTCCTCCCGATGGGCCTATGACAGAGACCACCTCTCCCTTTCTGATGTCCTCGCTTACACCCTTTAATACCTGAAGGTCTCCGAAGTTTTTCTTCAGATCTACGACCTTTATCAATATATCGTTATTTTCAACCGATTTTTTCTCTGCTGACATTATGTTCTCCTTTGTCAAAGAAATTCCTGTTTATGCTGTTGCCATCCTTCTCTCAAAGAGCTGAACAAGCTTTGACAGGCTGAAGGTAACCACAAGGTATACGATTCCTACAATTATAAGAGGCTCTATGGGAAGGTAAACTATTCCCGATACAGTCTTGTATACTGTCATAAGCTCTCCCGCAAAGAAGGTAGATGCAAGGGAAGTATCCTTTATCATCATGACAAACTCGTTTCCGAGGGCGGGAAGTATGTTTTTTATGGCCTGAGGAAGGACGACCTTCATCATTGCCTGTCTCTGATTAAGTCCCAGTGAACGGGCCGCCTCCGACTGTCCCTTGTCTATTCCCTGGATTCCTGCCCTTATTACCTCGGAAACGTAGGCCGCCGAGTTAAGGCAGAGGGCAACTGTCACGCAGACAATGGGAGGAAGGTTCATAAAGGGAAGCATCTCCGGCAGGAGGAAGTAGAAAAAGTAAAGTTGCAGGAGCATGGGGGTTCCCCTTATTATCTCCACATAAATGCTCGCAATAGCGTTCAAGGGCTTTATATGAAATACCTTAAGCTTGCTCATCCTCAAGAGCGCTATCAAAAAGCCCAGTATACTTCCGCACAGAACTATTATAGCACTTAAAAGCAGTGTCATGCCGATTCCCTGTACAAAAAGCGGCCAATATTTTTCCCAAACACGAACTATATTCTCTATCAAGACTATTCACTCCTTCAGTTATCTATATTGAGTTGCCGATCGATTCTGTCGATATTACTCCTCGTCAACCAAGCCGAGAGAGGTTGCAAGCTCCATGCTCTCGTCAAACCACTGCTGATAAAGTCCCTGCTCCATCACGTCGTCAACTATCTCATTTATTGCCTCAAGGAGCTCATCCTCTCCCTTTGTGACAGCAACTACGTTTCCGGGTGAGTCATAGTCAAAGTAGAAGTCGCTCAAGCATATCTCGGGATAATTCTTTACGTATGATTCTCCGACTGAAGTCGCTATGGCAAGGGCATCGACCTTTCCTGTTGTAAGCATCATAACTCCGTCATTTGCTGTTGTTACGGGAACCATCTCCGCATCAGGAAGCTGCTCGGCTACAAGCTGCTGCTGAAGAGCTCCGTTCTGAGCCGCGATCTTCTTTCCCGCAAAATCCTCTGCCTTTGTATAGCTGTCCTTATTCTCCGCAAGGACCAAAAGTCCCTGATTAGGCTGAGTCTGATCTATGCTGTAGCCGTGTGAAAGTCCCATACTCTCCTCTCTCTCGGGAGTTGAGGCAAAGCAGGATATTGCCATGTCTACAGAGCCTGTGGTAACTGCAGCCTGACAGGCCGAAAAGTCCATGGGTTGTATCTCAAGCTCCACTCCTAGCTGCTCCGCTATATACTTTCCGAGCTCTATGTCCGAGCCCACATACTGAGTTGATCCGCTGCTGATATCCTCAAACTCATAGGGTGCAAAGTCAGGGCTCGTAGCCATAGTTATTTTTCCTGCCGCCTTTATGGCTTCAAGCCTGTTTGCCGCCTCAGCTGTCTCTGTTGTGGACTCTCCGCCTCCGCATGCTGTAAGTCCGAGGCTTAATATCGCCATGATTCCGAATGCTTTAAGTATATTGTGCTTTTTCATAATTTCCTCCTCTTTTCGGTCGCCTTTTTGAGCTTTAATTATTTGAATACCAGGTTATCTCAAAATGAAACAATCCGTTTTTTGTATGATTATGTATAATATTGCATATTTATAATTTTGTAAATACCTTTAATGTATTTATTTCAGTACAATACATCAATCCTGTTCAGTAAAATCACAAATACTTTGACTTTACGAAGAATGTGAAGAAATCTAAAAGGCTGAAGCCCTCTCAAATAATACTTGAGAACTTCAGCCTGTAAACTTGACTGTTTAATTTTAAAACTTCTAATATCCCGGCACAGGAGTGGGGCGCTTGTCGCTGAATATCTCGGATGCGTCGAAGAGATCAGAAAGCCTGTTCTTTCCGTTTGCTATATCGTTCCACATAGCATAGCCGTCAAGATTTCTCCTTCCCTGCCTCATATAATCCTTCCCGAGCTGTACCCAGTACTGTGAGGAATCGACATTGCAGAAATACCGAAACCCGAGATCCCACAGATAATCAAACTTTGCATTGTCATGGGTATACATATGCCAGTCGCCCACATCCGCTCCGAAGGGGAAAAGTATAATGTCACATTCTCCGTCCATAAGCTCTTTATTTACGTTCTTATCCCATCTGTCCGCATCCCTCTTCATGTGGTCATAGCTTATGTCAGTATAATTCTTGTGACCCCAGCTGTGGGAGGCCAGCTCATATCCCGCATCCTTGAGACAGCTTATTACCTGCCTTGCAGTCTCCCTGTCCGCCTCAATATTTTCATTCGCCTTCTTCTCGGAATCATACATATCCGAATCAGGATCATAGGTCTCATCAGTCCTGTAACCCAGTATGCCGTTATAGCCGGTAAATGCAAGGCATGCCTTTGCACCTCTATATGAAAAATCAGGATGTTCCTCTACAAATCTGTCAAGTATAGGGACAAGATCATAATCTCCTGTTATCTCGCTTCCGTCAGGAGCAGTATAAACGCAGGTGGGTTTCCCGTCATCTCCGACTATTATCCTGTCGGCAAATCCCGCGCCTTCCATATATTCATAATAGCATAGGTCATCCTGACTCATTACCATAGCTTTTTTGCCGGAAGGGAGCATTATTTTTCCGGGAGTCATCACCATGTTTCCGTCCTCGTCAGGCTGCATTGAGGCCATGTCGTGAAGCCCTACCAGGACAAAGCCGTCACTGTAAAACTTATCAAGCATCTTCTCAAACTCGGTAACAGTTGTCATGACCTGATTGTATCCGTCGGCCTGTCGTCCCCATTTCTCCTTATTGAAGGCATTCTCCTCATCCACGACAAGGCTGTGGAAAAATACATGGGTTATCTTTGAGATGTCCTGCTCCACAAGGCCTGACTTTATCTCCTCGTATCGGGCCATGGCATCGATTCCCTCGGCACTTCCCGCCACCTCCTCGTCAGAGCGTATAAGCTCTATGGCACTGTCATAGTCATATTGGAGGGCAAGGAGATTCGCCTCTGAAAGTATCCTGTCCTTTTTTGATTGCGCGGTAGTCTCAGGTTCCGTCGTATCCTCAATACGGGCCTCCGAAACTGTTGCAATATAGTCCTCGGGTCCTTTTATAATTCCTATAAGCTTTTTTACTCCGAAAATTATACCCGCCAATATAAGAAGCAGCGCTACCAGGGCCAATATAAGCTTTATGATATTTATATTTCGTCTCCTTCTTCGCGCGGCTCTCCTCCTTGCGGCTGCACTTTGGGAGCTTCTCCCTGTATATGAGGAATACCTTCTGTGAGGACTGCGGCCCTTTTTTGTACTTCTCTGATAGGAGGCTCCCGCAGGTTTCCTGTATCCTGCCTGCCTGTGGTCATTGTCGGTTCCGTAATAAGCCCCCGAATAGCCGGAGCTGTCCTCATATAAATCATTTCTGTATGAATTTCTGTATGCCTTGCTTCTGTTTTTTCCGAGGGCCTGAAACTGCCTTCTTCTTTTATCATCTGCTGACATTTTTTTATTCCCTTAAAACTGATATTTTTACGATTATAACATATAAATTTTAAATTGTGTCTCAAATCGGCAAAATCCTTACATATTTAAGGAAGAAATAATGTTTGACTTTACCGCAGTGAAATGTTAAACTTTTAATAATTTATTTTATATACAAAATCATAACCACATGGAATACTGATTTGAAATCACGAAAGGAGTCAGATATGAATCCTAAAATTCATACCGAAGAGGTAGACCATCTTTTTGATGCTGTTCTGACATTAAAGGATAAAGAGGAATGCTATAAGTTCTTCGAAGATGTGTGTACCATTAAAGAGCTGCTTGCCATGGCTCAGAGATACGAGGTCGCTCTTCTCCTTGAAAAGAAGATGACCTATCTGGATATCGCCAACAAGACCGGCGCCTCCACAGCTACCATAAGCCGCGTAAATCGTTCACTTAATTATGGTGAGGACGGCTACGAGATGGTATTTGAGCGTCAGGGACTTAAGAACAATCAGGAATGATCTGTAAGGCTTCCCATATCTGTTATCTCGGCATTAAGGAGCTTTGCCTCCTCCCTGCTGTGGACAGATATAATGAGGAGCCTTTTTTGTTTTCTGCTGTTTATATAATCGGCCACCGTCCTCTTTGTATCCTCGTCCATTCCCGTAAAAGGCTCATCCATTATTATGATATCCGCATCTGTCCTCATCATGGCTCTCACTATGGCGACTCTCCTCTTTTGCCCACCTGAAAGCTCCCTTACAGGCCTGTTAAGCGAATCCTCTGAAAGCACTCGTGAAAGCTCCCTTACCACAGACGGATCTTCTGAAAATCCCCTCATACACATGGAAATGTTTTCTCTTGCACTCAGGTATTCGCAGAGCCTGTCCTCCTGAAAGACCACAGCAAATTCAGGCTTCCCTAAGAGCTTCTTCCCGGTCTCATCAGTAAAGATGATATCTCCGCCGTCAGCCTTTAAAAGTCCCATTATGATCTTTAAAAGAGTCGTCTTTCCAAGCCCTGATCTTCCCATAATCGCATAGGAGCCTCCCGGAGAAAAGCTCAGGTAAAACCCGTCAAATATCAAATTGTCTCCGAAGCTTTTTTTAAGCCCTTTTATCTCTACTCCTGTGGACATTCCAAATCTCCTTCATGCTACCGATTCTTTCAGTTCCAATAAATTTAAGCTCCGTTACTTCTTATCCACTCTGTCAAGGATATACAAAACGAGCTTCTCAAAAATGCTGCTTATAAGTATTATCACAAAGGTCCATGCAAAGAGTGAGGCTGTATCGAGAAATATTTTTGCCTGGTAAAGATTTCCTCCTATGGTGTTTACAGGCTGTCCTATCAGCTCTGCCGCCACTCCCGACTTCCAGCTCATGGAAAGAGAGGTCTTACAGCAGTTTATAAGGTAGGGAAAAAGTGCAGGGAGGTAAAGATATATGATTTTCTTGATCGCTCTTATCTTAAATACCTCAGCCATTTCCAAAAGCTTTTTATCCGTACTCATAAGGCCGCTTACCGTGCTCAGGTATACCATGGGAAATACAACTACAAAAGCTACAAAGCTCCCGAGCCTCTCGCTTCCTCCCAGCCATATGATGGCAAGTATCACAAACGATGCAACAGGTATTGCCTTCATAAGAGATATCAGCGGATCAAGGAACTCATAAAAAAGTCTGTATTTATACCCTGCAAAGCCCAAAATAACGCCTGATATAAGCGCTGCGAAAAATCCTGCGGCTATTCTCAGGAAGGTATTTAATACAGATAGCCAAAAAGAAGGCTGCCTTACAAGAACCAATAGGGCCTCTGCCGTATCGACAGGGCCCACGAGAACTATGTTGTTGTCTATGGCTATGGCGGCTATCTGCCACAATATCAGCCAGAACAAAACTATCGCATATTTGTATTTTTTTATTATACTACTCCACAACGGCATAGAAGTCATCTCCGGGGAGCTCTCCTCCTACAGATGCGGGGTTTGCGTTATATAAGACCTCAAGATATCCTGAAAGAGCGGCCTTCATCTCGTCTCCTGTTATGCAGGCTATATTGCACTTGGGGAGAGCCGCCTCGGCTATAGGAGCCTTCTCTATTATACCATACTTTACGATAAGCTCCGCCGTTCCCTTGGGATCCTCCGATGCCTTATTGACTGAAGCAGCATGCTCCGCTGTAAATGCCGCTACAGTGTCGGCATTTTCATTAAGGAAATCATTCCTCACTACTGTCACACCTGTCAAAAGCTGTGAATCTCCGCTTGAAGCACACTTATCCCACTCCTCATTGAGGTCAAGGAACTCTCTCAATCCTCCATTCTGCTTAAGACAAACTGTTGCGAAGGGCTGAGGAAGTATGGCGGTTCCCGTAGGGTCGGCATTAAGGAGGGCCGCGATCTCTGTAGCCTCATTCTTAAACTCAATGTTTACCTCTCCTGAAAGGCCGTTCTCCTCGAGTATATAGTTTAATGCGAACTCCGGAGTGCTTCCCTGACCTGTCATATACACTGTCTTTCCCTTGAGATCTTCAAGGCTGTTTACCGATTCGTCCCCTGTCACTCCGTAAAGGACTCCGAGGGTATTTATATCTATGACGCTGACAGCTCCTTCTGTCTTACTGTAAAGGACAGATGCAAGGTTTGCGGGGATCAATGCTATATCCATGTCTCCGCTCACCATCTTTGCTGTTATCTCATCTGCTGTCGTAGCCATGGTAAACTCTGTGTTTAAGGGCAGCTCGCCGTCCTCGGATTCCTGCATCATATTTACAAGGCCTATGGTCGTAGGTCCCTTCAACGAACCCACTCTTATAAGCGTATCATCAGCTTCCCCCGAAGGCTCCTCCGCACTGTCTGTTTCCTCCGCCTTTGTCGCAGATTCTGTCTCGCTCTGAGCCTGCTCTGCTGTTGTCTCGGACTCGACCTCACTCTGAGCCGCTTCTGTTGTTGTGTCAGCCTCGGCCTCCCGGTTCTGCGAGCATGCCGCAAGTCCGAGAGAAGCCATAAGCAAAAGCATCGTCAAAAAGGCTTTGCCTCTCTTCTTGTTAAACATTTCTCTTCTCCCTCTCTTTCAATTTACATCTCTCCCTGATGGAAATGAAGCTTTCCGCTGTCCTCAGCCTCAATGAGCATGAAGGTACATTTTCGGTCAGCCTGTCTCGGATAACTCAGGCTTCCGGGATTTATGCACCTTACTCCCTCGATCTCATCCATGAAGGGCCTGTGTGTGTGTCCGAAAAATGCAAGCTCGCATCCTCTGGAGCGAGCCTCCTCAGCAAGTCCCGTGACTCCAACCGAAACTCCATACATATGTCCGTGAGTCAAAAAGGCCTTGTGTCCGTATATGTCTGTCTCCATATCCCTCTCAAGCCCTGAGAAAAAGTCATTGTTGCCTCTGACCATGCACAGCTCGGTGGCATCGCCTGTCCAGTCCCTCATATAATGCTCTACGCCCTCTCCATCCCCAAGATGTATAAGCATGTCCAAGGGTTTATGCATCTCAATGAGCTTTTTGAGATTTTTATTATTTCCGTGTGTGTCGCTGACGACTAATATCTTCTTCACTTTAGCACCCTGCTTTTTTCAGATAATTTTTTAAGGATTCGCTCATCTTCTTTAAAGCTTTTCCCCTGTGGCTTATCCTGTTTTTCTCTTCTCTCGGTATCTCAGAGGAGGTTTTTCCGTATTCAGGAAGGAAAAATATGGGATCATATCCGAAGCCGTTTTCTCCTGCCGAATGCTCGGCTATAGCTCCTCTCATCTCCTCCTCGGCATGAAGCACGCTTCCGTCAGGAAGTACAGCGCATATATCACATACGAATGCCGCTCCTCTTTTCTCAAAGGGCACATCCTTAAGTCTCTCAAGAACTATCCTGTTCTTTTCATCGTATCCTGTATCGTGTCCCAGCCACCTTGCGGAAAGTACTCCCGGCGCTCCATGAAGCGCATCTATACAAAGTCCGCTGTCATCAGCCATAACTATGATATCTTTTTTTGAAAGCTCCTTGTCCGCTCTAAGCCTGTCAAATATATCGCGGGCTTTTATCTCGGAGTTCTCCGAGAATGTTGCTCCTGTTTCCTCGGCCTGTGAGCGTATCCCTATGTCCTTAAGAGATAAAAGCTTTATGGGAAGCCCCTCCATTATCTCCCTTATCTCCACCATCTTGTTTTCATTTTCTGTGGCAAAGATAACTGTCACTTCTCCCGAGGGTGTGTTCAAAATCTCTTCTTTGTTCATCAGTCATTTTCCTCATTGTGCTGCCTCTTAGGCGGCTTTTTGCCGAGGAAGGAATAAAAATAGGTCTTCATCATGCCGTTATATATCTTTCTGTTTTTGTCGGCCTTTCTTCCTATATATCTCTCGGCGTCCTCAAAGGCTGTTATCATATACATGGACCAGTCTGAGAGCTCTGCAAACCGCTCTCCTACAGTCTTATAAAGAGCGGGCAGATTTTTCTTTTCCTCAAGTCTCTCTCCGTAAGGAGGATTTGTGATTATAAACCCGTACTTTTTGGGATGGCTGAGCATCGCCACATCTCTCTTTTGGAAATGTATGAGCTCACCGACTCCCGCTCTCGCGGCATTTTCCCTTGCCGCATTGATTATCTCTCCGTCCGCATCATAGCCCTGTATATCGCTTATGGCTTTTATCTCTTCAATGCTTTTTTCAAGGTCATGAGCCTCGTCATAGGCGTCATACCAATATTTCTTCGATATAAGATTGTCCCAGCCGCAGGAAACAAAGTCCCTCTCCACTCCCGGGGCTATATTCATTGCCATCATGGCAGCCTCAATAGGGAAGGTTCCCGAACCGCAGAAGGGATCCACAAGTATCCTGTCCGCTCTCCAGGGTGTAAGCATGATAAGGGCAGCAGCCAGAGTCTCTGTTATGGGAGCCTTTGCCGTAAGTCTTCTGTAGCCTCGCTTGTGGAGGGAGGCCCCGCTTGTGTCTATGCCTATAGTGACCTTGTCCTTATGGAGAAATACTCTTAGAGCATATTCGGCACCGTCTTCCTTAAACCAGCTTGTGCTGTACCTTGTCTTAAGCCTCTCCACCATAGCCTTTTTCATTATGGATTGGATATCCGAGGGCGAAAACAGCTTTGACTTTATGGAAGATGCCTTTGCCACCCAGAATTTTCCGTCCTTCGGTATAAGTTCCTCCCAGGATATACTGCGAGTTCCCTCAAAAAGCTCCTCAAAGCTCTCCGCATTGAACTCCCCTGCCTTTAAGAGGACTCTCTCCGCTGTGCGAAGATTGATGTTTGCTCTGCAAAGAGCCTCCTCGTCTCCCTCAAAGCTGACCTTTCCGTCGGAAACCTCCGTTATCTCATAGCCCAGATCCGTTATTTCTTTTTTTGTACATGCCTCCAGCCCGAAATGGCAGGGGGCGATAAATTCATATCTCATTAAAGCTCCTGAATGCTGAATGAATACTAAAATGAATTCTGAGGAAATGCTAAAGCTCTATGCTTTTTATAATATTTCCGTCAAAATCCGATATATCAAATCTCCTGTCTGTAAGGAGTCCGTAGGAGTTCGGGAATCCGCCCTTCGGAATAGACACAGAGCCCGGATTCAGAACTGTTATGTGCCTTTTTCCCGAGGAGCCCTTCACCGAGTTCAGCTCTATCCTTTCCGCAACAGGAATGTGTGTATGGCCGTGAACGAGTACATCTCCCTCCGACATGGGTGGAAGATTTTTTCCGTCCTCAAGGGCATTGTACACATGCCCGTGAGTAGCGTAAAAGCATATGCCGTTTAACACAAGAAAAGCGTAATCTGCAAGCACGGGAAAATCCAATACCATCTGGTCCACCTCAGCCTCGCAGTTTCCCCTTACAGCCAATATCTTATCCCTAAGAGGGTTCAGCATTGCTATCACTTCCTTCGGAGCATAGTCCTTGGGGAGATCATTTCTCGGGCCGTGATAGAGGATGTCTCCGAGGAGTACAATCCTCTCAGCTCCGCTTTCCTTGAAGCTTTCCAGCATTTTTCTGCAGTAAAAAGCCGAACCGTGTATATCTGATGCAAAAAAATATTTCATTTAACTCTTTCCAACCTTTCCAAGGAGCCACCAGATCAGCGCTATGACCGCAATGACAGGCAGTATAGGCATCATAAGTGAGATAGCTCCCATAAATATACTCATAATAAAGAGAGCTATCATCAATCCTACAAGGCAGGGCATACATCCGCTGTAGGTATGTATGCTCATATGTGTGCCAAAGCCTCTTCTTTCCCTGTTTTCCTCGGGATCTGCGTTGTAGTCCTCTCTTCCCGTCTCTCTGTCAGAGCTTTCAGTGCTTCTGTCATAGCTGGTCGTCCGAGCCGAGTAGGGAGTTTCCTGCCATACCACATCATCGGCAGTGCCGGGGATACCGTCCTCTCCGGATTTTTCCGCCTCAATGATGGTCCTTGCTATAAGCCTCGGATCTCCAAGCTCATCAAGCACCTCTTCCTCACTTCGACCCTTTCCTTTTTCGGAGTCTATATATGAGGAATAGTATCTCAGATTCTCTGTGACTGCTCTCGGAGGCATCTCGTATACAAGCGCCTCCTCAAGCTTTGAAAGAAATTCTCTTTTATTCATTAGAAATCTCCGCGTTCTTCTCCTTTGCCTTTAAGACCTCGGGATCTACAAGTATTCCGAGCTCATCAAGCTGGGAATTATCCACCTCTGAAGGAGCTCCCATCATAGCGTCCGATGCATCCTTAAGCTTGGGGAATGCCATTACGTCTCTTATACTCTCGGCTCCCGCCATCCACATGGCAACTCTGTCCATGCCGTAGGCAAGTCCCGCGTGAGGGGGAACTCCGTACTTGAAGGCCTCAAGCAGGAAGCCGAACTGCTCATTTGCTCTCTCGGGAGTAAATCCGAGCTTTTCAAGCATCTTTTCCTGAACATCAGCCTGATGTATACGTACCGATCCTCCGCCGAGCTCTGTTCCGTTAAGTACTATGTCATAGGCCTTGGCCCTGACTCTTCCGGGATCTGAATCTATATACTGCCAGTCCTCCTCCATAGGTGCTGTGAAGGGATGATGCATTGCCATGTATCTTCCTTCCTCCTCAGACCACTCAAAGAGAGGGAATTCTGTTACCCAAGTAAACTTCCAATCGTCTTTCTTTATAAGTTCAAGCTGCTTTCCCAGCTCAAGCCTTACATTTCCGAGGACATTCCTTACCACATTTAATTTGTCCGCCGCAAATACAAGAAGGTCTCCCTTCTCCGCTCCCATTGCGGCTACTATAGCATCGAGCTCCTCCCCGGTCATAAACTTTGCGAAGGAGCACTTGTGGCCTCCGTCCTCCGCGCAGTTTACACAGAGATATGCAAGTCCCTTTCCTCCGTAATACTTTGCGACCTCAACGAGAGCATCTATCTTTTTTCTGGGCATATGTCCCTCTCCCGGAACTCTTATGCCTCTTACAACGCCGCCCGCCTCAAGAGCCGACTTGAATACACCGAAGCCTGTATTCTTTACAGTCTCTGAAATATCGCATATGGGAAGTCCGAAACGGAGGTCAGGCTTATCGGAACCATATTTATCCATAGCCTCCTGCCAGGTTATCCTCTGAATGGGAAGCTCAACGTCAACATTTATAACGTCCTTGAACATTCTCTTTATAAGTCTCTCGTTTACATCTATGACATCGTCCACATCCACAAAGGAAAGCTCCATGTCTATCTGGGTGAACTCAGGCTGTCTGTCCGCTCTCAAGTCCTCGTCTCTGTAGCAGCGTGCAAGCTGGAAATATCTGTCAAAACCCGAGCACATGAGAAGCTGTTTTAAAAGCTGGGGAGACTGAGGAAGGGCATAGAATTCTCCCTGATATACCCTCGAAGGCACAAGATAATCCCTTGCTCCCTCGGGAGTTGACTTTATGAGGGTCGGGGTCTCTATCTCAATAAATCCCTCCTCGTCAAGGAAGTTCCTCACGCTCATGGCGAGCTTACTTCTCATAAGTATATTTCTCTGTAAGGGAGCTCGCCTCAAATCAAGATATCTGTATTTGAGTCTGAGTTCCTCTCTTGTCTTTGTCTCCGATTCAATAGGGAAGGGAAGGGGAGCCGACTCCGACAGGATCCTCAAGGCCTTTGCCTCTATCTCTATAGCTCCTGTCTTAAGCTCCTTGTTTACATCCTTTCCGCGGCTTCTTACCTTTCCTGTAACGGCGATGCAGTATTCGCTGTGAAGCGTTCCCGCCTTCTCGAACACCTCGCTGCCGCAGATGTCCTCCTCAAATATCACCTGAAGTATACCGCTTCTGTCTCTCATGTCGGTGAATACAAGTCCGCCTTTATTTCTTGACTTCTGTACCCATCCCATTACGGTAACTTCTTTTCCTATATCATCGACTGTAAGCTCCGCGCATCTGCAGGTCCTCTTCAGTCCCTTTAAACTCTCTGCCATTTTTATGTCCTCTTTCAATTTTAAATAATATATCGTTTTTTATGTAATATATTCAGTTATTCATACGGATATTTTCCAAAAATTCCGAAAATAATACTTAAAGACTTTATCAATTCTTCAAAGCTTCTTTATAGAAATCCTTGAATTCTTCATAGCCCTCGGCCTGAAGCTTCTCCTTCTGGAACTTTTTGTTTTTGTTCATCCAGGTCACAAGGATCTGCTCCCCGTCATTTCTTCTCTCTATGGCCTCGTTGAATATCTCTCCCAATCTTTCGGAAGGCATGCCCTTCTCTACGAGGTAGGCTGTCTTTTTACCCTTTTCGGGAATCTTGAAGCCCTCTTCCATAAGGAGAGTCATTATCCTCTCAAAGCCGATGGAAAATCCTACCGCAGGAACATCCTTTCCGGTGAACTTTCCTATCATCTTGTCGTATCGGCCTCCACCTCCCACAGATGAGCCGAAGCTGTCCACCTGTATCTCAAAGATGGTTCCTGTATAATATCCCATTCCTCTGACAAGGGTGGGTGTGAATTCAAGCTTTATATTTCGGGATCTCACAGCGGCGATGCTGTCCATTATGTCCCTTACATTATTGCAGGCATCAGTGACCTCGGCTATCCCGATCTTCTCGGCCATGAGTCCCGCACTTTCAGAATCTTTTCCGGCAGATGAAAGCAGCTCTCTTAATTTTGATATGCTTTCCTCGGAGTATCCTGACTCCGAGAGTTCTACATCTACTCCCTCATCGCCTATCTTATCCGCCTTATCAAGGATTATAAGTATCTTTTGAGCGTCCTCCTTCGGAAAGCCCGCGTACTCAAGCATTCCGAAAAGTATACGCCTGTCATTTATTATTATCCTGTAGTTGTGCCGGTCAAAGCCAAGCTTTGAAAGGGCCTCAGTCGTGGCAAGTATGAGCTCCTTCTCCGCAAGGTTCGTGTCGTCACCCAAAATATCTATGTCGCACTGCATAAACTGACGAAAACGTCCTCTCTGGGGTCTGTCGGCCCTGAACACAGGTCCCATCTGAAGAGCCTTGAAGGGCTGAGGGAGCTTTGACGAATTGTTTGAATAATAGCGTGCAAGGGGAAGTGTGAGGTCGTAGCGTAATCCGCTGTCCGAAAGCGCGTCGAAATCTCCGCTTCTTAAGGCCTCCTCCTCGCCTGAGAGCTTTTCGCCTCTCTTCATTATTTTAAATATAAGCTTTTCGTTCTCTCCGCCCTGCTTTCCGGTGAGGTTTTCTATATGCTCCACCACAGGCGTTTCTATAGATGAAAATCCGTAGTTCTTGTATGTATCTCTTATGACTCCCATGAGATAATTCCTTATGTCCATCTCATCAGGAAGTATGTCACGCATTCCTGTGACAGGCTTTTTTATAAATGCCATAGTCCGCTCCTTTGTACTTGATTAAGCATACTGATTCAAAATTTTAACACAAAAAAGAGCCTTTTAAAAGTATTAAGGCCTTCTTTTGTTGATATTTTACATCAGATCCAGGCTCCGTCAAACCTTATGACCTCACCTGTGAGATACGGCCCTGTGCGGGCGAGCTTGAGCACGAGATCTGCCACCTCGTCCGGCGTACCCATCCTGCCTGCGGGGATCTCTTCAATAAGGCTCTTCTTTTCCTCGGGATCCATAAAGGAATTCATCCTTGTATCTATCGCTCCCAAGGCAAGGGCGTTTACGGATATTCCGCTGGGCGCAAGCTCCTTTGCAAGAGCCTTTGTAAATGCGTTTACCCCTCCCTTTGTAGCTGAGTACGCCACCTCACAGGACGCTCCTACGCAGCCCCATACGGACGATATGTTTATGATCTTTCCCGACTTTGCCTTGACCATCCTCGGTACAGCCTCCTTGCAGGTGTTAAAAACTCCTGTAAGGTTGGCGTTCACTATCTCATTCCAGTCTTCAAAGCTCATGTCCTGAATGAGGCCCACCTTTGAGATGCCTGCATTATTGACCAAAATATCCACAGGATTGTCGTAGCCGTATTCTGTCGCTATCTTCTCAAGAGATATGAAAAGGCCCTTTACAAATTTAGGGTCTCCCACGTCTCCCGCAGCCCCGGCGCAAGGTATACCCATCTTTTCTATCTCCGCGGTGGCGAGGTTAAGGGCATGTCGCTCTCTGCCGTTAAGGACCACAAAATAGCCATAATCCGCAAAGCGCTTCGCTATGGCAAAGCCTATACCCCTTGTGGAGCCTGTCACCACTACTATTTTCTTTTTTGTAAGCCTTTTTATATCTATCATGTTTTACGCCTCACACAGGAATTTGAGAAGAGGGTAATTGATTATGCCTCCCTTGTTTACCCTTGCGGTGCTGTCCATGGACAGTACTATCTTAAAATAATTATCCTTTATTTTTATCAGGGGATTGAATTCTCTCCTTATGGCCTCATTGTCAGCGAGAGCATTGCAGCAGTTGATATATGTCCTGTCCTCCTGCTTTGTGGCCATGAAGTCCACCTGATATCTTCCCTGCTTGCCCACATATACCTTAAAGCCTCTCGACAAAAGCTCAAGGTAGAGAACGTTTTCAAGCTCCGCCTCATAGTTTTGAGGAAGCTTTCCCATTACCGCATTCTTCATTCCGAAATCACATATATAATATTTTTCCTGGGTCTCAAGGAGCTTGTCATTTTTTATATCATAGCGGGGAACTCTGTATATAAGATATGCTCCCATAAGGGCCTCAAGAAATGAATATACCGTGTCCACGCTGATGGTGACTCCCTGCTCCTTTACATAATCCTTTATGGCCTTGGGAGAAAAGGTGCTGCCCACATTTTCCATAATGAACTGCATTATCCTGTCTATATGGGATATGTCCCTCAGCTTATTGCACTGCACAACATCCTTAAGGAGTATGGAATTATATATATCCTGAAGATAAGACTTCCTTGTGCCTACAGTCTCGTTAAGCGCATGGACCCCGGGCATTGCCCCGTTAAGGAGATAAGACTTGAAAAGCTCCTCCTCGGTCTTATCCTTGTACTCCTCCTTGTCCTTTACAAACTCCAGATACTCGCTGAATATAAGCGGGTATACATCTATCTTCACATATCTGTAGCCGAGATCTCTTGCAAATCCGTCATAAAGGAGCTTGTTCGTGGAAGAAGTCACAAAGAACTCGCAGTCATACTCGGAGCTTATGGCGGTCACAGCCTTCGCCCAGTACTTCACATTCTGAAGCTCATCAAGGAAAAACCAAAGCTTTCCCTCCCTTTTTTCAGCCTCTGACTTCAAAAGATCGTAAAGCTCCTCCTGCTTTGTCAGATAAGCATAACATAAGCCGTCAAAATTAAGATATATCATACTTTCCTTCGGAGTCTCGTTTTCGGCAAGCTCGTCTCTTATCTGCCTCAATATGGTAGTTTTGCCCGAACGCCTGACCCCCGTTATAAGCTTCACCACAGGCCTGCCTATATACATTTCGATCCTCTTAAGGTAAAGTTCCCTTCTCACCATCATTTCAAATACCTCTTTAACCTGATATTAATATGATTATATCAATTATAATATATCTTTTTTTTACGGAAGTCGATATATTTCGTGTACGTCTGAAACAATGTAAGAAATTTGTAATCATTTCCGAATCTTAAATTTATTTAAGTTCACAATGACATCCTTATCGTATATAATAGCTCATACATTATACAAAACGAGGAGTAATTTTTGATCATGAAAAAGAACGTAATCTTTAAACTTGCCGCGGCGGCTATGGTTTTTTCGCTAATGCTGCCCATGTCCGCATCGGCAAAATGGATAAATGAGGAGCTGGGCCCGGGAGAGGCAGTATGGGTCGAGGATACCCTCCCCGACGGAAGCACCTCATCAGGAGAAACACCTCAGGACACAGTATCCCCTGTATATGAGCCCTCGGAAAATATCATAATACCCGTATCGCCCGAAGCCGATAATCAACAGGAGGCTCAGCAGCCTGAAGCTGAAACTCAACCTGACGACTCGGCTCAGCAGGATGCTTCGGCCTCATCGGATGAAGCTCCTCAGGAAACACAAGCCGAAGCTAAGCCTGATGAGACCGCCGGTGTCCCCGAGTCAGGCGGCGAGGAGGCTCAGCTTCCCGCAAACGCGGTAATGTCAAACGGCCGCATCCTCTACACTGACAAGCCCATGATATCCCTCACCTATGATGACGGACCCAATCCCAAGGTAGGAAACAGGATAATGGATGTGATGGCGGCCAACAACGGAAGAGCAACCTTCTTTTTGGTAGGCAACAGAGTTCCGACCTACACCTCGGAGGTTCAGCGCATGGCGGCCGAGGGACATGAGATAGCGAACCACTCATACAGCCACAAATACTTGAACAAGTACGGAGCTGATGTCATAAGAGACGAGGTAGCCAAGTGTAATGCAGCCGTTCAGGCTGCCTGCGGCGTCACTCCCTCTGTAATGAGACTCCCGGGAGGAAATAAGAATTCAACTGTCCTTTCCAATGTAAATATGCCCATAGTCCTTTGGAATATAGACACAAGAGACTGGGATCACAAAAATGCTCAAAAAACCATAAATGAAGTCATGAGTAAGGTAAAGGACGGAGATGTGATACTGATGCATGAGCTTTACAATGCGACGGCGGATGCCTCGGATTATTTGATCCCCACCTTAAGCTCACAGGGTTATCAGCTTGTCACAGTCAGCGAGCTTGCCAAATACAAAGGCGTGGCACTTCAGCCCGGAAAGGTTTACTATTCATTTTAAAATAAAAGTCAATAACACTCCCCTTCTGCGGCATGCAGCGAAGCGATTAAGCCGAGAAGGGGAGTGTTTTATCTTTCTCTGTTAAATACTACTCAAAATATTTCTTTGCTCCTCTGAACATTCCCATATCATACTCTCCGGGAACATTCTTGTAGAGCAGCTTTCCTATCCTCTCCGCATGTCCCATCTTTCCGAATACCCTGCCGTCAGGCGAGGTGATTCCTTCAATGGCATATACAGAGCCGTTAGGATTGTATCTTATATCCATGGTAGGATTTCCGCAAAGATCCGCATACTGAGTTGCAATCTGTCCGTTATCCGAAAGCTTCTTAACAAGCTCCTCTGTTGCAAGGAATCTTCCCTCTCCATGGGAAACGGGAACCTTGTAGAGTTCTCCGGGTTTTGTGTTCATAAGCCAGGGGGACTTGTTTGAAACCACCCTCAGTGTTACTATCTTTGACTGGTGTCTTCCTATGGTATTGTATGTAAGTGTAGGGCAGCTTTCATCTGTATCCGTTATCCTTCCGAAGGGAACAAGTCCGAGCTTTATAAGGGCCTGGAAACCGTTACAGATTCCGCACATGAGTCCGTCCCTTGTATCAAGGAGCTTGTCCACCTCTTCCCTTATCCTCTCATTTCTGAAAAATGAGGTTATAAACTTTGCGGAACCGTCGGGCTCATCTCCTCCCGAGAAGCCTCCCGGAATAAAGATTATATTGCTTTCCGCTATAGCCTTTGATACCCTCTCCACAGACTCCTTTATGTCATCTGCGGTAAGATTTCTGATTATCTGAATATCAGGCTCAAGTCCTGCCGCAGCCACAGCCTTTGCGCTGTCATACTCACAGTTTGTTCCCGGGAATACAGGTATCAGTACCTTAGGCACAGCCGATCTTACCATAGGCTTGGCCCATGTCTTTGCCTCGTGCTCGGGAAGACTTATGTCCTTTTGCTCTGCAGCAGGCTCATCCGCTCCTGTTCTGTTGCAGGCAAATACAGGCTCAAGTTTTTCCTCATAGGAGCAAAGGGGCTCTGAAAGATCAACGCTCTCATTTCCGAGAACTATCGTCTTTTCTTCTGTAGTAATTCCAAGTTTCTTTACATCGAAGGCTCCGCTCTTAACAGTCTCACAGTCAAGTATAGCCTCAGCCGTCTCGGTGCTGTCGGTCTCAACTACAAATGCTCCGTAGCAATATCCGAAGAGCTCGTCGGCGCTTATTTCTTTATCATATCCAAAGCCTGTCATATTTCCGAAGCACTGCTTCATAACCGCCTCTGCAACTCCGCCCTGACAAGGAGTGTATGCCGAAATGATCTTCTTGTTTGCAACAGCCTTATGGACTGTATCGTAAAGCTTCTTTAAGGAATCCATACAGGGAAGCCCGTTTTCCTTATAGTGAGGCTTCATGAGAAGGACTGTTGAGCCCGCATTTTTAAATTCGGGGGAGATAACATTTTCCGCCTTCTCGGCAGTAACGGCAAAGGATACAAGGGTAGGAGGCACGTCAAGCTTTTCAAAGCTTCCGCTCATGCTGTCCTTTCCGCCTATTGCCGCCGCTTCAAGGTCAAGCTGCGCCTCAAAGGCCCCCAGAAGAGCCGCCAAGGGCTTGCCCCAACGCTCTCCCTCTGTTCCGGGCTTTTCAAAGTACTCCTGGAAGGTGAGGTAAACATCCTCAAATCCTGCTCCCGATGCTATTAGCTTTGAAACAGACTCCACAACAGCAAGGTACGCTCCTCTGTACTGATTCTTCTCTGTGAGGAAGGGATTGTATCCCCATGCCATCATCGAGCAGGTATCCGTATCAGCCTTCTCGACGGATACCTTTGCAGCCATTGCCTGAACAGGTGTGAGCTGATATTTTCCTCCGAAGGGCATAAGTATGCTTCCCGCTCCTATTGTAGAGTCAAAACGCTCTGAAAGTCCCTTCTTTGAACATATGTTAAGGTCTTTTGAGAGTTCTGTAAGTCTCTCCTTGAAGGAATGACCCGCCTTATCCTCCAAAGTGCTTCCGTTTACAACATCCTCCTGCTTTTCCACAAGGATATCGATATGCTTTTCCGCTCCGTTTGAATTCAGGAATTCCCTGCTTATGTCAACGATATTTTTGCCGTTCCATGTCATAACAAGGCGGGGATCCTTCCTTACCTCGGCGACTACTGTAGCCTCGAGGTTCTCGCTGTGAGCTATCTCCATAAATCTATCCACATCCTCGGGAGCGACAACTACAGCCATCCTCTCCTGCGACTCGGATATGGCAAGCTCCGTTCCGTCAAGTCCCTCATACTTCTTGGGGACCTTGTTAAGATCTATAAAGAGTCCGTCGGCAAGCTCTCCTATGGCAACGGAAACTCCACCGGCGCCGAAGTCATTGCAGCGCTTTATCATAAGTGAAGCGTCTTTATTTCTGAAAAGCCTCTGGAGCTTTCTCTCTTCAGGAGCATTACCTTTTTGTACCTCGGCTCCGCAGGTCTCTATAGAGTGGAGGTCATGCGCCTTTGAAGAGCCTGTAGCTCCTCCGCAGCCGTCTCTTCCGGTCCTTCCTCCAAGGAGTATCACCGCATCCCCGGGAGCGGGAACCTCTCTCCTTACATTTTCCGCGGGAGCCGCGCCTACGACAGCACCTATCTCCATTCTCTTTGCAGCGTATCCGTCGTGATATATCTCATCAACTATTCCTGTAGCAAGACCGATCTGGTTTCCGTAAGATGAGTATCCTGCGGCGGCTGTTGTCACAAGTTTTCTCTGAGGAAGCTTTCCCTCCATGGTCTCCGAGAGAGGCTTTAAGGGATCTGCGGCTCCTGTGACTCTCATTGCCTGATATACATAGGCTCTTCCTGAAAGAGGATCTCTTATGGCTCCGCCTATACAGGTTGCGGCACCTCCGAAGGGCTCTATCTCCGTGGGGTGGTTGTGAGTCTCGTTCTTGAAAAGAAGCAGCCAGTCCTCATCCCTGCCATCCACATTTACCTTTATCTTTACTGTGCAGGCATTGATCTCCTCGGATTCGTCAAGCTTCTGAAGCTTTCCCTGCTTCTTGAGATACTTTGCCGCAAGGGTGGCTATATCCATAAAGTTTACAGGCTTTTTCCTGCCGAGCTCATCCCTTACGGATATATACCTGTTCCATGCCTCCTCTACTTCCCTGTCCTCAAAAGTCACCTTGTCCACAGTTGTAAGGAAGGTGGTATGTCGGCAGTGGTCAGACCAGTAGGTGTCTATCATCTTTATCTCTGTGATAGTGGGATTTCTCTTTTCGGTTCTGAAATAATCCGCGCAGAACTTTATGTCATCAAAGTCCATGGCGAGTCCAAGCTTTTTCCTTAAGGCCTCAAGCTCGTCATCGGAAAGAGAGATAAAGCCCTCCACAGTCGCAACCTCTGTGGGGATGTCATATTCTGTCTTGAGGCTTGTCACAGGCTCAAGCTTTGCCTCTCTCGCCTCCACGGGGTTTATGACATATTTCTTTATAGCCTCGATATCCGCCTCAGTAAGGCTTCCGTAAAGCTTGTAAACTCTCGCTGTCCTTACCTCGGGCCTTTCTCCCTCTGATATTATCTGTATACACTGGGCAGCGCTGTCGGCTCTCTGGTCATACTGTCCGGGAAGATATTCCACCGCAAAGACAAAGGCTTCATCGTCGGATATTCCGAGTTTTGCAATGCTCCCCTCTTTTTCCGCGCTGTCACAGGCCTTTCCGAAATCCGTATAATAATCCTTTGCGCTGACCTCATTCATGTCTTTTGTGACAATGTCAAGCTGAGGCTCTGAAAATACTGTTTTCTCAGCCTTCTCAAATACATCCTCTGATATTCCCGACACGTCATATCTGTTGAAAAGCCTTACGGCCTTGAGCCCGGTTATGCCCAGGAAGCTCTGCACATCGGAAAGCAGGCTCTTTGCCTCGTTTTCAAGGCCATGCTTTTTTTCTACAAAAATTCGATAAACCATATTTACTCCGTTCAAATTTTTATTTTCCTGAAAGAGCCATAAGAGCTCTCTTTCCTATATCCGTTCTCATATGCATGTCTGTGAAATGCACCTTTCGAGCAGTCTCATAAGCTTTTTCTATAGCCTCCGGAAGCTCCTTTGCGGTCTCTGTAACTCCGAGGACTCTTCCTCCCGAGGTAACGAGGACTCCGTCCTTAAGCTCGGCTCCCGCAACATATATCTGCTCTCTGTTCTCAGGAAGCTCAATGGGATAGCCCTTCTTGTAGGACTCGGGATATCCGCCTGAAGCTATGATAACGCAGGCTGCGGCCTCGTCCTTCCACTCTATGTTTATCTCGGAAAGCCTTTCCTCTGTAACAGCCTTCATTATCTCAAAGAGATCCGTCTTTAAAAGGGGCAGTACCACCTGAGTCTCAGGGTCTCCGAAGCGGCAGTTATACTCTATTACCTTAGGTCCGTTTTCCGTCAGCATAAGCCCGAAATACAGGCAGCCCTTAAAGGTCCTTCCCTCCTTGTTCATGGCATCCATTGTAGGAAGGAATATCTTCTCCATACACTCCTTTGCTATGTCCTCGGTATAGTAAGGATTAGGTGCGATAGTGCCCATTCCACCTGTGTTTAAGCCCTTGTCTCCGTCAAGAGCTCTCTTGTGATCCATACTTGAAACCATTGGGCACATGGTCTTTCCGTCTGTAAAGCTTAAGACAGACACCTCAGGGCCTGTGAGAAATTCTTCAATAACGATCTCGTCTCCGCTCTTTCCGAACTTTCTGTCCTCCATGACAGTCTTTACGGCAGCTCTCGCCTCGTCTCTTGTCTCAGCAATGATAACTCCCTTTCCGAGAGCCAGTCCGTCCGCCTTTATGACAGTGGGAAGGGGGCAGGTCTCAACATAGCTGTATGCCTCCTTCGGATCGGAAAATACCTCATAGGCCGCGGTAGGTATCCCGTACTTTTTCATAAGATTCTTTGAAAATACCTTGGAGCCCTCTATTATGGCTGCAGCCTTTGAAGGTCCGAAGGAGGGAATGCCCGCCTTTTCAAGCTCATCCGCCATTCCCATAACGAGAGGGTCGTCAGGAGCAACCACAGCGTACTCCACTCCGTTATCCTTGCAGAAATCCACAACGCCCTCTATATCTGTGGCGGATATTGCGACACAATGCGCATCCTCAGCTATTCCGCCGTTTCCGGGAATTGCGTAGATCTTTTCTATCTCTTTATTTTCCTTAAGCTTCTTTATTATGGCGTGCTCTCTTCCGCCTCCGCCTATTACAGCTGTAATCAATGCTATCTCCCCCTTTCATATCTTTCATCAAAATATTATTAAATAATGATTACCTGCGAATCATTCCGAATAAGATTCAGGTCAACGATTAATGATGGAAAAGCCTCATTCCCGTAAAGCACATTGTCATGCCGTACTTGTTGCAGGTCTTTATGACATTGTCGTCTCTTACGCTTCCGCCGGGCTGAGCTATGTAGCTGACTCCCGATTTTCTTGCCCTCTCAATATTATCTCCGAATGGGAAGAAGGCGTCGGAGCCGAGAGCCACGCCGGTTATCTTTGAGAGGTACTCCTTCTGCTCCGCTTTTGTAAAGGGCTCTGGCCTCTCCGTAAAGTAGTTTCTCCAGTTCTCCTCGCTGAGGACATCGTCGCATTCATCGGAGATATATACATCTATTACATTGTCCCTGTCAGCCCTTCCGAGCTCCTTCTTAAAGGGAAGTGAGAGGACCTTTTCAGACTGTCTCAAATGCCAGATATCAGCCTTCTGTCCCGCAAGCCTTGTGCAGTGTATCCTCGACTGCTGTCCTGCGCCTACACCTATAGCCTGTCCGTCCGCCGCAAAGCAGACTGAATTTGACTGTGTATACTTTAAGGTTATAAGAGCGATGATGAGATCTCTCTTTGCGCTGTCGGGAAGTATCTTGTTTTCTGTAACTATATTTCCCAAAAGCGCCTCATTGATCTTGAAATTATTTCTTCCCTGCTCGAAAGTTATTCCGAAAACTTCCTTATGTTCTGCCTCAGCAGGAATATATTCAGGGTCTATCTTTACTACATTGTAGTTTCCCTTTTTCTTTGACTTGAGTATCTCAAGAGCCTCCTCGTCATAATCAGGAGCGATTATTCCGTCTGATACCTCTCTCTTTATTATATTTGCGGTAGTGACGTCGCACTTATCCGAGAGAGCTATCCAGTCTCCGAAGGAGCTCATCCTGTCTGTTCCTCTGGCTCTCACATAAGCGCAGGCAAGAGGAGAATCGTCAAGTCCCTCTATATCATCCGCAAAGCATGCCTTCTTGAGCTCCGGTGACAGTTTTCTTCCTACTGCCGCAGAGGTGGGGGAAACATGCTTGAAGGAGGTTGCCGCAGGGAGTCCTAAGGCCTCCTTAAGTTCCTTTACAAGCTGCCATGAATTTAAAGCGTCAAGAAAGTTTATATATCCGGGCCTTCCGTTTAAAATCTCAAAGGGGAGGTCGCTTCCGTCAGCCATATACAGCCTTGAGGGCTTCTGGTTGGGATTGCATCCGTACTTTAACTGAAATTCCTTCATTACCGTTCTCCTTTTCTCAGGTACTTTATAAATCTTAAAGCTCTTATTATTTTCTCACGTTCTTGTTGAACAATCTGTTCTCACACTCGCCTGTTGCTATATCCACATATCTGACATAAAGGGATATCTTGTTGTCGGGATTTAAGCTGTCCCATATCTTTTTTGAGTATGCGTCTATGTCGTTTTCAACCTTTACCCTCTCAGGCTCCCCTTCAAATGTAGGGATGGGATTTCCGTCGCACTTGTAGGTATGAAGGAAATGTCCTGTTCCTCCTATTGGAGAATAGCTGTAGGTAAATCTGTTGCAGGCGCTTCCCTCGCTGTCAGCTGATTTAAGTATAGACATCTTATACTTAAAGCATACACTTCCCTCCTCCTCAAAGAAGGTGAGCATTCCGCTTATCCTCGGCGTGTAGTTGGGGGCATCCGGCTCGAAGCACCTTGTGGAGAGTGCCTCTCCGAAGCTTTTTCCGGCCTCCAAAAATTCGTATATCGTATCTGTCTGGTCTCCGTTTGTCACTATAAGCCTGTTTTCAAACTTACGCACGGGCTTATATATGATAAGGCTGGGGTCCTCCACCTTGCTCTCGTCGGCAGGATAAATTATAAGATCATCTCCTGTCTCCTCAAAAACTCGGTTTCTGCTGTTCTCGCTTCTTCCCATTATGAAGTAAACAGCTACAGCCTTCTTGCAGTCTGGTGTCATTCCGAGTATTATGCCTCTTCCGGGGTAGGTATTTTCCGAAAGGAGCTTTTCTATATCGTTTAAAGCATACGTATCGTTCATTTGCCTCACCTCTTAAAATGAATTATATTTCCTTTGTCATCTTCTCGGATACAAGCTCCAGAGCTCTCGGAAGAAGCTCCCACTCGGCCTCCTCCATAACTCTCTTCTGAAGTATTTCAGGTGTGTCTCCGTCCTTTATATACACAGCCTTCTGGAGGATTATCCTTCCTCCGTCAGGAACCTCATTTACAAAATGCACCGTGGCTCCTGTGACCTTGACTCCGTAGCTTAAGGCCGCCTCGTGGACCTTAAGTCCGTAGTAGCCCTTTCCGCAAAACGAAGGTATGAGAGAAGGATGTATGTTTATTATCCTTTCGGGATATTTTGAAGTAAAGTTCTCACTTAATATGGCGAGAAAGCCCGCAAGGACAATTATTTTTGCTCCTGTACTCTCGATTATCTCTTCTATCCTCTCCTCGAACTCGTGCTGCTTTCTTTCCCTGTCGTCCGCAGTATCCGTATCCTCAGCCTTTTCCTTCTCTGCAACAAAATGTGGAATTCCCGCATTTTCCGCTCTCACAAGTCCGTAAGCATCAGCCTTATTCGATATTACGGCACATATCTCGGCGTGGCGGATGACTCCGCTTTTTTGTGCGTCAATAAGGGCCTGAAGGTTCGTCCCTCCTCCTGATATGAGGACTGCCGTCTTTATCCTTTTTTCCTCTCCCATGGCTTACTCCAAAACTACAGGATCCTCTGAGGCTCCTATCCTTCCGAGGATATATGCGTCCTCTCCGTTTGCTTTAAGTATCTCAAGGGCTCTGTCCGCATCCTCAGCCGCAACAACTATACTCATTCCCACACCCATGTTGTAGGTGTTGAACATATCGTGCTCCGATATACCACCCTTTTCGGCAATGAGCTTGAAAATCGGAAGTATCCTTACATCTGATTTCTTTATAAAGGCTCCCATGCCCTTCTTTAAGGATCTGGGAATGTTCTCATAAAAGCCTCCGCCTGTGATATGTGATATGCCCTTTACCTTTATTTCCTCAAGGAGCTTTAGTACAGGCTTTACATATATCTTGGTGGGAGTGAGAAGAGTCTCTCCGAGACTCTTTCCCGAAAGCTCGGGGAGGGGCCTTTTAAGTTCGGCTTTATCAATATTATCAAGGTCAAATACTTTTCTTACAAGAGAAAATCCGTTTGAATGTACTCCGCTTGAGGGGAGAGCTATTATCACATCGCCTTCTGTCATGGAGCTGTTGTCCACTATCTTTTCCTTATCAACTATTCCCGTAGAATAGCCTGCAAGGTCAAACTCATCCTCGGGATAAAAGCCCGGCATCTCAGCTGTCTCACCGCCTATAAGTGCCGCATCAGCCATTACGCAGCCGTCTGCCACTCCCTTTACTATCTCTGCTATCCTCTCAGGAATATTTTTTCCGCAAGCTATGTAATCAAGGAAGAAGAGGGGCTTTGCTCCGCAGCAGATAATGTCGTTTACACACATTGCCACGCAGTCTATTCCAACTGTATCATATTTCTCCATGAGGAATGAGAGCTTAAGCTTTGTTCCGACTCCGTCTGTCCCTGATACAAGGACGGGCTTTTTATAGCCCTCCGGCAGCTCGAAGAGACCTCCGAAGCCTCCTATATCTGAAACCACTCCCGCTGTCATGGTCCTCTTTATGTGCTCCTTCATGAGATCTACAGCCTTGTATCCCGCGGTGATATCAACTCCCGCATTCTTGTAGCTTTCACTGTAGCTTTTCATTAGTTCTCCGCCTTTCCCGCCAAAGCGTCTTTATTATCTGAATCCTCTGATCTATCAGGTTTGTTTCTGTATTTGGGGAGCTTATCCTCAAATCTGTTTTTCTCTGTCTTTGTAGGTATCTCTGTGGGATATTCTCCGCTGAAGCATGCCGCACAGAAGCTTCCGTTTCCTGCCGCTCCCTTTGCTATCTCAAGGGCATTTCCCACAGAAAGGTATCCGAGAGAGTCTGCTCCTATTATCTTTGCTGTCTCCTCGACGCTGTACTTACAGGCAATGAGGTTTTCTCTTGAGTCTATATCTGTTCCGTAATAGCAAGGATTAAGGAATGGAGGAGCCGAGACTCTCATGTGTACCTCCTTTGCCCCCGCCTCTCTTATGAGCTTTACTATCCTTGCGGAGGTGGTTCCTCTTACTATGGAGTCATCTATAAGTATGACCCTCTTTCCCTTTATTACCTCTGATATGGGGTTGAGCTTTATCCTTACGAGATTTTCTCTTGATTTCTGGTTGGGAGCTATGAAGGTCCTTCCTATATATTTATTTTTTATAAGTCCCACTCCATAAGGGATACCGGACTGTCTGGAATAACCTATGGCGGCGTCTATTCCGGAATCAGGCACACCTATGACCACGTCGGCCTGCACGGGATGCTCGAGGGCAAGGAAGGCTCCCGCTCTCACTCTCGCCTCGTGGACACTGCAGCCCTCTATCACAGAGTCAGGCCTTGCAAAATATATATACTCGAATACACAGAGGCTGGGCTTTGCCTTATTGCAATGGTCCTCAATGCTCCTTATTCCCTCGTCGCTGAATATAAGTATCTCTCCGGGCTTTATATCCCTTATGAGCTTTGCTCCCACAGCATCAAGGGCACAGCTCTCCGAGGCAACGATATATGTTCCGTCCTCTGTAACACCGTAGCAGAGAGGCCTGAAGCCGTGCTCGTCTCTGACGGCAATGAGCTTTGAGGGTGACATTATCACAAGGGAATATGCTCCCTTTATCTTGTTCATGGCGTTATTTACAGCGTCCTCTATGCTGCCTGTCTTTATCCTCTCGCCTGTGATTATATATGAAATGACTTCTGTGTCTGTGGTGGACTGGAATATGCAGCCCTGATTCTCAAGCTCTGTTCTCAGCTCATATGAATTTACAAGGTTCCCGTTGTGGGCAAGGGCCATCCTGCCCTTGCTGTGGTTTATAACTATGGGCTGTGCGTTTATTCTGTTTGTTATACCTGAGGTGGAATATCTCACATGGCCCACAGCCATATTTCCGTCTCCAAGCTTTTCTATATGCTCAGGAGTGAAAACATCGTTTACAAGTCCCAGATCTCTGTAGTATCTGAAAAGCCCCTCGTCGTTTACAGCAATTCCTGCGCTTTCCTGTCCTCTGTGCTGCAATGCATAAAGGCCGTAGTAGGTGGTCAAAGCAACATCTGTTTTCTTCGGTGACCATACGCCGAAGACACCGCATTCTTCATTTATCTTTCTCTTCATCTTGTCTCCAAAGTCAATTTTTACAGATTTGAATATTTCTCCGAAAGCTCCTTATCCTTTGAAAGGATGGCTGCCGCCTTCTTGTCCCTTGCCTCCTGAAGCTTTACGGCAAGTCCCTCGTCCTCAACTGAAAGTATCTCTACAGCAATAAGCGCCGCATTCTGAGCTCCGTCTATGCCGACTGTTGCAACAGGTATTCCGGGGGGCATCATAACTGTGGAAAGCAGTGCGTCTATCCCCTCAAGAGCCTTTGCCTTTATGGGTATGCCTATTACAGGGAGCGTCGTATTTGCCGCTATAGCTCCTGCAAGGTGCGCCGCCATACCTGCCGCGCATATAAGGGCTCCGTAGCCCTCCTTTCTGGCGTTCTCGGCAAAGCTCTTTGCTTCGGCGGGAGTCCTGTGGGCCGAATAAACATGCACGCTAACCGGCACGCCATACTCCTTCAATGTATTTACAGCCTTCTCAACTACGGGGAAATCGCTGTCGCTCCCCATGATGATTCCTACTTTTCTCATTTATTCCCTCCTAAAATTTAAGCCTCTCATAAGCCTTTTTTCAGTCAGAACAGTCATAAAGCACTGACTTAAAACAGCGACAAAAAGAGCAGTCCTTTTCAGACTGCTCTTATTTATACTGTTTTTATATACACTATCTGCCTCTGTCTGCAGTATGAGCTTATAAAAAAGCCTATACCGGTCCCCTTTATCTCCTGCCTGACACCATGAGCTATCATGCCTGTCCATCCGTATTCAGCAGCTTCAGCCTTCATACCTATCATGACATTCCTCTCACAATAAAAAGCTTGTCTCCTAAAAAAGGGGATACGCCCTATTATAATTAAACAGGGTCTCTTCATCAAGTACTAAAAAGCATACATTATACAAGCATAAAAAGTCAATAATAATTTATTAAAGTGATATCTCCGCCTCAAGCCCCAGTTCAGAGCTGTAGGATGCAAGCTTGGGCTCAACCACATTTTTAATGTATTCCTCAGTCTGTCTCGGCGCTCTTCCGACATAGAGCTTGGGATCAAGGAGCTTTTCTATATCAGCTCTCTCAAGCCCGAAGGTCTTGTCTGCGGCTATGAGATCAAGGAGATTGTTGTCAAGTCCCTCCTCCTTTACTCTCTTTCCGGCCTCCATGGAGAGCTCTCTTATCCTCTCATGAAGCTCCTGGCGGTTTCCGCCTCTCTTTACACAGTCCATCATTATGTTCTCTGTGGCCATGAAGGGAAGCTCGGCCTTAAGATACTTTTCACATACCTTTGTGTAAACAACAAGGCCGTCGGCAATATTCATGTAAAGCCTCAATATGGAATCAACTCCGAGGAATGCCTCGGGAACTGATATCCTCTTATTTGCAGAGTCATCAAGAGTCCTCTCAAACCACTGGGTTGCCGCTGTGATCGACGGGTTCATGATATCGCTCATTACATAGTTTGCGATGGACGCCATCCTCTCCGAGCGCATGGGATTTCTCTTATATGCCATAGCCGAAGAACCTATCTGTGTCTTTTCAAAGGGCTCCTCGATCTGCTTCAAATTCTGCAAAAGCCTTATATCATTGGAAAACTTATGTGCAGACTGTGCGATTCCCGAAAGTACGGAAAGCACGCGGAAATCCACCTTTCTCGAGTAGGTCTGTCCGGACACATCGTAGCAGTCAGAAAATCCAAGCTTCTCGGCTATGCGCCTGTCAGCCTCCTTGCACTTTTTATGGTCTCCGTCAAAAAGCTCAAGAAAGCTTGCCTGAGTTCCTGTAGTTCCCTTTGAGCCAAGGAGCTTAAGGCTTCCCCTTACATACTCAAGGTCAGAAAGATCCATCATGAGATCCTGTATCCAGAGCGTAGCTCTCTTTCCGATAGTGGTAGGCTGTGCCGGCTGGAAATGAGTGAAGGCAAGAGTGGGCACATCCTTATACTTTAAGGCAAACTTCGAAAGCTCCGTTATTACATTTACCAGGGACTTGTGTACAAGGTCAAGTCCTCTCCTCATCTGTATGATATCCGTGTTGTCTCCCACAAAGGCTGATGTGGCTCCCAGATGAATGATGCCCGCCGCCTTGGGACACTGAAGCCCGTAAGCGTAAACATGGCTCATGACATCATGGCGGACCACCTTCTCTCTGGCCTCGGCGTCAGCGTAGTTTATATCCTCCGCGTGCTCCTTAAGCTCGGCTATCTGCTCGTCTGTAATGGGCAGTCCCAGCTCCTTTTCCGTCTCCGCAAGAGCTATCCACAGCTTTCTCCATGTCCTGAATTTGAAATTCTCCGAAAAGGTATAAAGCATCTCCTTGCCCGCATATCTTCCCGAGAACGGGCTTTGGTAAATGTCTCGATTCTTTTCCATCTTAGACCTTCCCTCCGATATATGATTTTATTTTTCAGCCTTTGATTTTAACATCAATGTCGCCTTACCGCAAGGCTAAAGACCATAAAGCCTGTACTTCTTTACAGAATAAACTATGCCGAACAGAGTGGCAACTGTGATTATGGCAAGATTTATTCCTGCAAGCTCAAGTACGAGCTCATTGAAAAATCCCTTGGCCGCCTCCGTATTTCCTGTGATTATATTAAATACCGTGTTGTACAAAAGGCCTCCCGGAATAAGAGGTATTATCATCGGTACGAGCATTATTGTGACAGGTACCTTAAGAGGTCTTGCAAGGAGGTACGACAGCACTGCTATCACAAAAGTAGATACAAAAAAGCTCCAAAATATGCTGTTCCAATGTCCGAAAACAAGAAGATAGATTATCCATGACAGAGAGCCGCCCATACCGTTTATGAAAACATTTTTTCCTCTCACATTAAAGAGCACTGAAAAGCCCGCGGAGGTTATAAAGGACATTGCCGTTTGAATTATTATCTCACTCATAAAGTTCTATATACCTATAAATATGGCGGCCGCCGCCGCAAAGCCGAGTCCAATGGCGATTGCCTGTATCACAGCCGCAAGGAAGCCCAGTATCCCCGAGAGCATATCTCCTGTGATCATGTCTCTCACAGAAGTCGTAAGGCCAATGCCCGGGATAAGCAGCATTATATTTCCCATGGCTATCCTGTCGTAGGAGGCGCCTATACCTATCCCTATCAATATGTATATGGCAAGTCCTACTATGAAGGAATTTATGAAATAAAGGGCAAAGTTATGGAGGTTAAGCTTTTTAAAGGAGAAGTCGATGAGCCGCAGTATCAGAGATGCTATGCCTGCGGATATGCCGTCCCCTATGCTTCCTCCGAAAAAAAGTGTGAAAGCGAAGGCTATGATGAAGTAGACGGCAAGTACCTGAAAAAAAGAATACTGCTTTACGCCGTCAAGAGCTTCCACATCCTTTATAAGCTCACAAGGAGGCTCGGGGCGAATGCAGAGCTTTCTTGAAAGGTCGTTGCAACGCACTATCTTCTCCATGTCCACGCCTATCTTCCTTATCCTTCTCGTCTGGGTATAGGTCTCCCCATCAAAGGCTGCCGAGATATTTATAGTGCTGATTATCGTAAAAACATCTATCCTCTCAAAGCCGTAGGCAAGTCCTATCCTCTGCATGGTATCCTCCACACGGCTGACCTCCGCTCCCGCCTCAAGCAGTCTCTCTCCTATATCGAGTATACAGCTTATGATCTTCTTTCTGTCCTTTTCCATCCGTCGCCCTAAGGCCTGTTACAGCGCTTCTCTCGCTGCCTTCACTGCGGCCACAGCCTCCTCGGTAAGCTTCTTTATCTTGTCGAATTCTTTATTTTTTATAAAATCCTTCTTCACCATCCATGTGCCTCCGCAGCATGCGACCTTTCCTGTGGCGAAGTAATCCTTGATATTGTCCCCGTTTACTCCTCCTGTGGGCATGAACTTAAGCCCCGGGAATACTGCAGACACAGCCTTTATCATGGCAGGGCCTCCGCCGTCCTTTGCGGGGAAGAATTTCATTACCCTAAGCCCTCTTTTGTAGCCGTAAGCAAATTCGGTGGGGGTGAGAGCTCCCGGATATACCGGTACATCCCTCTCTATACAATAGTCCACCACTTCCGCATCAAAATTAGGCGCCACTATGAATTTTGCCCCCGCTTTTATGGCTCTCTCCGCCTGCTCGGTGTTTAATACTGTTCCCGCGCCCAAAAGCATTTCGGGGAAGCTCTCAGCTATGAGCCTTATAGCCTCCTCCGCGGCAGCCGTCCTGAAGGTCACCTCGGCGCAGCCGAGTCCTCCATCCCGGAGCGCCTTGCACAAGGGCACGGCATCCTTTGCATCATCAATGACCACAACAGGTATTACCCCGTAACCTGTAAGCTTCTCATTCATGTCATCAAATTTTCCCATAAGTCCTCTCCTTTTCCTCTCCTTTATTTATTTGCCTGTATCTTCTCCCAAAAGCTTTTCTATAGTCGCAAGCTTTACGCAGATTGAAAAAAGCTTTGCGGCCTCCCTTATCTCCTCGAGGGAAGGATAAGTAGGCGCTATCCTTAAATTCTTGTCCTCAGGGTCCTTTCCGTAGGGGAAGGTAGCTCCCGCAGGTGTGAGCTTAACGCCTGCCTTCTTTGCCTTCATGGCTATATTTTTTGCACATCCGGGCATTGAGTCAAAGGAAATGAAATATCCGCCGTTGGGCTTTGTCCATGAGCATATGCCAAGCTCACCCAGCTCCTCCTCAAAAATATTTTCAAATTCCTCGAACTTCGGCCTTATTATGTCGGCGTGGCGTCTCATATGCTCCACAACTCCGTGGATGTCCTTAAAGAATCTCACATGTCTCAGCTGGTTCACCTTGTCATGTCCTATGGTCTGGTACTTCAGCTGCTCCATTATGTCCTCAAGGTTATTCTTTGACGCGGCGCAGGCTGCTATTCCCGAGCCCGGGAAGCTCACCTTTGAAGTTGAGGCGAACTTGTATACAAGGTCGGGATTTCCCGCTCTCTTACACTCCGCAAGTATCTCTATGAGATGGTCCTGATTGTGGTCATAGAGGTGATGAATAGTATATGCGTTGTCCCAATATATACGGAAGTCCGCGGCGGCGGGCTTAAGCCTTGCAAAGCGCCTTACAGTCTCGTCATCGTAGGAATTTCCTGTGGGGTTTGAATATTTGGGCACGCACCATATTCCCTTAATGCTCTCGTCCTCTGAAACCAGCTTTTCAACCATGTCCATGTCAGGGCCTGTGGAAAGCATTGGAACATTTATCATCTTTATTCCGAAATATTCCGTCATGGCAAAGTGCCTGTCATATCCGGGAACAACACAGATAAACTTCACCTCGGGAAGCTTTGACCAGGGAGTAGAGCCCATTACTCCGTGAGTCATGCTCCTTGATATAAAGTCAAACATTACATTAAGGCTGGAGTTTCCGTAGATAATGATATTGTCGGGATGCACCTCCATAATGTCCGCAAGGAGCTCCTTTGCCTCAGGTATGCCCGAAAGCACTCCGTAGTTTCTGCAGTCGGCTCCGTCCTCACATACAAGGTCCGTGTTTGAGTTCAGCACATCCATCATTCCCATAGAGAGATCCAGCTGCTCGGGGCAGGGCTTTCCTCTTGACATATCAAGAGAGAGGGATCTGTACTGAAATTCCTTATACTGCTTTGAGAGCTTTTTATATTCCTCTCTGAGCTCACTTGTGTCCATTTCCGTGTATTTTTTCATAGTCATCTCCTCTTTGATTCCATATTATCACATGGAATTATATTTTCATATAAAAATTTCTCGAGCCTTTCACTGTCTCCGTCAAAGACATAGCCCCTCATGCCAAGCTCCTCTCCCGCTCTTATATTTTCAGGAAGATCGTCTATAAAAAGGCATTCATCAGGCGAAAGTCCGAACATATCAAAAAACTTCTCGTAGATAAAGCTCTGGGGCTTTATGCACTTTACTTCCGCAGAAAAAAGCATTCCCGAAAATTCATCATAGCAGGAAAGACTGTTTTTAAGGGCTTCTCTGCATACTTTCGCCGCATTCGAAAGTATGTAAAGCTTCATTCCGCTTTCCTTAAGCTTCATACAAAGCCTCTCCATATCAGGCTTTCTTATGAGGTTATGCTCCTTCCAGTCACAAAAGCATTCCCTGCATAGCTTTTTTGCACTCTCGCTCTTTATCCCCTTTAAAGCCTTATTAAGTATCTCCTCATCACTCAAGATCCCAAGATCGGTATGCACCCATGCATAGGAGTCGAAAAGCTTTGAATATACTTCCTTTTTGTCCTCCTCATTGTCACTGTGAAAGTCAAGAACATAATTGGGGTCGTAGTCTATAAGCACATTTCCCATGTCAAAAACTATATTTTTAACAGACAAATCACACCTCCCTGTAAGTTATGAGATTCTTATAGACAATAAGTTTACCGCATATCATGCTCTATACGATAAACTTATTGTCCTTAAAGTCCCGTGACGTCAAAGTCACCTGTCATTTTTTCTTTTAAATACACCGCTTGAAACAAAAATAAATATAAGGAAGGCGACGGCTACGCACATCCAAAATATAAACAGCTCCCTGCCCTTTGATACGAACATATCATAATATCCCTTCAGATATATGGCGGATATTATGAAGGGCACACAGTAGGCAAGGTAGAAAAATGCCTTTTTGGGGAATTTCAGTCCTTTTCCTTCATCAGCCTCCCTTATAAAAGCGGCATATCCCCATCCCTGCTTTGAGGTGCAGAAAAGGACAAATACCATAGCGCCCAGAGGAAGGAGGTTATTGCTGACAAGGAAGTCCTCCGTGTCCATAATGTTGCTTCCCGCTCCCAGAGGCTGAAACCCGTTAAGCAGGTTAAATCCGAGGACACAGGGCAGGACCAATACCGCCATCAAAGCCGCATTTATTAACGTGGATTTCTTTCTGGAAAATCCGAAGAGATCCATGCCGTAGGAGATTATATTTTCATATACTCCTATTATGGTCGTAAATGCCGCAAAGGAAAGGAAAATAAAAAATAATGTTCCGAGTATCCTTCCCATAGGAAGCTTTGCGAAAATATTCGGAAGGGTAATGAATATCAGCGGCGGGCCTGAGGTAGGCTCTATATTGAAGGCAAAGCATGCAGGTATTATGATAAGTCCCGCCGTCACCGCAACAAAGGTATCAAGCCCCGATATCAGCACCGCCTCCCCTGCAAGGGACTGCTCCTTTTTCATATAGCTTCCGAAGATGGACATTCCTCCCATTCCTACAGAAAGTGTAAAAAAGGACTGGCTCATGGCCCCGTATATAATGTTCCAAAGGCCTACCTCTCTTACCTTTTCAAGGTCAGGCATAAGATAGAAGGCCACTCCCTCCTCTGCCCCCTCAAGGAAAAAGACCGAGTAAAAGGCAAGGAGGACCATTATCACAAGAAGGCCTGACATCATAAAGGTGGAGGCCTTTTCCACTCCGTTCTGAAGTCCCCTTCCGCAGATCAAAAAGCCCAATATCACAACTATCCACGTCCAAATAAGCATGGTACCGAGGCTTCCCGTCATGTCACTGTAAAATAAGCTTACAGCCTCGGAATCCGCTCCCTGAAATGCTCCCATTCCTGAGCTAACCGCATAGTAGATGCACCAGGCCGCAACAGTGGAGTAAAACATCATCAAAAGATAGTTTCCCGCAATGCCGAGCCACTTCAGCCTGTGCCACTTTGTTCCCTCGGGCTCCAGTATGTCAAAAGATCTCGCCGTGGATCTCCTTGACGCCCTTCCCACCGCAAACTCGCATACCATGATGGGAGTCGCAAGTATCAAAAGAAACAAAAGGTAAAAAAGTATAAATATGGCTCCTCCGTATTTTCCCGCCATATATGGGAACTTCCACACATTGCCGAGGCCTATGGCACATCCCGCGCTGACAAAAATGAAGCCTAAGCGTGATTTGAACTTTTCTCTCTCCAAAGCTGTCTCTCCGTATTCTCCGTCTTTATACTATTCCCTGGGCAAGCATCGCATCCGCAACCTTCTCAAATCCCGCAATGTTTGCACCCATAACAAAGTTGCCCTCGGCTCCGTATCTCTTTGCCGCATCGGCAGACTTTGCATATATATTTTTCATAATGTCCTTGAGCTTTGCGTCAACCTCCTCAAAGCTCCATGAGAGCCTCTCCGAGTTTTGGCTCATCTCAAGAGCTGAGGTTGCAACGCCTCCCGCATTTGCCGCCTTGGCGGGCATGTAGAGGAATTTTTCCTTAACGAAGTACTCTGTAGCCTCAAGAGTAGAGGGCATGTTAGCTCCCTCAGCGACCGCAAAGCAGCCGTTTGCCTTAAGAAGCTTTGCATCCTCAAGGTTAAGCTCGTTTTGAGTAGCGCAGGGAAGTGCGATATCACAGGGAACAGACCAAACTCCCTTTCCTTCAAAGTACTTTGCAGTGCTCACTCTGTCCGCATACTCCTTTATGCGTCCCCTCTTTACCTCCTTGATGTCCTTAACGACGTCAAGAGCTATGCCGTTTTCATCCACAACATATCCGTTTGAGTCCGACATGGTTATGACCTTGGCTCCGAGCTCTGTCGCCTTCTCGCATGCGTATATAGCAACGTTTCCCGAACCTGAAATCACTACCTTCTTTCCCTTAAGCTCCTTTCCGGCATGCTTAAGCATCTCATCAAGGATGTAGATAAGTCCGTAGCCTGTAGCCTCTGTCCTTACGAGAGAGCCTCCGTAGTTCAAGCCCTTTCCTGTAAGAACTCCCTCATACTTTCCTGTGAGCCTCTTGTACTGTCCGTAGAGGAAGCCTATCTCTCTTCCGCCTACTCCTATATCTCCTGCAGGCACATCACAATCAGCGCCTATATGTCTGTAAAGCTCGGTCATGAAGCTCTGGCAGAAGGCCATTACCTCCCTGTCGGATTTGCCCTTGGGATCAAAGTCCGAGCCTCCCTTTCCGCCTCCTATAGGCAGACCTGTAAGGGAATTTTTAAATATCTGCTCAAAGCCTAAAAACTTGAGTATTCCCTGATTTACGGAGGGATGGAATCTGAGTCCGCCCTTGTAGGGGCCTATAGCTGAATTAAACTGAACTCTGTAGCCTCTGTTTACCTGAACCTTTCCGCTGTCGTCGACCCAGGGAACTCTGAAGCTGATTATCCTCTCAGGCTCCACAAGTCTCTCCAAAAGTCCTTCTTTTCTGTACTTTTCTTCATTGGCTTCTATAACGGGCTTCAGCGAATCAAGGACCTCCTTTACAGCCTGAAGAAACTCAGGCTCAAAGGAGTATTTTTCTTCAACCTTTTTCATTACCTCATCTGCGTATGCCATAAATATCCCTCCTTAAATCATAAATGTATTTCTGTCAAATCATTTTGTCCGCACACAGGGGACTTTTAACATTATACACTGCCGTATTAAAGTGTGCAAGAAAAATTATATTTTCTTTTTTTACTTATAAAACGCCCTGAATGCCTTATATGTATAGAACACATCAAGCTTTGAGGTTATCTCAAACGGAGCATGCATAGCAAGGACAGGCACTCCCACATCAACTGTGTCCACGTCCTTGTTTCCCATAAAGAGGGCTATGGTTCCTCCGCCTCCCTCATCGACCTTTCCAAGCTCTCCTATCTGCCAATATACCTTGTTGTCATCCATTATCTTTATGACAGCAGCCATGGTCTCAGCCGAAGCATCGTTGCTTCCCGACTTTCCTCTTGCGCCTGTGTATTTGGTTATTACAGGCCCGTGATTTATGAAGCTTGCGTTTGCAGGCTCGAACACATCAGAAAAAGTGGGATCGTAGGCCGCGTTTACATCGCTTGAAAGGCATGTTGATCTTCTGTATACATTTCTTACCTTGACCCCGAAAATATCACAAAGGTCCTCCATATAATGATGAAGGAATTCTGACGCCATTCCGGTATTTCCCTCGGAGCCTATCTCTTCCTTGTCTGTCAATACGGTTACAGTCGTATGTTCCGGAGATTTTGTCTTTATTTCAGCCATAACAGCAGTATATGCACAAACTCTGTCATCCTGTCCGTAAGCTCCTATCATAGAGCGGTCAAAGCCTATATCCGTTGCCTTGACTGAGGGAACCATCTCTATCTCTGCTCTCATAAAGTCAGATTCTGTGATTCCGTACTCCTCATTCATAAGCTTTAATGCCATGAGCTTGTAAGCATTCTTCACATCATCGTCAGCATAGGGGACAGAGCCTATGACGATATTTAATTCCTCGCCCTTTATTCCGTCCTTTAAGGGTCTCTCGTTTTGCTTTGCGGAAAGGTGAGGCAGAAGATCTGTTATGACAAATCTTGTGTCGGACTCCTTCTCTCCTATAGAAAGCTCTACCTTCTCTCCGTTTTTAAGATAAACGACTCCGTGCATCGAAAGAGGGATCGTCGCCCACTGATACTTCCTTATTCCGCCATAATAATGGGTCTTGAGGTAAGCTATCTCCTCCTTCTCATACATGGGATTGGGCTTTAAATCAAGCCTCGGTGAATCTATGTGAGCTATATTGAATCTCACGCCCTCTGTGAGAGCCTTCTTTCCTATAGTTGAGGCGATAATACCCTTTCCTCTGTTCACATAGTATACCTTGTCTCCCGCAGAAAGGCTCATATCAGGCTCAAAGGGCTTATATCCGGCGTCCTTCAAAAGCTTTTCCGTGTAAGAAGCACACTCTCTTTCCGTCTTTCCCTTGTTGAGGAACTCCTTATAGCCCTCGCAAAACTTTATCGCATCCTTGAGCTTTTCGGGCTCCTCCTTTGCGATATTTTTGAAAGAAAAGGCAAGCTCCTTTTCAAGCTTTTTTCCCTCAGAAATCTTTGTCATCTCTCTCCTCCTTTATGCTGTCTTTAAGTTTTTATCAGTCTTGGATATTTCAGCTGTCACCGGCATTTCACCGGGTATTTTGTGCAAATGTTTTATATTTCTTTATATCATTATATCATTTTCAGCTCCGAAAGCACTCTGTAAAGCCTTGCCACGGGAAGCCCCATTACAGTGTAATAGTCTCCGCGTATCCCTTTTACAAGAAGAGCTCCGTCGCCCTGTATTCCGTAGGCTCCCGCCTTGTCCATAGGCTCGCCTGAATCCACATAGCGCTCTATCTCCTCATCCTTGAGCGGATAAAACTCCACCTCGCATGTATCGGTAAAGCTGTGCGACCCGGCATCCGATATGATGCCCACTCCTGTAACCACCTCATGAGTCCTTCCCGAAAGGCCTTTAAGCATTTCTATGGCTTCCTCTCTGCTGTGGGGCTTTCCGAGTATCTTTCCATTGCAAAGAACTATAGTATCCGAGCCTATTACAACAGCACCTTCACCTTCATGCTTTTTAAACACATCCTTGGCCTTTTCAATGGCAAGGTATTCAGGAAGCTTCTCAGGTTCAATCCCCTCAGGTATTATCTCCTCATTTCCTGAGACCTCGACCTTAAAGGGAATATGAAGCTTTTCCATGAGCTCCATCCTTCTGGGAGAGCCCGAAGCAAGTATAAGCATTATGTTTCCTCTTTTCCGTATTTGAATCCGCAGCCTCTCAAGCTGAAGTTTTGCGAATTTTCAAATTGTTTTCCGCTTATAAATTATACATGTATAATCAATAAATATAAAGAGTAAATATATTCAAACGATAAGAACACCCCTGTCCTATCCGCTATCGTGATAAGACAGGAGTGTTCCTTTTATAGTCGCCTTTGTTTTTCGTTTTTTTACATAGGGCCGTAGTTTATGATCTGCGCGCCTGCAAGCAATACGCTTCCTGTTATTACCCAAATGATGAAAAGCTTCCACATAAACTTCATCCATCTTTCATAGGGTATATTTACCGCTCCGAGATTTCCCATAAGCGCTGTGGACATAGGTATTATATAATTTCCGAATCCGTCTCCGAAATTATAAGCCAAGATAGCTGTCTGCCTTGTGATCCCCACTATATCGGCAACGGGTATAAATACAGGCATTACAACTGCCGCCTGACCGCTTCCTGACACAATGAAGGTATTTATGACCAGATTGGCAATAAACATTACAGGACCCTGAAGAAAGCCGGGAACATAGTACATAACTCTGCTTATTGCGTAGACAATAGTATCAAGTACTCCGCCTGATGAAAGAATTATCGAGATACTTCTTGCCATGCCGAGTATCAATGCCGCTCCTATCATACGCTTTGCTCCCTGAACAAAACATGAAGCTATTTTATTCGGAGAAAAACCTGCACATATTCCGGCTATTATACCAAGCCATATGAATACCGCTGTGCTGTCTGTCAGAGCCCATCCCCATTTTACTCCTCCGTATACTATCACTGCCAAGGCCCCGAAAAGAGTGACTATCACCAGCCAGTGTCTTAGAGTCATGCGGTCATCCCCGCTTTCCTCGACTATAAGCTCCTTTGTCCTTAAATCCAAATCGTACATAGGACTTTTTTCAGGATCCTTTTTTATTTTTGCCGCATATCCAAGCAGCCATGCGGCGGTCACGATGAAATATATGACGAAGCAGAAAAATCTGTATCCTATACCTGAGTAAAGCGGGAGCTCCGCTATCCTCTGAGAGACTATGGTAGTATTCAGATTAAGCATTCCCGTAGAGAATCCTATAGCACCTCCGAGAAGTATCAGCGAAACTCCAACTATAGAATCATATCCCATGGACAATGCAAACATTACCATTACAGGTGCAAATCCTATAAAAGTATTTACTCCTATAGTAGTACTCAGAAGAGCGAAAAACAGCATCACACCTAAAATAAAGTACTTTTGCCTTCCTGCAAAAAACCTTGACATTTTTGATACAGCTGCATGTAAAGCACCTGACGAAGTCACAACATCAAATGCTCCTCCCGAAAACAGTATCATAAGTATCAGATCCACAGAGTCAAGATAACCGTCTATCATAAAATTCGGTATATCCAAAAAGCTCTCAAAATTTGCATTTACATATTTAAAAGAGTCAGGATCGATCACCGTAACTCCAAGGCTGTTCTCATATCGGTCAAATGAACCTGCAGGAATTATCCAAGTAAGTATTATGGCTGTTATCATTATCATTACTATAATGACCAGCGAGTGTGGCATCGCAAGTTTCAGCTTTTTTGTTTCTTTCATACCTGTCCCCTATCCTTAAAACGCCTGCTTTTATATTAAGCAAAATAAACTGTGTCGGTTCTATTTCTCAGAATGATATCCGAGCTGCTCCCTTGTATATTTGGGAACCTTAGCCTTGAATTCTTCCTTTATTTCCTTCTGAAGCTCAGGAGACTCAAAAATGTCATAGGCTGTAAGTGCCAGAGCTTTGGCTCCCTTTATCGCCTGATTAAGTGCTCTCTCTGATTTCGTAGCTTTCTCAAATTCATGGGTATGAGTGTCGGCCTCGGTTATCTTCAAGTAAGGCTGAATGGTAGGTACCTCGAGGCTTACATTTCCTATATCCGAGGAGCCGTATTTCATGTTGGGCTCAGGATATTCAACGACCTCTCCCATGGCCTCCATATGCTTTTTGTATGTCTCATCCATAAGCCTATTTGAATATCTCTCTGTATACATAAGTCCTGATTCGGCTTTCGAGGTCGTTCCGAACAATGTGTTTGCGGTCTTAATAGCTCTGTTCAATGCATCCTCGACTACCAGAAGATCCTTTACAATGTCGCCCCTTATGCAGAATTCACATGAAGCATACTCAGGAATTATATTGCTGGCCTTTCCTCCCTCAATTATGTATCCGTTAACATTAGACTTGAAGGGAAGCAGAGCCCTCTGAGCATCCATGAAATTAAAGGTGTGAATCACAGAGCTTAAGGCATTTATTCCCTCCTCGGGCCTTGTGCCGTGAGCGGGCTTTCCGAAGTATTCTATCTTTACATGCTTAACCGCAAGACCGCCTCTCTGAATAAGATTTCTCTTATGAGGATGTATCATCATGGCAAAGTCCACGTCGTCAAATATTCCCTTGTCGCACATAATGACCTTTCCTCCGCCGCCTTCCTCTGCAGGAGTTCCTACCACAAGCACTCTTCCACAGATATCCTTCATCACCTCGGCTATACCGATCGCGGCTCCGACCGACATTGTTGCTATAAGGTTATGTCCACATGCATGTCCCATAGGGAGAGCATCATATTCGGCAAGAATTGCCACCGTAGGTCCGTCGGCCTTTCCTTTCATTTCACCGATAAATGCTGTTTCAAGCCCGGCAACGCCTGTCTTAACCTTATATCCGTATTTTTCCAGTATCTTTGAAAGATTCTCACAGGCAAAAAACTCATGAAATGAGAGTTCAGGATGCTCATGAAGTGAAAGTGCAAGAGCCTTAAGCTCATCGCTTACTGAATCGATCTTTTCTGTTATTTTGTTGTATGCTACGCTTGACATATGCTTTCTCCTTTTCAAAATATTTTTATAATGATTTTTAAAAAGCTTTTATTTCCCCGGAATATTTATACTATATCCTCATCCTTTGCTCTGAATAAAAGAGCGGCCACATGCTTTACAGCTTCCTTATAGTCCTCAAGTCTTATATTTTCATTCGGAGCATGCTGTAAAAGTCCGGCATATCCGCATCCTATACCTGCAATGGGCATTCCGGAGTATGCAAATACGTCTCTCGGGCCTGTTCCCGCCGCAGTGGGGAGAACGACCAAAGGCTTATCATATACATCAGCTGCCGCTCTCTCTATAACCTTTACAAACTTTTCATTTACAGATGTCTTTGCAGGAGCCGCAGCACTTGTAAGGCTGAGTTCAATATTTTCAAAGCCATGCTTATCAAGGTGTTTTCTCAAAAGCTCATATATCTTCATCGGATCCTGTGCCACTACAAGTCTGAAATCAAGCTTCGCCGATGCTGTGCACGGTGTTACGGTCTTTTGTCCTTCGCCTGTGTATCCCGAGCTCATTCCGCAAATATTGCATGAAGGCTCTGTATATAAGGCTATATTTACCTTATCTCCTGTAGCGTCATTTACAAATTTATCTATTCCCAGTCTCTTTTTAAGTCCCTTCTCAGGTGAAGGAACCTTCTTCCAAGCTTCCTCTTCCTCAGCGCATACAGGAAGAACATCATCATAAAAGCCGTCTATAAGTACTTTTCCTGTCTCATCTCTGAGAGATTTGAGAGCCTCCACAAGCTCCCAAGCGGCACTCGGCACTACAGGAGCGTTCATGGAATGCACATCTGTATTCCCCGTCTTTACATGGAGCTCACAGTAAAGCATTCCCTTATTGCCAAGCTTTACCACAGGGTTATCATCCTCGTCCTTTGCGGAGTTTTCCCACAGACAGGCATCTGCCTTAAGGAGGTCTTTATGCTTATGAACGAATTTCTCAAAACTCGGACTTCCTATCTCCTCTTCTCCCTCAACAAGGAATTTCACATTTACAGGAAGCTTATGACCTGTCTTTAATATTGCGCCTATAGCCTGCACTCTCGAAAGTAGTGTACCCTTATCATCAGCACAGCCTCTTACATAAAGATGTCCGTCATGTATCTCACTTCCGAAGGGTGGATACTTCCACTTTTCAATAGGCTCCGGCGGCTGTACATCATAGTGATTGTACATAAGTATAGTCTTGTCTGCCTCTCCCTTTACCTCTCCATATACAACAGGAAAGCCGTCCTCATTATCCACTATCCTTGCATCTATACCTGCATTTTTCATTATATTTACAAGCATCTCGGCAGTCTCCTTCATGCCAAGATTTTGAGCTGCAACACTTGGGCTTTTACAAAATTCCTGAAGCTCTGCTACCATGCTGTCGAAATTTTGATCTATGTAATCGAAAGTTTTTTTCATTTTTTACCTCCTGATAATAATCTTGAAAAATCGCGGGCTATTCCGAATATCCTCTCCTAAGAAAAGAGCGGGAATACAAATCTTCCTACCCAGAGTGACAGAAATGCCATTATCCAAGTCATTATGATAATGTACTTTTGTCTTGATGATCTGGTTCCGCATACAGATATTACTCTCACCCACTGATTTATGGTTCCTCCTATAAGAAACATTGTAGGGAGCAATATCGTGGCCTGCATGGGTGTAAGAGATCCGTCAGCAACAAATGATGCTGCCAAGGCACATCCTCCCGCTCTGCTGAAAAATACAGTTGCAAGACATACTATAGATATAGGCGGCATTCCGAAAATCCCCATAACAGGTGCGAATATGTCCGAGAACAGATCCATAAGTCCTGTCGTTTCCAATATATATATAAAGGTATATGCCATCACGATACTGGGAAGCATGCTTTTTACAAATATTCCCCAGCCCTTTCTTGTACCATCCTGAAAGCTGTCAAATATATTCCTTTTTTCCGACTTTGTTTCCTTTTTTAAAGCAGTAGTCTGTTCCATATCTATACTTCCTTTCCCGATAAATGCTTTACTTTGAAGCCTTTTTCTTTTCAAGCTTTATTATGAGTCTCATGAGATTTGCTTCTATTATCTTGATTATGAAAAGATATACAAACGGTACTCCCGCTCCAACTGTGATCGAGCCGAATATTGAGCTTGCCCCTCCGAAATAATTTACGATTATTCCTGATGAAGAATACTGGAATGCTGTAAATACATCTCTCTCATCCTCTGTTATTTTGCCGTCATCGTAAAGCTCTCTTGTCATTGCGGAACCCGCATCCGAACTGCTGAGGCTTCCCACAAGTGCAAGAGATGCCTGTCCGGGTATTCCCAATATGGGCTTCATTATAGGGGTCAAAAGCTTTTCTGCAGCTTTCAGAGCTCCATAGTTTTCAAATATCTGAATAAGTCCCATAGCTGTCATTACTGTAGGGCAAAGAGTAAGTGCAAACAAAAATCCCTCTCTTGCGCTGTTTCCTCCGCTTCCCCTGAAGTTCGATCCATCACTTATACTTCCGAAATTACCCAACAAATTTGAAAAATCCAGAACCTTCAGTGGTCCCTCCGCATCTGTCAAAGCCCCTGAAAATACAACAAAAGCTATTGCCAGCATTATTACGCCTACAACGGACAGTCCCTTTTTGGAACTTTCATTTTTTTTCTCTTCCATAACCTTTCTCCTTATCATTTTATTGAAGCTTCAGCGAAATGATAAATCTTTTTTGTTGAACTGTCAATATTTTTTATGTAAATTCTATAGTTTTTTTGATTATTTATGCATCTTTTTGTGTTTCCTGCCTTAAGACCATATCATTTTATCTTTTTGATTGCTTTTTGTTTCCTTTTCAAGTATTATTTAGTAAAAGGGAGAGAAGCTATGAATAACAAAGATTTTCGTACCATAACAAGGTGCATGCTTGACGTCTGCAGATGTCTTGATGCGATAAGAGAAGGACAATTTGTAAAATTCGGTCTTACACGAGGCCAGCATTCATTTTTGACAAGAATAGATGAAAACCCCGGTATCAACCAAGAGACCCTTTCATATATCCTTAAGGTGGACCGTTCCACTACAGCAAAAGCTTTGAAAAAGCTTATTGATAAGGGATACATCAAAAAGGTTCATCCGGAAAACAATAAAAAGGAGTGGATTCTCTTTATAACGGATGAAGGAAAAAAGCTGAATGACAGCATGGAAGATTCCGTTACATCTCCTCTCGAAAAACTATACTCGGGAGTTTCCGAGGATGAATTGGATATGTTCTATAATATACTTTTAACTATGGATGCAAACATTGTTCCCTCATATTTGGATTTTAAGAAATCAACATAAAGCAACTTGAAAGAACGTTAAAAAGCAGGCCTATCACCTCATTTTGATGCGATAGACCTGCTTTTTTATTCATTTTTATAATCTCTTTAGAGCCTTGATAAAAGGCTATTTCTTATAATTTTTGAAAATACTCTTAATGATGTCCCTCAGGCTTTCTTGCCATTATCGATGACGACATTATATACTCACCCACAGCCTTACTGCCGCCCCATCTCTCCTCATATTCTCGGGACAAGGGCTTTTCTTTTATCTTGACATCCTCAAATCCCGCAAATTTGATGAGTCGTTCAAGGTCTTCAACTGAAGACGCTCCGCTTACTCAGCAGGAATACATATCGGCATCATTTTTGATATCATCCGGGAGGCTCTTCTTAATAATGATATCGCATATTGATATCCTTCCTCCGGGCTTCAATATCCTGAATATTTCCCTATATACTCTCGCCTTGTCAGGTGACAGGTTTATTACGCAGTTAGAGATGCATACATCCGCAAAATTGTCTGCGGCGGGAAGATTTTCTATCTCACCGAGCCTGAATTCCACATTCCTTATCCTGTGCTTCTTTGCTATACTTCTCGCCTCTGCAAGCATTTCAGGGGTCATATCGACACCCACAGCTCTCCCTCGCCTTCCGACCTTTGTTGCAGCCAGAAAGCAATCAAGACCCGCTCCGCAGCCGAGGTCAAGTACTACCTCTCCCTCCTTAAGCTCGGCTGTCCTTACAGGATTTCCGCATCCGAGTCCTCGATTTGCCTCCTCGGGGACAGAAGCAAGCTCCTCAAGGCTGTAGCCTACAGCCTCAGCCACAGAGGAATCAGCTGTACTTACTGAAAGTACGGAGTTTCCGGGCTCCGCCAGTATCTGTTTATAATCATCTCTCACTTTGTCGTGAATGTTATCAATGTCGTTCATTTTTTGCTCTTTATCTTCTCTTTATATCCCCTTTTTTTACGTTTCATTTACTCTTAATTTCTAATTAAGAGGCTCGGTCCTGTTTGCTATCCTCAGCACGCTCTCGCAGAGCACGTCCATTCCCTCCATTATCTCATCCATAGAGGTATACTCGTCAGGATCATGGCTTATGCCGTCCTTACTGGGGACAAATATCATGGCCATAGGGCAAAGCTTTGCCATCATCAGGGAGTCATGGTATGCTCCGCTGTTCATCTTGTGGTAAGGGAGCTTTTTATCCTCACATACGCCCTCAATAAGCTCCACAAGATTCTCATTTGAAAACATAGGCTTGTCGTTTGCATCAATGTGATATTCGATCTTCACCCCTCGTTTTTCCTTAAGATAAGCGAAAAATCTGATTATATCCTCTGCCATCTTGTCCTTGGGCTTGCTCTTTATACCTCTCAGATCAATAGTAAATCTGACCTCTCCCGCTATTACATTGGAGGCATTGGGGCTTACATTCACCTTGCCTACAGTCGCGCAGAAATTGGGATGTCCTAGAGACTTCGCGTAGCTCTCAAGCTCAAGCACTATTTCCGCAAAGGCGCACATGCTGTCCTTTCTCGCGTTCATGGGAGTGGATCCCGCATGTCTCTGCTCTCCCTTTATGGTGACCGAGATGTATGTCGGAGCCGTTATTCCCGTGACTATTCCTATAGGTATACCCATGCTTTCAAGCACAGGCCCCTGCTCTATATGGAGCTCGATAAAAGCAAAGATATCGCCTTTTTTCTTTCTTATCTTCTCGAAATCCTTACCATATCCCCGCTCGGTCATAGCCTCATACAGAGTCACGCCGCTGTCATCCTTTATTCTTTTTGTATCCTCAATGCTCACAAAGCCCTCCTCGCCTGTTATGAAGTGGCTTCCGAGGCATCCGATACCGAATCTTCCAGATTCCTCAGAGGTAAATAATACCGCAGCTATATCTCTGAGATGCCTCTCTCCCGAATCCTTTATGACCTTTAAGGCCTCTATGGCTCCGAGGCTCCCTACCACGCCGTCATACATTCCCCCGTTTATGACTGTATCAAAATGAGAGCCTGTCCAAACAGGAGGAAGCTTTGAGTCCTCTCCCCTTAAGACAGCAAAAATATTCCCTATGCCGTCCTCATAAAGCTCAAGGCCAGCCTCCTTTATAAGAGACTTTAAATAATCCCTTGCCTGCATGTCAGCGTCTGTAAAGATATATCTGGTGTTGCCCTTGAGCTCGGGAGTGCTGTTAAAGGTATGGAGTGTCCTTATGCCGTCCTCCATAAATTTTCTGTCAGCCCTTTTCATACGACCCCCCCCTCTACTTTTCTCCCAACTTCTCGGGATCGATGTAGGTAGGTGCATTCTTAGGAGCCCTTCCCTTTACCACCTCATGATAATAAGCATAGGTCATAGGCTTTGAGCCGATATCAAAGCGCTCCGATTCCATAACCCTTCCGAGAAATACCGTATGTGTGTCCGTCTCCAGCTTGTTTATCACCTCGCAGACCACATATCCGTTTATGCTGTCTCTGACAATGGGAAGCCCTGCTTTCATCTCATAGGGAATGTCGTCAAACTTATTAAAATCCCTTCCCGAACGAAAGCCGAAAGTCCCTATGGTAAGAGGCTTTGTGGCCTCGCTGCATATGCATACCGCAAATTTGCCTGACTTTTCTATGCAGCCGTTTGTATAGTTGTCGTGGTTTACACTGACGGCTATAGTTGCAGGCTCCGAGGTTATCTGCATTGCGGAATTGGTGACGCAGCCTGTAGGCCTCTCACCATCCATGACCGTTGTGATATAAACTCCATACGACAAGTCCCAAAATACTCTGCTGTCCATACCTTATCCTCCTTCTCTGTTAAACTTATCCCGTTTATCGGGAATTAGTCCTCTTACATATGCACCGATATATTTATTCCCGGGTGCTTCTTTACTTATCCTTCATGCAAAGCTTCGCAAAGCCCTTGAAAAGCCCCAGCATCTCCTTATTGTCAAAGGTAGCCATCATCTCAGGGTGCCACTGCACACCCATCATAAATGTGCCCTCCTGTCTCTCAATGCACTCAGGTACTCCGTCGTCAGATTTGGCTGTGATCTTAAATCCGGGAGCCGGCTCCTTCACGCACTGATGGTGGAAGGAATTGGTCTTTGCCCTCTCCGGAAGGAGCTCTGAAAGGAAGCTTCCCTCCTCCACTGTTACAAAATGAGTGGGGTTGTATCCCGGAGCACTCTGCATGTGTCTGAAGCAGTCTCCTCCGAACTGCTTTTCAATATCCTGATAGAGAGTGCCTCCGAAAGCTACATTTAATATCTGTATTCCCTTGCATATGCCAAGAACAGGTATCCCCTTCTTATCAGCTTCATGTATTACCCAAATATTGTAATTATCCACCTCTGTAAGTGTGAGTCCCTGCATAGGAGTAGGCTGTTCCCCATAGAGCAAAGGATCAACATCATACCCTCCTGAGAGAACTATACCCGAAAGCCCCTCGATCTGATCCGCCACATCCTCAGGCTCATCTATAACAGGGAGCATAACAGGGATACAACCCGCCTTCTCAAGGCTGTCCACATAAGCATTATTTATTGATGCACGGTACATTCCTGAAAGAGGATTTCCGTCAGACACAAGTCTGTTTGCAACTATTCCTATCTTGGGTTTACTCATAATGTGTTATCTCCTTAAACTTTCAAAATCTGTACTTACGATTTTAAAACTTAAAGTCATCCAAGTCAAATATAAAAATCCATCAGAGCAACCAACTGATTATTTACTCTATATTTTATATTATTCTAAATTAAGGAGCCGCCACACTAAAAACCAGTATGGCAGCTCCCTCTTTTGTCAAACACTTAATATAGATTATTCCTCTGCGTCTATAGTCGATACGCTCATGGTTATCTCTTCAAGCACATTTAAGAGTGCGCTTACTGTATCAAGAGATGTGAACTCGGTGATTCCGTTCTCTACAGCAACTCTTCTTATCATGAATCCGTCTGTCCTCTCGGCACTGTCGTTTCCGGGCTTTACAGTATTTATCACGTAGGTGATATAACCCTGTCTGAGGCTGTCAAGTATCTCCTCACTGCCCTCTGAGAGCTTTTTCTTTATCCTTGTCCTGATACCGTGCTCTCTCAGGAATTCCGCTGTGCCCTTTGTGGCCTCTATGTTAAAGCCTATGTTGTAGAATCTCTTTATTATAGGAAGAACGTCCTCCTTATCCTTATCTGCAACTGTCACAAATACGGTTCCGTAGTTCTTCACCTTCATTCCCGCAGCCTGCATAGCCTTGTAGAGTGCTCTGTTAAGATCCTTGTCATAACCTATTGCCTCACCTGTAGACTTCATCTCGGGCGAAAGTACTGTGTCGGCTCCTCTGAGCTTTGAGAAGGAGAATACAGGGCACTTTACGTAGTAGCGTGAAGGCTCCTTTGCTATTCCGTCCTCATAGCCCTGCTCCTTTATGCTCTGTCCGAGAGCGACCTTTGTGGCGATATTTGCCATAGGTATGTTTGTCGCCTTGCTTATGAAGGGAACAGTACGGGATGAACGGGGATTTACCTCTATAATATAAACGTCGTCGTTCTTGTCAACGATAAACTGTATGTTGTAAAGTCCCTTTATTCCGATTCCGAGTCCGAGCCTTCTTGTGTAGTCTATTATAGTCTCTTTCGACTTCTCGCTTACATTATAGGCGGGGAAAACGCTTATGGAGTCTCCGCTGTGTACGCCTGTACGCTCTATGTGCTGCATGATTCCGGGGATAAGCACTGTCTCTCCGTCACATATAGCATCCACCTCAAGCTCGCTTCCCGAGATATATTTGTCTACGAGAACAGGGTGATCCTCAGAGGCTACGATAGCCTTCTTGAAGTACTGTCTGAGCTCCTCTGCATTGTAAACTATCTGCATAGCTCTTCCGCCAAGAACGAAGGAAGGACGCACAAGAACAGGATAACCTATCCTCTCCGCAACGCTTACACCTGCCTCCACATCTGTTACAGCCTGTCCTGTAGGCTGAGGTATCTCAAGTTTCTCAAGAAGCTTTTCAAACTGATCCCTGTCCTCAGCTCTGTCTATTGCCTCAACATCTGTTCCGATGATCTTTACGCCAAGCTTGTTGAGTCTGTCGGCGAGATTTATGGCTGTCTGGCCTCCGAGAGTAACTATTACTCCGTCAGGATTCTCAAGATGTACCACGTTCATTACATCTTCAACTGTAAGAGGCTCAAAGTAAAGCTTATCAGATATCGTATAGTCTGTGGATACAGTCTCAGGGTTGTTGTTTATGATTATGGCCTCGTAGCCCGCCTCCTTTATGGCCCATATAGCGTGAACTGTGGAATAATCGAACTCCACGCCCTGTCCTATACGTATGGGACCTGAGCCAAGTACGAGTATCTTTTTCCTGTCTGATACAACAGACTCGTTTACACTGTCCTTGTTGTAGGTGGAATAAAGGTAAGCAAGCTTTTCCTTATGCTCATGAGGATAGGTATCAACTATTCTGTATACAGGGAATTCGCTCATCTCCTCCCTCATGCGGTAAACAGAAAGCTCGTCCGTGCCCCAGCATGAAGCGATATATGCGTCGCTTATGCCCATCTCCTTTGCCTTCTTCAAGACATCCTTGTCGTTTACGTTTTCCTTTATTACATTTTCATAGTCCACCACGTTCTTTATGGTATCAAGGAAGTAGCGGGTTATCTTTGTAAGATCAAATATCCTGTCTGTGGATACTCCTCTTCTTATGAGCTCAGCTATGGCAAAAAGCCTGTCGTCTCTGCACTCCTCTGTGTATTTCTCAAGCTCTTCAACGCTGAAGCTGTCGAATTTCTTCTCATAAAGGTGATTTACGCCTATCTCAAGGCCTCTGACACCCTTCATGAAGCTCTCCTCCATGCTCCTTCCGATGCTCATTACCTCTCCTGTAGCCTTCATCTGAGTGGAAAGCCTGTTTGAAGCATAAGTAAACTTATCGAAGGGGAATCTGGGCAGCTTTACAACAGTATAATCAACCGAGGGCTCATAGAGAGCGTTTGTGTCGCCTATCTTTATCTCGTCGAGAGTAAGTCCGAGCGCCACCTTTGCCGTAATCTTTGCTATAGGGTACGCTGTAGCCTTTGAAGCAAGGGCCGATGAACGTGACACTCTGGGATTTATCTCAATGAGGAAATACTCGGATGAGTTAGGGTTAAGGGCGAACTGTACATTGCAGCCTCCCTCTATCTTTAAGGCCCTGATTATCTTTAATGCGGAAGCCTTAAGCATGTCATAGTCAGCCTTTGACACAGTCTTACAGGGGGCAACTACCATAGAATCTCCTGTGTGGATTCCCACGGGGTCGATATTTTCCATGTCGCACACCGCTATGGCATTGTCCGCAGTGTCACGCATTACCTCAAACTCTATCTCCTTATAGCCCTTGATGCTCTTTTCGATAAGTACCTGATGAACAGGCGAAAGCTTCAGGGCATTGTCAAGCATTATCTCAAGCTCCTCGGGAGTGTCGGCAAATCCGCCGCCTGTTCCTCCGAGAGTGAAGGCGGGACGAAGCACTACGGGATATCCGATATCTGCTGCGGCCTTTCTTCCCTCCTCCATGGAGGTTGCTATCTCAGACTGAATTACAGGCTCTCCAAGCTCCTCGCAGAGCTCCTTGAAAAGTTCTCTGTCCTCAGCCTTCTCTATAGACTCAAAGCTTGTGCCCAGTATCTCCACCTGGCACTCCTTAAGTATTCCCTTCTTTGCAAGCTGAACAGCCATGTTGAGTCCTGTCTGTCCTCCGAGTCCGGGAACTACAGCGTCAGGCCTCTCTTTTCTTATTATCTTTGCCACATACTCAAGAGTAAGGGGCTCCATGTATACCTTGTCCGCAATCTTTGTGTCAGTCATAACTGTCGCAGGGTTTGAGTTTATGAGGACTACCTCATATCCCTCTTCCTTCAAGGCAAGACACGCCTGAGTTCCGGCATAGTCAAACTCTGCCGCCTGCCCGATCACTATGGGACCCGAGCCGATAACCAAAACTTTTTTAATGTCTGTTCTCTTTGCCATTTTGTTTCCTCCTGTTTCTCCGTTGATACTAATCCGATAAAGTTGCATTTTTTAATGCCCTGAGCCTTGGAAAAGTACTTAATAGCCTTAAAAAAAGACCTGCCCGAAACCCTTTCGGGTCTCTCTGCAAGTCTTTATAATTATAAATAAAAATAACAATGGTAAGATTCGGAATAATTTGAAATTGAAATGGAAGATAATGAAGACACTACAGCCGGAAATAAAACAAAAGCTCCTGTCCCCGCAGCATGTGCAATGCCGCCGTAGCAGAATCTCTCGATATTGGCCTGTGAGTTTCTTCCTGCCGCCATTTCATACTCCTTACTTACTTTTGCTCAAAACTTCGGGTATTATAGCACTAAGGAGGGAAGGATGCAAGGATTTTTTTAGCAACTTTGAGAAAAAAGTGATTACTAAATCACGATTTAGTAAATCATGATTTAGCATTTTATTCAACCTGATTTGCCATCCCATTGCAAATCATGAGGATACTTCCTTCGATCCCTTGCTCTTCAGCTCTCGTATCAATTCCTCCATGCTCGATGTGATCGCTCCTGTAGGACATGCAGTCTTGCAGTCTCCGCATCGTATACATTCCATACTGTTCGGATTCTCCCATGTTTTAATATCCATGCCGCACGCCGACTGACATTTTCCGCATTTTATACACTTGTCTTCATTTACATTAAGCCTGTAAAAGGCCGCCTTGTTAAAGAAGCCGTAAAAGGCTCCCAACGGACAAAGATACTTGCAGAAAGGCCGATAATACCATATCGACAGCAAAACCACCACGACCAGTATAAAGGTCTTCCATGAAAACAAAGCTCCTATGGCTCCTCTCAAAGGCTCATTCATGATAAGCATGGGAATGCCTGCAAGAAGAGTCCCGCTCGGACATACGTATTTGCAGAACCACGGATCTCCCATACCCATAAAGTTCGTTACAGTCATAGGCAGTATCACAACGAAAAAGGCAAGTATTACATACTTAAGATATATGAGATATTTGTGTCCGGGTAAGTTTTTTCTCTTTACACGGCTTGTGCAGCCGTCCTTGCTTTTCCCTCCGGCTTCCGGTCCTTTCCTCTGTCCTGCTCCCTTCTTATATCCTATCGGTATCTTATAAAGCAGATCCTGGACAAAGCCGAAGGGACACAGCCATCCGCATACGAACCTCCCTAAAAGCACTCCGAAGGCTGCCATGAAGCCCAGCACATACAGGCTTATCCTGTATTGTCCCGAGTCAAGCACGGCCTGAAGCGAGCCTATAGGACAGGCAAAACGCGCTCCGGGGCAAGAGTAGCAATTAAGCCCCGGAACACAAAGCTTCTTTGATTCTCCCTGATATATTTTTCCTTCCATAAAGCCTCTCACATATCCGTTTGTGAGAGCTGTCCAAACCGCCTGAAATACAGGCCTTATTTTAGATGACATATATTCTTCCCTCTTCCGCTTACACAGACCGTGTGTTTTAAAGCAATTCTTCAGATCACAAGATGTCAGACCGGCCTTAACCTATTCCAATGCACTCAAGGCATATATAGGCCGCCTTGCGGAATACAGTCTCCGCCTCCCCTGTTGTTATTCCCGCATATATCATTGCAGCGGAGGCCAAAAGCAAAATATATCTCAAAGCTCTGAGCTTCATTTTTTATCTCCTTTACAGGCTTTGCGTAATTATATCACATACCTCACTATATTCTAAAATCATGATAAGAAATTGTAAAGGGCTATAAAAAATAAGGGTACCAAAAGTCATCCTATGACTCTTGGTACCACCTCTGTGCCTTATCTTTTTTCTGTAAGCCTGAAATAAAAGTTGAATCTTATGCTATACATGGCCGCCTATTTGGTCATTAATCCTCTCCGAAGAAAAGCTTCATATCCTCATCAACTGTTCCTATTTCCGAAATTCCGAAGCTGTCAGTCAAAATCTTCGCCACACCCGGACTCAAGAAAGCAGGAAGGGTAGGCCCCAGATGTATGTTTTTAACTCCCAGATAAAGCAATGCCAAAAGAACTATCACAGCCTTCTGTTCATACCATGCTATATTATAAATAATGGGCAGTTCATTAATATCGTTCAAACCGAAGATCTCTTTAAGCTTAAGAGCTATCACCGCCAATGAGTAAGAATCATTGCATTGTCCCGCGTCCAGAACTCTCGGAATACCATTTATATCCCCCAAGGGAAGCTTGTTGTATCTGTACTTTGCACATCCTGCAGTAAGAATCACTGTGTCGGCAGGCAAGGCCTCTGCAAATTTTGTGTAATAATCCCTGCTCATTGAACGTCCGTCACAGCCTGCCATAACTACGAATTTTTTTATCGCTCCGCTTTTTACAGCCTCAGTGATCTTATCAGCAAGGGCGAAGACCTGTGCATGGGCAAAGCCTCCCGTTATCTCTCCCTTCTCTATCTCGGAAGGAGGCGGACAGGTCTTTGCCTGTTCTATAATTGATGAAAAGTCCTTTTCTTCACCTATGCCTCCTGGTATATGCCTGCACCCCGGATAACCTGCAGCCCCTGTTGTATAAAGTCTGTCCTTATAGCTGTCCTTGGGAGGAACGATGCAGTTTGTCGTCATAAGCACAGGACCGTTAAAGGCTTCAAATTCTTCCTTCTGCTTCCACCATGCATTTCCGTAGTTTCCCGCAAAGTGAGGATACTTTTTAAATGCCGGATAATAGTGAGCGGGCAGCATCTCGGAATGTGTATACACATCCACACCTGTTCCCTCAGTCTGCTCAAGCAGCATCTCAAGATCCCTGAGATCATGTCCCGATATAAGTATGGCAGGATTTTCTCTTACTCCTATATCTACCCTTGTGATCTCAGGATCGCCATAAGCCTCCGTGTTGGCCTTGTCAAGAAGAGCCATGCCCTCCACTCCGAACCTTCCCGTTTCCAATACCAATTCCACAAGCTCCTCAGGACTGAGTCTGTCATCGAGAGTTGCGGCAAGCGCTCTCTGAATGAATGCATCTGTCTCCTCGTCATCCTTAAGCAGTACATTGGCGTGCTTCGAATATGCCGAAAGTCCCTTTATCCCATATGTGATAAGCTCTCTCAGAGAACGTATATCCTCTTTTTCCGTTGAAAGGACACCCGTCTTGGCCGCTTTTTCCTCCCAATCCTGAGTGCCATCCCATTTCGATGCCTCAGGAAGGTCTGACTTATCTCCAAGCTCATTTAATAATAACGCGCTTGTTTCAAGTGTTGCGCTGATCCTTTCCTTTATACTCTCCTTGTCAAAGTTTGCATTGGTAATAGTCGTAAACAGATTTCCTGTGACCATATGGTTTATCTCCGAAGAAACCTCTTTACCCTCTCTCCTCAACTCTGTTGTAATTGCGGAAAGACCCTTTGTGACATATACAAGCAGATCCTGCATTGCCGCGACATCCGGCTTTTTGCCGCATACTCCCGACATAGTGCAGCCCTTACAGCCTGCGGTCTCCTGACATTGATAGCAAAACATCTTCTGTTCCATAGTTATGTGCCTCCTTTTGTTTTGATCATGCTGTCGAATCATCATTGAAAAACTAAATCATATCCGCAGCTGTTATCTCTTTATTTTTCCCTCGGTCGAAATGATAATTACCTGAGAAGGGATAAATTTCCCGCTTTCATCAAGCGCTCTCTTTACTGCAAGCTCCAATCCCCTGCAACAAGGAACCTCCATTCTTACAACTGTTACGCTCTGAATACTGTTGTTTTTGAGTATCTGCGCAAGCTTTTCGCTGTAGTCTATGCTGTCAAGCTTAGGGCATCCTATGAGGGTTATCCTGCCCCTCATAAAATCCTCATGGATCCTGCTGTAAGCATATGCCGTACAGTCAGCCGCAATAAGAAGATTTGCCCCGTCAAAATATGGAGCATTTATCGGCATAAGCTTTATCTGACAAGGCCATTGGGCAAGCTCTGAATCTGGAGCTTTTTTCTCCGCTTCATCCCGGCTTTCACAAGATTTATCTTTAGCCGGATCGATGCCGTCTCTGTTCATTTTCTCTAATACTGCAGCCCTGTCATATTCAGCCGCCTCTCTTTCCTCAAAGCTTATTGCCCCTGTAGGACAGGCCGGCAGGCAGTCCCCAAGCCCATCGCAGTAATCATCCCTCAAAAGCTTTGCTTTTCCGTTTATCATTCCAATAGCGCCTTCATGGCAGGCAGAGGCGCAGGCCCCGCATCCGTTGCATTTTTCTTCATCTATCTTGATAATCTTTCTGATCATATCCGTTTTTCCCTTTCCCTTTGATTATTTCTTATAGTCCTTTCAGAGATAGGCATTCTTTACAGGAATCCTCTCTGATGCCATGGATATTTCTACGGCAATAATATTTGCTCTTGTCTTTGTATCGCAAATATACTATATTTTTTTATGAATATCTGTTGTCATAACAACTTTTGGAGGATTTATATGAAATTGTCCGATACCCTCCTTTTTCGCGGGTTGAATGAGGAAGAAATCAAATCCCTTCTTTTATGTCTCAACGCCTCACGGCGAAACTATAAAAAAGGCGAGACTATACTTTCCGAGGGTAGCTCTACGGAAAATATCGGAATAGTACTTTCAGGCATGGCCTTAATATCCTGCTGCGATATTTGGGGAAATAACAGCATTCTCGGAAATGTTGCCCCGGGGTCTGTCTTTGCCGAAGTATATGCGTGCATTCCGGGTCAGCCCATGCTTGTTTCTGTGTCCGCCGCCGAAGATACAGAAATACTTTTTATGAATGCAGGACGTATCTTGACCACATGCACCAACGCCTGCCCCTTTCACTCAAGACTTGCTCAAAATCTGCTTTTTGTATGCGCCAAAAAGAGTCTCAGTCTATCCCAAAGGATGCTGCACACAAGTCCGAAATCCATACGTGGGCGGCTGATGTCATACTTTTCTGAATGTGCAAAACGATCCGGGGGCAGCTCCTTCATTATCCCCTATAACCGACAGCAGCTTGCGGATTATCTTAATGTTGACAGAAGCACTATGTGCAATGAGCTTTCAAAAATGCAAAGAGACGGGCTGATTGAATACGAAAAAAACAAAATACTATTAAAGGATTAAATAAAAACTGTACCCTGACAGCCAAAGCACGGTATCTTTTGTGTCTTGGCCTCAAGGCACAGCTTTTCTTTTTAGCTTATATTAATATCAAAGCTCTGTTTTTTCAGCTACAGCCTTAATGCTTTCCGCAGATTTTATAAGGCTGTCTTTTTCCTCCGCACTGAGAGGTATTTCCAGCACCTTCTCTATTCCTGTTTTTCCTACTATTGAGGGTATGCTCAGGCATATATCGGATATGCCGTACTCGCCGTTTAATACTACCGACACAGGAAGTACGGAATGCTCGTCCTTCATTATACTCTCGGCTATCCTTGATACAGCCATAGCTATACCATAATATGTAGCTCCCTTTCTCTTTATGATCTCATAGGCGCTGTCTCTTACGCTTTCATATATAAGTCGCATTGCTCTCTCGTGGTCATAGTGTCCTCTCAGCTCGCAGAAATGGTTAAGATCTATTCCTGATACATTGGCTCCGCTCCATACGGCCAGCTCGCTGTCTCCATGCTCACCTATTATTACAGCATGTACACTCCTTGAGTCCACCTCCAGATGCTCCGACAGAAGCTGCTTGAGCCTTGCCGTGTCAAGAACGGTTCCTGAGCCTATTACTCTTTCCGCCGGATATCCTGAGATCTTGTATGCGGCATATGTCAGAACATCTACAGGATTAGACACTATCATCAGTATGCCCTTAAAGTCGCTTTTTGTGATCTCAGGGATAATCGACTTAAGTATAGCCACGTTCTTATCTATGAGATCAAGTCTTGTCTCACCGGGCTTTTGATTAGCTCCCGCTGTAATAATAGCAAGATCACAATCCGAAAGATCCTCATAGGACCCTGCATGTATATCCATAGTTCCCGCATAAGGAAGCCCGTCGGAGAGATCCATAGCCTCACCCTCGGCTTTTTCTACATTTGAATCAATAAGCACCAGCTCCGAAAAGAGCCTCTTCTGCATAAGAGCAAAAGCAATAGATGCTCCCACAAATCCGCAGCCTATAACTGCGGCCTTACCTGTATTTATCATAATATTATATATCCTGTATTCCTTTCATAAAACCATCCGACAGCTCTGTCCGATACCGGGCTTATCCCGCGCTGCCTTTATATATGCCTTGCCTTGCAGTATGGGACCGGCTTCGGATACTAAATGTCTCTTTTTATATTGAAGGCGGACAGTCCGGGATAGACCGCTCCCCTTCCAAGCTCCTCTTCGATCCTCAGGAGCTGATTATACTTTGCAACTCTCTCACTCCTTGAAGGCGCCCCTGTCTTGATCTGACCCGAGTTCAGAGCCACTGCAAGATCCGCGATTGTTGTATCCTCGGTCTCGCCTGATCTGTGAGAAACTATGGCGGTATACCCTGCCTTGTGTGCCATTTTTACCGCGTCCATGGTCTCTGACACAGTACCTATCTGATTGAGCTTTATAAGTATAGAATTTCCGCAGCCGAGCTCGATCCCCTTCTTAAGTCTTTCCGTATTCGTAACAAAAAGGTCATCTCCCACAAGCTGAACCCTTCCTCCAAGCTCCTTTGTCATATACTGCCAGCCTTCCCAATCCTCCTCGTCAAGTCCGTCCTCTATGGAGTAAATGGGATACTTTTCAATAAGACTTCTCCAGTGCTCTACAAGATCCTTTGAAGTGAAGCGCTTTCCTGATTTGGGAAGTATGTATTCGCCCTTCTTCTCTCCCTTCCACTCACTGGAGGCAGCATCCATTGCAAGGACAAAATCCTTATAAGGCCTGTATCCCGCTCTTTCAACAGCCTTCAAAATATACTGTATAGCTTCCTCATCACTCGAGAGGTCGGGAGCAAAGCCTCCCTCGTCGCCGACCGATGTGGCAAGCCCGTTCTCTTTTAAAAGAGCCGCCAGAGAATGAAATACCTCCGCACACCATCTCAGCCCCTCCTTGAAGCTTTCCGCTCCTACAGGCATTATCATAAATTCCTGAACGTCAACTGTATTTGCGGCGTGGGCTCCTCCGTTTAATATATTCATCATGGGAACAGGAAGCGTATCCGCGTTTGCTCCTCCCAAAAACTTATAAAGGGGAAGTCCCATCGCCTCAGCTGCCGCTCTCGATGCGGCAATGGACACAGCAAGTATAGCATTGGCTCCAAGTCTTGACTTGTCCTTTGTCCCGTCCGCTTCTGTCATTATTCTGTCTGTCTCATATATATCCGAAGCATCAGCTCCCTTAAGGGCTTCGTTGATTACCGTATTGATATTTTCTACAGCCTTTTTGACTCCCTTGCCTCCAAACCTGTTTTTGTCTCCGTCCCTGAGCTCCAACGCCTCAAACTCACCTGTCGAGGCTCCGCTGGGGGCTGCTCCTCTGCCTACGGTTCCGTCATAAAGATAAACCTCCGCCTCTACTGTAGGGTTTCCTCTCGAATCCAGTATTTCTCTTCCTTTTACTTTTTCTATTTTCAAAAAATCCATATTTATTTACCGCGGGAATCTGTTCCCTCTCTCCCTTCCTATATTCTAGTCTGTATTGGTATTTACCCATCCTGTAAACATTGATTGTCGTATTGTTTCAGTCATTTGAGTTAAATATATCTAACTCTCGCTTTAATCATACTACTTTAGTAGAGATTAGGCAAGTATTATCTTTACGCCAAAAGCTCCTTATACTTTCGGCTTTTTATAAAGCTCTTTTGCTTTATATACTTATTATAGTCCTTTTGCGGGATTCTATTATGTAGTTTTAACAACAAAAAAGGAGGAAAGGCCTCCTATAGGCGTAATAAGCTATCAACCGGAAAATGAAAAATCAGAGGATATAATAGCCGTAGCAGAATATAATCAAAAAAGCAAAAGAAAAACTCTATGCAAATGGCCATGATATGATCCATTCACATAGAGTTTTCTTATTTACGTCCGCTTGGCACAGATCGGTATTTTTACAATACTTTTTGCCACTCTGCCATTTGCGTCTTTTTCTTTAAGATATGCGCTTTTACGCAAATTATTTATTTAACGATTCCCTTTCTGTGAAGAGCAGCCTGTGCAGCAGCAAGTCTTGCAATAGGTACTCTGAAAGGTGAGCATGATACGTAGTTAAGTCCAACCTTGTCGCAGAACTCTACAGTTGAAGGATCTCCGCCGTGCTCTCCGCAGATACCGCACTTGAGGTCAGGTCTTGTAGCGCGTCCCTTTGTAACAGCCATCTCAACAAGCTGGCCTACGCCTGCCTGGTCAAGCTTAGCGAAGGGATCGAACTCGTAGATCTTTGCTCCGTAGTAAGCGTCAAGGAACTTACCTGCATCGTCACGTGAGAAGCCGAAGGTCATCTGTGTAAGGTCGTTTGTACCGAATGAGAAGAACTCAGCCTCCTCAGCGATCTCTCCTGCCATAAGAGCGGCACGAGGGATCTCGATCATTGTACCAACCTTATAGTGCATATCGGAGCCCTTCTCTTTCTTAACAGCCTCAGCTGTCTCAACGATAACGTCCTTAACGAACTTAAGCTCCTTCTTGTCTCCTACGAGGGGAACCATGAGCTCAGGAACGATATCAAATCCGTCCTCCTCATGAACCTCGATAGCAGCTTCCATGATAGCTCTGGTCTGCATTCTTGCGATCTCGGGATATGTAACTGCAAGACGGCATCCTCTGTGTCCCATCATAGGGTTGAACTCGTGAAGGCTGTCGCAAACCGCCTTAACGTGCTCTACAGTAAGTCCCATATCCTTAGCGAGATCAGCGATCTCCTCATCTGTCTTGGGAACGAACTCATGAAGAGGCGGATCGATGTATCTTACTGTCATAGGCTTTCCTTCAAGAGCCTTGTACATAGCCTTGAAGTCTCCCTTCTGGAAAGGAAGGAGCTCATTGAGAGCCTCCTCACGAGCCTCTACAGTCTCTGAAAGGATCATCTTTCTGATCTTGGGAATTCTGTCGGGCTCAAAGAACATATGCTCTGTACGGCAAAGTCCGATTCCCTCTGCTCCAAGGTTTACAGCGTTTGCTGTGTCCTTAGGTGTGTCGGCATTTGTACGAACACCGAGCTCTCTGTACTGATCAGCCCAGTCCATGATACGCTTGAAGTCTCCGCCGACTGTAGCCTCTCTTGTCTTTATATCTCCGTCGTAGATCTTACCTGTTGAACCGTCAAGTGAGATGTAATCTCCCTCATGATATGTATGTCCGCCGAGCTCGAAGTACTTAGCCTCCTCGTCGATCTTTATCTCGCCGCATCCTGATACGCAGCAGGTTCCCATTCCACGAGCAACAACGGCTGCGTGTGATGTCATACCTCCGCGAACTGTAAGGATACCCTCTGAAGCATGCATACCCTCGATGTCCTCGGGTGATGTCTCAAGTCTTACAAGGATAACTCTCTCACCCTTCTCATGAGCGTTCTTTGCATCCTCTGCGGTGAAGTAAACCTTACCTGCAGCAGCTCCGGGTGAAGCGGGAAGAGCTGAACCGATGACCTCGCCTGCCTTAAGAGCATCGGGATCAAATGTAGGATGAAGAAGCTGGTCAAGTGACTTTGCGTCTATTCTGCAAACAGCCTCCTCAGAAGTGATCTTGCCCTCGTCAACAAGGTCACAAGCGATCTTTATAGCAGCGGGAGCTGTTCTCTTTCCGTTACGTGTCTGAAGGAAGTAGAGCTTGCCCTCCTGAATGGTGAACTCCATATCCTGCATATCTCTGTAATGGTTCTCAAGCTTCATAGCAAGGTCTACGAACTGCTTGTAGCACTCGGGAAGATCCTCCTCAAGCTTTGAGATGGGCTGAGGTGTACGAACACCTGCAACAACGTCCTCACCCTGAGCATTGATAAGGTACTCACCGAAGATTCCTGTAGAACCTGTAGCGGGGTTACGTGTGAATGCAACACCTGTTCCTGATGTATTGCCCATGTTACCGAATACCATGGTCTGTACGTTTACGGCTGTTCCCCAATCTCCGGGAATGTCGTTCATACGACGATATACGATAGCACGAGGGTTGTTCCATGAACGGAATACAGCCTTAACAGCCTCCATGAGCTGCTCCTTGGGATCCTGAGGGAACTCTGTACCCTTCTGCTCCTTGTAGTACTCCTTGAAGCGAAGGATAAGTGTCTTCATGTCGTCAGCATCAAGCTCAACGTCAAACTTAACACCCTTCTGCTCCTTTACCTCATCGATGATCTTCTCGAAGGTTGACTTGGGTATCTCCATAACAACGTCTGAGAACATCTGAATGAATCTTCTGTATGAATCATAAGCAAAACGAGGATTTCCTGTCTTCTTTGCGAAGCCCTCAACAGCCACATCATTAAGGCCTAAGTTAAGGATGGTATCCATCATACCAGGCATAGAAGCACGAGCTCCTGAACGAACTGAAACAAGAAGGGGATCCTCATTGTCTCCGAACTTCTTTCCGTTGATCTCCTCTACCTTCTTAAGAGCCTCGAATATCTGCTCCTGAATCTCGTCAGAGATCTTTCCTCCCTGAGTATAGTAATCTGTGCAGGCTTCGGTAGTAACTGTGAATCCCTGAGGGATGGGCAGGCCGAGGTTTGTCATCTCAGCAAGGTTAGCGCCCTTACCACCTAAGAGGTTACGCATCTCAGCATTTCCCTCTTTGAACATATACACCCATTTCTGTGCCATGTCGCTGTTTCCTCCTTGATATGTTAATTAAACTTTTATCATATTATAAAAGCGATCTTCCTGTGTAAGGTCTCGAATCCGAGCCTTCCACAGCCACATAATATAATAGCATATTTCAGACCCCAGATAAAGTGAAAATTTTGACAACTTTTAATTTTCTGTGTTACTTAATTTGACTTGAATTCCATATGTAACTTGAGTATAATGTATATGTAAAAAGAAAGCACCCACTCCAAAAGTGGATGCCTTAGAATTTGTTGATTGTGTCTTTTCAGACACCGCCACTCTGTTGGCCGACGGAGTGGCTTTTATTTTTTATCTTTCTTATCGAGAAAGGCAAAAAATGCAACAATCAAGCTTCCGAAAGATATCAACAGCCCAAGAATTCCAAGGACTATACTAATAGTTTCATAAGCCGTCATGCATATCACCTCCCTTCCTGTGTTTTCCTGTTATGGAACAGGTAAGGAGGCATCCACTCTGTCATGGGTACTTTCCGAAGGAGGATTTTATCAGATGCAATGCATAATAGCAATGTAGAAATAACACTCAATTCTATTTTCAATTCTTTGAATTTTATATTTACATAGCCAAAAGGGGAGTGCCGGCATTTCGCCGGCACTCCCTTTTTATATGGAATTATTCAGTTCTTATTGCTTCAAGTCTTTCAGAAGCCTTATTAACCGCTTCCGTTACATTTTTTTCAAGTTCCACATATACCTCTCTTGCTTTCTCCCGTTTTTTCTTTCTGGTTCCTTCACTCCTCTTCCAATATATCCTCTCGCATTCCTTCGAGCAGAATACGAATCTCTTGTCCTTGGAGTCAGTCACCACCACGGGCTTCCCGCAGTTTCGGCATACAAAGAACCTTCCTCCTAATTCCTCCATGCTCCGTTCTCGTCCACATAGTATCCGTCGGGAGTCATTTCGTTTATGTACATGGAACCGTAAGGTCTTGATGCGGATCCGTTCCATGTCCATCCGCCTGTACTCTCGTCAAATACCCATGTGGTCTCGGGTGCGTAAGGATTGAAGTAGTACCATACTCCGTCTATCTGCTGCCAGCCTAAGAGCATCTCTCCTGTCTCGGGACTCAAGTAATACCACTTTCCGTCCTGATCGTCGTAATGCCATCCTGTAAGCATGGTTCCGAGCATTCCGTCGGAAGTCCTGTGCATCCAGTACCACTTTCCTGTCCTCTCGTCAAGGTACCAGCCGTACTCCATGATTCCGTTATTCGCGAAGCTGAACCATCCCTCTCTGGGCTGATCGCCTACCGCATAAGGATTGTAAACATATGCCCACTGGTCATAGAGCATGCTGCCGTTATTGAGGATGAACTTCCACTGATGCCACTCGGGGTTCGTTACAGGTGTAGCACCCTCGGGTACGGGTACGGTAAGGGGCTCGAAGATGTTATCGGGTGACATATGTACCCAATGTCCGTCAACACCTGCCGTATAGCTTGAGCCGCTTGCTCCGGGGCCGGCTCCGGGTGTGGAGTCGCTGCCGCCGTCGTTGCCGCTTCTTTCTTTCCACATAAGTACGAAGGGGCTGAATGCATGTTCACCGGATGTGGTAAACTTTATTCCGTACTCTGTGTTTGTCACCTGCATCTCCACAGGGTTGCATGCGTTAATAGCGTCTATAGCTTCTTGTCCGTAAAGATTCTCTTCTCTGTGAAGACCGACAAAATGTTCAAGTCTGAACTCTGTATTCCTGTCGGTTCCCTCGGGATAAGGAATATATACGGATGTGGGCTCCGAGCTTTCAACCCATGCGTTACCGTTGTTGCTGTCGACAAGATCGAAGTATCTTACAAGGTATCCGTAATTATCATAGCTGTTTACTCCGTATGCCGCGTCGAATGCCTTGTCGAGTATAAGCTCCTGTCTTCCGTCATCCACATGGATGAGTACGTCTGTAAGAAGTTTTATACCGTCACGGCTTACCTCTCTCTCGTCGCTTCCGTTGGTATAGAATTTCGCAACCGCGGGGATCACCGCTGACGCTCTCTCTCCGACAACAATGTCCGCCTCGTTCGCTACCACATCTCTGTAAACCGCATCGCCTTCGTTCTGAGTCTCTCTTACAACGAGCTCACCGTTATCGATATTTACTATGTAGCTCTCTGTCTGTACCGAACGTGCCATTCCGTCCGTGTATACGGCATTCACTCCGATATCCACGGTATCCGCCGATACTCTTCTGAGTGTTCCGTCTGCGTCAGGCGCAAGAAGAAGTCCGTCGTCTCCCTCTGTGCTTCCGTCGATGCTGTCCTTGGCTGCGTTTGTAAGTACAACCGCTGCCACATAGTTTCCTCCTACCGAGTCGTCCGTAAGGATCTTCCTTGCTTCTCTGTCCCAATATACGGCTTTGAAGAAGGTATCGAGGCTGATGTCCTCACCGTCTGTATCACTGTATTTGTGACCGTTAATGGTTACATCGGTAACAGCTTCGTTTATTATCTGCCTTCCCTCTTCATCATATCTGAGCTCAAGCTCGGGGAATCCGCTCTCGCTGTTCTCACCGCCTGTGTAGATGGTGGTGTCGTAAACACTGAGGTTTACCGGGGTCTGGTCGTCGTCAGGGATGTTGTCGTTATTTGCATCCTTGCTGTACTGAACAACTATGACATTTCCTTCAGGCTTTATTACTACGCTATGATCCGTACTTGTCAACATATATTTTTCATTATTATAAATTACTGTTGATGCAGGAGTAACAGTCACAGTAGTATTAAGCTCTCCGGTGCTTCCGCTTCCTATAGTTGCATTTTCCTCAGTAGCCTCGCCCTTTACTCCGTCATAGTAGTACTCTACAGTATATCCGTACCAGCCTGTCATAAACGTAAAGGTAAAGGTTCTGGCTGCCTCATCTGAATCTTTGGTTACATAAAAACTGTTGTTTGACCAACTTCCGTTTGCTTGATATCCTTCATTAGGCTCTCCTGGTATAGGCCTTACACTTACAGCCCATGCATCACCAAATCCTTCCTCAGAAAGGTTACCTTCCATATCATACAAAGTTACATAAGCAGTCTTATCTTCAACAGTTCCGTCAGACCATGCACCGTTAACAATCTTATAAGTAACAATTACCTGATATTCGTCCGGTATGTTATCTGAATTTTCATCATTTACAGGCTGATATTTAGCTGTAAATTCGCAATCTGTAGATATAGCATAATCCTTATTGATTAAGTTACCCGTAGCATCTGTCCATCCGACAAACTCCCAATATTTATCAGGTGTAGGGATCGGAACAGATATATCAGTAAATATAGTGTTTATCAGTACTTCTGTTTCAAATTTTCCGTCATCATTAAGTACAGTTCCTTCAGGGAAACTACCATGTTCACCTTTATCAAAGATTACTGTAGACCACTGAGTGTCATCCTTTGTGAAGGTGTAGGTGAAGCTCTTGTTGTTGTCGTCCACTACCGTTCCGACCTTAAGTGTAGGATCCCAGCTTCCGTTTCCTGCGGGGCCGTATCCCTTATAGGGGATCATTCCCTCGGGGATGTCTCCTGCCACTATCGTATGGCTTCCGGTCTCGGACCACTGTCCGTTCTCGTCAACTCTCGCGAATGTCTTCGTGTCAGTCGTATTCTCTCCGTCCGCGAAGGTTCCGTGGTTCACAGTGAATGTCGCTTCTATCTCGTATATCTCGGGAATCTCATCCTCATCATCCGCGCTGTCGAATGCGTATACCGCTGTGAACTCCATATTGTCGTCAAGCGTCTCGGGGAACTCAACAACGGGATTTCCGTCCTCGTCCTCCCACTTGTCGAACATCCATGTTCCGTTCTCTCCGGGTGTGCTGTCAACAGGTGTGGGCTCGACAGGGAACTCGCTTCCCTTTACAAGTCTTACAACGTAAGGATTTGTCTGATCCGTGAAGTTTCCGTGCTCGTCGGTGGTGAATGTTACTGTCGCCCACTCCTCGGCGTTCTCTCCGAAGGTGTAGGTGAAGCTCTTGTTGTTGTCGTCCACTACCGTTCCGACCTTAAGTGTAGGATCCCAGCTTCCGTTTCCTGCGGGGCCGTATCCCTTATAGGGGATCATTCCCTCGGGGATGTCTCCTGCCACTATCGTATGGCTTCCGGTCTCGGACCACTGTCCGTTCTCGTCAACTCTCGCGAATGTCTTCGTGTCAGTCGTATTCTCTCCGTCCGCGAAGGTTCCGTGGTTCACAGTGAATGTCGCTTCTATCTCGTATATCTCGGGAATCTCATCCTCATCATCCGCGCTGTCGAATGCGTATACCGCTGTGAACTCCATATTGTCGTCAAGCGTCTCGGGGAACTCAACAACGGGATTTCCGTCCTCGTCCTCCCACTTGTCGAACATCCATGTTCCGTTCTCTCCGGGTGTGCTGTCAACAGGTGTGGGCTCGACAGGGAACTCGCTTCCCTTTACAAGTCTTACAACGTAAGGATTTGTCTGATCCGTGAAGTTTCCGTGCTCGTCGGTGGTGAATGTTACTGTCGCCCACTCCTCGGGATCTTCAACGAATTTCGCTGTGTATACGGTATCTTTATTAGGCACCTTATCGGGCAATGCAGGTGTCCACTCAACCTTATAACCTTTTTCAGATACAGCCGTAGGAGTTACTAATGTATCACCCGAAGTCTGTATTGTTTTATACTCAGTTCCTAATTCTCCAAAGTCTCCATGTTCTCCGGATACTTTAAAAGTTACGTTTACTTCTTTAGTCTTATAGTAAATCCGGAATACATTCTTAGATTCATCATTAGTAATCTCGATTCTTACATCTCCCTTGGATCCGTCAAGTACATATCCCCTATTTTCGAGTTCTGTCATTACACTGTTTACACTGTCAACAGTTTTAAGATATTCTTTCTGAAGATACGAACCGACGTTACGAGGTTCAAGACCCTCATCTATTGTTCGATAATGATTGTCATTAGTATAGAACTTTACTGAATAACCAGCTGTGACAACTTGGTCAGCAGGCAAATATACGGGATATAGCTTAATTGAAGCTTCTCCTTTTTGACCATAAGTAATATTATTAGTATTACTCATGATCATTTCTCGTGAAATGCCTACTGCGCTTGGAATATAGTATGCTTTTTTACTATCTCCGTCAAAATTCCAACCTACAAATGTCATTCCATCTTTAGACACAGGAACAACATTATCTAATGCCGAAGACATGAGGTCATTCAAGCCGAGTGTAAATGTTCCTTCTCCAGGAGTTGTTGCATTCGAGTTTGTGTCATCGGTTACATATTCAAAACTGAAATCAATTAATTCAGAATTTACATCCAGATAATGAACATCGCTGTTAAAATTTAACCCAGTATATTCTCTCGTATTTTGCCATGATGTAAATCTATCTGTAAAGTCTAAATCTGTACCGTCCATGCCGAATGATGATACATAATATCCGAATTCAGGTATAAATGTAAGGTTTACTCTGGGGTTATATACAGCCTGTCCAACATGAATATCATTAAGACTCTCTCCGTTGGACATCTCGGCATTTACAGTTAAACCTTCACCTATTGTTCTGAATCTTGCTTCTTTCCATGTTGAACCAACCAAGTTGCAGTCAGTGATCTTAAGGTTAGTCTTTATATCTTCAAAAACAATAGTATAAGTGGTTCCTGTTCTGTTCCAATACCATTCTCCACCAACCCATGTTATTGTCCATCTTGAATTATAATTTACCGTAGCTGTCACCGTTATGGTAGCCATAGGGTCGCCATTCATATCATATATAGTAGTTATGGCAGGATCTGATGTTACTGAACCAGTTCGCCCATTACCTGCATTTCCGCTGGGTTCTCTCGTAGGATTCTGAGGAACTGTTACAGACTGTCCGTTTATGGCAAGAGCATTGAGGATATAATCCGTACCGCTGTAATCTATAGCCATTGTATTGTCTATAACTTCACCATACCCATTAACATCTAAGGCAGTCACTGCAGGGTTAGCTGATGTATCGAAACTTTTTCCATTAAATGTTACAGTCGCTCCATGATACTGGCTTTCTCCAGCTCCTTTTACTACATTTTCTTTATAATGGGTATAATCAAATACCATATCCATCTTTGAAAATGCTATGGATATTTCTTGATCTGTGGAAATCTCATTACCATCAAATGTAATATCATAGCTTCTTACATCATTATTTTTATTTTCTGTGGTATAGATTACTTCATCTGTAGTTTGATTTATTACTGTCAGATCATATCCCTGAGCAATCGTTATAGGGATCTGTATTCCTACACCTTCGGAAACTTGTCTTTCATAAGGATTGCTTTCATCTCTGTTTCCGATGATCCCATTTACAGTATTTCCGTGATTGCTGTCTGTTCCTGAAATAATCATTTTTATCGATACACCGGATTCAAAATACAAAACAACTTTCCAGTCATCCGAAGTATAAGATACTTCTCCCGAAGAGTCTGTAAGCTCCACATAGTAATTACCATTAAGAAGCTTTACGGAATCTATCTGTGCTCTTTTTGTATCCTCTGTTTCTCCGCCTACAGGCTCAATGTAAGCATTTACATATGCATAAGTGCCTTCCACACTCTCTATAGCATCCTGAGCCTTATCAGGGGTTATATCACCGGCAACAATATTATAAGTTCCGCCCTGTTCACTACCATCAAGTGATATTGATACAGGGACTTCCTGTTTTGTCACATCTTCGTACCAAAGATAAATACCATTTTCCTTGTGTGCTTTTACATCATCATATGTAATAGCTGCATCTTCGGAAATACGATTTTCTTCGCTCGGGTCGGTTCCCCATGTTGCGAAACTATATACATAAACGCTGCCGTTACTCCTAAGCTGAGCGAGATCATATCCTGTGATAATCTGAGTTACATTAAACGAAGCATTATCTGCGCCGATATTAAAGGTTACATCACCTTTTATATCAATTGCTGTAGGATTTGAATTATTGCCTTCAGGATTATAGACTACAGCATTTACATTTAACTCGGTAAAGTCGTCAATGTCCTTTATAAAGGTTATCACATACGTCGAGAACTCATCCGCCTTAAAGCTTATGACTCCCTCTTCCTCTATGTCGTCCTTTACTCCCGCTGTGACCTCCTCGGCCTCGAGCATTACATCGCTCTCCTCCTCGGTGTCATCGAGTCCTATAGACATAGGCATCGCCGCGGGTGCCATGTTTTTGGCGGGCATCACCTTCTCCTTAAGGTGGTAGATGACCACCTCGTCATATTCTTCGTCAGTCCCAACTCCGCCTATCTGTACCGATACATTTCCGTCGGGCTCCGTCTCGTTTCCGTCCTCGTCATAGAGTGTGATATCAACAGCCTTGTAATCGACTATCTGTTTTCCTTCAAGCTTCTCGCTTACCGCTGCTTCTACCGTGTCGTCCTGACCGAGGTCTGTGACGGATATCTCGGATACGTTCTTGAGAGCATCCTTGTCCTCCTCGGCTACTGTTACATCAATGTCTCCGTCGGAAGCTGTAAGGTCTTCACTCTTGAGGTTTATCTCTACAGACAGGTTGTCGTCAACATCCGTAACCTTGTACTCGTAATAAGTATCTCCGAAGAAGAACAAGACAGACTTTCCTGTCTTCTCGTAGGTTATCTCCTCTCCGTTTACAAATACGCTGTCGAGCTTCCATCCGTCCTCGGGTGTTACCTTGAATTCGAGGTCGTCTCCAGCCTCCACTTCCTCGGCTCCCTTTACCTCGGCTCCCTCTTCGGGCGTTACCTCATAGACCACCATGTAGCTCTCGGCATCCTTTGTCTCCTCAACGTCCGCTTCTGTCTCTTCTTCAGCGGCTGTCTCGGTCTCGTCTGCAGCCTCGGCTGTTTCTTCCTGAGATTCATCGGATACGGAAGTCTCCGTCTCATCAGTCTCATCGGCTGCTTCATCCGAAGTCTCGGTCTCGTCGGTCTCTGTCAGAGACTCGTCTTCGGAGGTTTCTGTCTCATCCTCTTTTGAATCCTCAGTCTCATCCGCAGCATCACTTTCTTCGACGTTTGATTCTTCCTCTGAAGAAGTATCTTCCGCAGTCTCTTCTTCATTGGCCGCTTCCGATTTTTCCTCAGTCTCGTCTGTGACTTCTTCTGCTTTTGATTCCTCGGACTCGTTTTCCTCGGCCGCCTCATATCCTTCAGTGAGGGTGTTCAATCCGTTCGCAAGCACGCTTGTGGGCTGTGATGTGAATACCATCGCAAAGGCCAGTAATGCTGCGACCTTTCTCTTCAGTTTCATAGCTTCTCTCCCCTTTCCGCGGGCCCTCGCATTTCCTTTAAAGGCCCGTCGTTTTTATCTATGTAAAAGCCTTTATTTAAGGGGCTATCCCCCTCTTTTGAGGCTGAGTTTTTACTGCCGATAATTTCGTTTATAGGGAGAAAAAAGTATTAAAAAGGAACTGTTAAAATCACAGACCACCCCTGATAAAAAAGTGAATTTAATTGTTAAAAATACCTTCCCGGTATGGAATTTCTCTTTTAAATATGGTAATATTAGTGAAAAAGATACCTGTTATGTTTTCTTTTGATATCGGGACATGTGTAAACCGATTCCGGGATACACATACCTCCCCTCGAAACAGCCGATCGGAAAAGAGGGGCCGAAAGGAAATATAAGCACGGTTTCCGACATAAGGAAGGCTTTTTTACATCACGGAGCATTACATCAGGCGACAAAGCAGGGGCTTTAAAGCTTATATGTATGGCTCCGTTGTTTGCTTTAAGGAGGGTACTTCCGATAAACGAAATTATCGGCAGTAATTTCATTTCTTTTTGTACCCTCGAAATCCTTGTGTTTTTTGACTTTTCTTTGGCTTAAACCTCTCTTTGAACAGCTTTTTCAAAACAAAAAAGCGCTGACTCATAATGAATCAACGCATTGATATTTAAATCATTTTTATTACGGATTTAATGTGAAAATTTACTCTTCTTTTTAATTGGAGTCATCAGATCTTAAACCTGTACCCGACCCCCCATATAGTCTCTATGTACTGTGGCTTTGCCGTGTTTATCTCTATCTTTTCTCTTATCTTCTTTATGTGGACTGTGACTGTGGCAATATCTCCTGCGGGGTCCATATCCCATATTTCCTTAAACAGCTCTTCCTTTGTGAATACATGGTTCGGATGCTCCGCCAGGAAGGTCAAAAGCTCGAATTCCTTCTGAGTAAACTGCTTCTCTACGCCGTCTATCCATACTCGTCTTGCGGTCTTGTCGATCTTTAAGCCTCTTATTTCTATTATGTCGTTTCTGTGCTCGTTTCCGCCTGTGAGTCTCTCATATCTGTTAAGATGTGCCTTTACTCTTGCCACAAGCTCCGATGGACTGAAGGGCTTTGTTATATAGTCGTCCGCTCCCATACCGAGCCCTCTTATCTTGTCTATGTCCTCCTTCTTTGCCGTTACCATGAGTATCGGAGTGTTTTTGATCTCTCTCACTCTCCTGCATATTTCATAGCCGTCCGTCCCCGGGAGCATTATATCAAGTATCATGAGGTCATAGTCATTTTTGAGGGCTCTGTCAAGGCCCTTGTCTCCGTCCTGCTCGATATCCACCTCAAAGCCCGAGAGCTCAAGGTAGTCTCTCTCAAGCTCCGCTATGCTTATCTCATCTTCTACTATCAGTATTTTCTTCATCCGCTATCGCCTCCACATATTTTCTTAAGACAAAGTGTATGGTAGTGCCCTGTCCTTCCTCACCCGAGGCCCATATCCTTCCGGAGTGATCCTCTATTATCTTCTTTACGATAGAGAGCCCTATGCCTGAGCCTCCCTTTGAGGAATTCCTTGAGCTGTCCGTCCTGTAGAATCTCTCAAATATCTTCTGCTGATCTTTCTTGGCTATGCCTCTTCCGTTGTCCTCTATATCCACCTGTATAAAGTCCCCGATATCCATTACCTTTATGGAGATATGGCCAGGTGTCTTATCCAGATATTTTACGGAGTTTCCTATAATGTTGTTGATGACCTTTCTCATCTGCTCGGGATCGGCTATTATCAGGGTATCCGCCTCCACATTGTTTTTATAATCAAAGTCTATGCCTTTCCCGTCCATGTCAAGGCCTATCTCCTCGGCACAGTCGTCAAAGTACTCTCTGACATTAAGCTTTGTGAAATGGTAGGGTATCCTGTTCGTGTCTATCTTTGAATAAAAGGTTAGCTCGTCTATGAGCCTGTCCATGTCGTTGGCCTTGTTGTATATGGTCCTTATATACTTCTCAAGCTTCTCAGGAGAGGAGGCCACTCCGTCCATTATCCCCTCGGAGTATCCCTTTATGGCGGTTATAGGTGTCTTAAGGTCATGGGCAATGTTGCTGATGAGCTCCTTGTTTTCTCTGTCGGATTTGAGTTTTTCCTCGGAGGACTCCTTAAGTCTTATCCTCATCTCCTCAAAATCCTGAGTGAGCTGTCCTATCTCATCGTCATTATCGGGCTCAAGGGTAAAATCAAGGTTGCCGTCGCGTATTTTTTTGGTTGCATCCTTAAGAAGTCCCAAAGGCCTCAAAATAGACGAATATACCCATAACAGCAGGATAAATCCTGCTGCTACGAGTATAATTATATTAGTCTGATAATTGGTTGTTCCAACAAAGGTCATGTACATGAGCATAAGCGGCAGTACCGTCGATATCATGAACATGATCGCAAGTCTTGTAAAAAGCTTCATGTTTCCTTCTGTATCGTCTGATATTTGTTTTGTCAATTAGAAATCAAACTTGTCGCTGAAGTACTCAAGGAGCTTGTCGATAGGCACTCTCTCCTGAGTCATACTGTCTCTGTGTCTTATGGTTACGGAGTTGTCGGTCTCAGAATCAAAGTCGTAGGTAATGCAGAAGGGTGTTCCTATCTCATCCTGTCTTCTGTATCTCTTTCCTATGCTTCCTCTGTCATCAAACTCGCAGTAGTACTTGTCAAGCAGCATGTCGAATACCTTCTCCGCACCCTCGTTGAGTTTCTTTGAAAGGGGAAGTACAGCCATCTTTACAGGTGCAAGAGCGGGATGGAAGTGAAGTACTGTACGAACATCGCCGCCCTCAAGCTCCTCCTCGTCGTATGCGGAGCAAAGGAATGCAAGTGTAACTCTGTCCGCTCCAAGTGAAGGCTCGATTACATAAGGCACATACTTCTCGCCTGTCTCGTCGTCCATGTAGCTGAGATCCTGCTTTGAGAGGTTGATATGCTGTGTAAGGTCGTAATCTGTTCTGTCGGCTATTCCCCAGAGCTCGCCCCATCCGAAGGGGAAGAGGAACTCAAGGTCTGTGGTCGCCTTTGAGTAGAAGGAAAGTTCCTCGGGTGAATGGTCTCTTGCCCTTACCTCTTCTTCTTTAAGTCCGAGGCTGAGGAGCCAATCTGTACAGAACTTCTTCCAGTATGCGAACCACTCAAGGTCTGTGTCGGGCTTACAGAAGAACTCAAGCTCCATCTGCTCAAACTCTCTTGTACGGAATGTGAAGTTTCCGGGTGTTATCTCGTTTCTGAAGGATTTTCCTATCTGTCCGATTCCGAAAGGTATCTTCTTGCGGCTTGTTCTCTGTACATTCTTGAAGTTTACGAAGATTCCCTGCGCTGTCTCGGGTCTGAGATATATAGTATTCTTTGCATCCTCGGTAACTCCCTGGAAGGTCTTGAACATAAGGTTGAAGCTCCTTATCTCTGTCCAGTCATGAGCTCCGCAGGTAGGGCAGGCGATATTGTGCTCAGCAATGAAGTTCTGCATCTCCTCCTGACTCATTCCGTCTGCGGAATTGTTGGGAAGGCTGATATCATTTGCCTCACAGTATTCCTCGATGAGCTTATCGGCTCTGAATCTCTCCTTACACTTTTTGCAGTCCATAAGGGGATCCGAAAAGCCTGCAAGATGTCCTGATGCGACCCAGGTCTGAGGGTTCATAAGTATAGCACAGTCAACTCCGACGTTAAGCTTTGAGCACTCAACGAATTTTCTCCACCATGCCTTCTTTACATTATTTTTAAGCTCAACTCCAAGATTTCCGTAGTCCCATGTATTTGCAAGACCTCCGTAGATCTCCGAACCGGGATATACAAATCCTCTGTTCTTTGCGAGGGCCACTATTTTTTCCATTGTCTTTTCAGCCGCTTTCATAACCTCAATCCTCCACTCAATTATTTGTTCGGTATTTTGATATTACATTAACAATGTAATACTTGTATATTACACCAAAACGACGGATATGTAAATCTTTGTCACTTTATTCTTTATTATTATGTTGATTTTCGTGCACTTTTAAGGCTTATTCGTTATTCAAGTCTTTCATTAAACTCCCTTATAGCTTCAAGGTGCGCTCCCTCTTCTCCGTCCTCTGTATATATACCCGCTCTCGTGATATGGGAGTATACCTTAATGTCGTCTATAAGGATATCCTTATCCGTATGGATAGAGAGTGTGCTCCTCTCCTGCTTCGGAAGGCCTATATTTACTGTCATCTCTCCGCTTACAGGAACCACGGTCTCTGTCTGCCCGAGCTTTATTCTTATATTTGCTTCGCTGTCGGCCTTTACCCTCATGGATATCTTTGTATTTTCGGAACTTATATAATTCCTCGTGCCAAGCTCCTGTGTAAGGGTTGACCCGGCGTTCATACGGCACATCTTCGTGCCCTCCACAGTCTCAACGCTCACTCCACCATAGTGCTTCCAACCCTTAAGGTCAAGGGCAAACTGTGAATTGTAGACAATATTGTCGGCGTAATCCCTGTAGGTCCAGACTCCGTAGCCTATGGTATTTTCGTCAAATACAGGCCCCATGAGTCTCAGATACTCATCTATCTCCGAATCATCAAGCCTCGCATTGTCCTCAAAGCCCGGGGTATTGTCCGTAAAGAGGAACTGGTCGCAGAATATGGGCTTTCCTGCCCCTGCGGCATGTCTTTTTAATATCTGCTCGCTCATGGCCGCTGTGCTCTTTGCCTCAAGTAACTCTCCTGCCGTCCCGAAGCCCATGTTTGCGGAGAGCATGTTCGCGCTGTATGAAGCATTTCCGCAGCCATAAGTCGTCTCATGGGTAAAGCCCTTTTTCCCGCCGTCGGGCTCGTCCTCATTTGCAAAGCCGTAGCTGTCCATATCAAGACGAACCTCCATGCTGAGGTCGGGGAATACCTCCTGAGTCTTTTCAAGCAGCTGATTTAGCCAATCATCATAAAATTCAAGGAATATCCTGTAGGCATCGGTGTCCTTTTCCGGAAACGCTATGAGTTCCTTATATATCTTCTTTCCGTGCAGCTCCGTGAGCTCCTCAAGGCTGTAATTTTCTATTGCGTAATCCGCATAGCCTGTAGCCCTCGCCATGGAGCGGGCATTGTAGCCTTCTGTTAAATTCTCAGCCACACTTATAAAATTCCAAAAATCCTCCCATGTAAGGAAGGCCCCCGCGTAGCTCGGATATTTTGATACTGTATCATAAACCTTCTCGGCGTAGGAAAGCCATGCGTTCTGCGTTGTAGTCTTATAGAGAAGTTCCTCATACCTTTTAAGTATGTCCGACTCGTCATAGTAATCCCAGGTATATCCGAGCCTGAGCATCACCTTAAGGCCGTTTCGCTCGGCGCTCTTCATTACCCGCTCAAGCTTTTCAAAGGCATAGTCATTATATGCACCTCCTACTGTAAGCGGCTGAAACTCTCTCCACGGAACACACACTATTATCGTATTAAAGCCGTCCTCTCTTATCTCAGATAGCTCCTTGTCCATGTCGTTGGTCTCTGAGTTCCAGAAGTTTATGACCCATTCGTCCGAGTAATAGGTCGCAGCCTTTATCTTTCCGAGCTCATCTGCACTTTCCACAGTACTTGTAAATCCGCTCAGCCCCAGTGCCGCACATATCAAAAGCACACAGCAGAGTTTCCTTTTCATTCACTTCCTCCTGAAAATACAGGGAGTCCGGTTTTGCCCGCACTCCCATATCAAGTTGATTTTTCTGTTTCAACAGTAAAAAATATATGAACAACAGATTGTTTCTACTTAAATATCAAAGAAGGATCATATTGTTTTTCTCGCAGATCTCCCTCATCTCCTGAGGCCATACGCTTGCCTGTACCTCTCCGACATGAGCCCTTCCAAGAAGCAGCATGCAGAGCCTCGACTGACCGATTCCACCGCCTATAGTATAAGGAAGCTTTTTCTCAAGTATCATCCTGTGGTAGGGGAGTTTCTCTCTCTCAACGCAGCCCGCCTCTTCAAGCTGCTTCTTGAGTGAATCCTCATCTACCCTTATGCCCATGCTTGATATCTCAAGAGCCATGTTTAAAGGCTCAAACCAAAACAGTATATCTCCGTTAAGGCTCCAGTCATCATAGTCAGGGGCCCTGCCGTCGTGAGGTTTGCCGTCCCCGAGCTTCTCTCCTATCCTCATGAGGAATACGCAGCCGAGTTCCTTTGTAATCAGATTTTCTCTTTCCTTTGGAGTCTTATCGGGATAGCGCTGTCTGAGCTCCTCGCTGTCCACAAAATGTATCTTCTCAGGTATCTTATGCACAGCCTGAGGGTACTTGTACCACACCTCATGCTCCATGTGCTTTATTACCTTAAATATGGTTCTGACAGTTTCTTTAAGTGTCTCCTCTGTCCTTGCGCTCTTTTCTATTACCTTCTCCCAGTCCCACTGGTCCACATATACCGAATGGAGGTTGTCAAGGTCCTCGTCGCGCCTTATGGCGTTCATGTTTGTGTAAAGTCCCTCTCTGGGCTTGAAGCCGTAGCGATAAAGTGCCATCCTCTTCCACTTTGCAAGAGACTGAACCACCTCTATGTCGTCTCCCGGCATTTCCTTTATATCAAAGGAGACCTTTCTCTCCACTCCGTTAAGGTCGTCATTAAGTCCTGTGCTCTTTTCCACAAAAAGAGGCGCCGATATCCTCTCAAGGTTCATCTCCCTTCCGAACTCCTTCTGGAAGGTGTCTCTTATGTACTTTATTGCCTCCTGCGTCTCTCTGACGCTGAGCCTCGGATCGTATTTTTCGGGAATGATCAATGCCATAGTCTGTCCTCGCTTTCTGTGATAATATTTGAATTATGCCATCCCGCAAAGCTTCAGAAATTCCTCCTCGCTTATGATAGGTATTCCGTATTTCTTTGCGTTTTTATTTTTGTTTGATGAAGAGTTCACATCATTATTTATCAGGTAATTTGTGCTTTTAGAGACGGAAGATGTTGCTTTTCCTCCAAGTCTTTCTATCGTATCCTGAAGTTCTCGCCTGTTTTTGAAGTGATGCACGTCTCCCGTAATTACAAAAGTCAAGCCTGAGAGATCCGCGCCTCCGGTTCCGCTTGAATTGCCTTCGCTGCCTTCCGTAACATACGAGCCTGCAGCTGTTCCCGCTCCGATTCCTCTTCCTGAGCCCGCCGCATTCCTGTTCTCGATAGTAAGCACATTAAGAAGGTCGTCCACCTCGCGGTTATTCTTTTCATCTTTAAAGTAGCTTACCCAAGCGCCCGCAAGCACTTCTCCGATTCCGTCTATCTCAAGGAGCCTTGCCTCGTCTGTATTTCTCATAGCCGAAAGGTCATTCTTAAATTCCCTGCATATGAGCTTTGCTCCCGCAAGGCCTATTCCCGCTATGCCGAGGCCGTATATCATTCTGTAAAGCTCAGTATGCGAGGCCTTATTGCAAGCATCAATGAGATTATTGTAGGATTTCTCCCCAAAGCCGTCAAGCTCTGTTATCTTGTCCTTGAACCTGTCAAGCTTGAATATATCCGCGTATTCATGTATGAAGCCTTCTGAAATAAATCTCTCGAGCCTCATCTCCGAAAGCCCCTCAACATTCAGAGCATCCCTGCTTACCATAAGCGCAAAAGCCTTAAGCTTTTTTGCGGGGCAGTCAGGATTCGGGCAGCAGAGATATGCCGCATCGTTATCCTTCTTTATCTCCGTAGCGGATCCGCATACGGGGCACGAGGCAGGAGGCTTTATACTTCCTGTGCGGCTTAAGTTTTCCGCGATCTGAGGGATTATCATGTTCGCCTTGTATACCTTTATAGTGTCCCCCTCACCGAGAGAAAGCTCCTCCATGATACTGAGGTTGTGTACGCTTGCTCTGCTGACTGTGGTACCCTCAAGCTCCACAGGCTCAAAGACCGCCACAGGATTTATAAGCCCTGTCCTTGAGGCTGACCACTCGATATACTTAAGTCTTGTCTCGGCGGTCTCGTCTGTCCACTTGAAGGCTATGGCGTTTCTGGGAAACTTTGCAGTCCGCCCGAGAGATACGCCGTAGGCCACGTCCTCATAGGTAAGCACCAGGCCGTCCGAGGGATAGTTGTTTGATGTAATGGCCTCCTTAAAGTCCTCCACAGCGGACTCTATATTTTCGGGATCGACTTTTTTATACTCTACAACTGAAAAGCCCTGCTCCCTGAGCCACTGAAATCTCTTCTCGAAGGAATTTCCGAAATCGAGAGCTTTTCCGTCTTCTTCTGCGGACACAAGTGAAAAAGCTATAAGGTTTACATGTCTTTTTGCTGTAATCGAAGGATCGAGCTGTCTTACCGAGCCTGAGCAAAGATTTCTCGGGTTCTTGTACTTGGCATCGGCCTCTGATATCTCCTCGTTTATGCGCTCAAAGTCCGAATATTTTATTACAGCTTCGCCTCTTAAAACCAGCTTTCCCTTAAAGCCTATCCTTAGAGGTACATTCTCAAATTTCTTTGCATTGGCTGTGACCACCTCTCCTATCTCGCCGTTTCCTCTGGTGACGGCCTTCACGAGGTCGCCTCCCTCATAGCTCAGCACTATAGTGAGTCCGTCAAGCTTCCAACTTAATATCCCTTCCTTGCCTTGCAGCCAATCCTTCAGGTCCTCAGGAGATTTGGTCTTGTCAAGACTAAGCATTGGTGAAGCATGTCTCTCCTTGGGGAGCTCTGATAATACCTCGTAGCCCACCTTCTGAGTGGGAGAGCCCGACATTATGACTCCTGTCTCCTTTTCCAGCTCCAAAAGCTCGTCGTAGAGCTTGTCATATTCAAGGTTGGACATCTTCTCTATGCCCTCGGCATAGTAGGCTCTCGAGGCGTCATTCAGCACATCTATGAGATATTTCATCCTGTCGGTATGATTTTCCATAATTTACCTGCCTTCTTCAATAAGTCTTTGAAGCTCTATGAGCTCCTCCCCTGTCACATCGCGGTACTCGCCCTCTTTAAGGTCGGAAAGCTCTATATTCATCACTCGTATACGCTTTAAAGTCTTTACATAATTTCCGAGAGCATCGCACATTCGCCTTATCTGACGATTATAGCCCTGAGTAAGTATTATCCCGAAGGTATATCTGTCGACTCTCCATGCCTTGCAGGGTCTTGTGACCTTGTCCACATATTCTCTGCCGCGGGCATTTCTCTTGTCCCTGTCGGTGACATCCGTCACAGGTATCCTTATCTTCACGCCCTCCGACATTGCCTTTAAAAATTCATCCGTCACAGGTCTCCTGCAGGATACGATGTACTCCTTCTCGTGACCGTATCTCTGACGGTTTATCTTGTTTACAAGTTCTCCCTGATTGGTAAGGAGTATAAGTCCCTGAGAATCCTTGTCAAGTCTTCCTACAGGAAATATCCTTAAAGGGTAATTAATGTATTCTATTATATTTACGGCCCTGTCGGCTGTTGATGTGGTACACACGACGCCTCTGGGCTTGTTGAAGGCTATGAGAACGGGCTTGTCTTTGTTTTCCACGCTTATCTCTCTGCCCTTTACAGTTATCCTCTGTCCGGGCTCTGTCTTCTGCCCGAGTTTTGCGGGAACTCCGTCTATAAGGACCTCCCCCTCTTCTATGAGTCTGTCCGCCTCTCTCCTTGAGCAGACTCCCATATCCGAGAGGTAACGGTTTATCCTCATACCCTCGTTTTCCGAATTTGACTTTGTATCATTACTTTTCATTTTTATTCCAGGCTTCAGCTTTAATTTCCGCTGCTTCTTTTTATAAACATGGCATCTCCGAAGGAAAAGAACCTGTATCTCTCCTTTACCGCCTCCTTGTAGGCGTTAAGGACATGATCTCTTCCCGCAAGAGCGCTCACAAGCATTATAAGTGTCGACTGGGGCAGGTGGAAATTGGTAATTAGCGCATCAACAAGCTTAAACTCATATCCCGGATATATAAATATCTCCGTATTTCCCGAGCCCGGCTTTATTATATATTTGGAAACTGTCTTTCCGTCGTCGGAGAGTGCGGACTTTGCATACTGCTTTCCGAATGGAACTCCTCCCGCTTCGGTATCCGTCCTTACCGCTCCCGATTCACTTCTTGCATTGTCTCTGAGGTTTTCATCCTTTATTATGCCCTCCTCAACGAGCCTTCTGTACTCGGGATTTATCACAGCGGCGGACTCCATTGTCCTCATGCTTGTGGTTCCGACGGATATAACGCGTTTTCCGCGCTCTCTTGCTCTGTTTATCTTTTCCGCGGCTTCTCTGTCAACTATATAAAACTCGCTGTGCATATGGTGCTCTTCTATCTTATCCACCTTTACAGGCCTGAAGGTCCCAAGACCTACATGAAGGCATATCCTCGCTATGTCCACTCCCTTCTTTTCTATCTCCGAAAGGAGTTCCTCTGTAAAGTGGAGTCCTGCGGTAGGTGCCGCAGCAGAACCCTCGTGCTTTGCATAAACTGTCTGATATCTGTTTTTGTCCTTGAGCTTGTGGGTTATATAGGGAGGAAGCGGCATCTCTCCGAGCCTGTCCAATACCTCCTCGAATATTCCATCGTATTCAAATTTTACTATACGGTTGCCTTCTTCTCCGGTGTCCTTTATCTCTCCCTTTAAGACTCCGTCTCCGAAGCTTACCCTTGCGCCTTTTCTGAGCTTCTTTCCGGGCCTCACCAGACATTCCCAGCAATCGTCGGGAAGCCGCTTTAAAAGCAGCAGCTCCACATGAGCTCCCGTATCCTCCTTCACACCCAAAAGACGCGCGGGGATCACCTTGGTATCATTGATAACAAGACAATCCCCCTCATTCAGATATTCAAGTATATCCTTAAAATGCCGGTGAGTCACCTCACCGGTATCTGTATCTAAGACCATAAGTCTTGAAGCTGACCTGTCGGAGAGAGGATCCTGTGCTATAAGCTCCTCCGGAAGGTCATAATCAAAATCCTTTACATCCATAATCTTCCTCCTGAAAATCCTACGCCGTCTTTTCTATTCCGCCGAAGCCTCCGAGCTTTCTGTACTGTCTGATGTTTCAACGTTCTCCGAGCTCTCCGGATTTTCCAAATTTATAATACTGTCTCCAAGGCCTCCTGTCAAATCAGAGCCTTCAGGTGTGAACATAATGTCAACCTCCTGTTCCCTGTTGACGTCAAGATCCTGCTCTTTGTATATCTCTCCGTTGTTGAAGGAGGTGTATATCAATGCAAGGTCACTGTCGCTGTCCAAAGCCGCCTTGAGCTCGGCGTCAGTACTGTCTATGAGCTCCTCCACCTCGGGAAGAGCAAGCTGCTCGTTTATGTAATCCACCTTGTCCTTAAGAAGGTTTTCTTCAATATAAAGGCTTCCGTCATCTCTTACGGATATATAGCAGTACATTATACCCGGCGCCATGGTATCTGTCCTTCTGAAGTTTATCTTATAGGTTATTACGGCAAGCTTCTCACCATCCTCAAGCCCGGGAAGTACATATGTGGTTATTCCGTCATAGGATTGTATCCAGGATTTCTCCGCGTCAAGTCTCTTTTGAAGCTCATCCCTTCCGGTGTCTGTAGTCCTTCCGAATATGGTGTAGAGAGTGTCCACGTCCGCATTGAGTCTTGCATAAAAGTAATCGTTTATAAGTCTCTCTACACGTGTGTCCTCATTGAGCTTAAAGCCTGTATCCTCCGCTTCCGAAGAGCTCTCTGAAACTTCTTCTCCTGATGTGGCATCATCCGAAATCCTCGCAGAAGACATGGTAGCTGTCCCTGAGACCGCATTTTCTCCGTTCTCGCCTTCGTTTCCGCCTTTTCCTCCTGCTCCCACAGCCTCGGCTATCATTATCACCGCGATAAGTATTATAACCACCGCAGGAATAACTAAGAGACGGCTATAGTCTCTCAGAAATTCCACAAAAGGATTCTCAACATACATAGCCGTCTGTCTTTTAGTTTTTAATGTTTTTTTTGAAGCTCCCTCTTTTTTCTTCTGAAACAAATTTTTTTCTATGTCTTCAAGGGAATTGAATTTTCTACGCTTATCCAATATAAATCTCCAAAATAATTCAGCTTATCAACCTGATATATCAGTTTTATACTCTGATATTCTGTTTGTATTTGTTATACCTGTCCTACATAAACTCCGTCAGCGTCTACCTTGTAGGTTCCGTTGATCACGGTGTTCCTTGCCATGGTTCCGTTGCCTGTAAGGTAATATGACTTGCCGCCGTCAATTACCCAGCTGTTTTTAACCATAGCTCCGCTCTGAGTATCAAAGTAATACCAAGCGTCATTTGAGAAATGTCTCCAACCTGTAGCCATGTAGGTGTTGTCATCGAACCAGTAGGTCTTGTCACCGAGGTCGAGCCACTCTGACTTGCAGGGATTTCCGTCAGCCTTTATGTACTGCCACTCTGTTGCGGATACCTGATTCCAGCGTCCTGTTCCCTGATCTGCTGTTCCTGTGCTGCTGCCTGTATTGCCTGTTTCGCTTGTATTTCCTGTGGTAGTTCCGGCAGCATTGTCAGTGCTTATTCCCTGAGCCTTATTTGAAGCCTCGATCACTTTGAAGCCGTAGTCAAGGAGAGCCTTTGTATCCTCATAATGCTTCTGTGAGGACTTCATTACGACTACTATGAGCTCATGTCCGTCCTTCTCTACAGCTGTGGCAAGAGTATTTCCCGCCTTTGAGGTATAGCCTGTCTTTCCTCCGATTATGCCCTCGTAGTACTGTGAATTTGCGGGGTTAAGCATCTTGTTACCGTTTGTGATCTTGAGCTCTCCCCTGTTCTTTGATGCGGGAAGAGTATAATTTATTGTATTGTCTATGGTCCTTATGGTCTCATTGTCAAATGCCGCCTTTGTTATAAGGGCCATATCGTAAGCTGTTGTGTAATGAGTATTTGAGTTGAGGCCTGAAGCGTTGTCAAAATGGGTATTCTGACATCCGAGCTGCTGAGCTCTCTGATTCATCATAGCCACAAAATTCTCCTGACTTCCGCCAACCTTCTCCGCAAGTCCGTTTGCGACCTCGCAGGCTGACTTAAGTAAGAGGGCATAGAGGGAATCCCTTACACTCAATGTGTCTCCCTCGACAAGGTTTACATTTGCCGCTCCCGACTCAAGATCGTTTACCGCCGTAGCAGAGTATGTAACCGTGTCGTCAAGGCTTGCGTTCTCCACTGTAAGGAGCGCTGTCATAAGCTTTGTCATAGACGCGGGATACATAGACTGACTCGCATTCTTGTCAAAAAGTATCTGATTTGTGGTTGCGTCATAAACTACCGCTGTCTCGGAGCTTATGGTAGGCTTTGCGATAGAAGAGTCTATGACCACCTGATTTGTCGTCTGTGTTTGACCGTTCTGCTGTGTGGTGCCGGTGTTCTGTGTATTCTGCTGAGTCCCGTCTGTGCCGATAACAGTTCCTGATGATGTATTTCCTGTTCCGGGCTCCGGCTGCTGTCCGTTGTTTCCTACCGCTCCGGGACCTGAATTAACATATCCGCTGTTGTCCACATGGCTTCCCACCTGAACATATCCGTTGCTTCCGGCTGTCTCTGTATCTGTAGGCCCCTGAGTGGTGATATAATTTCCGTCCTGAGTCCCGGGATATGTAGCAAGTGTTATAGTCTCGGCATATGCCGCCTGAGACATCATTATCATAGCAGCCAGGCTGAAGGCCGCTGTCCTTTTAAACATCTTATGCATTATCGTTCTCCTTGAAGTAAAGCTTTGTATCTTTGTCTGATATTTCCGCCATCCAGTATAGCATAAAACAGCTTCTAAAAAAAGTTTCAAAAAGCTTACATTATTTCTAAGATATGCCTATACCTCTCTGAAATCACCGAAGGGCTTGTCGGCTCCATTCTCTGAAGACTTCTCAATACTTTTGTCATCAGAAGTCTTGTCTGACGCGTTGTCACAAACTGTCTCGGCAGGCTTATCGGCTTCCTTATTCTCAGAGTCCTTGTTATCGGAGTTCTTATTATCGGAATCCTCAGGCTCCTCCGGAAGCCCTTTTACCTCCCGGAATATCTTCATGAATTCCTTGCCTGTAATGGTCTCCTTTCGGATGAGATACTCTGCGATCTTATCGAGGGCATCCCTGTTTTCCGTAAGTATGCGCTTTGCCTCGTCATAAGCCACCTTGAGCATCCTCATGACCTCATTGTCCACCTCTGTGGCGGTATTGTCTCCGCAGTTCATGACAGTGCGTCCTGTGAGGTACTGATCCTCCTGAGTTGCAAGGCCCATGAGTCCGAACTTATCGCTCATGCCATACTGTGTCACCATAGCTCTCGCAAGATTTGTGGCTCTCTCTATGTCGTTTGCGGCTCCCGTAGTCACAGTGTCAAACACAAGCTCCTCCGCCGCACGTCCTCCGAGCATAGTCACTATCATGGCATTAAGCTCGGCCTTTGAATTAAGGTATTTTTCCTCCTCGGGCACCTGCATAACATAGCCGAGGGCCCCCATGGTCCTGGGAACTATGGTTATCTTCTGTACAGGCTCCGCGTCCTTCTGAACAGCCGCGATAAGGGCATGTCCCACCTCGTGGTAGGAAACTATGCGCCTCTCCTCCTTTGAGAGTATCCTGTCCTTTTTCTCCTTGCCCACAAGCACTACCTCAACAGCCTCAAAGAGATCCTTCTGGCTCACAGCATTCCTTCCGTTCTTTACAGCCATGATAGCAGCCTCGTTCATCATGTTGGCAAGGTCTGCTCCCACAGCTCCGCTGGTGGCAAGAGCTATCTCCTCAAGGTCAACTGTGGAGTCAAGCTTCACATCCTTTGAGTGCACTTTAAGTATATTTACCCTTCCCTTAAGGTCGGGCTTTTCAACTATAACACGTCTGTCAAAGCGGCCCGGGCGCAGAAGTGCGGGGTCAAGTATCTCGGGCCTGTTGGTTGCGCCAAGCACCATTATGCCCTTTCCGGGGTCAAAGCCGTCCATCTCGGAAAGGAGCTGGTTAAGGGTCTGCTCCCTCTCGTCATTTCCGCCTCCGAAGCGGCTGTCTCTGGATTTTCCGATAGCGTCTATCTCATCTATGAAGATAATGCAGGGCGCTGTGGAATTAGCCTGCTTAAACAGGTCTCTCACACGGCTTGCACCCACTCCAACGAACATCTCCACAAAGTCCGAGCCTGAGAGGCTGTAGAAGGGCACCTTTGCCTCTCCCGCCACAGCCTTTGCAAGAAGGGTCTTTCCTGTTCCGGGAGGTCCTACAAGAAGTGCTCCCTTGGGAAGCTTTGCGCCTATCTTTCTGTATTTTTCGGGATTGTGGAGAAAGTCCACTATCTCCACAAGGGATTCCTTCGCCTCATCCTCACCCGCAACGTCCGCAAAGGTGACGCCGGTCTCCTTCTGCATGTACATCTTTGCGGTGGATTTTCCGACTCCCATTATTCCTCCGCCGCTTCCGCCTGCCTTCCTCATCATATAGCTCATGAAAGCAAAGATAAGCACGAAGGGAAGTATCATCTGAAGAAGGAAGGCTCCCACCATAGCCATGTTGTCAGGCTCATCCTGAGTTATGTCCACGCCGTTTTCCCTGAGGGTCCTGACGAGGTCGTCGTCATTATTTACCATAACGGTATAGTAGGTTATGATGGAATTCTTGTCCTCGGCCTCATCGCTCGGGTGAATGATTATCCTGTTGTCCGTCCCTATTTCCACGGACTCGACCTCTCCGTCCTCCACCATTTGGTAAAACTCGGTGTAGGATACCTCCTCCTCGGAGCTGCTCCTTAAAAGCCCTCTGCTTGTGCTCATAAGGAGATAAGCAAGGACAGCGGCAATAAGGATTATCATCATGGTCTGCCCCATATTGCTTCCGGGCATGTTGTTATTGTTATTATTATTGTTCTGGTTGTTTTGATTATTATTTCGGTTAGGTTCCATCTCTAAATTCATCCATTATTTTTTTGAGCTTATTTTTAAGCATAAGTAGTAATTATTATACTTATTTACAGGAAAAAATTCAATGCGGCTTAATATTTTTTTATTTATCTATGGAATTTTCTTCTCTGTTTATTTATAATTAAGCCTATTGGTTTCTAAAGTCTTTATATTTTCAGGAGGTTTTTATGCGTATCGGTTTCGATAATGAAAAATATCTTAAAATTCAGTCTGAGCACATCAAGGAACGTATCAGCCATTTTGAGGGAAAGCTCTATCTCGAGTTCGGAGGAAAGCTTTTTGACGATTATCATGCTTCAAGGGTACTTCCCGGCTTTGAGCCCGATTCAAAGCTTCGCATGCTCCTTCAGCTTGCGGACGAGGCTGAGGTAGTGATCGCCATAAGCGCGGAGGACATTGAGAGAAATAAAAAGCGCTTCGACCTTGGCATAACATATGATGAGGATGTTTTCCGCCTCATCTCAAGCTTCAGAGATCACGGACTTTATGTGGGCAGCGTCGTAATAACAAAATTCACTCCCTCTCCCGCTGTAAATCAGTTCAAACAGCGCCTCGGCAAGAAGAAAGTAAAGGTCTACAAACATTATGCCATAGAGGGATACCCCAACAATGTGCCCTTTATAGTCAGCGACGAGGGCTACGGAAAAAATGAATATATAAAGACTACAAATCCCCTTGTTATAGTCACGGCCCCCGGCCCCGGAAGCGGAAAGATGGCTACCTGTCTCTCTCAGCTCTATCACGAGAACAAAAGAGGCATCAAAGCAGGATACGCAAAGTTTGAAACCTTCCCCGTGTGGAATCTCCCCTTAAAGCACCCTGTAAATCTCGCCTATGAGGCGGCGACAGCGGATCTCAACGATGTAAACATGATAGATCCCTTCCACCTTGAGGCATATGGTGAGACTACTGTCAACTACAACAGAGACGTGGAGATCTTCCCTGTATTAAACGAGACCTTTACCCACATTTACGGTGAGAGCCCCTACAAGTCTCCCACAGACATGGGTGTAAACATGGTGGGAAACTGTATAATCGACGATGAGGTCTGCAGAGAGGCCTCAAAGCAGGAGATAATAAGAAGATATTATCAGGCCGCAAACGATGTATTGAACGAGGTAGGTGATGAGGAGGTTGTAAGAAAGATCGAGCTCCTCATGAAGCAGGCGAACATAACTCCCGAATACAGAAAGGTGGTAGGCCCCTGCATAGAGAGGGCAAAGAAGGACGGAATGCCCGCAATGGCCATAGAGCTTCCCGACGGAAGGATAGTTACAGGCGGCTGTTCCAAGCTCCTTGGCGCCAGTGCGGCAGGCCTTCTCAACGCACTTAAGGTACTTGCGGGAATAGATCACAATGTACATGTCATCGCTCCTTCTGCCATAGAGCCGATTCAGAAGCTTAAGACCTGCTATCTCGGCTCCGAAAATCCCCGCCTCCACACGGACGAGGTGTTGATAGCTCTCTCCATGAGCGCCGCATCAAGCGAGGATGCAAGAAAAGCATTGGATCAGCTTCCTGTTTTAAGAGGATGCCAGGTACATACCTCTGTGACACTCTCACCTGTTGATATAAGGATGTTCAAGAGGCTGGGAATACAGCAGACCTGCGAGCCTATTAAAGAGATTAAGAACCATAAACATGAAATGTAAATATTCACGAATAGTCCGGTCAGCTCACCATTGTAAGAGGAAAGGAAAGCTCAGAATTTTCAGGAATTCAAGACAAGGAAATTAAGATGAACAGTGATCTCAGAAATTTAAAGGATAGCGGTATAGAAAGCATCATATTTGATATAGACGGAACTCTTTGGGACAGCCGTGAGGTAGTTGCAAAGGCATGGAATGAGGCTTTTAAAAGACTGATTCCGGAGTATAAGACCGAGCCTGTCACAAAGGAAAAGCTGACCTCTCTTTTCGGAAAGACCATGGATAAGATATGTGAGGCTCTTCTCCCTGATGTCCCCTGTGAGAAGCGTCAGCTTGTGGCCGATGAAATATATAAAGTCGAATCGGATTACATAAGGCGAGAACCGGGAGTTCTCTACGAGGGGGTCTGTGACACTGTAAAGTCTCTCTCTGAAAAATATCCCCTTTATATCGTCAGCAACTGCCAGAAGGGCTATATAGACGATCTTTTGGATACCACAGGTCTGCGCCCATTCTTTAAGGCGGGACTCTGTTATGGAGATACCGGGGCACAAAAGGACGTGACCATGAGGATACTTATAGAAAAGGAGAGCCTCCGCTCTCCTGTATATATAGGTGATACTCAGGGAGATGCGGAGGCCTCAAGACTTGCGGGAGTGCCCTTCATATGGGTATCCTACGGTCTCGGAAAAGCTGAGGAAGGATATTTTTCGGCAAGGATAGACTGTTTTTCGGAGCTCAAGTCATTATTAAGCTGAGCCATCTTATATTGATAATATAATACGCTTACCCGAACAGCCGATAGGCGTGCTGTCCTCCGCTCCGAGTTCTGTGGGGAGGAGGAATGCTTATGAGTACATATGAGGAATTTCAGATTATTCTCGGCGTTGCCGTATTAATAGTCACGATCCTTAATTTGAAAAATAAGTAAGCCGCCTGTCTTCGGGAAAAGCGTAGGCGACTTACTAAGGTAACTTATTGTTTTGCCGGAGCGGATAGGTATCGGCTATCCTTCGGCTGTTCTGCTAAGTGTATTATATGTCAAGTTCCAATATACGTCAATAATACAGGTTCAACTTCGGCTGTAAGATATTAAACACATACCCCACTGCTATAATCCCGACAGCACATATAACTACAAATGTCCATAAAAGTCTCGGCTTTACAACCTTTTTAAGCAATATCAGAGACGGAAGGCTTAAGGTGGTTACGGCCATCATAAATGAAAGCACCGTTCCGAGGCTTGCGCCTTTATAGAGAAGAGCCTCTGCTATGGGGATCGTTCCGAATATATCTGCATACATAGGTATACCAACGATCACGGCTATTATGACTCCGAAGGGGCTGTTATTTCCAAGTATCCCCTCAATAATATCCTCAGGCAGCCAATTATGTATGAAGGCTCCTATCGCCACTCCTCCGAGGATGTAGGGAAACACCCTTTTAAAGGTGTCCGCCATCTGCGAACGCGCAAAGCAAAGTCTGTCTTTTACAAGAAGCTTATGCCCCGTTACATCGGGGCTTTTTATATTTCTCACAAAGCTCTCAACATATCTCTCCATATGCAGCCTTTCGATCATCGTGCCTCCTGCAACGGCTATCACAAGTCCGAAAAACACATAGGCAAGCGCTGTCCTCATGCCAAAGCTCCCCGAAAGCAGAATCAGGCTTCCGAGGTCCACCATAGGTGAAGATATCAGGAAGGAAAAGGTCACTCCCAAGGGAAGGCCTGCAGAGGTAAAGCCTATAAAAAGGGGGATTGAGGAGCAGGAGCAAAATGGAGTTACAGTTCCCAAAAGGGCAGCGATAATATTTGCCCTTATCCCCCGAAACCTTCCTATTATTTTCTTGCTCCTTTCAGGCGGAAAATAGCTCTGAAAATATGAGATCAAAAATATCAATCCGCAGAGAAGCAGGCTTATCTTTATAACATCGTATATAAAGAAGCTGAGGCTTGCCCCGAGCCTTCCTGTGACGTCTATGCCAATTACTGAAAGGAGTCTTTCCACAAACTGCTCAAGCCAAACCATCCTGAATATCGCATTTTCAATAAAGCTAAGCATATTCCTTTATGAGCTCCTTTATCTTCTGAGTTGAGGCGGTCTGCCCCAAAAGTCTTATCTCGCCGTTTATCATAAGGGAGGGTGTGCTCATAACTCCGAGCTTTACTATCTCTATGAGGTCCTCGACCTTCTCCACCTTGGCAGCCGCAAGGCATTTCCCAAGATTCTCCGCCGAAAGCTCCCCGGATAGCTCCTCCACCGCCTTAATTGTATTTTCATAGAGCTTGTCGCATTTTTCGCAGCCCTCTCCTATTACCTTTATATTTATATCCATATCTCCCGTCCTTTCCGAAACAGCTGTTTTATTATATTTTTTATAAGCTTCAAGATGCCATACTTATCATTTTTTCAAAAAGGATCAGTTCTTAAGCTCCATAGGAAGATCGGTCCTTTTTCTCCATGCATCGAATATCTCCTTTATGATTGCAGGACCTATCCTTGAGATTATAACAAGCTGAGAACGCTCCTTTGCGGGGCAGGGCTTGTAGTCTGTCCTGTCTCCGACCACATCCACCTGACACCAGCCTCTTTCCTTTATATTAAAGAAGCCCTTTATCCTGTAGCTCGACTTTTCAATATCGGAGATAAAGCTCTCAAGCGTCCCTTCCTCTATCTCGCCGTCAAAATTCATAAACAGGGTCTTCGGCTTTGTCTCCTCAGTATTTGTAGTGTCCTCATTTTCCGCCCAACTGTAAAGCGTGAGATCCTCATTGAAAAATCCCGTGTCAAGATTTCCGTTGCAGCTTATGTCTATCCTGCACACAGGGTTTATCTCCCTTATCTTTTCTCTTATGGCGGTCAGCGTATCCGCATCGGAAAGATCCGTCTTTGTGATCACAGCAAGGTTGCAGTGCTTAAGCTGTCTGTACACAGTCTCGAGATCAGAGAGCTCATCGAAGAAATTCACAGCGTCCACAAGGCAAATTGCCCCCGCAAAGTCGAAGCAGTCTCCTGAGATAACCTTCGTGGCCTCAAGTATCTCCTCCACATTCGAGGGGTCTCCAAGGCCCGAGCTTTCCACAAAAAGATAGTCAAAGCCCTTTCCCGCCATCTCCGCAAGAGCGCTCACAAACTTAAGCTTAAGGCAGGAGCAAAAAATTGAGCCCTTGTTTATCTCTATCATTTGAATGTCGTCATTCCTTATGATCTCTCCGTCTATGCCGAGCTTTCCGAATTCATTCTGGATAACTCCTATCTTTTTTCCCTTCAGCTTTTCCATAAGCTTTATGAGAAGTGTCGTCTTTCCCGAGCCGAGAAAGCCTGTAAGGACATAAAGCTTTGTCCTTTTGCCCTCAATGGGCTCGCAGCCAAGCCTCTCATCAGGTATTCTCTCTATATCCTCCACAGCTTCTCTCAGCCTTTCAAAGCCCTCATTATTAAGGGAATAGTGAGTCCACTTGCCTTCCTTCCTGGAGTTCACAAGACCGCTGTCACAAAGTATCTTCATATGATGAGAGAGGGTGGACTGTCCTATGTCAAGGCTGTTCAAAAGCACACAGGCGCATTTCTCTCCGCCCGAAAGTATGTTCATTATCCTTAGCCGATTTTCATCGGCGGCCGCCTTAAAAAGGCTCGCATTCTTAGTATAATCCATATATCCGCTCCTTTATATATCGATATTTATCAATGTTTCTTTCATGGTATCTCTTATATTGATATTTGTCAATATGTAAAATACGAAACTCAAATCGACATAAAACGCGAAATTCAATCGACTTATCCTATCCCTTAAACTTAGGCCAATTAATTCTTCAGCTCTTATATTCTGTAATATAATAAAGCCCGTATACATTGATCATCACTTAATGTATACAGGCTTTTTATCTGAATTATTCCTATAATTTTATCCTGATGCTTTGTATGATTTAATCCGAATATTTTTGTATGGTTTATCCGGATGCTTTTATCCTTATAAATCAATCCACCAGCTTTTCCAATTCCTTTACATGCTCTGTCTCGTTTGATGTCCTATGCTTTGCCTGCTTTGCATAGATGCCTACGGCGGCGGCAGACTTTCCTATGGGCTGCATGGTTCCCGCTCCCGCAACACAGCCTCCGGGACAGGCCATTCCCTCAAGGAGGTAACCGTTGTACTTTCCGGCCTTTGCAAGAGTAAGGAGCCTTCTGCATTCCTTAAGTCCCTGAGCGGCCTCCACCTTTACATCTCTCTCGGGATAGCGTTCGTGGATGACATTTACCACCGCCTTTGCAACGCCGCCCGAAACCGCGAAGTTCCTTCCGTCTGTAGACGAATCAGAGACTCCGGTCTCTTCCTCTATGGACTCTATATCTATGTGCTTTGCGTCAAATATTCCCGCCATCTCCTCGAAGGTTATTACGAAATCCACATCACTTCTTATGTCGCTTCTCATAGCCTCAAGCTTCTTTGCGGCGCAGGGACCTATAAATACCACCTTCGCCTTGGGATGCTCAGACTTTATGAGCCTTGCTGTGAGTGTCATGGGTGTCAACGCCATGGAGATACAATTTGCGTAATCAGGGAAAAGCTTCTTTGCCATGGTAGCCCATGCGGGGCAGCAGGAGGTCGCCATAAAGGGAAGCTTTTCAGGCACCTCATCCACAAAGTCTATGGCCTCCTGTGTGGCGCAGAGATCCGCTCCTACGGCCACCTCTATTACATCCGCAAAGCCAAGCTCCTTCATGGCTGTCCTAAGCTTTCCGGGAGTCACCTTAGGTCCGAACTGTCCTACGAAGGCGGGAGCCACTGCAGCATATACTCGCTCTCCCGACTGTATGGCCCTTATCATCTGGAAAATCTGGGATTTGTCCGCTATGGCGCCGAAGGGACAGTTTACAAGGCACATTCCGCAGGATACGCACTTGTCATAGTCTATCTCCGCCCTTCCGAACTCATCGGAGTGTATAGCGTCCATTCCGCAGGCTGCCGCACAAGGCCTCTCCTGAATGATTATGGCGTTGTAGGCGCAGGTTCCCGCGCACTTTCCGCACTTTATACATTTTTCCTGATTTATGCTTGACTTTCTTGTATAGGGGTCAAGCTTTACAGCCTTTACGGGGCAGACCTCCTCGCAGGGGTGAGCGATACAGCCCTGACATCCCTCTGTGACCAGCACCCTTTTTTCCGGGCATGAATTACATGCGAACTTCATTATATTTATAAGGGGTGGTGTATAGTAGGTCTCATCCTTGTCGGCTTCCTCTATGCCCTCGGATATGGGGGCATGCTCCGAGGCCTTCCTTGCGTTAAGTCCCATTGCAAGCCTTAATCTCTCTCCAACTATAGCCCTCTCAAGGAACACGTCCTGGCGAAAGCTTCCTATCTCTCCGGGGATTATCTTATAGGGAAGCTCCTCTATCCTCTTTTCTATAGGCCATTCCGTATGGTATGCCATCCTCGCCACCTCTCGGAATATCCTGTGCCTTATCTCTTGGATTCGTGTCTCTATGCCTCTCATATAAGCCTCCCTTCATATCAGTCATAAATAGCATTTTTTTTCATATGATTGTATTTGCTTTCATCTGCTTTTCAAATATACAAAAGCCATGTCGGCATGTCAACACGACAGCCCCCATGGCTTTCAAAAAGTACAAATATAAGGTTTTTTATTTAATACAATGCATTTTTAGCACTATACTCAGGGACTATTTTATGATTATCCTGCCCTGTCCCTTGGGATCCGCGTACTCGTTTCCGACATTTCCGCCGAGGTTTTCTCTTATGTATGCGGAAAGCACGTCAACGTCAACAGCCACCTCATCCTGTATTATAGGGCTTCCCACAAACATGCTCATTCCGTCTCCCCCTGATTTTAATGCATAGTTGTGAGAGGCAACTGTGTAGGTCTTATTAAGGTCTATGGGCTCTCCTCCGACCATGATATCGCTTACCCTGTAGTCTCCGTTTACAGAAACAAAGTTTCTCTTGTCATCAAGCACTACCGCCGAGGGCTTTGATGTATCAACTGTATAGGTGAGGCCTGAAACATGCATGAATCCGCCGCTCTCCTCAGGAAGATTTTTCACTCCCATCTCAAGGGCATCCTTTATCTGCTGTCCTGTTACCTCTGCAACACAGGCCATATTTCCAAAGGGGAATACCTTTAATGTGTCATTGTAGGTAATATTTCCGGCCTTTATGGAATCTCTTATTCCGCCTCCGTTCATGATACCGATGTCCGCTCCGAGCCGGACCCTGAAGGCGTCCGCGCATAGGTCTCCGAGGTTTGTCTCGGCGCTTCTTACAGCCCTTAAGCCTGTATCCGGATCATTTACCGTGAGCTCCACCGATGTGGTTCCCAGAACAGTATTTAAGGATTCATTGTACTGAGCCTGAATGTTCTTTATAAATGCGTCTGTATCGGCATCAATATTCTTCCCGTTCTCATTCACTGTGCTGCCTCCGGGTATGGTAAGCACCGTGCCGGGCTGAATCAGATCCGGTGAAGCAAGCACATTTCTGTTTGCCTGATATATGGTGTTCCAGAGATTATAGGAGCCGAGCTCTCTCTTTGCTATCCTTGAGAGACTGTCCCCCTTAACCACAGTATAGCTCTTGTTAAGGCCCTCTGCCGCGGGAACCTCTGTTATAAGCTCTGTGGTTATGGTCCCGTCAGGCTTTATCGTAACCTTTCCTATGTCCGCAAGCTTAGTTCCCGTCTGAGTTACAGGCACTGCCTTTCCGTCCTTATCCGTAAAACTCTTTGTGTAGGTCTCATGAGAATGTCCGTCTATAAAGAGGTCTATTCCCGATGTATTCTTTATAATGCTCTCCGAGCTCCATCTCTCTGTGATACCCTCGTTTCCTGTGTGTCCCACAGCAATGACATAGTCGGCTCCCTCGCCTCTTGCGGAATCCACGGCAGACTGCACGACATTATAAAGCCTATCTCCTGTCTCATCCTCGCAGAAAGTGTAAATGTAATTTCCCTGTCCGTCCTGAAAATACGCAGGAGTTGACTTTGTATAGCTCTCAGGCGTGCTTATACCGACAAAAGCGACCTCTGTATCACCGTAGTCGAATATCTTGTAGGGCTCAAATACAGGTGCTCCTGTCGCAATGCTCATAAAGTTGCATGATGAGTATCCGCAATTAAGCTTTCCTGCCAGCTCAAGAAATCTGTCCATTCCGTAGTCAAACTCATGATTTCCGGGAACAGCAAAGTCATAGCCCACCTTGTTCATAATGTCGATAATGTACTCTCCGTCGGAAAGAGTTCCTATAGGTGCGCCCTGAATAGCGTCTCCCGCATCAACAAGCGTGACATAAGGCGTCTCAAGGAGCATCTCCTTCTTGTAGAGGGCAAGTCCCGCATAGCCTATATTGTCATCGACTCCGCAGTGTACATCATTGGTGTGAAGGATAATTATATCCTGTGTCCTTCCCTGTCCGTCGGCCTCGGCGCCGTATATACTGTCCGTGCCGAAGGCCCCTGCCGCAACAAGAAAAAGAGCGGCGGCAAACCCGGCAAGTCCTGTCATAAGCCTCTTAATTTTCAGCTCCATAATCCCTCCCTTTATTAATTAATATTTTTAAGAAAACAATGCCGAAAGCTCATCCGCGGATGCGTCGTCAGCGGTTATATATATGATGGCGATCATATTTTTATCCCCCACTTTCTTCACAGCATAGATCTGATTGACATCTACCCCTGATGCTGAGGCCACAGCGTTAAAATATCTGTAATTCTCCGAACCGAGCATGAGATCTCCGTTTTCTTCATCTACGGAAGTCATCTCCATTCCTTCCTCCATCTGCAGATCAAGCTGCTGTCTCAAAGCCTCAAGATACGAATCCTCGTCCATTGAGCTCGTAAATATCGGCGAAGTCACAGACAGATCCTCTATGGCTATCTGCAGCACAGAGCCTGTATCAAAATCCTGTGCCATGGCAAGGTAGTCAGTTCCTTCTCCCCCAAGAGACTCCACAAACGCGGCTATATCCTCCTCGCTCGACGCCATCCATGTATCAGGCAGGCTCAATACCATTGAAGCCGCCTCATTGGTGTATACATTTCCGTCCCAGCTTCCCGCAGCCTTTATTTCCTCAAGGCTGAGATCCTCTGCCTCATCGGCCTCCACATCTGCCGGAGCCTCTGCCTCGGCACCCGCTCCGTTCTCCCCCGATGCCTCCGCCTTCTGCCCGCAGGCTGAAAGTGAAAGTGCAAGTAGTATGGCCCCTGCGTACAAAGTTTTCTTCCTCATAAGAATATCTCCGATTTTTTATTTTCAGGTCGTAAGACCTTCTCTGTTTTCGAGTATATCATAGCAATTCACTATAGAAAAGCCTTTTAATACGCAAAAAGGGAAATCTGTCATTTCCCTTTTGCGGCCATACATCGCCTCGTGAAATAATCGGATTTCCCTGTTTGATTTTTAATTATGCATGAGGTCCTGCCTTTGCAATGTTTTCAGGCATGTTGGGGTATTTCTTTTTGAAGTTCTCCTCAAACATTCCCGCAAGCTTCTTTGCCTGAGCATCGTAAGCAGCCTTGTCCTCCCATGTATCCTTGGGATTAAGTATCTCCGCGGGCACATCGGGGCATGACTGAGGAACATCAACGTTAAAGATGTCGTCGTGCTTATACTCGACCTTGTCGAGCTCACCGTTAAGAGCCGCAGTAACCATCGCTCTTGTAAATTTAAGCTTCATTCTTGAGCCGACTCCGTAAGGGCCGCCTGTCCAGCCTGTGTTTACAAGGTAAACCTTTGTGCCGTACTTCTCTATCCTCTCTCCGAGCATCTCTGCATAAACCGAAGGATCAAGAGGCATGAAGGGCTCGCCGAAAAGTGTTGAGAATGTAGGCTGGGGCTCTGTGATACCGCGCTCGGTTCCCGCAAGCTTTGAGGTAAAGCCTGTTACAAAGTGGTACATTGCCGCATCCTCGGAAAGCCTTGCGATAGGAGGAAGTACTCCGAAGGCGTCCGCCGTAAGGAATATGACCACCTTGGGTATTCCGCCCTCACCGGGTATCTGAGCGTTGTCGATATAGTCTATAGGGTAGCCCACACGGGTGTTCTCTGTTATAGAATCATCCTCATAGTCAGGCTTTCTTGTGACGGGGTCCACAACAACATTTTCAAGGAGCGATCCGAATCTTATAGCTCTGTAAATTTCGGGCTCATTCTCCTCCTTAAGGCCTATGCACTTTGCATAGCAGCCTCCCTCAAAGTTGAATACTCCGTGGTCGGACCAGCCGTGCTCGTCGTCTCCTATGAGCTTTCTGTTGGGGTCTGCAGAGAGCGTTGTCTTTCCTGTTCCTGAAAGTCCGAAGAATACAGCCGTCTCCTTTGTCTCGGGGTCCATGTTTGCGGAGCAGTGCATGGGAAGGATGTTCTCCTCCACAGGCATGAGATAGTTCATAACCGAGAATACAGATTTCTTTATCTCTCCCGAATACTGAGAGCCTGCGATTATGACCTCTTTAGCCTCATAGTCGATCATGATAGCAGCTTCGGAGTTGATTCCGAATTTCTCGGGATCGCACTTATATCCCGGAACAACGATGATGGTGAAATCAGCCTCCCCGAAGCTCTCAAGCTCCTCTTTCGTGGGCCTTATCAAAAGCTGATGTATAAAGAGGTTCTGTGAGGGCATCTCATTTACGATCCTGAATTTTCTCGTACACTTCTTGTCGGCTCCTGCGAAGCCGTCAAAGATGTAGACGTCCTTACCTGAGAGAAACTCCACCATCTCTTTCCTTATGGCCTGAAATACTTCTCTTTTTACAGGTCTGTTTACACTGCCCCATGCGATCTTGTCATGAACGCCGTCTGTGTCCACGATAAATTTATCCTTAGGTGAACGTCCTGTATACTTACCTGTTGTAACAGCAAGAGCTCCGGTGTCCATAAGCACACCCTCTCCGTTTGCAAGGGCTCTCTCCACAAGAACGGCAGGTTCAAGGTTTCTGTAGACAGCCTTGGGGTTTACGATGCCAAGCTTCTCGATTCCGAATGTTTCCATGTCAGTCCTCCTTATACGCAATATCTTATTGGTTTTGAATTGTTTCAATTCTCATACATTATACTTTTTACTTCAAAATGAGTCAACGAATTACAAAAGGATTGTTCCGGGAAATTTTTTGCAACAAAAAGGGAGCCTGCCGCAAAGGACCGCTCCCCTTATTTTTATTTATGCTTTCTTTCTGTTCTTGAACATATCCGCAGCTACCGCAAATACGATGAGCACGCCGCTTGTGAGCTCCAAAACGTGGGTGTTGAGACCGAACTGAACTCCCGCGTTATTTATGAGCATCATAAGTATTGTTCCGAGCACTGTTCCTACGATAGAGCCTCTTCCTCCCGAGAGTGAAGCTCCTCCGATAACAGCCGCCGCAATAGCGTTCATCTCATAGCCCTCACCTCCTGTAGGGAGCGCTGACTGAACTCTTGCCGCAAGCATGATACCCGCTATACCATAGAGAAGGCCTGCAAATGCGTATACAGAGTAGAACATCTTTCTTACCTTGATACCGCTGAGCTTTGCGACCTCAACTCCGCTTCCTATAATATAAAGACTTCGGCCGAATACCAAATATTTCAATACCAAAAATATAGCAACAGCGACTATGAACCATATCAGAGCGAGTGCCGGAAGTACCCCGAAGAAGGACATATTTCCCATGTCAAGTATCCTCTGATCAAGTCCGCTGACTGTAAGGGCGTTACTTATGATCTTTACTACTCCGCTGACTATGGTCTGAACTCCGAGGGTAGCTATCATGGGAGGGACCTTAAGGTCATAGATTATAACTCCGTTTATGAATCCGCAGAAGATTCCGACAGCTACCGCGATAAGGAGCGTTATCCAGAAGTTTGTTCCTGTATCTCTCTGCAAAAGAGCCATGACCATACATGAAAGTCCCGCTATAGCTCCGCAGCTTATGTCGATTCCGCCTGTTATGATTATCATGGTCTGAGCCACCGCAAGGACTCCGACTATGGCACACTGCTTTGTAAGGTTTGTTATGTTATACAGAGAAAAGAAATTGTTTGTAAATACAGAGGCAATGATAAACAGCAGGATTATTATCGCCGCCAGCGTAAACTCTGTCTGCTTGAATACGCCTCCCAATTTTGAATTACCGCTTTTTATTGTGTTGCTCATTTTGCCCTCCACTTATCCTTCCATGGACGCGCTTCTAAGAACGTCCTCTTCTCTTAAGAGCTTAAGCTCATTGCTTTCAAACTGGCCTGTTATCCTTCCCTGAGACATTACTATAAGTCTGTCGGAGAGTCCCATTACCTCGGGAAGGTATGAGGATATGAGTATTATGCTCTTGCCCTGTGCCGTAAGGCTCTCCATTATCTTATAGATCTCTTCCTTTGCTCCCACGTCCACGCCGACTGTGGGCTCATCAAATATCATTACCTCCGGATCTCTGCAAAGGAGCTTTGCAATTACCACCTTCTGCTGGTTACCTCCTGAGAGGTTTCCCACAAGCTGCTGCACCGACGGTGTCTTAACATTTACATCCTTTGAGAATTTCTCAGCCCTCTTTTGCTCCTTGGACAGAGATATCACTCCGTTTTTGCTTATCATGTCGTAGGAGTTCATGTTGATGTTTGTCTTTATTGAAAGCTGCAATGCAAGTCCGTCGGCTCTCCTGTCCTCGGTAAGGAAGCATATGCCGTTTTTCATTGCGTCTGTGGGGCTTGTTATCTTTTTCTTCTCTCCGTGTACATAAACATCTCCGGAGAGCCTCTTTTCCGCTCCGAAGAGAGCCTTCATGACCTCGCTTCTTCCTGCTCCCACAAGTCCGAAGAAGCCCAGTATCTCGCCCTTCTTTAAGGAGAAGCTGACATCCTTGAAATGCTTTGTGTCGCTGAAGTTCTCCACTCTGAGGACCTCCTCGTCAAAGCTCTGATGCTTTATGTTGTAGATATCGGACATCTTTCTTCCGACCATCATGGTTATAAGACTGTCCTTATCAACCTCCGAGATAGGTTTTGTGTCCACATAGGTTCCGTCCTTAAGTACAGTGACGGAGTCGCATATATCCATTATCTCCTCCATACGGTGAGATATGTATATGATGCTCACGCCCTTTTCCTTGAGCTCCTTTATAAATTTGAAAAGGGTCTCCACCTTTTCATTTTCCAAAAGAGCCGTGGGCTCGTCAAAGATAACTATCCTTATATCATCGTTTACCGATATTTTGCTTATAGTGACCATGGCCTGCATGGCGATGGGCAGGTCCCTTATCTTCTCGTTCGGGTCTATATTCATGCCGAACTTGTCTATTATCTTTTTACTTTCCTCAGTCATTCCCCGCCAGTCTACTATGCCGCCCTTGGTGGGCTGTCTGCCGAGGAAATAATTCTCCGCAATGCTTAAGTCAGGGGCTATATTTACGTTCTGATAGTTCGCATATACTCCATGCTCCTGAGCCTCAAGAGCGCTGGTGTTTACGATCCACTTTCCGTCATAATTCATGGATATCTTGCCCTCGTCAGGCTTTTCAACACCCATGATACACTTTATGAGGGTGGATTTTCCGGCTCCGTTCTCACCGCACAGAGCTCGCACCTCGCCTTTTTTGATCTCAAAGCTGACATCATTCAAAGCTGTAACGCCCGGATAAAATTTGCTGATATGTTCTATTTTTAAAATAGTATCCTGCATTTATTTGTCCTCATATACAAAGGGAGGCCATCTGACCTTTTTGTCCGAGTGCCTCCCTATTCTTTTACTTAAGAAACTCTATTAAAGCCGTCCTGAAAGAAGGATTACTCCTCTCTTGCAAGTCTTGTAGGATCAAGAAGGTTCTGAACCTCTTCATCGTTCATATTGTCAGCTGTTACGATAGAAGGAGGGCAGTTTACCTGCTTCTCTGTCTCGGGGTTCTCACCGTTGATGAGTGTAAGGATAGCATTCTCCATACATCTGTAGCCCTGGTCGTAAGCATCCTGAACTATGATAGCGTCAAGATTTCCGCTCTCAAGAGCAGCGATCTCTGTATCATCCGAGTCAACAGCTACTGATACTATGTCGGAGCCGATTCCTGCAGACTGTACCGCAAGGCAGACACCGTCACCTGTAATGTTGTTCCCGGAGTACATACCGATGAGCTCATCGCCGTAGGTTGAAATGATGTTCTCTGCGTTTGCCTGAGCATTCTCAACAACATTCTGGTTGTAATAAGTATCTGTAAGTGTAAGGTCAGGAGCATTCTCTGCCATGTATGTTCTGAAGCTGTCTATTCTGTGGTTAAGAGCTTCGTTCTCAACGTTTGTATTAACTCCCAAAACTCCGCCTGCCGCGGGATCCATTCCCTTCTTCTCCATTGCCTCAAGGAATGCCTGAGCCGCAAGCTCTCCTATGGTGTCATTTGAGCAGTAATAGAACTGGTTGTAGGTCTCCTCGTGAGCTCCGTCATCTCCTACTCCGAGTCCGCAGTTAACGAAGTTAAGAACGATTCCGTTGGCCGTAGCCTCCTGTGCCTTGGGAACTGTAGCATCGATAGCAAGTGTAGCTGTAACGATAGCGTCGGGCTGTGCGGCTATAGCCTGCTCGAAGGCTGTTACATACTCCTCGGTCTGGCTCTCCTCGGCGGGTCCTACTACAGAGTAGTTGATCTTTACTCCCTCGGACTCCTCAAGGTCATACATAGCGTTCTTGATTCCGATCTCAACGTGTGTCCAGAACTGTGAAGCTGTAGACGGTGTAAGATATATGATATCGTATTCCTCACCCCCTGTGCTCTCGGCAGCGGCATCCTCTCCGCCTGCTCCCTGAGCCTCTGTGGCAGTATCGGCTGCCGCCTCGGTCTCTGCGGGCTGTGAGCTGCAGGCTGCCAGTGAAGCAACCATTGATGCTGTCAAAAGTACTGATAATAATTTTTTCATTTTACCTCTCCTCCTTTATAAAACTCCCTTTTGCATGATGAAGCATCCGTAAGGCTGCCTCTCACTTGTACATACTGTTACGAATGCCTTTCCGGCCTTTTCGTAAAACTTTGAGCGCTCGATCTCCCCCACGATCTTTGCGTCATAGCCGTTCCTCTTCACAGCCTCTATGGCGTCGTCCCATACCTTGGGTCTGTCCATGACCACATTTGCGTCCTTGTCGGGAATCATGTACTCCACAGGATGCTCGCAGTAATCTGTGTCAAGGGGCATAAGCTTTAATATCGCATCGATCATCTCAGCGGCGCTGTTGCCTTTGGCCTGAATGCTGACTCCGTTCGGTGTCTTTGACTTGGGCGGATAAAAATCATCAGCGATTATAATGAGATCCCCATGTCCCATATCCGCCAGGGCCTTAAGCAGGTCCGAGCCTATCTCAGTCGGAATTCCTTTAAGCATTTTTTATAACCTCCCTATTTGTATTTTGCTGTTTAATGCTCCTTTAAGAAGCTTTCTATCTCTTCTCTTGTAGGCATGGAGGGCGTTGTTCCAAGCTTTTGAACCGAGAGAGCGGCCAAAGCGTTTGCAAATCTCGCCGCCTCCTCAACACTCTTTCCCTCCGCAAGGGCGCAGAGCAAACCTCCGTTAAAGGCGTCTCCCGCACCTGTGGTATCTACTGCCTTTACCTTGAATGCGGGGATTATCTGCTCATTTCCGTCGGATGAAACGAAAACTCCCCTGCTTCCTAATGTTATTATGACCTTCTTTACGCCCTTTGAGTAGAAATACTCCGCTGCCTTCTTTGCGGAATCAAGGTCATCCACATGAACCCCTGTAAGCTCCTCGGCCTCCACCTCATTGGGTGTGACCATGTATGTCTTTTTAAGGAAATCGTCCGATATCTTTGAGTAGGGTGCTGTGTTTACGATGACCTTGCAGCCGTACTTTTCGGCGAGGGCCGCAACTCTCTCATTTGCATCCTGGTTTACCTCAAGCTGCATGAGCACATACTCCGAATCCTTTATGAGCTCCTCAAGTCCGTTCGTCTCCTCCTCTGTAATGGTATTGCATGCTCCGGGAACGATTATTATCTCGTTCTGGCTTGTATTTTCATCAACGAGGATAAGTGCTATTCCCGTCTCGGTATCCTCCGAGAAAAAGATATGGCTCTCATCCATCTTAAGCTCCTTCATGGTGTCAAGGGCAACATTTGCGAAGGTATCTCTTCCGAGCTTTGTCACCATAGTCACATCAGCTCCCGCCTTATGTGCCGCAACGCACTGGTTAAAGCCCTTTCCTCCGGGTCCCATCTTAAACATTGAACCCTTTACAGTCTCTCCCGCTATGGGAAGATGAGGGCTTCTCGCCATGAGATCCACAACAAAGCTTCCGAACACTACTACCTTTCCCATTTTTATCACTCCTCCTTGGTTTATCTGCATCTAATCAACGTCAAGGCTCCCGCTCTCGCCCTTTCCGAGTCTTTCACAGAACTCCGAGCCCCGCTTTATAAGTCGTGTCTTTATAAAATTCCTCTTTACAAACAGGCCGTCCTCATCAGCCTTATCTCTTGTCTCTATGGCCTTTCTCAAAAGCTTCATGGCCTCCACGCCCATTTCGTAAACAGGCCTGTCCACCACTGTAAGGTCTATATCCGTATACCTTAGTTCCTTGATGTCGTCAAAGCCTACTATTGAAATATCTCTTCCTATTTTCAGATTATTTTCCTTAAAATATCTGAGACATCCTAATGTAGTCATATTGTTTGAAGAAAATACCGCTGTGGGAGGATTCTCAAGGCTCATAAGCTTTTTCATGGCCTGATAGGAATTTTCCTCCATAAAGTCTCCGTAGGGGCAGTACTCCTTCCTGAGCTCTATATTGTATTTTGCCAGGGCCTTCTTGTAGCCCCTGTATCTCTCGTATCCGGGTCTTGAAGTGTCCGAGCCTCTTATTATGGCAATTTTCCTGTGTCCCGCCTTTATGAGGCACTCCACCGCATTAAAGGCCCCCTCGTCATCCTGTGAAAATACCCCGTCAAAGTCTCCGCCTCTCACGTCTCTGTCAATAAGCACCACAGGGGCCGAGGCCTCTCTGAATCTGTTTAAAAGTACCTTAGTGTTCTCGCTGTCCTCGCTGACGGGGATCATTACAAGTCCCCTCAAAAGCTCGGACTTAAGAGATTCAAGTATCTGAAGCTCCCTCTCGGTATCCTCATCGGTTCCGAACATGAATACATTGTAGCCGAATTCGATAGCCTGGTCGGAAAGCCCGTGCAAAAGCTTTGCGAAGAAAGGGTTCTCAATGTCAGGAACTATAAGAGCTATGTTTCGGGATTCACCCATGCTCAGATTCTTTGCCGCTGAATTCGGAACAAAATCCTTGCCCTTAATTACGTCCATCACCTTTTTTCTGGTGGATTCCTTGACATTCTTGTGATTGTTGAGAACTCTTGAAACTGTGGCCACTGATACATTGGCCTCTTTCGCAACGTCGTAGATATTCATATATTTCCTTTCATGAAAAGGCCTTAATATATGACAATGTCATTTCCGAGTCCGTTCTTATGTCCGTTTGTTTATGAAATTTTGAAACCGCTTACATTTATTATGTTTCAATATTATTCCCAGTTTTATCTTTTGTCAATATCATTAAGGCTTTTTCCACAATTTTACTATTTTTAGCTTGTTGGTTTTGTAAGTTTTTAACATAAAAACTTTGTTAAAAAATTGTGTAATCGGTTTCTATTGAACTCTTATTTTCAAAGTGTTAATATAGACACAAATGCGATTATAAATATTAAGGAGGTCTTTATCAATGGAAAATATAGCAAGCTACATTGATCACACAATGCTTAAGGCTGACGCCACCACAGAAACCATAAAGAGGTACTGTGATGAGGCTAAGAAGTATCATTTCCGCTCGGTATGTATAAACACCTGCCATGTTCCCTTTGTCCATAAGGAACTTGAGGGTTCGGGAGTAAATACCTGCTGCGTAGTAGGCTTCCCTCTCGGTGCTATGTCCACAGCGGCAAAGGCCTTTGAGGCAAAGCAGGCCGTTAATGACGGAGCTGACGAGGTGGATATGGTTATAAATATCGGAGCCATAAAGGACAAAAATTATGACCTTGTAAAAAAAGACATCGAAGAGGTGGTAAAGGCATCAAAGCCCGCTGTTGTAAAGGTAATAATAGAGACCTGCCTCCTTACCGATGATGAGAAGGTAAAGGCATGCGAGCTCTCTGTTGAGGCGGGAGCTGATTTTGTAAAAACTTCCACAGGCTTCTCCACAGGCGGAGCTACATTGGAGGATGTAAGGCTTATGAAAAAGACAGTCGGTGACAGAGCAAAGGTAAAAGCCAGCGGAGGAATCCGTACTCCCGAGTTTGCAAAGGAGCTCATAGAGGCGGGAGCCGACAGGATAGGCGCAGGCAACGGAGTTATACTTTTATAAATATCTCAGGACCCGCAGGCTTTCCCTGCATGATATTCCCACAAGTTGTTTCTGACGGAAAAACGCTCGGAAGAGAATTCGTATCATCTAGGATTCTCCGCCCGAGCGTTTTTACATTTTTATATTTTTAGTGCTTTTATAATTTTTTATCATTCTTTTTTGATTTTAATACTATTTCTACAGAGCCTTTGTAAAGCAGATCAGCCTGTTTGCCTCTGTAAAGTTCATGGCTTTATAGAAATCAAAGCTTTCCTTATCGTCGATCTCACAGTCCCCCGCAAGCTCCATGCACCCATTCTCCCTTGCCCATGCCTCGCAGGCCTCCAAAAGCTCTACAGCGTAGCCCTTGTTTCTGTATCCTTCCTTAACAAAGACCCTTTCAAGGTATCCGACAGGGCTTGTCTTTGTCCCCTTCACATGGTCATGGCGCAGACGGCATTGTGCAAAGCCTACCGCAATCTCATCCTCATACTTAAGGAAAAACTGTGTGTCCCCCTTTGCCATGATATCGGAAAACTCATGAAACAGTTGGATCACAGAATGTCTGTCCCACATTATCCCCGCAAGATTTACCAAAGTGTCCAAATCCTTTTTTGCAGCTCTTTTAACCATAAATAAATTACCCCTTTTCTTTCCTTCTCCTCATCTGGATCATCAGGCCATACACTCAAACAGTATCCTCAAGCAATATGATTCGGCCTTCTGATACAGATGACTTTGATATTTATTTTACAATCTTATACCTGTTATTCTCAAGTATATATTGCTCCTTTTTCGGATTTATTTTTTATCTTTATAATTCTTCTCATGATTATTCTTAAATTATTGTTTTTTTATCCGGCTTTCCGATTTTACGTTTTTACAATAATTCTGTATCAGCCATTCAGGTTTTTAAATAAATTGAACTTTGTGAGCTTTATCTGTGTAAATTGAACTTATCTTGTATTTTATTTATTGTCCATTTATATTTTGTTTATTCTCCACTTTTATATTGAACTTATTTCTGTCCCATGCTATAATGGCTCTCAACTTTGAACTTTTAAAACAAATTTGAACTTTAAGGAGAATAAAATGCCAAATGAAACTTTTGCTGACAGGCTGAAACTTGCCATGGACAGGCAAGGTAAAAAGCAGGTCGATCTGATACACCTTGCTTCGGAGCAGGGTATCAAGCTCGGAAAAAGCCATATCAGCCAGTATGTCAGCGGAAAAACCGTTCCCCGTGCGGAGATCCTTCACTTTCTTTCCGGAGCGTTAAAGGTTGACGAGGAATGGCTCAGAAACGGAAAAACAGATAATAATGACAGTGATCACAATGATTACAATGATAATATCGGCATCCTTAGTGATAAAAACGATCATAGCAGCAGCGAAGGAGAGCCTGCAGGAGGAAATACAATGCGCGAATTCAAAAAGTCATCAAAATTGGATAATGTATTATACGATGTAAGAGGGCCTGTTGTGGATGAGGCCGCAAGAATGGAGGAGGCGGGGACTCAGGTACTGAAGCTCAATATAGGAAATCCTGCTCCCTTCGGCTTCCGCACGCCGGACGAAGTTATATATGATATGAAAATGCAGCTTCCTGACTGTGAGGGCTACTCTCCCGCAAACGGACTTTTTTCCGCAAGAAAAGCCATCATGCAGTATGCCCAGCTCAAAAAGCTCCCCAATATTTCCATAGAGGACATATACACAGGAAACGGAGTCAGCGAGCTGATAAACCTTTGTATGTCAGCCCTCCTTGATAATGGAGACGAGATATTGATACCCTCTCCCGACTATCCGTTATGGACAGCATGCGCCACACTTGCAGGAGGCAAGGCCGTCCACTATATCTGTGACGAGCAGTCAGACTGGTATCCCGACATGGACGACATCAGGAAAAAGATTACAGATAAGACAAAGGCCATAGTTATCATAAATCCCAACAACCCTACAGGCGCCCTTTACCCCAAAGAGGTCCTGCAGCAGATAGTTGATATAGCAAGAGAGCATCAGCTGATGATCTTTTCGGATGAAATATATGACAGGCTTGTGATGGACGGAGAAAAGCATATCTCTATAGCATCACTTGCTCCCGACCTGTTTTGCGTGACCTTCAGCGGACTTTCAAAATCCCATATGATAGCGGGCTTTCGTATAGGATGGATGATCCTAAGCGGAAACAAGAGGATAGCCAAGGATTATATAGAGGGAATCAAAATGCTCTCAAACATGCGTCTCTGCTCCAATGTCCCCGCCCAGTCCATAGTCCAGACCGCTCTCGGAGGCTATCAGAGTGTAGAGACCTATATCGTTCCCGGTGGAAGGATATATGAGCAACGCGAATATGTTTATAACGCCCTTACAGATATCCCGGGAATCACCTGTGTAAAGCCCAAGGCCGCTTTTTACATGTTCCCGAAGATAGATGTGAAAAAGTTCAATATCACTGACGATGAGCAGTTTGCCTATGACCTTTTGAGGGATAAAAAGATCCTCCTTGTACACGGAGGAGGCTTCAACTGGAAAAAGCCCGACCATTTCCGTGTGGTTTATCTCCCGAGGATCGAGGTATTAAAGGAAGCCGTGGAAAAGATGGCGGACTTTTTCAGCTATTATCATCAATAATTACATAAATTATATAAATCAAAGACGCCGCGGGCTTATTATATTTCAAGCGCCGTGGCGTCTTTCAGCATCTTTTATATTGTTATATCATGCATATCACATCTTAAGCATCATCATGGGCATCAGGGCATCAACACAAAGCCTTTTCGTTCGCATCGAACAGGTTATCATTTATTTGATCCAAGGAAGTATGATGAACAATTCCATGATAGATCACTGCCTCGCGCTTTATTCTGGGATAGAGTTCAGCATAGGCTGCTTCCTTAAGCGCCGTCTGCGTTTCTTCTATAGTCAGCTCCATACCTACGCAAAGACACAGAAGCTTATCCCTTGAAGGCTTACGCCTCCCTGAAAACAGCTGGTGCAGATACACCTCGCTCATTCCCGAACGGCGGGCAAGCTCCGCCTTTGAAATATTTTTTCCCTCATACATTTTAAGCAAAAGGCTGCTGATGTCACAGTCAACAAAGCCGTATCTGTTTTCCTTTATATAAGTATCGATGTCAGGATCCGACATCAATTCCTGCTTCAGATTATCTGTAGATTTTTTGTCCATATCTTGTAATTCCCCCTATTTTTTCTCTTTCACTTCGGTCTTGTAATATAATGCAGTGCAATAGTGGCAATTTCAATCTTTGCCCACCCCTGTTGAAAATATTTGTACATATTATTGACTTTTATATTACTCAGGTTATAAAATATGTTACAGTATTTTGACGTTCAAAACAATATGCGGGCTGCATAGTATAGGGGGTGTTTTTTATTTATTACACATGGTTTAAAGAGACTCTGGAGGAGCTTTTCGAGCCCTTGGAGCTTCTTAAAAAAAGTGAACGAGGGGAGGTCTCACTTATTCGGCATCGTACCACAGGAGATAAATTTATCCTCCGTTCCTTTACAGGAAATGCAGATGTATACAGAAAGCTCACGGAAGCTTCTTCTCCATATATGCCGACTGTCTATGATGTCGCCTCTGACGGGGACAGACAGCTTGTGTTGGAGGAGTATGTAAAGGGCGATAACATGAGTGCCTTGCTTAAGGATGCCCTGTTTACCCCTGAAGAAACTCGAGGAATAGTGCGGGATATCTGTTATGCGCTGTGGACGCTTCATTCTATGGGTGCAGTCCACAGAGACATAAAGCCTGAGAATGTAATGATGAGAAATGATTCTGCTGTTCTCATAGACTTTGACGCCGCCCGTTTTTATAAGGAGGAGTCAACAAATGACACTCAGATCCTCGGCACTACAGGCTTTGCTGCTCCCGAGCAGTACGGCCTTTCCCAATCCGATGCGGGCTCGGATATATATGCCCTTGGCATTCTTATAAACATCATGCTTACAGGCTGCCATCCGTCGCAAAAGCTGGTGCAGGGAAGATGGGGACGCATAGTGACACGGTGCACTCTCGTGAGTCCCAAAAAGAGATATAAAAACGTGCTCTCCCTTTTGGCAGAGCTTTAGAAGGAGATATATGACATGAAAAAATGTCCGTTTTGCGGTGCCTCTCTGCCGGAGGAAGCGTCCTTTTGCCCTTTTTGTGCAAAAAGCATCAACCGGAGGACCGAGGCTGTACCGCCTAAAAGATATATTTATGCCAAGTTCATTAAGCGCATATTAATTTTGCTGCCGATAATAATAATTGCGGCAGGCCTTTACCTTTATTTTTCTCCCGATACCTATGAGGGAAAGGGTGAGGTCCTTTATTCGGATTCCGACGGCTCATATCAGCTTTTGACAAACTATACCTTTGACCGTTACACGCCATTGCCTTCCTTTGATACTGCGGCAGGCGCCGAGGAGTCCTATCGCTTCCCTTCCTATCTATATGTAAACAGTATGGACACCGGAGAGGATGCAAGCGGTATATTCATGCAGAGAGTAGCTTCCGCAAAAGTGGAGATCATACAGCCCGAGGACTCAAAAAGCCCTGTCAAATGCTCGGAGCCGGAGGAGATGCGGGACATAAATCCCGGCGCCGCTCTCGTAAGTCTGATAGACTTTACACGCGAAAGCAAAACTCCGGCAGAAATAGTATGGGTGCTTGACATGAAAAACGGAGACACCATAAGGCTTTCCATGGAGCTCATCGTTACTCCCACAAAGATCTTCGACTATACTCCCGAAAACTCGGATATGTCCGATACAGCGGCACTGCAGAAGCTGCTTGACGATGCAGCTGCTTTGGCTGACGAAAGAGATACCATAAATGTTTATCTTCCGCCTGTGACATACACGGAACCTCTGGTGCTTCCGACTCATTCCGTAAATTTGATCGGAGCTGATGAAAACGGAAAGCGCACCACCTTTACCGAGGGAATGCGCATGAGCATACCTGAAAGGTCATATTTCATCACATATATCACAGGTATAGACTTTATTGGGGACGGGACCGGAGTGGGCCTCTCGTCCGCAGGCCGAATTTGGACCAAGGAATGCAGATTTTTCAACTGGAAAACAGCACTTTTGGGATACGGCAGTGTCTGGATAAACACCACCGACTGTACCTTTGAGAATAATGGCATCGGACTTCACTACAATTCCACGGATCCCGAGGTCAGCGCCAGCGATACACATTTCACAGGAAATATCTTTACAGATAATGACACTGCGGTACTCCTTGAGAATGTACCCTCAGATATAACCATGAACTTCGGTGAATGTGTATTTACAGGCAACGGAACCGATATAGATAATGTCTGCCGCCAGTCTGTAGATATATCAGAGGCAATATTTCAGTAGTTAAAAACGGGGGCTGTTGTAATGCAGCCCCATCTTTTATAAAGATATACAATATAAGTTTTTCGCTATTTTAAAATAAAATTATTCTTTACACTCTAATTACAATCCTAATAATTTATCCAGAGCCATGTCAATCTTGATGTCTCTGATGGAATCTTTGGTTACGTCGTACAACAGTTTCTGCTGCTCTCTTGAAAGTCTTCCTCCTGAAGAGCCATTAGATGACGAACTGTTGGAGGGCTTGGGACCTCCACTGTAAAGCCAATCAGCTATCTCATTTTCACCGCGATTTCTGAGTGCTTCAGCCATTTCCATATCGGTCAGAACATCCGCAGGAAGAGGGGCATTGACAGATACGACTTCGCCATCCTTTACCCATTTGCCGTCGGAGTTATATGATCTTGACCCGAGCTTTGAGTTTGCTCTCATAACGCCGTCGGGGTAGAAGGAGTAGCATTCCATCATAACCTCCGAAGATCCGGGATATGTACAGCTTATCCAATATACGCCGTTGTGAAGCCATTGCCCGTCATGGCCGTATTTCCAAGTTCCATCCTCAAACTGCTTCCAACCGTTCACATCAGCTCTCAAGGTAGTGTCTATAGAAGTATCTACAACAATAGCCTTTTTTGCATTTTCAAATCCCGGCATTTCGTCATCTGTACTGGTGGTCTGCACAATTCCATTTAATACATATTCTCCATTTTCATTTACCTGTCGCCCGTCAGGAGTTGTAGTATTAGTAAGAAGATATCCGCCTTCGTCAAAATAATAGTATCTGACGAGTCTGTCTGCAGTGTCCATCAGACTTTTCCATCCATTGGCATAGTACTTTGTATCATCCTGTGATGCACTGAGCCACCACCTTCCGTCATCAGTCTGCTTCCATCCGTATGCAAACGAGTTCATTGCTGTTACAACAGTAAGTGCTGTGCTCAATAAAAATATCGCTTTCTTTTTCATAACACATAATCTCCTTTGAATATATTTTTATATAATTATTTTTTATTTTCTCTTGGACAATTCCTGCATAAATCAAATCTGACAGTACCTGCATATTCACTCAGGCTCATAGGTGAATTGACTTTCAGCCATCTTGATTTTTGTATAGTGGTAGAAGTGCCTACTGCTGTTGTCTTACGTGTATTTTTCTAAATAATGTTCAAGTACTTCACTGGTTTCAGGTGCTTTTTCTTCCTTCTTTTCTCCGTTTTCGTTATACTTTTCTCCCATGATGTCATCTCCATAATGTTTTTTAACATCATACAAAAAAGGCATACTGCATCCGTGGAGCTCCTAAGATACAATACGCCTTGTAACATTTCTCTATGCTTTTTTCTTTATTAATATCGACTAAAGGGGAATAACTATCCCTGTCTGTCAGTCTGTCTGTCAAAATTTTGTTTTCTTTCAGAATTTTTGTCAAGAACATTGTCAACCCCTGCAAAATATTAATTTGGTATATATTGCTTTGTATGCATTAAATACAATCAATAAAATACTTTTTAAATATTTTACAATATTTACAGCAAAAAACAATAAGCCGGCTGCATAGTGTTTACTGCTGAGCCAAAGGCGGCTGCACCTCTTTTCAGAAAGGAAAAATACCCTCCAATCCGGACGAAAGAACTTGCAGGTCTCTTTTACGAGATATACAAGGACAGAAAATAGCCGCCAACTACTTGCAATAGTTGACGGTTGCATAGTTTTGTAGTATGTCAATTCGGGGAGGGAGACGCTTTACGGTTTCCCTTTTTGTTTCTTGAATATAGCATATTCAGATATAATAACCAATAAAAGGTCAACATCTTTTACTTTTTTAATTGCAATTCCGGGTATTTTTGAAGCTGTATTTCCATTATCTTTTCCACTCTTGAGAGTATACTGTCCGGATAATATTCCTCGCATTGATCCAGTATGTTTCTCAGCTTTACCATGTCATACGAGGTTTGGAATACAACTCCTGTTTCCGCTTCCATATATTTTTTTTGTGTCTCAAACGTTCTGCAGAAAGGTCTCGCTTCTGCTTTTTCTATTAATTGCTCGGGTTTTGAATTTAAACTGTGCATACCTGTATTTGCAAGGAACGAACATCCGTTATCAAATACAGGGCCTATATGCAATCCGTCTTTTCTCCTCACAAAGCAAATATTATTTGTATGCCTGTCTTCGTTAAGTATCAATGCATCAAATTCTATAAGCGCGGTAAGATACCTGTCTGCCTCCTCAATACTTAATCCTTTTATAAACTCCATAGTTGTATGTATTTTATGATCAAACATGGAGTGTCCCGCAAGAAACATCCCTAAAGAAGCATTTCTGTATAAAAGGCCAATTTTTTCAAGTGTTATCAGTGTTTCTCCTTCATAGAGAAAATTTTGACTTTTACATCCCGAAAAGATTTCATCATTAAATTTTATTTTTTCGGGATAATATTTACAATATCTGTCAAAGTTTGAATACCTGAGGATATCTGCTGCTACAACTTCAGCTAAGCCCTCATATCCCAGATAATCAGCTTTATACCAAATTCCGTCCTTACACCATTTGAATTGATTTCCCTTTGAAGAGTTGTCTCGGGAACGGATCACCTTCATTCCTGTCAAGTCAATCATAGCATCCCCTCGTCTTCAAATACCAGATAGTGGTCATCCCCGGCCACTCTTCCGCTCAGTTCTTTTGCGATAACCAACGGATTATATCCGCAGTTAAGTCCATGCAGCTTTAATGTGATATCAAGCTTATCTCTTGTTTTCGGAAAGCATCTGTCTTCCAAAAAATTCTCAAAATCCTCCATAGAAGGATTTTCATTGATGCCGAAAGCTCTGTCAAGTATCTCATCCGTGTGGTTAATAATCGAAACCTTCCGGTTAGGATAGTCGACAAATATCTCTGTACACAATTGATTTTTATCCCTCATATAGTTTATCTTCATATAATCTTCACTTTCAAGGCTTTAATTTTTCATTTTTGAAGCTGAATTTATTATAGCTCTTATTCTTACATATTTTCAATCCAAATAATGACAACGAGAATTTTACCCTCATCTCTCATAAGCCTGAATAATCCTGAAAAGAGTTGCCACATGAACTATTTCAGTCCGTGCAGCAACTCCTGATTTATCTTATATTTCTTTAACGCCAAATATTAATACACCGCATTCACGCCATACTCGGCCTGTGACCTCGTAAAGCCTTCAAATTCCAGCTGCTCTATAAGGCCGCTCCTTGAAAAGCTCATAAAGTCGAGATACTCCTGAGCCTTCTTTGCCGCCTGTTCATTCCAGTCTGCGCCGCAGTTATCCGCAGCATAGGTTGCCTCCGATGTGCTGAAGCCCTCGAACTCAAGCTGTTCTATAAGGCCGCTGTAGGAAAATGCCATGAAATCAAGATAATCATATGCCTTAGAAAGAGCATTTCGCTCTCCAGCAGTTGCACTTCCTGTATCTTTTATGTCAGGAACATATTGCCAAATACTGTCTCCACTTCCCACTGTCGAATCACTCATAAAGTTATATTCTTCTTCGCCGTTTAAGATCCACAGCAGATACTCGCTTTGGTCATATTCATTGCTGCTTTTTAATTTGTCTACGATATACACACTTGCAGAATCCGCTCCGTCTGTCATCCTTACAATTTCCCAAAGCGGATCACCGACCGCCTTCATGCTGTCTACCATTTCATCCCACGCCTCTACTACTTCAGGATTTTCGGCAGCCATCAGTTCTCTGGCGGAATCAGGAGCTTCAATAAAAATATTTAGCGCTGAATCATCTCTGTCATATACCACCTTATGGGTTATACCGGAAAAATTTTGATCTAACATTGATACAATATAATGATAAACTTCAGTTTCATCAAAAGGAATCTTATCTTCCGTCTCTGTTGTTGTATAATCATTCTCTGCAAAATCTTCCGAGTCAGTATACAAAGTGGTCTCCGCGCCCTCGGATTCAACATTTTCCGATTTTGAACCACAAGCCGAAAGCATTAGTACAGACAGTGAAAGTGCAACTGTCGTAATCCGCAGATTAAATTTTTTCATATTTGTTTTCTCCAATCAAGCTTTCTCGATTGCTTTAACCAAAAAGGCTATTGCCTGCTTTGCCAAGCCTCCACAAGGCACCAAAGGAAGTACAGCTTGAAGTAATAATTTTGAAGAGCTGAGGACCAATCCCTTCATTCCCTCTTCTATGCTTCCTGAAATTATTTTATCCAATGCCGATTTTTCCTCTTCGGATTCCGCTTTCTTTTTTATTTCTTCAAGCTTATTTACAGTCTCTTTACTCAGCTCTTCAGATACCTTATCTTCATCCAAGCTTCTGCATAGATCTATAAATATATCCGCCCTGCACTGAAAAAGCTTGGGATTTAATTGATATTCATCATACCATCCATGCTTCTCAACAAAGTTTCTGACTTCTATCAAAACATTGACATCAGATATCTGAAGTTTTACCAAATGTTTGACATCATCATAACGGGCATATCGTATGCACTCTATAAAATTCTCTTTCCATTGAGGATTTTCCTTGGGATATTGCAATTCAGTTTTTACTTTCAATGAACGTACTCTTGTCTGTGTGATTCCAAGCTCCCTGGACAGCATGTAGTCATCATATTCTTTTTTATATTTTATACATTGATCTATATATATTGAAAAAATCAGCGTTTCAAAATCCGACTTGGACATTCGACCAAAATTTCCATACAAAAACTGAGCTGCTATCCTGTCAAACGCCTCTGCCTTGTCCTTCAAGCTCGGAAAGAGTTCTTTATAACGAGAAATTCTGTAATCTTTCGCCATAATTCTATCTCCAAAAAATCTGCCAGCATTTATTTTACAATTGATTCAAATGTGGATGTTCAGGCTATATATTTTTCTGTTTACATTTATGAAAACATTTCACTTGCACTTATATCTCTATCAACATCTGACTTAAAATCTTCAGTAGTTTGTGATGTATAATGTCCATCCATGCCAAAGTAGTCTGTCAGACGGAAATATATATCATAGTATGACTTTGCAATGTTTTGAATATCCTCACATGATTTTGAAGAGTCAACTATTGAACTCGCATATTGATTTGAAAGTGCAGCTATATTTCTGATATCTTCAGATATTTCAGGATATGCACCCGCCACTGTTTCTATATCAAAAGGAGGAAGCTCCATAGAAACATCGTTTCGTCTGTTTACTCCATTGTAATCAAACGAAGCTCCTTCTCCTGAAAAAAGGCCTTCAAACCATTGAGGCACTCCGCCATAATCACTGCCGGGATCCGCGTTTACTTTAGCCCTCCAAGGTGTATAGCTCTCCATATTATGTGCTGCTTCATCCATATCAAGTTTAAATCTTGCAATCATTTGAGCAGTCTCATAATCATCTTCAACCTTCAAAATCTCGTCTGCTTCTGTGATTTCCTGTATGTCACTGAATGAGAATGAAACTTCCTGATCTCCTACTGTCATAACAGCAGTACTGTCGCTCTTTGCTTCATTTGGATTAATATAGAATACAGCGAACATTCTTACAGGATCACTTCCGCCAAAAAGTGTTCCGTAGTTTATAGGGCTTTCATAATCCGTATAACGAAGAATTGAGTTCGAATAATGTCCTTCATAGCTTGCCGGATCATATGCTTCATAGGTATTGGCCTCATTTATTTTCAATGTTACTTGAGAGCATGTCGGGTTACCATAAACCCCGGTCTTTCCGAACTCATCTGTTGGTGATATTTCCGATTCAGGCAACTCTCTGTTTTTCTCATCATTTTCATAGTCGAAAACTACTATAAGGTCTTTGTATCCTGTTAAACCTTGTGAGTCGTACCACTGATTTCCGTAGCTATTCGCATATATATCTCCTGTAAATACCCCTGCCACAGAAAGCAAGTTCTCCTCAGGCTCCGCCTCTGTCTCCGGCTCGGCCTCGGTTTCAGTCTCCTCAGCTGTCGTTACCTCGGCTTCCTCAGTATCGGTTGTACCCCCCCCCCTGAGCATCCGGCCACGGAAAGAGCCAATACAGCCGCCATAGCTACCGCAAATTTCTTCTTCATATTTTCTTCCTCCTTTTGTGCAATTTTGCACTTAATTTTATTTTGTTATTCTATAATATATAAATTTTTACCGAATTCCAATATGCCGGCTGCATAGTGTTTTTATTATAATTCTTTCTATAAGCATTCCTTTAGTTCCTATAACTTGCTGTAAGGTGGGTCACGATACCGTATTCTTTGTGACCCTACAAGTGACCCTACAAGTGGCTCCACATGTCACCCCACAAGTGATGCTGTCAGATAGGATACTTTCTTTTTTACATAGTGCCTCGCTCAAAACTGAAATCGTCAGCTATTACAAAAGGAGTTGATACCGGAACTGTTTCATTCCATGTATCAACTCCTGACTTAATCGAGTTTACAATATTTATTACTAAACTTGCAGGTTTCTTTTACGAAACATATAACAAATTATTGCTGTAGTTCTTTATAAATTTTAAATACATCAGGAAATATAACTTTTGCTCCACGCTTTGCTATAGCCAAAACCTCACGAGCATTTTTCTCAACATCATCTGCCACTCGATTATCAATTCTGACAGGCTGATGTTTTTTATCAATATATGGTATAAGATACTTCTCAGTGGAAGGACACATATTTTGAATCAGAAAAGCGGTATTTCTTCCCAGCACCATGCCAAATCGTATTGTGTTACATTTCCCATACTTTTTTATTTTTTCCGCTTCTACAGATTTGTATTTTTCAACTCTTGAAGAAATTGGAACGATCCAATAAATCTCAGGAATTTTCGAATCTCTGAAAGCAAAAAATATGGCCTGTTATGAGGTACTCCGTCAATAATATCCTTGTTCTTCATAAGCTTGTCATCAGGAAAATCCAAATAGTATTGATAAGATAAGAAATAAAGTTGTGCTTCAGACACAAAAGTCCTCCCTATAGGCAAAAATTACACCCTGCCTTTATGACAGGGTGTTAAAAATTTGAATCCCGACCATTTTTTAGCCGCTTATCGGGGAGCGGACAATATTTGCAGTCCCGACCATTTTTTAGCCGCTTATCGGGGAGCGGACAATATTTAAAGGAATTTCCTTTGTCATTATTGTACACACAGGATAATCTCCTGTCAACAGAAAGGGGGCCTCAGATAGAGCATTCAATTTTAATATTTTAACAATACCTGTCTCGTTTTGACTGCAGCTGCCCCTCCAGCGGCACAATGTCATAGTACTCTGCGCCGTTTTCTTCTATGCAGGTCCTTGCCGCCTCAACATCCTCTGGCTTAAGCATCAGGGAAACTCCGCATGAAAGCTTTCCCTGGATAGCTCTCGGGGCGGGGGCTATCCTGTTTGGGATCTCATTTTCATCCAAAAGCTCATGAAGCCTCATGCCCTGCTCAAGATTTGCAAACAATATATAATATCTCAGGTTCATTATTTTTTCCGGTTCTTTATTAATTTCCAAGCATCTCAATGAAGGCGCTAATCCTTGTGCGAAGCTGTCCCGCATCACTGTCTGTGTAATCTGTCTCAAGTGAAAGGACAGGAACTCCCGCCTCCTTAAGGGCTCTTGTCACGCTGTATTTCTCTGTGTCATACAGACAGCAGAAGCTCAGGCTGCAATCAATGACTCCGTCAGCCTTGTATTCCTTTACAAGCCTTAGGATGTCATCTATCCTTCCCTTATTGGGAGTAAAGCATGCGCAGTTTGTCTTCATGTATCGCTCTGAAAGAGCCATGTACTGCTCATCAAGTGTCGTCTTTGTCTCATCCACAAGATTCTCGAAGTACCTGGTTCCTGTACACATCTCCTCACATACGACAGCTCCGCCGCTTGTCTCAATAATGTTATGGAGCTTCCAGTTAGGAACGGCCATAGGTGTTCCTGTGACAAGTATACGCTTTGTGCCTTTCTCTACAACGCTGACTCCGTCCTTTATCCTCTGCTCAAGCTCATCCGCAAGGCGGTTGCACATCTTTGCACAGCGCTCGGGATCATCAAAGAAAGATATCTGTGTCATGAGAAGAGCATCCCTTCCTGAGATAGGAAGACATTCTGACTTTCTGCAGTCATAAACTCTCTGAAGTGCCTTTCTCTTCTCGTTGATAATGTGAATTGCCTCTCCCAGCTTTTCCGCAGTTATCTCATTTCCTGTGAATTCCTCCACCTTCTTTGCAAAGGCGGCGATCTCCTCCTTCCAGCGGACGATATCCTGAGGTCTCTTCATCTGAGGCACATCCATGATATACATGGGCACATCCTCTCCCAGGATCTCATAGGCCTTCTTCTTGCCGTCGCAGGTGGTCTCACCTACATACATATCGGCAATCCTGAAGAAAGGGCAGGTCTTACCGAGCCTTGCTCCAACAGACGCCTTTATAAGAGGACATGTATTTGCCGGCAGAACCTTTTCCCCGTCGGGGACCCAGAACTGTGAGCCTCCGCAAAGGCCTGTCACGATACCGTTCGCTGCTATAACGACCTCATCGGGAACATAAACACAGAAGGTTCCGAAAACCTTTCTGCCCTTTTTCTGCTCCTCAATAAGCTCTGCAGGGCGAATACCATGCACCTCCGAAATCACCATATCCCAAAAGTCCATAGCCTTCGGACGATTTTCCTGAGTCAGGAACACATCCCCCACTGCTGTAGGAAGCACCTGACATAGCAGGTCGTGATTTTCAAGATCCATTCCAAGGTCATCCCACATTTTTCTGTAATCAGACATTTTGATTCCCCTTTCTGCCGCCTTAAGCGGCTCGGAGCCTTGCGCTCCTCATTATAAAATTTTATCCTCTATGTGCAATCTCCCGCACCGCCTCTATGGCAGCCTCCGTCTCCTCCATTGTATTAAAGGAAGAAAAGCTGAAGCGCACGGCGCCCTGCTCCATGGTTCCTAAGGCCTTGTGCATCAGCGGCGCACAGTGTGCCCCGCTCCTTGTGGCAATGCCATAGTCCTGAAAAAGCACATCCGACACTTCCCCCGAGCTGTAGTCCCTGATATTAAGCGCCACGATGGGCGCGCGCAGACCTGCGGAAAAATTTCCGTATACAGTTATTCCCTCTATATCCGATACGCCCTCATAAAAGCGCTGCATCATGGCATGCTCCGCTTCATAGCGCTCGGGATGTACGTTCATATAGTCTATAGCCGCTGAAAGCCCCGCGATTCCATGTCCGTTAAGGGTTCCCGCCTCAAGCCTTGTGGGCAGCTCCGAGGGCTGCTCCTCAAGGTATGACATAACTCCTGTCCCACCTACCTTAAAGGGGGCTATCTCAACGTCTTCTCTTATGCACATTCCGCCTGTGCCCTGAGGCCCCAGCATGGATTTATGCCCTGTAAAGCATACTATGTCGGCATTTAAGGCCTCCATATCGACAGGTATCACCCCCGCTGTCTGAGATGCATCCAGGATAAACAAAAGTCCGTGCTCCTTCGCAAAGCTTCCGAGCCTTGCGGCATCCACCACATTTCCTGTGAGATTTGACGCATGGGTACTTATGATGGCCTTTGTGTTTTCCTTAAGGCATTCAGGCAGGGCCTCATAGCAGGGATCGCCCTTTTCGTCTGTGGGAAGAAAGGATATCTGAAGCCCCTTTTCCTTTTTAAGACGATACAGAGGGCGCAGGACTGAATTGTGCTCAAGCTGAGTGGTGATAACATGATCTTCCGCTCCCAAAGTCCCCATGATGGCAATATTTAAAGCTTCTGTGGAATTGCAGGTAAAGACAACATGGTCCGCTCTTTTGCATCCGAAGAATTCGGCAAGCTTCTTTCGCGTTCCGTATATTTTCATGGCAGCCTGCAAAACTCCCTCATGGGCCCCTCTTCCGGCATTTCCCATGGAATTCATAGCCTGAACCACTGCATTTATGACCTCCTCAGGCTTTTTAAGTGTAGTGGCCGCATTGTCAAGATAAATCATGTACCTCTCCTCTCAATTAACAAAAGCAACTGTCTTTATTATTTATTTTCCGCGATATTTTTAGCAAGTTTTATAAGAAATTAAAATATTTCGATGAAGTTTACCGCACTTTTTATAATAAATGAAATCTGATTCATCCCGATAAACACATTCTAAAGGCCCAGCTCCCGAAACATTCTAAAGACCTCAACTCCCGGAAGTTTACGGAAAAATCCGCAAAAAAATCTCAGCTGTAAGCTTTAAAAATATACTTTAAAGCCTTTGGGCTGAGATGATTTATAAAATATGCCGTTTGTTTCTTAGGTTAATTCATTACCGGGTTCTGTAAAAAACTATTTTATGTAAAAATACCGGTATGCTATTGAAGCGAAACTATAAACAGTATCGTTGCCAGTACAGCTAAAAACGTCCATGAGATATATCTGCTTACTATTTCCCAATCCGAAGGCTCCGCTGTGTCCGCATCTTGTATCACAAATCTCAGATTCCATCGGAAAATCTCATCCGCAAACAAGATCGAAGCCGCTGTGATAATGCAGACTATTATTCCCTCAAGCCAAAGGCCCCATTCCCCCTTATGTGTAAGCTCCGGTCCCGATATCAGTTCAACTATATGTGAGGCTGAGGGCTCCATGGGGTCGATGATATTTCCTCTTTCATCAGTAAGTATTCCTGTGTCGGTCGTTATCAGAATATTTGAGTATTCGGGAGTTCCGTCATCATTGTATAAGGAGATATACCCTCCGCCGTCATACACCCCGCCTCGAAACAAAAGGTCATTGCCGCGATATATCTCAATTCCTGTCATTTCCCCGCCACGCTCGATATTATCAGGAACAGCGGACGGGACCTCCTCTACAGTATAAGGGCCATATACCTTATCGCCATATTTAAACTCCACCTTCTGTCCTTCGGACACGGTAAATACAGCCTCATCACCCTTTATTTTCCCGGAATAAGTAATATTTCCGTCCTTTTCCTCGGGGACAAGGATAGCATCATAGTACTCATATCCCACTCTGCCGGTCGTGTAAAAATAAGCGACTGTAAAGATAAAAGCCGTGACGGCCATAAAGATAAGGATTCCTTTTTGGTATGCTCCCAAAGCCTTAAATCTTTTCAAAGACACCCCTCCTGTTCTAATGAAAACAGAAACCTTTTCTTGTATTAATTATACTATGACCTTACAGTTCCCCACAACGGACATTTATCTTACAATGCTTAATATTCATATTGTAAAGCTTAATATTTGTCTTATAAAGCTTAATATTTCCTTGCAAGCACTCGAAACAATACGGCATAGAGAAATGCCAAAAGACATATGGACATGGCCGCAAGCATTCCTTCCTCTCTGTATCCAAGAAGCATCCAGCCTATACAGAGCACTCCTACGAGCATGATATACACAGCAAATGCCGCCTCCTTCGCCTTCATGGATATGAATGCATAGCGCTCGTCCTTGGATGCTGTCTCAACGTACTTTTTAAGCTCGGGATTATGCTCAATACGTACAAGCCTTAAAAGCTGCACCAGTCCTACGGCAAGTATACCTGAGCCTATTCCTGTTATGACATCCGAATCCGCCACGATACCCGAAAACGCCAAAAGGTCAATAATAACGCCTGCAGCTATCTCTATGATCGATATATAAAACAATCTGTTACTTTTCATTTTGCTCCTCCTCATAAATGAATATATCCTCAACATTAGTTCCGAAAAATCTCGCAAGCTTTATGGCCAGTATTACCGAAGGATTGTATCTTCCGTTTTCAAGGGAGCTTATAGTCTGTCTTGACACTCCCATGGCGTCAGCCAGTTCATCCTGCTTGATCCCCCGCTGCTTCCGTATTTCTTCAAGCCTGTTTTTCAAGTTGACCTCCCTTCAGTACATGTTGTATAAGTATATGTTATATAATTACATTTTATATAAGCATATGTTTTTCAATAAAAATGTAAAGTATACTTTCCATAAATCCATTATATCTCAATTCAGATTTATGTCAAGCATGCTTTACATTTTTTTTAAAATCACATATTTTATTTTTCAAGAACAGTTTTATATTTTCTTAAGCTCAGCTTTGCATTATTCAGCTCTGTTTTATATTTTCTCAAGCTTTGCCCTAAAGGATATACTTCTCGGAGTATCCATGCCGTCAAAAAGGACTATGTGGGCGCCCTTATTCATGTCCACATCCGTAACAGTTCCGAGCCCGAAGATAGAATGCCTTACCCTCTGCCCGGGCTTAAATACCATGTTGTCATCGCTTTCAGGCATAAGCCCTGTTACAAGTTCTATATATTCTCTTGCACTTTTTATGAGGCCCTCCCTCGGCTCATGGGTAAATTTGAGCAATCGGGAATCTATATCAAGTATGAACCTCGAAGGGTATCTTGGTGAACCGTCAAGGTTTCTTCCGTCAGCTTCAGATAGGAAAAGCCCTCTCTCCGCCCTTGTAAAGGCCACAAATGCAAGCCGCCGCTCCTCCTCCATGCCCTGTCTTGTCCTTATCTTACGAGAGGGAAATATCCCCTCGTTCATGCCCGCAACAAATACATAGGGAAATTCAAGGCCCTTTGCCGCATGTACGGTCATGAGCTTTACCTTATCTCCCTTCTCCTCCGTATCAGTATTCGTAAAAAGAGCTATATGCTTTAAGTAGCTTTCAAGGTCGGTCTCCTCCCCACAGCCGGTCTCATACTCATAGACAGCTTGCTTAAGCTCCGCAAGATTGTCAAGCCTCTCCTGACTTCCCTCAGTCCTAAGCATCTCCTCATAGCCGCTGTCACTGAGAAGCCGCGTCAGCACCTCCGAGGCTGGCCTGCCCTCGTATTCAGCCGCATAAAAGTCTATGAGAGAGATAAACGCTCTTGCCTTTGTCCCCTTAAATATCGGATCGTCTATGGTCTCCTTTAGCGAATCATAAAGGCTAAGTTCATGCTCCTCGGCATATTTCTTTAAAAAATCCATCCTGCGCTTTCCGAGGTTCCTCTTTGGTAAATTTGCAACTCTCAAAAACGACAGGTCATCCCTGTAAACTATCATGCGAAGATAGCTTAGCGCATCCTTTATTTCCGTCCTGTTGAAAAACTGTACTCCGCTGTAGATTGTGTAGGGTATCTTCTTTTCAATAAATACCTGCTCCAAGGCTCTCGACACATAGTGGGCCCTGTAAAGTATCGTCATATCCCTGTAAGCATATCCCTTTTGATGCATAAGGCTTATCTGATCAGCGATCCACCGGGCCTCGTCATCCTGCGTCTTTGCGAAATGACATACCACAGGATCCCCGGAGAGAAGCATAGATATAAGCTCCTTTTTTATCCTGTTTTCATTCTTATCTATAAGAGAGTTGGCCACAGCGATTATCTCGGGAGTTGACCTGTAATTCTCTATCATCATTATTGTTTTCGTTCCCGGGAAGTTCTTATCGAAGTCCATAAGGTACTTCACATTCGCTCCTCTCCAGGTATATATCGTCTGGTCCGGATCCCCCACGATAAAGAGATTTTTGTGGTAGCCGCACAGCACCTCCATCAGCTCATACTGCAGCGAATCTATGTCCTGAAACTCGTCTATCATGATGTACTCAAGGCGCTTCTGCCATTTAAGCCTTATATCCTCATTCTCTCTGAAAATATAAAGCGAAAACTTTATAAGATCATTATAGTCAAGGCCGAAGCATTTCTTTTCCTGATAAAGATAGCCGTAGAAAATGATATCTCCTGCCACTGTAGCCTTTTCATATTTTTCCTTGAGGCAATCAACAGACATTTCCAGCATATCCTTGTAGTACTCAGGCTCCTTAAAAAGTTTCCTTATTTCTATCATATCCCTTGCGGAAGAAAAGGTCATATCTCTTAGGCTCAATCCCCTCTCCTCGTAGATCATTTGAAGCATGGAATCAATGTCAGAGTTATCAAGTACAAGGAAGCTCTTCGGATAGCCAACAGCATGGCTGTCCTCCTGAAGGATCGACACACAAAAGCCGTGAAAGGTATTGATATATCCCGTGTCATTATCTCCTGTAAGCTGTCGTATCCTCTGACGCATCTCATTTGAGGCCTTATTTGTAAATGTCACACAAAGGATATTTCCCGGCAATATACCGGCCTCGTTTACAAGGTAAGCAAAGCGGCGGGTAAGGGCTCTTGTCTTTCCCGAGCCTGCTCCCGCTATCACTCTCACATAGCCTTCAGTGGAGGTCACCGCCTCTGTCTGCGCCTTATTAAGTCCTTCCAAAATATGCATGGTCTTATTTCCTTTTATATTTCTGTAAATGGGAATTTATAAAGTTTGCCTCCGACTCAAATCCCGATTTTGTCTCTCTGTCTTATATTCCTAATTATATCATCGGCTATGTATATTCCTCAACCTAAGTTTGCCTTACTTGTTTTGACTCTATTAATACAAAAATGTGCCACCGATCTCTCAGTGACACATTCAAAAGAATTTAACACATCATGATATTTTCTATTTATTTCGCGAACACGATCTTTTTTATACGGTATGTTTTTCTCAACACTTTTCTATTCATTTCACGAATATGTGCCAAAATCAGTAATTTAACTTTTCTGTTTGTTTCACGAATATTATTTAAAAGATTTCTATTCATTTAGCGGAAATCAAGTTTGGATTTTCTGTTTATTTCACGGATATGCAGCTGATGAACTGTTGCAGCTCTTCTATAATATAACTTATCTTATCTTTTTACTGGTATAAAGTGTTTTTATTACCCATGTTACTTTATCCGGATACCCTGCAGCATATCTTAAGAGCATACTTTTATCAATGCCCTCCTTTAAAAGGTATTTTTCCACTTTATCTTTGTAAGAAGATGACCTAATAAGAAACGCCGCAAGATTCAATCCCTCTATGATCCTGTAGTTCTCATCCGTGATCTCTACATAAGGGCGCTTCACCCTCACCGTAATATCCCCGATCTTTCTGTCATCGAAATCCTTTTTAAGGCAGGCATTGGAAATGATATAGTCCTTATCCGGTCTGTCGACCATGATCCCGCACCTGTATAAAAGGCTCTTACCGTAGTACACACCTATGCGATGTCCCGCTCTTATGAGGTATTTCTGATTCAGTATCTCCTCATCGGAAACATCATCATAAATGCTGTATATCCCCAAACCATACCTATGGAGATACCCGTCATATACGAGGTACTTCAGGATATCAATCTTCTCATCATGAGCATCGTCGGCAGCTTCACCGTCAGCGATCCATACACGGTACTTTTCGCAGTGTTCCTTTATCTCCATATAGACTGCACCTCTTTTACTGATTCCGGGCTGCAGGATCTTTTTTCTGTACTTGAACACGGATGACGACGTAGGGCGGCTAAGTTCCTGAAGGAAATACCTGTAGGAGCCCGTAAATATTTCGCCGTTCTTATCCGTGACCAAAATTTTGTCATTTCCAACCTGCGTGACCGTATAGCCCTCCCCTGCATACTCATCGATCACTTTCTGAAGGTTGGAGGGATCACCGCTGCCTCTCGGGTAGCATAGCCTGCAGCGGCATCCATGCAGGAAATTGGCAGCCTTCATCTTCGTGATGGTCCCGCATGCCTTATGACGCAATTCTATCATGCCTCCGCTGCCGTCATAGTCAGAAACAAGCTTGTACTCATCTCCGGCAACCTTTCTCATCTTTTTCCGGAATGCAGCCTCGGGAACATGCTCCTCATCACATACCCTGCAGTGGGGTGATTTCTTAAAGTCCTGAGTAGGCAGTGAGAAAATCTTTCCGCATACCGTATGAAGGATCGTGACCCATGTCCTTGAACCTTTTACATACTCATCCAGTAATATAAATTCATCGCCGAGAACATCTTCAATGCCGTCCGAAGCCGTCCTTAATGAACAGACACATTCTTTCTCACCGTATACGGCATCCATAAGTCCGATCTCCCGCTCACGTCCGCAGGTCTCATGAAGCAGCCTGACGCCTTTTCTCCCTGCAGGACCTGTTATCCTGTAAGCTCCGTCTCCAAGGCAACTCAGCATCCGAGCAATATTTTCTTCGTCACTGCATCTTTTCTCACATTCCGGACAGATACGCCCGAGCTTAAATGCATAGGGATGAATGTGGAAGACGGCGCCGCAGGTGCGGCATCTCACTTTTATGAATCCATACCTTTCTTCAAGCACGTCAATACTGTCATAAGAAACTTTTCCCTCCACTTCTCCGTCAGTCACAGACCCGACCACTGCCTTAAGATCCTCATAGTCATCAAACAGATACAGGATCAGCCCTCTCAGAAGATCCGAGTCGGCATTTTTCTTTACAGTAGTCATCTTTATGGCAGCATCTGATATATCATGCGGCCAGTATCCGGCTTTGATCACATCTTCATTGAGGCATCCGTATGGTGAATGCATCGGGTACCCTTTCTCCCTTATCCTTACCAGCACCGCTGCCTGAAGCTTCTTGAGGTCGGTAAGCAAGGGATCCCGGTACATGGCATTCATCATGTCCGCATTCTTGATACGAACAGCCATGGGCTTATCGGCTGCAGCCTCGTCACAGGCTTCCGGACTGATGCCTTCAACCACACCTTCTGATGAGACCTTAAGCAGCGGGACATGGTGCCTGGGGCATACGGTCACTCCCGGAAGATGATGTTCGGTATGGAGGTATGCCTCACCGTAAACATCTGTATCTTCCTTATAACATTCCGGGCATACATGAAATTCATTCACATCATATCTCAGCCTTGATATATCAAGGATCCCGCCCGTCTGTTCCCGAAGTATTGCCTGGGACCGCATGACTTGGTAGCCTCTTGTAAGGAAAGGAGCTACGGTGAAATATGGCGTCATATCGTGAAGGATGGTCATGGCATCGGGAAAACATCTGATATTCTCATACCATTTACAGACGTTGTCGAGGTTAAATCTGTAGTCAGGTCGGATCATCTTATGCTCATTAATCTCATATTTGGGGCCATCCTGCGGAAAGTAACGCTCGCAGAACCTCTCCGCTGAGGGATACATATTTATTTTTGCAAGCTGTATGAGCCAGCCGTAAAGCAGCTCGTTTGGATAAGGCTTTACACATATGGGAAGTATCGGAGTAACATACATAATTTTCCTCTCCTGTTCGTTGTTTCTTAAATTATGTCCGTTTTTTACTCCAAAGTCCCATAAACGAGATGTGAAGCGTAAAAAAAGGCCTTGGCATGTGCCAAAGCCTTTTAAGCATCTTCAAATCTTATTCCTTTACTTTATACTCCCCATACCTGATACTCTCAACGTAGCCTTCAGATGCCAGCCACTTGAGTGCGCTGTTCAGTCCCCATTTTGAATATACAGATGATGTAAGATCGTTTCTCGTCCATACGCCTTTCTTTTCAGTAGCTTCTTTTATGTTTTTATACAACACGCATCTTGGAGAAACATCTTCCGTATATCTCTGCACTCTTACTTTGAAAAACGCCGAGTCCGTGGGTCTCGAAAGTTCCTGTATGATGAAGGCTGCCCGCCGCACCGACCTCGATCCGTCATCGCCGATGACTTCGTATCCCTTGCCGTCTCCTCCCGCTATCCGGTAATACCTGCCGGTATACTCGCTTACAATGCGGTTTAACTCTTCCCTACCGTATGTCCTTATCCCGCATAATCGGCACCGCTTTCCGTTTACAAAAGCTACAGGCGTCATCTCAGTCACCGTCCCGCACGCCATATGCCGTATCAGTACCGGAGTATTGCTGCCGGAAAAAAGACCTGCGAGTTCATACTCATCTCCTGTGAGATCTTTTATGGCCTGTCTGAAGCCTTCCTCATCACGGGCGGCGGCATTACGAAAACCGCAGTACGGGCAACGCCTGTTTCGGATAAAGCTTCCCATGTCCGATTCGAAAATATGTCCGCAGGGCCTATGAAGCATCTTTACAATGGGCTTTCGGCTCCCCTTTATAACTCCCGCGAGCCTGTACTCCACGCTGTCGACTCTCTCCCGTATCTCAGCCTCCGACAGCATGTCCTCACAATCGCACCTTCTGCCCATCCATACGGCATCCGAGAGCCTCATGGTCCTTATCTTTCCGCAGGTCTCATGCAGAATCTTCGTATTCCCTACGCCTTCGTCCGTACCGTTTAAAAGGGTATATTTTCCGTCACCGAGGAAGCTTAGCCTGTGGCTTAAGAGCTGCTCCTTCGTGTATGCCTTCTCGCAGTCCGGGCAGAAACAGCCTTTGAAGATTGCCTCCGGGTGGATGTAAAAGACGGTACCGCATTTTTTGCACCCAAGCCTTACGGTCTGACCGTATCCCGATAGCATGTCATATCTTCCGGATATCATCTCCTGAAAATCGTCTTCCTTGTCACTTACATATCCTGCCGCCACCTGCCTGAAACTTTCCGCGTCCTTAAATAGCATTGCGGTAAAGGCTGCTGCCATGCTCGGATCTAATATCTTACAGTTTAAGAGATTTCGTATTTTCTTTGCCATTCCCTCCCTAAAGGGATATGCTGTACCACCATCTTTCAACCATTCCACCAGTTCGTCGTAAGGATATACCGCTTCATACCCGAGATCCCGTATCTTTTTCCTCAGCATCTCCTGAAGCCCTATAAGGTCCATGAAGAGCGGTGCCTCGTACAGACCTTTCAGAAATGAGCTTATCATAAGTCCAGCCTTTAGGTCTGCCATAAGTTCCATATCCTCAGCCCTTTCGATGACATCCCAAAGGTCAAGCCACCTACAGGCCTTTATGCCTATGTGCCTTAGAACAGTGCCGTGCCTTGCGCATACCCTCACGCCGGAGATGTGATGCCAGGTCCTGAGATAAGGAAAGCCGTAGGCCTCCATATCTTCCCTTACGCAGTCAGGACATATGCGAAGATCTTCAAACAATGGCTTCAGGCTGTTTCCCGGTCTTATTCCGCCCTCACTGTCAGGCCGCAGTATGAAGTGTGCCCACCGTGCCTGATAGCCGTACCGCATGAAAGGATACAGGGCATAGAGCGGTGTCATCCTTCTTATGATCGTCTCCGGATCCGGGAAACACTTTATGCTCTCATGCTCTCTGCATATCCTCTCCAGATCCGGCACTATATCCGGTCGGTCCTTTGATGCCTGAAGGATCGGTGCCGAAGCATCGGATCTTCGTTCAAGGTATTTCTCCCTCAGCTTCAGCACGCTTTTCTCTCCGTTTATCCTTGCAAGTCTCATCAACCATCCGTATAAGAGTTCATCCTCAAACGGTTTCACGCATACGGGGATCATGGTTTTCTCCTTTTCTTACTGAGCCGTTTTAAGGTCCTCCTCTATCGACTCCAGCGTGTCACGGTCTATGACCGTCGTTTTTCCTTTTCCTGTATTTTTTCTTCTTTGTGCTTTTTTGAGATAGTCAAGCATCAGCCCGACCCTTTCGCTGTTTTGCATTTTCTTGAAGTTTTCAAAGTTCTCGGCCTTCCGGAAGGCCTTCCTTATCATGTCATCCGAATATATCGGGTAGGCTCCGTTAAAGATCGTGGTAAGTTCCGACAGTACCCTGTCCCTGTCATAGTGAAGTATGATGTCTTCCTGCGCTTCCTTATCAGCAGCGGCTCTTACGGCAGCTTCCTCATCTTCCGAAGCGGATCTCTCTATCTCCTCCGCAATGGCCCGCCTATGGGATTCATACGCCGCAGTGCTTTCCTTAAGCTCCGATCCGAGAAGCCTCTTGAGCTCCCCGAGCTTTTCACGCCCTATCCTGTGTATGAAATGGGCATCCACATGCGGAGTCTTTACCGACATGAGCGAGAACTGTATCTGCATCCAGAGCGTCAGCAGGAGGTCGATGCTTCCGAGGCTTTCCTCGTACATGGCTTCCATCACATCCTCATCCGGAGCCGGCAGACGTTCCGATGTCCACTGGTACTTCCATATCCTGCCTATCACGTACTGTATGAACTTCTCATCCCTGCAGTAGTCATCCGCCTTTATGATCTCGCTTCCGAGGCGCCTGTATATCCTGAGCTTTCCGCCCCAGGCCCTTATGGCATCCGGCGTCCCAACGGTCACGATCCCCACTCCCGTCTGTGCCATGACGGTAAGGATATTTTCAAAGGACTTTACTGAGGATCCCGAAAAATCCAGAAGCTGCATCTCGTCTATGATGATGGCTCCGATATGGTAAAGCTCTATCCAGCCGCATACGATGGAGGTTATCTGTCCGAGGTTCTGTCTGGTGTGTATCTGCCTGTAATGGTTATTCCCGCTGTCAAGGAGCATGTCGAGCTGCCGTGCAAAGGACTGGAACAGCGCGGTCAGGTTCGAGTTCGAGTACGCCGTAAGTCTTATGAATGGGACCTGCACAAAAAAGCAGTCATCGAATTTATGGCAGATCACTTTCGGATATTTCTTAAGCACAAGGTCTATGGCTGTCGTCTTGCCGCTGCCTGCTGCTCCGATCAGAGAGAACCCGAAACCCGTTGCGGCATCTCCTCCGCAGGAGATCGTACGGGTATCCTTTTCCTCCCCGCAAAGGCTTATCTTTCTCGGGTACCCGGATATGCCGATCCTGCGGCGTGCATATGATGAGATGAGCACCCCGGAGAGCATGCTGTCCACCTTTGCATGGAAGGGAAGGGGGATGCGTATGTCCCTTATCCGGTATAACTGTCTTTTCCGGTCCTGTATGGGCATATCGCTTACTGCCCGCTCATCGTATCCGACCAAACCTATGTCATTTATCTTTCGTATCTCCGCTGCCGTATAAGGTCTCGGAAGGCATGCGATGCAGGGATTTTCCGGGAAGCTGCCGTCCTTACTGTAGCGGGCTTCGACCATGTCCGTGCTCTCAAGGTCGACATCGTCATAAAGGTCCTCTCCGGGCTTAAGCTCTTCGTAATTAAGATCAAACCTTGTCATGTATCTCACTCATTATCCCTCCTTCCTTATCAGGCTTCCTCAAAAAGCGCATTGATGTACTCTTCGTCGACCGTGGATACCGTTTTATCAGGCAGGGGCTTCGCCTTTTCCTCATCCGGTATTTCCGGTCTTGTCTGATTATCCTGCTTCGTACCGAGTCCGAGGCGGGAAGCAACACTTCCGGCAGGGCTTATCTCAGACTTTTCTTCCTTGAGCGAGCTTTTCATGGAACGTTTGGCATTCTTTCCTGAAGACTGCATTGCCTTTGCATCGGAAAACACTTCTGTCATAGTGTTTTCGGTTTTTGCGGTAAGGATAAGATCATTCATTTCAAGAACTTTCCTTCTTTCCATGTCGGATTTATAGAGATCATCGTACTCTTTCCATGTCATTCCCTTAAAGCTCCAGAGGTTTGACCTCACTTGATTTAACGGGATGACCTTAAGCTCGCCATCCGACATCATGTAGATCTGATCTATGCTCCTCGGGTCATAACGTACATCATTCAATTTTTCTACACGGTCCTCTGTTTCAAGCATCTTTCTGAAGAACCAGTCCTCTGCCAGTTCATAGTAAAGCCCATTGGTCCTGTACATGATCCCCTTCCTTGAGATCCTGAAGTTTTTGTCGGTCTTAAGGATCGCAAATATAAATCTGTCTCTCAGGTCCCCGGTCATCTTTCTCGGAACATGCACATACTTTATGCCGTACTGCCAGATCTTATACGGTATCGCTTCAAGCTTATCTTCCATCATCTCACGGGTCTTTTCAAACCCACGCACAAGATGCCTGTTATGATACGCCACGTAAAGGTACGCGATCTTCCTTACGTCCTCTATATCCGTACATGCCGTCTCATAGTGCCTGGATCCGTATCTCTTTAATACAAATCCCCCGCCGCTCACGGAACCGAGCATGGTCTGGAACTGATGGAAGCTCTGTTCAACCAGACCTTTTAATGATCCCGTACCGGGTGGAACAAGCGTCAGGTTTATCCCGGTTTCTCTTACTATCCTCTCCACGTCTGAAGACGTATATTCGGCTCCATGGTCCGAACGTATCTCTCCGGGCAGAAATCCAGAAGGACACACCCCTTCTTCAACCTCTATTCCATATTTTTTGAACTTTTCGGCAGGATCCTCCAACAGACACATGAGGAGATTTGTTATACCAACGTAGGAATTATTCTCGTAATCCACCCAACAGGCTACTATGCATCTTGAGTACACGTCCACGGCGGTATACATGATCGCTTTTCCTATCAGCTGACGATCATTTTTCGTGGATACGGTATACATATCGATCTCCACCTCATCCACCTCAAGAATATGCCCCGGTCCAAGGCATCCTGCTGCGCTGTTTCCATGAAGCAGCCGGTTATCGCTGCCTCTCTCTTTTCCGAGCTTATTCAGCTTCGATATTTCCATTCCCCCTCTTTCCTTACAGAAGCGGTAGAACCTTCCCATGCTGAATATATCCTTTTTATCCGGTTCTTTTACAAAGATGCCGTCATCCGTCTGCTCATATTTAAGGTAATATTTTCTTACAAGATCCCGGTATATTCTTGATAAATTAGCTCTGCAGTTCTTTTTAATGGCAAGCATGTATTCATTGAACCCCTCTTCCATAATGCGTTTCGTCTCGTCGTCATTCAGTATGTTGCTGTGCGAAGGGCCTCTTAAAGGATCTCCCCAGTGATAATCATTTTGTCGGTTTGCAGCACCTTTACGCATGTCTATCATTGAAAGCGGATCCCTTCCGGATCTTAAATACCTGCCTATGAGCTTATGCGCCACAGTCTTTTTTCTTTTAATCATTTCTTCAAGCTCCCGTACCTCCGGCTTCGCACATTTTGAACTCAACAGATCCCAGTTCGGGTACAGGGCGGCAAGCATCCGCTCCATAGCCTCCGCTCTTGAATTTGCTTCATCTATCTCTTCTTTTGTAAGCTTTTCGACCGGTATCGGATCCTCTTCCCATTCTGCCGACTCTATCTTTCCGTTCTTAAGCAGCATCGAAAAATAGAATGAGGACATGGTTATGACATTTATTTTTTCAGTATCCATCTGCACAATAATGACCGTGTCATTTTCGAATACGAGGATCCTGAATATCCCACCATCAAGTTTTATGAAGCTTCCCGCTTTAAGATTGATATCCATAAGCCACACTCCTTTCGAAAAGGTCTCTCACCTTATCTTCCATACCGCATACCAGCTTCGGAAAACAGATGATACTGTCAGACAGGTCTATTTTTATGATCTTATGTGCCACGAGCCACATATACATATGCGCCTCACAGGTCACTGATCTTTCGTCATAAAACATAAGGACCTGCTGTACGTTATAAGCAAAGGCTTTATTGAGCTCGCTTCTGAATACGAATTTGAAATCCACTCCCTGCATCCTCCAGTATTCCTGCTCTATGTGATGCCTTATCATAGCCTTTTGATAGGCCAATGGAGCATTTCTGTATTTTCTGCTGTTTTTATCCAATTCCGATCTGTCTGCCTTTACGCTATAAGCTTTACGGCTTCCGTCAGTAAAGGTGATCAGGAAGTCGGTACTCAGGATATGGTTAGGTATCCTGTAGCCGTGTTTTATGCAGATCTCCCTCACCAAATCCGATGACATCATCATCTGCTCCTCAATCGATATCACTTCGTCATTAAGACGCATGGTGTAAAAGAATTCCCGCTCACCCATGGACAGGACATGGACAGTTCTGCCGGCTATGGGATCATATATAATCCCTGAAGTTCCAATACTCGACTGTTCATTGGCTTTGATATACCCGACGTAGTCCTTTCCCTCACCGATGCAGCGGCCTTCCCGCAGTTTGCTTTTATCACTTTTCATCAGCTCCGCTCCTTCCTGTGGATTTTGCTCTTTTCCTCTATTGTGCGTTTCAATTTTTCAAAAAAGGTGTAAGCATGTCTCGTTTATGGTGCCGAAGCGGCATTTTACGGTGATTCCGATCTACTCAATGACTGTCCCAGTATGCAGTATTATTGGTTTTATCATACTCAATGACTTAAATTTAAGCCGTTTTTCTTTGCCGATAAATAAAACTCAAGATTTTGTAGTCATTGACTGTTTTAATCTATTCATTGACTGTATTTATGGTGAAAATAAGCCTTTTCGGTATTCTCGATGCGATTTCCGCATGGTATAATTGAGTCTATCAATCGTATGAATCGGGGGGATCCGTATCATGAAATCCGATGATAAGCTGAAGGTGAATAAAAATCTGTTCCCGAAAAGGCTTAAGTCCCTACGCCTGGCAAAAGACTTAAGCATCGCTCAGGCAGAAAAGTATGTCGGAGTCGGGACAAATACATGGCTTCAGTGGGAGGACGGAAAGCGTATCCCGAATATGATCACCGTGATAGGCATAGCCTCCGTATTTAAGATAAATCCCGCTTACCTTTCAGGGAATGACGATGATAAAAGGCTTAATACCATATCCCTTTCCCTACCCGACCTTTCCGTTGATGATAAAAAGATCGTGGAGAAATTTTCCACCCTTACCCGTACCGAAAAGATCTTCGTTGGCCGGGTGATCGACTTCATCCTCTCACACAGGGACCGGCCATGACGTGATCTTTCTTTACCTGAATCTCGGGAACTCATAGGGCCTTTCCGAAAATTTCTTAATGTCTTCCTTCTGAAACTCAGGTGTCTTCGGAGTATCCTGTCCGTATCTTCTGCATGCATGCGCCGTGAATGATACGACGTAGTCCCTGGCGTCGTTCAGGCCCTGTAAAAACGCTTCGTCCAAAAGGCTTTTTTCTGAAAGATCTTCATGCATCACTTCCACATTCCCTTCTATGTAGGCCCTGGCTTTTTCGGATGTTCCGAGCCGCTCCGCAAGCTCGGTGATGATGCTCTCCGCAGCACCGTATTCCTCAAGCCGGAGCATGTCGAAATACAGTCCCGACAGCTCGTATTGAAGCATTGCGGCAAATGCAATGTCATGCGTCCACATCATCAGATCAAACAGTCTGTCTTTCGTAGCTGACATGATCAGTGCCTCCTTTCTCCTTTTCTCCCTAAAAAAGCGCACCCGGCATTATGTCCCTTTTCAGTGAATGGCATAAATGCTAAGTGCGCCTAATCGCCTAATTATTCTGTATTCAGTTTTATAGCATCCTACCTGTCCACATAATTAAATCAGCAAGGATAAACATCAAGGCATAGGAGTCATAAGCTTATGCCTTCTTTTTTTGTGAAAGGAGGACTTTATGGATCATCAAAAATATTATGATATCGATAATCTCAGAAAAGCCAAAAGCCTGCTTCTTAAGGAATGGGGCGAACTCTACAGCATTGTGAGTCGTATCCATAAACTGTCGGATAAGATCGCCGGTTCGGGCTTCTCAACCCTGCCGTCAGATATCGTCATGCTGCTCGATGCCCTGGATGCCATGCCTTCGGCACTGTCGTCCCTTAATACAGCTTACAGGGCACGTACCAAGGCCAACCTGCTCCACAGGATCGACAGGTTTAACCTTAAGGGTACTCAGCTTGTTCTGGCACGATGCCTTTACATCGACATGGAAAAGATCATCCGTGAAGTATAAGCTTTACATACCGGGGCAACCGCTCCGGTATTTTTTTATGCCTTCGGCTGCACTCATTAAGAATGTTCCTGATCTCTTCTTCATGACAGTCTGCAAGGTTTCCGCCCTCTTCATTCAGGTTCCTTAGGAAATCGGCTATGTCCTGCTCAAGGATCTCAGGAATCTCAAAGTCTATGTCAAGAGCATGATATCCCTTCTCCATCGTCATCACCGCCTCTCATCTTCCGTTCCATCTCCTGAAGCTTCAGAAGCTCGTCAAGCTGCCTGTCAACGAACTCCCTGTAAGGCTGCTCAAGTCTTAGGAATCTGTCCATCACGCCGGCATAGTACAGGTTGTCGCTGCTTATGATGCTGAAATCCTCATTTTCCTCATCTTTAAGCCAGTCCTCCGGTATGTGATAAAGTATGGATATGCTTCGTATGAGCGTATTGGATGGATTTGTTCTTCCTTTTTCTATTCCGTTCATGTTCGCTGCGGTGACCCCCAGTGATGCGGCAAAATCCGTCTGGGAGATACCGAGCCGCTTGCGGACCTCCCTTATCTTCTCGTGTGTCTTCATTCCGTAGTTCCTTCTTTGTTTTCTGTTTACATTATATCATTTGTGCCGGAAAAATCAAGAAAAATATAAAAATCTTAATTATTTTTATAAATTATTTATAGTATTTTGTATTTTTCTGTGCTATACTATAGTCGAAGATAAGAGATGACATTAAAAAGACATCCGGCTTGTATCCTTTATCATTATAAAAGAATACACTTCATAAAACAATGACTTGGCATGATCCGGGAGCTCCGGACATTAAAAATTATTTCACAACATCCGTCAGATGACGGAAGAAAGGAGAATGACAATGTTGAAAAAAAGAAATAGTAACTCTGAACACCCTCTGGAATACGATTTATTCGTAACAGCAGCAACCACCGTTACAAGGGATGCCTTAAGGACTCTGTTCCTGATCTCCGCAATGCTTCTGGAAGATTCGAAGCTCGCTTACTTCAGCTCTGAATATCTGGATACGTTATGCAGAAGTAAGGACTTTTACATGAGAAAGGCCGCATCCTTCTATCCCTTCTTTGCTCTTCGTAAGGCGGACGACCTCTACGGGCTTATCGACGAAAAGCTGGATCCTTTATCATCAGATCCCGATGAAAAGTATGCTCTCTTTGACGGCATGTTTGAGATTATCAGTGATGACATGCTCGAAGAAGACGATCCCGACCTTATCATAAGGCACGTTGACTTTATGGAAGGCCTGGATGTTCCTGAAGAGCTTGATCTTCGCCCCTTTGCGGAGCTGGTGAACAAGTATTATGACGAGCTGCAGCATGCCATCTATGTTCGTTTTAAGGATGAATATGATGAATTCGAGCCTCAGCCTCTTTTCGATCCCCTTCTTGAAATATCAAGTGTCTATTATATGTTGAAAGATCACTTTCTGAAGGATCCTTTCTTCAAGGAAAACGATCATTTCATCATCTGAGCCGCATTCCGGATTTTCGTCAGTATTTCCACCGGATAAGTTTATTTTTTCTGACATATTGTATATAATATAAGAAAAATAAAGAAAACTTGAATTCTAAAGAATAGAAAGGATAACTTGTATGAATTTGGCGAAAATCTCTGCAAACGGTCAAATTACTGTGCCGGTAGAAATCAGGCGTCAGCTTGGGCTGAAATCCGGCGATAAGATCCTGTTCCTCCAAAACCAGAATGGAGAGATCGTTGTCAGCAATGCATCTGCTGCAGCCATCCGAAAAGCACAGGCCGCCTTTACCGGCGCTGCTGAGGCACTGGGCGTATCCGACGATGATGATATTCAGGCACTTGTAGATGAAGTTCGTTATGGAAAGGGACAGTAAAATGCGTATATTGGCAGATACTAACATTTTGTTTTCTGCATTGTTTTTTTTCCATTCCAAACCGGCATTGAACAAAAATCAGCTGCGCAATCTACGACTTTCTGTAAGTCTGAGTGGTTCACAGCATAAATAAACCGCCGGATCCGTTATAATGCGAATCAGGCGGTTCTTACAGGGGCTGGTCCTTATCAGACGGTACATATTTTACCACGTCTTCAATTCTGCAGTCCAAAATTCGGCACAAGTCGTTCAATGTCTTTGCAGATACATCTAAGTTGTGTTTTAAGCACTGCCGCCCTCCTGCACCACCGTACATCTATAAAAAAGCACCCGGTTCATCCGAGTGCTTTAATTTTATTATCATACTATTTCTTATTACACTGCCATGAGCATTATCTTAAGGTATTGAAGCGTCTATTCAAAGAATATGCCGCCGAGTTCGATCTCAGCGGCACATCTTTTCTTATTTACTTTTATCTTTTCATTGCTCCCTCAGGAAGCCCGTCTTGTTCTCTTCCTCTTGAGAAGCTGTAGGCTACGCCGTCTATGACATAATCGCCGGTATACATATATCCGAAGTTACCATCATGGAAGGGATGGAGGTAATAGATATTGCCATCTGTGTCTGTGAACCAGCCGGTGTCAAGATATCCCTCTGCATTGAAGTGATACCAGAAGTACCGGTTGTTCCAAAGAGCTTTTATCCAACTGCCCGCTGCATAGCTTCCGTCTGCGAGCTTAAATCTCCAGCTTATGCTTCCATCCGCAGCGGTCTCCTGTTCCCAATTTCCCTGTGTGGCATCGGAAGGGATCGAGTCATTCCCGCCGTCTGCATAATACACTCCCACTGGTCCTGTATAGGAGCCTCCGCCGGAAGAGCTTGAGGAACCTCCGCCTCCGGATTTCTTCGTCCAGTTTGCGGTGACCGTCACAGCCTGATCCGGCATGGTAAAGGTGGTCTGTACGCTGCCTGCGTTTGCGAATGTCACGCCGTCCGCGCTGGTCCAGCCGTCAAAGGTGTAGCCGCTGCGTGTTCCCGCGTCGATGGCAACGGTCGCACCCTCGGCATAGTTACCCGCGCCGGTGGTCTGGGCATAGCTGTCATTTACCGTCACGGTATAGATGCTGCATGGTTCACTGTGGAAATATTTTGTACCCCGTACCAGGTCAGTCACGGCTGTTTCGGCGGTAAACGGAGAACCGTTCAGAGCCAGCGCACTGGCCTCGTCTGCACCGGCTTTGGCTGCGATCGCCTTGCCATCCGCCGGGGAAAGGGTCAGCGTGCCGGGGTCGGCGCCGTTCCTGCCCGCGCCGATGCTGTCACCCTCTTTACTGGAAGCCGTTACCGTGCTGTTGACGATGGTCACATTGCCGCCGTTGCCGCCAGCAGAGCCGATGGAGCCGAAACCGCCTCCGATGCCCGCACCATAGCCGCCGATTGCTGTTACAATGCTGTTGGTGATCGTGATTGTTCCGCCGTGGCTTTGCAAACCGCCGCCGATGCCCGTGCCGTTCTGGCCGTTGGCTGTTACAGTGCTGTCGGTGATGGTGATCGTACCCGCAGCACCGTTCGTACCACCGATGGCTGCGGCAAGATCCCCGCTGGTGGCATCCACCGTGCCGCCTAAAATTTGAATGGTGCTGCCATCGCCGCCGATGCCCGCATTGTCTACTCCACCGGTGGCGTTCACCTTGCCGCCATAGATCGTGACCGAACCGCCGTTGCTGGCTCCTTCCCCGTTGCCAATGCCTGCGCCGCCGCAGGGGCTGTCTGTATCCTCGGGCCTATCTCCGCCAACGGCTTCGATTATGCCGCCCGCGATGACGATCGTCCCGCCATTTTCACCATCTTGTGCGCTTGTCGTCATGCTTCCGTTACCGCCGATGCCCGCGCCCACATTGTTGGTCGCCGTTGCCGTCAGTTTGCCGGTCCCGTTTTCCTGGCCATAGACTGTAAAGCGGTCATCTCCAGTTACATGGATACCGCCATTGACGGTGAGGGTGTGTCCGTCGGTCAGAATCAGCTTCACATCGCCATTCACGGAGATGCGCTGGTTAATGGTGACATCGGAATTTACCACATAATACCAGCCGTTATTCCACTGGGTATTGTCCGCTGTGACCACCTCATAGTCGCTACAGCTCTGCTCTGTACCTTTCTCGTCCAGATAGGAGACTGGAGAGGGTTTGTTGATCACGGTTCCATTGCCGGTTGGTTTACCATCCAGCTTGCCGCCGTTCTCTACTGTGATGGTATGACCGCCCATATCCAGAGAGGAATCCTCCGGGATGGTCAAGCTCTCGCCCTCGCCGATGGTCAAATTCTCCTGCAAGGTCATACTGCCGTACACGGTGCCCTCGTTGCCGTTAAAGACGATGCCGCCGCTGGTAGCTTCGCTGTCGCTCTTAATCTCTGTAGCGGTGCTGGAGTTCGTACTGATCCCGCCTTCGCCTCCGCTGGCTTTCACCATGGCGTTGCCGCTGACGGTCAGGCTGGGCTTCCCGGAGCCAGAACTGCCGCCACCAAAGGTATATCGGATGCCCGCACCGAGTTCACTCTTGCCAGTCGCGGTCAGGCTGCCGCCATCCACAGACAGAGAGGCGGACGAACTACTGCCGGCCCGCACTGTTACACCATCGCCGGAGTAAATACTATTTTCGGCTGTGACATCGGCGTTCTGGATAGTCAGGGCGGCATCGCCGCTGTTGCTCTGAACCAGGATTCCGCTTGAACTGCCGCTGGCATTTAGACTACCTTCACCCTCAATGGTCAGGGTAGCATTGCCAGCATTAGTAGAAGATGAAGATGAATATACCCAAATCCCGTTACTGCTTTCGAAAATCTCGTTTACACCCTGCAATGCAATGTTCAACGACACGTCTCCGGAACTATTGAACGCATAGATGCCTACGGTGATGCTAATGGATTCACTAGAGTCGGCGCCCTTGATTTTCGCGCCGTTCAAGGTCAGGGTACTGCCGTCCCACTTGATGTTGTAGTGGTCAGCAGTTGCGCTCGTTGTTAAAACATTGCCGATCCCGTCCGTCGTGGCATAGGCGGGGCTGTCTGTACTGCCTGTGAGTTCCACGCCGCCCACATAGACCGTATCCCCATCCGCCGCCAGCGCCGTGGCGGGCAGCGCGTTGGAGGGGGTAGTAGGCTGGGCTTTCAGGCCCTTGCAGTCGTTCAAATCCGCGCCCTCGGCCCCGCACACCGGGCAGTCCTCATTGATGTTGTCCTCAGTGCAGAGGGTTTCACAGGTACATTCTTCCGGCTGTGCGTCGGACGGAGTTGCCGGGTTTCCACTGTCCTGTGCATCGCAGACTTCACAAACAAAGGTGCAAGGGGTTCCCTCTGTGGCGGGAACATAGCCGCAGGCTTCGTCGTGCTCATGCTTGCAGTCCAAAACCTCCGTGATACACCCGCTTTCCTCGCTGCATACATGGGTGCAGGCCGTCGGCTCGGCTTCCTCCGCCTCCGACGGGGTGGCGGTGTTCTCCGATACGCTTTCCTCCGGGTAGCACTCCGCTGTATGCTCATGGACACACTCGGTCACGAGTTTATAGCAGTCCTCGTCATGTTCATGGGTACAGGGGCTCTCCTCTGTCCCCTCGGTATAGCCGCAGCTTTCGTCGTGCTGCGGGTGGTGTTCGCATAGGGCGCTCCCTGCCTGCGGCGCGCCGCTGCCTGTCTCCCCCTCGGCAAAGGCCGTGGCCGGAAGCAGCGTAAACAGCAGGCACAGGCATAAAAACGCCGCTGTCAATCGTTTTCGCATAGTGTTTCCTCCTTGTTCGCTTGGGTCAGGCCGCTCCCACGGGAGCGTCTTTTCTTCCTCCGCTTCTCGTTATCGCATACCCCCAGCAAAGAGCCGGGGAACTGGTGGTAGTGGCGGCAGGAGCCGCAGTCAATGCTTGCCGGGTCGTCGTCCACCATCTCCGCATGGGGACAGGCGTCCTCGATGGTTAGAAGAATAGGACGGCCGGACGGGGTGCAGCCTGTCCCGTCTAAGTAGTCCTCGTAGTCCTCCGTCTCTCTTTGGAGATCGTCGTCCCAGCACACGGGGACTTCGATCACTTCCCCCTCAAACTCATATCGGTTTACTTTATCCATTCCTTATCCCCCTCTCCCAAAAACGCAAAAGGACGCGCCACGCCCACGGAAAAACCGTGGACGCAGCGCGCCCCTTGATCTGGTGTTATAAAATTGTGCGCAGGGAAAAAGGACAGACTTATGCTGCTGTCTGTCTGTCT
>CALWOX010000004.1 GCA_944383265.1 uncultured Lachnospiraceae bacterium | reverse complement strand
ATTTATCTTCAACATAAGCAAACTGAGAAGACAAACATAGATTACCCCATACAATTTTGGGTTTAGAAAAATCGTTCAAATAAACGCAATTACGTAAATTGTATGGTGTATCACCCTTATCGGCTCTTTTACATAGTTTGTCATAAAACTTACTTAAATATTCTTTGATAGAGGGATAATCGTCAACTTTAACAGGTGAAATATTTTCACTTTTTATTCCGTTATGAGTATTAATTACCCATAGATCAGCAAATGAATAATGATAACGTTTAATATCTTTGCCTCGAAGAATAGGTCGAATAACTTCAGCAGACTTCGGATCCTCTGCTATTAACTCATCCTTCTTTTGGGTGGAGATAATAAATGCTTCGTTTAGTCCAGTTAATATTCCACGATAGATTTGTATATTCCATTCACTCAACGGAACTCCTACTGCTTCTATTTTATATTTAATGCTTACTTCAATATCAGAAAGAATGTTCCATCCAGTAGATACAGAAAAATCAGAATAATTAGAATTCTGCTGAACATAAACGCTCAAATTATTAGTGCAATCTTCCTTTATGGTACAAGCTACTGTATTGTGTTTATTATCTGACTTCTCAAATATTAAGATATTAACATCAACAGTAGCTGAGTCAAAAACTTTCTGCCCTGCAAAATCGATAAGCACTAATGGATTTGTTTCTTTAGCAAGGAATCCTCTGAGCTTTTCACCATAACCTGCACGCATCCACTTATTACTTGTGATAAATGCTAAAACGCCTCCTCTACGTAGTAACTGATATCCTTTCTCATAGAACAAGCAATATATGTCTCCTGTTTTTGCAAACGTTTTAAATCCCAAAGAAGCATACTGATCGCCTAATTTTTCTCCAGTATCTTCATCTATTGTTTTTTGCAACTGAATATATGGAGGGTTGCCAATAGCTATATCAAATCCCCCATTATCTCTAAATACCCTCGGAAAATAAAGCTGCCACAGGACAAAGGGTTTAGAAGCATGGTTTATTGTTTCATAATAATCATTTACCGCATCTTGATTGCCTTCTAACTGTCGAAGTATTATCTGATTATAGATATACTGTATCTGATCTTTAAGAGATTCCTTTGCTACATGATCCTTCTCTTCATAAAGTTTTGATTGCAGTTCTATCAATTTATTGACCTTCAAAGCTAATTCCTGATCATACATTGTCCATTGCCTGTCTATTGAAAGATTGTTCAATGCATCATTTTCTGTAATAAGCTTTATGCCATGAAAACTATCTATTAAACTATCTCCACATATAATATTACAATCAAGATTAGGTAACTCTCTCGGCTTTGTGGTATACCCTAACTCTATATTTTCCTGATCCATTATCTGATTATCTATAACAAGAGACAACCACAGTCTAAGTTTCGTTATATCAGTCGCACTGGCTTCAATGTCGCAAGCAAAGATACAATTCTTAATAGTATCTCGCTTTAATATATAAGGACTGCGGGATGAACGGTAGCTTAATCTCTGGAACCTATTCATATCAATAACCATATAATTAGTAATTGTATCCCTCGCCTTTACTATCTCGTTAAGCATGCCCAAGGGAAATGCTCCTGAGCCTACTGCAGGATCCACAATTTTAACATTAGTCAGAAGGTCATCTAACTCTCTAAGCCTGTTCACATTATCCTTATAACTGAAGATAGAGGCAGGAATCTCAAGTTCTCTTGCCTTGTCAAATTCCATATGATGTTTATGATTATAGATCTCATCTCCATGCAGAACTTTTCCAGACTCATTGTCTATAGCCAATGTTTTCTTGGTATCCTCATCTCTAAAATACTCTCCATAGAGGATAAACTTTCTTATATCTGAATCGCCTATACCCGTTTTACTTGCAAGGTAATTTATAAGTGATTCCTGACACATATAATGGACGATTTCACGTGGAGTATAAAAAGCTCCCTTTGATTTCCTATCCTTTACATCTAATAAATTCTCAAATACTTTTCCAAGCATCTCTGGATCGATGGCCACTTCCCGTTCCATTGGCTCATCCTCAGCCATAGTAAAGTTATACCGATCAAAAACATCTAATATACCATCGGCATCTCTGCCCTTAGTTTCTAAATTAGAAAAGTACTCATTTGGAATACTAAAATTATTATTACGCCAATCGTATCCCTCCATCTCTTCAAATAAGCCACCATTTAAAAAAGGAATGCGCCTATGAAGAGGTGGAAAAAAGGCTCCGTCACCTCTATTTTTGTTTAATCCAGTATAGAAAAGCGGCTCAAGATAATCATCAAAGAAGTTTTTATTGACTTGTGTACATCCAATAAATATCTGACGCATGAAATCCTTCGGCCCACTGCCCCATGCATCTCCTTTTACCAAAGTTGAAAGATATGTTTCATCCTCAGGTGATAAAGCTCGTATAGCATTATTATCTCTATAATAGTAACCATCTTGTGCCCTTTTGTAGGCAGCTGGCATCAATGTTTTGGGTTTATTTCCAGTTCTATAAAACCCATCCTTATAGCCGCGCTCGCTGAGTTTAGCTGGAAATGCGTTTACTCCCAACCACCCCTTTTTCTGAATAAAATACAAAAATACTATCTGCCCCATAAGCTTCTTGGCAAACTGCTCGCTATCAAAACCCCTTGACTCAGATTCTGTTATAAACTCTGTATTATTATCTAAATAATCCTTCAGATCTAAATATTTTTCTCTGTATTTATCAAAGAAATCCTTGGTTACAGCCTCAACACTAAAAGCATCTTCCAGCTCATCAAGACTTGGGTTGTGATCATCAGACAGGAAAATAGGATACAGTCTCTCCTGTGCAGTGTGGCATGGTTCCCCCTTTCCAACAAGGTAAGAATATCTTTTGGCGGGTGTTAACTTCTCGCTTAGTTTGCCCTTAGAAAACTCATAATCCATCCTTACTAAAGATAATCTCCACTTATCCTGTTCTCCTAAAGTGTAAAAAGCTACTAATGCTCCTTGACAATTGCTGTTTTCTAAGAGACTTTTTATAAAAGCTCTTTGCATGCTTCTGGCATTTTCAAGATTTTTATCGTTTTTAAGGCATACTGTAAAAAGGGCCACTTTATTATTAGCCTTATCTTCATAGTTACCTATATGTCTATAAGACTCAATTGCAGATGAAAATGTATTATAAGGCTTTAAGTCCTTATCAGGAGCCACAAACATTATATTAACCAGTAATTCATTGATAAACCACTGATACTGCTCATGGTTAAAAGCTTTAGTTAAGGTATTTATAAATAAATTACGTTTCTGTTCGTTCATTATGCTTTCTCCTTAAGATAGCAAGATAAGATAACTTGCTTTTCTCCCTCTATGTGAAGCACTGCTTCCTTGCGCTCATAGAGATACTGATCAGGGATAAGATTTATGATGGCAAAATATGCTGACCCAATGTCTTCAACCGATTTAATTTCTTTGACAATGCTCTTGGTAATATTCTGCGGTATGTCACCATTCTCATAAGCTCTTATAAGTCTTCTGATTATATCCTCCTGGTCTTCAGTAAGTGTAGGCTCATTTTGCATTGCCCGCAAAATCCTTACTACCTTTAGATCATTACCTCTAAGTGGAGCTTTTCCAACCTCAATGATCTCATCCTGCACCAGTGAATCATCAAAAGCTTTATTATTAGCATCATAATGATCATAATAACTGCTTCCGACATTTATGCGTTGTTCATCTCGTTCACATTCCAACAATCTGACAGCTTCAATAAATGATATCTGACTTGTTTCATTACCAGATATGTAGAAGTTCTTAACTACGCCCTTCCTAATAAAGGTAATAGTTGCCTTACCTTCTATTTTATTGCTGTATCTCCCAGTTTTAGATTTCTTTGGCAGCTTCTTGATCTTTTCAAATAATTGCTTATCATTATCCCTTATCTGTCTTATAACAGCCAAATAAGCAAGTTCAGGGCTGGCGCTTTCATCTTCCTTACTGAGATCAGCAGTCAAATCTTCAAAAAGTTTTTGCGAACTAACAACTTCTTCATCTGACAAATATTTATAGTCTTCCCCAAGTGTATCATGAAAAGATTGTAACTTTTCAAGTATGCGGTCTTTAAGAGGCATATGCTTATTAGACTGAGCTGTCGGGAAGAAGTTAAAAACATATATCTGCTGGTGTTCAGTTCCCACTCTATTTATACGACCTACACGCTGCATGATCCTCGTAGGATTCCATGGAAGATCATAGTTGATCAAAGCATTAGATCTGTGAAGGTTAATGCCCTCAGCCAATACATCTGTTGTAATCAATACATCATATCGGTCATTTTCTCTGCTCGCATACTTTGGATTAAAGCTATCTTCTATGTCAGACTTTAGTTTTGCCTTACTTGATCCAGAATATGCTATTACTCTATTTCCATATAATGAATGAAGCTTATCTTCCAGATATTCCGCTGTTTCTTTAGATTCCGTAAATATTATTTTCTTATTCCCCAACAATTTTTTGTTGGTCACAAGCTCTTTACAGAAGGTGTCCAGTTTAGGATCCTGAGATATAGAACTCCAAATATCTCTCAGATATTTTAATCTTGAGAGATCTTTGTTCAGGTCAATGATAAAGCTTGGTTTAAAATCAGTTTTTTTAAAGTGAAACCCCTTATCTTCCTCCACCATTTGCATGAGTTTATCTATATCACCTGAATCCAGCAGATCATAAACATCAACTTTTTTGCTGATCCATACATCTCCCGTTTTATTATACATTTCTATAAAACGCTCATAGGAATCTATAAACCTTGATAGGGTCATACGAAATGCATGGAAACTGCTTTCCAGTCGCTTTACAAGTATGCCCTTCATGAATCCACCCATGTTATGCTGAGCCGCCAACAATGTAGAATACTGCCTTGTATCCTTAAGATATGTAAGCGGCTTATATCTTGCGTAGGTAAAATCCTTTATTGATGCAATCGTCTCATTAAAAACATTGTCTGTTGCTTCATCAAAGATATATATAATTTGCTCTGGCGCTCCTAACTTAGGAAATGTCAAACCTTGCTTTTCAAGGTCATCATGGTAGTATTTCTGAATTTCCGTGCGGGTTCTGCGGATCATTATATGGCGAAGTATCTTGTCTCTTATCTCTTCTGAATTAGCTCGTATCTGAGCCATATACTCTGGCGAGCCCTTTTCAAGTCCCTTTAGTTTACCGTTAAGAGAAGCAAAGAAGCCTTCTAAGTTCTTAACTCCTACGATATTGCTATTGTGCTTTGGCTGAAAAAGATATATCTGATTTTCTATGTCACTTGTGTAATTATTGATAGGAGTGGCAGATATAAGCACTACCTTTTTCCCATAGCAAATCTCATGTAGCTTACTGAAACTATCAGTTCCCGCATTACGGAATCTATGCGCTTCATCTACAAATACATATTCATAGTCCGTATTACTCTCAATAACAGTATCTAGCTTGCCAAGAGATACAACTTTGGCAGCAACATCAAATTCAAGCAAAACCTCTTCCCAATAGGAAATCAAGACAGGGGGACAAATCACAAGCTTTTTCCCTTTAGCCAAACTCTTAGCTAACATAGCACAAATATAGGTCTTTCCAAGACCTACAACATCCGAGATAAATACGCCGTTATACTCCTGTAATACTTTCCTTGCCTGTATTACTGCATCTATCTGGTACTGTAACCTCATGTACCCTTCAGGAAGAAGGTTCTGCGCTAATACATCCTTATCCGAGTTAATTTCTTCTCTAAAATACTCATATAATGTCTTAAGGTATATTTCATACGGAGTTATATCATTACGCAACCACGTCTTTTTTTCTATAGCATCTATATAAGTGTCCTGTATAGGGATGCCATCCTTCCAAAGATCCTCAAATCGATCTAATGCGAACTTTACATCTGCACTATCTTTAAGTTCTACATTAAACTCTAAATTATTAACCAACCCAGCCTCTGAGAAATTACTTGAACCTGTGATAACACTGCCATAGTAATCTGCTTTATTTGGATCTTTACGCATAATATAGACTTTAGCATGAATAGGAGCTTCCACATACATGCGCATCTCTAATTTGCCAGTCCTAAGCCAATCTATAAATTTCCTCACACCCTTTTCAATATCAGCTGAGGTTTCTGATCTTTCAAATTCTGTTTCTATCTCAGATGAAAACTGTTCATTGGCTTCCTTAAACGTCAAATGTTTTGCCTGATCTATAATGTCTACTGTGTATTTATCTACATTAAGCCCAACAAGAATACGGATCTTATCAATACCCTCCATAGCAGGATAAAGTTTGAAGAAACCTGAAGTTCTAAAATAGCCTACAAGTACATCAAAAAACTGCGTATTATTTTTAAGAATAACTGAAAATCTATCATACAATGTTCTTTCAGGTTCATTTGTAAAAAATTTAAGATCTGTCTGTGGCATACCTTCCTCCCCACTCGGTAATTAAATTACATCATATTCGACACCTTTAGTTATCGTCATCTATATATTGCACGATATCACCATAGTCTACATTTAAATATTTACATATTTTCCCAAGAACTGTCAGGGTCACCTCTTCATCTCTACGTAACTTTGTCATAGTGTTTGGAGCAATACCAGTTGCTTTTCGTAAGTCGGCTTTGCTCATTTTCCTATCTATAAGTAGTTTCCATAGTCTATTATATGATACAGCCATAGCAGCCTCCAAACCATGTAAAATCACATACCAACTAAAACTCTTATAGTTTACCATTTTTATAAAGTTTTCTCAAGATTGTGCGAAAGTATAACAGCAACTTTTTAAACGTGTGTATAACAGTATATGGAAGGAAACATATCTTCCTTCCATATACTGTCTAAAAAGAAAACTATATTATATATACTTCCGTTTCCATTTGGAAAAATGGATTTTTCCATTATTTCCAAATGGAAATCAATTGTGTTAGGATTTCATTGAAATAAAGCCTCTAACATTTGAAAACTTTTCAGTTTCCTTAATATAATTTCTAACTGTTCTCTCAGAAATTTTCGCAGCCTTAGCCATATCTGACACCTTTACTAACTCAGATTTTTCTCTACAAGCATTATATGCAATCTCTAAAATCTTTTCTTTTTCATCAATACTAAGCTTCGAATCCGAATTTGGTTTTCTGCCACCTTCAGCGGGCATATCTTTTAATGTGCCTCTATAATCAATGATATGTATAGGGTACTTGTACCAGATATTAACGGGGTCAATATCCTTAAACTCCCTCAAGTTAGTTTCAATCCTGAACGCAGTAGCACCTTCAAAATCAGGTGGTATCTTATCAACAACTAAAGGACACATATCTAAAACGGCATCGGGATCCCTTGCAAAGACACCAGATCCGCTTGCCCTATCCATTGACTTTTTCGCTCCCTGCACTCCCTTAGAGTGGTGGTGCGCATAAACTATTGAACTATGCGTCTGGGAAACAATCATATCAAAGCAGTTACAAAATTCCGTCATGTCAGTAGCGCTGTTTTCATCCCCAGTAATAACCTTGTATATCGGATCAATGATGATACAGGATACCTCGCACTGCAAAGTAACGCCAACAATTTCTTCTACAAGGACATTTAATGGTTTTGCCAAACCACGTAAATGCCACACTATAATATTATCTGACAAAGGATCATCTATTCCTAAAGCATTGTATATAGCCATAAAGCGGTTATTAGCTGAAGCTTCATCAATTTCTAGATTAATATACAACACCTTGCCCTGCGTGCATCTGAATCCAAGCCACTCAATTCCTTCAGCGATGGAGACTGCAAGTTCCATCAAAAGAAAACTTTTACCTGCTTTGCTGGGTCCAGATATCAACATTTTATGACCTTTGCGTAGTATCCCACCTATAAGTTCATCAGGCGGTAATGTAGGATTATTAAAAAAATCTGTCAGTCTATAGCATTTAGGAGGCAGCATGATTGATTCAACTATGCTGTTATCTCTTAAATCACATTCATCAGGGAAGGCAAAATCAAAACTATCAATCCAGTCATCATCGCTCTTAATTCTTATCATTTCTTCATCAGAGACTGAACACTTTTCAAAATACAATCTCTGCAAATAATCAGAATTAGGGGCTGGATAAGAAAGAGCAATTATCCCATTCCATATTTCTTCAGCTTCTTTTATAAATTTATAATCAGGATTCTCTCTGCCCAAATACCAATCCAAAAATAAATCATACGGCAAAGAGTGCTCAATACAAAAAGATGCAACATTGCAGATTTCATCATATGTACACTTCTCTACACTAACATTAAATAAATAGTATATTACTTCTTTGCCGTTACAGTACGGTGAAGCCATTATTGATTCATATGTAGGAATATCTAAGTTTAACATTATAAGTACCTCCTATTATTTACGCTTACATTTTTTTACTAACCATTCGTCTAACAAAACCTTATTTGAATATAGACGATTGCCAATTTTGCATCCAAAGCCTTCATCACGCATCAGTTTGCGTGTCATAGTTTCGCCTATTCCCAAATATTCTCTTGTTTCTTCAACTGTAAGTAATATTTTGCTCATGTTCATGCCCTCCTTTTGTTTTTTTCTTTAAGTATGTTTTGGGCATGAAATTTTTAACTTCGAGTTTTCTTAATATTATAAGATAAAAAAAGACCGCAAAGACATTACTGTCTCTACGGTCCTCATTGACATCTCTTCCCTTTAAATTTGAGTAGTTAATATCGGTTACTCAAATCACTACACAACCTGTGTACAAATCTGATATCAGGTTATACTAAGTTATAACAGATTACACCACTTAGCTGTAATCAAAGCGGGTCAATATCCTTTAAGTATTGTTTATTTTGAGCCTATTTTAAGCGATTTTCGCATTAGCCCTGCATCTGCTTTGCAACTTCGTCAGCAAAGTTCTCGTTCTTCTTCTCAAGGCCCTCGCCTGTCTCGAAACGAACGAACTTCTTTATAACGATCTTTGCATTGTTTGCCTTTGCAACGCTGTCTACGTAAGCGCTTACTGACTGCTTTCCGTCCTCAGCCTTTACGTATACCTGATCCATAAGGCAGATCTCCTTGAGTTCCTTGTTGATACGTCCCTCAATCATTCCCTTGATAACCTTCTCGGGCTTCTGTGACTCCTTGGGATCGTTCTGAATCTGAGCCATAAGGATCGACTTCTCGTGCTCAAGGTACTCAGCGCTTACCTCGCTTCTGTTTGTGAACATGGGCTTAAGAGCTGCAGCCTGCATAGCTACGTTTCTTCCCATCTCCTTGATGTCGTCGTTTACAACATCAGTCTCAACGTCTACAAGAACTCCGATCTTTCCGCCTGCATGAATGTAAGAAGCTACGAATCCGTTCTCCTCTGTAACCTTCTCGTATCTTCTGATCTTCATGTTCTCACCGATAACAGCTATCTGTGAAGAAAGCTCCTCTGCAACTGTAAGTGACTCGTCCTTTGCCCACTTCTCAGCCATGAATGCATCCATATCAGCCGCATTTGAATTGAGCGCCTGTACAGCTACATCCTTAACATAGGTTCTGAACTTCTCGTTCTTTGCAACGAAGTCTGTCTCTGAGTTGACCTCAACTACTACTGCTGTCTTTCCGTCTGCAGTAACCTCTGTGTCAACGATACCCTCTGCCGCAATACGTCCTGCCTTCTTTGCAGCGCCTGCGAGTCCCTTCTCACGAAGGAATTCAACAGCCTTATCCATATCGCCGTCTGTAGCTGCAAGAGCTTTCTTGCAGTCCATCATTCCGGCGCCTGTCATCTCTCTAAGGTCTTTTACCATTGCTGCTGTAACTGCTGCCATGATTATGCCTCCTCTTCTGCTGATGCCTCAGCCTCTGCTGCAGCATCCTCTGCCTCGTCAGCGTACTCCACATTCTCTGTGCCGTCGCCCATTACATCTTCCTCTACGTATGCCTCGTCGCCCTGCTTAGCCTCGATAACAGCGTCCGCCATTTTTGATACGATAAGCTTTACAGCTCTGATAGCGTCGTCGTTTCCGGGGATAACAGCGTCAAGCTCCTCAGGATCGCAGTTTGTGTCACACATTCCTACAAGGGGAATACCGAGTGACTGTGCCTCCTGAACGCAGATCTTCTCCTTCTTGGGATCGATAACAAAAATAACTGAAGGAAGCTCCTTCATTTCAACTATTCCGCCAAGGTTCTTCTCGAGCTTCTCCTGCTCCTTCTTGAGAAGTATAACCTCTTTCTTGGGAAGCACGTCGAAAGTTCCGTCCTCAGCCATGTTTCTGATAGCCTTAAGACGCTCGATTCTTGAACGGATAGTCTTAAAGTTTGTAAGCATTCCGCCGAGCCATCTCTCGTTTACATAGAACTCGCCGCATCTTAACGCCTCAGTCTTTATAGCGTCCTGAGCCTGCTTCTTTGTTCCTACGAAAAGAACTGTTCCGCCGTCTGCTACGATGTCTGTAAGCATCTTGTAGGCCTCGTCAACCTTTCCTACTGTCTTCTGAAGGTCAATGATATGGATACCATTTCTCTCGGTGAAGATGTAGGGAGCCATCTTGGGGTTCCATCTTCTTGTCTGGTGGCCGAAGTGTACGCCTGCTTCCAAAAGCTGCTTCATAGAAATAACGCTCATTAAATTATCCTCCTGTGGTTTAGCGTCTGCCCGCATAAGTCTTTATAAGCCACCGCATAAGGGCCTCGCCCGCGGCACCGCGCTTATATGTCCGTGCGGACATGTTTTATAGTATAATACGCCCTGTGCAATGCACAGAGCGTAGATAGATTATCACATTATCAATATGATTTCAAGTATTATTTTCTTTCTTATTATTCAACTGACTGATTCTTTACTCTAAGTTTCTTTCTTGGGCTTGGTCCATGACACATAATCACAGTCGCGGTTCTCACAAGCGTAAAAAAGTCTTCCCTTTTTTGTCCTGCGCTTAATTATCTCTCCTCCGCATTTAGGGCACTTTACGCCGATCTTCTCAACGAAGGGCTTCGTGTTTTTGCATTCCGGGAATCCGGGGCAGGCAAGGAATTTTCCGTGAGGTCCGTACTTTATCACCATCATGCGTCCGCACTTGTCACAGGGGACGTCTGACACTTGATCCGCAACCTTGACCTTCTCAAGGCTCTCCTTTGCAGCGTTCACCGATTCCTCAAGGTCGGGATAAAAGTTCTCCACTATGGTCTTCCAGTCTGTCTTCCCCTCTCCAACGCTATCGAGCATATATTCCATATTCGCCGTAAACTTGCTGTCCACTATTGAAGGGAAGCATTTTACCATCATGTTGTTGACAGCCTGGCCCAGCTCCGTCACAAAGAGATTTTTCTTTTCTTTTGTTATGTAATGCCTCTGAAGCAGGGTCGTTATGGTAGGTGCATATGTGGAGGGCCTTCCTATTCCGTCCTCCTCGAGCTTCTTTACAAGGGATGACTCCGTATAGTGAGCAGGAGGCTGGGTAAAGTGCTGTTCCGGCTTTATCTTATCAGCCGTAAGCCTCTCTCCCTCTTCTATTGCTGAAAGGTCAGCCTTTGTCTCCTCCTCGGACTCGCTGTCGTAAACTGCGAGAAAGCCCTTGAACTTAAGCTTTGAGCCTGACATCGTAAATATGTGTTCTCCGTTTTTGAGTCTTACGGAGGTAGTGCTGTAAACCGCAGGCGTCATTCTTGAAGCTATGAATCTGTTCCATATGAGCTTGTAAAGACGAAGCTCGTCTCTTCCCAGTTCATCCTTAAGTTTTTCAGGAGTCAGCTCAAGATAAGTAGGTCTTATAGCCTCATGAGCGTCCTGAACATTTCCTGAATTCTTCTTTCCCGTGGGAAGCACATGAGATACATAAGCGGAGCCGTAATTTTCTCCTATATATGCTTTTGCCGCAGCTACCGCTTCATCTGATATCCTTATGGAGTCAGTTCTTAAGTAAGTAATAAGTCCTATGCTTCCGTGGCCCTTTACCTCAACTCCTTCGTAAAGTCTCTGAGCCACTCTCATGGTCTTTTGAGTTGAAAAGTTAAGGAGTCTTCCCGCCTCCTGCTGCAATGTGGAGGTCGTAAAGGGCAGCGGGCTGTTTTTGGATCTCTCGGATCTTTTTACGTCAGTGACCTCAAAGTCCCCTCCGCTTACCTCTGATACGATTTTATCGGCTTCATCCTTTGATCTTATTTCGGCCTTTTTTCCTTCTTTTCCGTAATATGAGGCCTTAAGCTCGGATTTTTTGTCGAGCTTGAACATTGCATCTATAGTCCAATACTCCTCCGGTACAAAGGCGGCTATCTCCTCCTCCCTGTCACATATCATGCGAAGGGCTACGGACTGAACTCTTCCTGCGGAAAGCCCTCTTCTTATCTTTTCCCAAAGAAGGGGAGAAATGGTATATCCTACCATCCTGTCTATCACTCTTCTTGCCTGCTGTGCGTCCACAAGATTCATGTCTATGTCTCTGGGATGCTTTAAAGCATTCTTAACGGCGTTTTTCGTGATCTCGTTAAAGGTTATCCTGTATACCTTTTTGTCCTTCTGATCGTCAAGGCCAAGGGCTGTCTTGAGATGCCAGCTTATAGCCTCTCCCTCACGATCCGGGTCGGTCGCAAGATATATGGTGTCCGCTTTTTTTACGTCCTTCCTGAGGGCCGAAAGCAGCTCTCCCTTTCCTCTTATGGTTATATACTTAGGCTCGTAGCCGTGCTCTATGTCTATTCCGAGCTTGGACTTCGGAAGATCTCTCACATGTCCCATAGATGCATCAACTATATAATTTGAGCCGAGAAATTTTTTTATGGTTTTCATTTTAGCCGGTGATTCGACTATTACAAGACCGGTTGACATTTACCTTCCTCTCAAAACTTTGAATGATTAAAACTGCATCATCCGATTTTCATGTAGTAAAGTCCCGCAGTCTCCCGCGCAAGTCCCATCATCTCAAGCCTCATCAAGGTACCCACAGTTTCAGACACTGAGAGCCCCGAAAGCTCCGCGATCTCCTCCACATGCTTTTCTTCGGAATCCAAAACAGCATACACCGTTTTTTCTGTTTTGGCAAGTGCAGGCTCCTGTTTTTTTGTTTTTTCGCAGTCCTTGCAGCATCCTATATTGAGATAATCCAGCACATCCTCAGGCCCCGTAAGCACAGTTGCACCGTTTTTTATGAGTTCGTTGCAGCCCTTTCCGAGGGGGTCCGTTATCCTTCCCGGGAGAGCAAAGACCTCTCTCCCCTGATCCAGAGCAAAGTCCACAGTTATGGAGGTCCCGCTCCTTTTTCTGGCTTCAAGGACCAAAAGGCAGTCCCCGAGACCTGATATTATCCTGTTTCTTTGAGGAAAATTTATGGCAAGGGGCTCGGTATCAGGCGGATATTCGGATATTATTCCCCCGCCAAGGTCAAGTATCCTTCTGTACAGATAATAATTTTCCTTGGGATAGCAGATATTTACCCCGCAGCCAAGAACGGAAAACGTGCTCTTTCCCGCCCTGACCGCACCTCTTTGAGCGTGACTGTCTATTCCTGCTGCAAGCCCGCTTATTATCTGTACGCCGAAGGAGGAAAGACGCTCACCGAACATATGTGCCACATCCTTTCCGTATTCCGAGCATGCCCTTGCGCCTATCACAGCTGCAGATGGATGACTGTCGTCAGGCAACCTTCCTTTTACAAAAAGTCCCGCAGGGAAATCAGGAATATTTCTGAGCCTTGCGGGATACTCCTTCTCAAAAACGGATATATAACTTATGCCCGAGTCCTTAAGTCTTTCATAACTTTCATATATTATATCCTTCCTACCGAAAGCCTCTTCCGTTTTCGCCTCATCTCTGTCACTTTTTATCGCGCCCCGGATTCTCAGCTCATGGGGTTCCATTTCCAGAGCTTTTTCAAAGCTCCCTGTACATTTATATATACGCATCAGCTTTCTCGAATTCATTCCGCTTATGCAATGAAAAAAATACTGAGCTCTCTTTTCCTCTTTTTTCAAACTATCATCCTCTTCATCATATGTTTCCGTCATAAATTTATATGCTCGCTTCTTTTATCAGCGGTTTCCGTTATTCAAGATACCTTCATCACCGTTTCTTAAGCCCACAGCCTCCGCCAAGTGTCCCAAGCCTATGTCGTCACTTTTATCCATATCGGCTATGGTCCTCGCAAGCCTTAACACTTTATGATACAGTCTCACACTCAATCCCTTCTTATTAAAAATATCTTTTAAAAACTCCTCTTCCCTGTACCCCAGTCTGCAGATCTCCAATGTCATCGAAGCTCCCAGCTCTCCGTTAAGTACTCCTTTAACATCCGCATTATCCCTTGAATCCTGCAGTGTGGTGCCTGCACCTCTTATCTTCTCAAACCTTTTCTTCTGTCTTTCTCTGACCTCCTCTACTCTTTCTCTTATTCTCGCAGAGCATTCTCCGTCAGCCTCTTTTCTCAATTCATCAAAGCTCGGTATCCTGGTCTTTGCACAGATATCTATCCTCTCCATGACAGGCTTTGAAAGTCTTGACTGATATGCTCTTATCTGATTGTCTGTACAACGGCATCTTTCTCTGTCCGGGAAGAAGCCGCATGGGCAGGGATTCATTGCCGCCGCAAAAAGGAAATCCGCAGGGTAATCAAACACTCCCTTAAGCCTTGTTACAGTTATCCTTTTGGATTCCAGCGGTTGTCTTAATATTTCTATCGTGTTTTGGGAAAAAAGAGGAAGCTCATCGAGAAAGAGAACTCCCTTTGACGCCAGAGACAGCTCTCCGGGGCAGGCATTGATTCCGCCTCCCGCAAGTGCCGCAGGTGTCACAGAATGATGCGGAGCCCTGAAGGGCCTCCTTGAAAGAAGCGGTCTGTCATGTGGCAAAAGACCGCATATACTGTATATTTCTGAAATTTTTATATTTTCCTCCCGAGTCAGTCTCGGAAGTATAGTGGGAATGCGTGAGGCTATCATGGTCTTCCCTGTGCCTGCAGGCCCCGATATAAGTATGTTATGGCCGCCTGATGCCGCTATCTCCACGGCCCGTTTCATATAGTTTTGGCCCCTGACCTCACAAAAGTCAATGTCATAGCTTTCCTCGCTTCCCATGCTCAATGGCTTGTGTCTTTCATAGCTGTAAAAGCTTTCCCTGTTTTTTAAAATCCCAATAAGTACCTTAAGCTCGGAGACTCCTATAACATCAGGGATCTCTGAAAGTGCGGCCTCCTCGGCATTTTCGGCTGCCGTAACGATTCCCTGCACCCCACATTTCTTAAGCTCCACAGCCATGGGAAGTACTCCCTTTACAGGCTTTATCTCTCCGTTTAGCCCGAGCTCTCCTATGAAAGCGTAGTTCTTTATGATGTCCGCCGTCTCCGACTTTATTATGCCGTCAGATAAAAGCACAGCCACAGCTATGGAAAGATCAAAGCCTGTGCCGTCCTTGTTTATCCCCGCGGGAGAAAGATTTACCGTGTATCTCTTGGGCTTTATGGTATAGCCTGAATTTTTAAGGGCCGTACCTACCCTGAACCTTGATTCTCTCGCTTCTTTCGACAGGGCTCCAACCATGTTGAAGGCGGGAAAGCCTGTAGAGCTGTCTATCTCCGTCTCCACCTTAAAGCCCTGTACTCCATAAATACCTGCCGATATGATTTTTGCAAACATTATGCCTCCGATTTTCCGAGGCCGAAAGCCCCTATGTCGGCTACAGCCCCGCAAGTCTTTTATATATCTCCGGCATCTCTCCTTTAAATGTCCTTCCCGAAAGATAGGAAAGGGGCTCGGGCATATCCTCAGGAAGCGTCAGCTCATAGGAATAAAGCATTTGATTTCTTATATTAAATCGCTCTCTGAGTCTTTTGTTAAGCTCACTGTCTCCGTACTTGGGATCCCCCGCCACAGGATGCCCAAGCATTGCAAGATGGGCCCTTATCTGGTGGGAGCGTCCTGTTATGAGCTTTACCCTCAAAAGTGTCATGTCCTTACCATGGGAAAGGGGCTCATATTCGGTTTTAATAAGTTCATAGTCCTTATCCCTGCCGGCTGCGGCTTTCTTGGGAGCCTCTGTCACAGTAACCTTGTTTGTACCTTCATCCTTCTTAAGATATGCCTCACAGTGGCGTGGAGCATCGACTATGCCCTTTACCACACAGACATAATATTTTTTTAAACTCCTTGAGGAGAAAGCCGAATTAAGTATCTGAAGTGCGGGAAGAGTTTTCCCGAAAGTGATGAGACCCGATGTGTTTCGGTCCAGTCGATTACAGATAGAAGGCCTGAAGGTCAACATATCGTCTCTTTTGAGCTTGCCCTCGGAGATAAGATAGGATATTATCCTGTCATTCATAGAATCGTCTCCGGGTGCCGAGCGCTGCGATAGGATTCCCTGAGGTTTGTCCGCTATAAGTATATTATCATCCTCATAAATAATTTTTAAGGTTCTCACGGGAGTTTTTCCTCCTGTGGGAATGTTTTTTTGTGAGGTAAATTTACTTACAGTCTCATCAGAAAGAAACAGACTGACCTCATCACCCTCTTTAAGGATAACCGAGCCGTCCGTTTTTTTTCCGTTTAATTCTATATTTTTCTTTCTGAGCATCTTATATATAAAGCTCTTGGGAGCCTTATCCATGCGCTTTACCAAGAGCTTATAGAGGCTTTGTCCCGCCTCGTTCTTTCCTATTGATATTTTGATCATAAAGTTTTCTCTTTTTTATCTTTATTCGCCAAAAACAAATACTTGCCGCAGGTAACTATTGACGGAAATTTGCCGGAGATAACTATTTAAACATCCCCATTATCTTAAAAATAAGTCTGTGAGGAACTACTGCTCCCAATACTCTCAGCCCCTTCATTGTTATTCCGTATACGGAAACAGGCTTCCTTTTTACCGAATCTCTCAAGGCCTTTTTTACTACAGCCTCAGGCCTTGCCATCACAAGCTTTTTATATACAGGTATCCTTCCGTATTCCTCGGCAAGGTCGAAAAATTCAGTCCTTACAGGTCCGGGGCATACAGCGGTCACGCTTATCCCCCTTTTTGAAAGCTCAAAATCAAGAGCCTCCGAAAAGCTGAGCACAAATGACTTCGTTGCCGCATACACCGCAAATCCCGGCTGAGGCAAAAAGGCTGCCGCCGAAGCGAAGTTTATTATCCTCCCCGTTCCTTCCGCCATATATGGAATACACATTCGGGTCATACTTAAAAGTGCCTCGGCGTTAAGCTTTATCATCCTTTCCTGCACATCGCGGGAAAGCCTTGCAACGCTTCCTATCTTGCCGAAGCCCGCCGCATTTACAAGAAACATTATCCTCGGGTTTTCCTTTGAAAGTCTGCTGTTTATGCTCTCCAAAATCTCAGAGCCGGTTATATCGCCGTCGATTATTCTAATCTTTGCCGCCTTATCGGAGGGAAGCCCTTTACAAAATTCTTCAAGTCTTTCCCTTCTTCTGGCGATAAGCCATATCTCATCAGCCTTTTTAAGGCTCATTGCCATTATCTCGGCGCAGGCCCTTCCCATACCTGAAGATGCGCCTGTTATAATACAGATATTCATAACCTTTCCTTCTCTAAAGTCTTCCCGCCTGTCTCAGTATCTCCCCGTAATCGCGAATATAAAAATCCGATAGGGCAATCTTTTCATCCCTCATGGGAACAGAAAAATCATCCTCCACGCCGCATACAGTCATTCCCGCACGCTTTCCTGCGGTTATACCTGCTGGAACGTCCTCAAATACAAGGCAATCCGAGGGTGCTGTCTCGAACTCTCCCGCCACCAAAAGATATATATCGGGGTATGGCTTTCCGCGGCTCACCTCACAGGATATAGCTACCCTGTCGAAATATGAACTTATTCCGAGATTGTTCATGCAGGCGTCCACCATGTCCCTGCCGTTGGAGGTGGCTATTCCGATGCGCTTTCCCTTTTCCTTCAAAAAATCAAGGAATTCCCGCACGTAGGGCTTTAGCCCGACCTCATGTCTGTATTTTTCAACGGACATGTCCGTCCAGTCGTTTTTTATTACATCTATATCATCAGGAATATAAAAGGTATCCTTAAAATATACAGCCGTCTCCGTAAAGCTCATACCCTCTATATCCTTCTGCAGCCGCTTTGCTCCAGAGTCGTCAAGAACGATCCCGAAACGACCAAGGTACTCTATATCGATCTGCTTCCACATCCACATAGAATCGACAAGAGTACCGTCAAAGTCAAAGATCACGGCTTTAGCTGAATCTGCCGCATCAATTATTTTCCTGTTCATAGCTTCCCTGATCCTGCTGATTAGGAGCTGCCTGCTGCATCATGCCGCCTGCAAGCTCATTTCTGTTCTGAGTGCATACATCATAGGTATTCTGAAGCGAACTCATAAGTGATTCATATCCCGCTCTGGCGCCCTCAATGCTCCTGCTCATTATTCCCTGGATATTTCCAAGCATATTGTCGGTATACTGTATGGCTCCCTGTCTTATGTTGTTTGCGTCGTTTACCGCATTGTCCACTATCTCCTGAGCCTGAGCCTTTGCTTCATCAACTATTTCCTGAGCCTGAGCATAAGCCCTCTGCATCACCTCATGGTCGCTGACAAGCTCATTTGTCTGAGCTGTTGCGTCGGCTATCATGCTCTCAGCCTGTGAGCGGGCATCCGCAAGTATAGCTTCCTGTTGATTTATGATCTTTTGATATTTCTTTATTTCCTCGGGGACACGCATCCTGAGCTCTACCAAAAGCTCCTCCATCTCCTCCTTGTTTACCAATATCTTTGTATTTGATAACGGTTGGTATTTGCAGCTGTCGATATATTCCTCTATCTCATTTATTAATTGTTCTATCCTGCTCATCTGAATTCTTCCCCTTCACTTTCTCTTTTACCTTTTTTTCAATATATGGAGATACAAATTCCGAAATATCCCCGCCGAATCCCGCTATTTCCTTAACTATGCTTGAGCTGAGGTAAGAATACTTCAGGTTCGTTGTGAGGAATACAGTGTCCACATTAGGCGCCAGCACACGATTTGTCTGGGCCATCTGAAGTTCGTATTCAAAATCAGTGACCGCTCTGAGTCCCCTTACTATCACAGACGCGCCGCAATTTTTCGCAAAATCTATCAACAATCCGTCAAAGGCCTTCACAGACACATTTCCGAGATGCTCCGTGACCTTCCGAATCATGTCCGTGCGTTCTTCTATGGTGAATAAGGGAGATTTTGAATGGTTTATAAGGACTCCGATTATGAGCTCATCAACCATCTTGGAGCTGCGCTCTATTATGTCCATATGCCCGTTCGTTATCGGATCGAAGCTCCCCGGGTAAATAGCTCTAGTCATTTCCACCTCTGATTTTCAAGAAAACATGCTTTTGATTTTTGTAGCGTTTTTCTCTGATTATTTCAAAGCCGTAAGGCAGTATATCTTCAAAATCTTCTGTCAGCCGGTCTTCTATTATTATCTTTGTATCACCGTTGATAATGGGTGAATCCTTGAGAGCGCAAAGCACCGGAAGCCAAAGCTTCAATCCGTAAGGAGGATCCATAAACACAAGATCAAACACCTCCCCCTTGCTCTTAAGCCTCTCTATACCCGATAGAGCCTCGGTCTGAAGGACCGTTGCCTTGTCGAAGAGCCAGGTCTTTTTAAGATTAGCCGTAATACAGTCCGCAGCCTGACGCGAATTATCTATAAATACAGCGCTCCCCGCTCCTCTGCTGAGAGCCTCTATACCCAAGGCTCCCGAACCTGCAAATATATCCAGGACCCTTGCATCTGCCAGGTCATTTTGAAGGATATTAAAAAGGGTCTCTTTTATTCTGTCTGTAGTGGGCCTTGTGTCTCTGCCCTGAGGCGCAACAAGAGGTATGCTCCTCGCGATTCCCGCAATAACTCTCATTTTTCACTCCGTTTTACTATGGTCAACGGTTTAATTTTACCCTAAGAAAAGTATATATGCAAGCCATAATCCAATAATATTATTGCCGCAAAATATTAAAGTTTCCTTAAGGGCTTGTTTATGCTCCCACGCATCCTTCCATCAGTGACAGAAGCCTTTTTTTGATCTCCCTGTTCTCCGCCTTTTCAAGAGAGCCATCCTCGGAAAGGAGCTTTTGTGCAGCCTCAGAAGCCGACCTTAAAAGCTCCGAATCACTGTAAATATCGGCTATCTTAAATTCAAGCTCTCCGCTCTGTCTTATGCCGAATATGTCCCCCGGGCCTCTGAGCCTCAGGTCCTCCGAGGCTATCTCAAAGCCGTCGTTGCTTCTGTTTAATATATCAAGCCTCTCTCTTGCCTTGTCGCTTTCGGAACAGTTTATCATAATGCAGTAGGATTGAGCTTTTCCTCTTCCCACTCTTCCTCTCAGCTGATGGAGCTGGGCAAGTCCGAATCTCTCGGAGTTTTCTATCAATATCACCGTGGCATTGGGAACATCCACTCCCACCTCCACCACAGTGGTTGACACAAGTATGTCTGTCTCTCCCGCCTTAAATCCTCTCATTATCCTGTCCTTCTCCACGGGCTTCATGCTGCCGTACAGAGAGGCTATCCGAATATTTTCAGGAAACAGTCTTCCGAGTTCTTTGGTATAGTCCTTAACATTGGCTATTCCGCTGTCAGACTGATCCCCGCCCTCTTCTTCCTCGGTATTTTCAACCTGAGGGCATATGACATAGGCCTGATGTCCCTTCTTTATCTCATCATTGATAAAGCTGTAGGCATTTTTCCTGTATCCAGGGCCCACAACGCAATTTTTTATGGGAAGCCTTCCCCTCGGGAGCACATCTATCACAGATATATCCAGGTCGCCGTAAAGCATAAGGGCAAGGGTCCTGGGTATAGGAGTTGCACTCATTACAAGCACATGAGGCGCCTCTCCTTTAAGGCCTAAAAGCTCTCTTTGTCTGACACCGAAGCGGTGCTGCTCGTCGGTTACTACAAGGCCGAGCCTTGAAAAGCTTACTTTTTCCTGTATCAGGGCATGAGTCCCCACAACGATATCGGCCTCTCCGTTTTTTATCATTTCACCGCTAAGGCGCTTTTCCTTTACGCTCATTGAGCCTGTCATAAGGATACAGCTTACCTCAAGACCCGAGGATTCTATAAGCCCTTTTATGGTGTCGTAATGCTGTGCCGCCAGCACCTCAGTAGGAGCCATAAGTGCCGACTGAAAGCCGCTCATTGCAGCATTCAGCATTGCAAGCACTGCAATTACAGTTTTTCCGGAGCCCACGTCTCCCTGTATAAGCCTGTTCATGACTTTCCCCGAAGACATATCCTTTACGATAGCCTTATAAGCGTCAAGCTGAGGCCTTGTAAGCTCGTAAGGGAGGCCTGCAATGAAGGACAGGAGCTTGGGAGACGGCCTTGTAACAAAGGCTGAAGACATGCTTTGGTTCATCCTCTTCATGGTCTTTGTCATGAGCATAAAGAAGAAAAACTCGTTAAATACAAGCCTTCTCCTTGCCCTAATCAGCTCCTCCTCTGAAGGCGGAAAATGTATGTCCCTCAATGCCTTTTCCATTTCACTCATAGAAAGGCGCTCTAAAAGAGGAGCAGGAAGATATTCCTTCTCCTCTTTTTTATTCATCAGGTATTCTCTCACAGCCTTCCTGACAGTCACATGTGTCAGTCCCTTTGTAAGGGGGTATGTGGGGCAAAGTCTTCCCGCAAGCACATTTTTATATTCGGAAGGTGAATAAAGCTTTGGCTGCTGCATGATAAGGCGCCCGTTTTTTTCCGAAACTCTGCCTCTGAACACATAGTGTGCTCCCGCTTTGAGATTATTTTTTATATAGGGAAAATTGTACCAGGAAAGCTGAAGCCTCCCCGTCATATCAGAAAGGAACGCGTTTACTATCTTAATACCGTTGAAAGCATTAAGGGAGGCGTCCTTTGAAAGAACGCCCTCCACAGCGCATATCCTTCCGGGAGTCAGCTTATATATAGGCTCAGGCTCGGAAAGCTTTTCGTAGCCCGAAGGATAGTAGTGAATGAGATCATCAGTTGTCCTTACACCCACCTTCGCAAAAAGCTCCGCTGTCTTATCTCCGACTCCCTTTATCTCTTTTATACTCTCTGTCATACTTACTCAACTGAAACAATATAATAATATACCGGCTGTCCTCCATACTGCAATTCCACTTCGCACTCGGGGAACGCCTTTCTTATGCTGTCACAGAGGCTCTCGGCATCCTCTTCTTTTACATCCGCACCTCTGTAAACGGTTATAAGCTCACTGCTCTTGTCAGCCATAGAGCTTACCATCTCAAGAGTCGTAGGATTCAATATCTCTCCAACGGCAAGTATTCCGCGGTCTCCTATACCCATTATGTCGCCTTCTTTTATCTCTCTTCCGAGAGCGGAGGTATTTCTGACAGCATATGTCACCTGTCCTGTTTTAACACAGGATGCGGCATCTTCCATGGCCTCCGCATTCTCATCCGCGGACAGGCCCTCCGAAAAGCTTATTATGGCGCTTATCCCCTGAGGGACTGTCTTTGTGGGGATGACCTTTATATTCTTTCCCTCGGAAAGTTTTGCCGCCTGCTCGGCTGCAAGGATTATGTTTTTATTATTGGGAAGGATAAATATATTTTCGGCATTTACAGACTCTACAGCCTTAAGTATGTCCTCAGTTGAGGGATTCATAGTCTGACCTCCCTCAATTACCTCGTCCGCCCCGAGTCCCTTAAATATCTCACAAAGGCCTTCTCCCGCACATACTGCGACAAATCCGTTTTTCTTTGGAGGCTCGCTCTTAATATTGCTTTCGTCCCGTTTTTGTTCCATTGCGATTTTTGAGGCATCCTTTATCAGTCTTTCCTCATGCTCCTCGCGCATATTGTCAACCTTCATGCGGGAAAGAGAGCCGTATTTAAGCCCCTCCTCAAAAGCAAGACCGGGATGATTGGTGTGGACGTGAACCTTTACCATCTCATCATCTGTGACGCATACTATGGAATCTCCTATCGATTCAAGAAATTTCTTGAATCCGCTCTCCTCGCTGTCTGTCATAGGCTTCAGAAGATTTATGATAAACTCTGTGCAATAGCCGAATTTGATATCGTCTGTTGAGACAGCGGGCCTCTCGGATATATTCACAGTCTCAGCAGTCTCGTAGGAAGACGTGACAGCCGGGCCGGATTCAAACTCATATATATCTCCATCGCTTCCGTCTTCACAGAGGGCAGAGAGGGCTCCCTTCATGGCGGTCATAAGTCCCTGTCCTCCCGAATCCACAACACCCGCCTCTTTGAGTACCGGAAGCATATCGGGAGTTTTGGAAAGGACCTCGTCTCCGTACTCAACAGTTTCTTTCAGTATTTCAAGTATGTCATCCTTTTCTGCGGAAAGCTCGGAGGCCTTTTCAGCCATGCCCTTTGCGACAGTAAGGATAGTACCTTCTTTTGGCTTCATGACAGCCTTATATGCTGTATCCACGGCTCTATTGAAGGACTCGGAAAGCACAGCCGCATCTATCTCATCCTTTTCCTGCACTACCTTTGTAAAGCCTCTCAAAAGCTGTGAAAGTATTACTCCCGAATTTCCTCTGGCGCCTCTCAAGGAGCCCTGAGATATGGCTTTGCATACCGACTCCATATCGTCGGGGCATTCGCTCACCGCCTTTGCCGCGGATATGATAGTCATGGTCATGTTTGTTCCGGTATCTCCGTCAGGCACAGGAAAGACATTCAGCTCGTTTATATATTCCTTGTTTTTCTCAAGATTTTTTGCCCCTGCTATAAAGCAACGCTTGAGCAGAGACGCATCTATAACATTAGTATTCACAAAAAAGACCTCCTTAGTCTATAGGCTTTACACCTTCGACAAAGACATCTATCCGCGATACCTTCATGCCGGTGAATTCCTCTACTTTATATTTTACGCTGTCGATAAGGTTATTGCACACAGCCTGAATGCTCACTCCGTAGGAGACGATCACATGGAATGCGAGCCTTATCTCATTATTTTTGACCTCTACCTCTATGCCCTTTTGCAGAGCTTCCTTCTTGAGAAGGCTCACAAGTCCGTTTTTCACAGAGACCATAGCCATTCCGACAATGCCGAAGCATTCCACGGCCACTGTTCCCGCATAGGTCGCAATTACATCTTCGGAAATGTTGATCTCGCCAAGCTTATTGTTTATTTTTCCTTTCATAGTCTACCTCTCGCGCTTTAATGTATACATCTCTCAATTTACGCTGATTATACAATAAAAAGACACAAAATGGAATAGACATTATACCCCCTGAAAGAGCAATAAAAAAGAAGCCACTTTCGTGACCTCTCTAATATCAGCAAACAGCTATAAATTACTTAACTTCTGCTCTGGTTACTTTTCCGGATCTCAAGCATGAGGTACATACATATACTCTCTTATTACCCGCTCCAGTCTGAATGTTAACCTTTTTAACGTTCGGCTTCCACATCTTATTGGATCTTCTGTGAGAATGGCTCACTTTGATTCCGAACTGGACGCCCTTATCGCATATTGCACACTTCGCCATGGTAGCACCTCCTTACTCAAAATTGCACAAACTGTATATTAACAGAAAGCATAGCGATTTGCAAGCACTTTTTTATAAAAACGGAAATTTTTTCACAGTGCCAAAAAACTTTGAAGCTTTGCAAAAACTTTCGTTATTTATTTTCATCCGCTGTCTTGGCTTTCGACTCACAGGATGTCTCTTCGGCTTCCGCAAGATATTCCTTTGCCGTCTCCTCCGCATCCTTGGAGACCCTGCTTCCGCCTGTTATCTTATCCACTATGTCGGGAACCATATCCATGATCTTTGTCATGGTGTCCTGATTCTTTATGTTGATAAGTTTGGTACGGCCCTCCTGTATTATAAGTATTGCCACAGGGCTTATCTTTGTACTCATTGCTCCGGCATTCTTTTTGCCCTTTGAGCTCAGCTCGCCTGCCGCCATCCCGGCCGAGACCTCTATGATCGGTATGAGTGTGGCGTCTCCCGAAACTATGGGCTCACCCACCACAGTCTTTGAGCTTACAAGGCCCTCCATACCCTTAAAAAGCGCCTCGAGCGTAACTCCCATTCCATCATCGTTGACCTTGTAATTTATATCAGCAGCCATTTAAGACCTCCTATACTCATCCTGTGATTCTTCGAATGAGCTTCATCAGATTTTTGTCCCGATAAAGCTTTATCAATGACCTTAGCACTACCGCGAGTCTGACTCTGCCGCGGGCATTTATTTCTCCCTCAGCTCTTTCCTTTTCAAAATCCGGGCTTACCTCAAAGCTATCACCGTAAAGCGGATACAAAAATGCCGCGGCCTCCATAGCTTTACCCGTCTCATAAGGATCGGAAAGGCCTAATACCAGATATCCTCCGCCCTTTCTCGGCCTCAGCTCCGTAAGAAGTGCCTTTATCTCTCCCAAAAGGAGCTTAAGCGAACGCTTATTTTTTTCATTATTGAGCTCTTCGTACAGCTTTTTAAGTCTTTCCGTGTCTCTGAAAAGCCTTACAAGCCTCTTTAAAGCCGACCTGAGTCTGTCTATTATGAAAAAGAGCCTTGCTTTTATTCCCTTGCCCCGCATTTTACCCCTATCCTCTCCTAATCAGCCTTTTCTTCATAATCGAAGCTGTATACAGGTACTCCGAAAAGCCTCAATTTTCCTTTTATAAGCGCCTCTTTATCATACCTTAAATCAAGCCTCAATACATGAAAGAACCATGTGAGCCTCAGACTTCCGTCAGGAGTATGCTCCTTTAATGAGCCTTTAAGCCTGTATCTTACGGGTATAAAAAGTACTGCAAGGAGCAGCAATACAGCTATCACAAAGAGCACAGCTATCGCTATCCCTGTAAATTTTAAAACAGCTAATAAAATCGCCATAATCTCTTATAAATATTTTATGCTTTGACTTATCGGGTCATGACTGTAACAAGGCTTTTATCGCAAGCTCTATCAGGCTCTCTGCAGCCTTTGACCTTATGGTCTCCCTGTCGCCCTCAAGTAAAAGCTGTTCCGTCAGAGTTTGTTTCCCTGTAAAGCATCCTATATATACAAGGCCTACAGGCTTTCCCTCATCGGCCGACGGGCCTGCGTTTCCCGTAGCGGACAGCCCTATGTCGGTCTCAGCTTTTTTTGCCGCTCCACGGGCCATAAGCCTTGCGGTCTCATCGCTGATAGCTCCTGTCTCGGCTATCACAGCTTTATCCACTCCCAGAGACCTTATCTTTGCCTCATTGCAATAGGTGATAAAACCTTCCTTAAACACCTCCGAGGCGCCGGGGACGCTGACTATCAGATCGGATACCTTCCCTCCTGTGCAAGATTCGGCGGCAGCTATGGTAAGTCCTCTTTCCTTAAGAAGCTTTACAAGTCTTTCGGCCTTCTCCGTATACATTACATTCCACCTCTTGTGAGAACCTCAATATTTTTTAAAATATAGTCCGTAAGAGACACGACCGTCAGCACAAGAGAAAGCACCACAAGTACATTAAATATTATACCTGTAAAATTAAGTATTCCTAAAATGCATAAAAACATCTGAGATACGGTCTTTAATTTTCCCCATTTACTTGCGGCGATCACTATTCCGTTGTCCGAAGCCACGAGCCTGAAGCCGCTTATGATGAATTCTCTGGCTATTATTATGAGTGTCACCCAAACAGGGACATAGGGTGAATAAACCGTTATAAGTATCAGTGCCGAACACACCAAAAGCTTGTCCGCAAGCGGATCCATGAACTTTCCGAAGTTTGTGACAAGATTGTTTTTTCTTGCCAGGTATCCGTCAAGAAAATCCGTAAAGGATGCTCCGCAGAATATAACGCAGGCTATTATCCGCATTATGTTTATCTCTCCCGGAAAGCCGAAAAAGCCTGAGGCTATGTATACTGATGTCGGGCCATCTGCCCCTCCTATTATTGATGAAGCATCACTTACGGGAAACATCCCCTCGGAGCCAAGCATCATAAACACCACAAAAAACGGTATCAATATCACTCTAAGGCACGTGAGCCTGTTTGGCAAATTCATTTTCATTTTGTCTGTATACTCTCCTATACAAGGATGATAAAAACTTAGACGAGTTCTCCCACAAGGTCATAGCCTTGGGCCTTTGTCACCCTTGCGGTAACAAAATCCCCGCTCAAAAGCTCTCTTTTTCCTGCTCTCACAAAGAAATACCCGTCTACAGATGGTGCGTCCATATACGTCCTTCCAATATATATGTTGTCATTTCCTGATGAAAAGAGCTCTCTTAAGGGATCATCCTCAGGGAAAGCATCCTCGGTAAGCCTGCCCTCTATAAGGACCTCAAAAATTTCACCCACTCTTTCTTCAGCTTTCTCAAAGGCAATGCTCTGCTGAAGCAGCATGAGCTCATCTCTTCTCTTCTCTTTTACTTCTTCCGGAACCTGATCGTCAAATGAAGCGGCCTTCGTGCCCTCCTCCCTTGAGTAAGGGAATACTCCGAGTCTGTCAAATTCCATATCGTCAACAAACGAATAAAGTATCTCAAAATCCTCATCTGTCTCTCCCGGAAAGCCTGTGATCATTGTGGTCCTTAAGGCTATATCAGGCACCGATCTTCTCAGGCTTTCTATGCGCTCTCTTATCTCTTCTTCGGTAGTTTTTCGAGCCATGTTCTTGAGAATATTGTCGGAGGCATGTTGTATAGGTATATCCAGATAATGACAGACCTTGGGCAGATCTTTTATGGCTTCGATGAGTTCATCCGTTATCTCCTCGGGATAACAGTAAAGAAGCCTTATCCACTTTATTCCCTCTATCTCCGAAAGTCTTCTTAAAAGCTCCGGGAGCATCTTTTTTCCGTAGAGGTCTGTACCGTAGACTGTGGTCTCCTGTGCCACCAATATAAGCTCTCTCACTCCGGTATCGGCAAGCTCTCTCGCCTCCTCGCAAAGCTCCTCCATGGGAACGCTCCTCTGAGGTCCTCTGAGATAAGGAATGATACAGTAGGTGCATCTCTTGTTGCAGCCCTCGGCTATCTTTAAGTAAGCATACCATCCGCCTGTAGTTACTATCCTTCCGCATTCGGACTGCTCCCTGAAATGTATCTCGGAAAGGTCTTTAAAGTCCTTGATTCCACCCTTCTTATTTTCCTTTTCAGCACCCTTTCCGCAGGCCTCGGCATCCTCACAAAGCCTTCTCGCTATCTTTTCTATATCCTGATAGGCGTTTGTGCCTATCACGGCATCCACCTCGGGGATCTCGGTAAGGACTTCGTCTCTGTATCTTTCGGCAAGACATCCCGTGACGATAAGTCCCTTGCAAATGCCTTCCTCCTTATAAGATGCCATCTCAAGGATAGTGTTTATACTTTCCTCCTTGGCGTCACCTATAAAGGCGCAGCTGTTTACTATTATTATGTCCGCATCCTCGGGAAGCTCACTGTATTCAAAGCCTGATTTAAAGAGCCTTGCAAGCATTTTCTCGGAATCCACAAGATTCTTGTCGCAGCCCAAAGATATAAGATGTATCTTCATTAAAGACTCTGCTCCTGACCTTCTTCAGCCTTTACCTCTTCGTTCTCCTCGGAGACTGTATCTTTCGCTTCATCAGTGCTCTCCGAATCGGTCTTCTCCTCAGGAGGAACTATGCTTACCTTTCCCTCGTAGAACTCCTCAACCGCAGCGGAAAGAGGCTTCATGTCCTCTGTCTCCTTAACAAGTACAGGGGCTCCGTCTATTATCTGGCGGGCTCTCTTTGCCGTACCTACTACTATGGAATATCTGCTTTTTACTACAGGCTCCTCGCCCTCCTCGACGGTCTTGTTCACCGCCTTTATAAGATCATTGTATGTGGGATATAACATTGCCATAATTCTGATTCCTCCTTATTATTCAAGTGTTCTGAGCTGCTTGCTCATATCTGATATAAAATCCAACTGATGACATACTCTCATGTGCTGATCCTGAATGAGCTTGTGAAGTCTTTCCAGAGATTCATTGAGATCATCATTTATAAGTATATAGTCGTAATTCTCTACTCCGACCGCCTCCTGAGCGGCTCTGTTAAGTCTCTTTTTGATATTCTCTTCGGTCTCCGTGCCCCTGTTTATGAGCCTTCTCTTAAGCTCCTTCGCAGAGGGAGGAGTCACAAATATAAGCAGCGAATCGGGGTATCTTCCGTGTATGCTCAGGGCTCCTTGGATCTCTATCTCAAGGATAACATCCTTCCCCTTTTCAAGCTCGCTCTCAACATAGCTTCTCGGAGTCCCGTAATAATTGTCCACATACTGAGCATACTCCAAAAGCTCATCGTTATTTATCATTCTTTGGAATTCCTCTTTTGTAACAAAGAAGTAATCCTTACCGTTGACCTCACCCTCTCTCGGTGCTCTGGTGGTAGCCGATATGGAGAGAGAATAATTGTCATAATTTTCCATGAGCATTTTCATGAGGGTACCTTTTCCGGCCCCCGAAAAGCCCGACACAACTACAAGTATGCCTTTTTTATTCAATGTTTTGTACCTGCTCTCTGACTTTTTCTATTTCAGATTTAAGGGCTATGGCCGTATCCGCTATCTTAAGGCTGTTGGCCTTCGAGAGAGTCGTATTGGCCTCCCTGTTCATCTCCTGGGCTATAAAATCAAGCTCCCTGCCGCAGGCACCCCCTGATGTGAGCTTGTTTTTCATACTGTCCACATGACTTTTGAGCCTTACCATCTCCTCGTCTGTGCAGATCTTGTCCGCGTATATGCTTACCTCTGTGACTATGCGGGCCTCGTCGACGGAGCTGTCCGAAAGTATCTCATTTATCTTTTCCGTGAGCTTTCTCCTGTACTCCTCCACCACCGAAGGGGAGAAGTCCTCTATGTCCCTCACAAAGCCCGATATCCTTTCAAGCTTTTTGAGAAGGTCCTCCTTGAGATTTTCTCCCTCTGTGCTCCTTGCGGCGGCGAAATCCTCACAAGCCCTCCTCAGGGAGGCCTCAAGCATTTCCCACAGCTTGTCCTCATCCTGACTCTCGTCAGACATGGTGAGCACCTCCTGACAGCGCATGAGATTGGACACTGTGATGTCATTCTTTATCCCGAATTCAGAAGCCATCTCCTCAAAGTACTCGAGATACTCCTTTGCTATGGCCTTGTTGAATTTGAGGCTCTTTGACGCGTCGGTATAGTCCTCATATAAAATATAAAGATCTGTCTTTCCCCTGCTTATGTATTCCTTCAGTATATTCCTTATGCGTGCCTCAAAGCAGTTAAATTTGCGCGGCATTTTAACAGACAGGTCGAAGTAGCGATGATTTACGGATTTTATCTCCACCAAAATTCGGTACTCATCCGTGATGGTCTCGCAGCGCCCGAAGCCTGTCATGCTGTTTATTCCTGTCATAGCTTTGCTGTCCCCCATAGTTTAAAGTAAAAGTTTAAGCTTCATTATAGCTGATTTCTTTTCTCGGTTCAACCATAATGCTGTAATTCGTGTGATATATAACATAGCCGGGAGCCGCATGAGGAACCCTCTTAAGCTCCTTTTTCTTTACATAGTCCACTTCTATCTTTTCCGAGAGATTCTTTCTCTCGTCTCCGCAAGCCTTTGAATAGTAGGCTGCAAGGGCCGCGGCCTCAAGGCAGGTATTATCCGGAAGTTCCCTGTTCCCTGTCCTTGCTATCACATGAGAGCCCGCTGTGTTTTTGGCGTGGAACCACCAATCGTTGCCATCCGCAAGTTTAAAGGTGATCTCCTCATTTTGATAATTGTTTCTCCCAACGTATATATCTATGCCGTCCGAAGAGACAAAGTGAAGGGGCTCGGACTTCATCTCTTCCTTCCTCAGCTTTTTCTCCTGCTGCTTTTTGCCCTTTGCCTGCTTCCTGTCATCAGCGCCAGATTTATGTATAAGTCCGTAGTCCCGCATCTCCTTTCTCAGCTGATTAAGGTCAGCCTCTGTCTCCGCTATGGAAAGGGCGGAATATATCGAATCAAGATGCCAAAGCCTCTGTCTCGACTCCTCTATCTGAGGAAGCAGAGCCTCCTCGGTCCTCTTCATTTTCTGATATTTGTCAAAATATCTCTTGGCATTATCCTTTGCGGACATATGCTCGTCAAGAGGTATCTTTATTTTTTTGCCTTCATCGTAATAATTTTCGCAGACAAGCTCCTTTTCTCCCCCGGAAAGCTCATAGCCGTATGTGTTTATCAGCTCTCCGTAGACCCTGAATTTTTCCTTTTTTCCCGAGTCCGCAAGCTGTCTCTCCTGTAATTCAAGCTTTTTTGCCGTCCTTTCAGTGAGTACCTTCAAAATATGCCTTATGTCCTCGGATTTTTGCCTTATCCTTCCCCTTTGAGCCCTCTCCGAGTAGAAAGTAAACAAGAGCTTTGATATGCTTTCAAATTCCTTTACTCTGTAGGAAGGCGATTCAAGACAGCAAAGCCTTATGGCAGAGAACTCCTCGGGCTCATTCTTTTCATTATATATAATGTTTGAAAAAAATCTTCCCTCCTTCACTTCACTCATGATCTCCGTAAAGCTTTTAAAGAGAGCCGTAAGCTCCATCTCCGAAAGCCCCGCCACATCCTTTTCCTCGTCAACACCTGCCCTAAAGCATATCTCGCTTGCGCTTATATTGCTTATTCCCGTAAAGGAGGCGCTAAGGGCCTTCCCGCATTTTAAATTCTTGCGGGATATATCCGCTGTAAACTCTTCCTCTGTCTTTACGTTTAAGGGATTCTTTTTGTCTCCCGAGTTGGGAATAAAATATTCTCTTCCGGGAAGGACCTCCCTCACAGAGCTTACGGAGGGGGTGATGTGCTTTATGCCGTCTATTATGGTTCCATCATCCTTTACAAGTATGATATTGGAATGCTTTCCCATAAGCTCCACAAAAAGCCTTACAACTCCTCTGTCGCCCATTTCGTTAAGATGCTCTATCTCAAAGCATATCACTCGCTCAAGTCCGTCTGACAAAAAATCAGTGTCGGGCTGGCGTATATCCTTTATCCTTCCGCCGCCTATGTGTTTCCTTAAAGCCATGCAGAAGTTAGGGGCGGTCTTTGGCGCGGGCCTCTCCTCCTCCGTTATATAAACCACAGGCAAAGAGGCGTTTGCCGATATATAAAGCTTCATATTTTTTCTGTTGTTTTTTACAGTCAAAAGAAGCTCCTCCGGCTCAGGCTGCACTATCTTTGTAATGCTGCCCATAAGGAAAGCCTCTCTCAACTCCTTTACTGTATCAGCTATTATCAGTCCGTCGTATGCCATTTATTTCAGTTCCTTTTTAATATTTACATTTTCATCAGACTTTTTTATTTGAGGATTCGGATTCTGAGAGCTTCAATTTTTCATTATTTGTCGATTCTCCCGAAAGCTCAAATCCTTCCTTTCCCGCCCTCACAGCCTTAAGGACGGATTTAAGCCTTAAAAGCTCACCGTAAAGCTTTGCGGGGCAGATCTCTGCAGGAACTATAAGGGCTCTGTATTTTGTTGAAAAGATGTAGAGGGTCCTTCCCGCATTTACTATCTTTGTTATATCTTTGTATTCTATATATGTGCTGTCTCTGTCTGTGGACACATTCACTCCGTCCTTGTAAAACAGAAGGTTCTGGTATGTTCCGAAGTTCTCGGTATACTTTTTGTACTGTTTGGGAACGATGCTCTTATTTACTATTATCCGATCAAATGCGACCAGCAAAACTGCCGCTCCCACACAGAGCATAGGTAACGAAACCGCTCCTCCCATTATCTGAATAGGATTTACCACCATGTTATAGATCACAAGCAAAACAAGTATCATTATAAAAAGGGGATAATCCTTTTTGAGCATACTGCTTACAAGCTTTTCGCTTATCTCCACCTTAAGTTCATATAAAGCTTCCATAGATTTAACACTCCTCCGTATAGTTCGATATATTAAATATTTTATCCTTTATTCAAGAAATGAATTGCTGAGTATATAAAACTCCTCCTGACTCGGCATATGCTTCTTTTCCATATAAGGGAGAGTCTCATCATAGCTCATGGCAGCCTCCTCACTTATATTCATGACAGGGCTGTCGGTATATATCCACCTTTTTCCTGACAGCGCACCCTCCTTCAATTCCTTTACCATCATTGCAGCGGGGAATTTTCCGCCCTCCACGCAAACATTATATTTTTTGCAGCTCTTAAAGCCCTTTGACACATAGTTTGCGGGGCTTCCGAATATGACTACCGCATCGTATCCGAGCTTACGTGCCTTTTCAAAGGAGTGTTCTGTCAGAAGCTTTCCATAGCCATTTCTCTGATACTCAGGCTCTATGCAAAGAGGTCCAAAGGTCAATATCTGCTTTTTGTTTCCTGACTCGTCCGTCAAAAGCGCCTTCGTGTACATGATATTTCCTATAACTTTTCCGTCAAGCTCTATTACAAAGTCAAGCTCAGGGATAAAGTCTTCATGGTCTCTCATGATATGCACCAGGTAGTGCTCAACACAGCCGGGAATGTACATATTATAGAAGGCTCTTCTTGTGATTTCCTCCACAAGCCTGAAATCCTCTTTCCTCTCGTTTCTTATAATTATCATTTTTTCACCGTTTGTATTTTTATATCTTTTTCCACAATAAAAAAGCCCGCATAAAAGCTTACGGCTTCCATTGCAGGCTTAATTATATCATAATATTTTACAATATGGAACTTTTAGTCGCTCCTTAAGGCATCTATGGGATTAAGCTTTGCGGCTCTTGCGGCAGGCATATATCCGAAGAGAAGGCCTATTCCCACTGACACTCCGAAGGAGACCAGTACCGCCGCAGGTGTAGGCGTGGCATCTATGCCCATTGCCGTACCTATGGCTCCTGTTGCCGCGGCGCCTAATACTATGCCGATTATACCTCCTATTGATGAGGTGACTGCAGCCTCTATTACGAACTGCTGCATTATCACGGACTTTTTGGCTCCGAGAGCCTTCCTGATGCCTATCTCCCTTGTCCTCTCTGTAACGGAGACAAGCATTATGTTCATGACTCCGACTCCGGCAACGAGAAGGGATATACCCGCTATTCCTCCGAGCATGGCGGACATCATTCCTATCTGCTTGTTAAGCTCGTCAAGCATCTCCGAGTTTGCTGTGACAGTATAAAGGTCATCGTCTCTGAATATCTGAAAAAGCATGCTTTCAAGTCTCTCAGTGCATTCGTCAGCGTGATCTGTGTCCTTGCTCGTTATTATGTAGCTGCTGATATCCGAAGTGCCGTTCATAGTAAGAGCTACAGAATAGGGTATCCAAACAAAGTCGTCTGTTCCCCCCCCCTCCTCGAAATCATCGTCATCCTCAGCCTGTCTCTCTATAACACCTATTACCTTTAATGAGGTATTTCCCACCTTTATCCTGTCTCCCACAGCGTAATCGGGACTTCCGAAGAGCTCTGTTGCGGTATAGTAGCCTATTACAGCCACCTGCCTTCGCCCTGCTATATCCGCATATGAAATATTTCTTCCCGAATATATCTCATACTCGGCTATATCCATGTAATCCTCGGAATATCCCTTGACGGAGCTTGACATGGTGTCATTTCCGTTTTTAAGCGGCATCATTACACTTATGTTGGGAGTAAGGTATTCGAAAAGGTCTGTATTTTCGTCTCTGAAGGCATACATCTCATCCTCGCTCAAGGAGCGGGAGGAGGTATTTGTGACATTTACGCTTATCCTGTTTACTCCCATACTTGCAAAGCTTTCTATGACTGTGGACATATATCCGTTCACAACAGATACAAGTATGATGACAGATGCCACTCCTATGATGATTCCAAGCATAGTCAAAAACGAGCGCATTTTGTTGCCCATTATTGACTTTATCGCCATCTTAAATGATTGCAGCATATTCTTGCACGTCTCCGTCAAAGGTTATTTTTCCGTCCATTATCTGCACTACTCGCTTTGAGTTCACTGCTATGGAGGGGTCGTGAGTTATCATTACTATGGTATTACCCTCGGCATTTAAGTCCTTGAGAAAGCCAAGGACCTCCTTTCCTGTTTTTGAATCGAGGGCTCCTGTAGGCTCGTCTGCAAGTATCAGAGACGGATCCCCTGCAAGGGCTCTCGCTATGGATACACGCTGCTGCTGTCCTCCCGAGAGCTGGCTCGGCATGTTTTTCCACTTCTTTTCGAGACCTACCCTCTCAAGGGACTTCATTGCCCTCTCTCGCCTTTCCTCGGGTCCTACCCCCGCATATTGCAGGGGAAGCTCCACATTTTCAAGGAGATTGAGCTTCGGCAGAAGATTGTACTGCTGGAAGATAAAGCCTATCATCCTGTTTCTGATATCCGCAAGCTCATCATCCGTCATATCCGATACATCCTCGCCTCCGAGGAAATATTCTCCCTCGGTAGGCACATCCAATGCGCCTATTATGTTCATGAGAGTGGATTTTCCCGAGCCGGACTTTCCGACTATTGCCACAAACTCTCCCTTGTTTATTTTAAGGCTTATGCCGTCGTTTGCATGGACGTCCTCGTCTCCCATGTGGTAGATCTTATATATATTCCTGAGCTCGATAAGAGGCTCTCCGTCCTTCTGCTTTGTCTTTTCAGAAGCCTTGTTTTTCTGTTTATCAGCGGCTTTTAGCCTCGGTTTTTCCCGTTTAGCCGTATCATATTCTATTATCTTTGAACCATCGGTCTTTTCTTTCATGAATATCACCCTTTTACTGTACTGTTCATAAACTTCAGGTTGCGGTCTATCTTCTCGGACCGCCGCCCATACCGCCGCCACCTGAGGGGCCGCCTCCCATGCCGCCCATACCGCCCGGCATTCCGAACATCATACCTGTTGAGCCTGAATCCGTCTCCTCAACATATACCTCGTCTCCTTCATTAAGTCCCGACAATATCTCAACATAGTCGTCGGAGATGAGGCCTGTCTCGACTCTCACTGCCGTAAATCCATCAGGGGCTCCTGCAATAGCTGCAGGTGCAGGCGCATCGCCCTGAGCTTCTTTCGAATCCGACATTCCCTGAGGCGCTCCCGGGAAGGCCGTCGAAGGTGTTGAAAACTCCTCAGAGATACCTACTGTCTTTCCTTCACTTTCATCAGATTCTATGCTTGAATCCCTGACATATACTATGTTTCCTCGCTGAAGGGCCCCCGAAGGTATCCTTAAGGTATCCTCAGCCTCGTCAAGGATTATAGTTCCGTCCACATTCATGCCGGGGATAAGATCTCCTGTCTCATCGAGAGTCACAGTCACAGGATAAGTGGTGACTCCGTTTGAATAGGAACCGTTCATTGACACATTCGTCACATGGCCTTTATAGGTCTGATCCTCAAAGGCGTCAGCTGTTATGACTACCTCCTGTCCTACCTCCACATCGTTTATGTCAAGCTCGTCTATGCTCATCTCAAAAGTCAGCTCCGAGAGATCAAAGATTATTGCCATAGTAGTGTTTGCGTCTCCCGAGCGGCTTATCTTGTCTCCGACCTTGCTGTTTTTGGTTATGACAGTTCCTGATATAGGAGCTGTTATGGTATAGTCCTCAAGATTGTCCTGCTGCTGCTCGTACTGGTCTACAGCATTGTCATAGGCGGTCTGAGCGTTGTCTACCGCATCCTCCGCACTCTTTAAAGCATCCTCAACAGAATCTGCCGTAAGGGAGAACAACGGAGTTCCCGCGGTAACGAACTGCCCCTCCTTTACAAGGACCGTATCCACCTTTGCGGACTGGCTGAGATCACATTTAAGACTCTCCTCAAGATATGGCGTAAAGCTTCCTTCTCCTGCGGAATATATATCTCCGAACTGAGCTGTCGCAGAGTCACTTGTGCTGAGCCCTCCGGGATTTGCCACCTGTATAGTCACATACTTTACAAGGGTTCCTCCTGTAAGTGTCTCCTCAAGATTTGCTATGGAGGTTATCTGTCCGGGAAGCTGCTCTCCTGTATCCGCTATGGTAAGGATTCCCTGAGCTCCCACGGAAAGAGCATTGGCCTCACCTGTAAGAAAAGGTATCTTTACCTCCATTATAGTATCGTTATAGAGTTCTCCTATCTCGGTTCCGCCCTGGCCTCCGACATTATCTCCGCTTGTGACATTTATTGTCTTTACATATCCTGAGACCTTCGACCTGTAAAGATTTCCCGAAAATTCCGCCGCGAGATCGGAGTATTCTTTTTTGGCGTCTTCAAGGCTCTTTTGAGCTGATTCAAGAGATCTGTCCGCCGAATCCAGCTCTCTTTCCATATCGGAAGGGTCTATGCGGTAGAGCACCTGTCCCTCCTCAACCATATCTCCCTCCTCGAAGTCAGCCTCTATTATCTCTCCTTCCACAAGGGAGGTTATGTCGTAGGTATCCTTTGCCTCAAGAGAGCCCGAGGATGTAAGCTCCTTCGTCACGCTTCCTCTCTCTACTGTGCCTATATTCCTTGCGTCAACCTCAGGCTCCGCAGAAGCTTTTGAACGTCCTCTTATAATACTGAAGGCTATGGCTGCTATTACAATGATTATGATAAATATAATTATTTTTTTCTTTTTGGATCTCTTTCCCTTCCTCCCCTTTTTTCCCTCGGGAAGCTTTATCTTTTCCTTCAGTTCTGAAATATTAAGCATTATTTTGGCCCCTTAACTTTGTTTTATTTACTGCTCTGTCTGACTCTGAAGGTCAGGATCCACAGGAGAAGAATTGTTGCTTGTGGTGACTGTCGTCCTGTTTCCGTTTTCATCCGTCACGACCACTCCGGAGTCGGCATTTCCCGCATATATGACGCCCGTAGTGCTTCCGTCGGGATTTGACTCGAATTTTATTACGCCTATCACCTGATAAGTATAAGTGGTATCTCCGTCGGAATCTGTGCCTGTAGCTGACTCCTGACATACTACCACAACGTCGTCCCCGACCTTAATATCACCGTTTATTGAGAACATAAACTGAACCTCGGAGGTTCCCAGAGCAAAGTCTCTTCCACCGTCAAGAGTTATGGATGTAGGAGTTATAAGATCATTTGCACTGTAGTAGATCTGAGATACGTTTCCTCTTGTGACATAGTAGGTACTCTCTCTCGTATCACTTCCGCCCGGCATATTTTGTCCGTAGGCAAAGATGGTGTGAGCATTTTCGTTATAGTAGACTACTATCCAGCCGTAGCTCTGCAGTGCGGACCTTACGGCCATCTGTCTTGACGAGTCTCCGTTATAGTAGTACTGAGCCTCATTAATATCAAAAGGCACTATGGACTGCAGTTCATCAAGGCTGTTTACAAGTACAGGTCCCACCATGGTCTCATCCACAAGGCCGTCGGGATTAATCTCTCCGTCGGAAGCAAGGGATACATCAAATACAGAGCTTCCGTATATTGCGGAGCTGTCCTTAGGCTCCGTCCTCAAAAGATTATAAAAGATGTTTATGCAGTCCTCGTAGTTTAATACGTCAGTCCCTGCGGACTTTGTCATGTTTTTGTTGAGCTCAAGGGCTTTGAATCTTTCAAGCCTTCCCGAGGATACATTTCCCGAAAAATCCTCATCGGTATAGCCCAAAAGCGCAAGCACAGCCTTTGCCGCATCATTTAAGGTAACTCCCTCATCAGGCTTAAAACTCCCGCCGAGGAATGAGCGCATGTAGCCCTGCCTTGCGGCAACTCTTATGTACTCTGAATTTTCATGGTCCTTTGATACATCGCTGAATACATTTACTGTATTTGCCCCTGTGACAGTATCCTTATAGGAGGAGGCGAGAACCGTCATCTTAGCGAATTCTCCCCTTGTCACCGTCTCCTCGCTCGCTTCTCCTGTATATATGCCCGTAAGGTTTATCACCTTTGTCCTGTAGGCAAGTGAGGAGGACTGCGTTGAGGCGGCGTAGACATTTACAGGTGCAAGTTCTGAAAACGCAAGGCCCGCTCCCGATAATATGCTTATTCCTCTTAACAAATATTTATTCATTCACTCTCTCCTTATTAATATCCCTTTACTGTCCTTAAATATGATATAGAAGAAAAAAAAGATGTCCGTGTTTATTATTATCACAGACATCATAGAAATAAAATGTGTATTAATTGTGTAAATAGTAAGGATAATTTAAGGAAACTTAAAACATCGGTGCCAAAAGCTTTAAAAGCCTTCCGCAGAAAAGCTTGAGCTTAGGAAGCCTTCTGTACTTTTCCATATCCATGCATATACATTTCTTTAGGTCCTCCTGAAAATCCTCCTCCATATCAGCTATAGAAGGATTTTTATAGAGATAGACCGCATTTTCAAAATGCAGATAAAGGCTTCTGAAGTCCAGATTTACCGTTCCTATGACGGCCTTTGTCCCATCAGCCACGAACTCCTTGGCATGAACGAAGCCCGGCCTGTACTCATATATCTTTACCCCGCTTTTAATAAGCACCGGATAGTATGAGTGTGCAAGCCAAAAGGCGTAGGGCTTGTCGGGAATATGCGGAAACATTATCTTTACATCCACTCCCCTCTTTGAGGCATAGCACATGGCATTTATCATCTGATCGTCAAGTATGAGATATGGAGTCCTTATATGCACATATTCCGTTGCTGTATTAAGGAGATTCAAATATACGTTTTCCGCAATGTTTTCCTTGTCAAAGGGACTGTCTCCGTATGGTATTATATAGCCCTCCCTGTCAGTGACATCGTCACTGCAGTCCTCGGAATGCTTAAAGGAATATTTCCCTATGTCCTCGATACTGTCGGGCATATACTCGGTTATATTCCACATTTGAAGAAATAGCATGGTAAAGGAGTTTACAGCCTCCCCCTTAAACATCATTCCCGTATCCTTCCATACTCCGTAGGGGGAATCTATGTTCGCATATTCGTTGGCAAGGTTAAGTCCTCCCGTAAAAGCTGTATTTCCGTCTATAACACATATCTTTCTGTGGTCCCTGTTGTTCTGGTAGGTCTCAAGAGCGGGCTTTATGGGCGAAAACATTTTTGCCTTTATGCCGTAGCATATGAGCTCATCCGGATAGCTGAACCTGAGGTTTTTGATACAGTTCATGCCGTCATACATGAGCCTTATCTCCACGCCCTCAGCGGCCTTTGCCTTAAGTATCTCAAGCACTCTGTCCCAGACAACGCCGGGCTTTATGATAAAATACTCCATGAATATAAAGCGCTTTGCCTTCTTAAGCTCCGACTCAAGGATGGGAAACATCTCCTCTCCGATAGGGAAATACACGGTGCTTGTGTTTTTGTAGGGAGGGAATCCGCATACCTTATCTATGTAATGCACTGTATTTCTGAAGTAAGCGTCCTCTCTCTCGGCGGACTTCAATACACCTTCATCGCTCTTAAGGTAAGGAGCCGTCCTCTCCGAGGATTCCTCCAGCCTTTTCTTTATTTTATGAGGAGTATTCTGAAATTTGAGGAAGAGATAAAACAGGGCTCCGAAAACAGGGAAAAGCATTATGGGTACTATCCATGATATTTTAAATACAGAGCTTCCCTCCTGATTGAGGATAAATATTATCTCCAGTGCCGAAAGGATGATGAATATGTAAAATGCGAATTTTTCATCCATCCATCTGAAGAAGGCAATAAGTATTATGAGCTGTATAAGGGTAAAGAGTATGAGCATAGCCGATCTTGAAAACAGGGCGCGCAGAATAGGCCAAGACTTTTTATGGGCATCCGCCTTTTTAAGTCTTGAGATTATGTTCTCCGGCTCCGCCTCCCTGTTCTTCGGATAGGCCTTTATGAGGCTGTCATATTCTTCTTTGAATTCTTCCTTTACATTTACCATAGTCTTTATTCTATCACATAAGTATGGTTTAGGCGATATCAATTAATTTTCTTTACATAACTTTTCAAATGCTTTTCAAATTTAATATCTTAAGTAAACTTTTGACAAATCAGCGACAAATCAGCTTTATTTTATTGAAACCCTCGTGTCGATAGTTTAAAATAATATAGAATTTTTTATTTAAGGAGGAACATCTCATGTCAGCATCAAAGGTATATTTTACCGACATGCACACTACAAGCTCGATAAATCTCCCTCAAAAGCTTGAGAGACTCATAAGAAAAGCGGGAATGCTCGATGAGATAGATTTTAAGAACAAGTATGCTGCAATAAAGATCCACTTCGGAGAGGCGGGAAATCTCGCTTTCCTTCGCCCCAACTATGCAAAGGTAGTTGTCGATCTCGTTAAGGAGGCAGGAGGAAAGGCCTTCCTTACAGACTGCAACACCCTCTATGTGGGCAGCAGAAAAAATGCCCTCGACCATCTGGATACAGCTTACCTCAACGGATTCTCACCCTTTTCCACAGGCTGCCACGTCATAATCGCAGACGGCCTTAAGGGAACAGACGAGGCAATAGTTCCTATAGACGGCGAGTACATAAAGGAAGCTAAAATAGGAAGAGCCGTGATGGATGCGGATATATTCATATCTCTCACCCACTTTAAGGGTCATGAGTCCACAGGCTTCGGCGGCGCCCTCAAAAATATAGGAATGGGCTGCGGTTCAAGAGCAGGAAAAATGGAGCAGCATAATGCCGGAAAGCCCCATGTGGAGGAGGAGACCTGCATAGGCTGCGGACAGTGCAAGAAACAGTGTGCTCATGATGCGATAACCATAGAAAACCGCAAGTCGTATATAAATCATGATAAATGCGTAGGCTGCGGACGCTGTATAGGAGTCTGTCCCGTAGATGCTGTGGTCACAGATCTTGACGAGGCAAATGATATCCTTAACAAGAAGATCGCCGAGTACTCTCTTGCTGTCCTTAAGGACAGACCCTGCTTCCACATCAGCCTTGTGGTGGATGTATCTCCCAACTGTGACTGCCACAGTGAAAACGATATACCTATAGTTCCTAATATAGGAATGTTCGCATCCTTTGATCCTGTTGCCCTTGATCAGGCATGCGCCGATGCGGTAAACAAGCAGTGCATCGTTGACGGCTCCATACTTTCAAAGATGCCCCACGAGCATCACGACCACTTTACGGACACTCATCCCGACACCAACTGGAAGGTATGTCTTGAGCATGCTGAAAAGATAGGAATAGGAAAAAGAGAATACGAGCTTATTACCGTTTAATTGAAACCCTGATTTGACAAATATAATATCCTTTTTCAGGTATGCAAGAAGGAGCCCCGTGAGCTTAATGCTCAACAGGGCTCCTGTTGTTTTAATAAATATAAATTCTTTCAGGCAGGTTTGTCAAAATTATTTATGCCGCTTCAAGCGCAGCCTTATGAAGCTCCTCCAGCCAATTCTCAAAAGTCTCGTCTCTGCCGTTCATCTTTACTGTGAGGATCTTACGTAAATCAAGACTCATAACGCCAAGTATAGACTTTGCATCAATAACGACCTTGTTGTAGCACAGGTCAACGTCGAAATTGCACTCTGAAGCTCTCTTCACAAACTCTTTAGCTTCATCAATACCGGAAAGCTTAACTGTTATGCTATACATATTATCCCTCCTTTGTCCATGAATAGAGCCCTTTCCAAAAGCTTTTCTTCAAGTTTTTGACGTAGTTTGAACGTTTTTAATTTTATATCATAAATTTTCGGCTTAGTCTATTTACCAAAGGTACAATTTTAACCATTAATTAGCATAACTTTTAGGTATATTTTACATATTTTCCCCTTATATCCTTTTATTTTCCTCGAAAATTCGGTCAAAAAATATGGGGGTTCCATGCAAAACTACCTGACAATTAAAAAAATCGGACATATTCCTTCAAAAGGACCGACCCGATTTTAACAAAAAAAAATGCGGAAGATGAGACTTGAACTCACACGCCCTAAACGGGCACAAGATCCTTAGTCTTGCTCGTCTGCCAATTCCGACACTTCCGCAACGCAGATTATATTACAATACTTTTTACATTTTTGCAAGCACTTTTTTCTTCTTTTTAATATTTTTTTCACCGAGGCACATTTATTGACCTGTGGGGGCTTCAATGCTAAATTAATAATGCCGGTTTTATAAGATATACCTGCGATAAAGGAGAAAAAAAATAATGAAAACTGATATTGAACTTAAAAGGGCGCTTCTTTCCATTGACAGACGCTCCTACCCCGCTTATAAATCTCTCACAGGAAGCTGGAACTTCAAGTCATATATATTGTCCGTAGATCACGTTCAGGGAGACCCCTTCGCTTCTCCCTCTCATCTCACCGCCCATATATCTCTCAGGACAGCAGGATTTCCTGATGAATACCTCTCCGAAAGAAGTCGAAAGACGGCCCTTTCCGATTATCTGCTTCGCAGATTTCGTACATTTTTAAGGAAGCAGCCATTCAGCGCTAAGGGCTCCGGAAAAAGCGGGCTTTTAAGCGTAAGCTCTCCCGGACAGGAGATACTCAGCAGGACTGCCTGTGAGATCACGGGTAGGGAGATAGCCGTAAGATTTTTTGTAGGCTTTCCGGCCGCAGGAAGGACCATCCTTTCTTCGGAGCTTGAAAAGATACTTTTTAACATCCTTCCTCCCTGCATAGAGAAGTCCTTCATATATAAAAATATTCCCTCGGAAGAGGTAAGGGATGTCATAGCTCTCGCGGATGATCAGGAATTTCTCAGAAATGAAATAAGAAAAATGGGGCTTGCGGCCTTCATTGCAGACGGCTCCGTGCTTCCCAGAGAAAGTGGAGTCTCCGACAGGCCTATGAAGGGAGCACTGCCCTTTGTTTCGCCTGAAAGTACCGCAGTTAAGATCATGCTTCCCTCAGGTAAAGAAATAAGGGGCATGGGCATAAAAAAAGGAATAACTCTCATAGCAGGAGGCGGATATCACGGAAAATCGACTGTACTTAAAGCCCTTGAAAGAGGTGTTTACAACCATATACGCGGCGACGGACGCGAATATGTCATTACAGATGACAGCGCTGTAAAGCTGAGGGCTGAGGACGGAAGAAAGATAAGCGACACGGATATTTCCATGTTTATCCATGATCTGCCCAACAAGACCGATACTTCTCATTTTTCCACCTTGGATGCAAGCGGAAGCACGTCTCAGGCGGCAAATATCTCCGAGGCTATAGAAGCGGATTGCAAGCTTCTTTTGATAGACGAGGACACCTCCGCCACCAATTTCATGATAAGAGACGAGCTTATGCAAAAAATAATATCAAGGGATAAGGAGCCTATCACTCCCTTTATCGAGAGGGCAAGACAGCTTTTTGAGGAGGCGGGTATATCCTCAGTCATAGTAGTAGGAAGCAGCGGCGCATACTTCTACCCTGCCGACTGCATAATTCAGATGGACGAGTACAGACCTGTAGATATTACAGACCGGGTAAAATCCGTTATAGCCTCAGAGTCGGCCCCCGAGCTTTATGCCCCGGATTTCAGGCTTCCCTCTTTTAAGAGAAGCTTCGGGTTCTTAAACGGACTTAAGGAAGAAAGCGGAGATACCCGCGGAATAAATAAAAGAGGTCCCTCAAGGCACGGTGCGCCTGAGCGCATGAAGCTGAAAATGCAGGGAGAAACAGGCTTCAGGCTCGGAAGCACGGATATGGATCTCAGATATCTTGAGCAGCTTACAGACTCCGAGCAGACAGCGGCAATAGCATTTCTCCTGCGCTTTGTAACAGAAAATTATAAGGACAGCCGCATGAGCAGAAAGGGCCTTATAGATCTCATAGAAAAAAGACTTGAAGATGAAGGCTTTGATTTCCTGTTTAAGGGAGGCTATACCGCAGCAGGCCTTGCAATGCCGAGAAGGCAGGAGCTGTTTGCAGCCTTTTTAAGGGTATGATACCGCGTTGTGTTCTTTGTAAATATGTGAAGTATGCTTATTTACATCACTCCCGCCATTACATGCATAGCCCTTATATTTTCATCATCTATATGTTCCATCACTGAAAAGGCATGGGGCTCAAGATAATCATCCCTTGAGTCGCTGAGCCCCTGTGCCCTCAGTTCATTTGCCACAAGGCTGCATATATACTCTATGATATTTTCGATCTGTTCAGGCCCCTGCTCTCCCTTTCCGGGAATGAGGAGCTCAGAGAGCTTCTCCGCTGTCTCAGTCCCCATAAGCGGAAGCTCTCTTAAGGCTCTGAAGCGCCACTTATAATAAGGCATGTACCTTTTATTAAGAAGAAATACCATGGCGGCAGCATGATTTACAAATTCATTTATTGCAAGTCTTGCCGCCTCCTTTTCTCCGTGTTTTAAGCATCTTTCGTAATTATACTGCCCGGACTGGGCCATGAGTGCGGCCTCCGCCGCTATCTTTTTAAGGCGCACGTCCAGCGGATAGCCTGCCTGAAGCTTCTCTCTTATTTCGGAAAATTCCCCTGAGAGGTCCTCAAAGACCTCTCCGTTTACAGCCTCGCAAAGAGCATACTCGGGGATCCTGAACCAATCCGTAATGCATTCCGGCGCTCCTTTTATCCCTGTCAGTCCGCGATAGAATTCAGGTATGGAGAAAACTCCTCTTCTTCCCCTGCCGAAAAAGTCTGATCTCCTTCGTTTGAAGCCTCTGTATTCTTCAGGCAGCTTCTCATAGGCTCTGTAAAAAGCAAAGCCGCTGCTCTCATAATCCTTTTCCCCGAGCCAAATACAAAAGCCGGGATCAAAATCGTGATCCTTTGAAATACTGTCATCATATCCCGAGCATTCCGATCCGTGACCGCAGAGTCCCACAGCAAACAGCACTCCCCTGTCCTCGGACAAGTTCATCAAAGCAGCTCTTCCGTACTCCTCATAAAAGACTCGAGAAAGCTCAAGCCCCTTTATCTCTTCCTTTTCAGCTTTTTCAGCTATATCCTTTTTCATTTTCAGGTTCCTGTCTCCTATGCTTATTTATCGATCTCAATGCCTTTCATGTCACTATAGATGCGATCGGCTCTCTCCGTAAGCTCGGCCTTTGCCTCGAAAAAACCGTAATATCCGAAGGTCGGCGCGGATTTTCTGCAGCAAAAAGCATAATAAGCATTCCTTTCCGCTCTCTCATCATTAAAAAGCTCCATTGCTCTCATCAGGCATGCTGTTATCTCCATTTCTCCCATACTTGCGGCGTCCTTTAGCATAGCCATGTTGACATATGTCATGGCCTTCTCCGCAAATGCTCCTGATAGCCCGTCAAGAACAGAAAGAGCATTTTTAAAACAGATCTCGGAGTCCTCATAAAATCCCTCATCCATAAGGGCCATTGCCATGTTGTTATAGAGTCCCGCAAAGCGATAATCCCCTTTTTGGAGAAATCTTTCATATATCCTTTCCGCCTCACGATAATAAAGAAGGCTCTTTGCAGCCATGCCGAAAGCCTTAAATGTCGTTGCCGAATTAAGAAGCGTCGTTGCTCCTGTAACGGACTCCGTAAGCCTCAAATCCTTAAGGAGCAAAAGCGCCCTCTCTGCGGCGTCAATGCCCTTTACTTTATCCCCGTTTATTCTGTAAAAGCCTGACATCTCGTTTAATACAGTCAGCATGGCTTCCCTGTCTCCCTCAGTCTCAGCCTCGGAAAGGCCTTCTTCAAGGAGTTCCCGGGCCTCATTAGCCATATCCTTTCCCAGGAGTCTGTCAAGCTCGTCAATAAAAGCTCTGATGTCCATTTGTTAAGCCCTTTCTTATTCAATATTATTTAACTATACCAAACTTTTTATGTTGCCGAAAGCCTCATAATGTGATAGTTTTAATCTGTAATGACAAATATTTATCAATTTTGCGCTTATAAATTGCCGCATCCAAAGGAAAGGAGAGCTTTTAAAGTGGAGATAACCAAGGATATCAAATATGTCGGAGTCGAGGATATGAATATAGACCTTTTTGAGGGACAGTATCCTGTTCCCAACGGCATATCATACAATTCCTACATAATTTCAGATAAAAAAACAGCTGTAATGGATACTGTGGATAAAAACTATACTGAGGAATGGCTTAAAAATATAGCTTCCGTGCTTTCGGAAAAAAAGCCTGATTATCTTATAATTCAGCACATGGAGCCTGACCACTCCGCAAATATAGTCGAGTTTTTGAAGGTATACCCCGATGCGGTAGTAGTCGGAAATGAAAAGACCTTTGAAATGATGGACGCCTTCTTTGAGCCCGAATACATAAAAAACAGGCTTGTGGTAAAGGACGGCGATGTCTTAAGCCTCGGAAGTCACGAGCTTACCTTTGTATTTGCGCCCATGGTACATTGGCCCGAGGTCATGGTCACCTATGACAGCACTGACAAGGTACTTTTTTCAGCGGACGGCTTCGGAAAGTTCGGAGCCCCTTCCGTAAACGAGCCTTGGGATGATGAAGCAGCAAGGTATTATATAGGCATAGTCGGAAAGTACGGAGAGCAGGTTCAGGCACTTTTAAAGAAAGCAGCGTCACTTGATATAGAAAAGATCTGTCCCCTTCACGGCCCTGTCTTAAAAGAGGATCTCGGACATTATATAAACCTTTATGACACCTGGTCCTCCTACAGAGCCGAAAAGGACGGAATAGTCATAGCCTACACCTCTGTCTACGGACATACCCGTGAGGCGGTTGAGCTTCTTTCCGGAAAGCTCAAGGAAAACGGCTGTCCCGAGGTAATAGTATATGACCTTGCAAGGACTGATGTGAGCTACGCTGTATCAGACGCCTTCCGATACAGAAAGCTTGTGCTTGCCACAACAACCTACAATTCCGATATATTCCCCTTCATGAGGTCCTTCATTGAACATCTTACCGAGAGGAATTTTAAAAAGCGTACTGTGGCTCTCATGGAAAACGGAAGCTGGGCTCCCACTGCTGCGGGAGTTATGACAGGCCTTTTCTCCTCATCGGAGGGTCTGAGATTTGCACAGCCTACCGTACATATCCGCTCATCTGTAAAGGCTAAGGACATAGAGGATATCGAGAAGCTTGCAAAGGCCCTCTGCATGGATTATATAGCCCATTCGGACGAGCTTGCGGATAAGCATGATGTAAAGGCTCTCTTTAAGATAGGCTACGGACTTTATGTTGTGACCTCAAATGACGGAAATAAGGATAATGGTCTCATAGTAAACGCTGTAAATCAGCTTACCGACACTCCCTGCAGAGTATCCGTAACCATAAACAAGGCAAACTACTCTCACGAGGTAATAAAGAATACCGGTAAAATGAACCTTAACTGCCTCTCCACCGAGGCTCCGTTCTCCGTATTTCAAAATTTCGGATTCCAAAGCGGAAGGGATGCCGACAAATTTAAGAATATCAGAGCCTTAAGGACCGAAAACGGTCTTGCATACCTCCCCGAATATATAAATTCGGTAATAAGCCTTGAAGTGGAGCAATATGTGGATCTCGGGACCCACGGAATGTTTATATGCAAGGTCACCGAGTCAAGAGTCATAAGCGATGTTGAGACAATGACCTACAATTACTACCAGAGCAATGTAAAGCCCAAGCCTGAGGCAAAGGGAAAGAAGGGCTTTGTATGCAAGGTCTGCGGATACATATACGAGGGCGATGAACTGCCTCCCGATTTTATATGCCCTCTCTGCAAGCATGGCGTTGCCGACTTTGAGCCCATAGGCTAAAGGATAAAATTTATAAAAAAGACGCACTGTCATTTTCCATCCTGTTTACAGGATAAGAAAAATCAGTGTGCCTTTTTTAATTATTCTTTATATATTCTTTACTTATTCTTTGTTCAGCTTTTTTGCCACTACCACAAGTCTTGTACTGTCTGTGGATGATGCGCAGGTCTCAAGGGTTATGAGCTTGTCTCCGAATTCGGCATTCACTCCGGTATCATAGAGTGACGCCGCCTTTGCGTTTCTGACAAAGTACTCAAACTGTTCCTTGTTCATATCTCCTATGTATCTGTACCACCAGAATACATCCTTTGTACCCTCCGGGTATTCAGGAGCAAAGAATACAGCCATGACCTCATAGCTTCCCTTATCATCATAGAGAGTCTTAAAATCTATGACGGGATTTTTGTCCCTGAAGCTCTTGTACTGATAATTCCAGATATATCCGAATTGAGATACATCCTTCATATTGTGGCCGTGTATCAGTACATTCATGCTCTGAGCGTTTGAGTAGGGGCCTGTAAAGGGTATTCCCACCTCATCCGCATTTTTCATAAAGGTATGATGCTGATAATAATACGGGGCATAGGGGCTGTTCATTACAGGATATCCGAAGCCTGTTCCGGGAACAGTCAGCCAACCCGAAAGGTCGTTGTTTTGCTCGTATAAGCCCTTAAGCTGATCTATTACAGGTCTCTCCTTCTCTGATTCCGCAACATTCACCTCGTCCTTTTCCTCATGGACAAAGCCCGGACCGAATTGAGTATCTCCCATAACGGGAAGCTTATACCAAGGAGCGGGAGGAACATCTCCCGGCACCTCTGTCACAGGTGTATCATTTTCCGGTACAGGTATGGGTTCAGGCGTCATGGAAGGTGTGGGGTTTATATTTTTACCTCCGCCTGTGCCGTCTCCACCGCCACCTCCGCTTCTTCCGCCTTTGGAAGGTTTTTCGGGATCAGGATCCGGATTTGGATCGGGCTCGGGATCAGGCTTGGTTTCCGGAAGTCTTTTGTTGGTAATAATATAACCGTCCTCGGCATTTCCTGAAACACTGAAGCTGTAAACTCCATCGGATAGTCTTACTTTTCCTTCAGAATCCGCTCCCGCCTCCTCTACAGTGTAGCTTATCTCCTTTCCTGTTGCGGGATCAGTCTTTCTTAGATCTGTGAAGGTATGGCTCCAATCATCAGCCCTTGTAAGTTTTGCCCTCTCCTTCTCAACACCGTCAGCAAGCAGTATCACTCCTGCATAGTCGGATTCTTTGCCTATCCATTCCTTCTTTACAGTGACCTCGGTCCTCTCCTTTTTATTATTTATCATGACCTCTACAGGAGTTTCTCCTGCAGTCACAGTAAAGGGGATCTTCTCATCCGAGAGCTCGTAACCCTCAAGTGTGGAGGTCTCTATGAGATAATAGTCCTTGCCTACAAGGAGATTCGGAATCACAAAATGTCCGTTTCTGTCTGTCTTCAGCTCCTCCTTTACAGGCTTGTCGCTTCCTGCCTCATAAAGGTCAAAGGTAACTCCCTCAAGCCTTACGGAGCTGTCATCCTCATCAGTTTTTATTACGGAAACATCCTTCTTGGGGTAGGTCACAGCCACCTCGGTCTTAAGTCCCTCAATAAACACAGCACCGTTATTTGTACTTATGGCAAAGGAATTGTAAGCCTTATCCCCGTCATTTATGGTATTACTGTTTTCTATACGATTATGGGTTACTATGTCATACTTTTCATTTACGCCCAAGGTCTGCCCGTCCTTCAGGACAGCCTTTATCATTGTCACCTTTGACATATCCTCCACAGTATCCGACCAGTTTGCGTCCCTGTTTTCCGCCGTTGTGCTCTTTACCGCATCCGTTGAATAATATATATCAAATTTATCCTGCGGCTCCATACCTATGAGAGGAGTCTTAAATTTCGAGCCTCTCTGAGGATATTCCTTTGCCGCATTTTCAACTATGGCTTTGTCCCCTGCGTAGGGCAATATGTCTATTATTGTAAGGTTCTTTATAGCCTGTGTGCTGTTATTCTGAAGCCTCCATCTGTAATCTATCTCAGTTCCTATAGTAGCCTTTTTACCAACCGATGATGCATAAGCGGTATCAGGCTCTGATGAAAGTTTTACAGATTTCATAGGCACAAGCACCTTGGGAGGATATACGGAAAAGGCGGCTGAACGTAAGCCTGTGAATTTGGAGTCGTCCTCAGGTCTGTTTCGGGCATTTTTATTTAAATCGGCCCAATCACCGGAAGGCGTGTCATTATTCAGTATTCCATACTGTCTGCCATTTTTTACGTCTATTCGGTTATTGTCAAAGGCAACTGCGGCGCTTATATTGTAGCTTCCTATGTCAAGCCTTTCTGTCACCTTAAAACTCAGAGCGTAGTAATTGGTCTCTGACGCGGAAGAGGAATTCCTGTTTAAATCTGTGATATATGGCACATGCATGGTTTCAGGCTTTGCCACCACAAGATTCTTTCCGGGAAGATAGCCTCTTATTACCTCAAGCTCCTTGAACATTTCAGGGTCATCTATAGGCTCCAATCCGTCAGGTACCAGATAATACAGGTTAAGATTTTCCGGCTCGGTAGCATCCGCAAAGCTTCCGTATCTTGTGTGGGTATATGCGGTCCTTGAGGTCACTATATCATCCACATAAAAGCTTGATCCATTCGTGATTCCTATATCATTAGCTCTTGATATATAATCATATTGAAGCCTGAAAACGCTGTCGGTATCGGAAAGTTGAGAACCCTTTTGGGTAGTCTGACTCGTATCGTCATCCTTTACCTTGTATGTGATCTCGTAAAAAACTCGAGAAAAATCATCATATACGGAGTATCCCGGAGCATTTCTTTGAATACCGTTTATCTGAGGGATCTTATTTTCACTTATAAGCTTTTTCAGATCAACAAGGATATCAGGCCTTATGTCCGCGATCACAAGGGTGTAAAAAGCTGTACTGTATTTATAGATCTCATCCTTTCCGGTAAGTACTATTCCGTCCCCCGGATAGACAAACTCTACAGACTTATACTCCCTGCCGTCAAATTTGGCAAGGTCCTCTTCTCCGAGAGATGTCGTACGATTTTCGCTCGTTATTATGGGGACATTATCAGAAATGAGCTCCTTCGTTCCGTCATATTTTATTCCGTAAGCCTTGGTACCTTCAAGCTTCTCCTTAAGGAAATCGCTGTCTTCCCCAAGTCCTCTTATGTTAAGACGTATTTCGCTCGGATATGTATATCCGGGGACATCTGTAACGCTTGACTTTATCACAAACTTCCACAGCTCGGTATCATCCTTCGGGTTATAAATGGAAATATTTGATATGACTCTGTGCTCAAAGGCTGCTCTGACCTCCGAAAGCTGTGAGCTGTCATAGGGAAGATTTACACCGCTTTCCCCGTCCCATGATCTTCCTTTGAGAGCATTATTGTCTTTGCCTATATACATACGATATCTGGCAGTAAATATGCTGTGGTATGCATCCTTTATGATAGCCTTTTTCGGAAGGTAATAGTACTTTGTCACAGTAGCCTCTGCAGGTCCGAGGTCATTTTTCACCAATCCGTCCTTTATAGGGCTCATGGAATATTTTACATCATATCTCATTGGCCTTTGAGCAGTATCATATAAGGTGTAATCATTGCCTGAAATATCCAGCGCCACAGTGAAATCGTCGAGCTCTATGACTCTGTTGATGTCCTTAAAATATCTTCCGCTGCTTTCCTCATAGCTCCATCCTGTGTTTTCCTTTATCTTCGTTCCCTTCGGTATCCGGACATATATACGCCTTTCTCTGGGATCTACCATATTTGCATTAGGTCTGGAGATACTGTTAGGCCTGAAAGAGATGTATACACCTTGCTTTATAACGTATTTGTCATCAGCCTGTTCAAGCTTAAGAGCCTCAGCCGAGTAGTTTGCTCCATAAACGGTTTCTATCGCCGCTTTACCGTTTACCTCAACCTCGCTCTCTGAAAGCTTTTTGCCCTTCGGACTGTAATATTCCTGATTTATTACAGCTTTTGTCAGGTTCTCGGTCTTTCCCGCTTTAAGGCTTACCTTTAAAGGAGTTGCGCCTGTAAAGCCTCCGTAAAGCTCCTTATATATGGTTTTTATTATATATTCAGAATCATTTTCCGTTATCTCTATGTTGTCTATCCTCTCAAAGGTAGCAGATATGTCAGTCCTCTTCGGGGCTGTAAATTTGTCCTTTGAAAGCCTTATGACAGTATAGCTGCCTGCAGGTACCGCGGCCTCGTTTCCCGATATCGAAAGCTCATTGTAAAGGTATATTAACTCCCCTCCGAAAAACGAATCATTTCCGTCAGCAAGGTTTAAAGATGAATCATAATTTGCCGTATTGCCGAATTCAGGTTCCTCCTCCGCAGCCTCCGACGGAGATGCGGCAGGCGATTCTTCATCTTCCTCAGGTGTCTCAAGTATTGCATATATAGAAAAGTCAGAAACGCTGAGTTCTACAGCGCCTGACTCATCCTCGGTATAATCCGCATCTATAGGATCGGCTATGGATTTTTCATCTTCCATGTGGAATACAGATATCTCTCTGTTTTCCTTAATATTAAGATTTGTGAAGCGAACGGATATCTCCTTTAAGGGCTCTATATTTTCCTCTTCATCAGTATAAAAATTAAAATCATATGCCTTTATATCAGAGCGTGTGATATGCTTTTTGCCTGATGCTTCCTTTATCTCCTCAATGACCGCTGAGGATCTTATTTTTTTTACCTTAAGGCGTGTTCCCTTGGGAAACGCTCCGGCAGGAGCTTCCACAGTTATCTTTACATTCCCTACCTTCTTTACGAATCTCTGTGCCGGATATTCTAAGCTTATATCCTTTTCTGTCTTATCATCTTTTAACTTATCATCTTTTAGCTTATCATCTTCGACAGAGCTTTCATCTTCTGAAGAGCTTTTATTATCTCTCACATCAGTGCTCTCTTTTTCTACACTTTCGGGATTTTCTTTAATATCTGTATCTGTAGCATCCTCACCTGTTTCATTCTCGTCTTTTCGGTTTTCATTATTTTCATTAACTACATTTTCGTTTTTTTGATTTTCATCGCTTTCTTTTAGTACATTCTCATCTTTCAGGCTTTCTTTCTCACTACTTGCTTCTTCCTTTTCCGCAGCCTCAGGTAAACTGTCAACAGCTTCTGCCTCCGATCCTGACTGATCTGAAGCATTCTCAAAAGCCGCACTGCTTTCGGCGGCTAATGAAGTAACTCCTGATTCAAGTATCATCACTGCAGATAAAGCAAGAGCTAAAAAGCGCCTTGCCATCTTTGGCCTCATAATCGTTCCCTCCAAAATGCCTTTATAAAATAAGTCAAAATCAAGCTGAGCAGGCACCGGCCGGATACTCGTCAGGAGATATTTGCATTATTTGTCTATCAACTTACTATGAATTTAATTTGCTGTCAACAGCATTTCCCGTTAATGGACTTATGATGCAAAATTGTCCGGAAATATTACCTTAAATGCTTATAGCCTTCATATAGCATACCGATACGCAGGCGGGAGCTTTTCCCGCTCTTACTCTGTCCACACACCCGTCGCACTTTTTTATTTTCCCTTCTTTATCGTAGCTTATAGCTGAAACAGGGCATACTTCAGCACAGCTTTTGCAGCCTGTACAGAGAGCCTTATCGAATAGCACAAGTCCTGTTTCTTCGTCTCTGAAGATTGCTCCACTCTTGCATACATTTATACAGCCTCCGCAATGAGTACATGAAATACATATATTTTTCTGAAATCCCGCCTTTTCATCCTTTAGCCTTCTTATGCTCCTGAAGCTCTCCGCATCTTCATCTTCAAAGGAATAGTGCGCTGCTATGCAGGCTGTCATACAGGCAAGGCATCCAACGCATTTATCGGTATCTGTCTTAATTTGAACCTTCATCTGTTTTCCTTACCTCGCAAAAATAAGATTTAAATCCCGGAAAGCCTGAAACAGGATCAAGATAATCCTCAGGTATAAGCTCATTTGCATCGGCCGACTCGTTCCCGTGATATATATTTACGACCCTGGGATGGCAGGAAAGATTTACTGACAAAAAAGCCTCTATGCTCCCCACAGGAGAGCTTATATTAACCCGGTCTCCGTCCCGAAGTCCCCTTTCATTCGCATCGTCAGGATGCATTTCAACAAGTGAAGCCTCCTCAAGATTTTTAAGCCATGACATTCTGTAGGTTCTCGAATGGAAAAACTGAGGCCTTCTTGAGCCTGTATTCAATATGAGCGGATAGCTCTTTTTAAATTCCTCGGCTTTTTCCCGGCTTCCAAGCTTCCTTGCTGTCTTTTCTCTGAAATCAGTATAATGAGGAAGCGGTTCATAGCCTTGGCTTTCTCTGTATTTTTCAAGGACAAGCGAGTAAAGCTCGACCTTTCCCGATGGAGTGGAAAACCGCTTTGTCTCATAGCTTTTTACCACAGGCTTTATGAGATTTTTTCCGGGCACTCCCTCCGGTTTATTTCTCAGTTCCTTAAGACTTACACCTGAGGGCGAAAGGATATATTCCATGTATTCGTCATAGCTTCCGGAAAGCACATCGTCCGAAAGACCCATGAGCTTCATGAGCCTTTGAATTATTACTATATCATTCTCCGCATCCCCATAGGGAGGTATAATGGCAGGCCTCATACGAACAGCCTCTCCTCTTTGTGGAAGTATCTCATCATGCTCAAAAAAGCTCTGAGCGGGAAGTATGATGTCCGCGTACTTTGCAGATTCCGACATAAATATATCTGTATCGACATAAAATTCAAGACGAGAAAGAGCTTCGTTAAGCTTTGAGGGCTTCGGCCACATCCTGTGATTCATACCCATAGCAAAAAGCCCCTTCAAAGGATATGGTTCGCCGGTCAATATCTGTCTTCCGAGATGTATGCATTGTGCCTCCTCACAGGAGCAGTCAAACCAAGCGGGGAATTCTCTCTGTCCTATAGCCTCCGACTCCTTCTTTCTTATGACCTTCCCGAACTCGTTAAGGGGCGCTGCTGCCGCTGCCCTGACCCTGTTTCCTCCCTCTATGTCATAATTTCCCGTTATGGCAATAAGAGCTTCCACCGCCCTGTAATTCTGAACTCCGTTTATATTGTGTACTACAGGTGAAGCTGAAAACATAATTGCCGAAGGGCTGTTCTTTGCATAAAGTCTTGCCGCCTCAATAATTTTAGCGGCTCCTACTCCTGTTATTTCCTGCGCTTTCTCCGGAGTAAATCCCCTTGCATAATCACAGTACTCCTTAAAGCCATACACATATTTCTCCGTAAAAGCCTTGTCATAAAGACCCTCTTTTATAATCACATTTCCCATGGCAAGTGCAAGAGCTCCGTCTGTTCCCGGAATAGGATCAAGCCGGATGTCGGCTTCTCTCGCTGTAACTGTATTTCTCGGATCCACATCTATTATCTTCACTCCTCTTTTTTTGAGGTCCCGAAGGACGGGCCCCATTTTTATGTCCGAGTGAAATATATTCCTGCTCCAGAGAACAAGAGTCCTGCAATTTTTAAGGTCGGGTCCCGCAGGCTTTCCTCCAAAGGTCAAAGCCCAAGACAGGGCATAGGCCTGAAAGCAGGTGCTTGATTCGGTACAGAAATTCGGAGAGCCGAAAGCGTTTGAAAAACGCAAAAGAGCGGGCCTGAACCATTTGGGGTATCCCGCATAGAATACCACGGATTCGGGCCCGTATTTTTCTCTGAGCTCCAAAAGCCTCTTGGCTGTTATTGAGAGGGCCTCGTCCATGGAAACAGCTTCAAATTTTCCACTGCCCTTTTCACCGACCCGCTTCAGAGCTGTCTTTATCCTGTCCTTGTTATATACATACTGCAGAGCCGCAGCTCCCTTTGAGCAAAGTCCGCCTCCTGCGGGCTCCACTCCGACTATCCTTCCGTCCTCTATGAGGCATTTCATGGGACAATCCGAGGAACATATGCTGCAAAATGTTTGCCTTATTTCAGTCATCTCGATATTACTCCTCTTTTTGATATTTAAGATTATATCAAAATTATCTGAAATGACATTTAAGAGAGGTATTTATATAAAAAACTTATATTTTAAATTTTATTTATAACCTGTGATAAGCTATGTTTCTTTGAATCCATTGCTCAACGTTCTCCTTAAGCTGCTCTCCCCCGTCTTCCTGCACCTCAAGAGCCTTTCTGACATCCGCCTTCGGGCAAAGCGTTTATTTTGCCTTGCCTGTTACGGATAAATACAGCAAAGCCGTAGACAGCTATAGAAGCACCAAGTATGCGAAATAGTATTTTCCGTTTCCCCTGAGTTCCATGTCCTCCATCTCCTGCCTTCCTTGCCATATTGAGGAGCATACTCCAATGAAGCCCGATATGAAAAGACATAAGCACAAATCCCCAATATGAGGAGGACATGTGAAGAAGCCTTGCAAAGGACATGCCCCATGAATGTTTAAAAAAGAAAAAACATGTTCAGAGAGCATTATTCCGCTTATCATAAGGCCTGACATGGTCGCAATACCTATTTTAATTTTTGCCTTCGGCTTCAAACCGCCTCCCCCTTTCCCGCATTAGCCGATCAGACCAAGGCCTGTAAGCCATTCGGTGATACGATTCACCGCGTCGGACAGCTCACCTTCAGTAAGCTCCAAGCCTTCTGCCGTCTCTGCCCCTGAAGCACTCTTCTCTATTCCAGAGAGGCTCCTTCCGAAACCACCGGAGGCACCGGTATTAAACGGGATCAATGTCTTTCCGGTCCAATCATAGCTCTCAAGGAATGTATAGACTGCCATCGGAGCATCGCTCCACTTATTTCATTTCCTTTTCCCAATAACGAATCACATTCAGCTGCATCTCTCCGGAAAGCTTCTCCATACGAGTAATTTCCTCCTCAGAAAGTTTCAATGAGGCAGCTTTTATCGCATCCTCCACCTGATATACCTTTGTAACGCCGATAATAGGCAGTGTTCCCTTTGCAATAGCCCAGGCTATCGGTATCTGCGCCGCCGCTACGTCATGAGTGTCGGCTATCTCCTTTAAGCAAGCGTTCAACTTTTCCAATTCGGGCAGCATCGGATTATATACCTCCCCTCTGTCGGAATCTGCAGGGAACGGATGACTTGTATCGTATTTTCCCGATAATGCCCCCTGCTCCAAAACCATATAGGAAAAGAAGGTGATGTCATTCTCCTTACAGTAGTCAAGGATACCTGATGTCTCCGAGGAACGATTAAGAAGGCTGTAATGGTTCTGTATGACGGATATCTTAAGTCCCTCCGCCTCCAATATGTCGGAAGCCTCCTTTATCTCGGCCATGTTGTGGTTGGAAAGCCCGATTCATCCTATCTTTCCCGACTTTGCAAGAGGGATAAGCTTACGGGTCCACTCAGGTGCTCCTACAGGATTATGTATCCAATAAATGTCTGTTTCATCTGTGCCAAGCAACTTGGCGCTTTTCTCATAAAGTTCTATAACCGCATTTTCCGCATCACTTTCAGCGCATTGAGGTGTAAATTTATCAGAAATAATAACACTCTCCCGGGGATAGTCTTTCAAAAACTCCCCGAGTATTTTTTCAGAATTACCCATGCCATATGCATAAGCAGTATCCCATAAGTTAAGCCCTGCCCTCATAGCAGCGTCAAACACAGGACGCAGATCCTCTGCGGTCAGCTTTTCTCCAAAAGTTCCGTCATTTCCCCATGCCCATGCACCCATGGCTATCACAGGTAATTTTTTAAGTTCCATGCTATGTTCCTCCAAATTTAAAAAATTATATTCAAATACCGAAAAAGCTATATTATTCAACCGCTTCTATAGTGATCGTCCCTGACAGGCTGCTTATACTGTCTGTGCCTGAAACTGCGTGCCCTAATTCGTATAAGGAAGAATTTCCGTTATATCCTGCGTAAAACATTACCACATCTCCCCAAGGCTCATAATAAGCCAAGGTCCCTCCTTCTGCATCCGTCCCGGCAAGCGGTGTATCTTCACAGGGAAGCTCCTTCGGAGGATAAAAAGTCTTTTCATTTGTGCTGAAATCCTCTACCCCCACAGTAAGCGGCAGCATTTCATAAAGGGTCCTTGCCGCCCCGCTGTTATTTAATTCATACTCTACCTTGTTTTCTCCGTCAGTCACAGATATTCTCATAGAAACCTCCTCCTGCTCGTTTTGATTTGCTGAAGCAATAAAAAATCCAAGTTCATTTACCCATGATTTCACATCATCTTCCGATGAAGGGGCGTCTTCCTCACAGCAATCAAAAATATTATCTGAAATGATTGCATCAGGCACAGCCTCTGTAATCAGGTCTACACTGTTTGCAAGTCCTCCGGTACCATGGGAGCAGAATAAGTATACATTTTTCCCTGAAAAATCGTTTTGATCCAGAAAGCTGAGTAATGGCATCGGTACGCCATACCACCAGTTAGGATAGCCGAGAAAAACCGTGTCATATCGTTCCGGATCACGTATGTTCTCCTGAAGCTCAGGCCGTGCATTGCTGCCTCTCTCCTCGTTAGCCCGTTCAAGACACGCATCCCAATCGGACGGGTAAGGCTCTGTTACACGGATAGAAAACAGATCACCTCCTGTTTCCTCTTGAATCCAACCTGCCGGCTGCTGAACATTACCCGGCACACGGACACTTGGTGATGAGACTGCATCCGCCTCTCCGTCTCCCTCAGGAAGTACTGCATTTTCAGCCCAAGAAAAATAAGCTATAAGAATATTGTCACTCACTGAGCCTTCACTTATCGGGAGTTCCTCCTCATGCTGCATATCAACCTGACTGCTGGCTGCGAGCGAAAAAGCTGTTATAGCTGCTGACAAAAAAGAAATTATTCTTCTCATTGACCCTGCCTCCTTTTTTACCCTCTTCAGTTAAGAAGCTTTACCCTTTCACCTTTCGATTGCATTATAGGTGAGCGCATTTTTTATGTCTAATGCTTATATATTATCTTTATTAATGCCTTTTTTCTATTTATCATGATAAAAAAACTCCCGGGAATGAACCCGAGAGAAATATTTATCGAAAGCATGCCTGACATTTATTCTGTTTTAGGTTTACTCTATTTTAGCCCTGAGCATATTTATCTCCTGAATGAAAAGAGAGGCGGCGGGAGAAAACAGATTGTTCTTCTTCCATACCAATACGCTGTTTGTCATTCGACGTGGCTCAAGAGGGATAAATCTGAGGCGCGGGTCGCTTTTTATAGCCAATGCCCCATCCATGCAAAAGGCGCATCCGAGCCCTTCCGCTACCATAAGAGCCGCATTTGAAAGTAAGGTGTAAAATAAAGGGACAGAAAGCTCCTTTTCCTCTCTTCCGAGCCAGTGCATGATCTCCGCACGGATATTCTCCCTAAGAGGCATAATAAGAGGATACGGAGCAACGTCATCCGCCTTAAGGGATGATTTTTCAACCAGAGGATGATCTTCCCGTACCAGAAGCCCCCATGTATCCTGACGGGATAATCTTACATAATCATATTTGGTCACATCAACAGGCTCCAGAAGCAGTCCGATATCTACAAGCCCCTTATCCAAGCGGTCTTTAATATTGTCAACGGTTTCGTTGTAAAGAGTGAACTGCACAGCGGGATATTTTCCGTAAAATTCTTTGATAAGCTTTGCAAGTATCTGCCCTCCCACCGCTTCAGACGCACCTATGACCACCATGCCGCTGATGTCTCCCTTACGCTTGGCAAAATTTTTCTCAAGCCTGTCAGCAAGCTCAACTATCTCCTGAGCCCGCTGTCTGAAAAATATACCGTCTTCTGTAAGCTTTAATCCGTTTTTACCGCGCAACGTAAGCGTCACGCCAAGCTCCCTCTCCAGATCCGTGAGCTGTCTGCTCAGGGTGGGCTGAGTCACATGAAGGATATCCGCCGCCTTTGTAATGTTTTTCTCCTGTGCAGCCGCCAAAAAATAACGAAGTGTACGAAGTTCCACTATACTCTCTCCCGTTTTTTTTACAAAAAGCTTTCTTATATTCAAAAGCTATATTGTCTTCATAAAGCTTAAAATACCAAAAAAGCTCTAAAAACCATTTATCTTAGGCTTTAGAGCTCTTTTCAAATTTACAGGGGCAGAAGGATTCGAACCCTCATTGACGGTTTTGGAGACCGGTATCCTACCATTGGATGATGCCCCTAAATTTTCAAGGTCACTCGAATGAAGTGACCTTGAATAATATACTTTAAAGCTGATGAAATGTCAATAGCAGACCTGAAAATTCACAAAATTATTTTCCGAAGACAGCTTCGTAGTCAGCCTTGAATTTCTCGATTCCCGCATCTGTAAGGGGATGATTGAACATCTGCATAAGTACCTTATAAGGAACTGTAGCTATGTCAGCCCCTGCCTTTGCACACTCTATTATATGCATAGGATTCCTTGTGGAGGCACATATGATCTGAGTGTCAATGTCGGGATAATTGTCAAATATCTGAACTATGTCATATATAAGATCTGTTCCGCAGGTGGATATATCGTCAAGTCTTCCGAGGAAGGGTGATACATATGTAGCTCCCGCCTTTGCCGCAAGAAGAGCCTGAGCTGCTGTGAATATAAGTGTTACATTGGTCTTTATTCCCTCGGCATTAAGTACCTTTACAGCCTTTAATCCTTCCTTTGTCATAGGGATCTTTACTACCATGTTCTTGTGGATCTTTGCAATCTCTCTTCCCTCTGCGATCATGTCCTCAGCCTTTGTGGTAGTAGCCTTTACCTCTCCGCTTATGGGGCCGTCAACTATGGATGTGATCTCCTTTATTACCTCGTTGAAGTCTCTTCCCTCTTTTGCTATGAGGGAGGGGTTTGTGGTAACTCCGCAGATAATGCCCATATCATTGGCTTCTCTTATCTCCTCAACATTGGCTGTGTCAATAAAAAATTTCATTTCCGAAAGTACCTCCTTTGGAATTCTGTGTTTTTCGGTGATAACCTGTTCATATTATAATACCTGAGTGCGAAGGGAGCAACCCGAATTTATGTAAAAAATTCCGGCTTTCGTCTACAGGAAGGATGCCGCCTCGGATATGCTTCTTACAGGTATAAGCTCTATATTTTCTATCTTGCCGAGCTTTGACATGTTCGCCTTAGGAAGTATCACACGCTTAAATCCGAGTTTTTTTGCCTCGTTTACTCTTATGTCCGCGTGGGCCACGGCTCTTACCTCGCCCGACAGCCCCACCTCGCCGAATATTATGGTATCAGCCGGTATGACTTTGTTTTTAAAGCTTGATATCACTGCCATGATGACCGCAAGGTCTGTAGCGGGTTCATTCACTCTCATTCCGCCTGTTATATTGACGTATGCGTCAAATCTGTTCATGGCATATCCCACCCGCTTTTCCAACACAGCAAGAAGGAGATTCAACCTGTTGTAATCTATTCCCGAGGACTGCCTTCTGGGCATTCCGAAGCCGGTCTCTGTTACAAGGGCCTGTACCTCCATAAGTATCGGACGTGTGCCCTCCATAAGGCAGGCGACAACAGCACCGCTTGCATCCTCGGGCCTTCCCTCAAGCATGAGCTCCGAGGGATTAAGCACTTCCGAAAGGCCTCCCTGCCCCATCTCAAAGACTCCTATCTCATTTGTGGAGCCGAACCTGTTCTTTGCGCTCCTTATTATCCTGTAGCCGTTTGCTCCGCTGCCTTCAAAGTAGAGGACAGTGTCCACCATATGCTCAAGGACTCTGGGCCCGGCCACTGTCCCTTCCTTTGTCACATGTCCCACAAGGAAGGTGGCTATTCCGCAGCTCTTTGCGCTTACCATAAGCCTTGAAGCCGACTCTCTGACCTGTGTGATGCTCCCCGGAGCCGTTCCCGCCTCCTCTGTATACATTGTCTGTATGGAATCTATCACCGCCACATCCGGACGCAGCCTTTCAAGTGTATTTACTATCCTGTCTGTATTGGTCTCTGAAAGAAATGTAAGCTCTCCTTCTATCCTTCCTATCCTGTCGGCTCTCAGCTTTATCTGTCTTAAGGACTCCTCTCCGGAAATATATATGACCTTTTTCCCTGAGGCTGCCAGGTTTCCCGCAAGCTGCAAAAGTATAGTGGATTTTCCTATACCGGGCTCGCCTCCTACAAGTACAAGGGAGCCCTCCACTATACCTCCTCCCAAAACTCTGTCAAGCTCCCCGAAGCCCGTTGAAAGCCTGTTTGAATCCTTCGAATCTATCTCATTTATATATAGTGGCTTCTCCTGCTTCGGAAGCTTACTGTCCTTTACACGACTGTCGGAGCCTGTCTTTACGACAGGCTCCTCGGTAAATGTATTCCATTCATGACAGGATGGGCACTGTCCCATCCACTTTGCGGATTCGTACCCGCAGTTCTTGCAAAAAAATACTGTCTGTGTCTTCGCAGTCTTCATAATTATTTCTTGACTGACTTCCTCCTTGGCTTTTTAGGGGGTTCCTCATAATCAATGGGGGCTATTATCTCGGTGATCTCGATTCCCGACATATCCTCCGAGGGGTCAAGTACCCTGCCCTCTTCAAATTTAGGTTTTCTGTGAGCTGTTGCCTTTATCTGAAGCTTGTCCTTATCCTTGGGAGAAAGCTTTATATTTACGGTATCTCCCTCTTTTACCGCTCCCTCAAGTATCTTTTCCGCAAGCTCATCCTCAACAAGTGTCTGGATAGTCCTCCTTAAGGGCCTTGCCCCGTACTTTTCGTCGTATCCCTTGTCAATAAGGAGCTGCTTTGCATCGTCAGATATTTTAAGCTTTATGTCCATCTGGTTTTTAACTCGCTTTACTATATCTCCGAGCATTATATCCACTATCTTTGACATATGCTCCTTGTTGAGCTGGTGGAATACAATTATCTCATCTATACGGTTTAAGAACTCGGGCTTGAACATATGCTTTACCTCGTCCATGACCTTGTTCTTCATGTCCCCGTAATTCTTGCCCTCGTCATCGCCCGAGGCAAAGCCCAATCTCTTGGGCTCGATAATGTTCATGGCTCCGGCATTTGATGTCATTATTATTATGGTGTTCTTAAAATCTATCTTTCTTCCCTGAGCATCGGATATATGTCCGTCGTCAAGCACCTGAAGAAGGATATTGAATACATCAGGGTGAGCCTTCTCTATCTCATCAAAAAGTATTACAGAATAAGGATTCCTCCTTACCTTCTCGGAAAGCTGTCCGCCCTCGTCAAATCCCACATATCCGGGCGGTGAGCCTATCATTTTGGATACGCTGTGCTTTTCCATGTACTCGGACATGTCAACTCGTATGAGAGCATTTTCAGATCCGAATACAGCCTCCGAAAGTGCCTTTGAAAGCTCTGTCTTTCCCACACCGGTAGGCCCAAGGAACATGAAGGAGCCTATAGGCCTCTTGGGATCCTTTATTCCGACACGGCCTCTCCTTATGGCCTTTGCCACTGCGGTGACGGCCTCGTCCTGTCCGACAACTCTCTCATGAAGTATGCTCTCAAGGTGCATTATCCTTTCACTTTCCTCCTGAGAAAGCCTCTTTACCGGTATCTTTGTCCAACCTGAAACGACCTCTGCTATATCCTCCTCCGTCACGGTAAGGTCAAAGCTCTCCTTCTCAGCCTCCCACATATTCATGAGCTTATCAAGCTTCTTCTTTTTCCTCTCCTGACTCTTCTTTACGGCTCCCGCCTTTGTGTAATCCTCCTGCCTTATGGCATTTTCCTTCTGAAGCTCAAGGTCTGCGACCTCCTCCTTCAGCTTCTTTATCTCCTCAGGCTCCTTATGGGTCCCTATCCTTATCTTTGATGCAGCCTCGTCTATAAGGTCGATAGCCTTATCAGGAAGGAACCTGTCATTTATATATCTCTGCGAAAGCTTTACGGCAGCTTTGACAGCCTCATCGCTTATGATGACCTTGTGGTGCTGCTCATATTTTTCTCTTATTCCCATAAGGATGGCTATGCTCTCATCAGTATCGGGCTCCGCCACCTCAACAGGCTGAAACCTTCTCTCAAGAGCGCTGTCCTTTTCTATATGCTTTCTGTACTCTTCTACTGTTGTAGCTCCGATTATCTGCAGCTCACCTCTTGCGAGGGCGGGCTTCAATATATTTGCCGCATCAAGAGCCCCCTCGGCTCCTCCTGCACCTATTATGGTATGAAGCTCATCTATAAAGAGAAGAACATCGCCGTCATTTTTTGCCTCGGCTATTACCTTTTTTATCCTCTCCTCAAACTCTCCCCTGTACTTTGAGCCTGCCACCATTCCGCTGATATCGAGAGAAAGGAGCCTCTTTCCCGATATGGTGTCAGGAACATCTCCCGATACTATGAGCTGTGCAAGGCCCTCCACAACGGCTGTCTTACCAACTCCCGGCTCTCCTATAAGGCAGGGGTTATTCTTTGTGCGTCTCGAGAGTATTCTTATTACTCTCATTATCTCATTCTCTCTTCCTATAACAGGATCCAGCTCGCCCATTGCGGCAAGCTCTGTAAGGTCTCTGGAGTAACGATTCAGGGTAGGAGTCAGCTCCTCCTTATCCTTTCCCTCTCTCTTTCTCATCTCCTCCCTGTATTCGGGAAGATCCTCACCTATGGCCTTGAGTATATCAGCGTATATCTTCTGTATGCTCACGCCTATAGTGCTTATTATCTTTGATGCGACGCATTCGGGATCCCTGAGCATTGCTATGAGGAGATGCTCGGTTCCTATGAGCTCCGAGTTGAACCTCATAGCCTCCCTGTAGCTCACCTCAAGTATCCTCTTTGCGCTGGGAGTATAGCCTGCCTTTGAACCTGACGGGGCCTCCTCCGAGGACACATATCCACTTACAAGCTTCAAAACTCCCGCATCATCTATATTGTTTCTCCTGAGGACATTTGCCGCAAGGCCGCTGCCCTCTCTTATTAGCCCGAGGAGTATATGCTCGGACCCTATATAATTATTTCCCAGCTCCTCCGTCGCATCATATGCGAGTTCGAGAGCGATCCTTGCTTTTTCAGTGAATTGATTCATAAAACCTCCTGTTGCACCGCTTAAAAAACATTCTAATTATACTATCAGATGAATTCAATTGCAAATAGATAGGAATTATATATCTCTAAATTGTTTATAAAATTTTCTTTATTAAATACGGGGCCCGGACTCTTGTCCGAACCCCGAATCATCTTTTTGGCTTTGAAATTAAATATCAAAGGTGTCAAACTCGTCGTCAAATATATCCGATGAATTTTCCTGCTTTGAAGGCTTCTCCTTTTTCTCCGATGCCTCCTGCTTTCTCCGGGGGCTCTTTACAGGCTCTAATACCTGGGTCTCATCGGGAACAGGCTCATCGTCCGCAGGCGTCTCATCCTTGTAGCTGTAGTCATGGCTGAGATCCGCCTCATCATCATAATCTCCTTCATAATCATCTGCATATTCGTCAGCGTATTCATCGCCGTACTCATTGTCATAATCGTAGGACATTGCCTGAGGTGCCGCAGTCCTTCTCCTGTCCGAGGATCTTCCTCTGCTCTTTCCCTGCTGATAGCTTCTCGTCCTTCCGGTCGAGGAATCGCCGTCATCTGATGCGTTTCTGAGCTTTATGATAAGGTATACCACCAGTACAAACAGTATAAGCACCAACATGCCAAGTATACATATGAGAAGGAATCTGAGGTCGTAATCCCTTACAAGGCTGTCATAGGTCTGCTGAAGCTCTGTGTACTGAGCTCCGCTTACAGAGCCCACTGCAAGAGGATCCTCAAAGTATCTCTGTATGGTCTTTTCCGCCATGTCGTATCTGTAGAAGTTGAGCTCACCGTTCTCATTCATTCCGTATACCACGCAATATTCGGGATCGGTGTCTGCTCCCCATACCCAGCCCTGTACTCTGTGGCCGTCAACAGATATTGTTCCTGATTTGAAGCCTTCAGGTATCTGAACATCATCGCCGGGAGACATAATTGTTATCGTCTTTCCCGTAGATGAGAGCTTAACTCCCTCTGTGGTGGGCTCAGCCATGGTCTCGCCCTGACTCTCTCCGTCTGTGGCCTCGGCTCCGCCCTCCTGCTTTGTAACATTTATCGTGTAGTCCTTTGTTGTGACTCCGTCAGCGGCTGTAACTCTCACGGTCACAGTATTCTCGCCCATCTGCAGGCCTTCGTTGCCTGAGATTATGACATTTGCTCCTCCGTCAGCCGCAGGCGCATCTATAATGAGGCTGTCAACAGAGGGACCTACCACAACACTGTATGAGGTCACATCTGCGCTGAAGGCCTCCGAAAGGCTTCCCGGGCTCACATTAAGTGAAGCGAGATCCGCATTTGAGGAAGCGGCCTCCTCAGCGGCTATGCTTACCGCCGAGCTTCCAAGATGGCTCATCTGAACCAACTGATCGGCGTCATCATAAACCTCCTGAGTGCTTATGGTTATAGCTGCTGTGCCTGCTGCTGAGGCGTTGAATTTAAGGTTGTACTCAAGAGTCGAGGTCCCGGCTCCGTTTGAAGCGCCGTGGACTCTTATGGTTCCCGCTCCTCCGTCCGCATCTGTGCCCGCCACAAACTCAAGCTTATCTGCATCGTAGCTGAGCACCACATTGGCGTTTGCAAGCTTTGCGTCATCGTCAGCGGAGATCTTCATGGTGACATTTACCTCGGATCCCGTCTGAGCTGTGGGGTCGCTGAAGCTTATCTGACCGGTCGCCGCAAATACCTGCAGCATCATACATGCCATAAGGGCAAGCGTCAGCACCGCTCCCGCAGTTGTCTTTTTAATATTTTCCGTAATGTAGCTTTTAATACTCTTCATAATGCTCCCTGCTTATCCGATAATTATAATGGAAGGCTGTGAGGCCTGAGTTTGCGAGTCGGGTCCTGCGGGTGAGACCGGAGACTCTCCTGTAGGGGAGGTCACTCCGGGGCCTGCTCCGGTATTTTCGGAAGGCGTATTCCCTGAAGGTGTCCCGGCCACGGTACCCGTGCTGTCACCGCTCTTACTGATATTAATTGTGTAATCTCTCGTAGAGCCGTTTCCTGCCGTCACAGTTATCTTTATTGTATTTACTCCCGTAACAAGATCCACCGTTCCCGATCCGCTTACCGTAGCCTCCGAATCTATAGCCTGAGCTATGATATTGACGCTTGATACCGAGCCGTCAACTATAAGGCTGTACTCTGTCGTATCCTTGTTGAAAGTGGGGGTCAAGGTGTATCCGTCTATAGTAAGATTCAAGAGCTTGTTGTTGGGGCTTCCGTCAATAGTGGGAGCCGCACAAGCGGTTTCAGGCATATCTGTATATACAGGTATCTTAAATACCAGAGCCGTCGACTTGATGTCCGAATTATATGCCGCTGCGATCTTTTCTCCCTCGGAAGCTGCCGCAGGAACATTTGTCATGTACTGATGCTGATATTTGTTGTCGCCCTGCACGTTGAATTTCTTCAGGTAGAAGGTATCCTGTCCTTGATTTACATAATTGGCACCATAAGCTACAGCGCCCCCTATTATCGCCTTCTCGATATTGTTCCAAGGCCTCAGATCAGTTCCTGTCTGTGATGACTGTGAGGCATAATTAAGGCCCGCCTCAACCACTCCCATTCCGTCATGGGCATAGGCTCCTATATTGAAGTAATTGTATATTCCCGGATAGGATGTGCTTGAGCCTGATATGAGATCCGAGCCTCCGTCCTTTCCCTGCTCCTGGATTATCATTGACGCCAGAACATAAGGACTTACACCCGAACGCCTTGCGGCCTCCATAATAATGTCAACATAGGGAACCGCCTTCATTGTAGGCTGTGCGTTCTCAGTTCCGCCGGCTGCATTTGTAGCCGACGGATCTGTTGAGGTCCCCTGAGCCGAAGCATCAGCCTGAGTCTCCGAGGAAGCTGTAGGGCTTCCGCCCGCTTGAGGGCTTATGATGACTCCGGGAGAAGTTGTCTCCGAAGTCTGATTGCCCACAGCTCCGGGCCCTGAATTTACATATCCCGAGTTTGATGAAGGCCCGCTTCCCACTACCACCGCTCCGTCAGGAGAGGTCTGAGTATTCCCGGGTGAAGAAGGCGCTGTCGCAGAGTTATTGTCCTGATTTTGTGTATTGTCCGTAACGGCAACAGGTGTTCCTCCGCTTACCAGGGAGCCCTCGATAGGAACTATCGCATCCCCTGCAAGGAAGGTCCCCTCCACCAGCTTCACAACTCCGTCCCTTGTCTGTGTGGATTCATTGTAGCTCTGAAGCTCAAATTGGAATATGTAGGGATCCGTAAGGAAATTCCTGGGATCCATGTAATACATTATTATCTCCCTTGATGCGGGATTCCAAGCATTTCCGTCAAGAGGTGCCCATGTGGATGTATTCCAGTCGTAAGCGCCCTCCTCTATGGATTTCCATGAAGAAATGGAATCCTTATGTACAAGGTTTCGTCCTATCTTGCTCTCCTCGGGGATGACCTCGTTCCAGCTGAGACCTGTGTGCTGCGCTGTAAATATCCAGTTGGGATATTGGGCATGCAGCTCTCTCAGGCCGTCCTTGTAGCTCTCGGGAAATCCCTGCTGATTGAGATAGTTTTCAAAATTCGCATCTGTGGTATAAGCCACAGGCTCCCTTATGTAATCGCTCCTTGCATAGCCCTCTCCTCCGGAAAAACGGATCTTGTACCATACATATCCGTCGCTTCCCGTCTCCTGAGAGACTACAGTTACCTGAGCATTATTTGAAAGCCTGGCCACCGAGCTGTAGCTTGTGCCCGGGCCGCTCCTGACATTAAGAGAGGTCGCATTGACCCTTCCTGTCCATTCGGCGGCGTAGGCTGTTCCTGTATCTGATAATGATGCCATAGGCGGCGCAAAGGCAATGCCAAGGGCAAGCAAAGCCGTGGTCGCTCTTCTGATTAGTCCTTTTGTCATATATATACCTTTCCCATTATGATACAGCCATTATAATTTTACAAATTTATGCCGTCAATAAACTTAACCAAATAGACAAATAATAGTAAGAAATAGGAGGGGAAAGTTAAAGTTTTGATTTTATAAATCGTATGCGACTTATTGATTATCTTCCTTAAGATCTATATTATTAACATAAATTGTGCTTCGTGAAGCACCTTCTTTTCTCAGATATCCGTTTTCAACCATCTTACCTAAAATCTCTCTGGCTCTACGCTGTTTTATTCCAAGAAGATTCATTACTTGTGCTGTCGTTATACCGGCATTTTCCAGCACATACTTATAAATCTCCTGTTTCTGTTCATTTATTGGCGGTTTAACGGCAGTTTGACGGCATTATTACTTTCTGCAGTGCCATTAACTTGCCCCCGATAGATATTGATACGTAGATCCACTTCACCGCCAATAAACTCCGGTTCCCGCAGACCGGCGGCTTTTATCTTTCCAATAATTCTCGGAATACCGCTTCCCCAATGCTCGATTAAATTCATATAGGAAAACGCATGGGCAAGAGCTTCATTTCTGATTTTTGAATAACCTTCCTTCATACGCTCCAGCGTTTGTCCCATTGGCAATTTTCCCGGAGAAGTAATTTCCAATCTGTTATCATATATAGCAATCTGTATTGTTCCATGGTCCGGATAGCTGCGATGTACCATAACTACAGACTGAACAATTATTAATCAATAATTCACGCCGCTTAGCGGTTTTTCTATTGCCCAAAGATCTCCCGGGATAAACTTTACAGTATAATCATCAGCCGTAGTGCCAAGTATGCCCACAAATAAACACATACCTCTTAGATGAGCACCATGAGGGAAATGATCAACGAATTTACCGTCCGACAATGGCCGATTCACCGGAATATTGATATTTTCAGGTTGACAACCGTAAAGATCAAAAATAAGTACTGCATCTCCAATCTTTTTACCTTTGTTATATATCTCGGCAATTACCGAGCCATCTGCTACGGCATTTACATTATCAAAAATTGAAATATATTTTTTCAGGCTGACTTCAACATCTACAGTTATAGTGCCTGTTTCAGAAACCTTGACAGCTGTATTTTTAAACTGCAGGTAATTAAATATTTCTTCTACGGGAAGCTCTTTAGTAAGCATTATTTCAAATTTTTTTCTGATAGCTCTATATTCATCTGCTTTACATTGACAATCAAGAGCATATCGAGCACGGACTCGGTTAATTTCGCCGGCGATATTATTGTATTGGCTTATAGCTTCATTCCTTTTGGCTGTTTCTGACAATGACATCAGCGCAGGTATACTTCCACCTATACCTGATGCCATGCCCGCGAGCAAAGCACCGTCAGAGCTTCTCTTTTTTTGCATATATGAAGTTCCATTAGCCTCAGCAGTAAATCCTTTTATCAAATCATCAATCATCGCAAGAGGCTTATCAATGCCATGAAGAGATGCGTACAATGTGAGCTCATCATACTCTTTCTGTTCATCATTGCTTAATACTTCAAGCCTTGTTGATGATTCTTTATCGCGTAGTTTATCAAATCTCTTAATATAATTTATTAGGTCTTCGTCAGAATTTACCGAAAGATTGTTTGATTTGGCTATAAGCAGTGCTCGTTGTTTTTTGGCCTCAGATTTAAGATCTGAAACGCTATGTATTCCCTGTGCAGTGCAGTCTTTATAGAAATTATTGAAATCCCGTTCTGATTTCTGCTTTTTTTCTGATTTTAACGAATACAGAAACAAAGCAGGACCTGTGATAATAATAAATAATATGCATGCAGAAGATGAAATAAAATAGAAAATGGCCATACCTATCATTAATGCTATAGTAATAAGTATACCATTATTTATATTGCCTACGGAAGCACTGTAGGCATTTGCTTTTTTAGACTTTTTAAGTCTGCCTGGTTTTATCAATAAAAAAAATATAACAAACAAGATGAGAAAATAAATTATTATCGTTATCATCATATCCATTTATCTCCAAGATAAGTAATACAAAAAGTATACTAATTGACATTTATGAGTTTTCCCTTTTGTTTCTTGTATATAATACTACCCCCCCCCACACACACCTTTTGTCAACAAAAAATCTCCTTTACCGTAAACGACATCAAACCAAGTGTTTCAGTCATTCGTGTAAAGAAGATTCTTTATGTTATAAAACAAAAGCGAAATTATCACTTCAACATCTAAAAAGCGGACTATCATGCTCAGCCGAAGGAATTAAGCCTACGTCCTCACTGAGGCTGAGCATGATTTCCGCTTTCTGATATATATATATTCAACTTTCTTTATACCGGATATGCCCCGTCCTTTGCGGCCTTCTTATCAATTCCCGTATCCTGAGCGTCTCTGTACTCAAAGAATTCCTTAGCTACAGCGGGGAAGAGTGCATAGGAAAGCACGTCCTCGGGCTGTCTCTTCCACTGAGCGCATTCCTTCTCGAACTTTGGAAGCTCGGGCTCTATAAGGTCTGCAGGCCTGCAAGTAATAGGCTCCTCGTCCCCGAGTATCTTCTTTTGAACCTCGGGATCCATGGGCTTTACGGACTGTCCGAATTCTCCCTTTGCAAGCTTCTTTGACTCCTTGGGAACCATCTTGTATCTCTCACCTGAAAGCACATTCATAACGGCCTGGGTTCCTACTATCTGGGATGACGGTGTTACGAGAGGTGGCTCTCCGAAGTCCTTTCTTACTCTCGGTATCTCCTCCAAAACAGCCTGAAGCTTGTCATCCTTTCCTGCATCGTGAAGCTGCTTTACAAGGTTTGAAAGCATACCTCCGGGAACCTGATACTTAAGTGTGTTTACATTTACGCCCATTACCTTGGGATTAAGAAGACCCGACTTAAGGCACTCTTCCTTATAGGGTTCAAAGTAATCGCATATCTCCGTCATCTTGTCAACGTCAAGGCCTGTATCGTAGGGAGTTCCCTGGAAGGCCTTTACCATTACCTCCGATGAGGGCTGAGATGTGCCTAATGCAAAGGGTGAGCATGCAGTGTCTATAATGTCGGCGCCCGCCTCAACAGCCTTCATGTAGGTCATAGCCGCCATACCCGAAGTATAATGGGTATGGATGTCTATGGGAAGAGTCGTTCCCTCCTTCAGTGCTCTCACAAGCTTCTCCGCCTCATAGGGAAGAAGGAGTCCCGCCATATCCTTTATACAGAGAGAGTCGGCACCCATCTCCTCAACATCTCTTGCGAGATTTTTCCAGTATTCCATTGTATAGGCATCTCCGAGAGTATAGCAGAGAGCTATCTGAGCATGTCCGCCCTCCTTCTTTGTAGCCTTTACAGCGGTTTTAAGGTTTCTTATATCGTTTAAGCAGTCAAAGATACGGATGATATCCATTCCGTTTGCTACGGTCTTCTGAACGAAATACTCAACCACGTCATCCGCATAATGATTATAGCCGAGGATATTTTGACCTCTGAAAAGCATCTGGAGCTTTGTGTTTTTAAAGCCGTCGCGAAGGAGCCTCAGTCTCTTCCAAGGATCCTCCTTCAAAAATCTCAGGGAAGCGTCAAAGGTAGCTCCTCCCCAGCACTCTACAGCATAATATCCGATCTTGTCCATCTTGTCCACAATGGGAAGCATCTCCTCGGTGGGCATACGGGTGGCTATGAGAGACTGATGTGCATCCCTCAGCACTGTCTCAACTATCTTTACCTGCCTTTTTTCTGTTTCAGCCATTTTGTACCTCCGGTTAAATAATTGTCTTTTCGTCGTTTTATAATTCGGATAGCTTAGTTGAGGGTAACGAGAACAGCTCCGGAGTCAACATGGTCTCCCACAGAGCAATTAACGGAAGCTATTGTACCGTCAGCGGGGGCTACTATATCATTTTCCATCTTCATTGCCTCAAGAACGACTACTACATCTCCCTTCTTTACAGCCTGACCTGCTGACGCCTTTACAGCCAGTATCTTTCCTGACATGGGCGCCTCCACCTTTACGGAGCCCTCAGCTCCTGTACTCTTTGCAGGAGCGGGTGCGGGTGCTTCGGCAGGTTCCGCCTCAGGCTTTGCAGAAGGAGCAGGCGCTGCCACAGGTGTGGGAGTTGCGGGCTTAACAGCTGCAGCCGAAGCAGTTCCCTCCTCTACTGTAACATTGTATACATTTCCGTTAACTGTTATAGTATAATTTTTCATTTGTAGGTCCTCCTAAAATTACGAGCGCTTTTTTATCACATTGGGAACACGCTTTATGCTCCTTACTATAAGTCCGTTTGAAGGCTTTTTGCCTCCGTTTTCCGCCTCATATGCCGCGATGGCAGCCGCTATCACGGCGCATATCTCTTCATCATTCAATTCATCACCGGAAGCCGTTAAGGTCTTATTCGCAGTATCAGTCACCGCCGCCCCGCTCTCGGTTATTTCCGCCGGCTCATTACCCGGTTTTTCCGAAGCCTTTTTCTCTGAATTTCTCTCGGGATTAGATATATATCTGAATACAACTATTATGAGAACTATTCCGACTAATGCGGCGGCTATCTTTCCTGCGCCCACAGCCATCTCCTCAGCAGCTTGAGCGCTCAGCTCCTCACGGGTGTATTCCGGAGAAAACGACATATCGTCAAGTGAAAGATATATCTGTCCGTTTTCCTCAGAAGTACTTATTTCAAGTGTTATTTCGCAATCTCTCTCGTCATACTCGGCGTCTACGGTAACGCGGTATGTGTCATCGTCGATCTTTTCAGACTTTACCTCGTCTATACCCACAAAGAATCCGAGTTCATCCTTAACTTCCTTCCAAGCCTCATAGCCCGATGCCTGTGCGCTGTCTCCCGCATCCTCAGCCTGAACTATATATTCGTCAAGCTCTTCATCGCTGAGCCCGTCAAGTGCTGTGACAAGCTGTTCGGATATGTCCTCCATATTCCGCATGATTCCCATATCCGTCTCTGAAAGCTCGGTCTCTTCAGGCTTTGTCTGATTTGCGCAGCCTGCAGCCGCAATGACAGGCATAAGAGCGAGGCTAAGCAAAAGCAGCTTTTTTATCTTGTCCTTCATTCAATCCACCTCTTAAGCTCTCTTATATTGTTCCGTGCTTTCTTGAGACAGGGTAAACGCTCTTTGTAAAGAGCATCTCAAAGGCCGCAACAAGCCTCTGTCTTGTCTCTGCGGGATCAATTATGTCGTCTATATAGCCGCGCCTTGCATTTGCATGAGCACTTGAGACCTTGTCTCTGTACTCGGCTGTAAGCTCATTTATCCTTGCAGGCTTATCATCAGCCTCATCTATCTCCTTCTCGTATACGAGCTTTGCGGCTTCCTTGGGATCCATCAGTCCCATGTCCGCATTCTCCCATGCGTAGACTATGTCTGCTCCTATTGATTTTGAGCCCATAACGACTCCCGCCGTGCCGTATGCGTGTCCTGTTATGAGAGTTACCATAGGCACTGTGGCCTTCGCATAGGTAAAGGTCAGCTTTCCGAGCGCCCTCGCAAGATTTTTCTCGTTGCACATGTCGGTTGCAAAGCCCTCTGTATCACACAGTGTAAGCACAGGTATTCCGAATGCATCGCAGAAGTTTATAAAATGTATAGCCTTCTTGCAGCCGAAGTGTGTAAGCCTCGGCTCATTGTCGGCAACCGCTCCGACAGTCTGTCCGTTAAGCCTTATAAAGCCTGTGGTTATGCAGGGAGCGTGCTCCTTCTTGACCTCGATAAATAACCCGTTATCGGAGATGGCTCTCAGCATATCCGCCTTTGAACTCAAGCTCTCGATACCCTCTGTCTGTCTGTTGAGATCATCATCACAGGTATCATATGAAAGATCTGATTCATTGTTTGAAGGGAGCACGGATACAAGCTCTCTTATACCTGCAAGTATCTCCTCCTCGCTGCCTGTAAAGTCCGCAAGTCCTGTCTCCTTCGACTGGTAATCCGCTGAGGCTGTATCACACTTTTCAGTATAGTTTCCAAGCACAGCATCCGGTGAATTAAGGAACAGCCTTGCCTTATCCTTTTCCATAAAAACAAAATCAGACATAGAGGCGCTGACCGCCATTCCTCCTCCGCAGGTACCGAATACCGCCGTGATCTGAGGGATGACCCCGCTGGCCTTTGTCTGATTTAAAAACATCTGTCCGAAACCGTAGAGTGAGTCTGTACCCTCAGAGAGCCTGACTCCCGCGCAGTCAACAAGAGAAATTACAGGAGCTCCCATCTTTACGGCCATATCATAGATACGCATTATCTTAACAGAGTGCATCTCGCCTATAGAGCCTCCGAATACAGACGGCTCCTGAGCATAAACATATACGAGACATCCTCCTATAGTTCCGTATCCTGTTATTACCCCGTCTCCGGGCTTGTCATAAGCAGCCGATGTGTCCGCCTTACGGCTCGTCACAGCAGCTCCGATCTCTACAAAGCTTCCTTCGTCAAGAAGAGTATTGATCCTTTTAAGTGCCTGTGATGAATCAGTCATGTCAAAACCTCCGCTTTCACAAAATATCGTTAATATTATAACACTTTTTGTATTTTTATTGAAGTAGAAAAGCCCTAATTTACCCGTGTTTACAATTAGTTTGTAAAAGTCGCATAAATAAGGGCTGAAATACTACCGATGATTGTTTGAATTTCTTATTCCGTAAATCATCGTAAATCTCATTTTTCTTTATCACACCTGCCTTAGCCCCTTCGGATAATGATTTTTTATCACTCCTCCTACATACTTTCCGAGGCCCATGGCATATCCGTCATAGCAGACCGCGATAAAGCTTCCGTTTTCCGTAGGTCTGAGCTCGTAATCGTCCTCGTTAAGTTCCGAAAGCCTTATGCTCTCTCCCCTTAAATACTTTAAAGCGGTCTCCTCATTTTTTAAATTAACGCTGTCTTTTAAAAGCTCCTCTTTGCTCCTTGCAAGTATCTCAGCATGGGAGGGCACATATCTCACATCTCCCTTATGCTTTCCCGTAATGAATTCTCCCTTAAGCACACCCTCTCTGAGAACATGTATCCTGCCTCTTTTAAGCCTTGCGGAAATGTCGGCCATTATCTCCTTTTGGGACATATTTTTTTCAGCTCCGCTTCCTGAATTTTCAGTGCCTCCCTGCTTTTCGATCACTGCACAGAAATGCCCCTCTCCGCAAACTTCATGGGGATAAAGGCTTCTTGCCTCTATGAGCTTAAGCATATCGTGATCTCCGCAAAGCCTTTCCGCCTGAAGGATATTTTCCTCGGGCTCAAAGGTGCAGGTGGAGTATATCAGTCTTCCCCCGGGCTTCAGCATCTTTACAGCGTTTTCAAGTATCTCCCGCTGCCTTTTAACACAAAGCTTGACATTTTCAGGGCTCCACTCCTTTACAGCTGTATCATCCCGCCTCATCATTCCCTCTCCCGAACAGGGGGCGTCCACTATTATCTTATCAAAATACTCGGTAAATATCTCGGAAAGCCTTCCGCTTTCGGAGGAGCATACTGTCACGTTTGAGAGACCCATCCTCTCCACATTTGAGCCGAGTATCCTTGCTCTGTCTTTCATTATTTCATTTGAAAGAAGGAATTTTGCTTTCTGAGCGGCCTGAGTTGTTTTTCCTCCCGGGGCCGCGCAGAGATCAAGTACCGTCTCCCACGGCTTTATGTCCGCCTCCTCGGCGGTTATCATGGCGGAGGGCTCCTGTATGTAAAATACTCCTGCGGCGTGGTATGGAGATTTTCCGGGCCTTATGGCCTTGCCGTCCTGCTCCTCCTTGTAAATATACCCTGACTCGCACCATGGTACAGGATAGAGCTCCCACTCTCTCACAAGCTTTTCAATAGTCTCGGGACGAGCCTTAAGCATGTTAAACCTTAATCCCTTTACGGCAGACTCCTTATAGGAGGATATAAAATCCTCATAGCGGTCTCCGAAGAGCTGCTTCATCCTTGCGAGATATTCCTCAGGCAGTTCTGATATTTTTCCCTTTGAGTCTGATGGTGCTTCTTTCATTATTTCAGTTTTCATATGCCTCCTGTTTTCCCTCTCCGCTATGATATTTTAAGTCTCGTCCCCATACTGTCCGGACTGCAGACATAATAAAACGATTAATTATATGCAAAGAAAAAGGCAGGCCGCTCGAGTATTTCCCGAGTCATGCCTGCCGGCGATTCAAAAAATACCGGTATTTATAATACGATCTTGTATTCAGGTCTTGCCTCATCATTGACTACATAGTATACAGTGTTCTCATTTGCGTTAAAGTATACCTCAAGCTTCTTTATAGTCATGCCTGCGCATTTTGATATGGCGTCCTTCTCCACACGCTTCATGATATCCGAAGACTCTGCCTTTGCTCCGTTAAACTCAAATGTAAGCTTTTCCTTTACATTCTTTGCAAGTGCGGCCTTTTCCTTCTTTGCTGCAGGCTTTCTTCCTGTTTTTGAGGCTGTGCTCTTCTTCTCAGAGGCATCCTTTACAGTCTTTTTAACAGCGCTGACCTTCTTTTCTGTCGACTCTGTCAGCTCGTTTACCTTATCCTTTACGTCCTCAACTGTCTTTGCAGCAATGCTTCCGGCCTCCTTTGCGGCCTTCTTTATATTCCCGGTGCTCTCCTCAAATGTGGCACGAAGATTTTCGGAAGCATTTCTATACTTTCCCATTTTTTTTTCCTCCTAAAATACTGATAGCTTTAAAATACCGCTGAATATATATCATGTCCGCATGCTGTCATAAAAAGTCATTAATATTATATATCTTTTTTCTGAAAATGCAAAGCATCAGATGAGGTGGCACAGGGAAGCTCTCCGGTTGGACCTGCAGGTATATCCTGCCTTGCCTCATCAGCCGTCCTGTAGCATATCACAGGCATTCCCTTACAGCTGTTTCGGTAGAGCTCCTTTGCCTTTGAATAGGGCAGGCTTATGCTTCCGCCTGTGCCTGAAGTTTTGTATATATTTCCTCCAAAGGCGGATCTCCATGATGCGTCATAAAAGCTCAGGTCATCGCCGAATATCACACAGTAATTTACAGGATAAGCCTTATCTTCCACGGTGACATTTGTCTCCATCCCCGTCACCTCGTATATCCCCGAGGCAGTCCCGCACCCATCGGCTTCGCATCCCGAAACTATGTCCGAGCTCATTATCTCTTTTCCGTCCTTTATCACAAAAAGCTTTTGAGCGGTGAGATTTACTTCTATGTAGCTGTCTCCCCAATCATTTTCCGATGACTGAGGCTTTTTCTTGTATACAGGCTCCCTTTCTATGGAGTCTCCCGAAAATATGTCGGCCTTAAGGCGCTCTGTCTCAGCCTCTATATCTGTTTCCCGCCCATAGTCACCTGTTACCTCGACTATCGAGCCATATACCGTTTCAAACCTTCTGATTTTCCCCACAGTATCATATTTTGCTGCTGTCTCCTCAACATATTCTCGGAGCTTTTCATCGGAAAAAGCCGCCATGCCGCTCTCACTGTCCGTGATTATCATCTCTGATATATCGTCACTGTCGCATACCTCTGTCCTTCCCTGCCCCATATCAAGTTTTATGGAAGCCCTCATATACCTGTTAAGCTCGGAAAGCCTTTTATTAAGCTCAGGGTCTGTCTCCCTTATATCAGGCTCCTCGTATACTCCGCTTTTATCCAAGTCAAGCTCCTGTGAAAGCTCGCTTACAGCATCCCTCAAGGCCGATTTTAGCCTTTCCTTATTTATGAGATTTCCCTCCACCTCACTTACTATGGTAAAGCTTTTTTTGTCCTCAGCGAGAGCTATGTACGCATTTCGTGGTTCCGTGACGTTTTGAGCCTTAAGACACTCAAGCTCATCCGTAAGGCTTAAGAGCTTATCCTCGTCAAAGCTTACGCTCCTTGCGATACTGTAATCTCTGCGCTCATCCGTGTTAAAGAGTCGGATAAAGCTTTCCTCCTCCTTAAGTATATCCTCAGCCTTCCTTTCGTACTCTGTCTTAAGACCTATGTCGCTGCCAAGTATCTCCTCTCTCGGCATATATCTTAATACGAGCTTCAGACTGTAGTCCTCTATGTTTTCCGATATCAGCTCATCCGCCTCCTCTGCGGTAAGGTCGCCCACAGGGATACCGTTTACAAAGACATTTTCCTGAAAATGAGTTTTATAATATTCGGACTTCTTTGTGAAGAGAAGCATAAAGGCAAAAACCGCCATGACTACAGCAAAGAGCAGCACCATAAAGACAGGCTTTAAATACTTCCTTTTTCCTTTTCCGGATTCGCAAATATCTCCCATATATACACCTGCTGATACACCTTCAAATATTCCTGACGATACCTCGCCGGTTTATTTTCCACCCTCGTCCTTGCCGTTCATAAATTCCGAGATCATCTCTATGAGTTCTCCCGCCGAAGAGAAGACCCTGTTGAAAAATCCGTACCTGTATATGCTTAAAAACAGCATTCCTACAGGAACCGAGAATATCATTCCCGCAATACCGTAAAGCTTGAATCCCATAAAAAGGAAAAACAAGGTCCAAAGGGGCGGAAGTCCCATGGTATCTCCCATTATCTTAGGCTGAAGCACCTGTCTTACCACCTGAGTGCCTATGTATATGACTGAAAGCCAAAGCGCCGTGAGGAAATTGCCCGAAAGTATCTCCAAAGCTATCCAGGGCCACATTATGAATCCGACTCCGAGGGCCGGCAAAAAGTCAAGAAAGGCTGTAAGCATGGCAAGCCAGATACCGTACTTTACCTTCAGGAGGAGGAAGCCTACAAAAAGCACGGCAAATACAACAAACATTATCTTAAACTGTGCCGCAAGCCATCCGAGGATTATATCCTTCATGTCGTTTTTTAGGAAGTTCATGTAATCCTGAAGCTGCCTCGGAAGAGTCCTCCTTAAGAATGACTGCACACTCTCCCATTCTATCATGAAGGCAAAGGCCGAAAGCACGGTTATAAGACCGTATATGAACACAGAGGGGATCGATTTTACCGCATTTCCCGCAATAGCCGCAGTAGGCGACACAACACTTCCCATGAGCCCTGTAATGTAGCTGTTGAAGTTTTCCTTGAGAGAAAAAATGGTATCTCTTATGTTCTCGGGCAGACTCTCTATAGCGTCCGAGTGGGAAACAAAAAGGTCGTTTAAGCTTGCCATGAAGGATCCTATAAGCTCAGGTATCGAGTTTATAAATGACATAAGAAGGTCAAAGGACCATGTTCCCGCAAGATAAAGCAGAAGTATAACGAGAACAAGCACTGCCACCATGATAAGCACAGAAGAATGCTTTCTCTTTATCTTTATCTTTTTCTGAAGGTATACGGATATGGGGTTTGCCATAGCGGCAAGGAGATATCCCGCCACAAAGGGCAGGAAAAACACAACCAAGCGCAAGCCGACTGTAGCTAAAAGTACAAGTCCCAAAACGGGGAGAGTCATATTAAGAACGCATCTTAAGAATCTTTTCAAAGCATCCTCCTGAATATAAGTATATTATTACGCTTAAAGCAAGGTAAAACCAAGTGGTCGGGTTTGAAAACCAGGTGGTAAAAAATGAAAGGCCCATGTATGCGGCAAGCTGAGCATATATAAGGTGCAATGCAGGATTTGAATCAGCCCTTATCCTGTCAAAGGCTCTTCTGCACACATAGCCCAGAAGTGCTGAAAGCCCCGCCACACCGAAGGCTCCGAAATCATAGTACGCATCGTAGAAAAGCGTTAGAGTCGTAAGCTCCGTTTTTGTCACAAAAAGGGGCGAGCTTATGACATCAGGTATGATAAATTTAAGTCCCGTGAGCGCCCAAAAGGGAAAAAGCATGCGCATTCCCATGGTATGCTCACTAAGGTCCCTCACCATGCAGTTAAAATTGTCGTAATTGTTTGCAATGTAGATATACGGCTGAGAGATGAAGATAGGAGTTTCAGGATCCTTCATCTCAAATATTCCGTTAAGATAGCTTATGCTGTGGGCCCTCTCTACCGTAAGGAAGATATAAAACGGCAAAAGTACTATCAGTGCTCCTCCCGCAACGAGCATCGTCTTTTTAAGGTTCAGCCCTGTTACCGAGATCATAGTAATAAGGAGCAGCATAACCGCAAATATAAGCTGGAATCTTGATACGCAGAGTATCGGTATCATAAACGCCGTAAACGTGCATATTCCTACTGCTGCCGCTCTCTTCCTCCTTAGCCCCATTCCTTTTTTTCGGGCCTCAAAAACACATGCGGCCGAAAGAGCCGGCACAAGGACGCAGCTTACGGTAAAATAATGTACCCCCGATATATGAAAATACGAATATGCATGGGGCACTCCCACTGTAAACAACGGGATATATCCCAATATCAGGGCCTCGATGCAGAAGGCTAGAAGTGAAACTGCTGTGAGAACATATATGCTTAAGGCAAGTCTTTTTTCCATAGAGGCGTGATTTACTTCAGACGAAGCCCTGCATATATTTTTTTTCGTAAGCCCGGCTATCCTTGTATAAAAGATATAAAAGCATATATACGCCAAAAACAGGCATATCCAAGTCATAAGCTCCCAATCCGTCTGCAGTCTTGAGAGTTTAAAACAGGATACGCCCATCCCGCCTATATATGATAGGGAAAAAAGAGCCAGAAGGTCCACAGGGCTCTTGCTCTTTTTTACTCCCTCTATGTAATTGTATACAGCCGCAAGGAGCAGTACCACTCCCGAAAGCAGGTAAAGCCACGGCTTGGCTGAAGTGTCCGAAGTCTTAGCCAAAAGTGAGATCAGAAACGCCGCAGCCCATGAAACTGTAAAGCATATACCCATAATTATTAATGACTCCCGCTTTCCTGCTCGGCATTCCTTCCGTCCGTATCAGAAGCCTCAGGCACCTGCTCATCGGTTTCCGAGGAGGCCTGTGTGCTGTGCTGCTCATGCAGCTGCGAAGCATTCGTTTCGCTCTCACCGGTCTGATCGGAGTCCTCACCTGAGGGATCCGTCTCATTCGCATTCTCGTTATCATCCGCCTCGGTAGTCACATTTATGGTAGGGATACGCCTTATCCTTGCCACTACGGTTATCTCGCTGTCAGGCTCTGCAATGCTTAATCCTTCCGGTATATATTCACTTATATCTATAGATTTTGTCATATTTCCTGTAGCGCCTGTAAGATCAAGCTCCTCGGCAGGGATATTTATCGTATTATGTGAGTCAAGTATCTCATCGGGTCCGTACACATTTATAAATGAAGGACTGCATTCAACCTCGTTAAACTCATATCCTTCTGCAGGCTCACCTGAAACTGCTGCAGTTATGCTCATAGATTTTATCTTGTATACAGGTACACGGTACGCTATAGTCTCCCTGCTCATGGTTATTCTCGGATCAGGGTCTGAGATCACATTTCCGTTTGCATCGTAGAATACAGGCACAGCTTCTCCCGATACATCTGCTGTCGCCTCTGTTATGTTGGCCTCTATTCCGACATAGCTTATCCTTCCTATCTCTGATACAGGTCCCTGAACATAAATATAATCTGCCTCTGTCTCAAGCTCTCCGGGAGCATATCCGTCCGCCACAGCCCCTGTTGTGCTTGCCACAAAGGTTCCGCTTTCCTTGTCAAATCGCTTTCTCTGTATATCCTCCGTATCCACATGTACCACCATAGGGCTTGCGGAAACAGATCCCACTATGTTGGACTTTCCGTTCAAAACGCTTGTGTATACAGGCACAGCTCCTGTGATGCTGTAATCCTCAAGGTTCACATAGGCGCTGAAATCGCTTGCGCTTACTCTGCTTCGGAACTGCGTTCTTATTTTATAAGTGATCCTTACATTCTTTTCATCAAGGCTGTAGGTCTTATCCGCAGATGTGAGCACATCCGCGTTTCTGACTTCAATAGGCACAGTCACAGACATCTCCACGTCCGGGTTTGAGACATTTACAACGATAAGCCATATCAAAAAGGCCAGTGCCACGCTGACAAGCTTCAGTGTAAAATTATTTGTCCGCTTTTCTTTCATTCTTAATCTTTCCTCTCCACCATCTGCTGAAGGTCTTCTCCTCTTCATCAGCTATAATCGTCATGAGAGCGTTTCTCAGAGCCTCCGCATCAGGCATCCTCTTAAGCTGTCCGTCCTGAGCTATGGTTATCCTTCCGGTCTCCTCGGAAACAACTATCGTGATGCTGTCCGATACCTCGGATATACCCAATGCAGCTCTGTGTCTTGTTCCGAGATCCTTACTGATATTCATATTTTCAGAAAGGGGCAGATAGCAGGTGGCCGCTATTATGCGGTTTCCTCTTATCATTACGGCTCCGTCATGGAGCGGAGTGTTTTTCTCAAAGATATTTATTATAAGGCCTGAGCTTATGAGGCCGTTTATCTCTATTCCGGTATTTTCTATCTCCTTCAAAAGAACATTGCGCTCTATCACCATGAGAGCCCCTGTCTTTTGCTTTGCCATCTCCATGGTAGCCTTTATTATCTGCTCTATATCATTGCGGGAAAGTGAGGTTCTCGTCTTGTCATCATCAAGGTTCAGTATGCCTGTGACAAAGTTTCTGCTTCCCAACTGTTCAAGAGCTTTCCTTAGCTCCGGCTGAAAGATGACTATAAGGGTAATTACCGCAATAGTGGATATTCTTTCAAGTATCCAAAGTATAGTGGTGAGCCTTAATATGGCCGACATAAGCGTAAAAATAAGTATGACAATAATACCTTTAAGGAGAGTCCACGCCTTGGTGTTCATGATCCACAAAAGCACCTCATACACCAAGAAGGCGATTATTACGACCTCCAAAAGGTTTGTCACAGAAAATGTCGGCAGAAGGGATACCCAGCTCTGCAAATTGGTAATTATCTCACTCATATATCTTCCTTGATCTCAGCATACTCCCGGATAAGGCTTTTATTCCATTCTCTCCTCATCCTCGCTGTATTTAAGCTTGGGAACAGCCTTAACATAATAATAGTAATCGTCATCCTCGAAGCTTACATGCTCCGTACCTCTGTAATCCACGGCAAAGAACATGCACTCATATATAAAAGCCGCAGCTGTGGAGATGACTATGCCCAAAATATCCGATAAAAGATTATCCGATATTCCAAGGTAAACGGAGCCTCCTACGGCTACAATAAGCAGTACAGCCGCTCCCGATACCACGGCCACGGTCCACGCATGGTTTATGCTTAAGCCCTTTATTATGCTCACTGTAACAATAGCCAGAGCAAAGGCAACTATCATAAGGAGCATATATCTGTCCGCAAGAGTCCCGGTAAGGACTCCCGTGATATTTCCCGTAAGATTGTCAAGGCTTAAAACCGTGCCCATATCAGCCGCATTGTTATGGAAATACTTTATGAGGAACCAGATGAACACTCCGCAGGCGGCAGGAACAGCAGAAGCCGCTCCCGCACAAAGTCCCAGGATAAGAGGTACCGCAAAGGGTATCTTTATAAAAAACATCAGCGGTATGAATGCCATAAGGAATCCGTTTCCGGGCCTGAAGCCGTAATAAAGAACAGCTATTATAAGAAAAAGCATAAAGCTGATGCCCGCAAATACTATGGATACCTCCATCATATCAAGGAGTACAAAGCCTGCTCCGAATAAAGCCGGTGCGCCCCACGGAAGCACGCAACAAAAAAGCGCCGCCACAAGCATCACAGGGAGTGAAGATATCCTCTCCATGTATCCGATGTAGCTGCCTATGAACCAAAATACCAAAAACGCGAATATAAATTTTATGACAGGTCTTATGACGATATCATAGGAGGCATATATCTCCTTAAGTCTGTTTCTCAATTCCGATAAAAAAATCACGGTCTTCTCTTTCCTCCGGTGCTGTATTTTCTTCCGAGCCTCTTAAGCTTTGTAGCGTATAAAAGGACTCCTCTCTTTGCTTTTTTGTATCTCGAAGCGGATACTCTGTAGGCGATAATGAGATATAACACGAGCCCTGCCCCATATATCATTGCCACCTTCTCTATGACAGTTCCTGTCCCCTCCTCATTCAGAAGCCGGAAAAAACCGGCAAAATCCATAAAGAAGAGGGCTGCCAAAATAACAGCAAAGCAGAGGCTGTATCTCAGAAAGGCTGATATCATATGTCCGGATATATAGTCGCCCTTGTAATAATCATTTATTTTAAAAACGGTATCGTCATTTTTCTTTTCATATATGGCGAGATCCGCCATAAGCCTTATCTTTTCGGTATTAAGCATAGTGATCCCTTCCCTGTCATATCCGATTGGCTATTCTAAAATATAGTATACCACATCAGACAAAAAAACAAGGTGCGAGCAGCACCTTGTTCCTGACTTTTTTCTTACATTTTGATTAGAACTCAGAGCATCTCAGACTCCGGAAAGCGCATTCCCGCCGTGTCGGTAACAGGAAGTGAGAATACTATAGCCCCCGTCTCACTTCCGGGTCCTGCATCCTCCATTACGGATTTCATTATGTCGTTCTTTTTTTCTGTCTTTGCAACTATAAATATAAGGTCTTTTTCATCCACTATCGAAAATCCAAGGAACTTTTCCGCCTGTTCAAGGCCTGTGCCCTTTGCATGTATCACTGTACCGCCTCCGGCTCCCTTTTTCCGCGCCGCATCCATGACTTCCTCGCTGTGTCCGTGGTTTGCTATGGCAACGATGAGTTCATATAGAGTATTCTTCATAGTACTCTCCTCTTCCTTTCTGAAATCCTGTCCCTCTGTAAAAAACTCCAGCGTCTTCTTTCCTCCCACGGACGAAACAGGCACTATGAAGGCTATTCCTCTTCCGGGAGCATCTATCCTGAATTCGTTTTCCATTGAATCCTTTATCTTTTTCCAAACACTGTCTGTCGCAATGGAAACGATCATAAGCTTTTCCGTATCCTCAAGGCCGAAATAGTCAAGCATATCGCTGCTTGCCGTGCCGTTTGCGGGAATGCCGAAGGAAATCTTAAGATCATTTTTCTCATACAGCTCCAGCATACGTTTTTTCATGGGCCTCTTTGTCACTGTGACAAGCATGTAAACCTTGCTCATATAAGTCTCCTTCTCAATCCTAAAGCTCAACTATCTCATTATCCGCAAGCATGGAAAGCGCAAGCTCCTCTCTGCGTGCTCTCTCCGCTCTCCTGTCATGGTCAAGCTTATATATAAGGCCTAATATCTGTATAGTTATAAGGGGAGTCATAGCTACCATGGCTACGACCCCGAAGGCGTCGGCAACGATATTTCCTCCCACGCTTACGCAGGCTCCTATTGCAAAGGAGAGGAGAAAGGTCGCGGTCATGGGTCCCGACGCCACGCCTCCCGAGTCAAAGGCTATGGCCGTAAATATCTTCGGAACTTTAAATGAAAGGATCAGGGCTATTGCATATCCCGGCACCAAAAACCACAGTATGGATATACCCGTAAGCACCCTTATCATCGCAAGTCCCAGCGAGACACTTACTCCCACGGAGAGCGCAAGTCTCATAGGCCCTGCGGCTATGGAGCCTGAGGTTATCTCCTCCACTTGATGAGTAAGGACTATTACGGCAGGCTCCGCAAGAACTATAAAATATCCTATGAGCATTCCTATGGGAACTGTCAGCCACTTAAAGTCCCCTCCCGCAAGTACCTGCCCCAGATAATTTCCCGCAGGCATAAAGCCTACGTTTACTCCTGTCAAAAATAAAACCAACCCAAGATAGGTGTATCCCATTCCTACGGCTGTCTTTATGAGCATACGTTTGTTCATGCTCTTAAAGACAAGCTGAAATATAGTGAAGAATACTATTATGGGAAGCAGGGATATGAAAACCTCTTTTATGTAATCCGGAAGTCCGTGGGCAAATATCCCGAAGAGCTCCACAGAATCATTAAGCTCGGGAAACACCTCCGCAACATAGTCTGTGCTCTCCGGATGATAGACCATACCCAGAACAAGCACGGAAAGTACAGGACCTACGGAAGAAAGGGCAACAAGGCCGAAGCTGTCGTCCTCAGCCCTTTTATCTCCTCTGACCGAGGATATACCTATTCCGAGGGCCATAATAAAGGGAACCGTCATGGGTCCTGTAGTCACTCCGCCCGAGTCGAAGGCCACAGCCTTAAAATCGTCCGGCACAAAGCAGGTCAAGATAAAAACAATGATATAGAAAAAAACAAGCATGTGGGAAAGCTTAATATTAAAAAGCATCCTTATTACAGCAGCCACAAGAAAGATCCCTACTCCGAAAGCCACTGAAAGGACTATTATCATATTCGGCACAGAAGGGACCTGCTCCGCAAGGACTTGAAGGTCAGGCTCGGAAATCGTGACCGTAAATCCCAAAAGAAAACTTAATAAAAGCATGGTGGAAAGCTTTTTCGTTCGGGTCATGCAGGTACCCACGTTTTCTCCCATGGGAGTCATTGAGAGCTCTGCTCCGAAAGTAAAAAACACCATGCCCACCACAAGAAATACCGCCCCCAAAATAAAGGCGAGAAGTATTCCCGGCTCTATAGGAGCCACAGTAAAGCACAGTGCCATAACTATTATGACTATCGGTATGACAGCACGCAAAGTCTCCTCTGTCTTTTCCAAAAATTTCTCTTTGAGCTTAGTCTTCTGAAGATCCATATTCCTCCTTGTGTCTTTCAATGTATGCATATGATCTCACGGCTGATTTCTGTTTCTTATGTGCTCCGCGTTGTCCTCTATCCTCTTGAGGCAGTTCTCAAACATCTCAAGTTCCTCTTTTTTTATTCCCTCCGTTATGTCTTTATAAAATCTTTCGGATATCTCTCTGCCCTCTCTCACAGCTTCCCTTGCCTTATCAGTGCAGGACAGCCTTATCTTTCTCCTGTCCCCCGGCACCTCGCTCCTTTCGAGGTAGCCCTCCTCCACAAGCCTCTCGACATTAAATGAGACGATATTTGGCTTCATGGCTCTGAAGCGGCTCACATCCTTTGCTGTGGCATACTCGGGATTCTCACAAAGAAACATAAGTATATCAAGAGCTGTCTGAGATATATTCAGCCTGTGACATACAGGCCTGCATACAGTCTCATAGGAATGCAAAAGATTAAAAAACATCATCAGATTTTTAATTCTTGTATCGGAAGATCCTTCTTTTTTCATTTTTGAATTGTCCAAATTTGAATATTTTTAATTATTATATATTCTGATTTGAATAAAATCAAGACTGAAAATTATCTTATCAAAAAGTACTGCTCAAATCAAAAAAGCTGCTTGAGACCGCATATATGTTTTATCATATATCGCCTGTACGCTTCGTTCATCTGACAGCGTCAGCACGCTTCGGACAACATGTCCGTCTCGTGTCTGAGCGCTGTCGCTGAACATGTGTACAGTCTGATATATTGATAAAACAATCAATATGCCGATCCCTCAAGCAGCCTGCGGGAGGTTATTCAATTTTTAATCGACTATAGTTTTCTCGGTGTTATAGTCAAAGATATGTATCTTCGCTGTATCCATCGCAAGCTTTACCATATCTCCTGTCCTTGCCTTTGTTGCGGAATCAACGGATGCCACCCAGCCTGTCTCGCCTATATTGAAGTATATGAGCGCGCTTGCTCCGAGCATCTCAAAGACCTTGACCTCCGCATCAAGTGTTGTCTTTGAGAATTTCTTTATGGACTCCTCATCTCCGTGAACGTCCTCGGGCCTTATGCCGAGTATAACCTTCTGACCTATGTATCCGCCCTTCTTTAAGGCCTCGCTCCTCTCCTTGTTGAGAGTGATGCTGTGGCCCTCGAAATTAAGCTTTACCTCTCCGTTCTCTTCAACAGCATCAGCTGCGATCATGTTCATCTGAGGTGAACCGATGAAGCCCGCCACGAACTTGTTGCAGGGATGATCATAAAGATTCTGAGGTGTATCTATCTGTTGAACAACGCCGTCCTTCATTACTACTATCCTTGTTCCGAGAGTCATGGCCTCAGTCTGGTCATGGGTAACATAAATAATAGTAGCTCCAAGTCTCTGGTGAAGCTTTGATATCTCAACTCTCATCTGGCCTCTGAGCTTTGCGTCAAGGTTTGAGAGGGGCTCGTCCATAAGGAAGACCTTGGGATTTCTGACTATAGCTCTTCCCATGGCAACTCTCTGTCTCTGACCTCCCGAGAGAGCTCTGGGCTTTCTGTCAAGAAGGGGCTCAAGATCAAGTATCCTTGCGGCCTCTCTGACAGCCTTGTCGATCTCATCCTTGGGTCTTTTCTTAAGCTTTAAGGAGAAGGCCATATTGTCGTAAACGCTCATATGAGGGTAGAGAGCGTAGCTCTGGAATACCATGGCTATATCTCTGTCCTTGGGCTCCACATCATTCATAAGCTTTCCGTCTATAAGAAGCTCGCCTGATGAAATATCCTCAAGACCTGCTATCATTCTTAAGGTGGTAGATTTTCCGCAGCCTGAAGGGCCTACAAATATTATGAATTCCTTATCCGCGATATCGAGGTTAAAGTCTTTTACCGCCTCGTATCCGTTAGGATACTTTTTGCATACATTTTTTAATTGAACACCAGCCATAATTTTTATTCCTGTTCCTTTCTTTACTGATTTATCTTCAACATCCATCTGAGCTTTAAGGGCGGCATAACTATATTTTCAGACTCTATGCTCTCGCCCGAAATAAGATCATAAAATTTTGCGTCTTCATGCGTCTTTATTATTTTTTCCTCCGGGGAGAAATTAAAAAGCGCTGTAATGCTTTCATCCCCGAAGCTTCTCTCTATGCAAAGCACTGAAGCATCTCCCGAATCAAGGGTCCTTACATCAGCTTCATTAAGGAAGGCCTTATGCTCTCTTCGTATATCAAGCATCCTCGAGATCCCCTCAAATATCCTGTTTTCCACAGTGCCCTTTCTCTTTCGCTGAGCGGCTCGCCTCCAATTAAAGGCTCCCCTGTGGACATATCTCGAATCGTCCGCCTTTTTCGGGTCATCCTTGTAGCTGTAATCATTGAGCTCGGCAACCTCATCTCCGCTGTATATCACAGGTATCCCCGACTGGAAAAGCATAAATCCGTGAAGCATCAGATCCCTGTCTACAGCCTCTGAAAGCTGCTCCTTGTCTCCCGATTCCTTTGCAGCCTCTATGCCGCAAAGAGATGCGGTGGTTCCGCAGAGCCTTGCATCCATAAGCACCGGATCATCGTTGTAAAGCTCTCCTCTGGAAAACGACCCCTCGTACCTTCCTGTGAAGAAATCATTCAAAAATTTCTTATGAGGTATCTCCTCCATGCCCTGAGACTTAAGGAACTCATAGTCGAGTCCCCAGCCTATATCATCGTGGCATCTGAGATAATTAAGGAAGGTATATTCCTTGGGGAGAGAATTTACCGTGTCAAGCTGCTTTCTTATAAGGGAAACGTCCTTTACAGCCAAGCTGTGCCAGGTGCTTGCCATAGTAGTGACATTGTAAAGCATATGGCATTCAGGCTTTTCCACTGTTCCGAAATAGGGTGCTACCTTGTCAGGCTCCATTACCACTTCTCCTAAAAGCAGTACTCCCGGACAAACGACCTCGCATATCATCCTTATCATCCTGACTATGCTGTGGACCTGCTTTAAGTTTCTGCAGTTGGTCCCTATTTCCTTCCATATATATGGTACCGCGTCTATTCTTATAACGTCAACACCCTTGTTTGTAAGGTTTAAAAGGCAGTCCGTCATCTCGGTGAGCACTGCGGGATTTCCGTAGTTCAAGTCCCACTGGTAGGGATAGAAGGTTGTCATGACATACTCTCCGGTCTCCTCTATCCTTGTGAAATTTCCGGGTGCTGTTTGGGGAAATACCTGAGGGCAGGTCTCCTCGAAGCGAGCGGGTATCGAGTAATCCTCAAAGAAAAAGTATCTGTCCTTATACTCCTTCTCACCTCTAAGGGCCCTCTTGGCCCACTCATGCTCGTTTGAGGTGTGGTTCATGACAAAGTCGAGGCAAAGGCTTATCCCCCTTCTCCTGCACTCCCTTGAAAGCTCCGAAAGGTCCTCCATGGTCCCGAGGTCCTCCCTTACCTTCCTGAAGTCCGATACAGCATATCCGCCGTCATTTTTCGTTTTCGGAGTGTCAAGGAGCGGCATAAGGTGGATATAATTCACTTTGCATTCCTCTATGTAATCAAGCTTTTTCCTTACTCCCTTGAGATTTCCCGCAAAGGCCTCAGTGTAGAGCATCATCCCTACGATGCTGTTGCCCTTATACCAGTCCTTATTACAAAGTCTCTCCTCGTCAAGCTTCTTAAGCTCATCCTCTCTCTCATTAAATCGAAAGGACATTTTTTCCAAAAGCTCCGAAAAGGACTTCTCCCTGTCGTCTCTTCCGCTGTAGAGCTCAAAGTACAGCCACTTGAGCTCATCAATATGCCTTGAAAGCCTCTCTTCAAATGTTGTTTTAGAAGACATATCACACACCTGCCCGTATATTATAGTATTTTCCCATCTCGGATAGGAATTCCTCCGAGGGTTCTATGTATATCCACGAGCCCCCTACTCTCATGGAATATACTCTTTCCTCCCTCGCTCCCGAGGTAAAATCCTTAAGTCTTGCGGCACTTCCCGCTCCCGCTCCCGAAAAGGTGCCTCCGCCTGTTTTTCTTCCCTTTACGAACTCTTCTATATTTACTCTGTCTGTGTGGAAAACATCCTTTCTCTTGGATTTTCTGATTATCTTTGAGATGGTGAAATCCCCGTTTACATAAACATATTCGAATTCGTATTTAAGGCTCCTCGACCAAATTACGAAGAATACTCCCAAAATGATTGCCGGTAATAGCATAGCTGCCGCAAAAAACACAGCGTCTATGAAGAAAACCACCGCAGCCGACAGTGAAAGCGCCTTTATAAGGAGCTGCTTTTTATCAGGATATCTCGGAACATACCATTCCATTACAATGTCATTCATTATTTCTCACGCACCGCCTTCAAAACAATGCTCTGTGACTCATACTCCCTGAGCTCGCAGCTTACGGGGATACCGGCGCTCATAAGGAGCGCTCCGGAGTATTTTCCCTTAATGCCGCTTACCTTGTACATAGTATCCGATCTGAGACCCTTAAGCTTCAAATATCTCTGACAGTCATTTCCCTCCTTGTCAGTTATCACCAGGGACACAAGCGCCTTCTTTTTATCCTTTGACACATGCTGCCATGCGCATACGTATCTGTCACTGTAGGGATCGGTAAGCCTGTAATAATCTCCTTCAGAGATAAGGCTGTAGTGCTTTTTGAAAAACTCCACCTGTTTTCTGCACTCTTCCTTTTCCTCGTCATTGAGCTTTGTCGCGTCAAGCTCATATCCGAGTATCCCGTCCATGGCCACGATACCTCTGGTATTTAAGGGCACCGTCCGCCCTGTCTGGTGGTTGGGGCATACAGACACATGGGACTCCATGGTATTTACAGGATATGCAAAGGAGGTACCGTACTGTATCTTCAGTCTGTTTATAGCGTCAGTATTGTCGCTGCACCATATCTGAGGCTGATAATAGAGCATTGCGGGATCGTATCTTCCACCGCCTCCGCTGCATCCGCAGAATATGATCTCAGGGTGCTTAAGTATTACCTCGTCCATTATGTGATAGAGTCCAAGCACATATCTGTGAAGTGTCTCTCCCTGATTTTCCTTGTCAAAGAGCCCTGACCACACATCCGATATGCTCCTGTTCATATCCCACTTCACATACTCTATCCTTGCATCCTCGACTATGGAGTTTATAGTCTCTATAAGGTACTCACAGACGTCCTCTCTCGAAAGATCCAGCACAAGCTGTGCTCTTCCCCTCGTCACAGGCCTTCCCGGAGCCCTCAAACACCACTCGGGATGAGCTCTGAAAAGCTCGCTGTTTTCTGATACCATCTCGGGCTCTATCCAAAGCCCGAATTCAAGGCCCATGGCATGGATCTTTTCCGAAAGCCCCGATATACCGTCGGGAAGCTTCTCTCTGTTTACAGTCCAATCTCCGAGGCTGCAGTCATCGCTGTCCCTCTTTCCGAACCATCCGTCGTCAAGCACAAACAGCTCAACTCCCATGTCCACAGAGCTTTTTGCTATATTAAGTATCCTCTCCTCATCAAAGTCGAAGTAGGCTGCCTCCCAGCTGTTTATGAGAACAGGCCTCTGCTTTTTCGAGTAGGGAGACCTGCAGAGGTTTTCTCTGAATGCGTCATGATATATATGGCTAAGGCCTGTGAGTCCCTTATCGCTGAAGGCGAGCACAAGCTCCGGAGCCTGAAACTCCTCTTCCTCGTCTATAACAAAGGAGAAGCCTGCGGGATTTATGCCCATATTTACCCTCAGCTGGCCGTATTGATCCTTCTCGGCCTCAAAGATAAAGTTACCGCTGTACACAAGCGAATATCCATAGCAGTCGCCTCTGTCCTCATCAGTATTTTTCCCGCATATTATGGCAAAGGGATTGTACTGATGCGATGAAGTTCCCCTTGTGCTTCCTATGGAATGTATTCCGTTTTCAACGGCCACTCTGTTGAAGCCTCTCTCCATCATATGTCTTCCGGAGAAGTATATAAGGTCATAGTCGCTGTCTCTGTAATCAACTGTTGCAGACATCAGCCTCTCAAGCCTTACAGGAGCTTTTCCGTTATTCACAAGACGGGCTGTCCTTGTGATTATGTCCTTCTCTTCAAAAACGCTGTAGCCCAATATAACCTCAACGCCTGTTACCTTGTCCTTGAGATGTATCTCAAGGGTGTCGACCTTGTCCTTTGAGACAGCTCGCAGAGAAGGCATTCCCTTTACGCAGTACTTGCCTTTGTATATCTTGTAGCTCGAGACCTTTCCCGAAAAGATCCTGCTGCCGTCGCTGTTTACAAGTTCTATGCCGGGACTCCTGTAATCTCCCTTGCCTGAAGTGGAGAATTCCTGCTGCAGAAAATCCAGAGAAAAGGTCCTGTCATTTCCCGCCTCATTGGGATTCGGGGAAAAGCCTCTGTCCTGAAGCCTTATGAGATAATCGAGATCCTCATCCTTTATCCTTCTTCCGTAATATAAATGCAGCAGATTTTTGTACCTGCTTATCTTCATCAGATAGGAGCTGTTATCAGTTTGCAATATAAATGTCTTTGTGTCCGCATTATATTTAATTGACATATTTTACCATCCTGTAATTTTTTTAAGCCGAGTTTATTTTCCTCCTGTCATTGCCACGCCTTCGATGAACTGCTTCTGGAAGATAAGGTAAAGCACTACCATAGGTATCATGGCAAGAAGTGAACCCGCCATCATAACAGGGAAGTTTGTGCTGAACTGACCTCTCAGAGTGGCAAGGCCTGAGGAAAGTGTCATCATGTTTATATCTGTGTTTACAATAAGGGGCCACATAAGGTCACCGTAAGCAAATACCGCTGTGAATACAGCAAGGGCAGCCATCGATGCCTTTGTAAGGGGCGCCATTACCTTTATAAAAGTCTGCCATTGATTGCAGCCGTCAAGATATGCGGCCTCCGCTATCTCGTCAGGTATTCCGAGGTATGCCTGCCTTAAGAAGAAGGTTCCGAAGGCGCTGACTATTCCCGGGAATACAAGGGCAAATACAGTATTTGTAAGTCCGAGCTTTGCAAGCATCTGATACTGAGGTGTTATGAATATCTGCGAGGGCAGCATCATCTGTATCAGTACCAGAGAGAACAGTATATTTTTTCCCTTGAACTTAAGCTTTGCAAAGGCGTAGCCCGCCATTGAAGAAAACAGCACCGCACACACTACTCTCCAGAATATCATGAGGGCTGTGTTCTTATAAAGTGAGAGGAACGGAAGCGAAGCCATTGCGTCGCTGTAGTTCTTTGTCTGCCAAGCCTCGGGAAGTATAGTGGGAGGTATTATCATACTCTCCTGCACCGTTTTGAAGCTTGTCAAAAACATCCATACAAAGGGAAAGATCATGAGCACGGAGCCTAAGATAAAGAAGATATATACTCCTGCGGTCCTTATCCTTCCCGCTCTTTTCAATGATGAATTCATACTCCGCTCCTTTCCTAAACCTCATAGTTGACCCACTTCTTCTGGCCCCAGAACTGTACAGCTGTGACAAGTCCTATGAGAGCCACAGTCCATATTACGACTGAGGAACCGAGGCCTCTGTTACCTTGCACGAAGGACTCTCGGTAGAAGAGGTACATCAGGGATTGGGCGCTGGTTATGGCGGGGTTCGACTCCTCTATAAGCATGTATATAAGGTCGTATACCTTTATAGATGACATAAGTCTCATTATAAGTACTACGAACAATGTGGGAGAAACCATAGGCAGCGTTATGTTGAAGAACTGCTGCAGCTTTGTGGCTCCGTCAAGGCTTGCCGCCTCATAGTAGGACTTTGAAATATTCTGAAGTCCGGAGAGAAGGAGCACCGCGTCATAACCTATAGCCGACCAAACAGCTACTATAGCGCAGGTAATCATTACGATATTCGGATCCGTTATCCAGTTTATCTTGTGCATCAAGATAGTGTTTATGATTCCGTACTCTGTGTTGAACATCCACTTCCACACCATTGCCACAGCGGCAGGAGCCACTACCATGGGAAGGAAGAATATCGCTCTGAAGGCCGTACGTCCCTTTATCTTTGTGTTGAGCATTACGGCTACAACAAGTGCGAGGAATATTCCTATAGGCACCGTCAGAACACAGAACCAAATGGTATTTAAGTTTGCGCGCCAGAACTCCGCGCTTGTGAACATCTCGATATAGTTGTCAAGCCCCCTCAGCTCATAGAGTCCGAAGGGAAGAGTCTTTGAAAAGCTGAGCTTTATAGTGTCCAAGAACGGGTATATATTAAGGACCAAAAGACCTATTACCGTCGGAGCGACCATGAGGTAGCCCCACATGCTCTCGGATCTTGCACGCTTGCCGAGTTTTACTTTTCCGGCTCCCATTATTACACCCCCTTTTTAATCATCTTCAGCAGCTTCATTTATGGCATTCTGAATCTCTGACATGCCCTCGTCAAAGCTTATCTGACCCGAATAAATCTTGAGAAGCGCCTCTGTAACCATGGGTTTCCATACAGAGCGATACTTGTTGTTTACAGACTGTACGCTGTAGTCGAACATATCTACGAAGCACTCTACATTAAGTCTGTAGTCAAACTGATCGAATACATTTACCCATGTATCCTCAAGTCCCTCGTATGCGGGTATCGCCGCACCGGACTCTCCCTGTATCCTCTGGCCCTCCTCGGAGCCGAAGAAACGAAGCACATCCTTTACTATCTCAAGGTTTTCTCCTGTCGGAGAGGTTGCATAGCAAAGTCCGTTTGATATGGTGGCTCTGCCGTCTCCCGATGCGGGATCAGGGCACTTGGGAAGTACCGCCACATCCCATTTTCCCTGCATGTCGGGATAGTTGTTCATCTCGGAAAGTATGTTCCAGTTACCCTCAAGGAACATAGCTCCCTGCTCCGAGAAGAATGCGGTTCCCGGAGAGGTCTCCGCAAAGTAGTTCTGATCGGGGCACCAATCATTTTTCTGAAGGTCGATATAGAACCTCATGGCGTCTATGGTAGCCGGATTGTCGAATGCACCGTGGATACCGTCGTCAGCAAGGATCTGACCTCCGTTCTGATATACGAAGTTCCAGTAACCGAGCTGGTCATCCCCGTAGGCCATGTAGCCGTATTTTCCTGTCGCGTCATAGATCTTCTGAGATGCATCGCAGAGGTCGTCCCAGGTCCATTCCTCATTGGGGTACTCAACTCCCGCCGCATCAAACATCTCCTTGTTGTAGACAAGGCCTACCGTGTCCTTGTCCTTGGGGACTCCGTAGTATCTGCCGTCACTTCCCTGAATGTTCTTTAAGGATACCTCAGAGAAATGCTTTTGAAAGTACTCGGGATCCTCCTCGTCATAGAGATCCGTGAAATCCGCTATCTTGCCGTAGTCAGCATACTTCAGGATCTCGTTTGTGTGCATCCAGAAGATGTCCGGCATTTGGTTGGAGATAGCCGCAGCCTCAAGCTTGGTCCAATACTCGTTCCAGCTTGTTACCTGTACTTCTATCTCCACGTCGGGATTCTTCTCCGTGTAGGCATCGCATATGGCCTGCATTCCGTCTCTCTGAGCAATATCCCAGATCTGGAAGGTAAGATGCGTCTTGCCGTCGGAGTTTTGTCCCGAACATCCTGCCATAAGAAGCGCCAAAGCGCCCGCCGCCGCAGGAAGCAGAAGCTTTTTCAGTCTTTTCACCGATTTTCCTCCTTTGTTTATTAAATATTTCACAATATTTTGTACTTGAATTATACTAATTTCGTCAAATTAATTATATAAATAAAATCTGCTCCTATATACCAATATGAAATATATATATTTTTTTGGTAATATGTGGTATCATTTTGGTATATAGGAGGCATATTTTACAGCTATGAAGAAGAACTTTAAATTCAATGTTTTTCAAAATGACAAAAATATAGACCTTACAATGTTTCAGTACGGCTGGGAGGCTTGCGCCCCCATGCACTCCTTCGGCCCCGCAAAGAGGAACCATTATCTCTTCCACTATATATTTTCAGGAAAAGGGTACCTCAGCTCAAACGACTCCTCAGGAGAGACAAAGCTCTACAAGCTTGAAAAGGGACAGGGCTTTCTCATATGCCCGGGGCAGGTAAACACCTACTATGCGGACGAAAAGGACCCTTGGGAATACTCCTGGGTCGAGTTTGACGGAGTTAAGGCTGTAGAGTTTTTAAATATGGTGGGCATCGGCTATGATAAGCCTGTATACAGGATGAAGTCTTCAGAGTTTTATGACTCTATAAGGGATGAGCTTATGTACATCGTGGACAATCCCATGGGCTCCCCCATAAACCAGATAGGTCATCTCTATCTCTTTTTCGACTGCCTGATACGGGGCTCGGCTTACAAGAACGTCATAAGCCATGTTCGCATGAAGGATTACTATATAAAAGAGGCCATCTCCTTTATAGAGCAGAACTACAGCAGTTCTATAACTGTAGAGGATATCGCGGACTTCTGTAATCTCAACCGAAATTATCTGGGACGTATATTTAAGGAAAATATGAATCAGACCCTGCAGCATTTTCTTATGTATTACAGGATGAGCAGAGCCTCTGAACTCCTCAAATACTCAGATATGACTATAAATGAGATCGGGAAGATGTGCGGTTATCAAAATCAGCTTCATTTTTCCAGAGCCTTTAAAACTATATTTGAGGTCTCACCCAACAAATGGAGGGACGAGAACAAAAACGGAGACAGCTGATAAGGCTGCCTGAGAAAAAACGGGAGGTGATCCGAAATGGCATCAGCTGAATATATAAAAGCAAGAAAGCTTGCAAAGAAAGCCTATAAGAAGGACATCGAGGAGGGAAAATATCCCTATCTCAAGGTGTTGGATGAATTCCTGCCCTTTGTAAAGGTGGTGGGCGAGGCTGACCTGGGCCTTGTGGAGATACCCATAAAGCTCATAGCGGGAACAAAGACCGCCGGAAGGACCAAGGCCTTTGCCGATAACTTTATGCCCCTTCTTGACGAGTCCACAGAATTTGCGGACAAGTGGTCGTCTCTCTACCGCTCCCACATAGAGGAAGGGATACGGGAGCCTGTCATTGCCTGCGAATTTATGAATTCCTACTATATTATTGAGGGTAACAAGCGTGTCAGCGTCCTTAAATATTCGGGCGCGGTCAGCATCTCAGGCTACGTCACAAGGATAATACCTGAGGCGGATGATTCAAAGGAATCCGTTATCTATTATGAATTCATGGATTTCAATCGCGTATCGGGTATAAACAATATATACTTCTCAAAGCCCGGAGGCTTTAAAAAGCTCTGCTCCCTTGTGGGAAAGGATCCCTCGGACAGATGGAGCGAGGACGAAAGAAAGCTTTTTTCCTCCTGCTTTTTCAGATTTGAGAAGGCCTTTACAGACGAAGGCGGAAGCCAGCTTGCCATAACCTCGGGGGATGCGCTTCTCCTGTATCTAGAGCTCTACAGCTACAAAAGCCTTGCAGATAAGACTCCCTCCGATATACAAAAAGAGCTCTCCTCCATGTGGCCGGAGTTTGAGGCTTATTTTGAAGACGGAGATGTAAATCTCGTAATGCAGCCCGAAAAGGAGCCTGAAAAGAACTTTGTGGAAAAGAATCTCATAGAGAAAAATTTCCTGACAAGGCTCATTTTCCCCTCGGAAAAAAAGCTCAAAGTGGGCTTTATATACTACAAGACCGCGGAGAGCTCGGACTGGACCTACGGTCATGACCTGGGAAGGCTTTATCTTGAGGACACTATGGGCTCTCAGCTTGATATAAGGGTATACGACGGAGCCGTCACAGAGGAGGACAGCCTTGAACTTATGGACAAAGCAATAGCTGACGGCTGCACTGTACTTTTTACAGCCTCACCGAGATTTTTGGGCTCAAGCATAAAGGCGGGCATCAAATATCCCGATATAAAGATACTTAACTGCTCCTTAAATGCATACAGCGGCCACTTAAGGACCTACTACGGCAGGCTTTACGAGGCGAAGTTCCTTGTGGGAATGCTGGCGGGAATACTTAGCTCCACGGATCACATAGGATATATTTCTGATTTTCCAATCTTCGGCTCCACAGCATCCATAAACGCCTTTGCCCTCGGAGTAAAGATGGTAAACCCGGGGGCCACTGTGCATCTTGTGTGGTCCACGGAAAAGGATACGGATATTAATAAGATATTCTCGGAGGCAAATGTAAGCCACATATCAGGAAGAGACATGGTGGCCCCCCTCCACTCCACAAGGAAATACGGGCTTTATGACCTGAGCCGCCCTGAGAGCGGAAGCATAGCCACCTGCATATGGCATTGGGGAAAGTTTTACCACAGGATAATACAAACCATACTGAACGGAAACTGGAAGCGCACATTAAGCGACGGACAATCCGAGTCGGTAAATTATTGGTGGGGGATCTCATCGGGTATGATAGACATGATAGCCTCAAGCTCTGTTCCTAAAAGGACCATGAGCCTTATTGAGCTTGTAAAAAAGCAGATAATCTCAGGAGAATTCAATATCTTTTCGGGAGACATAAGAGATCAGGCCGGAAACATCATCACCAGGGGCAACGAGAGCTTAAGCCCCAAGCAGATAGTGGAGATGGACAGGCTCTGCGACAATATAGAGGGTCATATCCCCCATATAACCGATCTCTATGATGAGGCCATACCTATGGTAAGGATACAGGGAATATATTCGGACAGAGAGGTCTTTCAGCTGTGAGGATACTTGCTGTTTCAGATGTGGAGTCCAAAGCGCTCTGGGATTATTTTGATAAAAAAAGACTTGAGGGTATAGACGTGATAGTTTCCTGCGGGGATCTTGATCCGAGATACCTCTCATTTCTTGCTACCTTTTTTAAGGGTCCGGTACTCTATGTACACGGAAACCACGACTCAGGCTACAAAAGCTGCCCGCCTGAAGGCTGCATATGCATAGAGGATACCATATACGAATACAAGGGAGTACGTTTCATGGGTCTCGGCGGCTCCATGCGATATAAGGAAGGCCCTCACCAGTATACCCAGAGGGAAATGGAGGTAAGGGCTCTCAAAATGTTCTTTAAGATAAAGCGCGCAGGGGGCTTCGATGTGCTGGTCTCCCATTCCCCCGCCTATGGCCTCGGTGACGGAAAAAGCCTTACCCACACAGGATTCAAGGTATTTCTTAAGCTTATGGATAAATTCTCCCCTAAGGTATTTGTCCACGGGCATGTACACTTAAGCTACGATCCCATGTGTAAGCGCGTGAGAAAGTATGGAGATACAACGGTAATAAATGCGTATGAAAGGTATGTATTTGAGGTGTAAAAGTATTAAAGTCTCTTTATTGCATCAACCGCCAGTGGTGATCTTACACATTCATCCGCCAAAAGACTTATTTGCCAACACAGAGGGCTTCCCTTCATATGCTCGCATGCATAGGACAGCCCGTTTGTTCTCTCGTCAAGAAACGGCCTGTCTATCTGATTGGGATCACCCAGAAGGATTATTTTTGTTCCCATACCCGCTCTCGTAATTATACCCTTGACCTGACCGGGAGTCATATTTTGCGCTTCATCAATAATAAGGTATGTATTTACTATCGACCGACCTCTTATAAAATTCAGAGCCTCAGTCTTTATTATACCCCTGTCAAATATCTCGGAGACCTTGTCACTCAGCTCCGCTTCATTATCATATCTGTGTTTTTCATTTGAATCTATAAGCTGCTCAAGGTTGTCAATTATAGGTCGCATCAGAGGAGCTATTTTCTCCTCCTCATCTCCCGGAAGGAATCCTATATCATCGTCAAATTGAGAATTCGGTCTGCATATGAGTATACGTCTGTACTCTCCGGTGGGATGATTCAATATTTTTTCCAGTCCTACCGCAAGTGTATAAAAGGTCTTTCCTGTTCCCGCCATACCTTTTACGATTACAAGCGGAGCCTTGTCTGCGGGCTGCATCAATGCTTCCTGCAGGTATGTAAGTCCGAGATTTCCGGGTGTAACTCCATATGGAGTGCATTTCTGATATTCAAGCTTTTTGATTATACCGTTTTCCACTCTTCCAAGTCTTGTTTTTTTCTCAGACAGCTCGGATTTCAGCAAAATAAACTCATTTTCATACAACTCAGGGATCCTTTTTTCTCCATTCTCTTCAGCCTCGTACACAGAGTCTGCAGATATGCCGCCTTTTTTCAACTCTTTAAGATTCTCATCAGAGGTGTATACGGCCCTTCTTCCCAAATACTCTTCATCCGCCGCCTGCTCCTTCTCAAAGTCCTCAGCCTTTATTCCAATTATCTGAGCCTTTATCCTTAAGAGAATATCCTTGGTTACAAGTATGACCCTGTTTCTTTTTTTCTCTGAAAGTCCTTTACAGACCTTTAATATCCTGTTGTCCGACTTTGCTTCCGGAAGATCGGAGGGAAGCTCAACATCAACAAAATTTTTTTCAACTATCACCTTGCCTTTTCCGTTTACAGTCACTCCTTTAAGCAGATCTCCCTCAAGTCTCAGCCTTTCAATATTTCTTATGCTGCTTCTTGCATTTGCTCCTGTCTCTCCCTCGGCCTTTTTCATATTATCCAACTCTTCAAGGACTACAACGGGAATCACTACTATATTATCCTCAAATGAAAAAAGTGCCTCAGGAGACTGTAGGAGGACATTAGTATCCAAAACATAGATCTTAACCATATAGCTTATCTTGTACCGGGTACTCTCCTTTCCTGCAATATATAAGCTTACAACTTATTTTTATCATAATTTGTACCTTTAGACATCAGCTTCTGATTAAGGCAAGGTTAAATGTTGATAAAGTAATTTTCAGTCCCTGCATTATACTTTCTTTTTACATAGATCCGATATACAAACGTCATTTATTTAAAATACCCCTTCCCCTCAAGGATTCCTATTACTCTCTCTTTATCTATACTGTAGGATTCCGGATTAGGCAGTACGAGAAGCAGCTCAGGATTTATAATATCCGCATCATTTATATATTCCATGTTTCTGTACAAGATAAATATCCAATCCTCCTCATTTCCATACTGCTCCAAAGCTATTTTTCTGAGGCTGTCTCCGGGCTTTACGGTATATGTCCCTATATCTGTAGGTCTCAGGGAATAGCAGTCGGGCGTGTCTTTATACAGGTTTGTGACCTCGCTGATTATCGCCTCAAATTGATATGTTTCACCTGTAACCTGAGATTTTACAGTAACAAGAGGATACACCATAAGATACTCTGCATCAGCATATTTTTTCCAATCATAATTCTCAGGAAAACTCGGAATTAAAGGAGCCTTATCAGTCTCATTTTTTTCGTATTCAAAAACCTTATCAGCCGCATCATCCCCGCTTACAACTATAGCCTTATAGTACGGCGTTATCGTTTCTCCCGGGATAATATCCGCCTTATCTCTCCCTTCTCCGGTTTTGCTGACATAGAAATCATAGCTCATGTTATAGCCTTCCTCCATGTCCATAATTATCATGCCCATGTCAAGACTTCTGTAGTCGCCCACCTCATGAGGATTATCCGTAAAGCTGCCGTCAGGAGAGATAAGCACATTTCTATAGTGAAACTCATAATTAAAGGGATCAGGCTCCTTTCTCGGCGGATGGGGCGAGCGTGATTCGAAGGCGTGCTCCTCATTGCATATTTCAAGAAATTCCTCCCTGCTTATCCTGTTCTCGTCCCCATATGCAAATATACATGTTGAGAGGAAAAGTGTTATCACGGCAGCTGCTGCGCCAAGGCGCTTAATATGTTTTTTCATATACTATACCCTCCTCAAAATATTCTCATATCTTTTCTTTAGATCCGATAAGACTTTATATTAATATAATTATATTTGCATATGCCGAAGGAATAAACTGAGGCAACAAAATATTCTTTTATAAATTCCGATGCCGTCCTACCAGCACGCAATATTTGAATCCGTCCTCGATTCACACCCGCCCACGAGCACACCATTGTCAAGACGAACTATCATCTGGCCTCTTCCGAAGCCTGTGCTCTCCGGGGGTATCTTTATTTCGTGCCCGAGCCTTGTGAGTTTTTCGATAACCGCTCCGTTAAAGCCCTTTTCCATGGTGAATTCCTTGCCCTTCATCCACTGCCATCTGGGAGCGTCAAGGGCCATCTGAGGGTTCAAGTGAAAATCAATGAAGTTCATTGCCACCTGAACATGTCCTTGGGGCTGCATATATCCTCCCATAACTCCGAAGGGCCCTACCGCCTTTCCGTTTCTTGTCAGGAATCCCGGGATTATAGTATGATAGGTCCTCTTTGCAGGCTTAAGGCAGTTGACGTTTTCAGGGTCAAGAGAGAAATCCGCTCCCCTGTTTTGAAGCGCCACTCCGTAGCCCTCAACGACTATCCCCGAGCCGAAGCCCATGTAATTGCTCTGGATAAAGGATACCATGTTGCCGTCCTTATCCGCAGTACAGAGATAGACTGTTCCCGACTTCGGAGGCTCCTTAAACTCAGGCTCTGCGGCCCTTTCTCCTATATCTTCAGCCCTACTCTTTCCATATTCAGGAGTCAGGAAGCGATGAAAATCAAGCTCCATCTCATCCGGATCCGTGACATATCTCTTTGCATCCGCAAAGGCAAGCTTTATGGCCTCAAACTGCTTGTGAAGAGTCTCTGATGAGCCCTGCTCCTTAAACTCAAAATTCCTGAGCATATTTAAAGCCATAAGGGCTACTATCCCCTGTCCGTTAGGCGGAAGCTCCCAAACCTTATAGCCGTCCTTGTACTCGACTCCTATGGGCTCGGACCAAATGACCTCATGCTTTTTAAGGTCTTCCTTTGTAATATAGCCGCCGTCCCTTTTGCTCTGAGCATCTATTGCTTCAGCTATCTCACCCTCATAGAAAGCCTTTCCCTCAGTCTCTGCAATCAGCTTAAGGGTCCTTGCATGGTCGGGAAGCTTTACTATATCTCCGAAGCTGTAGGACTCTCCGTTTTTGGTAAAAACTCTGAACCACTCGGAAAACTCTTTTTTATCCCCGAAAGCCTTTTTAAACTTCTCTGTGGCCTTCTCGAAGCCTGATGCTATCATGGGAGAAAGAGGAAAACCCTCAGTCGCGTATCTTATGGCTGGTTCCAAAGTCTCCTTAAGAGAAAGCTTTCCGAAGCGCTTTGAGAGTTCCACCCATGCCTTTGGCGCGCCGGGAACAGTCACGGGAGTCCATCCGTATACAGGCATCTTCTCCTCGTTTCCCTGAGCCTTTACCTTTTCTATGCTTATGCTTTCGGGAGAGCGTCCGCTTGAGTTAAGGCCGTACATCTTATCCTTCATCCACACTATGGCAAAGGCATCCGAGCCGATTCCGTTGCAGGAGGGCTCCACCACAGTGAGGCAGGCCGCAGTAGCAATGGCTGCGTCAACGGCGTTTCCTCCCTTTTTAAGTATCTCAAGCCCCGCCTGAGATGCTATAGCATTTCCTGTGGACACCATTCCGTTTTTTGCCGTCACACAATAACGGTTTGAGGGGAAGGGTTGGTACATTATGTCAAAATCATAGTTCATAGCTTCGCTGTCCTTTAAACCAAATATTTTAAAAGTTTTGTTTCTGCCTTTAAATTTTGTTATTGTTCATGTCATCATAGAGGTGGCAGGCCACGAAATGCCCCTCGGATACCTCTTTGTACGCGGGCTTTTCATTTTTGCATATCTCCATGCACTTTTTACACCTTGTGTGGAAGGGGCAGCCCTTAGGAGGGTCTATAGGGCTCGGAACCTCGCCCTCAAGCTCCTCCCTCTCTCTGTTCCTTCCCGCAAGCCCAAGCCTCGGAACCGCGTCAAGCAATGATTCCGTGTAGGGATGTAGCCTGTTTTTAAAGAGCTCCTTTGCGGGGGCAAGCTCGCACACATTTCCAAGGTAAAGCACCATTATCCTGTCGCAGAAATGCTTCGCGACACCAAGGTCATGAGTTATGAAGAAGTATGTAAGGTCTCTGTTTTCGCTTATCTGATTTAAGAGCTTAAGTATCTGGGCCTTTACCGACACGTCAAGGGCGCTTACCGCCTCGTCAAGGACTATAAAGCTCGGATCCACGGCTATGGCTCTCGCTATTCCCACTCTCTGCTTCTGGCCGCCTGAAAGGCTGTTGGGATAGGAATTGTAATGTTCTGCCTTAAGTCCTACTGTCTGAAGCAGATTTTCCGTGGTCTCTCTCCTTGCCTTCGCGTCAAGCCGGGTGTTTAATCTCAAAGCCTCGCTTATGGCGTCTCCCACAGTCTCTCTCGGGTCAAGGCTTGCCGCGGGGTCCTGAAATATCATCTGGATATCCTTTCTCACCTCTCTCATTTCTCTTTTTGAGAGTGAGCAGAGATCGATACCCTCCTCCCTGCTTTTATTAAGCCTCTCAGCCGCAGGGCCATGATATATTACCTTTCCGGAGCTTGCTTCGTAGAGCTGAAGTATAACTCTTCCCAAGGTGGATTTTCCGCAGCCGCTCTCCCCTACCACTCCGAACTTTTCACCCTCGTATATATCAAAGCTTACATTATTTACAGCCTTCAAGGTGCGCTTTTTGGAGAGCTTGAAGCTCTTACACAAATCTCTTATCTCAAAAAGGATCTTTTTATCACTCATTGGGGCTCTCCTTCCTAAGTGCCAGATGGCAGGCTACGAAATGTCCCTCCTCCACCTCTACTCCCTCCGGAGCCTCGGTGGTACAGAGCTTGCAGCTTCCCGCATAGGGACATCTCGGGCTGAAACGGCAGCCCGGTATCTCCTCCGTAATATTGGGGAAGGTGCCCGGGATTGGCTCTATATTGTACTCATCCGAATCCACATCGGGGACCGCCTTCATAAGCCCTATGGTATAGGGGTGGCGAGGGTCATTAAATATCTGTTCTGTTGTCCCCTCCTCCACCTTTCTTCCCGCATAAAGGACTACTATCCTGTCAGCTATCTCGGACACCACTCCCAAGTCATGGGTAATAAAGAGTATGCCCGCATTCATGTCTTTTTTAAGGTCATTTAAGAGATTTAAGACCTGTCTTTGTATAGTAACGTCAAGGGCTGTCGTGGGCTCGTCCGCAATCAAAAGGTCAGGCCTTGCACTAAGCATCATGGCTATCATCACTCTCTGTCTCAGGCCTCCGCTCAGCTCAAAGGTGTACTGCTTAAGTCTGCTCTCGGGATTGGCTATTCCTACCTTTTTAAGGTATTCGACAGCTATTCGCTCGGCCTCCTTGTTGTCAACTCCTCTGTGAAGCTTTATCATCTCCTTCATCTGAAAGCCGATAGTAAGAAGAGGATTCAAGGCCGTCATAGGCTCCTGGAATATCATTCCCATCTTTTTTCCGCGGAATTTTACGATATCCTTTTTTGAGAGCTTTGTCAGGTCTGTCCCGTCAAGGATTATCTCCCCTCCTGTAATGTGACCGTTTTTCGGAAGAAGCTGCATTATGCAAAGAGTAGTCACACTCTTTCCGCAGCCGCTCTCCCCCACGACACAGAGAGTTTCATTTCGTCTTACAGAAAATGAGATGTCATGAAGAACCTCGTATTCCTTTTTTCTTATGCTGAAAGCTGCTGTCAAATTTTTGACATCCAAAACCTTATCATTTTCCATAGCCGTATCCCTTCCTCACTAAAAAGCCGGTCTTAATTTAAAGTAAAATTCTTTATATAGAAAAGTCCGTCCTTCGCAATATTTACATTTCCGTAATCAGTTGAGTTGTAGCAGTAGATCTGATCGGGGTTGTAGAGAGGCTCTGCAACATAGTCTCCCTGTATCATCTGAACCGCCTCAAGCATGTACTGCTGTCTCTCGGAAAGATCTGTAGTCTTTGCTGAAGCATCTACAAGAGCGTCGAAATCCGCATTGTTGTACTTTGCTCTGGTTCCGTTCTTTGTGGAGAAGTTAGGCTCAAGCATCTGCTGTCCGTCTCCTGTGACATTGGACCATGAAAGTATCGTTATATCAAAATAATCGTCTGTCTTTGCATCGTCAAGGAAGGTTGCCCACTCCTCTGAGATTATATCGGCCTCAAGGCCTATATCCTGAAGCTGTGACTGAAGATATACAGCCACGTTCTGCTGCCAGTCTCTTGTGGCCGCAAGTATAGTAACCTTCTCGCCTGCCCAACCGTTTTCTTCTATTATTGCCTTTGCGTCCTCCGGGTCATAGCTTACGCCCGCATCCTCCATAGCCTCTGTATATCCCACAAGTGTGGAGCCGACCAGAGATGCGCTGTAGCTTGCAAGTCCGTTTAACATGGTATCGCAGTAGGTCTGATAATCAAAGGACTCAAATATAGCCTTTCTGAAATCAGGATTTGCCATGAGATCGTTTAAAGCGGTCTCATCAGAGCGAGCCTGCAAATAATAAACTGTCGAGGTCTCCGCATTTCCCGCTGTATAGCCTGCTATAGAGCTTATGGTGCTGAAGCTGTCAGAGCTCATGTTGGGACAGAAATCGGCCTCTCCTGTCTGAAGTCTTGCAATTGCTGTCGACTCGTCTGTTACTATAGAGTAATGTACCTTCTTTATTGCGGGAGCACCGCCCCAATAATCCTCATTTGCCTCGAGAGTATACTCGGAGCCTGCAGTAGCGCTTACAAACTTATAAGGTCCTGTTCCCGCTCCCGTAGGATCTACGAGGAAATCCTGTCCGCTCTTTTCAAGCTTGGAATTAACTATGGCTCCGTTGCTGTGAGCAAGCTTCGCTGTGAGCACACCGTCATTATAAGCAAGGTGAAGGATTATAGTATTATCATCGGGGCACTCATAGGACTCTATGGATTCAACTATTGAGGGCCTCTGTGAGCCGTAGCTCGTGTCCTTAAGACTGTCTATCATGTATGCCACATCCGCTGATGTGAAGGGAGTTCCGTCCTGGAAGGTGACATTCTTTCTTAAGTGGATAACTGCTGTGAGTCCGTCCTCTGAGAATTCGGGAAGCTCCTCTGCAAGAAGAGGCTCATATGAGGTTCCGTCCTCGCTCCTTAAATAAAGTGTCTCATATATCTGCTCCGCAACATACTGTGAGGGAGCATCGTTTGTCTTAAGAGGGTGAAGTCCCACAGGTGCTGTGGTAAGCTCTATCTCGAAGGCATCATCGGATGAGCCTGTATTGTCTGCGGTATTTCCCGCAGCCGAACCCTCTGTTCCCTCCGCACTTGCAGCGTCCATTGTAGCTGTAGGCGTTGTTCCGCTTCCGCAGCCTGCCATTGAAAGACACATAACAAATGCCATTCCTGCGGCAGCTGCCTTGATAAGTCTCTTTTTCATAAATTCTCCTCTCCTTTTCATTTATTAATCCTTAAGTCCCGGATCAAGAATATCTCTTAGCTTGTCTCCGAGTATGTTAAAGCAAACGACTGTGATGACGACTGCGATTCCCGGAATTATTATGAGGTAAGGCGCAGCGTACATGAAGGTCTTTGCCGAGGATATCATTCCACCCCACTCTGCTGTGGGGGCGGGAACTCCCAGTCCGAGATAGCTCAGTGTCGCTATGGACATTATGGAGCCCGCTATTCGCATGGTAGCTATTACTATTATGGTAGGCAGGGCATTTTTAAGCACATGCCTTGAAAGTATCCAAATATCTCCCGCTCCGAGAGAGCGTATCGCAAGGATATATTCCTCCTCCTTTATCTGAAGGACCCTTCCTCTTATCATCCTCGCAAAGCTCGGCACTGACCAGAGGCTTATGGCTATAGTGGCATTCACTGTGGAGACTCCCAGCATTGCCACTATAAGCAGCGCAAGGAGTACTCCGGGGAAGGTGAAAAGTATATCCATCAATCTCATTATTATATTGTCAAGTCTCTTATAGAATCCTGCCAGCATTCCGAATACTGTTCCTATGGTTATGCCTATGGTCATGGATATAAAACCGACAGCAAGGGAAACTCTTCCGCCATAGAGAAGCCTTGACCATACGTCTCTTCCCATCTCATCGGTGCCAAGCCAATGTCCCTCAAGGACCTTTCCCGTACTCTCTGCCCAAAAGCCCGGGCGTAGCCTGTTCATTACGCTGACCTCGTTGGGGTCAAAGGAGGTAAAGAGCGGAGCCCCTATTACAAGTATCAGCTCTATTACAACTATAATGAAGCATACGGTCGCAAGCTTGTTTTTCAAAAGCTTCCTTACAGATGACCGAAAAAATGATTCCTGATTCATATAAACTCCTCCTTCCCTTATTCGTATTTGATCCTCGGGTCGATGACACAGTAGAGAAGGTCAACGATCAGGTTAATACTTATAAACATAGCGGCTATAAGAAGTACTGTGCCCTGTACCGCGGTATAATTCCTCTGATTTATGGCATTTATCAGGTAGGAACCGATTCCGTTTATGGCAAATACCTGCTCTGTGACTATGGCTCCCGAGAGAAGTCCTCCGAAGCTTGTGCCCATCTGAGTTACTATGGGGATGAGGGCATTCTTCAATGCGTGAATGAGGACTACCGCCTTCTCCCTCAGGCCCTTGGCTCTCGCTGTCCTTACATAATCAGACTGAAGCACGTCAAGCATGCTGCTTCTTCCTATTCTGGTAAAGCTCGCCGCCGACTGCATTCCGAGAGACATTGCGGGAAGGAAGACCTGGCTGAAGCCTATAGCTGTCCAGAAGTAGTGGTCCATACCTCCTGTGGGGAAAACCCCAAGCTTTACACAGAAGAAAAGTATCAGTATACTTCCGAGCCAGAAGTTAGGCACCGAGATCCCGAAAAGGGAAAGTGTCGTTAAGGCATTGTCTACAGCTGTATCCTTATTTATGGCAGCAATTATTCCAAGGGGTATTCCGAGGACACAGGCAAATATCATAGCCGCAACCGCGAGATTTAAGGTATTTGGTATCCTTATGGAAAGCTCAGACCATATCGGCTGTCGTGTAATAAGCGATGTGCCGAGGTTTCCGTGAAGGAGATTTGTGAGATAGCTTATGTACTGAGTCCAAAAGGGTTTATCAAGTCCCAGGTACGCCCTCATTATCTCTATCTCCTCAGCCGTTGCACTGGGACCCGCGGCGATCTCTGCAGGATCTCCCGGGGCCAGATACATGCTGGCGAACACGATAAATGACATTCCTATGAGCATGAGTATCATGATGCATATTCTTTTTAAAATGTATTTTCCCATAGCACACTCCCTTCAAAAACACTTGAGTCCGTCTTAAAAGTCAGGAATTACAGCACAGTATTACTTTAGTCTGATAAAACATGAATAATTTAACCTCCAATTATATGCAACATTTCTTGCGAGTAAAGTATCTGATTATTGATAGCCTATTCATTTTCTGAATATCAAATAATTGCATGTATTATAACAATATGAGTGTTTATTAATATCTGAACCTGAAAAAAGCCTCAAAATCCTTATTTTTTAAGGCTTTTGAAGCTTTTTGAAAGGTTTTTCCGGATTTTTCTTATTCAATTTACAAATATTTCGACAAATATCGCTTTTTCCTTCTTTTTTTATCTTGTATAATTTATTATAATAACAATGTATACATACTATTATTTTTTGTAATACCTGTTTGATTTATATCTTTTATTTTTAATCTGTACGTGTGTAACGTACACTTGTTTGCATTTACTCTTATTTATACTTATTTGTCTGTTTTTATTTGTATTAATTTATTCATATTTATTTATCTTTTTACTTATTTTATTGAAGGGAGAAACAATATGGAGCTTAATCAGCTGCGCTGCTTTGTATGTGCCGCCGAGCATCAGAGCATATCAAGGGCCGCAAAGGTACTTTTGATATCTCAGCCCTCACTCAGCAGGATACTTAAAAGTCTCGAGGAGGAGCTTGGAGGCGTGCGCCTCTTTATCAGGACGAACAGCGGAATAGAGCTTACGGAGGCGGGAAGGCTTTTATTAAACGATGCAAGGGAGATGCTCTTTTATGAAGAAAAGATAAAAAACGGCATATCCTATATAAGCGCTCATGAGGAGCGCCCCATACGCCTTGTGTCAAGATGTATAGGAAGGCTTATGTGCGAGTCTGTTATAGCCTTCACCGAAAAATATCCCAATTCAAGATTCGTCACGCTGCAAAACGACGATCTTGCCATCTTCAATATGCAGTATGACCTTATGATATCTTCTTATATAGAGAGCAGGGAAAAGCTTGTCTCAAAGGAGCTGATGACGGAAAGATTTCTTTGCGCTGTGTCAAAAGACAGCCCTGCAGCCTTAAACGGAAGCCTGAGTCTTGAGGAATTCGCCTCAATGCCACAGGTGCTTTTCGGCGGCCACAGGTATGTGGGGAGGATGGTCAGTGAAAAGCTCAGAGCCCTTGGTCTTAAATATAAGGTAACGGCTCAGTGCGATGACAGCAATACGGCCTGTCATCTTGTTGCGGCGGGAAGGGGGTTACTTTTGATACCTGAATATACACTTTGTAACGAACTCCTTTCCACTGTATGCCTTGTGCCTGTCACAGGTCTTGATTTTACAAGGAATGTGTATCTTTCATGGCCTGCAAACTCCTACCCCTCCGATGATGTAAAGCGCTACAGGTCATTTTTGATTCAGTTTTTGACTGCAAAGCATATCCAAAAATAGCTCTGCGGCGGCAGGGGTATACCTTCCTTTAAGCTTTACAGCGCATATTTCGCTTTGAAGCGAGCTGTTTGCTATTTCTCTTACCTCTGTATTCTCACTTTTACAAGGCACCGCTGAAAGAGGAATTATCCCTATGCCAAGCCCCGCCTCGGAAAGCGCCGCCGTAGTCCCAGCCTCCTCGCACCTGCATATGGGGCTTAAGGCGGCCTCGTCCTTCAAAATATTTTCCCATCTGTGGTAGATTATAACGGGCCTGCCCACAAGATGCTTTAAGGAAAGCCGCCCATCCGGCAGACCTTCAAACATTTCCCGCTTTCCGACGGCACACATAGGCTCGATGCTTAAGGGGAAAATATCAAGGTCATTTCCCGCAAAGGGCCGCCTTACTATGGCGATATCTGTCTTTTGGTTCCTTACACTTTCCAATATCTCATAGGAATCCCTCTCCGTAAGATCGATGCGGACATTGGGATACAGGCTGTGGAACCTCATTATCCATACAGGCAAAAGCCTGCTGCTTACGGAGGACACCACGCCTATATGAGCCGTCCCCTTGCGTCCCGAGCTTATGTCCGCAACCTCTCTCCTTATGTCCCCGCACTGTCTTATTACTTCCCGCGCCTTCTCATATAAGAGCTCTCCCGCCTCGGTGAGGACCATGTGCCTTGTATCCCTCTCAAAAAGACTGCACCCGAGTTCCGTCTCCAAAAGCTGAAGCTGCCTTGTAAGGGGCGGCTGGGAGAGGTGGAGCCTCTCTGCGGCCTTGCTTATATTCCCCTCCTCGACTATCGCCGCAAAATATGTGAGCTGCCTTATCTCCATAGTCTCCTCCTGTCTGATAATACAAATATGATTCTGTGATATAAATAGATCGTTCTGTGCTGTGCACTCCCGTAATCATTCTGATATTTATACAATTTTTATATAAATACTACATATTTTAAATATTTTCAATATGAATTTTTCTGTGTTAATATTTTTCCCAAAGAACAAAAGGAGGAATGAGTTATGTTTAAAAAGCTCAGCGAGCTGTTTTGGACCTTCGCCAAGGTCGGAGTTATGACCTTTGGAGGCGGATATGCTATGCTTCCCATACTTCAGAGGGAGGTCGTTGAAAACAAGCATTGGGCTACCGATGAGGAGCTCACGGATTATTTTGCCATAGGCCAGTGCACCCCCGGCGTAATAGCCGTAAACACAGCCACCTTTATAGGCCAGAAAAATCAGGGGATAATAGGAGGAATAGTTGCGACTCTGGGAGTAGTATTTCCTTCCCTTATAATCATCACTATCCTTGCAGGCTTCATTTCAAGTTTTGCCCACCTTCCCATAGTGATAAACGCCTTTGCGGGCATCCGCGTGTGCGTGTGTGTACTTATATTTAATGCAGTGGTAAAGCTTTGGAAAGGTGCCGTAACCAATAAGTTTGCCCTTGTTTTATTCATTATCGTTACGCTGGGCTCTCTTATATTTGATATTTCGCCTATACTTTTTGTACTTATCGCCGCTATACTCGGCGTATGCATAGTTCAGTTCGGACCTAAGGGAAAGGAGGCAAAATAATATGATATTTCTGAGGTTATTTTATGAATTCTTTAAGACAGGGCTTTTTGCCATAGGCGGTGGCCTTGCAACCTTCCCATTTCTCTCCGAGATGGCTGATAAGACAGGATGGTTCACTCAGTCTCAGCTCATGGACATGATAGCTGTATCAGAGTCCACCCCCGGCCCCCTCGGAGTAAACTCCGCAACATATGTGGGATTTGTGACAGCGGGAATTCCCGGAGCCGTCACCGCTACCTTGGGACTCATTACACCTTCCATAATTATAATACTTATAATCGCGGGATTCCTTAAAGCCTTCAGGACAAACCCCTTTGTGGACGGAGCTTTCAAGTGCTTAAGGCCCACCTCCACAGGTCTCATAGCGGCATCGGGACTCTCGGTAGCGGCATCAGCCTTCTTTGATGCATCCGCTTCCGCAGACAGCGCGGCCCTCGGCACACTCAAGCCCGAGGCGGTGGTGCTTGCCGTCCTTCTCATAATCGTGACCCGCTTTATCCCTAAAACAAAAAAGCTGCACCCAATAGTATGGATAGCAGCTTCTGCTGTTGTAGGAGTGGTATTTAACTTCGGCGGAGTTCCGATGTAGAAAAACATTTACAAAATAATTTTGGAGGGAAAGCTATGGCTCTGCTTTCCCTCCTATTTTATTTCAGAAAATACTTATGCGCTCTCGCTCCTCTTTGTATTAAGTCTCCTGTATTTTCCCGGTCCTTTCGAGGCTTTTGTCCCCTCCGAATAAGCTTTCTCTAATTCAGCTTTCTCTCTTTTCTTCTCCCTGACATTCATTACAAGCATCTGCAGCCTGTTTTCAAGGTTTGCAAAGCTCACGTCAGGATCGTAGTCAAGGGAAAGCATCTGAGCATCAGGGTAGAGCTCCTTTAATTTCTTTACTATTCCTCTTCCGACCACGTGGTTAGGCAGGCAGCCGAAGGGCTGAAGTATTATAAAGGCCCTACAGCCGTTCTTTGCATGATGAAGTATCTCTCCGGGGATCAATATTCCCTCTCCCGCATCAAAGGTTCGGGGAATAATAGGTTCACTCTCACGAGCAAGCTCCGGGAGCCTCGTTGCCTTCTCATAAAGAGGATGCTCCTTTGCTATACTGTCAGTAAGGTCATGGGCCGCCTCAAATATGCTGTCAGCCACAAAATTGAAGCCTGACTCCGAAAGGGGCTTTCTCACATGGTACGCTTTTATTATAGAGGCATTATTAAAGTATATCTTCCTTATGACATCCGTCATTCTCGCCTCAATTATCTCAAAGCCGTTCTTTTCAAGGTACAGCTCTATATCATGATTTGCTCCGGGATGGAAATTAAGAAGGTACTCTCCTACTATAAGGACCTTCGGCCTTTCTTTTGAGCGATCATAGTCAACGGCTTTCATGATCTCTATTCCCTTTTTGAAGCCTTTTTTCATTCCCCTGATGCCGTGAGCCTTGAGTCCGTTTATAAGGCAGTCCATGGCCTCATCAAAGGCCTTGTCGGCACTGCCCTCCTTAAGCTCGTAGGGTCTCATTTTTCTCAAGAGCTCCTCAAATACGTCTATCATAGGCATGGCAAAGGCTATTCTCACGGCTGTAAGGAGATTCATTCTGAAGCCCGGATGGATATTTTTGTCATCCTTATCATCGTTTGTAAGTATGGGTACCTGAGGGAAGCCCGCATCATCCAGAGCCTTCCTCAAAAGAGCACTGTAATGGGTAAGCCTGCAGTCTCCTATATATTTGCCCATACCGACGGCTGTATTGTCGGGATCATATTTTCCGCTCTTTAAAGCGGCTATAGTCTCTCCTATCACCATCTGAGCGGGGAAGCATATGTCATTATGAACATACTGCTTTCCGAGGCGTATAGCAGTCTCTCTTCCGTACTCCAAGGGTACTGCAGTGAGTCCCTGCTTTTCCATTGCCGCAGCCATTACCCTGCTGAAGGCATGGGAGGTGTTGGGCACAAGCACCACCTTTTCTTTTCTGTCGGATTTCTTGAATTTAACGGGATAGGGATCCTCAGGTTCCTTTATATCATGCTTTTCGGAAAGAGCCCTTCTCATGGAGACTGTTTCTGTAAATGAGCGCAGCCTTATCTTCAAAGGTCCCTGAACATCACTTTCATCAAGCTTAAGTATAAGGGGAGTCTTTCCGGATATCTCCTTCATAAGCCTCGTTATCTCGTCCGAAAGATACGCGTCATGTCCGCACCCGAAGCTGACTATCTGTATATATTCAAGTCTCTCATCCTTTGCCGCTGTCACAGCTGAGGAAAGCATCCTTGCGTGGTAATTATTCACTATGTCGAGCCTGCTTTTGTGAAGCTCGGGGCAATCATTAAAGGGCAGAGAATCCGCAGTAAGCACAGGTATTCCCAAGGCTGTCAGCATAGACGGAAGGTCATGGTTTATAAGTGGATCATTCTGATAAGGCCTTCCGGCAAGGACTACAGCGTAGCCTCCGTTTTTGCCCACAGACTCAAGTATCTCCTCTCCCACCTTTATAAGCCTTTTTCTGAAGGAGGTCTGTGCCGCGTCGGCCTGAGCTATAGCCTCCTCGGTCTCCTCCTCGCTTATGCCGAAGGTCTCCCGCATAAATTTCTTTATCTGTGCCCTCTTTTCTCTTTCGGAGAACCAGAAGAACATAGGAGCATCAAGCTTTATTCCCCATCTGTCCTCGGTATTATCCGAATTTCTTATGATTATGGGATAGCCCTTAAGCACAGCGCACATAGACTCGCTGGTCTTCTCACCTGTCTCAGGAGGCATCTTGTTGAAGGAGGGCATAAATATCCTGTCAACGCCCTGAGCCGCAAGATCTCTTATGTGTCCGTGTACAAGCTTTGCGGGGAAGCATACAGTATCGGAGGTAACGGCTGAAAGTCCGTTCTCATATATTTTTCTCGTGCTTTTATGAGAAAGCTTTACCTTAAATCCGAGAGCTCTGAAAAATGTATTCCAAAAGGGCATATTGTCCCAAAATTCCAGAACTCTCGGTATGCCTATAGTTATATCTCTCTTTTCCCGAGGCTCCTTTACAGGATAATCCTCAAAAAGAAGCCTTTCCCTTAAAAGATAAAGGTCGGGAGTCCTCTCCTTCTTCTTTTCCAGCTCCTTAAGCCTCTTTATTACCTTTTCATCCTTTATGTCACCTGTTATCTCGCCCTTCTCGCAACGATTGTTTGTAATGCAGGTCTTTCCGTTTGAAAATTCAACGAGGGTGCGCTTGCAGTGGTTGGTGCAGAACGGGCAGGGCATATCCGATCTCTGGGTATAGGAGAAATCCTTGAGAGCGTCAAGGCCGATAAATGATGTTTCCTTTCCTGTTCCCGACATTCTCTCCTTTGTTATAAGGGCAGCTCCCACTGCTCCCATAAGCCCCGGATAAGGAGAACGTATCACAGGCTTTTTGATGTACTGCTCCATGGCTCTTAAGACCGCATCATTTCTGAAGGTGCCGCCCTGCACTACTATCTTTGAACCGAGGCTTTCAACATTTGAAAGACGTATGACCTTGGTGAAAACATTCTCTATTATGGAACGGCAAAGTCCCGCCATAATATCCTCAGGGAGCTTTCCGTTCCTCTGCTCAGTAACTATGCTGCTGTTCATAAACACAGTGCAGCGGCTTCCCAAAACAGCCGGATTTTTCGATGAGAAGGCGGACTCCGCTATCCTTCCCACCGGTATGTTAAGTGATGAGGCAAAGTTCTCCAAAAATGAACCGCAGCCCGATGAGCAGGCCTCGTTTACGACTATATTTGTTATTATTCCGTTTTCAAGCCATATGGCCTTCATGTCCTGTCCGCCGATATCAAGGATAAAGCTCGCCCCGGGTACATACTTTGCTGCCGCTCTTGCGTGAGCCACCGTCTCCACAACATGGCAGTCGGCGGAAAATGCATCACAAAAAAGCTGCTCCCCGTAGCCTGTGGTTCCCACGCCTGTTATCTCAAGCCCGGCTCCAAGCTCCTCATATCTTTTCTCTGCGGCAAGTATTCCGTTCTTTGCGACCTTTAAGGGGTCTCCCTCGTTTGAAGCATAGAAGGAGTAAAGTATCTCCTCATCCTCGTTCATAAGAACAAATTTTGTAGTCGTGCTTCCGGAGTCTATTCCGAGATATGCCTTTACGGTCTCTCCCTTCGAGGGTATATAAGGCTTTTCCTCAGGAAGGGCATGCTCCCTCAAAAAGGCTTCCTTCTCTTCGTCTGATTCGAAGAAGCAAAGTCCCCTGTCGCTGTCCTTTCTCTCTGTCTTAAGGCTCCTTAAGGACTTTGCCAATGCATCGGGGGCTGTTCTTTTCGCTCCGCCGCCTTCTGTATACATGGACAGAGCAGCTCCATAGGCCATCATCAGCTCGGGATGCTCCGGTACAAGTATATCCTTGTCCGAAAGTCCCAGCCTCTCTGCAAACACCTTTATGAGAGTCTTGTTGAAGGTAAGGGGGCCTCCCTCAAATACTACGGGGCCCTTTATGTCAAGTCCCTGTGCAAGCCCTCCTATGGTCTGCTTTGCTATGGCATGAAATGCGGAAAGCGCAATATCATCCTTCGATACGCCCTGGTTGAGAAGGGGCTGTATATCCGTCTTTGCATAAACTCCGCATCTTCCCGACACGTCATATACGCAGCTGCCTCTTGAGGCTGCCGCGTCAAGCTCCTCCACAGGAATACTTAATACAGAGGCGATCTCATCAAGAAACGCCCCTGTACCGCCTGCGCAGCTTCCGTTCATACGCATGTCATATACTTCGTTTCTTCCCGTATGCTCGTCCTCACGGAAAAATATGACCTTTGCGTCCTGGCCTCCGAGCTCTATGGCTGTACTTACCTTATCGTAAATATTCCTTAAGGCTACGGAGTTTGCCACTACCTCTTGGATGTATAAAAGTCCCATGGCATCTGCTATTATCTTAGCTCCCGAGCCTGTAAGCGAAAGCCTTAAGCTCGAGTTCGGAAATTTCTCTCCGATTTCGTCCAGCACATCCGCCACGCTCTTTATCTGATCCGCATGATGCCTTTTGTAGCTCGTAAAAACTATATCCGAGCTTTCGGGCTCCATGACCACAGTCTTTGTGGTCGTAGAGCCCACATCTATGCCCGCATACAGTAATCCTATATTTTTTATCTTTGTATTTATTTCTGATATCTTGCCCATCTTAAATTTACCTTATATTTCTTTCGGATAGATATTATAAAGGTTTGTCCGGACAAGTTTAATTAGAATATCTTATCATTGATAAGTTTTGATAATTAATACTTTTTATCCTTTTTGCAGTCTGTGAGCTATGAGAGCAATGCGTTGCCTACAACAAACTCTCTTATTCCCATATATCCGGGCGCTATTGAATACTCAGGGAATACAAGAACTACCTTTTTATCAGAGTTTATATAAAAGCCTGTGTTTTCATCCACAGATGTGAATTTCTCCGCTGTAAGCTCATTGTCCCCGTATCCGAAATATGAAAGGCTGTCGTCTGAGGATATCTGTTCCTTTATCTGCCTGTCCACCTCAGTATTGCAGATATTCTTCCAGTCATCGCCAAGTACATCCTTAAGGCTGAGTCTTCTGTCAGAGGAAAGATCAAGGTTGTAATAATGCCTCTCCTCAGAAGCTGCCACCCAGCCCTTTGCTGTTGTAAGCTCAAGGGAAAGTATGGGATTTTCCTGATACTTGATATCATAGTCTATAGTGATATCCATTTGTCTGTTGTTCCATTCCTCCTCGGTACCTCCCGTCTCAAAGAAGGCCTTCTTGTACTCCTCAAATTCGTGTTTTGCCTGCTCGGTATACTCATCGCTTATCTTCTTTATCTCGGCGTTTATCCTGTCGGTAAATTCGGAGTCTGTGATAGAAGAGCCTTCCGCACCCGATGTCTCGATGCCGGGAACCTCCATATTTATATTGAAATCTCCATCATTGCCGTGATATGAGCGCACTGTAAGCACCTTCGCAAGCTCTCCTATTACTGGAATGCTCGCCGCCGTCTTCGCAAAAGCCTCGTTTGTATTTACTCCCGCGGTAAATAATACCAATACTGCTGCCGCAGCAGCTGCTGTTCTCTTTAACATAAAATGTTTTCTCCTTTTCTCGCTTATACTGATCATATTTTTTTCATCATAGTTTTCAGATGCTTTATGGTCTTCGATGTTCTTTTGTCCTTCAATGTTTGAAGTCCGTTTTTTTCTGTCCGCCTTTATAAGCCCCTCCACCATGCTGTGAAGCTCCTCAGGTATCTCGGCATCCTTATAGGCTCTTTTTCCGTCCTCTATCCTCATGCTTCCACCTCCCTCTTAAGCATTTTTTCAAGTCGTCTGTGTGCCGCATATAGCCTGGATTTTACAGTGTTTAAGGCGGTGTCCGTGGCCATCGCCACCTCCTTTAAGCTCATGTCCTCAAAGTACCTCAATATGACCACCGTCTTCATATCCTCAGGCAAATGCATCACCGCCTCACACACCGCATTTCCTTCGCCCTTCTCGTAGGCCTTCTCGATATATGCCTCCTCCGGAAGCTCCGAGGGCTCGCTCGGTATCTCCCTCTTGTTTTTTGCCATATATCTGTTGGACTCGTTTACCGCTATTTTAAAGAGCCATGGCTTTACCGAGGCGCTGTTTCTGAGCCTTTCGTAGCTTTCCAGAGCTCTGAGCACAGTATTCTGCACCACGTCAAGGGCGCTTTGCCTGTCCTTTGTATAGCTTAGTGCAAGTCGGTACAGGCTGTCCTGATTTTCAGTAATGCAGGAAACCACAAGCTCGTATTTCTCGTCCGTCTTAATCATCTCCCTTCTTTGGTCCTTCTGTATATAAGACCCTGATGATATCAAAAAAGTTTGAGTTTTTTAAAGTTTTTTATAAATAAATTTTTTAAAATTTTTTATAAAGCCATTGTGTAAATTTTTTAAGCAGCTGCATATCGACATAAAATTTGCAGTTTCATTATATTGATATAAAATTTGCGATTTAATTTAAAAATACTTAAATGAGCAGCTGTAATGATATAAATTTAAAAGAGCGGTCCGTTAATGATACCTGCCCTCTATCCGAGGTACATATCATAAAGCCGCTCTTTAAAGTATACAATATAATCTTTCCCTATTCCATTTTTATCCTCTTGCATTAGCCTTATCCGCAAGATCTCCGAAAACAGGAGTTGCAAGTCCAAAGCCTCCGCTTACCGCAAGTATCTGTCCTGTGGTGTATGCTGCGTCGTCACTCGCAAAGTAAACCACGGCAGCCGCTATCTCCTCGGGAAGGCCCATGCGCTTTATGGGAGTATGGCGAAGGAAAAACTCCTGAAATTCAGGTGTGAGATTGCTCTTTACCGCATCTGTGGCGGTCATTCCGGGAAGCACCGCATTGCAGCGAATATTATGTCTTGCCTCCTGAACGGCAATGAGCTTTGTAAGATAGTTTATAGCTCCCTTGCTCGTTCCGTAGGCTATCTGCGATATGTCAGGAACCATTCCTCCTATGGATGAAATATTTATAATACTGCCTCCTCCGGAGCTTTCCATATGTTTAATAGCCTCTTGGCTTGAAATAAAGACGCTCTTAAGGTTCATATTTACTGTATCGATAAATACAGAGGGATCAGTATGAGAAATGTCCATATCCTTTCTCGGGTCTGAGGTTCCGAAGTTATTAACAAGAACGTCTATCCTTCCCTCGTTATTTACGACCTCCTCTATCATAGTCTTATATGTTTCATCCTTAGAGGCGTCGTTATATACAGCCTTCACCTTGTAACCCATGTCGCAAAGCCCCTTTGCGGTCTCCTCCGCCTTTTCCATATTTCTTGCACCCATATAGACCGTCGCGCCTTCCTTTGCACATGCCTTGACACACGCAAGCCCTATACCTCTTGTTGACGCTGTAACCAAAGCCACCTTATTTTCCAGTCTCATGTAAATATACCTCCTCGCTTCGATTTTTTAAAAATTCGGGGCAGATGAGCCTTTCACGGCTGTCTGTCCCGAAATAATGATGTCGGTTCCTTATATTATTTATATTATGCTTTTAAAGTTGATATCCGATATGCTATGATGCTCTGTTAAGCTGTAAGCTCATCCTTCTTTGCAAGTATAGCTTCGCATGCCGCACATGCGGGGCAATCGCAGTACTTGGCGCCTGCGGCCTTTATCTCCTCGCCGTGCTTCTTTACTTCCTTTGCCTTCTCAGCTCCGAAAACTGCCGCTCCCGCATCAGAGCCTGCGAAAGCTATAAGTCCGTCAACTGTTATTATATCCTCCTCGGCCTCAGCTATAAGCTTTTTGGCCTCGCATTCCTCATTTTCTTTTCCCGCCGCATCAAGGAAAGCCTTAGCCGCTTCCTTAAGCTCCGCGCAGCATGAAGCCGTATTTAAAAGCTCATTAGCCTTCTCAACCAAAAAATCTCTTGCACAATCCTTCATAGTCCTTGTCCTTTCCTTAATTAAATATGCTTTATTTGAACCTGAAAAAGCTCGGTTTTATCCGGCTCTCAGATTTATTTTTAATTAATTATACCATATATGAAACTTTTTTGTGACGAAAATCGTCTATATAACAGAAAGACAAGCCGGATACGATGAAAGGAAGCGATGATGAAAACTGATTTTTATGACAGTATCGTAGCTTACATTGTCGATGAGCAAAATAAATTCTACAGGCTCGCCTACAGCTATCTGAGAAATCGCGATGACGCCCTTGACGCTGTGCAAAATGCGGTATGCAAGGCTCTTGAGCATTATAGGGATATCAAAAATCAGGAGGCTGTAAAGACATGGTTCTATCGGATACTGATAAATGAAAGCATAAATATACTTAAGGAAAAGCACAGACTTACCTATGTATATGATGAAAATAAAGACCGTATATATGAAGAGAAGGGCTTTGAACCGGGCTTTGACGCAAAGGATTGCCTCAGCCGTCTTGATATTGAAGCTCAGACCATCATAAAGCTAAGATTTTTTGAGGAGCTGTCTCTTAATGAAATAGCAAAGGTCACAGGGCTCAATATCAATACCGTTAAATCAAAACTCTACAGAGGTCTTAAGCAAATGAAAATCTGTTTGAAGGAGGATGAGCTATGATGCTTTTAGATGAAGAAAAGAAAAAATATGATTCTGTTGATATCCCTGATGAGCTCTCTTTGAGAATAAACGCAGAGATAGAAAAGTCCGGGCTTAAAAGGGCAAAAAAGCTCATTATCAGAAGGAGGATAAGCAGAGTGTCTGCCGCAGCAGCCGCATCAATAGCAGTTTTTACAGCCGCTTTGAATACAAGCACCGCATTTGCGGAAACTACGGGAAGCATACCTGTCATCGGTACTGTTGCAAGAGTCCTTACCTTCCGCTCTTACGAAAATGAGAATAACGGCATGAACATTTCTGTAGAGATACCGAGTATAGATATGATCTCCGAGGATCTCAGCGGTATAGAGCAGTCCGTAAACCGTGAGATACTTGAGCTCTGTGAGAATTATGCCGATGAAGCCTTAAATAGAGCCGAGGAATACCGCACGGCATTTCTCTCCACAGGCGGAACAGAAGAGGAATGGTCGGCCCATGACATCCGAATCAAGGTGTGGTATGAGGTAAAATCACAATCCGACAAATATCTTTCACTTGCAATAATGGGTACGGAAAATTGGAACAGCGCTCATAATGAGACAAAATACTATAATTTTGACCTTGATACAGGAAAGCTTCTTGAGCTTAAAGATATACTCGGCCCTGATTACAAAAAAACAGTCGATGAGGAGATAAAAAGGCAGATATCAGAGCGCAAGGAAAGCGGTTCCGTCTACTTTGAAGACCTTGCGGGAAGCAATGACAGCACTGACTTTTATAATGACAACACCGGATTTTATATTAATGAAAAGGGAAATCCTGTAATAGTATTTGCGCCCTATGAGATAGCGCCCGGAAGCGAGGGTACTCAGGAGTTTGAGATAATTCCCGATACGGCCGAATCCGAACTTTTTGCACTTACCGAGCTTTTGGGTATGGAGGACAGCGAAAGCGCCGAACTTTTCGGAGGTGGAGCGGAAAATTATTCAGCTGACGGAAGCTTTTATATAGGAAGATGCTATGAGACAAGCCTTTGCGGCTCAGACTGCAAAATATACACTACCTGTAATGACGATAAAATAATCGAGTCTGTCTCTGTGTGGCTCTCTTCCGAGGATGAGCCTGCTTCAAATGAAGATATGAGCCTTTGGATATCAAGAGTCAGCAATTTTATGGGCTCAGAGCCCTCGTCTCACAATATAAGCGAGGAATCCGGCAGCGATAATTACACTTGGGCCTCAGACGGGCTGATAGCATCAGTACGCAATTTGGACGGTCTGCTTACCATGAGCTTTCAGCCTGCTATAGGAGAACTCAAGTAAATAATACAGTTTATAATTTTAAAATTTATTATAAAAAGGGAGAAACAGAAATGAAAAAAACAAAAATTTTATTAGCAGCATTTGCTGCAGGCTTGATCGTATCAGGATGCGCGGGAGAAAAGGCAGCAGAAACCGAGCAGAGTACTGCATCCACAGAAATAGCCATAGTATCCGAGTCTGAGACTGAAGAAGCTTCCGAGAAGACATCTGAGGCGTCAACCGATGAAGCCATTGATTCATCTGTACAGGAAGAAGCTTCATCTGAAGCGGATATAAATGAGTCCGAGACATCAGGCGGCAAATATGAGGATAATTTTGATGTTGACTCCGAAGCCGCAGCGGCATTTGCCGAGAAGGTAAAGGCAGCTGTAGCCGAAAAGGACATTGATAAGCTCGCTGACCTCACGTCATATCCTGTATATGTGGGCCTTCCTGATTTGGATGGCGGGGCCGAGAGCAGAGACGAGTTTATAGCTATAGGCGCGGACAAGCTTTTTACAGAAGAGCTTGTAAGCTCTGTAGAAGCAGCTGACGTAAATGAGCTTTCACCCTCAATGGCAGGCTTTGTCATCTCCGACGGAAGCTCCGCAAATATCATCTTTTCCGTGGTCAACGGAGCTCTTGCAGTTACAGGAATAAATTATTGATTCAGGAAAACACTAAGCTAAGCGAATTATTGATTCAACTAAAAAGCATATGAGCCTTCCTCGGGTTCATATGCTTTCTTTTTAATTATTATAAAATTTTCAGTTAAATTTCCGATACGACAGCATACGCAAATCGAATCCTTTAAGCCTTAGTAAAGCTTTGCTCCTGCAGGGATATTGTCATCAAGCATAAGGAGGTTAAGTCCCTCTCTGCCGTCATACTCATAAACAGCTGATATGAGCATTCCCTCTGAATCTATGCCCATCATCTTCCTTGCAGGCAGATTTGTGATGGCAACACAGGTCTTTCCTATAAGATCAGCGGGCTCATAATACTCATGAATGCCGCTTAAAATAGTGCGCTTTCTGTCAGTTCCGTCGTTTAAAGTAAACTTAAGGAGCTTCTTTGACTTTTCTACAGCTACGCAGTTCTCTACCTTTACAACTCTGAAATCCGACTTTGAAAAGGTCTCAAAATCAACGAAGTTTTCAAACAAAGGTTCTATCTTTACCTTTGAAAGGTCAAGTACATTTGAAAGGCTTGAAATTTCAGCCCCTGTCGACGTGGGCACTGATGCATCACCATCAGTCTCCTTAGGCTCTACCTGAGATGCCGATGCAGCTGATTTGTCTCCTCCTATAGTCTTAAGTGTCGGGAAGAGAAGCACATCTCTTATAGCTGCGGAATCTGTCATAAGCATTACCATTCTGTCTATTCCGAAGCCTATTCCTCCTGTAGGGGGCATTCCTATCATAAGTGCATTGAGGAAGTCCTCATCTGTAGTGTTTGCCTCCTCATCTCCTGCCGCAAGAAGCGCCTCCTGAGCCTTAAAGCGTTCTCTCTGGTCTATTGGATCATTGAGCTCCGAGTAAGCATTTGCCATCTCGGCTCCATTTATGAAAAGCTCAAATCTCTCTGTATATTCGGGCTTATCAGGCTTTCTCTTTGTGAGAGGGCTTATCTCAACGGGATGATCCATAACAAAGGTAGGCTGTATAAGCTTGTCCTCAACATACTCCTCAAAGAAGAGGCTTAAGATATCGCCCTTCTTATGTCTCTCCTCATACTCAAGGTTATGCTTTTTTGCAAGCTCCTTTGCCTCCTTGTCGGAGTGGATCTCGTCAAAGTCTATACCTGTATACTTCTTTACGGCGTCAAGCATGGTTATCCTCTCGAAGGGCTTTCCGAGATCGATAACATTTCCCTTATAATTGAGAAGAGTGGTCCCGCAGACCTTCTTTGCCACGTCTCTGTAGAGGCCCTCGGCAAGGTCCATCATTCCATGATAATCCGTATATGCCTGATAGAGCTCCATAAGAGTAAACTCGGGATTATGCATAGCATCCGTACCCTCGTTTCTGAACACTCTTCCTATCTCGTAAACTCTCTCAAGTCCTCCGACTATCAGTCTCTTTAAGTAGAGCTCAAGTGATATCCTGAGCTTCTTGTCCTCGTTAAGCGCATTAAAATGTGTTATGAAAGGACGTGCGCTGGCCCCTCCCGCATTCTCTACGAGCATAGGAGTCTCCACCTCGATGAAATCCTGCTCATCAAGGTAGCGTCTTATCTCTCTTATTATAAGTGAACGCTTGATAAAGGTATCCTTGACCTCAGGATTCATAATAAGGTCAACATACCTCTGACGGTAGCGCATGTCTGTATCTGTGATTCCGTGGAATTTTTCGGGAAGCACCTGAAGGGATTTGGAGAGGAGCTTTACCTCTGTAGCGTGTATGGATATCTCCCCTGTCTTTGTCTTAAAGACAGTTCCCTTAACGCCGATGATATCTCCCACATCAAGCTTCTTGAACTCCTTGTACTCCTCCTCACCTATATTGTCTCTTGCGACATAGGCCTGAATATTTCCGTCTCTGTCCGCTATATTGCAAAAAGAGGCCTTGCCCATGACGCGCTTAAGCATCATACGCCCGGCTACGGAAACCTCCTTATTTTCAAAGGTCTCAAAATTGTCCTTTATCTCCTTCGACCTGTTTGAAACATCATAAGTGGTTATAAGGAAAGGATCTCTTCCCGCAGCCTGAAGCTCGGAGAGCTTGTCCCTTCTCGCCTTAAGTATATGATTTAACTCCGCCTCTCCTGAGGCATTTGCATTATTCTTGTTATTCAGGTTCTCTCCCGACATATCTACTCCTTAATCCTGTCTCTTTATCTCCAATACCTTAAACTGAATCTTTCCCGCCTGTGTCTCCACCTCAACTATATCTCCGGGTCTGTGGCCTATTAACGCCGCTCCCACAGGAGATTCGTTGCTTATCTTTCCCTGAAGGCTGTTTGCCTCGGATGAGCCTACGATGTAGTACTCTACCTCCTCGTCATACTCCATATCAAGGAGCTTTACTCTGCTCCCCACATTTATCTTGTCAAGATCTATCTCTTCCTCAACAACTACCTCGGCATGCTTGAGGATCTTCTCGAGCTCGTCTATCCTTATCTCGATATCCCTCTGCTCCTCCTTGGCGGCATCATACTCGGCGTTCTCGGAGAGGTCCCCCTGCTCCCTGGCCACCTTGATCTTCTGAGCTACCTCCTGCCTTCTGTTTACCTTGAGGTCATGAAGCTCTTCCTCATACTTTTTAAGCCCCGCATATGTCAGCATTGATTTTGTCTCGTTTGCCATATAAAAACCCAACTCCTTTATATAGGTAATAGCCAATCAGCCTTTAAAGCTGATTGCATTCTTGTATTATATCAACTTTTTACCCGCTGTCAATACGGCAGGCCACAACTTAACCCGGATTTAAATCATGTCCACAAGCCTTTTAAGCTCCTCCTCTGTGGACATCTCATTCATAAGTCCCCTCAGCTTTGCGCTTCCCGGCAGCCCCTGAGTATACCATGCAAGATGCTTTCTCATCTCAAGTATTCCCATGTGCTCACCCTTGTATTTTATCATAAGCTCCGTATGCCTCAGTATCATGGCCTTTTTTTCTTCTGTTGAAGGTTCGGGTCCCGCATCTCCTGTCTCAAGGAGAGCCGCCGTCCTTTTTACGAGCCAGGGATTTCCCTTTATGCCTCTTGCAAGAGCAACTCCGTCACATCCCGTCTCATCTATCATCCTTGCGGCGTCCTCAGGCTCAAATATATCACCGTTTCCTATTACGGGTATCTTCACGGCCTCCTTTACCCTTCGTATCATGTCCCAATCAGCCTTTCCCGAATACATCTGTTGACGAGTTCTTGCGTGAAGAGTTATGGCTGCCACCCCTGCGCTCTCGGCCATCTTTGCAAATTCTACGGCGTTTATATGGTCATCATCAAAGCCCTTTCTGAACTTGACAGTCACAGGCTTCTTTAATACCCTCGCCATCATCTCAAGCACCTTATATGCCTGATCGGGATCCTTCATAAGAGCCGAGCCCTCTCCGTTATTTACTATCTTCGGCACAGGGCAGCCCATATTTACGTCTATTATGGCAAAGGGCTCCGATATCCTTTCGGCCATTGCGGACATTATCATGGGATCCGCTCCGAAGAGCTGAACCGCCACAGGTCTTTCCGCCTCTTCTGTTCTTAAGATCACCGCATTATTCTTATTTTTATAGAGTATGGCTTTTGCACTCACCATCTCAGTTGTCACAAGCCCTGCTCCCATGTCCTTAAGGATCAGCCTGTAGGGAAGGTCTGTTACCCCCGCCATAGGAGCGGCGATTATATTGTTTTGAAGCTCAACGCTTCCTATTTTAAGCTTTTTAAGTTTCATTCCTGACTGCTCCAAGCCTTTCTTCCCGGCTCACAAAACAAGGGCCGCGGGAAGTCCTTCTCTTTAATGCTTCCCTCGGTCCCCGAAATACTTTAATGAATTATTGTCTCTATAAAATACTATTATATATGGTTCATTAATTATTATTTTTTATGGCATCAAGCTTTTCGTCAAACTCTTCAAGCTTTTCAAAAAGCTCCTCGTTCTCCTCTCTTATCCTCTTTATCTTGAGCTCCGCTCCTATCTCGTCTATGGGAGCTATAGTCACAAGCATGAGCTTATGTTTTTCAGAGAATTCAAGGGTGATAGCGCCTCCCACATCAGAGGTATAGAGAACACATATTATTTTCAGCCTGTCCTTTACTTCCTTGGGAAGTATACCATAGTCCTCTTCATTGAAGTAAAACTTCATATTCGAGGAGTTTGCTCCGCAAAGTATTCTAGACATCAGGCTTACCTCACAAGGTCACAGGCGATCTTGTACTGCTCCTCAACGATATCCTTCTTCATGGCAAGAGCCTCCTGGATATCAAAGTCCACATATTCTCCGTTCTTGTATGCGATTATCCTGTTGGACTTTCCTTCCGCAAGAAGGTTTGCCGCCTTTGCACCCATAATGGAAGCATATACTCTGTCCTTACATGTGGGAGATCCGCCTCTCTGCATGTGTCCGAGTATGGTGGCTCTCGTCTCTATTCCTGTGGCAGCCTCTATCCTTCTGGCCATCGAAGCACTGTGTCCTATTCCCTCGGCATTTACTATGATGTAATGCTTCTTTCCTCTTTTTCTTGCCTCGATTATCCTGTTTATTATAGCCTGCTCGTCTCCGTCATATCTCTCGGGAAGGAGTATCTCCTCGGCTCCGTTTGCGATTCCGCACCAGAGGGCGATATAACCCGCCTTTCTTCCCATTACCTCTATTATAGAGCATCTCTCGTGAGAGGTGGAAGTATCTCTTATCTTGTCTATGGCTTCCATAGCGGTGTTTACCGCTGTGTCAAAGCCTATGGTATAGTCGGTACATGCAATGTCAAGGTCTATGGTTCCCGGAACTCCTATGGTATTTATACCGAGAGCCGAAAGCTTTCCCGCTCCTCTGAAGGAACCGTCTCCTCCTATAACGACTATTCCGTCTATTCCGTGATTTCTGCAGATCTCGGCGCCGCGCTTCTGGCCCGCCTCAGTAGTGAATTCCTGGCATCTTGCCGTGTAGAGTATGGTTCCGCCCTTATTGATGCAGTCCGCAACCGAAGCTGAATCCATGTCAACTATCTCCTCGGCAAGGAGGCCCGCATAGCCTCTCATGATTCCCTTGACATTAAGGCCTCTCGCAATCGCGGTTCTGACAACAGCTCTTATAGCCGCATTCATTCCCGGAGCATCTCCGCCGCTTGTCAGGACTCCTATCGTTTTCACCTTGTTTGCCATCGTCATTACCTCCGTCAATCTCTGTAGACTTTGCTTTGATTATACTTTAACAGAAATAAATGATATACTTACTCAGGCCTTTTTTCAATACTTTTTTCCACTATTTTAACATTATTATACCCGAATTTTACACATAAAGCGTCTGTAAACTCCTTTTTCAAAGACACTCTGAGATCCTCCGAAAGTATTTTTTTTGCCCTCTCCTTCCTCAGATATATTATCACATCGGAGCTTCCGCTGTTTTCATAACACATATCCGAAAGTTCATCTTTTACGCTGTCATACTGATCCTTATCGTCAAAGGCTATCCATATATCCTTTTTTACCTTCTCAAAGGGAACGATATTGTCTGCTATGAGCTTTGCCGTCTCGTCACGGTCTATAGTCACATGTCCGGCGATATATATCTTTTTGTCAAGGTCGGTGTAATCTCTGGCCCTTTCAAGGAGATTCGGGAATACTATTACCTCGAACTGTCCGTAGAGGTCCTCGACCGTCATAAAGGCCATCTGCTTTTCGGACTTTGTGGTCTTATATTTGCAGGTATTCACAAGTCCTCCCGCCACAACGCGCATGCCCTCCTTGAGGCTGCACTCTCCTGTATCCTCATCCTGAACGAAATCCGCAGCCGTCACTGTGACATGTTTTTTCCAGGTATCCGCATATACGTCAAGGGGATGTCCGCTCAGATATATGCCTATAGCCTCCTTCTCATAGTTGAGAAGCTCCTCCTTGGGATATTCCTCCACATCAGGAAGCTTAAGCCTGTATTCGGACTTATTTTCTTCTCCCGCTATATCAAAAAGACTTATCTGCCCCTCTATCTCATCCTTTCTGCCTGACTGCATCTTATCCACGAGCTGAGGCAGCAAAAACATCTTTTGTCTTCTGTTTCCGTCAAAGCTGTCGAAGGCGCCCGCCTTTATAAAGTACTCCATGGCCTTCTTGTTTACGGCTCCGCCCATCCTTGTCATGAAGTCTTCCATGTCCTTAAAGCGGCCGTTTGCTCTTCTCTCTTTCACTATAGCCTCGACCACAGCCCTTCCCACGCCTTTTATGGCGGAAAGTCCGTATCTTATGCTGTTCTTATCCTCCTTTGACGGTGTAAATCCGTAATCTCCCTCATTTATATCAGGAGGGGCTATACTTATGCCCATGTGCTTACAGATATCAATGTACTCCGCAGTCTTTGCAATGTTATCTATGACGCTTGTCATAAGGGCTGCCATGTATTCCCGCTTATAGTAATACTTAAGCCATGCTGTCTGGTATGAGACAACAGCGTAGGCCGCGGCGTGGGACTTATTGAAGGCGTAGGATGCAAAGTCCACCATCTCGTCAAATATCCTGTTGGCCACCTCCTCGGATATCCCGTTTTTGATGCAGCCCTTTACGCCCTCGGCCTCGTTGCCGTAGACAAAGTTTTGCCTCTCCTTGAGCATTACCTCAGCCTTCTTTTTGCTCATGGCCCTTCGAACGAGATCAGCTCTTCCGAGAGTATATCCCGCAAGGGACTGAACTATCTGCATTACCTGCTCCTGATAAACTATACAGCCGTAGGTCTCCTTAAGTATGGGCTCAAGCTGAGGGCACTCATAGCTCACACTGTCTCTGTTGTTCTTTCCTTCTATATATCTCGGAATGAAGTCCATAGGTCCCGGTCTGTAGAGGGCTACTCCCGCAATAATGTCTCCTATGGACTCGGGCTTTAGCTCTTTCATGAAGGAAGTCATGCCCCTTGACTCAAGCTGAAACACTCCTTCTGTCTTTCCTGCACCCAACATGTCGTACACGCCCTTATCGTCAAGGCTTATGCTGTCTATATCAATGTGCTTTCCGGTGGAGCTCTCCACCATATTTACGGCGTCCCTTATAACAGTGAGGGTCCTTAGGCCCAGAAAGTCCATCTTCAAAAGACCCAATTCCTCAAGCACAGTCATTGTAAACTGGGTCACTATGGTTCCGTCCTGGTTCCTTGATAATGGTACGAATTTGTCTACGGAATCTCCCGCAATCAGCACACCCGCCGCATGCATGGAGGTATGTCTCGGCAGGCCCTCAAGCCTTAAGGACATGTCTATAAGCTTTTTTATATCAGGCTCCTCATTGTACGCGGCCTTAAGCTCGGGGCTCACGGATAGAGCCTTTGTGAGAGTCATGTTAAGCTCCTGGGGCACCAGCTTTGCTATCTTGTCACACTTTGCATAGGGGATATCAAGGACCCTTCCCACATCTCTTATGACGCCTCTTGCGGCAAGGGTACCGAAGGTGACTATCTGGGCCACATTGTCCTTGCCGTAGGTCCTTATCACATAGTCTATGACCTCCTGTCGTCTCTCATAGCAAAAATCCACGTCTATATCAGGCATGGACACTCTCTCGGGATTCAAGAATCTCTCAAAGAGAAGGTCATACTTTATGGGATCAATGTTTGTTATCTCAAGGCAATAGGCAACGATAGAGCCTGCGGCGGAGCCTCTTCCCGGTCCCACCATGATACGATTTCTTCTTGCATAGCGTATAAAGTCTGAAACTATCAGGAAATAATCCACATAGCCCATTTTTTCTATTACCGAAAGCTCGTATTCAAGCCTTTCAAGGAGGCTTCCGTCGTCATCAGGGTATCTCTTTTTAAGTCCCTCATAGCAGAGCTCTCTTAAATACTCGTCAGAGGTCTTTCCATCGGGCACATGGAATTTAGGGAGCTTTGTAACTCCGAACTCTATCTCCACATTGCATCGCTCAGCTATCCTGTGGGTGTTTTCCAGAGCCTCCTTTGCGTAGGGGAAAAGCTTTTCCATCTCCTCCTCGCTCTTAAGATAATACTGTCCTCCCTCATACCTCATCCTGTCCGGGTCCGAGACCTTTTTCCCCGTCTGAATGCAAAGGAGTATGTCATGGGGCTCGGCATCCTCCGCAAAGGTGTAATGCACGTCATTTGTGGCTATGAGGGGGATTCCCGTATCCTCGGAAAGCCTCAAAAGTCCCGCATTTACAGTCTTTTGCTCATATATTCCATGGTCCTGAAGCTCCAAAAAGAAGTTGTCCTTGCCGAATATATCTACATATCTCAAGGCGGCCTTTTTTGCCTCCTCATACATGTTCCTTGACAGGTATCTTGCAATTTCTCCCGCAAGGCAGGCCGAACAGGCGATTATCCCCTTACTGTATGTTCTCAGCACATCAAAATCCACCCTGGGCTTATAATAGAAGCCCTCGGTATAGCCAATGGAGACTATCTTCATGAGATTCTGATAACCCTCATTATTTTCCGCAAGAAGTATGAGGTGGTAATATCTTTCCTCTCTCTCGTTTTTTTCTTTGTCAAAGCGGGAGCCTGAGACCACATACACCTCACAGCCCAAAATAGGCTTTATGCCCTGCTTTTTGGCCTCCTTGTAAAATTCTATTACTCCGTACATGGCTCCATGATCAGTTATGGCAAGAGAATCCATCCCCAGCTCCTTCGTGCGGGCGATCATTTCGTTTATCCTGCCTGAGCCGTCCAAAAGGCTGTAGGCTGTATGAACATGCAGATGAGTAAAAGACATATTTATAACCTTTCCCAAGTTCAAAATTCCTGAATTTTAAGCTCTGTGAATATCTTGTTATTTTGGCAAAAAGACCTGCCCAAGGCAGGTCCGTTATATTGATCCGGTATTTTCTTTTGTAAATCTGAAACTAATTTGCAGCTCCTGTGAGATAGGCCTCAAGCTCCCTTACGGCCTGCTCCTCATCGCTTCCCTCTGCGGTTATGGTTATCAAATCTCCCTCGCAGAGTCCCAGAGCCATCATTCCCATGATGCTTTTTGCATTTACTTTCTTGTTTCCGCACTCAAGATGGATCTTCGAGTCATAACAGCTCGCCTTTTGAACCAGAAGTGCGGGGCGGTTCTCAGTCTCCTCATTAATTCCTACTGCCACCTGCTTTTCTAACATAAAAAACCTCCTAAAAAATAAAAAATGCACATAAACAAAAAAGTAACAGGGGTGTGATTATCAATCTGATTTTCTTAGCTTGTCAGCTATCCCTGAAAGCTTATTGAGCCTGTGATTTACTCCCGATTTGCTTACAGGAGGACTGAGCAGCTCGCCCAGTTCCTTCAATGTGGCATCCGGCTTTTCAAGCCTGAGCTTTGCGACAGCCCGGAGATTTTCAGGCAGGCTGTTAAAACCTATCCTGTCCCTTATATAAATAATATCATCTATCTGCCTTACAGCAGCTGAAACAGTCTTATTTATATTAGCCGTCTCACAGTTTACCTTGCGCTGTACATCCTCACGCATCTCCTTCAATATGCGGACATTCTCGAATTCCATGAGGCTTTTGTGGGCGCCCAATATATTGAGCATATCAAAAATGGCCTCACTGTCCTTGATGTAAACTATTATGTGCTTGTTTCTGACAGCAGGCCTCGCCTCGATTCCGAATTCAGCTATCAGAGCTATGAGTTCATCGGCTTCCTCCTCTGAATTGCAGACAAACTCCATATGATAGAAGCGCTCGGGATCGCTCAGAGAACCCTTCTCAATAAACAGCTTTCTGAGAAGCTCCCTTTTGTAATCTTTCTCCTTACTTCTTCTTGCGATTTTACTATTCTTTTCATTATTAGTAAAGTACTTTTTTCTCAGCTCATCCTTTACCGCAGATGAAAATGACATATGGGTCTCCATTATATAAAATATAGTTATCTCAGATATCAGCCCGGGCTATTTTCTCTCTATATCTCTGTGCTCAAGCTTCAGCCCGTAATCATTGTCTCCTGAAAGGTGCTTATAAAGCTCCCCCGCCACAGTGACAGAGCGGTGCTTCCCCCCTGTACATCCTATGGCTATCACAAGCTGATTTTTGCCCTCAGCTATATATCTCGGTATGAGAAAGTCGATCATATCGTAAAGCTTCTTTAAAAATTCACCGCTCATCTCGTCGGAAAGAACGTATTTTTTTACTTCCTCATCATTTCCCGTCTTGTTTCTTAAGCCCTCCACATAGTACGGGTTCGGCAAAAATCTCACATCAAACACAAGATCGGCATCCGAGGGTATTCCGTATTTGAAGCCGAAGGACAGTATGGTTATGAAAAGATTCTCATAATCCCCGCTTCCCGAAAAAATATTTTCTATCTGAGCTCTCAGCTCCTTTGTCAGAAGCTTGGATGTATCTATGATATAGTCCGCGTTATTCTTAAGAAAGCCTATCTTTTCTCTCTCAAGCTTTATCCCGTCCTCTATCCTTCCCTTGGGATTTAACGGGTGCGCTCTTCTTGTCTCCTTAAACCTCTTTATGAGTATCTCATCCGAGGCGTCAAGGAACAATATCTCATAAGAATTTCCGTTGTCGGAAAGCTTTTTGAGCTCGCTTTCAAGCTTTCCGAGTTCCCGCCCGTTCCTTATGTCTATACTTAAAGCAAAGTTGTCATAGGGTATATCGTTGTGCTCCAAAAGCTCTATAAACTTTGACATAAGAGATACAGGGAGATTATCCACGCAGTAATACCCCATATCCTCAAGATTTTTCAGAACGACAGTCTTTCCCGCGCCGCTCATTCCACTCACTATAACAAGTCTCATGCCCTATTTGAATTCTCCCTTTATGTTCTTGCTGACCCTCTCGTAAAGCTCTGTTGCGGCATTATAGCCCATCTTTTTCGCCCTGTTGTTTACAGCGGCGCACTCTACGATTATGGCAAGGTTTCTTCCGGGCCTTATGGGTATGTCATGACATATGATCTTGTTGCCCAAAAACTCTGTGTAATTGTCTTTAAGGCCTATCCTGTCGTATTCCTTGTCCTTCTTCCAATCCTCAAGCCTTATGACCATGTCTATAGTCTGAGTATCCTTTATGGACTCGTAGCCGAAAAGCGTTCTGACATTTATTATTCCTATGCCCCTCAGCTCTATAAAGTTTTTTGTCACCTCAGGAGCGGAGCCCACAAGTGTATCGTCGGACACCTTTCTTATCTCCACAACATCGTCTGTGACAAGTCTGTGTCCTCTCTTTATAAGCTCAAGGGCCGCCTCCGACTTTCCGACTCCGGAGTCTCCCATAATAAGGACACCCTCGCCGTATACGTCCACCAAAACTCCGTGTATGCTTATACAGGGAGCAAGCTTTGCCTTGAGCCATCTCACGATCTCCGATGAGAGGTCAGATGTAGTCTTTTTAGAGATGAGGCAGGGAACTCTGTTCTTTATGCAAAGCTCCAGCATATATTCCGCAGGCTCATAATTTCTGGCAAATATAATGCAGGGTACGTCGTATGAAAGTATCTTGTCAAGGCGTTCCGAAACCAGCTCCTTTGTAAGTGTATCTATATACTCCTGCTCCACATGGCCTATTATCTGTACTCTTGACGCGTCAAAGTGATCAAAAAAGCCTGTTAGCTGCAGTGCGGGCCTGTTGACATCGTAAAACTCTATCACTCTGTCCGTTATGTCAATATCGGGGGTGAGATTTATAAGGCCCATCTTGTCTATAAGCGCCTGTATCGTTACCGAGGTAGTGCCGCTTTTCATCATAATATCTCCTTTATCAGCTGCCGGATCTTTCGCTGAAACTTCTTTATTTATTTCTCAAAAATATTATTTTATGCCTGAACAGAATCCGGATTTTCTTTTATTGTTTCTTTTCTTAGTATATAAAATTCCTCCTCGGTTTGTAAAGGCAAAAAGATTGTGATATGATACTGTAAACTGATGCTGTAAAGCAAATAAGCATTATGTCTGAGCGTCATGACCGGCTCAGATTTAAATATTAAAACATATGCTATAAGATTTCAGGAGAATTAATAATGGAAAAAATAAGAAATCAGGAGGCTTCAGACCCCATAGCCGTATTTGACTCAGGCCTTGGCGGAATATCTGTGGTAAAAAAACTCACAAAGATGCTTCCTCATGAAAATATAGTTTATTTCGGAGATTCCATAAACGCTCCCTATGGCACAAAAAGCATTGATGAGCTGCTTTCACTATGCGACAAAAATATCAGGCTTCTCCTTGATATGAATGCAAAATGCGTGGTCATCGCCTGCAATACAGCCACATCGGCTGCGGCGGCTTACCTCAGAGAAAAATATCCTTTTCTTCCCATAATAGGCATGGAGCCCGCGGTAAAGCCCGCCTCAAAGATTGCGGAGAGGCCAAAGGTACTTGTCCTTGCGACCCCCGTCACCATAAACGGCGGAAAGCTCAAAGAGCTTATACACTGCTTTGACGATGAGGCTTCTTTTACACTGCTGCCGGCCCCTAAGCTTGTGGAGTTTGTGGAATCAGGGGTAAATGACAGCATGCCGGCCCCTGATCTCTATGACTATCTTACAGATCTTTTCAGAGATTTTCGTGTTGCGGGAGCAGATTCTGACGGCTCTTCAAAAAACGGACTTAAGTTTGACGCCGTAGTTCTCGGCTGCACACATTTTCCTTTTGTAAAGCGAACTATCTTAAAGGCTCTCGGCTATGATGTGCCTGTATTTGACGGCAGAGAGGGAACCTGTCATCAGGTAGAAAGAAAGCTCTCGGAGTCAGGGCTTTTAAATATGTCGAAAGAAAAAGGAACAGTGACGCTTCTTAATTCTGATGAGAGTAAGATAGAGCTTGAAAAGGCGTTATTTGAGAGTTAAATGTAAAATTAAAGTATATCAAAGGAGGGCAATCCCTTGTCCTGAAAAGCTGACCGCTTCGCTAAAAGCTTTTCAGAACTAGGGAATATGCCCTCCTTCTTTCTGCATTTTGTATCTGTATTTTATATACGCACTTTACTATTCAAACTCTCCCAGCATCCTCACCTCAGGCTCAAGCATGACTCCCGAGTTTTCATAAACTCGAGCCTTCACATCGTTTATGAGCCTGTATATGTCGGAAGCTGTGGCGCCGCCCTTATTTATGACAAAGCCGCAGTGCTTTTCGCTTATGGATGCTCCGTTTACGCTATAGCCTCTGAGGCCTGCATCCTCTATAAGCTTACCTGCAAAATTTCCCTCAGGACGCTTAAACGTTGAGCCTGCTGACGGATATTCCAGTGGCTGCTTTTCCTTGCGGCTTGCGGTATATTCGTCCATCAGTGCCTTTATTTTTTCAGTTTCTCCCTTATGGAGCTCAAGCTCCACCTTGGTGATTATATAGCCCTCATCCTGCACGGCGCTGTGCCTGTAAGAAAAGTCAAGTTCGTCCTTTGTGAGGTGTCTCACTGCTCCCGTCCTGTCCACTATAATGGCGCCTGTGACGATATCCGCCATCTCTCCGCCATAGGCTCCCGCGTTCATGGTGCAGGCTCCTCCTATACATCCCGGAATTCCCGAGAGAGGCTCAAAGCCTGTCACCTCAAACCTCAGCATGAGCTTTCCGAGATTTGACATAAGGCTTCCTGCCCCCACCTCAAACTTCACCGGATCATTTTCATCATCAAGCCCAAGCATAGTAAATTCTGTTCCGTCATGGCTGCTAAGGTCTATTATAGTTCCGTCATAGCCCTTGTCCGAGACGAGAAGATTGGATCCGTTTCCTATAACATAGTATTTAAGTCCGTTATTATAAAGATATCTTACAAGTCCCGCCAACTCTGCCGTATTATGGGGAGTTATAAAATATCTTGCGGGACCGCCTACTCTGAAGGTAGTGTGCTTTGACATAGGTACGTTCTCAAGCACAGCTCCTTTTTTTATTATTTTTCTTATATTGTTGAGATTCATATATTTCTCCGATCCTTCGGGGGTTTATGGCATTTTCACCTCAAAGCTCATGCTCACATTGGCCTTTATCTCAAGCTGGCCGGGCATTATCATGGCGGAACCGGGGGCAGCACTCATATCCTCTGCCGCTGCAGCGCTCTTTGCGGAATAATTGGTGAGCCCGTTCACATACTTTGCTGATGTGTCGGCACCGTACTCACTGATAACTGTCACGTCTCCGATCTCAACGCCTCCCGCCTCGGCAAGTGTCTCCGCCTTTGCTCTCGCATCATCAACCGCAAGCTTTAAGGCCTCGCTGTACCGGGCGTCATAGTCGCTGACGAAATAATCTATTGACTGTATGGAGTTTATTCCGTTATCCACCGAGGCGTCTATAATATCCCCAAGCTTTGAAAGCTCAATATCAGACACCTTTATCTCTGTCTCCATCTCATAGCCCTTAACTATCTGTGACCCGGATGAATAATCATATACAGGGTTCATTCCGAGATTTAACGTGCTTATGGATTCATCGGAAAATCCCTCGGATTTAAGGAAGTCTATGACCCTGTTATTATCCTCGGAATTTTTGTCCTTTACTGTCTTTGCGTCAGCGCCTTCGCTGTAAACCGAGAAGGTTATCTCCGCCATATCGGGAACAACCTTCACAGTTCCCTCTCCGCTTGTACTGATGCCACTGTCATAGCCTGACTGCCCTGATACCGAAATGGTCTGAGGACTCGTGGAGCATGCCGTAAGCATAACTGCTGATATAAAAAGTCCTGTTAAAAGTGCCGTGTTCTTTGTTCTCATTTCTGATGTTCCTCCTTTTAGACCTTAAAATAAAAGTATATATTCTAAAGCTTTTCTTTATATATACTACGTTTAAGGTCATGAAAAGCTTTCAGATTCAAAATGAAGTTTTCACTTTTTATCAGGCGCTCTTCTTTTTTGCCTTCTGAGGAAGCTGAGTTATAATTATAGCCGCAAACATTATAATGCAGCCTGTGACCTCTCTTGTATTCATTCCCTCTCCAAGTATAAGCCATCCCGCAATTACCGCTATGCAGGACTCAAGGCTAAGGATAAGTGATGCTATAGTGGGATTTACTCCCGGCTGTCCTACTATCTGAAGAGTGTAGGCCACTCCGCTTGAGAATACTCCCGCATATATAAGAGGAATGATGCCCTCAGCTATGTTTTTCGGGTCAGGCTCCTCAAATAAAAACATAAGCACTGCCGACAATGCGGAGCATACAAGAAACTGTATGCAAGCCATCTTTACCCCCTCCGCCTTGGGAGCAAAGTGATCTATTGTTATTATGTGCAGTGAGAATACCAGTGCGCATACCATGCAGAGCATATCGCCTTGGTTTATGCTCATTCCCTCGCCTACAGGTATGCAGAGAAGATAAAGCCCTACAAGAGCCGCCACCACCGCAGCGGCGATCCTCGCACTTATCCTTTTTCCGACAAAAAGCCCCAGTATAGGTACTATCAATATATACCCCGCGGTTATAAATCCCGCCTTTCCCGGGCTTGTATAAAGCAGTCCGTACTGCTGAAGATTGCTTGCCGCAAAAAGGCACAGGCCGCAACATATTCCACCCTTTATTGTTGTTATGTCAGGCTTAATTCCCTTATAGAAATACTTTATAAAGGGAATAAGGACAAGTCCTCCCAAAAGGCTTCTTAAGCAGTTGAAGGTGAAGGGTCCCATTATATTTCCCACTGATTGGGCCACAAAGGCTGTGCCCCATATCAGTGCGGTAATAAAGAGATAAATCGTATGCCTTATAACAAGACTTCTGTTGTTCATTATTTATTGCCTCTCAAAATGTCTGATTTCCGGTCATTTTATCAGAAGGTGACAGGCTCCTCTATGGGGCCTGTGTGGGACATGGATATAACATCCAGCACGGGACCTATGCTCTCGTACTCCTCTCTTCTCTCGATGCTTATCTCGGCAGTAAGCTTTACCCATGACTTGTCGGCAAAAGCATCCAAGTCCTTATATCTCGCAAGGTATCCGATAAAGGTCATATCCGCCTCACAGCAGGTCATGGCCATCCTTCCCGGAACAAAATATTCCTTTTTGAACCTGTCCGATTTCATTATGCAAGCGGTAAAGGATACCTTCTTTCCCTTGTATCTTTCGGGATTATCCTTGCAGTCAAAGAACCATATGCCGTAATCCTCGTTCTTCACCTCTATGACATCTGAATCGATATCATATGGAAGCTCCTCGGGAAGGGTCTCAAGAGGTATCTCGCCGTACTTGTTTTCCATTACTATATCCGCTTCCCTCTGAAGCATGGGCCTGAGCTTTCTCTTCCAATCGCTGAGCTTTTCCGGTTCCTTGTCATCGCATCTGTTTACTATGACAAGCTCCGTATCCTTTAACATGGGACCCATAAGAGCCTTCATATTTGCAAAGTAAGCATCAAGAGTGCTTCCGTCAAATATGGTTATCTGCTGATAAAGAACCCATTTATCGGGAAGTTTCAGAGTCTCGGGATTCCACATTCCGTTGTACTCTATCACAACTCTCTCAGGCTTGTACTGCTCATTGAGCTCGCAGAGCCTCTCCCTTGTAAGCTCGGATTCGCTGTCTATAGTGATCGCCTCGGTATTGTATTCCTTGAGCTCTTCGGAAGAGTACTCAGTCTCCCCATCCTCGCATATTATAAGGAGAGTCTTTCCCTCAATTTGGAAATAATCCTCGCTCATGGTATATCTTATAAACTGTGTCTTTCCTGCCTCGAGAAATCCGTTTATGAGAAATACCGGTATCTCATCGTCATTAATATAATCCACCATAATTTTGTTTCCTGTTGTTCAAAAAATATGCTTAATTATCCTTATATGCCGGTTGTTCCGTATACTTTAAATTTTTATTTAAAGCTTTCTGAAAGCTTTTCCCTGTCAAGCCCGGCGCCTATAACGCAGACCTTTCCTGTGTAATCCGCCTCTCCGTCTCTTATCTCATACTCTCCGGGCACAAGATCGAAATAATACCATCCGTCCTTGTCTGTAGCCTCAACCATTCCCTTTGAGCGAAGGACTGTTCCGTATGCGTTTCCGTCAGAGAGCTCCTCCAATATTTCAAAAAGCTCCTTCTTTGACATAGGCTTTACGTTCTCCTTGCCCCATGACTCAAACACCTCGTCGGCATCGTGTCCGTGATGATGGTGGTGGTCATGACAGCCACAGCTGCAATGCTCATCGTGCTCATGATGATGTTCATGACAGCACTCTCCGTCCTCGTGATGGTGTTCATGGCACTCATGCTCATCATTATGATGACAGCATTCTTCATCTTCATGGTGGTGTCCGTGACAGCACTCATGCTCATGGTGATGCTCATGGCAGCACTCGTGCTCATCATCGTGATGATGGTGGTGATGATGACTCTCCGCAGCCTTCTTTGCCTCCTCAAGGAGTTCCTCCATGGTGTTGTCATGCTTTTCCATTATCTCAAGGAGCTTTGCGCCGGAGAGCTTCTCCACAGGAGTGGTTATTATCTCGGCCTTGCTGTTTATGGTCCTCAAAAGCTCCACATCGGCACTTACCTTGTCCGCGGCAACCACATCGGTTCTGCTTAATACTATAGTTCCCGCATATTCTATCTGATTGTTGAAGAATTCACCGAAATTCTTCATATAGAGCTTGCACTTATTTGCGTCCACCATGGTGACAGCGGAATTGAGCTCCACATCAAAGGCTGAAGCAGCCGTATTTACAGCCTTCATTACATCAGAAAGCTTGCCTACTCCCGAAGGCTCTATGATTATTCTGTCGGGGGCATATTCCTTTATGACCTCCTGAAGAGCTTTTCCGAAATCGCCTACCAGAGAGCAGCATATGCAGCCCTGGCTCATCTCTCGTATCTCTATACCGCAGTCCTTCAAGAATCCTCCGTCGATACCTATCTCTCCGAATTCATTCTCTATGAGGACTACCTGCTCACCCTTAAGAGCCTCCGACAGAAGCTTCTTTATAAAGGTCGTCTTTCCTGCTCCCAAAAATCCTGAAATAACATCTATCTTTGTCAATGTATTCACCTCTTTCATTTACATTATATGTGCAAAACAGGATATGACGCCAAAAAGACGTCATATCCGTAAATCTGACATATCATTTTATCACTTCAGACTTTATTTCACAAGGCTTATCAATTATATAAGCGGGGGAATACCTCTGAAGTTCTTCTCTTCCCCGAAAGCCCCATGTGACCCCCACACAGTCAACTCCCGCATTAAGAGCAGTCTGCATATCGGTATTCGTATCTCCGAAATAGAGTATGTCCTCCTTCTTAAGTCCCAAGGCCTCCATTGCCTTATAGAGCATATCGGGAGCAGGCTTTTTCTTTATCCCTTCGGTCTCTCCTATAACGTAGTCGAAGCTGTAATCAGGAAAAGCATCATCAAGAACTATCCTTGCATGGGCCTCAGGCTTATTTGTAATTACGGCAGTCTTTATCCCATTATCCCTAAGGAAATAAAGGAGCTCGGGTATGCCCTCATAGGGCTTGTTCTCATATGTGCAGTATTTAATGAATATCTCGGGATAATCCGTGCATACTCTTTCATAGTATGAAAGCTCTTCATCTCCCGCATTTTTGAGAGCCCTTTCAAGAAGCTTTCTGAAGCCGTCTCCGGCCATCACCATTGCCTCATCTCTTGTGATGTGCTTAAGTCCGTATTTGTCGAAGGTGACGTTTACCGCCTTTGCTATTGATGCGGCGGAGTCCGTAAGCGTACCGTCAAGGTCAAAAAAGCAAGCCTTATATTTTTTCATTTTTACTCTTCCTCTTCTTCCTCGACATCCTCAACAGTAACTTTGACCTTGTTGAGATGCCATATATCCCTCACATACTCCTCTATAGTCCTGTCTGATGAGAAGCGTCCGCTGTTTGCCGTGTTGAGTATGGCCGACCTCGCCCACGCTTTCTCGTTTCTGTAGGCCTGATCCACTCTGTTGTGAGCGTCTATATAGGATCTGAAATCCTTTAATGTAAAGTACTGATCAGCTATGCCTCCGGCTGACTGCTTGTTAAGAAGTGAGTTATATATGTCTCTGAATCTCTCAGGGTCATCAGGAGAATAGAAGCCGTTTATAAGCTGCATAAGGACTCTTCTGATATCCGCATCAGAGTTGAATATCTGCATAGGGTCATAGTCATGATTCTTCTCGTGAGCTATTACCTCGTCAGCTCCCATTCCGAAGATAAAGGCATTGTCCTTGCCGCAGGCGTCCACTATCTCTATGTTCGCTCCGTCCATGGTTCCCAGAGTGAGAGCTCCGTTAAGCATGAACTTCATGTTGGAAGTACCTGACGCCTCCTTTGAAGCGGTCGATATCTGCTCCGACACATCCGCAGCGGGGAAGATTATCTCCGCATTTGAAACCTTGTAATCCTCTATGAATACGACCTTTATCTTTCCTCCTATGGTCTTGTCATTATTTATAACATCAGCCACAGCGTTTATAAGCTTTATAGTCATCTTGGCTCTGTAGTAGCCGGGAGCCGCCTTCGCTCCGAATATAAAGGTCCTGGGAAGGATGTCCTTGTTGGGATCATCCTTGAGCTCATTATAGAGGTACATTACATGGAGTATGTTCATAAGCTGTCTCTTGTACTCGTGAAGCCTCTTTACCTGAACGTCAAATATAGAACGGGGATCCACCTCTATACCGTTGTGCTCCTTAATGTATTCCGCAAGGCGCAGCTTGTTGTGGTATTTTATATTCATAAACTCCTGCTGTGCCTTGGGGTCATCGGCGTATACCTCAAGCTTTTTGATCTTTGAGAGATCCGTGATCCATTCGGGTCCTATCTTATCTGTGATCCACTCCGAAAGCTCGGGGTTTGCATGGAGCATAAATCTTCTCTGAGTTATTCCATTTGTCTTGTTGTTGAATTTTTCGGGCCAAAGCTCAAAGAAGTCCTTAAACACCTCTTTTTCCAAAATTTCCGTGTGGAGCTTTGCAACTCCGTTTACGGAATAGCTTCCTATAATAGCAAGGTTCGCCATTCTTACCTGACCGTTATATATGATATCCATGTGATAATGCTTGTCCTGATTTCCATGATATCTGTCATTTATAAGGGCACAGAAGCGCTTATTTATCTCCTCAACGATCTGGTAGATACGGGGAAGGAGCCTTGAAAACAGCTCTATGGGCCACTTTTCAAGAGCCTCGCTCATTATTGTATGGTTCGTAAATGCACAGGTACGTGTCGTAATATCCCAGGCCTCGTCCCACTCGAGCTTGTAATCATCCATGAGTATCCTCATAAGCTCGGGAACAGTCAGTGTGGGGTGAGTATCGTTCATGTGGAATACTACCTTCTCCGGGAGCCCGTGTATGTCATCGTGAGCTTCCATGTACTTCTTTACCGCTCTCTGGATACTTGCGGAAACGAAGAAATACTGCTGGCGAAGTCTCAGCTCTTTTCCTGACATATGGTTGTCGTTGGGATAAAGCACATCGACTATGGTCTTTGCAAGGTTAGCCTGCTCCACGGCCTTCTGATAGTTTCCTCTGTCAAACTCGTCAAGCTTAAAGGACTCTATAGGCTCCGCATCCCAGACTCTCAGAGTATTTATCATGTTGTTTCCGTAGCCGACTATAGGAATATCGTAGGGCACGGCAAGTATGGACTGATAGCCTTTCTGGACAAAATAATTTCTGTGTCCGTCCCATTCAGTCTCAACATATCCGCCGAATTTTACTTCCTGGGCGTACTCGGCCCTCTTTATCTCAAAGGGATATCCGTTTTTAAGCCAGTTGTCGGGCTTTTCCACCTGAAATCCGTTCTCTATCTTCTGCTTGAAGAGGCCGTATCTGTAACGGATACCGCAGCCGTATGCGGGATATCCGAGGGTTGAAAGCGAGTCGAGAAAGCAGGCCGCAAGCCTTCCGAGACCGCCGTTTCCGAGAGCCGGATCCGGCTCCTGGTCCTCTATCTTGTTTAAGTCAACTCCCAGCTCTGAAAGAGCCTCCCTTACCTCCTTCTCCTGGCAAAGGTTTATAAGGCTGTTTCCCAAAGCTCTTCCCACAAGGAACTCCATGCTTAAATAATAAAGAGTCTTTGAGTCTGTTTTCTTGAACTCTTTGTGAGTGGCTATCCAGTCATCCACAATGAGCTCCTTTACGCAAAAGGCAACCGCCTGAAATATCTGTTCGCTGCTCGCCTCATCGAGATCCCTTCTGAAAAGATTCTTCACAGCGCCGCGAACCTCTTTTTTGAATCTTTCTTTATTAAAAGTCTGCTTCATACAGTTTATTCTCCTATCAGAATAGTCTTATCTGCTTTCTTCGTACCCAAAACAGAGCCGAAGCAGCTCCGACTCTGTTTATTTTGGTATCCTTATCAGATCTTCTCAACGCCGAGTCTTACTTTCTCGCCGTTTATATCCCAATCCTTTTCATAGCCTGCCATGCAGTCAGTCTTTATGTCGTCGGCCATACAGTCGTGGCATATCTCAGCCTTGGACTCATTTATGACTTCATTCACCTTGTCCGAGCCTGTGGCATAGATATTTATGTGATCCATTACCTCAAAGCCCGCTTCCTTACGCATGGTCTGAACCTTTGAGATTATCTCACGCATGAAGCCCTCATTTATGAGCTCAGGAGTAAGATTTGTGTCAAGCACAACTGTGGTCTTATTGTCCTCCTCGGTAACATATCCGTCCTTCTGCGATACATCTATGAGAAGGTCATCCTTTGTGAGTTCAACCTCCACATTGCCGGATACGGTAAATTTAATGCATCCGTCCCTGTTAAGGTCATCCATAGCCTTGTTTCCGTCTATCTCGGAGAGATATGCCTTTATGGCATTAAGGTTCTTTCCGTACTTGGGACCTACAGTCTTTAACTGAGGCTTGAATGTGTAAGCTGTGAATTCTCTCACATCGTCGGAGAATATTACCTCCTTGACATTGAGCTCGTCCTCTATTATCTCGACATAATAGTCGGAAAGAGTGTTCTGAGCCTTCACATACATCTTTGCTATGGGCTGACGGTTCTTAAGCCCTGACGCGTTTCTTGCGGCACGTCCGAGGATAACCACGTCAAGTACCTCATCCATGTCACGCTCAAGCTCATTGTCTGTCTGAGCCTCATCGGCCACAGGGAAGGAGCACAGATGTACGGATTCCTTTGCGTCCTTATCCACGCTTCTTACCATGTTCTGATATATCTGCTCTGTCATGAACGGTATGAAGGGTGCCGCACAGAGGGCTGTATTGTAGAGAGCTGTATAAAGAGTCATGTAAGCATTTATCTTATCCTGCTCCATTCCCTTTGCCCAGAATCTCTCACGGCTTCTTCTTACATACCAGTTGGACATGTCATCCACAAACTCCTCAAGAGCGCTGCATGCCTCGGGGATCTTGTATGCCGACATATTTGTGTCAACAGCCTTTATCATGGAATTCATCTTTGATAAGAGCCACTTGTCCATTACAGAAAGCTTTGAATAGTCAAGGCTGTACTGAGTCGGATCAAAATCGTCTATATTCGCATAAAGTATGTAGAATGCGTAGGTGTTCCAAAGGGTTCCGAGGAACTTTCTCTGGCCTTCGGTAACCGCCTTTCCGTAGAACCTGTTTGGAAGCCAGGGCGCTGAGTTGGTATAGAAATACCATCTTATGGCGTCTGCTCCGAACTCATTAAGAGCCGCCACGGGATCAACAGCATTTCCCTTTGACTTTGACATCTTCTGTCCGTTTTCATCCTGAACATGTCCCAAAACAATAACATTCTCATAGGGAGCCTTGTTAAAGAGAAGCGTACTTTCCGCAAGGAGTGAATAGAACCATCCTCTTGTCTGGTCAACCGCCTCAGATATGAACTGAGCGGGGAATTCCTTCTCAAAAAGCTCCTTGTTTTCAAAGGGATAATGATGCTGTGCGTAGGGCATAGCTCCCGAGTCAAACCAGCAGTCAATGACCTCAGGCACTCTCTTCATAGGCTTTCCGCACTTGGGACAGGTTATCTCGATCATGTCTATATAAGGTCTGTGAAGCTCTATATTGTCCCCTTCATAGCCCTTGTCTCCCTCGGCCTTAAGCTTTGCGAGCACGCTGTTGTAATTGGGGCTCATCTTTTTGAGTTCCTCTCTCGAGCCTATGCACTCGCGGTTTCCGCACTCACACTCCCAAATAGGAAGAGGAGTTCCCCAGTAACGGTTCCTTGAAAGCGCCCAGTCCTGAACATTTTCAAGCCAGTCTCCGAAGCGTCCCTTTCCTATGGACTGAGGTATCCAGTTTATAGTATTGTTATTTCTTATGAGGTCGTCTCTGACGGCGCTCATCTTTATGTACCAAGACTCTCTTGCATAGTAGAGAAGGGGTGTTCCGCATCTCCAGCAGTGAGGGTAGCTGTGCTCGAACTTGGGAGCGTCAAAGAGGAGTCCTCTCTCATCCAGATCCTTAAGTATCATGGGGTCGGCCTTCTTTACGAAGACTCCGTTCCATCTGTCGTCACCTGTCATGTTTCCCTTCTCGTCAACAAGCTGTACGAAGGGAAGGTCGTAACGGCGCCCAACATTCGCATCATCCTCACCGAAGGCGGGAGCGATATGGACTATACCGGTACCGTCATCCATAGATACATAGTTGTCACATACCACATAGTGAGCCTTCTTGTGCTGCTTTTCAGCTATCTGTGCGGAAGTAGCGTAAAGGGGCTCATACTCCTTAAACTCGAGAGCCTTTCCCGGCATTTCCTCAAGGACCTCAAGCTCAGTCTCCTCTCCGAGCACCTTTCTCATAAGGGCCTTTGCAATGTAGTAGGTCTTTCCGTCGGCTCCCGACTTGACCTTTACATATGTCTCGTCAGGATTAACGCAGAGTGCAAGGTTTGAGGGAAGTGTCCAAGGTGTTGTGGTCCATGCAAGTATGTATGCGTCCTCGTCCTTTACCTTAAACCTTACTATAGCGGAGCGCTCCTTTACATCCTTATAGCCCTGAGCCACCTCGTGAGATGAAAGAGGGGTTCCGCAGCGGGGGCAATAGGGAACTATCTTAAAGCCCTTGTAGAGAAGGCCCTTCTTCCAGATCTCCTTAAGAGCCCAAAACTCCGACTCAATATAATCATTGTAGTAGGTCACATAGGGATTCTCCATATCGGCCCAGAAGCCTACTGTAAAGGAGAAATCCTCCCACATGGTCTTGTATTTCCAAACATTTTCCTTACACTTCTCGATGAAGGGAGCTATGCCGTAGGATTCGATCTGATCCTTTCCGTTTATGCCTATCTCCTTCTCCACTTCAAGCTCGACAGGGAGTCCGTGGGTATCCCATCCGGCCTTACGGGGAACCATATGTCCCTTCATGGTCTGATATCTGGGGATAAGATCCTTTATACATCTTGTGAGCACGTGCCCTATATGGGGCTTTCCGTTTGCGGTAGGCGGTCCGTCATAAAAAACATACGAAGGATCACCCTCATGCTCTTTTATTGACTTCTCGAAAATATCGTTGTCCTTCCAAAACTTTTCCACTTCTCTCTCGCGGTCGACGAAATTCATCGAAGTGGTTACTTTCTGATATCTTGCCATTTTCATTCCTCCTCTGAAAGATGGTATATTTCTCACGTCGACATATTGTTCTCATATGCGCGTCAAGTTACAGTATAAGGCGGCAGGTGATGTTTTGCAAGCAAAAACTATATAAGGCCTCCATACCTTTCCGGCATAAAGACCTTACATTGATATTATTTTATAATATTATATTTATTTAATTAATCAGTCCCTCTCGCTTCCATATGAGGAGCTTCTCGTTAAGCTTATTATATATGTGTTTGTTAAACCAAGCTTCCGATGATCTTGAGGTCACTTCATTTAAGCTTATCCATGCCACGGCGCTGTTTTCATTCTTCTTTATCCTTAAGGACTCTGTCTCATCCGCCTCTATGAGATAAGTGACGTTAAGATGAAGGTGGGACGAAACGTATCTTCCCTTCTTTATATGTCCGTCAACTGTCAATGACTCCAGTGAAAAAATGTCATCGGAAAGGAGCCTTACATTTTTGATTCCGCTCTCCTCCATCACCTCTCTCACAGCCACTGACGCAAGGTCCTCCTCGCCGTCCGCGTGACCGCCGAGCCATGCCCAGGAGTTGTAGATATTATGGTAGGCCATGAGGATATTTTCTCTCTTGCTGTCAGTCACCCATGCGGATGCTGTCATATGTGCGGCAAGGCAACTTCTTAAAAACACGTCTTCGTGGCTGTCCATAAATCCGAGTATCATTTCCTTGTCTCTCTCCTCCTGCTCATTAAACGGATCATATGATGCTATCTGCTCTCTAATATGCGTTGACCTTATGGTATTCATCCAGCAACTCCTGTTTCTTGTCCCAAAGGGGCTTTGAAAGATCCACATGCACCTCATGAGGATTTACAAGTCTCTTCGATTCCTCCCATAGAGTATCAAGATCCTCTCTGCATATTTTTTGAAGCTCCATAGCCGAGGGGCTGTGATATATACATTTTCCCTTGTCAAACACCTTTACCATAAGCTCCTCTATCCTGTAGGTGCCTGCCTTAAGGAGGGTCTTTTTCCATGTCTCCACAGGGTCAAATATCAGAAGGTCCTTATTCTCATCATACTTTTCAGAGGTGAGAGCAATAAGGTCGGCCTCTATCTTTCCCGTGTCCTTCATATATATCCTGTATATGGTCTTGTCTCCGGGGTTTGTGATCTTTTCCACATTCTCGGATATCTTTATCTTCGGAATGTACTCTCCCGTCTTTTGATCCTTTATGGCGGCAAGCTTATATACTCCGCCAAAAGAAGGGCAATCCTTTGAGGTTATGAGATTTGTTCCCACGCCCCATGAATTGATGGTTGCTCCCTGAAGCTTTAATGAGGATATAAGATTCTCGTCAAGGTCATTGGAAGCTGATATAACAGCGTCCGTAAAGCCCTCGGCATCAAGCATCTTTTTAGCCTTCTTTGAAAGGTATGCAAGGTCACCGGAGTCAAGCCTTATTCCGTATTTCTTTGATTTTATGCCCTGCTCCCTCATTTCCTTAAACACCTTTATGGCGTTCGGTATACCTGATTTAAGGGTATCATAGGTATCCACAAGAAGTATGCAGGCGTCAGGGTAAAGCTTTGCATAGGTCCTGAAGGCTGTCAGCTCATCAGGGAATGACATTATCCAGCTGTGAGCATGAGTACCCATTACAGGTATATCAAACATTTTTCCGGCTAATACATTTGAGGTTCCGACGCAGCCTGCTATTACAGCGGCCCTTGCGCCGTATATTCCCGCGTCCGGGCCCTGAGCTCTCCTTAACCCGAATTCCATAACTCCGTCTCCCTGGGCCGCATGTACCACCCTGTAGGCCTTGGTGGCGATAAGGGACTGATGATTTATTATATTAAGTATGGCTGTTTCCACCAGCTGAGCCTGCATTGCGGGGGCCTTTATCTTCACAACAGGCTCTCTGGGAAACATCACCTTTCCCTCAGGTATAGCATACACATCACCTGTAAACTTGAATCCGCTCAAGTATTCAAGGAAGTCCTCGTCAAACATATTCAAAGAGCGGAGGTATTCGATATCCTCTTTCTCAAAATGAAGATTTTCAAGATACTCTATGACCTGCTCAAGGCCGCAGCTTATGGAAAATCCGTTGCCGTCGGGGTTCTTTCTGAAAAAAGCGTCAAATATGACCTCCTCGTTGGCCTCCTTCTCTCTGAAATATCCCTGCATCATCGTAAGCTCGTAGAGATCTGTAAGTAACGTCAGGTTCCTTTTTGCATCCATCTGTCTTTCCTCCTACTGTGAAGCTGAAACTTGGAAAATCCGGTTGAAATAATTGTCTTATGCCTTGGCCGCTATGCCTCTAAGCTCATCCTCTTTGGGAAATTTTGCCCTTATGCGCTTAAAGCACAGGAAATGCACAAAAGCTGTAAGTATCCATGAGATCGGGTAGGATATAAACAGTGTCTCCATAGTATGATCCGCCGCAAATACTGTAAATATCCATAATACTCTGAAGGCGCAGGCTCCCAAAAGCGATACTATCATGGGAACCACGGCATAGCCCATTCCTCTAAGGGATCCCACAAACACATCCATGAATCCGCAGAGGAAATATACCAGAGTTATATATGTCATCCTGACCATTCCCGCTTTTATTACGTCTGCGTCATCTGAATATATACTTAGGAGCTGAGGCCCGAAGAGATAAAAGAGCCCACCCATTATTCCTCCTATAAGGAATACAACAAAAAGGCAGGTGATAAGTATTCTGTTTATCCTTGAATATTTTCCGGCACCTATATTTTGGCTCGTAAAGCTGAGGTTCGCCTGATATACGGAGTTCATAGCATTATACACGAAGCCCTCAAGGTTTGCGGAGGCTGTGCTTCCCGCCATTACTATATATCCGAAAGAGTTTACAGAGGACTGTATAAGTACATTCGATATTGAAAATATTCCGCCCTGAAGTCCTGCGGGAAATCCTATCTTCAGTATCCTCAAAAACTTTATCTTGTTGATCTTAAGCTTCTTAAGGTCAAGCCTCAAGGCACCCTCTTCCTTTGTAAGCGTCCTTATTACCAAGATGGCTGAAATGCAGTTCGATATGGTTGTTGCTATGGCAACTCCGCTGACCCCGAGGCCGCAGACGATAACAAAGAAAAGATTCAAAAATACGTTTACAACACCTGCAACCATGAGGAAGTAAAGAGGTCTTTTCGTGTCTCCTATGGCCCTTAATATAGCAGCCCCGAAGTTGTAGCTGACTATTGCGGGTAATCCCAAAAAGTATATCCTTATATAAAGTACAGACATGGATATTACCTCGGAAGGCGTGCCCATAAGCTCAAGCACGGGCGCCGATATCAAAAAGCCTATGAGTATAAATACCGTTCCGAAGGAAAGTGATGTGGCTATAGCCGTCTCCACCACCTGATTTACATCTCTGTGTCTTCCCTGAGCATAGTATCTTGCAACCTGTACATTGACACCTACGGAAAGTCCTATAAAGATATTTACAAGGAGATTTATAAGCTGCGAGGTGGCTCCCACAGCGGCAAGGGCGTCAGGTCCCACAAACCTTCCCAAAACTATTATGTCCGCTGCATTAAAAAGAAGCTGCAGTATACCCGACAAAGCAAGGGGTATACAAAACAGAAGTATCTTCGGCAGCAAAGCTCCGTTCAGCATGTCTATGCTGTAGGAATCCTTTTTCTTTGACTCGGCGTTTTCCATATCATTTCCCTCTTATCGTAAAATATGTTAATAAAATATCATTTTTTCGGTAATTTTCTGTAAAACACTTATCAATTATAAATAAGTGCGCCTGCATATGCAAGCGCACTTATGACTAAAAAAACAAATTTTTATTATACTTTATAGTACTGTATATATGCCATAGATAAATGCCACAGCCACAGCTGTCCTGAAGAACGCCTTTGTTTGAATAAATCCCACAGGGATAAGGTTAAGGACTATTATAACAAGGGCCGCAGGATATATAAGGCTCAATACAGGTGCCGAAAAGCTTATTATGGCATCTAATCCCATTATAGAAATAAGGAAGCTCCATACAGTAAAAACTATAAGCCATTTGTTGAAGCTCAAAAATTTAAAATTCTGAGAAAAGTATTCGGAGCAGCTTGCAAGAAGTCCTACGCATACATTAAAGCAGGCAAGGAAAAATATTGCGGCAAGCACAACATGTCCGAGCCTTCCGAAAAATACTCCGCAGAGCGCCGTAAGTATGGCTGTACCGTTTCCCGCCTCGCTGACTATATTGCCGCTGTCGGCTCCCATGAAGGCAAGGACTCCGTATATAAGGGCAAGTACAACTCCTGCAATTATCCCTGACTTTATGGTTATCATAGCAACGTCTTTTCCCTCGGTGACTCCAAGAGCCCTTATATTAAGGGCTATTACTATTCCGAATACCATGGCAGCCAGAGTATCCATAGTCTGATAGCCGTCCACAAAGCCCGCCATAACAGCATTTGAGGCATACTTTTCAGAAGGGACTCCCGATGTAAGCTCCGGGTGAAAAAGGCTTGCGACAAACATAGCGGCTATCAATATCAAGAGTATGGGGGTCATTCTCTTTCCGAGGATATCCTTAAGCTTTGAGGGATCTCTCGCAAGGATACCGGCTCCCGCAAAAAACAGCGCCGAAAAAGCGATGCTTATAAGAAGCTGAACAGGCATGCCAAAGACACTGCTCTCTCCCGCCTTGTCGGTTATAAATCCGAACATAGCGTAGGAGGTTCCCGCGGTCCTCGGAATGGCAAGGAGAGGCCCTATGCATATATATATGACCAAGGTAAAAATCTTTCCGAAGAGAGGATGCACTTTTTCACAGAGCTTGTCTATGCCTCCCACCCAAGCGGCGGCCGCAACTCCCAAAACAGGAAATACTACCGCTGTTATCACAAATCCTATAAAGGCGGGAAGCACATTTGTCCCGGCCTCATACCCGAGAAACGGAGGGAATATCAGATTTCCCGCTCCGAAAAACATCGAAAACAAGGTTATACCTATAAGGAGCATATTTTTTGTGTCTAATCTTTTCATAGTCTGTCTCCTGCTTTTTATTCTTTTATTTTATCTGTCTCAAAACCTGAATTTATAATTTGGGGCAAAATTCAAGCTTCTTCTTTAACAGACAATTTGAAAAAATTATAAGCCTATATACTATATAACACAAGTCTTATTTTTCTCTTACTTTAAATACTTTAAGTTGAAAAATCATGTGAAAGCTACTATTATATTTAATTAAAGATATTGATCAAAAACTACGCCTGATTAAATGCAGGAAATGACCTCACATTATAATTTGACGTAAAAAACTACAGGAGATATTAAAAATGGGTGAACAGCTTACAGAGGGTGATGTAAAAAGGATCACCGATGAGATAAACCACAGAAAGCTTGTGGAAAGGCCGCAGATATTAAAGGAGCTGAAGGCCGCAAGGGCCCAGGGTGACTTGTCGGAAAATTTCGAGTATTACGCGGCAAAAAGGGCAAACAATCAAAATAATTCAAGGATTCGCTATCTGGAGAAGATGCTCAGATTTGCGGAGGTGATCTCCGATGAGTCAAAGGACGACGAGGTGGGCCTCAACAATACTGTGGACGTTTATTTTGAGGACGATGACTGCACTGAGACCTATAGAATAGTGACATCCATAAGAGGAAATTCCTTAAAAGGCCTCATATCAAACGAATCCCCTCTCGGAAAGGCGCTCCTTAAGCACAAGGTAGGCGACAGAGTCGAGGTAAAGGTAAGCCCCGAGGTCTCCTACTATGTAAAAATCACCCGCCTTGATAAGACGGGTGAAAGTGAAGATGATAAGATTAAACAGTTTTAATCATTATTTCCCGGGATATACCACCAAGGATTCAATATCATATTTTTTGAGCTTCTCTCTTCCGCAAAGTCCTGCGAGCTCCATGACAAAGCAAAGCTTTACTATCTCTCCTCCGAGCTCCTCTACCAGCTGACAGGCGGCCTCCATGGTTCCTCCTGTAGCTATAAGGTCATCCACAAGCACCACCTTCTGTCCGGGCTTTATGGCGTCCTTATGTATCTCTATCTCTGCCTCGCCGTACTCAAGATCATACTTTTTCGATATTGTTGCGGCGGGGAGCTTTCCTTTTTTTCTCACAGGCACGAAGGATTTATGCATCTTGTAGGCCATAGGAACTCCGAACATGAAGCCCCTTGACTCAAGGCCTACTATAACATCAAAGTCCGTTCCCTCAAGACTCTCGCAAAGCTTGTCTATCGTCAGCTTAAGTCCGTCGGGATCTCCGAGGATCGTGGTTATATCTCTGAACATAACTCCCTTCTCGGGAAAGTCGGGGATAGTCCTCACATAATCCTCTATTCTCTTTTCACTCATTTTTTCCACCTCTATTTTTCGGATCCTCTTAATAAGGCGGCATAGGACATTATTGCCGCTATGGTCTTTGAATCCGTAATCTCAAGCTTGAATATCTTTTCTATAAGGTCCGAGAGCTCCCACTCCTCAACATTTATATCCTCATCATCATCGAGATGCTGACAGCTTTTCTGAAGATCTGTGGCAAGGAATACACCTATAAACTCATCGCAGAAAGCCACCGTGGTGTTCACGTTTATAAGAGGTCTTATATTGCCCGCCCTATAGCCTGTCTCTTCCTCAAGTTCTCTTTTTGCACACTCGATCTTCGGCTCATCCGGGGAGTCCAGCTTTCCTGCAGGTATCTCAAGGGTAAATCTCCCCAATGCGTGTCTGTACTGACGAACCATGAGGATCTTACCCTCGGCGGTGACAGGGAGCACCGCCGCCGCACCGTCATGATGTATAAAATCCCAGTGTGTAATATTTCCGTTTACCCTCACCGTATCATCATACATGGTGAGTATCTTTCCCTTGTGAGCAATCTTTCTCTCAAGTATCTCAACAGGAACCTTTTCTTTATCCATAATTACATCACCTTTACGACCTGCATGATGTTGGTGTCCTTTGCGGCCTCATGTCTGCTTCTGTAGCTTAAAACTCCTGCTGTCACCACAGCGGTATCATCATGCTTCAGATATCCCGCTTCCTTGAGTTCTACTATAGAGTCCTCTATGAGCTCATCTGTAGAATCCGCTCTTCTTGACCATATGGGAATAATTCCCCACATCATCATACATTTTCTGACGGTTGCCATGCTGGGAGACATAGCGTATATAGGAGTCTCGGGTCTCCACTTGCTGAGGAGCCTTGCGGTATATCCTGTGAGGGTGGGTGCCACTATAGCCTCCGCCCCCAGATCCATAGCTGTGGATACAGCGGCGTAGGATACAGAATTTGAAACCCTGCTCATAAGAGCACTTGATACTTTCCTCTTTCTGTAGCCCTCATAATCAAGGAATTTCTCGGCATCCTCTACTACCTGTGCCATCATGGTAAGGGCCTCCACCGGGTACTTACCCATGGCTGTCTCTCCTGAGAGCATTACGCAGTCTGTTCCGTCATATACGGCATTTGCCACGTCAGTGACCTCGGCCCTTGTGGGACGGGGATTTCTTATCATACTGTCGAGCATCTGGGTAGCTGTTATGACAAGCTTTCCCTCCATATTGCACTTTTTGATTATTGACTTCTGGATGTGAGGGAGCTTCTGAGGAGGTATCTCGACGCCCATGTCGCCTCTTGCGACCATTATTCCGTCAGCCTCCTTAATTATCTCGTCTATATTGTCGACACCCTCCTGGTTCTCTATCTTTGCAATTATGAGCATGTGAGAGCCGGCCTCATCCAATATGTGTCTTATCTTCCTTATGCACTCGGCGTCTCTTACGAAGGAGGCTGCTATTATGTCAAAGTCTTCTTTTATACCGAATTTGATATCCTCTATATCCTTGTCTGTAAGTGAAGGAAGCTTTATCTTGACATTGGGTACGTTAACACCCTTCTGCTCTCCCAGCTCACCGCCGTTTATGATCTTACAGACTATGTCGTTTCCCTTTACCTCAAGTACCTCAAGGTCTATGAGTCCGTCATCTATAAGTATATGATTACCCGCACTTATATCCTCACGGAGTCCGGCATAGTTTACATATACTCTCTTTGCATCGCACTCACATTCATCTACCGTAAGGACTATCTCTTCTCCTTCCTTAAGTTCCACCTTCTTATGATCCTTAAGGAGTCCTGTCCTTATCTCCGGGCCTTTCGTATCAAGCAGAGCTGCTATAGGCCGCTTTACTTCTTTTCTTACCTCCTTGAGGAGCTCAAGCCTCTCCTTATGCTCTTCATGGTCTCCGTGGGAAAAGTTAAATCTTGCAACATCCATGTATTCCCTCGCGAGGGCTGTAAGGAGCTCCTTGTTGTCCGCATTCGGCCCCATAGTACATATGATCTTTGTGTGTCTCATAGCTGCATCTCTCCTTTATCTGAAGTTTCTTCTCCTCTGCCACTGCTTAAGCTTCCACTTCCAATTTGAAATTATGTGGTTGTTTCTGTCCTGTATCATAAAATATATTATAACTCCCGCAAAAGCCAAAAAGATATAGAGCTTTACGATCCACGCGCCTCTCAGGAACTCATAGAGGTATATAGCCACCTCCACGACAGCAAGGTGCTTTGCCTTTACAGGAAGGACAAACATAATGAGGAACTGTGACTCGGGGAAGGTTATGGCATAGGCCATAAACACCGAAAAATACATGTATGTGGGCAGGAAGGGGAGCACCGATATGACAGAGCCTCTGCCCATTATAAGGCTCAGCACCAAAAGCACTATCTCATTTAAGAAAAGGCTCCCAAAAAAATAAATGTTAAAATCAAAGTCTCCCCACCAAGCCTGAAGGCTTCTGCTCATGGAGTACCAGACCATTATCGCGAGAATAGTCCAGAAAAAATCACCCATAGAAGGGGGATAAAAAATAGCTGTCAGTATCCTCCATATCTCTCCGCTCATCACTCTTTGGGGAATGAAGGCAAGGCTTTCAAAATAAAAGCCGGGGTTTACAAGCTGTATCAAAAGTCCCACCGCAAAGATGATGCTTACATACAGAGCCAGATCGTGGATAGCGTATTTCTGATACTTGCCTCTGAACCTGCTGTAACGGCTTCCTAAATCCATCTGAATAAATATTTCCTTTCTTTTCTTTATATTTTAGAACATATCCTTCCTCTTTAAAATATATACAGCTATTCCGACGATAGCCAGAGTTATTACGCATATAATAAGGAAGGCATAGGGCATCCTGCTTAATGGTATGTCGCTGACATTCATTCCGAAGAATCCCGCTATTATGTTCGGTATTGACATAACTATAGTTATAGCTGCAAGAGTCTTCATTACAAGGTTCTGGTTGTTGCTTATTACCGAAGCGAAGGCGTCCATCGTGCCCGAAAGTATTCCGCTGTATATGCCCGCCATCTCTATGGCCTGCTTGTTCTCGACTATAACATCCTCAAGCAGATCCTCGTCATCGGGGTATTTCTTTATCCTCTCGGATTTAAGGAGCTTCTCCAAAACCATCTCGTTTCCTCTGAGAGATGTGGTAAAGTAAACCAGTGACTTTTCCAACTCAAGAAGCTCTATGAGTTCCTTGTTTTTCTGGGACTGATGGAGTTTTCTCTCTATGACCTCCGACTTTTTGTCTATGACACGCAGGTACTGAAGGAAAAGAGATGCATTTCTGTAAAGTATCTGAAGGATAAAGCGCGTCTTCATATAAGTATGGAAATTCCTTATCCTGCCTTTTATGAAGGCCTCAAGTATAGGTGTGTCCTGCAGACACACCGTTATCATATATTTGTCGGTTGAGAAGATACCCATAGGCAGGGTCTCGAACCAATCGGTCCCGTTCCTCTCCTCAATGCTGGGGATATCCACAAGGAGCAGAGTATAATTGTCCTCAAACTCTATACGGGATCTCTCCTCCTCGTCCAGAGGGGACTTAAGATCATCTATATCTATATCCGCAACGGCAGCTATCTCCTCTATCTCCGAGGCACTTGGGTGTATCATGACTATCCAACAGCCGGATTGCGCTTCCTGTTTTTCGTTTAATATGCCATTTTCTGTCAAGTAATAACGTACCATAATGCCTCCTGTTCTTCGATATATTTACAGTTTTGCATAGCTACCGTACATTATAAGCTTTTGCACAAAGCTTTGTCAATTTACATAATTGTTAAATCCGGGTATTAAAAAGCATAAAAATGTCAGGACTTTTTCGCCCTGACATTTAATATTATCCGACACATTTTCCGTATCAATCATATATGCTCTCCACATCCCGCTCCGTTATCCTTCCTGTTGCGCCGTCCACCTCATACTCATACTCGAGACTTCCGTGGAAGAACTTTATCTCATATTTTATGCGTCCGTCGTCGCGGTCTCTCTCGGACTCTATAAATCTTACCTCAGACTCCGAAACTCCGGCATCCTCAAGAGCCTTTTTCTTTGCCTTGTCCGCTCCTATGTCATTGTTATCCGCAGCCGAGGTCTCCGCAATGAGCCTGTCCCTGTCGCGCCTTCTCTCCTCTCTCGGCCTTCCGTCAAAGCTGTAATGCATTTCCGCATCATAATCAAATCCTACTATCTCACCTGTTGCGGCGTTTATCTCATAGTCATACTCGATTCCGTCACTTACAAAGAATTCAACCTCATATACTGTCATGCCGTGCTCCCTGTCGATCTTTGCGAATATATACTTTACATCCTCTTCATTTACCTTTGAATGCTCGATGGCTATATCCTTTGCCCTCTCCTCGGTTATCATATCTGATGTGTTCCTTTGAGCAAGGCTTCCCGCATATGCGGCTCCCGCAAAAGCCATCACTCCCGCCATTGCCATTGTTACAGCCAATATCTTCTTTTTCATTTATTTATCCTCCGTTCATGTTCGTTTTGATTTGTTTTCTTTTGTTGTACTCATATTAATATAGGAAGATTAAAAGAAGATTAAAAAGCATTAATTTTTTTCATTTTCATAGTGTTTTTCAGTGGATTTGCGTATGGAATATCATGTTAAAATATGCTATATAATAGGTTGGTAAAGTTTTTGTTTTTATAACTTTACCTTAAAGGTAAGCTTTTAATCTCTTTGAAAGCTTATTTTATGTATTTTTACATAATTATATATTTCTACTTACAGAGGTAATTCATGCAAAAAAATATGTCAAATGTAATAATTGAAGGGATCCGTGAGAAGGGCCGTCTTTTACGGCTCGGTATCGATATCGGCTCCACTACGGTAAAGGCGGCTGTTCTTGACGAGAGCAATACTGTACTGTTTTCGGATTACAGAAGGCATTTCGCAAACATTCAGCAGACTCTTGCCGATATTCTTACAGACGCAAAGGAAAAGCTGGGAAAAGTCATCCTTCGCCCCGCTGTTACAGGCTCGGGAGGACTCAGCATATCAAAACATCTCAATGTCCCCTTTATCCAGGAGGTAGTTGCCGTTGCCACCTCGCTTCAGGACTATGCACCGCAGTGTGACGTAGCCATAGAGCTTGGAGGTGAGGATGCGAAGATCATTTATTTTACAGGCGGCATCGACCAGAGGATGAACGGAATATGTGCGGGAGGCACAGGCTCATTTATCGACCAGATGGCCTCTCTTTTACAGACTGATGCGGCAGGACTTAACGAATATGCAAAGAGCTATAAGGCTATCTATCCCATTGCCGCAAGATGCGGAGTTTTCGCAAAGTCCGACATTCAGCCTCTTATTAATGAGGGTGCTACCCATGAGGATCTTGCCGCTTCTATATTTCAGGCTGTTGTAAATCAGACTATTTCAGGCCTTGCCTGTGGAAAGCCCATAAGAGGAAATGTGGCATTTTTGGGAGGACCGCTTCACTTTTTGTCGGAGCTGAGGAATGCGTTCATAAGGACACTTAAACTCACAGACGAGCATGTGATAGCTCCCGAAAACTCTCATCTTTTTGCGGCTGTAGGCTCAGCCATGAGCCTTCCGAAGGAGGGAGAGGAAAATGACAGCACCTTCTCAAATATGAAGGTGACGGAGATCGACATTGATGATCTCATCTCAATGCTCAGGAAGGGAATAAAGCTTGATACCGAGATAAAGAGGCTTGAGCCGCTTTTTAAGGATCAGGCGGAATATGATGAATTCCTTAAGCGACACGAAAAAGCAAATGTCAAAAAGGCTGATATAAGGACCTACAAAGGAAAGTGCTTTTTGGGCATAGATGCAGGCTCCACCACCACAAAGCTTGCCTTGGTCGGTGAGGACGGTTCCCTTCTCTACAGATTTTACGAGGGAAACAACGGTTCGCCTCTTGCCACAGCGATAAAGGCTGTAAAGGAGATAAAGGAGCTCTTGCCCAAGGAAAGCACTATAGCCTACTCCTGCTCTACAGGCTACGGAGAAGCACTTTTAAAGGCGGCCTTCATGCTTGACGAGGGAGAGGTAGAAACTATCTCGCACTACTATGCCGCCGCATTTTTTGACCCCGAGGTGGACTGCATCCTCGATATAGGCGGTCAGGACATGAAGTGCATAAGGATAAAGGACGGTACTGTGGATTCTGTCCAGCTGAATGAAGCCTGCTCCTCAGGCTGCGGTTCATTTATAGAGACCTTTGCAAAATCTCTTAACTATTCTGTCGAGGACTTTGCAAAAGAGGCACTTTTTGCAAAAAATCCCACTGACCTCGGACAGCGCTGCACTGTATTTATGAACTCAAATGTAAAGCAGGCCCAAAAGGAGGGAGCCACTGTAGCGGATATCTCTGCAGGCCTTGCCTACTCTGTCATAAAGAATGCATTATATAAGGTAATAAAAATAACCTCCGCCAAGGATCTCGGCGAGCATATCGTGACCCAGGGAGGAACATTTTATAACGATGCGGTCTTAAGGAGCTTTGAAAAGATATCCGGAGCTCATGCAATTCGCCCTGATATAGCGGGAATAATGGGCGCCTTCGGCGCGGCCCTTATAGCAAGAGAGCGTTATCACGGACAAAAGAGCAGCATGCTTTCCTTGGATCAGATCATAAATCTCAAGTACAAGACCTCTATGACAAGGTGTAAGGGGTGCAATAACAACTGTGTCCTCACCATAAATCAGTTTGAGGGAAGCAGGAACTTTGTGTCAGGAAACCGCTGCGAGCGTGGTCTCGGAAAGGAAAAAAGCCGCAAGGAGATCCCCAATCTCTTTGATTACAAGCTTAAGAGGATGTTCGGATACGAGCCTCTTACAGAGGACATTGCTCAAAGAGGAGTCGTTGGAATACCCAGAGTTCTCAACATGTATGAGAATTATCCCTTCTGGGCCACATTCTTCAGAGAGCTTAAGTTCCGCACAGTATTAAGTCCTGTATCCACAAGGCAGATATATGAGCTCGGTATCGAGTCCATTCCCTCGGAGTCCGAGTGCTACCCTGCAAAGATAGTTCACGGACATGTGGAGTGGCTCATAAAGAATGACATACGTTTTATATTCTATCCCTGCATACCTTATGAGAGGAATGAGACTCCCGATGCGGGCAACCATTACAACTGCCCCATGGTCACCTCATATGCGGAGAACATAAAAAATAATGTAGAGTCCATAAAGGACAAAGATATAGATTTCATGAACCCTTTCCTCGCCTTTACCTCGGAGGAGATTCTTACCTCCGCCCTCGTAAAGGAGTTTATGGCAAAATACGGAACCGAAACCGTAAATAAATACGGTCAGACTGTTCCCGCCATGACCGAGGAGGAAATAAAGAGAGCCGCCCACCTTGCATGGGAGGAACTCCTTAAGTCGAGAGATGACATGGAGAAAAAGGGGGAGGAGACCTTAAAGTGGATGGAGGAGACCGGACACAGAGGAATAGTCCTTGCCGGAAGGCCCTATCATACCGACCCCGAGATACATCACGGTATACCTGAAATGATAACCTCCTACGGATTTGCCGTGCTTACCGAGGACAGCATATCTCATCTCGGAAAGGTGGAAAGGCCCACTATAGTTACAGACCAGTGGATGTACCATTCAAGGCTCTATCGCGCGGCATCTTTTGTAAAGACCAGAGACGATCTTGATCTTGTACAGCTGAATTCCTTCGGCTGCGGACTTGACGCTGTAACGACAGATCAGGTTTCCGACATACTTACAGGCTCGGGAAAGATATATACCGTGCTTAAGATAGATGAGGTAAACAACCTCGGAGCCGCAAGGATAAGGATACGTTCCCTTATAGCCGCTCTCAGGGTAAGAGACGAGAGGCATATAAAGAGAGAGGTCAAGTCCTCAGCCTACGAGAGGAAACTTTTCACCAAGGAAATGAAGAAGGATTATACTCTTCTCTGCCCTCAGATGTCCCCTATTCACTTCAGCCTTCTTGAGCCTGCCATAAGAAACTTCGGCTACAAGATAGAGGTACTTAAAAACGACAACAAGTCGGCTGTGGATACAGGACTCAAGTATGTAAATAATGACGCCTGCTACCCTTCTCTTATAGTTATAGGACAGATCATGGAGGCTCTTTTGTCAGGAAAATATGACCTCGATAGGACAGCCGTCATCATGTCTCAGACAGGAGGCGGCTGCAGAGCATCAAATTACATAGGATTTATCAGGAGAGCTCTTGAGAGAGCGGGAATGTCGCAGATACCTGTCATCTCCATAAATGCCAACGGCATGGAGACGAATCCCGGCTTCAAGATAACTCTTCCGCTCCTTACAAAGGCCATGCAGGCTATAGTTTACGGCGACATATTCATGCGCTGTCTCTATGCCACAAGGCCCTATGAGCTAAAGAAGGGCTCTGCAGATCTTCTCCATGAGAAGTGGTTCAGGATATGCCTGAGACATTTGAGCAAGAAGGCTCCTGACTTTTTGGGATTCTCAAGAAATGTAAAGGGAATAATAAGAGATTTTGACAACCTTCCCATGTCTGATGTAAAGAAGCCCAAGGTCGGAGTTGTCGGAGAGATACTTGTAAAATTCTCTCCCCTTGCAAATAATCACATAGTAGAGCTTCTTGAGAGCGAGGGTGCGGAGTGCGTAATGCCCGACCTAATGGATTTCCTCCTCTACTGCTTCTACAACAGCAACTTCAAGTATGAGCACCTTGGAGGCAAGAAAAAGACTGCAACCCTTTCAAACATGGGCATAAAGCTTCTGGAATCCTTCAGAGCCACGGCAAAGAAGGAGCTTGCGCGCTCAAAGCACTTCACTCCTCCCTCAGACATCAGGGAGCTTGCCGAGATGGCTAAGAGCTTTGTATCCATAGGTAATCAGACAGGTGAGGGATGGTTCCTTACAGGAGAAATGCTTGAGCTCATCCATGAGGGCGTAAACAATATAGTATGCACCCAGCCCTTCGGCTGTCTCCCCAACCATATAGTAGGAAAGGGAGTCATAAAGGAGCTGAGGCATGCCTACCCTGAGGCAAATATCATTGCCGTCGATTACGACCCCGGAGCCTCGGAGGTAAACCAGCTCAACAGGATAAAGCTGATGCTTGCGACAGCACAAAAGAATCTTAGGAAACAGGTTGATGAGAAGAAGACGGCCTGCAAGTAGATAAATTATAATAACGAAAAAATAAAAGCCTTTTGCAAAAGCCGGTGCGTTCGCAGTCGGCTTAATAAGCAAAAGGCTTTTTATATTTTCTGTTCTGTTATAAATATTATGGGGACTGACAACCGACAAATCGGAATTTATCGTTCCTTTATCATCACATAATTTGTAAGAAAAATTCCTTGTCGTTCTACCTGTTGTTCCTTTACAATCTTATAACCTCTTTTTTCAAAGAAAGGCTTTGCAGTAATAGAAGCATGAGTAGTAATATCTCCTTTAACCGCTTGCTCCAGTTGATTACAAATATCAGTTGCAATGCCTTTTCTTTGATAATCAGAGTGAACATATAGACGGTCAAGATAGCCTGTTTTATCTATGTCCCCAAAGCCTACAATGATTTCATTATCAACCGCAACAACACTGAAATGTTCTTGAAGCGACTCATTCCACTTTTCTAAATCTACTTGCCCTGTCGCCCATACATTTAACTGTTCTTTTGTATAATCTCTTGCATTAACATTGTGAACTGTATTATAAAACAGCTCTGTCAACTCTTTGCAATCTGATGGCTGATATTTTCTTATAATCATTTTTTCTTCCCTCAAATTCCGATTTATCGCTCTGTTTAATCCGATTATAGCACATCGAAAATTGCTTTCAATTTGTCCCTGTGCCTTCCAAAATAATAATACCAAGAGTTCATCTATCACCTGTAAGCGGGCGGTAATACCGCTTTCCGGATTTTCCGAAATATCTGAAAGAATAAAAGCTTTTTGCTTATTAAGCCGCTTGCGGAGTGAGCACGAGCCTTATTAACTTCGAGCTTTTTCAATTGTCTGAGGAAACCTACGGTTTCCGAGTATTGAAAAAGCGAGGTAAGTTAAAAGGCGAATGTGAACGCAGCGGCTTTTGCAAAAAGCTTTTATTCTTTCAGTTATTTTTAAACCTCAGTTCCGTCTTCTATATATTTAAGTCCCTTTCTCATTCTGAGATATTTCTGATATTTCAGGTCGCAGAGTCGTGACAGCTCAGGATTAGGCTCGAATGAGACAAACTATTTGTCAGGCCTCACAGAGATTTCTCCTGAATTAAGTATGCAAGTCCCCTCTTCTGTGTCAACCACAAGATTCCCTTCATCATTTATGTCCACGGCCTTACCTGTATATTTCACCCCGCCTCTGTTCCAATATATATTTTTCCCAAGGACGAGAGACCTCTTCTTGTATTCTGATAAAAGCTCCCCTTTTCCTTCTTCGGAACTCAAAAGAAGCTCAGAGACCTTAAAGACCTCTCCGGCAATCTCTGCTATAAGACGATTTCTGCTGATGTCCATATCCTCTATAGAGCAGGCAATGTCTTTCAGATCATCAGGATAAGCCTCTGTAGTAAGGTTCATACCTATACCTATTATCACATAGGAAAGCATTCCGCTCTCAAAGTCTGTGACGGCCTCCGTCAATATACCTGCCGCTTTTTTATCATCTATCCATATATCATTTACCCATTTTATCATGGGTTTTAAATCCGAATGCCTTTCTATTACTCTTGCTACCGCCACAGCTGTCGCAAAAGTTATGGAAATAAAGTCTTTTATATCTCTGTCGACCCTTATGACAAGACTCATATATATGCCTGTGCTTCCCGGAGAGTAAAAACTTTTTCCGTATCTGCCTCTTCCCGCTGTCTGGGAATCAGCCGTCACCAAGGCTCTGTTAAGCTTTCCTTCAACAGCAAGCTTCTTTCCGAAATTTTGTGTGGAATCGATCTCATCAAAAACAAATATGCCAAAATCCGCATCTGAAGGCTCGTAACATCCGGTCTCGCTGAGATACAGAGCTATACCCTCCTCGGATATCCCCGTACTTTTTTCTTCAAGCATATATCCCTTATTTTTACGGGATGTAATACTGTAACCTTCATCGCAAAGACTTTTTACGATCTTCCATACGGCAGCTCTCGTAACTCCCGCCTCCTCGGCAAGCCTTTCTCCCGACACGGCATTTCCCCTGTTTTTTTCAAGCATCTCTATTATCTTGCTCTTTGCATTCATATGTATTGCATCCTTTTTCAACTCGATATTTATTTGTAAACTGAACTATATTTTTAAGTTTACTTTTTCATTATACTATGATAGACTTTTATAGTAAACTTATTATATTCTTTAAGTTTACTTTCGCCATAATATTTTATTTAAGACAGGAGCTTTACTTTATGAAAACAAAAGACCTTACCTTTTCGGCCCTTTTTGTAGTCCTTATGGCTGTCCTTTCCCAATTTGTCATAAGCTTGGGACCTGTACCGTTTAACCTCGGAGTGCTCGGAGCATTCCTTACAGGACTTATGCTGACACCGAAAAATGCTATGCTTTCCATATTGGTGTATATTATCCTCGGTCTTATAGGCCTTCCTGTATTTGCAGGCTTTTCAGGAGGAGCAGGTGTGCTTTTCGGCATGACAGGAGGCTACATCATAGGTTACATATTCATAGCCGTGATAACAGCCTTTGCCTCGAAACTCACATCTGAACTTTCCGGGCCTACAAGGCTTATGCTTTTAACCGCCGCAATGGTATTATCGCTTTTTATCTGCTATGCCTTCGGCACCGCATGGTTCATGTTTTTGACAAAAAACACTCTTTGGCAGAGTCTTGCGGTATGTGTCATTCCCTTCATAATTCCCGATCTTTTAAAGCTCTGTGCAGCCCTCTTTGCTGCTGAGGCAATAAGGAAGCGTATCCCCGGAACTTTAAATGCCTGATTTACTCTTTTTTAAGCACAGAACGAGAGCCTTATCCTCTTTTGAGACCCTGAGGCTCTCTCTTATTTTTTGTATTGCTTTATTTTGAACATCCGGAGTCAGGGCATTATCCTTAAGAAAGCTCAAAGTCTTTTCTCTGTATTTGACAAAGCAGACCGATATTGCCCATGCCACAGCCATATTTACATAGTAATCTCCCTGACGGATATTACCATATATATCAAGAAGCCTGTCTATATATTCGTCTGTCATAAAATATTGCATCAGGGTGACGGCCGCAAAGCGCAGCTCGTATTCTCTGTCGGAATTCAGATATTGACATACATATCCAAACCAGAATCCTCTGTCTTTTTCCATGAATTTGAGAGCGGAATTTCCGCAGTCACACACGGCCCATGAATTTATACGAGGTACCCATGCATCAAGGAGAGTCATTCTTTCGTCTCTTTCGGCCTTTATAAGTCCGATAAGAAGTCCCCAAAGTATCAGTTCCTCCTGATAGAGGGCATCTTTTTCTTCACCGCTAAGGCCCATTATCTCATGAAGCCATTCTCTCCCGTTATTTTTTGCAAGCTTTCGGGCTATGCTTTTTATTACAGGTATCCTCACTCCTATGCTCTTTCCGATACCTGTAGTCAGTGTATTATGAAACTCCCTGTATTTTTCGTCGGTATTTTCCCTGAGCTCGGAAAGCACCGCCTCTCTCAGCTCTCCCATCTACCTCTCCTCAAAATCTGTGTTTATGTATGTCGTAAATCTGTAATGCAGACCCTCCCTGATGTGCTCTGCTCCCTCCCTTTGAAGCTTCCAGTTCGGCAACTCGTTTAAATTCGGGAAAAAGGTGTCCGCCTGCTTTTTGCTGTCGTTTATAGTGACCAAAGCCTCACTGCAGTAGGGAAGGAATTCTCTGTATACCTTCTCTCCCCCGATAATATACACATCATCAGTATTATAGAGCCTTAAAAGCTCAAGGACCTCATCCATGCTCTCCGCTATGATAAGCCTCGTCCTCTTCGTGGTATCCAGGTTTATCTCGTCCATCATCTTCCCGTCGATAGAAGTCTTGTCCGAGGTAAGCACTATATTTATCCTGTTTTTCAAGGGATGTCCCCCGGGAAAGCTAAGGAGCGTCCTTCTGCCCATCACCACTACCTTTTCTTTTGTAGTCTCCCTGAAAAATCTCATATCCTCCGGGATGAATTCAAGCAGTTCTCCATTAAGTCCTATGCCCCAATTCTCATTTACATTTACTATAGCCTTCATAGATCCCCCCTTAAATAGCTATCGGAATATTTTTGATCTGCTCCCCGGTCTGATAATCCGTCACCTTCACATCATCAGGAGTGAAGTCGTAAAAGTTTTTGATTTCGGGATTTATCCAAAACTTAGGAGCGGGGTACGGTTCCCTCTTTATAAGCTCTTCTATAAGAGGTATATGCCTGTCATAGATATGGGCGTCAGCTATCACATGTACAAGCTCTCCGACCTCCATATCGCATACCTGAGCAAACATATGCACAAGCACAGAATACTGAACCACATTCCAGTTGTTCGCCGCGAGTACATCATTGGAGCGCTGGTTAAGTATTGCGTTAAGCACAAGCTTCCCTGTCTCCGGGTTTTTGGTGCAGTTGAATGTCATAGAGTAAGCACAGGGATACAGGTTCATCTCGTTCAGGTCGCTGAAATTATATATGTTTGTCATGATACGCCTGCTGTAGGGATTGTTCTTAAGGTCATAGAGCACACGGTCCACCATGTCGAACATTCCCTCCTTGTACTTATGCTTTACGCTCATCTGATAGCCATAGGCCTTGCCTATGGAGCCGTCCTCATCAGCCCACTCGTCCCATATATGGCTTCCAAGATCATGAATATTGTTTGATTTTTTCTGCCATATCCATAAAAGCTCATCTGTGGCAAGCTTAAGGGAGGTCCTCCTTAAAGTAAGTATGGGGAACTCCTTTTTAAGGTCATATCTGTTGACTATTCCGAACCTCTTTACGGTATAAGCGGGAGTCCCGTCAGGCCAGTGGGGCCTCACCTTCTCTCCTCTCGTGTCTGTTCCGTTGTCTATAATGTCTCTGCACATCCTTATAAATACTTCATCTGCGTATGCCATAGAACTCAGGGCCTTGCCCTCCTCCTTTCTCATCCCGAATGATCGATACTCGTTTATTCATTAACCTTTTTCATTATATATAAACATCCGAGAAAAGACAACGCAAACACTCTTAAACACTCTCCCATATATTCAAATCCTTCCCTCAGCATCACGGAATATGGGGTTTCAGCCCGTAAGCCTTCCTTCCCATTCTCTTTCTCTGTTATCAGCTCCCTCCGCCCTGTAGTCTGATATATTGAATATTTCAAATGTGTCATTAAAGTCGTACTCTTTAAGATCAAAGAGATTGAGCCTCCGCCTTTTCTCAAAGACTCCTTCATATACAGGAAGCCTCATAGCTCCGCTGTTTAATGCCACATTATCCACCCATGTTCTCCATATAAGCTCCGCCGAATGCGCCCTCATTGTCACGACCTCCTTTTTGTTTTATGAGATCATGATAAAAAAACAGCTGTCCATAAAAAAGGACAGCTGCAGCTTATGTTTCAAGCCTCCCTAGAGTTCCGTCAGAAATAGGGTTCAGATACCAGGTATTTCCCGCCTCATCCCTGTAAGTGCCTGTAAGCATTATTCCGGAAGCGTCAAACCTGAACCATGATGCTCTGTACCGCGGATCATCGGTATAAGGATTTATAAGATATGCCCACTCGTCCTTAAACTGTCTGCCATAGGCATAAAATCTCCATTTAGCCGAGGCGCCTTCACCCTCGCAGGTCCATGTACCCGATATAGCAAGTTCAAGTCCTTCGCTTTTCCCGACTCCTTTATTCGTATTTTTTTCTGCAATGTTATTCTTGTCAGTATCATTTGAATCATTTTCTCCGGAGTCAGAAGACTGCGGCGTCTCAGGGACTTCAGGCATTCCAGGTTTATCTGAAGGTTCTGAATCTTCAGAGCTTTCGGGTGTCTCAGGAAGTTCGGGTGTCTCAGGAAGTTCGGGTGTTTCAGGATTTTCATCACCTGCATTTTCAGTAATAAGCGGATAAAATTCAGCTGTAAGCTCCAAGCTTTCCGTGTCAAAGCTTATATTCTCTATCTTGTCCTTATTATCCTTATAAAGCGCATAGGTATCCAGACCCATGAGGGTAAAGTGTTCTCTTCCTGTATCCTCAAGGCTTATTTCAGCTCTGTATTTTGTATTCTCTTCAAAGGTCTCGCTTTGAGGGCTCCATTTTAAATGTACTTTATATTTTCCGTGTCCGAAGCCTGACATCTCATATTCCGTCACAGGTTCTTGTCCCTTTTTCGGAATGGCATATTCCGGTATCTTCAAATCGTCAGCAATTATGCTTATCTTCCCGGGAAAGCCGGAATACACATCGCTGTCATACCCCTCAGAAGTCTCAGGTATACACAGCTCATAAACATCGTTTATTGCCTCTTTGCCTGATATTGAAGGAGCAGATTCAGGCATTACCAACGAAAGCTTTCTATCCTCCGCAAAGGCATACCCTTCTATAGATACGACAGCCTTCATATCAAACTCCCTCAGCTCCCCGCAGGATGCAAATGACATCATTCCTATATCCTTAAGTCTCGGCATATCTGCGTGATAAAGAGCTGTACAATTATAAAATGCCGCATCCTCCGTACTCTCAAGCTTCGGAAGGTAAAGCTCCTTTAAAGCATTATTATTTGAAAAGGCATGCTCACCTGCTGTCCTGAGTTCCGGTGCATTTATTCTTTCAAGATTTTCGCAAAGTGTAAAAGAAAACCCGGTGACCTTTTCCACCTTATTAAGATCAAGCTCTCTGAGGTTCGGAAGCCCTGCAAACACAGGCTTTGAAAGCTCCCTTATATCGTCCCCTATGACAATCTTTTTTATCTCGAGAAAATTAATGCCCGAATCTTTCCCCGTTACGGCCTCCAGTCCGGCCTCACTTTTTATGAGGAGACAGCCCTCCTCACTGTCAAATTCAAAGCCGTTATCGCTGCTTTCCCTAAGCTCTTTTTTCTCAGCATAAGAGGCCGTGGCGTTTCGCTCACGGACCTCAAATGCATATGCTTTAAAAGGAGAGAAGGGCTCACATGTACAGATGATAAGGGCTAAAGCCGTTGTCAGCAGAGCTGCAGGTATTCCTTCATATTTTTTCATTATAATTTCCTCGTTTTCCCTGCCTAATCAACTATATCATGAGCCTATATTTAATTTGCAGTTATTTTTTAGTTTTCCTATCTGTTTTTAGGATTATAACTCCATAATAATAAAAAAGCAAGACTGCGCTTTAACGCGCTGCCCTGCATTTTTCAAAAGCTAAAGTATATCAAGAAGTGTCAGCTGCAGGCTCCTTCTGCCGTTGAACACATTTATCTCCGGATAATATACTATGCTTACACTACTACCCTTTTTGGACATTATATCTTTTATTTTTTCGGCATTTTCCTCACCGTCTCCGAACATTATACCCGAAATATTATATCCGTTTTTATCGATAAGCCTGAGCTTAAGGACATTTTTATTTTTTCCGAGTATCCTTATGTCTGTTGCCGAAAGCTCTCTGTCAGCAAGCACAGGCTTCTCGTTGCCTTGCCCGAAGGGCTTCAATATGTCCATCTCCTCTATAAGTCCCGCAGTTATATAGGATACAGGTATGATAAAGTCTATGCCCTTTTTCTCCTTTAAATCATCCTCTGTAAGTCCGCAGCCTTCGTTAAGCCGTTTTCTCAGCTCGTCAAGGTTCTCCCTCTTTAAAGAAAGGCCCGCGGCCATAGGGTGTCCGCCGAATTTTTCAAGGATATCCGCCACCTCACATAGCTTGTCGAACATATGATAAGCCTCTATGGATCTTCCGGAGCCCTTAAGACCTTCCTCCGCATCGGTTATGACAAAGGCGGGCTTTGAATACCTCTCCCTTATGCGTCCCGCCACTATTCCCGCAAGAGACTCGTGCAGATCTCCAAGGTAAACTACAAGCACCTTGTCGTCTGCATAATCCTTCTCACAGAGCTCACATGCCTTTTTTACACCCTCTTCTGTCATTTCCTTTCGTCTTGCATTAAGCTCTATTAGCTTTTCCGAAAGTGCACAGGCACTTTTTTCGTCAGTGCTCATAAAAAGCCTTAAAGCGGTCTCCGCAGTCTCAAGCCTTCCCCCTGCGTTTATACATGGTCCTATTACAAATCCGATATGATAGCTTCCGATCTCCTTATCTGCTATACCACAGCCCTCTATGAGCTTTCTCATTCCAAGGTTCAAAAGCCTTCCGGAATTTATGAGCTTCAGCCCTTCCCTGACTATTATTCTGTTTTCATCAAGGAGCTCCATCACATCCCCCACCGTTGCAACTGCGGCAAAGGGAAGAAGTTCTTCAAAGCATACTTTAAGTGCGGCCTCCCGGCTTTCCTCAGTAAGCTCCCTCAGTAAAGCCCATACAAGCTTCCATGCAACAACGGCCCCACAGATACCGCTCAACGGATAGATGCTGTCCGACCTCTTCGGATCTGTCACCGCATCACAGGGAGGAAGGATATCTCTCCCTTCTTCGTCCTTTCTCACCTCATGATGATCCGTCACAATAACCGAGATCCCGTTGTCCCTTGCATATTCAAGCTCATCTATAGCGGATATCCCGTTGTCGCAGGTGATTATCACATCGACTTTTTCTTCTACAGCCCGTTCTATTATGTGCCGGTTTATACCGTATCCGTCCCTTATCCTGTCAGGTATCACATGGTCGATAACAGGCACAGGCAGCTCACACTTTTTCTCCTCTGATTCCTTTTTTAATGAGTCCCCAAAGATCCGCTCCGCAAAAAATGTAAGACCTCTTATAAGTATGTAAACAGAGCATACTCCGTCTATATCATAATCACCGACTATTCGTATATGCTTTCCGGTTATAATGCTGTCTTTGACCCGGTCTACAGCTCTTTCCATATCCGGAAGGAGCATGGGGTCATAGAGGTCTTTTAGGCCTCCGTTTAAATATTTATCTATATCTTTGTCATCGCGGACGCCTCTGTTCACCAGAAGCCCGGCCGTCAGCCTGTCTATGCCGAATTTCTCAGCTATAGCATCAAAATCAGCCTTTTTGGAATATACTCTCCACTCTCTCGCCATTAAGAATCACATCTCTCGATATCAGCAATGAGGCTGTCCACATTTTCCGGAAGAGTAGCCCACGAGGTACATACTCTCACAGCACTGTGGGTGTCATCAACTCTGCACCAATAGTCAAAGGAATACTTTTCGGAAAGCTTTTCTATCAGTGCATCGGAAAAGATAGGGAACTGCTGGTTTGTAAAGCTGTCCTGATAAAGCTCATAGCCGAGCTTCTTTACAGCCTCCTTAAACTTGAGAGCAAGCTTATCCGCATGAGCCGATATCTTGTAATAGAGACAATCCTCGCCCTCTCCGTCAAAAAGTGTCTCAAACTGTATTCCGAGGAGTCTTCCCTTTGCAAGAAGACCGCCCTTCTGTTTCATAAGGTATCTGAAATCATCATGAGGAGTCTCGGGCTTGAATACTATAGCCTCTCCGAAAAGGGCACCTACCTTTGTTCCTCCTATATAAAATACGTCAGAGTAATCATAAATGTCCTTCATTGTAAGGTCGGATTTCTCCGACATAAGGCCGTAGCCCATTCTTGCGCCATCAACATAGAGGTAAAGGTCATGCTTCTTGCACACGCTGTAAAGATCCATAAGCTCCTTTTTTGTATAAAGGGTTCCTTCCTCCGTTGCATATCCGATAAATACAACCTTGGGCTTTACCATGTGCTGCTTCATCTTGTCCTCATTGTGAGCTATTACATACTCGTTCACCTGAGCGGCGCTGATCTTGCCCTCACTGTTAGGTATGGTAAGCACCTTGTGGCCTGTTGCCTCCACAGATCCCGTCTCATGAACAGCTATATGGCCTGTGTCTGCGGCTATAACTCCCTCATGATGTCTCATAAGATATGCAAGTACAGTCATATTTGTCTGAGTTCCGCCAACCAAAAACTGCACGTAGGCATTCTTATCTCCAACCTGAGCCCTTATAAGGTCTCTTGCCCTGTCGCAAAATGAATCTACCCCGTAGCCCGGTGTCTGAAGCATGTTTGTCTCCGTAAGCCTCCTTAGTATCTCGGGATGTGCCCCCTCGAGATAGTCACAGTTAAACATTATCATAGCATAGCCCTCCGATATATGATTATTCATATAATTCTCAAATATATTTTTTATATATTGTTTTTCTTGTCTTTTATATTTTTATACGTTATTTCAAAGATTATATTAATATATCATAACCGGGGTTTCAAGCTAAAAAAAGACAATTCTGCAATTTTGTCCTTAGCATAAATACATTTGATTTTATGCATTCATCTGCTTTTCTGTATTCATAAATACAGGTAATAAATTCATCTGTCGTGAGGACATTCAGGATAAATAAATTTAAAAACATCTTGACAATGCCTGATGACTTCTCTATAATATAATTTGCTTTTAAGGAAGCATGCACTCGTAGCTCAATTGGATAGAGCGTTCGGCTACGGACCGAAAGGTTGGGAGTTCGAGCCTTCTCGGGTGCATCAGAGGCGATAGGATAACAGTCTTATCGCCTTTATTTTTGTTCTTTCGTTTCTTATTAATATTTTTTGTAAGCATATGAAAAAGAAGCCCGAAGGCTTCCTCCGGCTTTTCAAATTCCTTTATATTATTTGTAACAAGTTTAATCTTCATAAAAAGGATTGCTCCATGCTGTCCTTCCATACTTGTCTGTACACTGGACTCTGATGTAATCCTCATCACCCTTAAGCCTGTACTCTGCAGAACTGATGGTCTTTTCAAAGTCGCCTGAGAGCACAGCTCTTCCGTCGTTTACATGATTTCCCACAAAGAAATCTATCCTGTATACATCGGAACACTCGACTCTTGCCACGCCGTCCTTTATCTCCCAGCTGTATATCTCAGGGCCTGAAGATGAATAGTAATTACCCTCGATCATATTTTTAACTATAGCCTCGTGAGAAAGCTCTTCGGCCTTTACCATGATCCAACCTCCGCAGGAATCATCAAAAAGTCCCTCATTGTGATTGTCGTCTGTGGCGGTAGCGTTTATTCTCGTTCCTCTTCTCAAGAAAAGATCCCAACTTACACTGTCATAGCCGGTATTGCTCTCGTTTACCGTGTCATAGTTAAATATCTCGAGAGCCCACAGTCCCTTTGTATTTATAAACTCCTCAGGCTCAACTCTTGACCAAACAGGATGATTATACATAGTTATGCAGCCTCTCTCCCTAAGGTAGCCGCACAGCCTGTCCGCCTCCCTCTGACCGTCCCAGCTTCCTCTCATTATCCTCGGAGCCACTCTTTCATTGTCCTTAAAGGCCTTGTCCCCTGCTTTTTTGACCATCTCCTCAGTCCCCAATATTCCGTGGATATGATGGACCTTAAGCCTTCTTTCGGAATTTTCCTCAAGCAATATTACAGAAGCTTCTATCCCCGGGAGAATTATGAAGTCCTCACAGTCAAATTCACTTCTGTAATCTGTATAATAATCATGTTCGGAAAAGCACAGAAAGCTGTATCCGTGCTCCTTAAACATCTTTACAGACTCGGCGCAGCTGAGCTTTCCGTCTGAGTTTGTGGTATGGCTATGAAGATTTCCCTTATAAAATTTTCCTTCTGATAAAAATGCCTTCTGATCCTTTATCATATTTTTCTCCTGTTAATAAAGTACTAAAGCCATGCTCTTCTTTATACCGGGCTTAAAGCTCAATACAGTTATGCTTTGCGACACTCATATATACTTTCTCACCGTTGTCAAAGAGGACCTTGCTTCTGAAAAGCACATCCACATGATATTCAATCCCGTTTGTTTCCACCGTATATCTGAGCACATTTCCTCTGGGAACATTGTCCTTTATTATTCCCTCAAAAGCTATCTCATCACTTACATCGGGCTTCGTTTTTGAGATAGATATAGTCTCGGGCCTTATAGCCACCTCCCTGTTTAAGTCTCCTACTCCTGTGACCTTTTCAAATTCATCCGGCTTCAATATGTTGTAGCTTCCTATAAAGCCTGCTGCAAAGGTACTTACAGGCCTTGTATAAACCGAAACAGGGCTTCCCGACTGTTCTATTTTTCCCTCGTGGAAAAGGTGTATGACATCCGACATTACCATGGCCTCATCCTGATCGTGAGTAACGAATATAGCTGTAAGGCCCATTTTCTTCGTTATTTTTCTTATGGCTGTCTGGAGGGACTTCCTGAGCTTTGCATCTATGGCACTTAAAGGCTCGTCCAAGAGAAGCACCTTGGGCTCCGTGACTATGCTTCTTGCAAGGGCGACTCTCTGCTGCTGTCCTCCTGAAAGCTGAGAGGGATATTGCTTTTCCTTACCCTCAAGCTCTACCATCTTTACAGCGCCTTCCACTCTCCTTTTTATCTCGTCCTCGGGAAGCTTCTGCATCTTTAATCCGAAGGCAATGTTTTCCTCCACATTCATGTTGGGGAAAAGGCTGTAATGCTGGAATACCATTCCTATATTTCTGTCTTTGGGTGCTACCTTTGTTATATCCTTTCCGTCAAGATATATTGAGCCTCCGTCAATGGTCTCAAGACCTGCAAGGCATCTTAAGAGCGTACTCTTTCCACAGCCCGAAGGGCCTAAGAGCGTTACAAAGTCACCTTTCTCCACAGAAAGGGATATACTCTTTAATACCTGATTGTCTCCGTAAAATTTATCTACATTTTTAAATTCTATATATGGCATCTCTAATATCTCCGTTTATCTCAAATTAGGCTTTTCCGGTCTGTTCCTTATATTCAAACATCCTTTGTTTCTTTTACTTTTCCTCACCCTTTCTGCTTCTCATAAAAGCAAAGAAGGATATGCAAAGCGTCACGCAGAAAAGGACTATTATTATAGCGCAGGTCCTCTGGCTTGATTTTTTCATTACATCATACAAATACATCTGAGCGGTGGGGAAATGTCCTCCCGCTATGGTGTTTATTACAACGAAGTCTCCGAAAACTATGGACATGGCAAGCATGGCTGAGACCGCCACTCCGTTCATTATATTAGGCACGATGATATGAAAGAAGGAATAAAAGGGTCCCGCTCCCAGCATCTCTGCAGCCTCTATCATCATAGTGGCGTTAAGCCCGTTCAGATTGTTTCTTATTCCCTGATAAATGTAGGGAAGAACAACTATGCAGTATGTGGACACAAGCATGAATATCCTGTTGTTGAAGGGTGCAGGTGCCGATGCATAGAGTGAAAGCACACTTATGGGAAGTATTACACCCTGTATCGCATAGGGCATGGTACAGAAAAGCTTTATGTATTTGTCTATCTTAGGGCAATAAACTATCACCACATACATTGCAAGGAGCACTATAAAGGTGCAGAGCACTACAGGTACTATAGAAATAATGACTGTCCTTCCTATAGAGGCCCAAAAGCTCATATCCGAAAATATCTCCACATACGCGGAAAGGGTAAAACCTGTGGGGAGTATGTCCATCCACTCCCTGAACATTGAATACAAAAAGGTGAAAAACAGAGGGATCATCAGATACAAAGCTATTACGATTATGGCTGCCATTGAGCCGGTATTTTTTTTGCTTTTCATTATCTTATCTGCCTCCTTCGACCTTATTTGTGAGCTTTCTTGTTATCATAAGCGAAAGTACCATAAGTATCATAAGTATCACAGCCAGTGCGCTTCCGAACTCAGGTCTTTGCACTATGTCGCCCTTAAACTGCTCGGATATCCTTATGGGGAGTATGGAGTAATTGTTCATAAGGAGAGCATAGGCTGTGGCGTATGCCGATATGGCGTTTGAAAAAAGTGTGGCAAGTGTTCCCAGTATCGAGGGCATGAGCACAGGTATACCCACCTTGGTCCAGAAGGTCGTCTCCGTGCCTCCCATAATAGCCACCGCCTCCTTCCACTCCTTTCTTATGGCGTCAAAGGCCGGTATAAGAAGAAGTGTTGCAAGGGGTATCTGGAAATATATGTATGTAAGCAGAAGTCCCCAAAAAGTATAAAGAGGGAAATCCGCAAGGAATTCTATCCCCAGAGTCTGCCCCAGTATAGTTATAACTCCCGCATTTCCGAAGAGGATTATGAAGGAAAAGGCAAGGGGCACTCCCGAAAAGTTGGATACCATGTTAAGCATGCTCATGAATATCCTCTTTACCTTTCCGTTTTTCTCATGGGCGGCCTTGCTGCCGATAAATGCCACTATGAGTCCTATCACAGCAGACACCACAGAGATGAGAAGGCTGTTTGTGATAGCCGATCTGTAAAGCGGCTTTGTAAAGATATTTATGTAATTTTCAAGCGTTACTCCTAATTCCCCGCCTTCCTTGAGGAAGCTTCTCACTATGGTTATGGCTATGGGGAGGAGCTCAAACATTCCTACCAATAATATAAAGGGCAGCAAAGCTGCCAAATATGTCTTCCTGCCCTTTATGTTTTCCTTTAACTTAGTTTGCATATGCCACTACTTCTTCCTGCCAGAGAGTTCCAATCTCCTTTGTGGTCGCATCCCAAGCTTCCTGGTCCTCAACCATTCTGGCGTTTTCATACTGCTCATCGGGGAGCATCTTTGCCTTGACCTCCTCAGGGAGCTCAACGTCTCTTACCGGTCTTGCATAACCCTTTGCAAGGTTTATCTGTCCCTCATCGCTTAAGATAAACTCTCTTGCCATGGCTGCGGCATGAGGCCTCTTTGAGTACTTGTTGAGGATAGTGCAGTATCCGCTCTGTATCGATCCCTCCTCGGGAACATATATCTCAAACTCCGCATCAGGGTTATTCTCAAGGAACTGCTCCCTGTAGCCGAGGGCATTGTAATCCCAGAGGAATGCAACTCCTACCTCGCCCTTTTCAATTCTTGCCATGGAGAACTCTCCGAGGTCAAGTCTTCCCTGCTCCGCAAGCTGTCTGAAGAAATCAAGTCCGGGCTGTATATTTCCCTCGTCGCCTCCCATGGCTATAGCTGCCGCAAGTACCGCAAACTGTGCCTGGTTGGCTGCCGCAACATCTCCTACAGCAACCATGTAATCGCCCTCAAGAAGATCCGCAAATGACTTGGGAGGATTATCAACTATCTTTGTATTTGTCATCATGGTCATAGTTCCGTAGTAGCCTATTATCCAGTCTCCGTCGTCGTCCTTAGCCCAGTCGGGAATGCTGTCCCAGTAGCTTGTCTTATATTTAAGAGTAACACCCTTTTCCTCTGCTATAGGGCCGAAAGCCTGTCCTACGTCGCCGATATCCTTTGTGGCATCATCTTTTTCCGACTCAAAAAGTGATATTTCCTCAGCAGAAGACATATCTGTGTCGGTATGCTCAAGACCGTACTCTGTCTTTATATCCTCCCAGGTCTCCACCCAGTTAGCCCAGGTATCAGGCATTCCTACAGAATCAACTCTTCCCTCCTCCTTAGCCTCGGCAAGGATCTCATCAACTGTCATGCTGTTAAGGTCCACAGCAGCTGTCTCAGGCTCCGAAGAGCAACCTGCAAGTCCCAGCATAGCCGCAGCGGCAATCAGTAAAACTGCTTTCTTTTTCATAATTATTTTCTCCTGTTTTATCTTTATATCTGCTCAAACGAATTATTCGCTTGCTTACAGCACTATCAAAGGCAGGACTGTTATCCGAGCTCTATCCTCCTGAATCCTCCATTAAAATCGGGAATGACACAGTATTCAAAGCCGCAGGAAAGAGCAAGGCTCTCAGCCTGATCGAATTTGTAAAGGAGCGTATTGTCGGCATGGCTGTCGGAATTTATCATTATCATTCCTCCCATAGCCTTAAGCTCCTTTAAAAGTATCTTTGAAGGATATGGCTCCATTCTGTAGCCTCTCGAAATGGCCCCTGTGTTTATCTCAAATGGTATCTCCGCCTTTAAAAGCTCCTTCATTGCGGCCAATGCAGGCTCAAGATATGCATCACAGCTCTCGTCAAAGTGCTTTCCTCCCTGATTGAACTTTGTTATCAGGTCAAAGTGCCCTATGATATCGCAGCCTGTGAGCTCTGCTGTCTTTGCTTCCTGCTCGTAATAGGTCTCGCAAAGCTTGTACCAGTCTCCTCCGAAATATCTGTCCACAGCCTTCTGAAGATTTTCCTCGCTCTCATCCACGGTTATAAATATTCCGTCCTTTTCTATCTGATGAGTGGAGCCTATCATATATTCTGCTCTGAAATGCTCGCCGAAGCTGTCGACTTCTGTTCCGATATGGAAGTTTATCTTTCCCTTATACTTTTCCTTAAGCTCCGAAAGCTCAGCCTTGTACCTTTCAAAATCACCGGCTGTCATTCCGAAGGGCTCATTCGGAAAATTTGAAATATAGGCGTGCTCCGATATTCCGTATTCCTCCATGCCCATATTTATAGCTGAAATTATCATCTCCTCAGGAGTGTTGCGGCCGTCCGCATAATTTGTATGGGTGTGAAAATCCGCTTTAATTCTCATTTTTTTACCTTCCTTTAATTCAAAGCTTTTTTTCTCCGGCCCTTCAGCCTTTATAAGGATACCGGAGAGGTTACCTTTATTCCGGAAAATAAAGGTAAAACTTGATTAATTTGATTTTAAGCTTTATTTTCCAAAATAAAATGCATGTTAATAATGTAAAATCCTTTTTAAAAAGGGACCCGAAGGATATCCTCGAGTCCCGTTTTAAATATTCTTTTAATCTGCTCTGAGGCCAAGCTCAGGCCCTGGAGGAATAGTCTCTCGCCCCGAATATGGCGGTTCCGACTCTTACCATGGTGGCTCCCTCCTCCACGGCCACGATATAATCGCCTGTCATGCCCAGGGAAAGCTCAGTCGGAAGCTTTTCCTCTGCAGTGCCTCTTTGTCTCATGAGCTCTCTCATTTCCGAGAGAAGCTCTCTCATGGCCTTGAAGTATGTCCTGTTTGTCTCGGGGTCCTCAGTTATGGGGGCCGAAGTCATAAGTCCTCTTAAAGCCACGCCTGAAAGCTCCATGATCTCAGGCACAACGGCCATGGCCTCAGCTCTTGTAAATCCGTATTTTGTGGCCTCATCCGCAATATTTACCTCAAGGAGCACATCTGTTGTGATGCCCTGCTTTAAAGATTCCCGGGATATCGCCTCGGCAAGGTGAAGGGAATCCACAGAATGTATCATAGCCACTCTCCCCACTACCTTTTTTACCTTGTTGGTCTGGAGATGTCCTATCATGTGAAGCCTTGCGTCAGAAGGGATGTTGTCGTATTTTTGAACTATCTCCTGAACATAGTTTTCTCCAAAGTCCCTTACGCCCTCAGAATAGGCCGAAAGCATATCCTCCACGGGCTTTGTCTTTGAGACGGCGATAAGCTTCGTCTCTCCCGGTTTTCGTCCTGACCTCATAAGGGCGTCTTCAATATTTTTTTCAACTCTTTTTATATTTTCGGCAATGCTCATTTACTTTGCCTCCTGTACTAAAGCTACAGATCATCCACCAAGGCTGTACTCTTTGCATATGCTGTGGATTTTGCCTCGAAGAAGTCTGTCTTTACCATATTTGCATTTGAGTAGTTCGATACCCACTTCATATCCTCAGGCTCCTTTTCCTTACCCTCATAGATGACATCATAGCCGAGGGAGGTCCACCTGAGATTTCCGAGATATTCGATATAGTCGGTCACCATCTGCTTTGTAAGTCCCGAGATATTGTCGCCTATAACATAGTGTCCCCATTCTATCTCCTGCCTTACACCTTCCTTTATCATCTCCCTGAGTTCTTCCGTTTTCTCCTCGGTGAAAAGTTCGGGTTCCTCCTTCTGAAGCTCTCTTATGATATTTCTGAAAAGCCAGAGGTGAGTATTTTCGTCTCTGTTTATGTATCTTATCTCCTGTGCGCTTCCGGGCATCTTTCCGTTTCTTGCAAGATTATAGAAAAACATAAATCCCGAATAGAAGTATATGCCCTCAAGTATATAGTTTCCCATCATCACCTTAAGAAGGGTCCCCGCGTCCTTTTTGGTCTGGAATTCATTATATATATTTCCTATGAATTCGTTTCTCCTTAACAGATGCTCATCCGTCTTCCACTGGTAGAGTATGTCATTTCTCTCATCAGGAGAGCAGATAGTGTCAAGCATATAGGAGTAGGACTGTGAATGTACGCACTCCTGAAAGGTCTGGATGTTAAGGCAGAGGTTAACCTCGTTTGCCGTGATATATTCTCCCACACAGGGCAGGTTTGCAGTCTGGATGCTGTCCAGAAATACGAGGAAGGAAAGTATCTTGTCGTAGGCTGTCCTCTCGTGCTTATCAAGCTTTGGATAATCCTTCACATCCTGATTAAGGTTTATCTCCTCCGGTATCCAGAAATTATTCATGGCCTGTCTGTACCAATCGGACACCCAGGGATACTTCATATTGTTGAAGTCATTAAGATTTGTTGTGTTGCCCCCTATCATTCGTCTTAAACGTACATCCGTGTCTCCCTCGGGATTAAACAGGGGCTTATGGGGCAGAGCATCGTTCAATTTAAGTTCTGACATAAGCTATCCTTTCTTCAATAAACATATGGTCACTGTTTTTTCGTATTTCGCGATACGATCATGCGCTGCAGCTCTCGCACTCTTCTACCTCAAGGGACTTGGACCTGACATAATATATAGTCTTTACGCCGCACTCCCACGCCAGTATATAAAGGTTCAGCACCTGCCTTAAGGTATAGTCGTTTGTTATATAGAGGTTCATGCTTTGAGCCTGATCGATGTGCTTCTGTCTTATGCCGCAGGCTCTCACGGACCATCTCTGGTCTGTAAGGTGAGCGTTCTTGTAATACCAGTAGGTGTTAAAGTCAAGGTCGGGAGCCACTCTCGGCAGCATGCTTCCCTTCTTTTCCTCAAGGAAAAATTTGTTCATGACAGGGTCAACACCTGCTGTGGTTCCTGCGAGTATGGAGGTAGAGCCTGTAGGCGCTATGGCAAGGAGATATGCGTTTCTCATACCTGCAGCAGCAACCTTCTTCTTAAGGCTTTCCCATTCCTCTCCCTCATATCCTCGCTTCTCAAAGTAGGCTCCCGTCTGCCAGTCACTTCCCTCGAAAAGACTGTAGCTTCCTTTCTCGACCGCAAGATCACAGGAGGCCTCTATAGCCGCATAGTTTATGTTTTCAAAAATCTTATCCACAAAATCAAGATGCTCCTCGGATTCCCACTTTATGGAATTCTTTGCGAGCATGTGATGATAGCCGCTTACTCCGAGACCTATAGACCTGTATTTTTTATTGGTAAGCTTTGCATAGGGAACGGGATAGAAGTTCAAATCTATCACATTGTCAAGGGCCCTTACCGCAGTTCTTACCACCTCTCTTATGTAGGCCTTGTCCTTTACAGGAAGGTGTCCGAGGGAAAGGGATGCAAGATTGCAGACCACAAATTCTCCGGGCCTTGTGGTGTTTACAACTACCGTCTCGCCGTCCTTGGTCTTTACCTCTATATTCACTGTAGAGATGGGCTTCATGTTCTGGGCTATCTCTGTGCAGAGATTCGAGCAGTAGATCATTCCCTCATGGCCGTTGGGATTCGCTCTGTTTACTATATCTCTGTTGAAGGTAAAGGGTGTTCCCGTCTCAACTGCGGATTTAAGTATGAGCCTTACCATATCCTTTATGGTTATGACTCGCTTTGAAATGCGGGGGTCCTTTACGCAGTCCCAATATCTCTTTTCCCACTCGTCTCCGTAGTAATCCTCAAGACAGTAGCCTTTTACGGTCTCAATGTCATGAGGGCACATCATATACCAATCCTGATCAAGGTCTTCCTTTGCCATCCTCCAGAAGAGGTCGGGGTAGCATACGGCGGGGAATACGTCATGAGCCTTCATCCTGTCGTCACCGTTATTTGTCCTAAGATTAAGGAACTCAGGCATGTCCTTGTGCCAAACGTCAAGGTAGACTGCAACAGCCCCCTGTCTCATACCAAGCTGGTCAACCGCCACAGCCGTATCATTTATTATCCTTATCCAGCGTATTACGCCTCCCGCGGCGCCCTCAAAGCCTCTGATGGAGCCTCCCTTTGCTCTTACCTTTCCGAAGTAAAGTCCCATACCGCCGCCGAACTTGCTCACCTCGGCAAAGTTGTCCACAGAACGGAAAATACCTCTTAAGGAATCAGGCACAGTATCTATAAAGCAACTTGAAAGCTGATGATAAGGCTTTCTTGCGTTTGAGGTAGTGGGTGTAGCCATAGTCACCTCAAGCTTTGAGAGCATATCATAGAATTTCTTCACCCATGTCATACGGTCCTTCTCCTTCATGGCAAGGTGAAGGGCGATCCCCATAAACATCTCCTGCGGTGTTTCCATTGGCACATGATTGTGGGTCCTTATGGTATAGCGCTTCAGCATAAGATCAAGTCCCGAGTAATTGAGAAGCTTGTCTCTGTTATTATCTATGAGCTTTTCCGCCTCCTCTATCTCGCTGCGGGAATAACTCTCAAGTATATAGCTTCCGTAAAGTCCCTCATCCGTAAGGTATCTGAGCTTGTCATAAAAGCTCTCTATGCCTCTCTTTTTAAGCTCTGTATCAAGAGAACGATGGAAGGAAAACGCCAGTATCCTCGCCGCAATGTTCTCCCATCTTGTGGCAGTCTCATCCGTAAGCTCCACAGCGGCCTTTATCAGGGCCTCAAGCTTTTCCTCCACAGTCATATCAGGCTTTAAAAAGCCCGAAAACTTTGAGTCAAGCCTCAGGGCCGAATATTCCTCGCCCTTAAAATCCTTCTCGGCCTCGCTTAAGACCTCAGCTATCCTCTCGTCTCCTATGACCTCGGCAATATGGTTTCTCGCACTCCTCAGCTCCGAGCGCTTCTCGCGATAAAGGATATAAGCTTTGGCCTCCTTGAAAAAGCCCTTTTCCATAAGGGCCTCCTCCACCGTATCCTGGATCATCTCGACTGTAAGTTCCTTCTCAAGATCCTCGGAGAGCCTTGCCTCCACAGCCTCAAGTATACCTGAAAGTTCCCCTTCACCCACGCAGGTCTTGGTGCTCTCAAAGGCCTTTCTGACGGCCGCTACTATCTTATCAGAATCATACTCCTCTTTGTTTCCGCTTCTCTTTATTATGTATCTCATTAAAGCTCCTTTTTTTAAAGTTGGAATTACGTTTATAAATTATAAAGACAAAAGCTCTCCCGGTCAACATAAACAGCCATGTCCCTATCCTTCAATAAGGTACATGGCTGCATAATACTCTGTATTTATTCTTCTGTCACATCTCCGATTGAGCCGTCAGAGCCTTGATAGATTTATCTATTTTACAGTAGACGGCATAAGCATTTTGAGATCTCATTTTTCTCATTGCCTCACTCCGCTTCCAATATTTTCTCTCACACTCCTTGCTGCAAAATACGCTTCTTCTGTCGTGGGTCGCATCGGGCACTACAAACTTCGCGCAGTTACGGCAAACAAAAAATCTTCCTCCTAATTCCTCCATAATGTCTCCTATCGCCTGTTCTCTGCAGGCTCTGATTCTTTACCCCTGTAAAAATGATGCTCTCGTACACCGCATTAAAGCTTTATGCTGCAGTATACGAGAGCAGCGGGACACTCTCCCGCGGAGGGAAATGCAGTAAGGCTACAAGGAAAGCCTGTTGTCTTGACCAATGATGTATAAACCTTATAACCTTATCTATATTGAAGCCGGAAAGAACAGCCGGGGTCGAGGGCCGTCCTTCCCGAGTCCTCACTAAAGAAGTTTTATTTACCTATATAATTACTATGATTTTCTCTATTTGTCAATCTCCGAGCACAGCCTACGCCTGACCCCACCCTGACGCATTTTCGTTTTCAAAGAGTCTTTCTTGTTTTCTCCCGATATTTTTAAGTTTATAAAGGACACATGTTGATTTAGTGTCTAAAATATGGCGAAATGTATTTTTTGATGTACATTGACAATTACTATCCCACCTTTCACAAAACAGTCGTTGTCTTCCTTATATAAAAAGGCTGACTCCTGATATACGCCCTTGGCATAATATCCTGAGTCAGCCTGCTATTGTTCTTTACTATATTATATCGAGTATGCCTATAAAAACTGCCGCAAAAGAATCCGTTCTGTGAAATATCAGTTCTCTTGCGGCAGTGATTTATTAAAGTCTCACTCTGTTTATTGTTTACTTTATCTGATTGACTACTTTCTGTTCTTAAGGAAGTCGGGAATGTTGATAGTAACCTCCTTATTTACCTGAGGTCTGAAGGGCATCTGGTTGTCAAACTGTGAAGGCTGCTCCTGTGCTCCCTGATTAGCTCCTGCAGGTCTGCCTGAGCCGTATCCGAAATCAAGTGAAGGGCTGTCCTGACGTCTGTAGCCGCCCTGAGGCTGAGCCATGGGCCTCTGCTGAGTTGAAAATCCACCAAGTCCTGACGCCTGACGATGCTGCTTCGAGTTCTTGTTCTCCTGATGAGCCACCTCTGTGATTCCTGTAGCTATAACTGTGATGGTGCACTCATCCTGAGCCTTGTCATCATATATAGCTCCGAAGATTATGTTAGCATTCTCTCCCGCAAGCTCCTCAACATAGCTTGCAGCCTCATTAGCTTCAATGAGAGAGATATCTCCCGATACATTTATGATAACATCCGATGCTCCCTCGATAGAGGTGTCAAGAAGAGGAGAAGCTACAGCCTGCTTTACAGCCTCAAGAGCCTTGTCGTCTCCCTTAGCCTTTCCTATTCCTATATGAGCTATTCCCTTGTCCTTCATGACAGTCTGTACATCCGCGAAGTCAAGGTTTATAAGTCCGGGTACATTTATAAGGTCGGTAATACCTGTTACCGCCTGCTCAAGGACCTCGTCCGCCTTCTTTAATGCCTCAGGCATCGTGGTGCGCCTGTCAACAAGCTCAAGAAGCTTGTCGTTAGGTATAACGATAAGCGCGTCAACATTGGCCTTAAGATTCTCGATTCCGCTCTCGGCATTGCGCATACGCTGCTTAGCCTCGAATCTGAAGGGCTTTGTCACTACGCCTACTGTGAGTATTCCCATTTCCTTTGCTATGCCTGCAATTACAGGAGCGGCTCCTGTTCCTGTTCCGCCTCCCATTCCGCAGGTGATAAAAGCCATGTCGGCTCCCTTGAAAGCCTGCTGTATGTCCTCAGAGCTCTCCTCTGCGGCCTTGCTTCCGATCTCGGGCTTTGCTCCTGCACCGAGTCCCTTCGTCACCTTTTCTCCGATCTGCATAGCTGTAGGTGCCTTGCAGTACTGCAAAGCCTGTTTATCTGTATTAACCCCGATAAATTCAACTCCTGCGACATTCTCCTCTATCATGCGGTTGACGGCATTATTGCCTGCTCCACCTACTCCGCACACTATAATTTTTGCCGCAGCCTCTGACTCAGGAATCTTTATTTCTAACACGAGAAAATCCTCCTTTTAATAAATCAACTATAAATATAACGCCTTGGGATTATTTTATCAAGGGTTTTTATACTGCAAATGTATATTTTGGGCCAATAATTAATTTTTTCGTAAGAAAGCTTATAAAGCTTCATTTTCCGTTGCTTCCGAGCTCTCTTCAGGGCTCTCCTTTTTCTTCTCGAAGGTGTATATCCCTCCGTCGTCGTCATCGCTGTAATTTTCTATGTGAAGCGTCCCTGAAAGGCCGGAAAGATTCGGAAGCATGTCATTTAAAATGGAAATTTTCGAGTCGATATTCTCCGAAGAGCCCATCTTTACCTCTATATTTCCTCCCGACACAAATACTGTGACATTCCTCATGGAATCAAAGTCTATCCTTGTAGCATCTATGCCGTAATAATCAAGCTGCTGAGTTATGTTCATTATCTCGCCAAACAGTGCGCTGTCGCTCACCGGCAGCTCCTTGTTAAGCACGATGTGGCCGAACCTGAGCCCTGTTATCTCAGGGACATCCTCTATCATTTCATTGGAGTTCTCCACAACTATGCCGTCCTTGTCGAAATACATATTGCTGCTCATGTACCTGACATAACCGATAATACTTTTTTCATATATTACAAGGTCCGCTGAAAACGGTCCCGTAAGCTGAATATCATAGTCCTCGATAAAGGGTATCTCCTTGTGAGGCCTCAGCCTGTCCTTTATAAGGCAGTACAGGGTATTTTTATCCATATAGTCCGGGAATATTATTTCCTCCAGCTCCTCAGGACTGTACCTGGTGCTTCCCTTTACCGTTATATCTGTAAGCCTTATTCCCACCACTATCACGGCAAGCAGTAAGAGTACCGCAAGGGCCGTCCATTTTTTCAGCTTTTCTCTCTTTATGCTGTCATCGTCCTGATAATCGTAATCTCTCATCAAAAATCCTCGGAGCTGTCCTAATGCTCAAGCTTTATCCTGTTGGAGACGCTTAGGACAAGGCCTATCTCCGCCATCAGTATAAGGACAGCCGTACCTCCGTAGCTAATGAATGGAAGTGTTACTCCCGTATTCGGTATAGAGTTTGTGACAACGGCAATGTTGAGTACAACCTGTATGCTTATGTGAGCCATGACTCCTATCGCCAAGAACGACCCGAAAAGGTCGGGAGAATTGGAGGCTATAAGCATGCATCTGTATATTATAAACAGAAAGATCAGTATCACAGATACCGCACCGAAAAGACCCAGCTCCTCGCAGATCACAGTAAATATCATATCATTATGAGCTTCCGGCAAAGGCCCCAGCTTTTGAAGGCTCTCCCCGAGTCCCTGTCCTGTAAAGCCGCCCGAGCCTATAGCATACAGTCCCTGCATGGTCTGGTATGCATCATACTGTTCGGGATAAAGCCAGGAAAGTATCCTCTCCATCTGGTAGGGCTGCAGAATTCCTGTGGTGCTTCCTATAAACTCAATAGCTCCCACAACACGGTACCTGAATATATAACATATAACGCCGATAATTCCAAGTATATAAAATACTCGTGACTTTTTTGTGGCGATAAAGAGCATCACAGTAACTATTCCGAATACTATGATTCCCGAGCTCAGGTTCTGGGATGTGATCAAAAGGAAAGGTGGCAGCATCCAAAGATATATCTTCCAGCCTCCCCAGCTGCGCCCCGACCTGTTCATGACAGACGGATTCCTTGATATCATATAGGCCGTAAAAAGTATCATGGAAGCCTTTGCAAGCTCCGTCGGCTGAAAGCTCACGCCCGCTATCTCTATCCATCTCGTCCTTCCGTGGGAAGCTATTCCCATTATCTGAGTGGCGACAAGAAGTCCGACCGAGACCCAATATGCTCCCCACACGAAAAATTTCAATCTGAAGATCCTGTAATTTATCTTTGATATGATGAGCGCCACCACGAGCCCCGCTCCTGCTATGATGAGCTGCCTCTTAAAGTAATAATCCGGAGACAGGCTGTTTATCATAGCCATGTACTGAGAGGAGCTGTATATCATTATAAGTCCGAAGGCTGTAATGAAAATGACCGCAAAAAGAAGACTGTAGTCATAAAAATGCCTTACTCTTCGCTTTTTCGGCTCAGCGGCAGCTCTCTGAGCATTTATTATATTTTGATTGCCCGCTGTTTTAGGGCCCTGTCTTCCCTGAGCCATCATTCCTCCTTTTAAAGCTCTCTCACGCAGTCCTTAAAGACTCTGCCTCTCTCCTCGAAATCCTTAAACATTCCCCAGCTCGCACAGGCAGGTGAGAGGAGCACATAATCTCCCTCGTCGGCATAGGATGCAGCAGCCTTGACCGCCTCATCCATATCCTCAGCGTACATCACCTCGGTGAACTTGTACTTTTTGCAGCAAGCCGCTATCTTGTCTCTGGTCTGACCTATAAGTATAAGGTGCTTTACCTTTCCCTTAAAGAGCTTTACCCAGTCATCATACTCGGAATGCTTGTCATAGCCTCCCGCTATGAGTATTGTAGGCCCCGGCATTGCATTTAAGGCCTGTATCGCCGCATCGGGATTGGTACCCTTGGAATCATTATAATACTTGACTCCGCATCTTTCTCTAACAAACTCTATCCTGTGCTCTACGGCCTTAAATTCCTTAAGAGCCTTTGAAACAGTGTCAAGAGGCACACCCATCTTAAGCGCTACGGCAGTCGCCGCCATGGCATTTTCATAATTGTGCCTTCCGAGTATATTCAATTCTCTCGTGTCCACTACGGTGAATTTCTTTCCTTCCTTGGAAAGTATTATATAGTCACCGTCAAGATAGAGACCGTTAAAAAGCTCTCTCTTTGAGCTGAAGAATACCGGCTTGGGCTTGATACCGCTCTCACCGAATTCCCTTAAGACGCTGTCCTCATAATTTAATATGCAAAAATCTTCCTCGGTCTGATTGAGGGTTATGGCCTCCTTGCATCTGATATAATTAGCCATATTTCCGTGTCTGTCAAGATGATCGGGAGTAATATTTAAAATGGCGCTGACCTGAGGATGGAAATCCATGATAGTCTCCAGCATGAAGGAGCTTACCTCGCATACTGTAACAGATTCATCTGTAGTGTCAAGGGCTTCCTTTGAAAAAGGCTCTCCGATATTCCCCACAACATGAACATCCTCAAAATGCTTTTTTAATATCTCACCCACAAGGGCTGTAGTTGTGGTCTTTCCGTTTGTTCCGGTTATGGCGCAGAGCTTTCCCTTCATGGCGTGGAACGCAAGCTCAAGCTCACCCCATACAGGTATCTTGTTTTTGTCAAGAAGCTTTACAAAGTCGGAGGTAAGGGGTATGCCGGGGCTTATTACCGCAAGATCCACGTCTCTTATCTGCGACGGCATGAGCTTTCCGCAGATAAATTCCACATCGTCCCCCTCATTGAAATTTCTCATTACAGCTTCCTCGCTGCAATCAGGATCTGTATTATAAAGTATTATCCCGCCTCCCATTTTAAGGACCATCTCAGCGGCGGCAATACCGCTCTTTCCGGTGCCCGCAATCAAAGTTTTCTTCTCTCTCATGACCGATATACCTCAAAAAATTAATTAAGCTGTGTAGAAAAGGAGAACAGAAAAGGCAAGAAAGCTCAAAAGAGCTGTGATGCATGTAAATGCCGCAACTATTCTCGGCTCTGTAACCTTTTCTCCCTTCTCCCCAAGGATTATCTCAAAGTGATGGTGTATAGGTGCCATCCTGAAAACTCTCTTCCCGTGAGTCATCTTAAAATATGATACCTGTATGATGACCGAGATAACCTCTATCATATAAATAAATCCTACTACAGGGACAAAGAGCTCAAGTCCTGATACAACAGCTGCGGCGGAAACAAAACCGCCGAGGGCAAGGGAGCCTGTGTCTCCCATAAAGATCTTTGCGGGGTATACATTAAACAGAAGGAATCCCATGAGAGCTCCGATCACCGCAAGAGAGACTACAGATACTCCGGGAGAAAATATAAATCCCGCCGCCGCAAAGAATATTGCCACAACTATGGTCACAGAAGAACATAATCCGTCCAATCCGTCAGTGAAGTTCACTCCGTTGTCTGTTCCGAGCACTACGAACACAACAAAGGGAATATATATCCAAACAGGAAGCGTAAACTCAAAATAGCTTCCGAAGGCGGCTCCGAAGGGGATAAGTATCCTTCCTCCGAAAACGCTCTCATTGTAAGACCAAACAGCAAATATCACTGTCAGTACAAGCTGGAGTATCAGCTTTTGCTTTGGATTTAAGCCCTCGGATTGATGCTTTTTTATCTTAAGGTAATCATCAAGAGCACCAATGATACCGAATCCCAGCACTAAAAACAGCACCATGAGAGAGTGCACATCAGGAGCAAAGGCATTTTTTATGAGCACTGAGACTGTTATTGATATAAGGAACATTATGCCTCCCATAGTAGGTGTTCCCTGTTTTTTGAGATGAGCCTCAGGTCCGTCCTCTCTTACCTCCTGTCCGAATTTCATCCTGTGGAGCATAGGTATAAATCTCGGCGCCATTAAGACCACCAATAAAAAGGCCAAGGGCAAAACAAGTATTGGAACTATTAAATTTTTAAACAAACTGAACTCGGTCATGTTTCTTCTCCGATATATTTCTCAGATACTTTTTAAATATTTTTAAAATACTCTTCTAATATCTTTCTCAAATATTTTTCTTATTTGTATTTTTATTGTTCATCAGAGGTCTCAGCCTCTTTGGGAAGAGTTTCAGAGCTTTCACTTTCCGACGCTCCGGAAGCCTCCGAGCCTGCTGAAGCTGCCGAGCCTCCCGAAGCAGAGCCCTCATAATCAGACTCCGAGTAACCGGGAGGCATATCAACAGGTATCTCCTCATCTCCCGGATCCTCTATGGCCTCTCCGAAGCCCGCCCCCTCAACAGTGGGGGTATCAGGCGCATCAGCTCCTCCGTTAAGTTCCGGTGCTGTGCTGGGCTGGATAGCCGCAGTAGTATCCTCTGCGGGAGCGTTTATGGTCTCTCCGTTCTCGTCAGTCTCAGCTATGCTCTCTCCCATAGCTATATCATTCATTCCCTCCTCGCTGTCGGGAAGTACGGTTACAGGCGCCTTATAGTCGGATGCGTCCACGCCGTCAGGATAAAGATTTATTGTGGGAAGCACATCGGCCATTATCTTTGCGAAGAGCTCCTGGGCATAGGCTGAATTAGCTTGTGCGGGTCCGGGCTCTCCGGGCTCATCTATAACAACATAGCACACAAGCTGAGGGTCCTCAACAGGGGCAAAGCCGCAGAATGACACCACATAAGTCCTTGCATCTCTGGGAAGCTTCTGAGCTGTTCCGGTCTTTCCGCCTATGTGATAGCCCTCAACCTGAGCATGCTTTCCGGTTCCTGTCTCCACAGTCTCAAACATGGCCTGCTTCAAATAATTGCAGGTGGCCTGAGATACTGTCTCCCTCACAAGCTTTGGCTCAACATCCTCTATTACCGCGCCGTCAGCGTTAAGTACCTGCTTGACAACATGGGGTTCATAATAATATCCGCCGTTAAGTATGGAGCAGTAAGCCGATATCATCTGGATCATAGTGCAGTTATAGTTCTGACCGAATGAGTTAGTTGCAAGGGAGGTCCTTCCCATTTCATCGGCGGTATACACAAGCTCGCTCGTGTCAGCCTCAGCGGGCAGGTCTATTCCCGTATAGTCTCCGAAGCCGAATATCTGCTGATATTTAACAAAATTTTCAATTCCTTCGTTGAAGGCAAGATTCATCATTACAACGTTGCAGGAATTTGTTATTCCTCCTGTAATGTCAAGCCATCCGTGTCCGTTTCTGTTTACACAGTTTATCTGCCAGGTGTGTACTCCATCGCTCAGTTTTACATTTCCGGTACAGTTGAAGCTGTCAGTAGGCTTGTCTATACTCTCCTCCAAAACTCCGGCCACAGTAAATGGCTTCTGGGTGGAGCCGGGCTCAAAAGTATCGCTCACGCAAATATTTCTCCAGAGCTTGTTCCATGCCACCTGCGTACCATAGGACATTATCTCATCCCTTGTGAAATGCTCGGGGACCTCCTCCTCCGTGATCTTTGCAGCATCGGGGTTCTCTCTCCTGTATACACCGACAGCCTCCTCAAGTCCCATGGCATATATCTCTTCGTCTGTATAATCATCTGTATTTCTCGGATTATTAAGGTCAAAGGAATTTGTGCTGCCCATGGCAAGGACTTCGCCGTTTTTCGGGTTCATTATGACAACTGCGGCAGACTTTGATTCAGGCCCTGTCTCCTCCCATTCGGCAAGATATTTTTCCACTATGCCCTGAATGTTGGCATCCATAGTAAGCACAAGGCTGTTTCCGTTCCTTGCAGGCTTTATGACCTTTTCAAGGTTTGTCTCACTGTCAAGGTAGCCGTACTCTCTTCCGTTTACTCCGACAAGAGTGCTGTTGTAGTACTGCTCCACCCCGCCTGTTCCTGAGCTTCCGTCTGCAGAGGAAAAGCCTATTATATTGCAGCCGAGAGAATTGTAGGGATAAACTCTCTTATACTCATCCTCGAACCATACACCTCTTATTCTCTTTTTGCTTTCGTTCTCGTCATCGCTCATCATGTAGCTTTCATTCAGGTCATCAATAAGGGCCTCGAACTGAGTCTTCTGATCATAGGTCAGCTCTCTGGCATATCTCACGTAGGAGGAGTCTCTCCTGCTGTTTATTGTGTCCGTAAGATCCTTGGCATCATAGCCGAAGAAGTCCGAAAGAGCACTTACAGTGGGCTCCACAACTATCTTCGGAGAAATACTCTCCTCAGTTGCAAACATCTGGTTGGGATCAAGTATAAGATTGTAGACCTGATTGGAGCCCGCCACCTTATTTCCGTTTCTGTCATAAATATCTCCCCTCTTATAGGGAATGGTCTTTGAGACATAATCCGCCTGACGCTGAGAAAGGACTATCTTATTATAGTCCTCCGAATTGTTTTTTATGAGATTATAGATAACTCCAATCAATATAAATAAAGCCAGCGTTATGATAATTACCGCTATCGCCAGCTTTTCCTGCATATATTTAGCAAACGGGGTATTTCTGCCCCGTCCGCCGTTTCCTTTTATATTGTTATTCCGGGATGTCCTCATATTGCCTTACATATTCGCTTTCTGTCTTATCAAAATTAATTATACTGTCCTTACCCGCATGAACCATACCAAGCTCATTGATCGCCACATTATACACATAATTCAGATCAACGCTTGTGTTAATGCTTGATTCAAGGGCATCATTTTCAGCCTTCAGGGTTTCATATCTCGTTTCAAGCTGCTCAACATTTTCCATGTGAGAACTGATGGAAGACTGAAGGCACAGATAGCTGTAGCAAATATATAAGGTTATTATGACTGCCGCCGTTAAAACCATAAGATAAGGAACATCCATAGCCAACGCCTTCTCACGATTTTTGGCTATTCTGATTTGTTCCCTGCGTACTGCGGCAGGATCCTTTTTTATCCTTCCGGCGGGAGCATGCTCGGGTCTGATTTTTCTTACAGTATTGCCTTCAACATAAGTCATCTGCCTTGCGGAAGGATTTATTCTCTTGTTATTGACCTCCCTTGTGTTTCTCATACTCCCCAACCTTCATCCCTTTATCTGTTTTTCTCGAAGATCCTGAGCTTTGCGCTGTGTGCCCGGTTATTTTCCGAAAGCTCCTCGTCTCCGCTTACTATCGGCTTTCTTGTCAACACCCTTCCCTTTGATTTCTTTCCGCAGACACATACCGGAAAGTCCGGGGGACAGGTGCAGGGATTTTCAGCTTTTTTGAACGCCGATTTTACTATTTTATCTTCCAGGGAGTGGAAGGTTATTATGGCTATCCTTCCTCCCGGATTCAATATGTCTATAAGTCCCTCTATCGAGCCTGAAAGTATATCCAGTTCTCTGTTAAGCTCTATCCTTATAGCCTGAAAGGTCTTTTTTGCGGGATGTCCGCCTCCCTCTCTGACTCTTGCGGGTATGGCATGCTTTATTATCTCCGCGAGCTCTGTAGTGGTCTCTATAGGCTTTTTCTGTCTTTCATTAACTATATGCTTTGCTATATTTTTTGCGAATCTGTCTTCGCCGTAATCTCTTATTATCCTGTAAAGCTCGGATTCCGTATATCCGTTTATGATATCCGCCGCGGTGCGCTTTTCTCTCCTGTCCATCCTCATGTCAAGAGGCGCTTCCTTCTTATATGAAAAGCCTCTTTCGGCTTCATCAAACTGATATGAAGAAACACCGAGGTCAAGAAGTATTCCGTCCGCTCCGAAGATACCCTGATCATGAAGTATGGATACCGTATCCTCGTAATTCCCTCTAATGAGCTTCACTCTGTCGGAAAACTCGGAAAGTCTCTCGGATGCGGCTCTCAAAGCATCCTCATCTCTGTCGATGCCTATAAGCTTTCCACCCTTATCAAGACGCCTTGCTATCTCGTATGAGTGTCCGCCTCCTCCAAGAGTTCCGTCAACATATATGCCGTCCGGCTTTATATTAAGGCCCTCTATCGTCTCCTTAAGGAGCACCGATTTATGTTCAAACATTATATACCGAATCCCTCCAGGCTCTCAGCTATCTCACTCATGTCATCGTAGGAGTTGGCTTCAATCCACTTGCTCTTGTCCCAGATCTCGATCTTGGTTCCGACTCCTACAAGCACCACATCCTTTTCAAGGGACGCGGCGTTTCTCAAAACCTGAGGTATGAGTATCCTTCCCATCTTGTCAAGTTCACACTCGGATGCACCTGCAAGCATAAAACGGGAAAGCTTTCTTGCGGAAGGATTGGTCATAGGCAGTGAGCTGAGCTTTTCCTCCAGGATATTCCATGCATTCATGTCATAAAGAGAAAGACAGCCGTCTAATCCCTTTGTCACCACAAACTTGTCTCCAAGCTGCTCTCTGAACTTCACAGGGACGATCAATCTGCCTTTAGTGTCTATTGTGTGGTTGTATTCTCCGATATACATCTGTTATCCGCCACTTTCTGACACAAACTGCCACTTTCTTCCACTCTTGACTATATTTTTACCTAAATCAGTATAAAAGTCAATACTTAAGAGGCAAAAATATAAAGTTTTAAAAGGGTCGAAAAGTCTGATTTTCGCGCTTGTTTTCCGTCCGGTTTCAGACTTGTATACGATGCAAAATGCTTATACAAGATATAGTTTCAGGCAACAAAAAAGCACAGTACTCGGTTACCCGATGTATACTGTGCTATTTTAATCACTGTTCCGGATTATATTTTGTATTCAATTATACATTGAACCTGAAAAGTATCGTGTCTCCGTCCTGAACCACGTACTCCTTGCCCTCAAGACGAACAAGGCCCTTTTCCTTTGCGGCAGCCATAGAACCGCAGTCAAGAAGCTCCTGATAGTTTATTACCTCGGCGCGGATAAAGCCTCTCTCGAAATCCGAGTGTATCTTTCCCGCAGCCTGAGGAGCCTTGGTTCCCTTTTTAATTGTCCAAGCCCTCGTCTCCTTTTCTCCCGCTGTAAGGAAGGACATGAGTCCGAGAAGATCATAGCTTGCCTTTATGAGCTTATCAAGACCCGACTCCTTAAGTCCGAGGCTCTCGAGGTACTCCGCCTTCTCCGCATCGTCAAGCTCTGATATCTCCTCCTCTATTCTTGCGGAGATAACAAATACTCCGTCTCCGTTTTCCTTTGCATACTCTCTTACCTTTGCAACATAAGGATTTGAAGCTCCATCATCAGCAAGGTCATCCTCGGCTACATTTGCCGCAAATATAAGGGGCTTCCATGTAAGTAGCTGAAGAGAGTTCACAAACTTCTCCTCTTCCTCGTCAGAAAGCTCAAGTCCTCTTGCGCTCTTTCCCTCCTCAAGCCTTGCCTTTAATCTTTCAAGTATCTCAAGCTCCTTTTTTGCCTCCTTGTCATTGTGGGCAAGCTTTGCTGTCTTTCCGATCCTCTTTTCAAGGAGCTCAAGGTCCGAGAATATAAGCTCAAGGTTTATGGTCTCAATATCTCTGATAGGGTCTATGGACCCCTCAACGTGAACTATATTTTCATCCTCAAAGCATCTTACCACATGGACTATAGCGTCGCACTCGCGAATGTTTCCGAGGAACTGATTTCCGAGGCCCTCACCCTTCGATGCACCCTTTACAAGGCCCGCAATGTCAACGAACTCTATTACAGCGGGAGTTATCTTTTCCGAATTATATAATGCCGCAAGCTTATTAAGCCTCTCGTCGGGCACCGCCACAACTCCCACATTGGGATCTATAGTACAGAAGGGATAATTTGCCGACTCTGCTCCCGCCTTTGTTATTGAATTAAACAATGTTGACTTTCCGACGTTGGGAAGTCCTACGATTCCTAATTTCATATCTATCTTTACCTGTCCAGAAAGCCTTGATTTTACGGGCTTTCTGCCTTTCTCTTTATTTTGTTTACACCCTTTTTACACCCTTTTTTCTTAACTGGTGGGAGTAAAATTTTCAAACAGGTGTACTGCGTTTACCAGTGACTCGTCCGTAACATGAACATATCTGTCCATAGTTGTTTTAATACTTGCATGACCTAATAGTTGCTGCAAGACTTTCGGCTGCATACCTCGCTCAATCGCGCGGGTCGCATAAGTATGACGTAGCGCGTGCATACAAAAGCGTTTAATCCCGGCTTCATCACACAACTTATACAGATGTGTGTCATAAGAACTGTTTTTTGCGGGTTCTCCTGTTCGCCAGTTAATAAAAACCAAATCTCGCATGACAAGACATTTCTTTTCTCCCGTTCTGCTGTCTGTATATTCCAAAACCTGTGACAGCGTTTCGGCTTCTTTCCGGCTGTTTCTTTCATCATAGCAGCTTTTAAGAATGGAATATGCCTTTTCAGTAAGAGGAATGGTTCGATAACTCTTTTTTGTCTTAGGTGGTCCCGCTCGCCAATAACCTTGCTTATGCCGATACTCTAAACTTTTATTCACGGTCAAAGTACGTTTCTTCCAATCTATGGAGTCCCATGTCAAACCAATCAATTCTGCTGTTCTCAAGCCCGTTTCCAACAACAAAGCGTATTGTCTGTAATTATGTGAACGCTTTGCCGCTTCCATAAATTTTTCCTGTTCATCAACCGTCAGATACTTAATATCATCAACAGCCCGAACGGGTTTCGTGTATCGAACACCATTCATAGGGTGCTTTGCGATAATATCATTCATAACTGCTGATTTAAACAGCGTTCCCATTGTAATGTAAGCCTGTCGGATAGTTGAGCCAGCATAGGTTGTTTCCATTCGATTGAGAACCGCCTTACAGTGCATGGGCTTTACATCTCCTATGCACATAGTTCCAATTACAGGTTGAATATTCCATTTGTAACGCTCCTTATAATTCCTTTTTGTATTCGGAGCAAGGTCACATACGATATTTTCAATCCAATAATCGAACCATTTGTCTACTGTCATGTCTGGTGCAGTGACAATTATACTGTGGCGTTCTTCATATCTTGCGTCAGCAAGCCAGTTTTTTGCTTCCGGTAAGGTTTCAAAATATCTTCCCTGCCGTCTGCCGTCCTTACTATAAAATCGTGCGAAATATAAACCGTCCTTTCTTTGGCAAATACCTTTTCCACACTCTTTGCCTTTTAAATTTTTTCCCATTGTACGGACTCCCTTCTTAACTCAAAAAAAGAGTCCAACGCAACTATAAAGTATAGCACAAAGACTCCATTTTTTCAATCATAACCGATAAATCTTCCGTGATTAACGGTCTGGAAAATTAGATGATTATTTCACGACGAATAAATTCCTCAAACTCTCGCCGCTTTACCAATTTCCGGGTACCAACGAATAGGACAAACGGACAATTTGGCTGTTTAAGCATGGTGTCAATTTTGTTTATTCCTATATTGCTGTATTCAGCGGCTTCTTTGATTGTTAATGTTACTTTAAGGTGTATGGGTACTTTTGTTTCGTCTTTTCTATATGAATATAATTCGTTTTCTTCATTCTCGAATATTGGTGTCCCTTTACTTTTTGATATGTAAGGGGTATCTGGTTTCTTCATAATAAATTTCCCCCTTTTCAAAATTCAAAATCAAAATGAGCTTTAACCGGACGGCTGTTAGCATAGCTCCACGGGACTTGCACCCCTCCGGCGGTCTGCCGAAGCTCTACCCGTTGCCTGCGACGCTTTGAACGCTCGGACTACGGCGGTAAAGGAGTATCATTGTACCGATATATGGATTATGGCGGCAGAGTTGCTAAGTCTGCTTTGGAACGCTGATATTTCCCGCTCGGTTTGTCCCTCCTTTCGTCGTCGCGTATCAGCCCAACGGCTCCCCATATATCGAATGTATCCGGTTTGCCCTATACTGCGCCGCCGTTATCTTGCGCCGCTTTCTTTGTCAAGGTGCTTTATCAGCCGCGCAAAGTGGAAAAGGGAAAACACTTTGCAAATGCGGTTTAGTCTCGGTAAATCTTAAAATTCAGGACAGCTTGCATGAGTTTTGTTTGCAGCCGTTCCCGCAAGTCCTCGTCTATTCCCCAGTAGGTATTTCCGTTTTCATCACGGATTTTCTTCATAGACAGGTGGGCTATGTAGCTTTGATAATGCTGCAAAACAATTTTCATGGCGTCAGGGTCGCCCTTTGTCGCGGCTAAAATGACCGGGAAAGGTAATAAGCCGCGCTCATTATCGTTAGAGTTCATTCCATTCATCAGCGCGTTCCTCCAAAAATCTTTTTAGCAGTTCAAAAGAGCTTGTCCGTCGATACTGTACTGTGCTGCGGGGAATTTTCATCATTTCCGCAATCTCCGCATCTGTCATACTGAAAAAGTAATACAGCAATACAGCTTGACGTTTCTCGTCCGGCAGGGAATGTAAAGCGTCAGCCAACAGCTTTGCCGTTATCTTCAAGCCACCCGCGCAAAAGGCTTCTTCTTCCTCGTTGACAAAATAGCGGTCAACGGTATAAAGTTGCTTCTCTTCATGCGGGGAAAGGTCTGAAAAATAAACTTCTCGGCGTTCCCGACTTTTACGCTCCCGCAGAGCGTCAATCAGTTCGTTGCGTAGCGCATGTTTGCAATACGCATTAAACTCACATCTGGTCTGCCATTCAAACCGTTCGGGGTTCATATTCTCACCCCCTTTCCGTCCCAGGGGTGGGTTATTTATCCCTTTTCGGCTGCCTTCCACGGACGCACCGTAGATTTGCCAACCGGAATGGCAAACTTTTTTAAAAAAGTTTTTCTGAAAACAAAATGCACCCGTCTGCAAGGCGCAGACAGGCGCAAAGGAAATAATAAAAGTATTTAGATGATTTGACAGTTCATATTCAAGGGTGGAATATTCCCCGGCGGTGACCGGGTTTTTTTTGATATGTAGAAATTTATAGAAATTTGTCGATACGCCCTATGTATCATGGCGGCTACCTCCTAAAGCCGCCATTCCTATATGGCTAAGGGTCGTCGCAGGTTATGATAGGCAAAAAGAAACGGCGGCTCTGAAAATCAAAGCCGCCGTGAATGTGAAATGGCGCGTGAAAACATCTCTGCTCTGCGACGGCTTTTTTTCTTTTGCCGTCGTCCGGCAGGTAAGCAGATTATTAAATTTAATTAGAACAGGCGTGGGAATACAACTAAGGCTAACACCCCAATGAGGTACAAAGCGTTGACTATCAATCCAATTTTAGCGTAAATGTCCCGTATGTGTATTTTTGTAAAGAGGAATAGTGCGTAGAAAAAGCTAATTGCAATAAATACACAATATCCTATCGCAATAGTAGTAGCATTTGGCGAAGTTGGTTTCCAAACAAACAGCATTGTAAAGGGAACAAAAATTGTAATAAGAGATATAATGCTTAAGATTTTATTCTTCATAGCGTCCAGTCCTTTCTATTATTCGATTGTTAAATTTATTGAACCCGTAAAGTTCTCTGCTTCGACGAAAATATAATTACTTGCGGAAGGCAGTTCAAGAGTTTTAGAATATGAAGTTTCAGTATTACAAAGAACCTCCGGTTCACTTGCTCCTGTTTGTAACATGATTTTTAATGTTCCGCTTGTTATATCCATATTGCAGGATATTTTTATTTCGTTTCCGTCGTCACGTTCAAGCGCCGTTCCGCCAAAAAGGATTTCCTTGCCGGAAAAACTTTCATAGTCAGCTTCATAAGTCCCCACATAGCTATCAGCTCCCAGACTTCGTTTTCCCTGCAAATCGCTATCTTTTGTTAAGCCATTATCTCCAACAGCCTGTAAAGCCTGATTATATTGTTCGACAATTTCATCTTTTGAACACGCTGTCATAGACACAAGGCAACATATAATTAAAAATACAGATATTATTTTTTTCATGTTTCTTCTCCTATCGGGTATTTCGACTGCCCTTTTTCTTTTTTGTGGCAACAGATGATGTTTCTTTCAGCGGAATAGCAGCAATTATGAGTGATAGTACAATCATAAATATAATTACAAAAATACCAATTAGATTATTTTGTGAAGAAGAATAGGCTCCAACGGTATCTGTAACAAACCCTTCTCCGTTAAATCCAATAATGCTTAATCCGGCTGAAAGAGGATATACGTTGCGGATAAGAGGATTTTTGAAGTAAATGCTAATATAACCTAAAATAAATGCAGCGATTGCGCCGCCTTTAAAAGCTCCTTGTTTTCTTCCGCAATATGCTATTAAAGGCAATTCTCCAATGCAAGTAAATAGTGCCATACCGCTAATTTGTAGGCAGCCTATAAATGCAGTAGAGAAAGTTAAGTTTTCTCGACAAGCCACCAATCCAACAATGATTGTAACAAGTGCATTAAACAATCCTAATAGAATAGATAAAATCCCTAATGTTGTTAGTTTTACTGTGAGCAGCTTAGCAAACGAAACAGGTACTGTAAGCAAGTTTTTTAAAGTATCGTCGGTATATTCCCTGTTAATCATATATCCCCCGATTAAAGCTAAAATCATAGGGAAGAAAATAGTCATATTGTTCCAAATTGTACTGTTAAGCAAATCTGGAAAGGTATAATTGAGAACCGCCTTTGCGTCATCAGACATAATATTTTGTGATACAAGAGAAATAACGGGAGAGCAGGCTACGCCAATCATACCAACTAAAATAATGCTATATCGCTTTAACTTTTGAAATTCAGTCGTAATGTATTTGAGCATATTTTATTCCCCCTTTCATATCTCGCGCTTGCTGTAAATTTTTATAATTGCATATATGGATATACCGGCAACAAACAGCAGAATACCTATACATATAGGTGTCGGCACAAAGTACGGTCGCATTGTATTGTAAAATTCTGCTGCGGCTCCGCTCCCCTCATCATAAAATTGATATATCCAACGATTGATAAGCGGTATGGGTAAAATTGTACCAACATTTAATCCTGTCGGTGTGAGCATACCTATATCAGTTACATGAACGACATAGTTTACAATGGTATAAAAAAGCGTAATAACAATAGAAATCAAGTCACTTTTATTAAACCATACGACAAGGGCTACACAAGGTAATGCTGCTGCTAAAAGCATAAGTCCTAATGCTATGTTCAGAATAAATTCTTGTATCATATTCTCCATAGCAATCCCAAGGATATTAGAACAAACCATACTGGATATAAAGCCTACCAGAGTATAAGCTACCGATATAATTGCCATAACCCCAATTTTAGCTATAACTATTTTCCCTTTGCTTAATGGAATTGTAACAAGGTTTTTCAGTGTTTTATTATCTTGTTCGGTAAAGAATAATGTAGTTGCAATCACAACTAAAATGGGTAATAAAAGCAAGAAGTCTCCATAGTCTACAATTCCCGAAAAGAGATTGTCATAATTAACTTGTGTAGGAATATTCCAATACAATGCTGTCATTACCACTGGGAAAATTATAGCAACAAGGGTAGCCAAAACAAAAAGGGGGCGTCTTTTAAATTTATAAAATTCGCAGAAAATCAATTTAAGCAATTCCCTCACCCCCTGTTACCCGTTTGAAATAATCTTCCAGACTTTCTTCACAAGTATAGGCTTCTGATACCTCCAATCCATTTTCTACAAAGACAGTGACAATTTTCCCTACAGGCAAATCAAGATTATAAAGCTGTAGGTTATGGTCGTCTCTAATAGAAAAATTGTTTTCGTTAAACATACGTTCTAAAATTCTCGCTGCCTGTGCTGTATCAGAAACGGTAAAGCGGATATGCTTACTGCTTTTTTGTTCCAACTCCGCAAGGCTTTCTTCTTCCAATAATGCCCCGTGGTCGATAATGCCAATATCATCAGCCAGTAATGCGATTTCAGAAAGGATATGACTGGAAATTAAAATCGTTTTTCCTCTGGTATCGCATAAGTCACGGATAAAGGAACGTACTTCTGCTATTCCGATAGGGTCAAGCCCATTGATAGGCTCGTCCAGGATTAAAAGCTCCGGGTCGTGCATGATTGCAAGAGCAATCGCCAACCGCTGTTTCATTCCAAGAGAATATTGTGAAAATAGTTTTTTGTCTTTATATGGCAGACCGACTAAATCCAGAGCGTCCTTGATTGCGTGCCGGTTTGGTACACCTCGTAGAGTAGCAAAGATACGCAGGTTTTCCGTCGCAGTCAAATTTGGATAAAAGCCGGGGGACTCAATCAGGCTGCCGATGCGGGGTAACACTTTATTCTCGTTTCCCTGCAAAGGTTTGCCCCAAACTTTAATTTCTCCGGACGTTGGCTTTGTCAATCCCAAAAGCATTTTCATAGTAGTAGTCTTTCCGGCACCATTCCGTCCAAGTAATCCGTAAATTCTTCCTTTCTCTACATGAATATTCAAATCAGCGACACTTTTTTGTGAACCATACTGTTTGGTAAGGTGCTTAGTTTCAATAATATATTTGCTCATATTTTGACCTCCTGTTCTGAAAAGTATCATATCACGCCAGTCTTGCATTAACCTTGCCGCAACCTTGCATTAACCTTGTAATTTCTATTTTGGATATTTTGATAGACAGAAGATAATAAAAGCCCTCACCGTAGAGGGGAGAGCCTTAATCAGTTAGCGGAAAGAGCAAAGTAAATGTAGTTCCTTTCCCTTGTGTACTTTCGACGCTTATCGAACCATTCATCTTTTCGGCAAGCTGATGTGTGATAGCCAGACCAAGACCGCTCCCTTTTTCAGACCGTCCTTTATCGCATTTATAAAGTCGTTCAAAAATGTGCTTTAAATCTGATTTTTCAATTCCCACACCATTATCAGACACAAGGATTTTCATATCATTATTTTGTTTTGTTAAAGATATTTCTATTTTATCTGCATGGCTATGAGCAATCACGTTTTGAATGAGATTGTTTAATATCCTCATATATGCGTCCGGGTCAAGGTTTACCCGGAAAGGCTGTTCGGGAATATCAATACAGTAGTCTATCTGCTTATCTTCAAATATGGGTATCCAGTCAATCAAGATATTTCGTGTAAACTCAGCGGCTTCAATAATTTTTATATCCATAGCAAACTCATTAGAATTTAATCTGAACCAGTCGAAAAGGACATCAATATAATCTTTCAAGTCATGGGCTTTCCGGCGGGCAGTTTCGATGTAATCATCTCTCTCTTTCCCTGTGACAATCCCTTTATGTGCTGCGTCAAGATACCCTATCAGCGTAGTAAGGGGCGTTCTCACATCATGGGAAAGACTTGTCATAAGCTGGCGATTTGTTTCTTCTGTTTGACGAAATTCAGTAATCCTGTTTTCATAAGAAACGATAATTTCGTTGATTTCATAGACAAGAGGGGCGACTATTTCATGTGTCTCTGATAAAATACGCCTGTTTCCATTCCCGTTTTTTATATCTTCCAATGTATCAGACATTTCCCTTATCTGTTTTTTTACACGTCTGATAACAAAGCATGAAGATAAAACAGAAATGACGGTAATCATAATTAACAAATACATAGCTAACTCCATATACAAAAGTCATACCTCCTTGTTGAAACGGTAACCGATACCCTTTATCGTCTGAATATATTTAGGGGTGCCGGAATTTTTTTCTAATTTCTTCCGTAGACGGCTGATAATTGCCATAATGTTGCTATCGTCATAACAGTATTCTTCGCCCCAGACTTCTTCATAAATTCTTTGTTTGGTTAAAATCTTCCCCTGATACTTCACAAGCAACAAAAGAACATCAAACTCCTTTGGGGGAAGTTCAAAAGTTCCATTGACCGTGGTTATTGCGCGGTTATCAACATCAATTTTCAATCCGTCAAATTCAAGCTGCTTCGGTGTTCCTTCCGACTGATTAAATCGGGTATATCGTCGAATAAGGGAAATAATGCGGGCAATCAGCTCGTCCATATCAAAAGGCTTTGTTAAGTAATCATCTGCCCCCGCGCGCAGACCCCGCACTTTAGAAGCACTGTCATTTTTTGATGTGAACATCAGAATGGGAAGGCTGCTTTCTTTTCTGATTTGCTCCAATGTTTCAAAGCCGTCCATTCCCGGCATCATAATGTCAAGTATTACAAGCTGATAGTCCTGTTCCTTTAGCTTTGCCAAGCCTGCTTTTCCGCTATTACAAAAATCTGCTTCTATATCTTCGGATAGGACGCTGCGCTTAATTAAAGTGCAGAGTTCCTTGTCATCATCTATAATTAAAATCCTATTCATGTTGAAGCCCCTTTCCTTTTTTTGTTCTCCCGTCAATCGGTTTCTTCGCATTTTTTGGTATCAGCCACATATAACCAAGTTTTGAAACGCCGGGTATGCGGTTTTCTTCACATAGCTTTTGCACCCGTCTTTCTGAAATCTCCCATTTTTTCGCTGCTTCGGGGCATGACATATATTCCATACTTAAACCGTCCTTTCACATAATCTATCAATCTATATTATATGCGGAGAACCGAATAAAAGCAATAAACAGCCCGTGAATATTGGGAAATATTTAAGTGCATAGTAGGAAATGTATAGACATATCCAATAGAAAAGGGGAACAGTAAAATGTAACTTGGTGAATGAATATGGCAAAAAGACCAGTACCAAAATACGACTTCAAGGCTTTTGGAGCAGCGATAAAGGCAGCGCGAACGGACAGGAAAGAGAGCCGTAAGAAAGTATGCGACGAAATGTTTATCTCTCCCCGCTACCTTGCGAATATAGAGAACAACGGGCAGCACCCCAGTTTGCAGATTTTCTTTGAGCTTATGCTCCGTTACAATATATCCGTAGACCAGTTCCTTTCAGACAAACCCGCCGAAAAGAACACGCAGCGGCGGCAGCTTGACGCGCTGCTCGACGGGATAAGCGATACGGGGCTTCGGATTGTGACAGCCACCGCAAAAGAAATAGCGGAAGTCGAAAAAGAGGACGAATGAAAGCGTCCGGCAAAATTGAATATGGATTTTAGGAAGCGTTGTAATCTTTGAAGATTGCAGCGTTTTTCTTTTGCGTAAGTTTGGCAAAATCAAGGTTTCTTCCGTAGTAGGGATAAAGGGAGAAAGTTTCTTAGCAAGCATAGGAAAGGGGTACCCTTTCCGTATTTTCGCCCTCCTGCGCTACGGCGCGTCGGTTGAAAATTGCTTGTTGGGAAGTGTCCCAAACCCTCTAAAAAACGGAAAGGAGCGTGAACGCATGGACGGCAGGAAACGGACAGTGCAAATCAAATTCAGAGTAACAGAGGAAGAACGGGCGTTGATTGAACAGAAAATGAAGCTCGTCCCCACCCGGAACATGGAAGCCTATCTTCGGAAAATGGCAATCGACGGGTACATCATTCAGATAGACCACGCCGACATAAAAGCCATGACAGCGGAGATACAGAAAATCGGTGTCAACATCAACCAGATAGCGCGGCGCGTCAATGCCACGGGCAGCGTCTACCAAGAGGACATAGAGGAAATAAAGGGGGTGCTTGCGGAGATATGGCGGTTACAAAGATTAAGCCTATTAAAAGCACGTTGAAAAAAGCCCTTGACTATATCCAGAACCCGGACAAGACGGACGGGAAAATGCTTGTGTCCTCCTTTGGCTGCTCGCCGGAAACGGCAGACATTGAATTTGAATTTACCATAGCGCAGGCGTTAAACCGGGGAAACAACCTCGCCCACCATTTGATACAGTCCTTTGAGCCGGGGGAAGTGGACTATCAGAAAGCCCATGAAATCGGGAAGCAGCTTTCCGACGCGGTAACAAAGGGGCAATATGAATACGTCCTTACCACCCACATAGACAAGGGACACGTTCATAACCATATCATTTTCTGCGCGGTCAATTTTGTAGACCACCACAAGTACAATTCCAATAAGCGCAGCTATTACGGCATACGGAACATGAGCGACAGGCTGTGCAGGGAAAACGGTTTGTCCGTCGTCGTACCGCAAAAGGGCGGCAAGGGAAAGAACTATGCGGAATATCTTGCAGAGAAAACCGGAACCAGTTGGAAAGGCAAGCTGAAAATTGCCGTGGATGGGCTTATCCCCCAGGTATCCAGTTTTGAAGAATTGCTTTCCCGGCTGCAAGGGTTGGGCTATGAGATAAAGCCGGGGAAATACGTTTCCTGCCGCGCTCCGGGACAGGAACGGTTTACCCGTTTGAAAACCCTCGGAGCAGACTATACAGAAGAAGCCATAAGGGAACGGATAGAGGGCAGACGTACCAGAACTGCCAAAGCTACAAAGGCAGAGCGCGGCGTTTCCTTACTCATTGACATTGAGAACAGTATTAAGGCGGCGCAGAGCCGGGGCTATGAACAATGGGCGAAAATCCATAATCTGAAGCAGGCAGCAAAGACGCTCAATTTCCTTACGGAACACCAGATAAGCCGGTATGAGGATTTGACTGCAAAGATAACGGAAATCCAGACAGAAAGCGACAAGGCAGGCGACGCACTAAAGGAAGTGGAAAAACGGCTTGCGGATATGGCTGTACTTATCAAGAATGTTTCCACGTTCCAAAAGACAAAGCCCGCCTATGATACCTACCGGAAAGCAAGGAACAAAGAGCGATACCGGGCAGCCCATGAGGGGACTGTCATTCTCCATGAAGCGGCGGCAAAAGCATTAAAGGCGGCGGGCATTTCCAAGCTGCCGAACCTTGCAGCCCTGCAAGCGGAATATGAAAAGCTGCAAGAGCAGAAAGAAGCCCTCCGCGCCGACTACGGGAAGCTGAAAAAGCAGGTCAGGGAATACGACGTTATCAAGCAGAACATAGACAGCATTTTACGGCAGCCAAGGGAGCCGGAACGGGAAAAAGGAAAGGAACGGGAATAGTATGAAAATAACAGAGATTAGAACGTCTTACAAAATAACAATGGAAAATGAAATGTGCGGCATGGAAATGTATCTTGACACGGGCTGTAAAGTCAGGATTACGTTCGACACCGGAGAAACTCTCGCAGGTCGCGTTTTATGTGTGGAATATGGGGATATTCCTAAAAAAAATGATATGATTATCATAGAAGTAGACGACGGCAGGCTTTACGCTGTAATAGCGGCCAGAATAGCAGATATAGAAATCGTATAGGCAATCGGATAGGGGAGATTTGACCCTCCCCTTCCACACCACGTAGCGTACCGTTCAGTACTACGCGGTTCAATAGTTTACGCGTACTTTCAGATAGTGGGCAGTCATGGATGGGTATCCGAGTCTGTCCACTATTATCGTCTTGGTGAGCACAGAGTTCAGCATCTCCGCCGCCCTCCATGTCCCCTTCCGACAGTTTGACAGTTTATGCACCTGCCACTCCGGCAGATGGAGTGCACGAAGCATTTTATACCTCGTTCGCACTCTTTTCCATTGTTTCCAGTACACCGCCCGTATCCTGCGGCGGAGCCATTCGTCTGTGTCCTCCATCAGTCTCTTCATGTCCGCATACCGGTAGTAGTTTATCCACCCAGTCGTATATCTCCTGAGCTTCTCCTCTCTCTCCGGGTTGCTCCACTTGTTTCCTCTCACTGTCAATTCCCTCAGATGGTCCTTCATCTTCCTGATTGACCTGGGGTGTACCCGCATACGGCATCTTCCTTTGTTTCGGTAGAAACCGTATCCAAGGTACTTCACTTTGCTGATGTGACTCACTGTCGTTTTCTCAAGGTTGACTTTCAGGTACAGCTTTCCCGTTATAAATGGGATGATGTGCTCCAGCGTTCTTTCTGCGCTTTTCCGGCTCTTGCATAGGATGATGCAGTCATCCGCATATCTCACGAACTTATGGCCTCTGTGTTCCAGTTCCTTGTCCAGCTCGTTCAACATGACATTTCCACACAGCGGGCTTAAGGGGCCTCCCTGGGGCACCCCCTCGGTTGTCGCACGAAATCCTCCGTCTTCCATTACCCCGGCCTTCAGGTACTTGTGTATCAGCGAGACTACTCGTCCATCCTTGATCGTCCTCGACAGCACCTCTATCAGTTTGCTGTGGTTTACGGTATCAAAATAGGACTGCAAGTCCATACTGATTGCGTAGGCGTATCCTTCATCCACATACTCTCTGCACTTTGCCAGTGCGTCCTGTGCGCTCCTGCCTGGCCGGAAGCCGTAGCTGTTATCCGAAAACTGTTCCTCATAAATAGGCGTCAGTTCCTGCGCTATCGCCTGTTGTATCATCCGGTCGACCACAGTTGGAATTCCCAGCTTCCTGACTTTGTTTCCCTCTTCTTTGGGTATTTCTACCCTTCGGACGGGGTTGGGTTTGTACTTCCCCTCCCTCAGCTGCCTGACCAGTTCGTCCCGGTGGTCTTTCAGGTAGGGCAGAAGTTCATCCACCTGCATCCCATCCATTCCCCCTGACCCTCTGTTTGCTTTCACTCTCTTGTATGCGGCATTCAGGTTGTCGCTCCTGAGTATCGTATCAAGCAGGTTGTCCGTCCAAAAGTCCGTGTTGGTGTCAGGGTTCCCGGTAATCCATTCATGGACGTACACTCCTGTTCCCCTTCCCTGTTCCGCAGGTATCTCTCTCAGGTAGTCTTCAATATGAAGTTGTCTGTACTTAATTCCATGTCCGGTTTCCATTTGGAAATGGCACCTCCTACTGTTCCGTCCTTCCCGGGACATCTATAGCTGTTCCGGTACTATGACTTCTGCTGACTTCTCATGGCAAGCTTTACTCCATGACAACGAACGTTATATCGTCTTTGCCATGTTCATGAGACCTCCCCGGGTACTCACACGCTCTTTCCCACTTATACCTGCCCCGTTTACTGTTGGCGTTCCGTGCAGTTATTGGACTTTAGTTTGGTTTGCAACCTCATCCACGCTTTACAGCCTATCCGGACAACTTTTACAGGCCAGTGGTTTGCCTCCGGCTTCCTTCAGACCCCACCTCACGATGACGCCCTTGCCATTAGCTGCACCCTTCCCACTGCCGGGCGGGTCAGGGACTTTCACCCGTTAGAACGTGTGCCCGCCGGGCACACAAAAAAACGGGGCGCGGAAAGCCAAAAAAGGCTAACCGCGCCCCGTGTCTGTGTGGGTGCTGCTATGGTTTTGTTACGCAGTAGAACCCTATTTTTGAGGGAAAAGGTAATCTGTATCGGCTGCACTGTTTTCCTGCCCGGAAAGCCGCATAAATCAAGGCTGTTTTCGCCCCTATCGCGTAACAAGGGCGCGGCGTTTCCTCATGCGCTCCGCTGCCTGTCGGTTCGTGATACGCTTCCGGCAGTCCGGGCAATATTTGACATTATTTGACCTTGAAGCAAAGAACGCGCCGCACTCGGTACACTTCTTCCTGTCCTCGGTCTTATAAAGCTCCGCATAGAGTAGCTTGTCGCCGGGAAGTACGGCGATACGGAACCACTTGCAGAGCAGGGAATAGGAAATGAGCTGCGGGCAGACACATTCCTCCCCGTCGTCCAGTAAGATACAGTGTCCGTTATCGCAGTTGCAGCACTCCCGCTTTACAAGGGCATTGACTTTCCGGCTTTGCGACGGCGTGAGCCGCTTGACCGCGCTCATGCTTCATCAGCGGCGTAGACGGCAAGCTCCGCATATTCCGTTTCCGTCAGCGCGTCTACTTTGGAAAGGGTGCGCTTTGCAAGCTCCCGCATATCCGCGTCCATGTAGGGAAGCGCAGCGTTCATGTTCTCTCTAAGCTGCTCCCGGCTCCCCTCATGGTAAATGCTCAAAAGGTTCGTTTCTTCCACGGTAAACTGTGTCATGCTCATACCTCCATTTCTTTCTGTCTGGTCTTTGCCGCCGCCTTTTTCGGGGCGGCTTTCTCTTTGCCTGCGGCAAGCTGCGCCCGGACAGAGGGGCGGGGCTTGCGTATTCCTTTGCTCCTGTCCTCGCCTTTGTCAATCAGCGCATAGGTTACGAAACGGTCTTTGCTTTTGGAAAAGGCAAGGGTCTGATAGGGCAGCATGGAAAACAGGCGGTCAGCGTCCTTATCTGTGGCAAGCCGGACAAAATACGGGGACAGCTCCACCATGAAACGGGTCTTGTCCGGGCTGTTCGGCTCCTGCAAGGACTTCATTTTCTCCACCACGCGGCGGGCTTCCCGTTCTATCCTGTTATCGTGCAGCATGGTTACATGGGCTTTGAAATCCCCCGGACGCAGCTTTTCCCGGCTGCGCTGTTCCTCCATGAGTACGCCCCGCAGGGCTTCCGGGTCGTTCGGCTGCGCTTCAAAGCGTTCAAACTTCCCAAGCTGCGGGTCGGGGTTGCCGTCAAAATACTGTCTGGCGGGTATGCTGCGCTCCCCATGCTCATAAACAAGCGTGTAATTATCGGCAGGGACGGACTTTTCTATCACGCGCCGGAAGTGCTGCTCATAGTCAAGCTCATAGAGGTTGCCTTTGAGCTTCCCGTCCTCTTTCCCGGTCAGCTCCACCAGATAGGCAAGGACGGTATCGCGGGTCTGCTCCCCGTAAAACCGCCATGTGTTGTGCTGTCTTGTGTCCTTTAGGAACACGTCGCGCTCCCGGACGCAGCAAGTCCCGGACGGGCGGGAAAACCAGAGGATTTTCCTGTCCTCCGCGCCGGGTCTTGCCGCTGCTTCCTGCAAAATCCGTTTGTCTATGTCAAAATCATCTTGATAAAATGCGGTGTTCTGCCGCATGATAGCGTCAAGGGACGCGATAACGTCCACGTTCTCAAACTTATTCAATGGTTCAGCTCCTTTCCAAGCCCTGTGATTTCTGCTTTGAGGGTTTCTTCTGCGCCGCCCGTTCCTTATCGGCTTTGAGCTGCGCCCGGATAGAGGGCTTCTTTTCCGGCTTCGCCGCCCTGCCGCGCTCCTTATCCGCTTTGACCGCGTTCGCCAGGTCAACAAGGGAAATGGTTTCCCCCGCCTTGACCTTTGCTTCCAGTTCGTCCACGGTCGGGGTGTTATTTATCCGTCCGTCAATCATGTTGTAGTTTTGCTCGGTGGTCTGCTCGGCGGCTTTTAAAGGATTTTCCCGCTGCGGCTGTTTCTCCTGCAAAAACTCTGGTATCTGCTTAAAATCCCCACGGTCCACATAGTGGGCGGTGTCCTGCCCGCCCTGATGAAGCACCACCACATCAGAAACGGAAAGGCTATGTCCTTTGAAATCTTTCGGGTGGTCGATATTGAACCAGGTAAAAATGTCGTCAAGGGACGTTCCCGGCACAAGGGGCGCGGTATAGACAAGCGCATAGTTCGCCCGGTCAACGGCAAGCCCCGCCGCCTGCAGGCGGTCGTAAGGCTCAAAACGGTAGTCCCGTGTTTCGTCCCCGTCCTTTAACTGGTAAATGGAAAAGGTGTCGTCCCGCCCGGTTTCCGGCTGCTCCTGCGCCTTTGCGTACAGTTCCTTTACCTGCCCCTCGGTCAGTTCCCCGGCGTTTAACTGTCCCAAAAGCTCCCGGCATTTTTCCGGTGTCCCCCGGAAAAGCACTTCGCCCATTTTTGCCCGCCCGTTTTCCTGCGTGACAAAGGCTTGCAGCAGATAGGCGTTTTCCTCCCTGTCACTGTATGGGTTGCGGCGTACCCGGTAAATGGTTTCGGGGGTAAAGGCGGCTTTCTCCTGCGGGGCAGCTTCCGGCTGCTCCGGGGTGTTACCCTCATGCTGCGGCTGTGCCTGTTCTTTCTCCTGTGCCTTTTGAAGCTCCGCAAAATGCCCGTCAATGGCGTTTATCATTTCTGCGGCGGTACTGCGGATTGTTTCAAGGGAGCCTCTAAGCTCCACAAGTTCTTTTCCGCTGCTCCACCCGGCGACATATCCAAACGAATAGTCCGACGTGTCAAGCCCGTAGTGTTGGCAGACGGTATAGGCGACGCTTTCCGCTTCCACCTCACGGGTGCGGCGGTCAACGCGGGGCTTTTGTTCCTCTTTCGGGGCATTTAAGTCTATGTCGTGGAGCTTCGCATGGGCGATTTCATGGATAGCGGTTTTAAGGGTCTGCAAGTCGCTCATACCCTCGTCAATGGCAATCCGCTTTTCCTCCAAGTGGTAATAGCCGTGTGCGCCGCCCTCGATTTTCTCAAAGCCAATAGGGACAGGGGAAGCCTGTTCCAGTGCTGCGAAAAAGTCCTTGAAGCGGTCAACGTCCCCAGTCAGCTCGTCCACGGCTATATCCGGCAGTTCCCGTCCCTCGGTCTGGGACACATCAAAGACAGATACCACCTTATAGGCGGGTACCTTGATTTCCTTTTCCTCGGTAACGGGCTTCCCGTCCTTCCCGATAACAGGCTTCCCGGTCTGCGGGTCGGTTTTCTCTACTTCCTGCTTTACCGTAAACGGCGACGGGGCTATGATTTTGATTCCCTTTTCGCCTTTCATCACGTTCCGCCCAAAGTTATTTTTCCAAGAGGAAAAGCCTGCCACAAGGGAAGCGTCGGGCTTCTGCATGGCGATAAGCAGCGTATTGTTAAAGCTGTAATTGTGGAATTTCGACATGACGCGCAGATACTCTTTGTAACGCTCGCTTTCAAACAGTTCCGTTATCCCCTGCTCCAGACGGTCGGTAATCTCTTTGAGCTTGTCGGCGGGCTTTTCGGACGTAAGGACAATGGGAATAACCGGGCGCGGTTCCTGTGCCTGCTCCTTTGGCTGCGCTGTGGTCTGCCCTGCGGGGGCAGCGTCCATTTCCACCTTTTTAGGGTCTGGGCGTCCCGGCTCCGGCGGTGCAGGCGTTACCCGGTATTCCTCCGGCACGTCCCGCCCGTCGTACCATTCTGTAAAGGTGTTGCGGTTGTTGTAAATGTAGCCCTGTTCGGTAAACAGTCCCCCGTCATTGATAGCTGCGTCCCGCCCGTATTCCTCATACATGAAATACTTTTTTGCTTCCTCCGGCAATTCGGGTTCTTCCAGTTCATCAACAAGGTAATGCCCGTATTCTTCCTCATTGTGGACGGACGGGTAAATCCAGTAGCAGTCAAGGTTCTGTGCAAGGTTGATAATGTCCTGCAAGCTGCCTGTGTGGTCGCCGTAGGTAAGGGCGGCAACGAATTTTTCCCGGTCGTCGTCAAACTGCATGGAAAGCAACTTTGCTAAATAGTTCAGCTCGTCGGGGTGGGAATACTCGCTTAGGTGTTCTGTCAAGCCCGGAACAGAGGATTGATATTCCGTAAAATGCCATTCTTCGTAATGCTTAAAATCAATGCCGATACGGTCAAAGACTTCTTTCAGATGTGCGCCAGTCGTGGGGAATGTTACCCATTCGCCCGCGGGTCTGCCCTCGGTGTACTTCCCAAGATTGGAAAGATACCCGCTTAAAATCGGTTCGTCCATTCGTTCACTCCTTTCTTTTTCAATCATGCGCTGCATAAACTCGTAGTCCTCTATACTCATGCTGCCGTCATATACATAAGGGTCAAAATCTTCCCAGTCCCGGAACGGTTTTTCGGAAAAGGGAAGCCCTGCGGCGCGGGCGGCTGCCCGTCCTTTCTCGATTTCCTCCGGGGATAGGCGGTCGCTGTACTCTGTGAGGAACCCGGTAATCCCGTTCATGCGGTGTTCATAGTGGTAACGGATAGAGGTCGTCAGCTCGTCAAGGGTCATGTCCTCGCTCAAATATCCGTTCAGTACGATAGCGGCGGGGTCTGCCGCTTCGATTTCCCGCAGCCGCCATTCGTCCTCCGGGTAGAGGGTCGCGCCCATATCAAGGTGGAACGCTTCGCTGCGCCAGGAACGCCCCTCTTTCCAGAACGCCACCCATGCGTTACCGCCTTGTAGTTCTTCCTGCTGTGCCTTTATCGCGTCGCGCAAACTTGCCATGTATAACCTCCTTTCGCCAGTGGCAACGCGGAAGCTGCCGTTTTCCGGTTTTACTTCCTACTACGGGGCTGCCGCGCTTTTGCCAAAGTGTTTTTTATTTTTTCAGAGGGTTTGGGACACTTCCCAACAAGCAAAAATCCCCGTCGTTCCCGGTAAGGGGAAGCGGGGATTTTACGGAAAGGGTACCCCTTTCCTATGCTTGCTGCGTTACTTTCGTTTCTTCGGAAGCTCCACCCGGTAATTGACGTACTTCCCGCCCGTATCAGCCAAAAGGACGGTTCCCTCATAGGTCTTGCCTGTTTTCGGGGAATAGAGCTTTTTCACGGCTGCCTTGCCGTCCTTTAGGAGCGCAGCGGCGATTTTCGGGGAAAAGGTTACTTTCCTTTCCTCAAAGAAACGGTCGTTCTTCCACATGGTAAAGGCACATTCCCGGCTGCTGCAATAATAGTTCTTTTTCCCCTCATAGACCGGGGAGCCGCAGCGGGGGCATTTGCCAAGCTCGGCACGTTCCGGCTTGAACAGGTCTTTTTTCTCGTCGGAAAGGAAGGGATAGGATTTCACAAGCCCCTTTGCCATTTCCTCGATACCGCCCATAAATGCGTCCGGGTCTGCCTTTCCCTTTGCTATCTGCGTCAGGTTGTTTTCCCATTCGGCGGTCAGCTTCGGGGAAGTGAGGGCTTCCGGCAGGACGCATACAAGGTTGATACCGTCCTTTGTAGGGATAAGCTGCTTCCCCTTACGCTCCACAAAACCGCCCTTGACTAACTTTTCAATGACAGCGGCGCGGGTCGCAGGCGTTCCAAGCCCCCGGCGTTCCGCGTCTGGGTCGGTTTCCTCATTCCCGGCGCGTTCCATAGCGGAGAGCAGGGACGCTTCGTTGTGTGGCTTCGGCGGCGTGGTGTCATGCTCCGTTACCTTTGCCGTGGGACTGTCAAAGGTCTGCCCCTCGCTAAAGGAGAGTGTACCGGGGAGAAGCCCGCTTTCTCCGTCGTCCTCCGGGTCTGGTTTTGTTTTGAGGGTCGCCCGGTAGCGGCGTTCCAAGCCTTTCCAACCGTCGGAAAGTACCGCCCTTGCCTTTGCGGTAAAGGTCTGTCCCGCACATTCAAAAACCGCCGTGACCGCTTCAAAGGTATGCGGTTCGGCGGCAGCCATGAGAAGCCTTGCCCCGGCAAGGGTAAGGATATTCCGTTCCGTTTCCGGAAGCCCGGAAAGGTCGGTTTTTGCAAGCTCCATAGTAGGAATGATTGCGTGGTGGTCGGACACCTTTTTGCTGTTTAAGAGCCGGGAGACTTCCGGCGTGAGGGCAACGCCCTCCATAAAGGGGAGCTTTCCGCATAGCATTGTGATGATATCCGCCGCCGTGTCGCCCATGTCGTCGGTCAGGTAGCTGCTGTCTGTCCTCGGATAAGTAAGGAGCCGCTTTTCGTAAAGAGCTTGTGCAAGGTCAAGGGTCTGCTTTGCGGTATAGCCGAAAATCCGGTTCGCTTCCCGTTGTAAGGAAGTGAGGTCAAAGAGCTTCGGCGGGGCTGCGGTTTTCTGTTCTCTGGAAAGGGAAGCACAAACCGCCTGCGCTGCTTCGCAAGCCTTTTTCAGTTCCCGCGCTTCATCAGCGGCGGGGAGCCGTTCGCTTATGGCTTCCGCGCCGGGGAGCATGAGCCGCACATGATAGTATTTTTCTTTCTTGAACGTGGTAATGGCAGCGTCCCGGTCAACAAGCATTTTTAAGGTCGGGGTCTGGACGCGCCCCACGTTCAGGGTATGGTTATAAAGGCAGGAGAAAAGGCGGGTGGCGTTGATACCGATAATCCAGTCAGCTTTTGCCCTGCAAAGGGCAGAAGCAAAGAGGGGGTCATAGTCCCGTCCGTCCTTTAAGTGGGAGAAGCCGTCCCGGATAGCTTCGTCCTCCATTGAGGAAATCCAAAGGCGGCGCATGGGCTTTTTACACCCGGCAACTTCATAGACGAAACGGAAAATCAATTCCCCCTCGCGTCCTGCGTCGCAGGCGTTGACGACTTCGGAAACGTCCTCCCGGTGCATAAGGTCTTTGAGGGTGTCAAACTGTGCTTTCTTATCGGCGGCGACGGTGTATTTCCATTCCTGCGGCAGAATGGGTAAGCTGTCATAGCTCCATTTCCTGTACTGTTCCCCATAGGCGGCAGCTTCCGCAAGCCCTACCAAATGACCGACACACCATGAAACAAGGTAGCCGTTCCCCTCGATAAAGCCGTCCTTTTTCTCTCTTGCGCCAAGGACAGCGGCGATAGACTGCGCCACACTGGGCTTTTCAGCGATTACTAAGATATGTGAAGTCAATAAAAAATCCTCCTTTCAGACATAAAAAAACGGCAAATCTCTTTGATAGAAATTTGCCGTCAGTGACTAAAATATTTGTTTACATAGCTTTCATTATCTGTTCAATATTAACGTATTCAAAGATATTGTTAAATGTGGAATAGTCCACATAAAAAGTTTTTCTTAAATGGTCTTTTTCAATAGCTTTTAACCACTTCAATATTTCCTCTTTAATTTCTTTATCTTGCGGATTGGAAAGATAAAAGTGTGTTCCGTTTGCGTGAATATCTTGAATGAAATGTTTTTGTTTACTATCTGCATAATATATTTTGTCTAAGGAACAGTATATATCGAACCAAACTTCATGTTTAGTGACAGAGATTTTGATATATCCGATAATCTGATTATATTTCCAAAGACAACGTGGAAAACTTGAAGCTGATGTATAATATCTTGCGTCCTCATCAGAATGTCCATGAGATACAAGCATATCATAAAATTCAGTTTTCTTTTTATTCCACCGCTTATTAAATTCCTTTTCACTCATAGAGTAAATCGGTATTTCAAATAGAGTTTTTTTCTCCATAAGGTTCACGCTCCCTTTTTCTTTCCATTCTATCATATCACTATGAACACGTCTATTTGGAAAGGTCGATAGAAATTTGTTTGATACAATACCCGATACAAGGGGACTGCCCCCGATAGGGGCATCCCGCGCAGCGCGGGGGAAAGGAAGCGGGCGGGGATTTGTCCCGCTTCCCGTCCTCCGGCTTCTGTATCATCATTTTTTCATAGGGGCTGTCCGTGAACAGGGTCATACTTCTTTATCCTCCTGCCCTTCGTCAGCTTCCTCCCCGTCGTCAGCTTCCTCCGGCTGTTCTTCCTCGGTTTCTTCGTCCTCGTTGTAGTCGTCAAAGTCATAATCGCTCAGGTCGTCGCTTCCCTTTGCCGCGTCCTTCTTCGGTTTCAACACTTTGAAATAATAGAACGCCGCGCCGCCTGCCCCGGCAAGCACAAGGACGATAAGCAGCAAGCCCATGTTGCCGCCGCTTTCTTCCTTTTGTGGTTCTTCCGGTTCCTCCGGCTCCGGTTCGGCTTCCACGCCCGCACACTGGGTACGGTCAGTAGAGCATACGGGGCAGTTGATATTGACGGCTCCGGCTTCGCATTTCTCCGTACAGGTGCAGACGGCGGGCGTTTTCTCCGTTTCCCCGTCCTCCAAAAGCGCAGAAAGGTCTGCGTCGTCCACTTGATTGAGGAAATGGACGGTGTTTTCCCCCTCGTCGTCCCGGTCAATGAGGATATAGAAGTAATTCCCGGCTTTGGTCGTTACTGTGATAAGCTGCTTGTTCCCGCCGAAATCATCTACAAGGGTGGCGTTCCCCTCCGGCGTGAGGGGTTCGGCTTCCTGCGGTTCCTCCACGACAACGCCGCTGTCGTCGGTCGCGTCGGGCGTGTCCTCCAGGGTTTGTGCAAAAGCGGGAACGGAAACGCCGCCCATAAGGAGCAGGGCGGCGCAAAAGGCGGTCAGTGTCCTTGTGATTTTATTCTTCATGTTCTGCGTCCTCCTGTCCCTCGTCATAGGCTGCGGGTTCCGCTGTGCCATAGTCCGGCGCGGGTTCCATGCCCGGAATACCGCCGCCCGAAAGCATGGCGTTAAGCTCCTGCGGGGTCAGCTTCATAGCCCGCACAAGCTGTATGATTTGTAGGTTTTCCGCTTCGGTTTTCTGTGCTTCCAAGCCTTTTAACTTGTTCTGGTACTCTGTGATTTTCTCACGGGTCTTTTGGATTTCCCGGTCGATACGTTCAATCTTGTTCATAGCCATATAAAATTTCTCCTTTCATTTTTGGTCGGTTTACCAGTTCATCAGCCCGTACCCTTTGATACACTGATAGTTCAGGTCGTAGCTTTTTATCTTGCAGGCGTCGCCGGAATTGCCCTCCACGGTATAGACGCGGCTTCCGTCTGTGCCTATGACAATGCCTACATGGTCTGCGCTGCCGTCTAAATCCCAGTCAAAAAAGATAGCGTCGCCGGGGGCGATATTCTCATAGCCCCTTGCGCCCCATTGTCCCCGTGACTGGAACCACGGGACGCCCTGCGACTGGCAGGCGGCAAACTTCGGTTCGCTCACACCCGCCTGATTGTAGCACCAGCTCACAAAGCAGGCGCACCACTCGACGCGGGAATTGAAGCCATACCAGCTCCAATAGGGATAGCCGCCCACGTTGCCGACCTGCTGTTTCGCAAGGTCTACAAGGGCGGTGTTTCCGGGGCGTGTGCCGTTTACAAACTGTACGCCGCTTAAATCCTCCGACGCGGAAGTGTCCGGGGAACCTCCGCCGAAAATCAGCGGCTTGTTTCCGCTTGTTTCCATGTAGACACGGAACATTTCAAGCTGCTCCGGGGTCAGGAGTTCTTCCGCAAGTGAGGAAATGGGCTTGTTCGTCAGCTCCACGTTGAGGATATAATACTCATAAGGGACTTCCTCACTTGTGGTTTCTCCGGTTTCCGGGTCAGTGCTTGTTTCGGTGCGGTAGCGTATCTCTACTTCCTCGGTCAGTGTCAAGGTGTACTGCAAGCCGAAAATGCGCTCGATTTCTGCCTGTGCGCTCTCCAGGGTGTAGCTCTGCAAAAGGGCAGTCAGATAAGACGCTAATTCATGGGGGTTATGCCCGATTGTGTCAAGGTCGTAGCGGTATTCATCATAGCCGGGGTGGGTTCGCTCGATATTGTCAATCTCTGCTTGCAGCTCATTTTCCATAGCGGCATAATTGTTTTCCACCGCCACAAGGTCGCTGTCCTCTGATGTGTAGGAAGTCCCCACAACGCCGTTTATCGTCCCGGAAACAAAAGCCGAACAGGACGACAGCCCCGCAAAGACAAGGATAATCAGGAGCAGCGCGGCTATGGCGATACAAACGCCTGCCGGGTGCCTTGCCACAAACGCTACGGTCTGCCTTGTTTTCTCGGCGGCTTTGGCTGCCGCTTTCCGGGTGTTCTCTGCTGCGGCTTTGATACCCTTTGCGCCGCCTGCCCCTGCCGCTTTTGCATACTGCTTTTTAATCTGCTGTTTCTGCCAGAAGCGGGAAAGGGGATTGCTTGTAAGCTGCGGGTTTTCGTGCAGCGTCTTGTGGTACTGGAAGTTGACATTCGCCTTTGCCGCCGCTTTCTCTGCCTTTGCCGCTTTCCGGTAGGGTTTGAGCTTGTGACTGCGGTGTCCCTGTTTGACTTTCCGCGCCCCGTATTTTGCGCCTTTTTCCGCCAGTTCTTCGGATTTGTGCGCGCCCTCCACGCCGGAATTGTCCTTTTCTACGGAATGTACCTTGTTGTGGACGAAAATACCCGCTTCCTGCGCGGGGCGGGACAGCGGGTTTTTATGGCTTTTGCTTCCGGGCATGGGTTTTTCCCGTTCCTCAAAGCGTAAGCGGGTCTTTGCCTTTCCGGTGGCTTCGTCAAAAGTGCGCTCCTTAACAAGTTTTTTCTGCTTCGGGATAGCTGCCTTTGCCGCGTCCAGACGGTCGGCTGTCCGGTTGGATTTCTCAATGTACTTTTCCAGTTCCGGTGTGGAAAGCTCTTCTTCGGTAAACTGCAAGCGGGAAGATTTCTCTTTAACCGTTGCTTCTTCCTGTGCCTTGCGTGCCGCCTTTTTGCTTGCCTTGCGGGTATGGGCTGCGTCGATACGCTCCATGACGCGCTCGGCGGTTCCGGTGTCCTGCTTCGGGGCAGTCCCCGGCGCATGGGGCAAGGGAGATGGCGGGGAAGCCGCCCCTTGAAGCTGCGCCGCGTCCTGTGCGGCTTGCTGCTCCAGCGTTTTCTGGAAATCCGCTTCCTGTATGCGCTTGCTGATACGTTCGCTTTCGCCCGTGGTCTGGTTCTGCTCGGTCAGCCCGTCACGGGTCATTTTCTGCGTGATTTTATCACGGGGCTTATATTGTTCTATGGCGTTCCACCTCCTCCCTCCGAAAATACACACCACTCCCGGCAGCGCCCAAGTTCTATGTCTGCGATATATCTAAGTATCGGATATACCTGCGCCGGGACAACCGCATTGCCAAGCGTTTTCAGCCGTTTTGCCCGGTCTTTTTTGTCTGGAACAAGCCGGGGAATATTCAATGGTTCTATGCCCCATAAGAGATTTCCGTCCACCCCTGTGGGAATCCCATGAGCCATTCCACCCATTCGGGGTTGAAACGCTGGGTCATATCGGTTGTCGGGGTCAGAAAGTAAATGGTTTCCGACAGTTTGGGCGTCCAGTATGTCCCGTCCCTTTTCTGTCTGCGGAACGCTCCCGCTTTCGTTAGACTTATCCGCTCTACATTTGCCTTTGAACCTGTGTCGGAAGCAAGTGGTGTGGGAAACATCAGCCCCCACGATAAAAGTTCGCTTGCGTTCATGCCATGCGCCGACGGCGCAAGCAGGAAGTACGAATGTCCAAACAGCATATCCCGCCTGCTCCAAGTCAAAGAGCGTTTTGTGGAGCCCCATATTGATGAAGTTAGCAACATTTTCGCCAAGCACCCAACGGGGGCGCAGCTCCTTAATGACGCGGCACATTTCCGGCCAGAGATAACGGGGGTCGGAAAATCCCTGCTTCGGGCCGATTGCGGAAAATGGCTGGCAGGGGAAGCCCCCGGAGATGAGCGTGACTGTTTCTTGTCCTGTTTTTTCAATAAATGCCTCCTTTGTTACGGTTGTAATGTCTTGAAAGCGCGGCACATACGGCCAATGCTTTTCAAGCACTTTGTTTGGGTATTCCGCCCATTCACATTGACAGACGGTAGAAAATCCCGCTGCTTCTGCTGCAAGGTCAATTCCGCCAATCCCGGTAAACAGGCTGAAATGTGTCAATTTTCTCATGCGTCCCCCACTTCCTCCGGCTTCGTCGTCATTACCCGGTAAAGCTCCGTGTCCTTCGGGAAGCGGTCTACAAAGGGCAGCACCACGTTCCCGTAGAAGATAAGCCCCTCGCCCGCTTCGGTATGGGTCACATACTTCATCTGCTGTGGGGAAATGCCTAACTGCCCTGCAAGGATAGCCCGGTCGCCCTGCGCCTGATTGAGCATGAGGACAAAATCGCTGTTCTCAAAGATGTTCTCCACCTCGCGGCTTGCCAAAAGGTCTTTCACGTTCTGGGTAATGGCGGTCGGTATGCCGCCCCATTTACGGAACCGCTTCCAGATTTCCACGCTGTACGCGGCGGTCTGTTCCTCTTTCAGAAGCAAGTGAAATTCGTCCATGTAGTAGCGCGTTGCCTTTTTCTCTGCCCGGTTGACGGTCACGCGGTTCCATACCTGGTCTTGCACAATGAGCATACCTAACTTTTTGAGCTGCTTCCCAAGCTGCTTAATATCAAAGCAGACAAGGCGGTTATTCAGCTCCACGTTGGTACGGTGGTTAAAGACGTTCAGAGAGCCGGAGACATACAGCTCCAACGCCGCCGCAATCCGCGCCGCTTCCGGCTCCGGCTGCCTTAGAAGCTCGTCGTAGAGGTCGCCAAGGACAGGCATTTTCGCAGGGTCGGGGTCAGCTAAAAACGGGCGGTACACGTTCCGTACCGCCCGGTCAATGACGGTCTTATCGACAGGCTGCAAGCCCTCCTTGCCGCCAATGACAAGTTCACAGAGAGAAAGGATAAAATCGCTTTTTAAAGCAAGGGGGTTGTCGTCCTCGCTGTAATTGAGGTTTATATCCATAGGGTTCACATACTGGGGCTTGCCGTCCATGCCTTTCCCTGCCGGGGAGAGCCGTACCACCTGTCCGTTCAGCCGCTGCACAAGGGAAAAATACTCGGCTTCCGGGTCGCAGATGATAATGTCGTCGTCCGTAATGAGGAACGCATTTGTCATTTCCCGCTTTGCCGCAAAGGATTTCCCGCTTCCCGGCGTTCCCAAGATAAGCCCGTTCGGGTTTTTAAGCTGCTTGCGGTCGCAGAGTATCATGTTATTGGAAAGCGCGTTCAGCCCGTAGTAGAGGGCTTCCCCGGTCTGGAAAAGCTCCTGCGTGATAAAGGGGATAAAGATTGCGATACTGGAAGTGGTAAGCCCCCGCTGAATGGGGACAAGGTTTTCCCCAAGTGGGACAGAGGACATAAGCCCCGCTTCCTGCTGATAGTCAAGGCGGGTCAGGGCGCAGTTATATTTCTGTGCGATACCCGCCGCCGCGAACACGTCATTTTCCAGTTTCCGCTTCGTATCTGCCATGTTTACCACAAGGAACGTCAACAGGAACATTCGCTCATTCCTGCTTTGTAAATCCTGCAAGAGATTTTTCGCTTCGCTGCCGAACGTGGCAAGGTCGGACGGGATTATATCCATGTCGTACCCGGAACGGACGGCTTTTTTCTGTTCCTCAATCTTCATCTTGTCAAGGTCTGTGATTTTGCGCTTAATGGTCTTAATGGCTTCCGTCTGGTCGATACTGCGGATATGTAAGTTGACGATTACGCCCGTTTCCAAGTCCAGAATGTCGGCAAGCATACGGTCGTTCAGTTCCGGCGCAAGGATTTCAAGGAAAGACACCGCGCCGATTTTTCGCCCCATGCGGAAATACCTGCCCACCCCGAACCGGAAAGAGGACGGGGCGATAAAGTCCTTTGTGGTAAGCCCTGCCGGGGCAAGCCAGTCATAGGAGAACGAAAACGGCTCCCCGTCCGGGTGGAATACCCCATGCAGCACCTTTAAGCGTTCCTGCCCGTTAAGAGGGCGGGCGGTCACGCCAAGCACCTTGAAGTTATTGAGTATGTCGGTTTCAATGCGGGCAAGGCGGGATTTTGCCGCCGCCGGGTTGTCGGCTTCCACGGAAAACGTGATGTACTTGTGCTTCACAAGCCCGTTGTTTCCTTTACTAAGCTGATTTTTCAGCATACCCGCGTACTCGCTGCGGATAGAATTGAAAGCGTCGTCCTGCGGGGGTATGTCAATGGCTTTTTCCGCTTCCTCCCGCTGCGTCCCCTGATTGATAAAGGAAAGCTGCACCGATACGGAAGCGTCAAAGTAGTTGAGGAAATCGCACCAGTTTTCAAAAATGGCGGTCTTGTCGTCGCTGCCCGCAAGCTGATAGTTAATGTCCTCAAAGGCGATACTTTTGGAATACTTCTTATCCGTTACCCGGCAGATACCGTCCGGGTACATCTGCAAGTAGGAAATGGTCTGCTGCGCGGTATGCGCTTTCCCGTCGCCCTTTGCCTGCCGTATCAGGGCTTCAATCTGTTTCTTTTCGGCGCGGGTCAGCTTTCGTTTTCCCTTTGCGGGGGCGGCTGCCCGCGCCTGTGCTGCCTGTCTTTTTGACAATCGCTGATACCTCCTTTTCTAAATTTCTCTGCCGTTCCAGGACGGCGTAAAGGTTTTCCGTCCGGTAGGGGCGTTCCTTTGGACGGATAAACCGGGTCTGTATGATGTTCTTTGCAATCACTTCAAGGGGCTGCCCGTGTTTCTCATACATGGCAAAGAGGAAACAGGGCAGCATGACGACAATCATCGCCATAGCCGCAAGGCTCGTCCCTGCGCTGTCCTTGAGCAAAAAGAAAAGCGGCAAGCCTACGCCTAAGGCTCCCGCAAGACAAATGAGCTGCCGCTTCGTCAGGTTGAAAGCGACTTTTGTTTTGACTTTGGATAAGTCTTTCGGTACGGGTACATACGCCAAGAAAAAACCTCCTTTCTGCGGGGAAGTTCCCCGCGTTTTCTATATTAGTGTGCATTGAGGATTGATTTTGCCAGTGCGCCGGATTTGAACAGGGAAAAACAGAGGATAACCGTATAGGCTGCAAGGGAGAATATCGCGCTGTGTAAGTTGTCTGCGATAATCATGTCATTTACAAGGACGGCGTAAATGCCGACGCATATCATAATGAGGAACCCCTGAAAGCCAAGGGCGAATAAGCCCTTTAGGTAGTTGTTCCCTATCTGTCCCCATTCCCGGTTGGTCATGGTTGCGAATGGGATAGGCGATACCGAACAGTAAAGGTAAATTTCAATCATTCTGCCGTAGAGGATAACCGTTATCAGTACAGACATGATTTTCATGCACAAGCTCACAAGGCTTGTTTCAAGCATGAGCAAGAGTAGTTCGGGGATTTCCATTTCTTCAAGCCCCTCCTGCATGGAAGCAAGGGCTTCGGCAGCGTCGATAGCCGTATCGCTGCCGATAACCCCCGCCGCGCCGGAAACAATGTGCTGCGCCATGTCAAAGACTGCCATAGTAATGTCAAAGGTATGCGTTACCAGAAAGACGGCAACGAACGCTTTGAAAAACCACTTGAAAAACATAAAAGTGTCAACGTCGTGCAGATTGTTCTTTTCCGTTACCATGCTGATAAGCTCCACGCATAGGACATAGGTAATGACAAGCCCCGCTATGGGGACGATTACATTCTCCGAAAGGTTCTGTATCATGGAGAAGATATTCGCGTTCCACCCCTGCGGGGTCTTGCCTACCTCGTTTGCGATAGTGCCTACCTTTTCGTTTACGTCCCCGAACATAGTTGACAGATTACCGTTAATGGCTCCGATTAAGATACCCTTTATCCATTCGTTAATCGCGTCAAGTATGCTCTGCATAGGCGGCTACTCCTGCGGCTTATCCGAAAAGCCCGGTAAGCTGCGGTACAAGGAGCATACCGATAAGGGCAACGCCGCCACCCGCCATAAGCTGTTTCATGCCCTGCGATTTTGCTTATGTGTGATAAAGAAGCAATAGAAGTGCAAAAAATTTTGCCGTTCCTATCCGACACTTGGCCATTGT